>NZ_LMGD01000023.1:0-712427 GCF_001427345.1 Rhizobium sp. Root149
GACCACTATGCCGCCGATGCCTTCGCCGTCGTCGAGCATCTGAACCTCAAGAACGCCGTCCACATCGGCCACTCCACCGGCGGCGGCGAGGTCGCCCGCTATGTGGCAAGGCATGGCCAGCCTTCCGGTCGTGTTGCCAAGGCAGTGCTGGTCTCCGCCGTTCCACCGATCATGCTCAAGACTGCATCCAATCCGGAAGGTCTGCCGATGGAAGTGTTTGACGGCTTCCGNGTTTCCGGCCATGGGCGCTCTCGTTTCCGTCTATCGCTCGGCCCAGGTGGCAGACGGTCACGACATGGACCACTATGCCGCCGATGCCTTCGCCGTCGTCGAGCATCTGAACCTCAAGAACGCCGTCCACATCGGCCACTCCACCGGCGGCGGCGAGGTCGCCCGTTACGTGGCAAAGCATGGCCAGCCTTCCGGCCGGGTTGCCAAGGCAGTGCTGGTCTCCGCCGTTCCACCGATCATGCTCAAGACTGCATCCAATCCGGAAGGTCTGCCGATGGAAGTGTTTGACGGCTTCCGTTCCGCTCTGGCCGCAAACCGCGCGCAGTTCTTCCGGGATGTGCCAGCCGGTCCGTTCTATGGCTTCAACCGTGATGGCGCGACCGTGCACGAAGGGGTCATCCAGAACTGGTGGCGTCAGGGCATGATGGGCGGCGCCAAGGCCCATTATGATGGCATCAAGGCTTTCTCCGAGACCGACCAGACCGAGGACCTGAAGGCAATCACCGTGCCGACACTCGTTCTGCACGGCGAAGACGACCAGATCGTTCCGATTGCAGATTCGGCTCACAAGTCGGTCAAGCTGCTNGAACGGCACGCTGAAGACCTATCCGGGCTTCTCGCACGGGATGCTCACGGTCAATGCCGACGTGCTGAATGCGGATCTGTTGGCGTTTGTGCAGGGTTAACAGCTCTGACGGTGGGCGCGGCCTCCCACGCGCCCGCCGTCTTCCAGCCTGTTAGCTCGCATGCGCGGATCGCACTCGCACTGCCTCACGATAGGAAACCATCATGTCGAACACGAAGAAAATCGCAAACCTCGGCGTCGCCTGGGAGCAAGCTTTTGGCTACGCACAGGCCGTTCAGGTCAGGGACACCATCTATATCTCCGGACAGTTGAGCCACGATGGCGACGGCAATCTCGTTGCGCCAGCCGTTCTCGATGATAAAGGCCGGCCAATTGACTTCACGCCGATGGAACAGCAGATCCGCCAGACATACGTCAACGCCAAGAAGCTCCTCGCAGAATTCGGCGCTACTCTTGATGACGTTGTGGAAGAGACGCTTTTCGTCCTCGACGTACCGAGCGCCTTCGCTGCCGGATCAAAGGTCCGCAAGGAGATGTACGGCACAGACAGGCCGCCGGTTGCCAGCAACCTGATCGGCGTGAGCGCACTGGCCTTCCCCCAACAGATCGTTGAGATCACCTTTCGAGCAGTGATCGATGTCAAGGCAGCGTCATAACACAGCCGCTGCACCAAGAGCCGCCGAAGCACATGCGCTTCGGCGGCGCTCCTACCAGAACAGGTTTTCACAATGCCCAGAACATCCTTCGCGACAATGAGATCGCCAACGAATTTGCATCTGACCTCAGACCTCGTTGCCAGGACGCTCAGGACTGTCGAAGAGGAAGGCCCGGAGCCAAATTGGACGCCTATCTCGTCTGATCAGCTCGACGGCCTGGTGCAGCGTATTGAGACAGAAGCGCGCGGTGAGGAGATCTGGGTCTTCGCCTACGGTTCACTGATGTGGAATCCCGGATTTGAGATTGCGGCAACAGACGATGCCGTCGCCTTCGGCTGGCACCGCGCATTCTCGCTGAGGATCGAACGGCTTCGTGCCACCTCGGACGCTCCGGGCCTGATGCTTGCTCTCCAGCAAGGGGGAAGCTGTTCCGGTCTTATCCTCAAACTCCCTCATGCAACGCAGAGCCAAGATCTGCGCAAGCTATTGGCGCGGGAAATCCGGTATGCCGAAGTCTGCGACATGGTCCGTTGGGTCACGGTCAGGACTGGAACAGGAAACCGTCGCGCATTGGCTTTCTGGGCCTGCCCCAGGCAGTCGGCCCTGACGGAGCATGTGCCTCTCGAGGAAGCAGCCGGGTTGATCGCCCAGGCCTGTGGACCTGCGGGATCCTGCGCGGAGTATCTGCATCGCACCGTTGTTGATCTTGCGGAACGGCAAATCTTCGACGCGAATCTTTGGCAGTTGCAGAAACTTGTTGCGGCAAAGCTTGAAGCTCTCCCGTCGCCTATCAGTCCAGCATGACCATATGCGCCGCCACCTGCTCCTCGAAGAATTTGGAGAAGGAGGCGATACGCGGCGGCAGAGCCTGATAAGGCGGGTAGTACAGGGTTAGCCACAGATCCGGGGGCGCCCAACCCTTGAAGACATGCACGAGTCGTCCGCTGCGGATATGCTCTGCGATATTGAAGCCCGGAAGCAAGGCGACACCTGCACCATCTGCGGCCATGTCTGCCAGCACCTCGCCGCTATTGGCACTGAATGCCCGTCCGGCAGAAATGGCAATGCTGGAGCCGCCGTCCGACAGAACCCAGTTTTCCCTCCGGCTTTCCCCGCTATAGGCCAGGCAGTCGTCTGGTGTCAGTTCATTCGGGTGCGACATGTCAACGAAGCGGCTGCCGGGTGCTGCAACCAGAATGCGCGGCACGACACGGATTTTCCGCCAGATCGTAAACTTGTCGGAAGGCTGCGACGAGATGCGGATTGCGAGGTCATAGTCGTCATCAACGATGTTGACGAGCCCGTCCGAGAGGGAGATCTCGAAGCACATCTTCGGATATTTTGCCTTGAAGCTGGACAGGATCGGCGGTAGCACGACCTTGCCGAACCATGTCGGCGCACTGATCCTCAGACGTCCTTCCTCCGCCTTGTGCGCGTTCATCACCTCGCGCCGCGCATCCTCGAGCGTCTTGACCGCCGGCTGTATCTGCGCCGCGAAGATCGCGCCATCGGTCGTCAGGGATACCTGCCGCGTGGTGCGCACGAAGAGCTGAACGCCAAGCTCCGCCTCAAGCGCGGCAATGGCGCGGGTGACTGCTGCAGGCGTCATGTCGAGTTCCCGCGCAACCTGGGCAAAATTGCGCTTCTCCGCCGCAAGGAGAAAGGTACGCAGCGCTTTATAGTCGTTCATGGGATTGTTTCACTTTCAGCAACTCTTCTGCCAGGAGTATTGCCTTTGCATTGCGGGATCAACCGACCTTCCAGCCTGACAACCACGATTGTCATTGTTTCAACTAAAGCAATTCATTCGACATTTTTATTGCAATTCCAGACGTGCGTCTTTGGCAATAGGTTTGATCTCAGCAGCCAAGACGGGACGCAAAACGGTCAGGCAGACCAGACAACGTCCGTCAGCAGCGACCTGATTTTGGCACCCTTTGCGGGCCGCAACCAAGAGGAAGAGAACCATGTCCAAGCTCGAAGTCCTGACCCCTGCCAACAGCCAGCTCATCTTCATCGACCAACAGCCGCAGATGGCTTTCGGCGTTCAGTCGATCGACCGGCAGACGCTGAAGAACAATGTCGTCGGTCTCGCCAAGGCAGCCAAGATCTTCAATATCCCGACGACCATTACCACCGTCGAGACACTGTCCTTCTCGGGCCACACCTATCCCGAGCTGCTGGCCGTCTTCCCCGAGAACGACATTCTTGAACGGACTTCGATGAACTCCTGGGACGATCAGAACGTTCGCGATGCSCTGGCGAAGAATGCGGCCAATGGCGCTAAGAARATYGTCGTCTCCGGKCTCTGGACRGARGTCTGCAAYACGACATTTGCCCTCTCTGCTCTGAATGACGTTTCCGACTATGAAATCTACATGGTTGCCGACGCCTCCGGCGGCACCTCACTGGAGGCCCATAATCGCGCCATGGACCGCATGGTGCAGGCGGGTGTGATCCCGGTCACCTGGCAGCAGGTTCTGCTGGAATGGCAGCGCGACTGGGCACGCAAGGAAACCTACGACGCGGTCACCGCGCTGGTGAAGGAGCACTCGGGTGCCTATGGCATGGGCATCGACTATGCCTACACCATGGTGCACGGTGCGGATGAACGCGTCCAGCACGGCAANACCGCGCTGGTGAAGGAGCACTCGGGTGCCTATGGCATGGGCATCGACTATGCCTACACCATGGTGCACGGTGCGGATGAACGCGTCCAGCACGGCAAKCGCATCGGACCCAACCCGGCGAAGTAACAATCGTCCTGCCGCTCCGGCGATCCGTCGGAGCGGCGTCCAACCGGATAGGTGTCCCATGAAACTTTATCTCATCTCGCTCGGAGCCGGCCTGCTGGTCGGCGTGATCTACGGCGTCCTGAATGTTCGCTCGCCCGCTCCTCCGGTTATCGCGCTGGTCGGTCTTCTTGGCATTCTCGTCGGGGAGCAGATCGTCCCATTGGCAAAGACCTTGTGGGGCAGGGAGCCCGCGGCTGTTTCCTGGCTTCATCAGATCAAGCCGCACATGTTCGGTCATTTGCCAAAGGGCGCCGACCGTAACGAGGTTGCCCATCGCGCGACGATGGATGCGAAGGATCAAGGCTGATGACGACGCGTCGATCCTTTCTTGGAGGCGCATCGAGCCTGGTGTTTTCCAACCTTCTCTCCCCGACCAATGCTGCCGATCAACACCCGCCCGGAGATGATAGCATGTACCCTGACCTGATCCTTCACAACGGCCGCGTGACGACGCTCGACCGGACCAATCCGAATGCCACGGCAATCGCCATCAAGGATGGCCTGTTTCAGGAGGTCGGCGTCGACCGCGAGATCATGGCGCTGGCCGGACCGGGCACGAAGATCGTCGATCTCAAGGGCAAGCGCGTCCTGCCGGGCCTGATCGACAACCACACCCATGTCGTACGCGGCGGGCTGAACTACAACATGGAACTGCGCTGGGACGGTGTTCGTTCGCTGGCCGATGCCATGGACATGCTGCGCCGCCAGGTGGCCGTGACGCCTGCACCCCAATGGGTGCGCGTCGTCGGTGGATTCACCGAGCATCAGTTTGCGGAGAAGCGCCTGCCGACAATCGAGGAGATCAACGCAGCCGCGCCCGATACACCCGTCTTCCTGCTGCATCTCTATGACCGTGCACTGCTGAATGGTGCCGCTCTTCGCGCTGTCGGTTATACGCGCGAGACGCCCAACCCTCCGGGCGGCGAGATAACCCGCGATGCCAACGGCAACCCTACCGGGCTGCTGCTGGCCAAGCCGAACGCCGGCATTCTTTACTCGACACTGGCCAAGGGCCCGAAACTGCCCTTCGACTATCAGGTCAATTCCACCCGCCACTTCATGCGCGAACTGAACCGCTTAGGGGTGACCGGCGTAATCGACGCGGGTGGTGGCAACCAAAACTATCCGGATGACTACGAGGTCATCCAGAAGCTCTCCGACGAAAGCCAGCTCACGGTTCGCCTCGCCTACAACCTCTTCACCCAGAAGCCGAAGCAGGAAAAGGAGGACTTCCTCAACTGGACGTCCTCGGTAAAATACAAGCAGGGCAACGATTACTTCCGCCACAATGGCGCGGGCGAGATGCTGGTCTTTTCCGCCGCCGACTTTGAAGATTTCCGCCAGCCGCGCCCGGAGATGGCGCCGGAGATGGAAGGCGAACTGGAAGAGGTCGTGCGCATTCTGGCACAAAACCGTTGGCCATGGCGCCTGCATGCCACCTATGACGAGACGATCTCGCGCGCGCTCGACGTCTTCGAGAAGGTCGACAAGGATATCCCGCTCGAAGGTCTCAACTGGTTTTTCGATCACGCCGAAACCATCTCCGATCGATCGATTGACCGGATCGCGGCCCTCGGCGGCGGCATCGCCACGCAGCATCGCATGGCCTATCAAGGCGAGTACTTCGTCGAGCGCTACGGCCATGGCGTGGCAGAGGCAACGCCGCCCATCCGCAAGATGCTGGACAAGGGCGTCAACGTCTCGGCCGGGACCGATGCCACCCGCGTCGCTTCCTACAATCCATGGGTCTCGCTCTCCTGGATGGTGACCGGCAAGACGGTTGGCGGCATGCAGCTCTATCCGCGGCAGAACTGCCTGGACCGGGAAACCGCACTTCGCATGTGGACCGAGAAAGTCACCTGGTTCTCCAACGAGGTGGGCAAGAAGGGCCGCATCGAAAAAGGGCAGTTTGCCGATCTGGTGGTGCCGGACAAGGACTTCTTCTCCTGCCGCGAAGACGAGATCTCGTTCATCGTGTCGGAACTGACCATGGTCGGTGGCAAAATCGTCTATGGCGCGGGCGACTTCAGATCGCTTGACGAGAACAACATTCCGCCTGCCATGCCCGACTGGTCGCCGGTTAGCACCTTTGGCGGTTATGCCGCCTGGGGAGAGCCGCAGGGTGCTGGCGCCCGGTCACTGCGTCGCACGGCTATCTCCACTTGCGGCTGCGCCAGCAACTGCGGCGTGCATGGCCATGACCATGCCGGTGCCTGGACCTCTAAACTGCCGATTGCTGATCTGAAGGGCTTCTTCGGCGCCCTCGGCTGCTCCTGCTGGGCAGTCTGAGGTTCTACCAACATCCATGAAATAATGGGCAGCGGCGGCAACCGCTGCCCATTGGCGTTTCGGGTGGCGACGTATAATTGCGATAGTCGCAATTGAGTACCAATTATTGATGCAATTGTTACAAGGAACCATTTCCTACACTATTGTTCCATCAGACGAACGCTAAAGCCGCTCACACCGGCTGGCCCAGATCGCAGGAGCGATAATGACCGCTATCTCCTACTCCAGACCACGCAGCATTCTCACTGAGATTGCATCTGCATCCGCACTACGGACGATCGCGCTCCTTGCGCTCTGCGCTGCCTACATCCAGGGGCCGGTGACCAAGATCGCCGACTTCGGTGGCGCGCTTGCCGAGATGGATCATTTTGGTCTGCATCCGGCAGCCTTCTTCGCGGTCACCGTCATCGTCTTTGAACTGGTGGCGTCTGCAATGGTCGTCACAGGCTTCTTCCGCTGGGTCGGCGCACTCGCCCTGGCTGGCTTCACCATCCTCGCTACCTTCATCGCCCTGCGCTTCTGGGAGATGACGCCCGGAATGGAGCGCATGATGGCGACGAACGCCTTCTTCGAACATCTGGGTCTCGCTGGCGCGTTCGTTTTCGTTGCCGCATACGACCTCACCAAAGGAGCAGGCAAATGAGCCCGACCAGAGCGCCCGGAGGCACTTTTGCGCCTCTTGCACAGCCAGTCTTTGCTGTTCTGTGGGCAGCAACCGTTCTGGGTAATACCGGAAGTTTCATGCGCGATGTCGCAAGCTCCTGGCTGATGACGGACCTGTCCGCATCGCCAGCCGCGGTTGCCCTGGTCCAGGCAGCCGGGACACTGCCGATCTTCCTTCTCGCCATCCCCGCAGGCGTTCTCACCGACATCCTCGACCGGCGCAAGTTCCTGATCGCCGTGCAGCTCCTTCTGGCATCGGTCAGCATTTCGCTGATGGTCCTGTCCCAGACGGGCATGCTGTCGGTCAGTGCCCTGATCGGACTGACCTTTCTGGGTGGCGTTGGCGCGGCGCTGATGGGCCCGACCTGGCAGGCAATCGTGCCCGAACTGGTCAAGCGAGAAGACGTAAAGAGCGCTGTTGCCCTGAATTCGCTTGGCATCAACATCGCCCGTTCGATCGGGCCGGCCGCGGGCGGTTTGCTTCTCGCGGCTTTCGGTGCTGGGATAACCTACGGGGCGGACGTTGCGAGCTACATTGTAGTCATTGCCGCTCTCATCTGGTGGCCGCGTGCCAAAAACGCCACTGACGCACTTCAGGAAAACTTCTTCGGTGCCTTCCGGGCGGGCCTTCGCTACACGCGCTCCAGCAGGCCTCTGCATGTGGTTCTGCTGCGTGCGGCGATCTTCTTTGCTTTTGCCAGCGCGGTTTGGGCGCTCCTTCCTCTGGTTGCCCGGCAACTTTTGGGTGGCGACGCGAGCTTCTACGGCATCCTGCTCGGCGCGGTCGGCGCGGGAGCAATTGGTGGAGCACTGTTGATGCCGAGGCTGCGGCAACGGTTGAGTTCCGACGGCCTGCTTCTCGGCGCGGCCATCATAACGGCAATGGTCATGGCAGTTCTTGCGCTTGCACCGCCAAAAGTCGTCGCCATCACTGTTTTGCTCTTTCTTGGTGCCGCCTGGATCACTGCGTTGACGACGCTGAACGGCACCGCACAGTCGGTACTGCCGAACTGGGTTCGCGGTCGCGGTCTCGCCGTCTATCTCACTGTTTTCAACGGCGCGATGACGGCTGGCAGTCTCGGCTGGGGTGCTGTTGGTGAGGTGGTCGGCATCCGGTCGACCCTGCTCATAGGCGCTGCGGGTTTGCTGATCGCAGGTTCCGTCATGCACCGTATCAAACTGCCGGCAGGCGATGCGGACCTCGTGCCATCAAACCACTGGCCGGAGCCGCTTGTCGCAGAGCCTGTTGCCCATGACCGCGGCCCGGTTCTGATCCTGATCGAATACAAGATAGAGAAGCAAAACCGCAGTGCCTTCCTGCACGCGCTCGACCACCTCTCGCATGCAAGACGTCGTGACGGAGCCTATGGCTGGGGTGTCACCGAAGATTCAGCCGATCCTGAAAAGATCGTCGAGTGGTTCATGGTCGAGTCCTGGGCTGAGCACCTTCGTCAGCACAAGCGGGTATCGAACGCCGACGCCGATCTGCAGGGAAAGGTGCTTGCCTACCACTCGGGGCCGGAAAAGCCGGTCGTTCGCCACTTCCTGACGATCAATCATCCGGGTGTGGCTTAATAGAATACAGGCGCAGGGTGGCGGCTGTCGCCTTGCACCTGACCTTGCGACTTTACCCGAGTGACTGCCTCATGCCAGCGCGCCAGCAGAGTGATCCGAGCGTTCGCCTGCATGGTTCCCGGTTCGAAATGACGGGCATGGGAGGGCTGAGGTGCCGTAATGCCCAGAGCGCGAAATGCCATTGCAGCTGCGCCAAGAGCGCCGACCTCCGGCTGGTCGCCTCGCAGGACGGGCCGATTCAGAACATCGGCCTGCAACTGCATGAGAAAGTCGTTGGTCGAAGCACCACCGTCTGCCATCAGTCCAGACAGGGCCATACCAATGTCCTGCTGCATGGCGTTGAAGACGTCGGCGATCTGAAGTGTGACGGCCTCCATTGTCGCACGGGCAATGTGAGCCGGCGTCGTCGCATGGGTCATTCCGGAGATTGTACCTGTCGCATCATCGGTCCAATGCGGTGCGCCGAGACCGGCAAGCGCCGGGACGAAAACCACCTCGCCGCTATCAGAGACAGATTGCGCGAGATCCGACAATGCGCGGGGGCCATCCAAACCGAGCAAGGTCGCAGCGAAGGCGATTGCCTGTGCCGAGACGGTGATGTTGCCCTCGAGAGCATAGGCGACGCCGCGTTCATCGGACCAGGCAATGGTGCTCGAGAGACCATGCCGGGATAAAACGCGCCCTTCGGTGAGTGTCATCAGTGACGAACCCGTGCCATACGTGGCCTTCACGAGACCGGGAGCGCGAACGCCGTGGCCGTAGAGTGCTGCGTGACTATCACCAATCATGGTCAGGATCGGCGTATCGGCGGATAGCGCGGTTGTTCCTGCCGCGGTTTTGCCGAAGCGACTATTCGAGGGCAGGGCTTGCGGGAGCGCCGAGACAGGCACCTTGAACAAGTTGCAGAGGTGCGTGCTCCACTCCAGTTTCGCGGTGTCAAAAAGCATTGTGCGCGAAGCGTTGGAATGGTCGGTCGCGAAAACATGGCCCGCCGTCAGCTTGAAGAGAAGCCAGGTGTCGACAGTGCCTGCTCTCAAGCGCCCTCTTTCGGCAAGTTCCCGCGCCAACGCGATGTTGTCCATCACCCATCCGAGCTTTGAAGCCGGGAACAGGGCGTTGATGGATAGCCCGGTGATATCTGCGACGGCCGCATCCTGTCCCGCATCAATCAGTGCATGGCAGTCTGTCGCTGTCCGGCGGCACTGCCAGAGAATGGCAGGAGCCAGCGGTTCGCCGGTCTCCGCATCCCAGACTACCAAAGTCTCCCTCTGGTTGCTGATGGCAATGCCGGCGATGAAACCGTGATCGCCCGAAACGATGTCTGCAATAACTGACTGGACACTCGCCCAGATGGCATCCGCCGATTGTTCGGCCCAGCCCGGCCGAGGGTAACTCGATGCCAGCGGTGCAGACGCCTTGGCAAGAACTTTGCCAGCGGCATCGACGAGCACGGCCTTGGTGTTGGTCGTACCCTGGTCTATGGCGAGGATCAGCGGGATATCTTGCGCCATCACACTCACCGTTTACGGGCAATCGCGCGGCGCGCCGCCGCAGCGATCCCGTCGGACGTGATTCCGTAATGCTCGAAAAGGAAGTCCACCGAACCCGTGACGACAAAGCCAGGAAACCCGACCCGCTCCACTGGGACCGGCCGATGTCCGGCGGTGAATTCGGCAACTGCACCGCCGAGACCGCCGCGGATATTGGCTTCTTCTACTGTCACAATCGCTCCGGTTTCATTCGCTGCAGCGGCTAGAGCCTGCTCGTCGAGGGGATTGAGTGTCGCCATGTTGAGTACGCGAGCAGAAATGCCCTCGGCGAGAAGTTTTTCCGCCGCGAGCGCTGCAATATGCACGGTGGTTCCGCATCCGATCAGCGTGACGTCGCTACCGTCTCGAACGAGTTCAGCCTTTCCAGGGCGGAATACGCGGTCTCTGATATCAAGATCTGGCACCGGCATGCGGCTCAGTCGCAGATAGACTGGACCGTCATGGGCTGCTGCCCATTTGACCGCTTCCTCTGTTTCCCAGGCGTCTGCGGGCACGATCACGGTGATTGCGTCCAGCGGACGGAGCCAGGCAAAATCCTCGATGGAATGGTGCGTCGGGCCAAGCTCACCGTAGGCGACGCCGGACGACTGGCCGATGAGTTTTACGTTGAAGCCTGCGTAGGCAATGTCGGCTTTGATCTGTTCCAGTGCGCGGGCAGTGAGAAAACATGAGGCTGCCGATACGAAGGGAATCTTGCCGCCGTTGGCAAGACCGGCGCTAACGCCGACCATGTTCTGCTCGGCGATGCCAACATTGATGAGGCGCTCGGGAAACGCCTTCTGGAAGCTGCCCAGTTTCGACGAGCCAACGGAATCGTTGACGACCGCCACGATCCGCGGATCCCGGGTGGCGAGTTCCTCGAGCGCGCGAGCCCAGGCATCACGGCAATCGTGAAAGCCTTCCTGTTTCTTGGCGGGAGCAGCCATCAGACCAATTCCTCCAAGGCTGTTTCATACTGCTGAGCGTTCGGCACACCATGGTGCCATGATGCCTTGTTCTCCATGAAGGAGACACCCTTTCCTTTGATTGTATTGGCAATGACGCAAAGCGGGCGATCCTTGCCAATGCGCGGAGCAGCCAGGATGTCGAGAAGAGCGCCGATGTCATGGCCGTCGATCATCACGGTGTCCCAGCCGAATGCCTCGAACTTTTCATCAAGGGGATCCAGCCCGTTTGTATCCTCAGTGCCCATGCCCTGCTGAAGACGGTTGCGATCGACAATCAACGTCAGGTTTTCAAGCTTGCGATGGCCGGCCGTCATAGCCGCCTCCCAGTTCGATCCTTCCTGCAACTCGCCGTCGCCGGTCAGAACAAAGGTGCGATGGGTTTGTCCGGAGATTTGCGCGGCGATGGCAATTCCGAGTGCGACCGGCATGCCATGGCCAAGTGGTCCCGTGTTGGTTTCAACGCCCGGCAGATAGTTCCTGTTCGGATGGCCGTTCAGTTTCGAATTCGGCTGCATGTAGGTCGCGAGCCAATCTTCGGGATAATATCCGGCCGCACAGAGTGCGGTGTAGAGCGCGCCTGTAGCGTGTCCTTTCGACATGATGAACCGGTCACGGCTTTCGAGGTCCGGTCTCGTTGGATCGTATTGCATGACGCCGAAATAGAGCGTGGCAATAATATCGATGGCGGAGAAGTCTCCGCCCGGATGCCCGAGCTGGGCGTCATGGACCATCTTGAAGGCGCGACGGCGCATCCATAGTGCCTTCTCGCGGATGGTCTGAACGGTATCGTTCTTCAGCATTCAACTAGCCTTTCCGTCTGATGCGACTCATACAGCATCCGGCGCTCAGAGGGCGCCGAAGAGAGCCTTCTGAGCGATCCGCAAGGCTGAGATGGCATCGTGTCGGCTCTGGGCCTCCTTAAGAGCGTCGAGATCAAGGGTATCGAGGCCCGTGTCTGCGGCTTTCAGGAAGTCGATGGCGTGATTGGCGGTCGCAACGCTGTCCTCGCGGAAGGGGAACTGGTCGAGCTGCCATACACCCTCCCACTTGTTCTTCCTGAGTACATAGAAGAACTCGAAGAGTTCGATCGGATGCAGGCTGCCAGCGACGAGGTCATCATCCCAGCTGCGGTAATTGTCGTTCACGTCCATGCCAAACAGACGACCGTAGTCGATGGCAAGCTGTGCGCTGTCGGCGGCGGATTCTCCACCCATAATTGCGTGACCGAAGTCGAGGAGAATGCCAATGTTTGGCAGGCCGATCTTCTCGATACCGAGAAGAGTGCGGGCGACAGAGCCGAAGCTCATGCGAACCCGCGGCTCGCGCGGCTTGTACTCGATCACGAACTTCAGATCCGGATTTTCGCTTGCCAACTGGCCAACGCCATCCAGCGAATGTTGCCAAAGGGTGCCGTAGTCGACCTGGAAGGGGTAGTCCCAGCCGTCCTGCCCCGGCCAGAGTTTTACATAGTCGGCGCCAAAATAGCGAACCTGATCGCAGGCTTCCGTCACCAGCTCATGGGTGCGCCTGCGTATGCCAGCATCCGGATTGGTGAAGGAGCCCTTTGAAAATTCCCGCGTGTAGATCTCAGGCGTAATGCCGATAACGCCGAGATTGTTGCGGTCGAGGGCCGTCTTGATTTCCGCACTGGTGAAGTCGCCTCCGAAGAACGGGTAGTTGATATCGACCACCGAGAGGTCGCGCACCTGTCCGGCCAGGTCGATTGCGTCGATGACGCTGCGGGGCGTGCCGTAGCCGTCGGTCGCGTAGCGATCGACATAGGTTGCAAAATGCCAGATCCCGGCACCGAAGCGTTGCGTCGTCATGGTCTATCTCCTCCAGTTCCGCAATCCATCCGCCAACCCGGTGTATATGGGCCTCCGACGCGATCCACGCCCTCAGAATTTTTGCGAATTTATTTCATTTGGTATCGTTTGATGTCGATATCTTCCACAAATTCGAAACAACGACAAGCGAAATTCCTAAGCAACCTTCAAAGTTTTTCGTTTCTGCCTTAAATATCCAAATAACAGCCCGCAACCCGCGATACCTCACCGAGAAATCTGCGTAAATTGAGAAAGGAACAGAAATATATTGACAATAATCGAAATCAATCGATAGAAAATACGACAAGTCACGAGGAGGTGACTGGGAGAGAGGGAGTTTCTCATGAAAATTTCACGCCGTTTGCTCGTATCCGTCTGCGTACTGACCCTGTCCGGCCTGGCGCCGTGCTTCGCCAACGCGGCCGATACCATCGCGATCATCACGCCTAGCCACGACAATCCATTCTTTAAGGCAGAAGCCGACGGTGCGGCCGCCAAGGCCAAGGAGCTTGGCTACAAGACGATGGTCATGGTCCATAATGACGACGCCAATAAGCAGAACGAACTGTTCGATTCGGCCATTGCTGCGGGAGTGAAAGCAATCATTCTCGACAACGCCGGTGCCGACGCTTCCGTCGCAGCCGTTCGCAAAGCCAAGGACAAGGGGATTCCGTCCTTCCTGATCGACCGGGAAATCACAACGACCGGAGTGGCTGTCTCTCAGATCGTCTCGAACAATTACCAAGGTGCACAGCTCGGGGCGGAAGAGTTCGTCAAGCTGATGAAGGAGGCGGGCAACTATGCCGAACTCGTCGGCAAGGAATCGGATACGAATGCGGGCATTCGCTCGAAGGGCTACCACGATGTGATCGATCAATATTCGACCATGAAGATGGTGGCTCGCCAGACCGCGAACTGGTCACAGACCGAAGCCTATACGGTCATGGAATCGATCCTGCAGGCGCATCCCGATATCAAGGGCGTCATCTCGGGCAATGATACGATGGCCATGGGCGCCTATGCGGCACTCCAAGCGGCGGGTCGCAAGGATGTCATCGTCGTCGGCTTCGATGGCTCCAATGATGTCCGCGACTCAATCCTGAAGGACGGCATCAAGGGAACCGTTCTGCAGCCTGCCTATCAACAGGCCCAGTTGGCCGTCGAACAGGCGCACAAGTTCATCAAGACCGGCTCCACCGGCGTTGAAGAAAAGCAGCTGATGGACTGCATTCTCATCAACAAAAGCAATGCCGGCAAGCTTGAGACCTTTGCTCTCAAGCCCTGACACATGGTCCACAAGGTCCCCCGGTGCGTCTGCGCCCCGGGGGCATCCCAGCTGAGTAAAGTGGTCGTCCAAAGATGAAACCCATGTTGTTTGCAACGGGCCTTGCGGTCGCGTTGAGCCTGTCGGGCTGCAAGCTGGTGAAAACGGAGAGCGCTGACGCGTCTGCTGCCGATCCCATCGCCACGCTCGTATCCGAAAGCTTCGAGGCGAAACTTCTTCCGGCTTTGTCGGAGAAAGCAGTCGATCTCTTGGCGCTGCGCGATGCGCTGAAATCAGGACTGGATAGCACGGGCAGCCAGTACGGCCTGCGTGTCGGCGGTGCCGGCGGTGGGTGGAACTTCGCTGTCAAGGGTAGGGGCAAGGTGATCGTTGAAAACCGCGTCTCGAAGGCCGCCGTGGCCGAAGTTGATCTCGACGGTGACGGGACCGCTGATGTGATCCTGCAGCTTGGCCCGGTGGTCAAAGGTACGGCGCTGCGTGATGTGACGCCGCTTTATGATTTTTCCGCATTCCGTGATCAGATCGAATATGCCCGCCTTGGCCGGGCGCTGAACGATCGGGCTGTTTCGACCATACCTGCCGATAAGCCGTTGAACGGCAAGACGGTCGACTTTCTCGGTGCGACCGTTCTTCGCTCTGCGGGCGAAAAGCCGCTTGTGACGCCTGTGCGCATCGAGGTCATGCCATGAGCGAAACGCATCCCATCGGCCTGACGATCCGCTCTGGGTCCAAGATCTATCCGGGAACACAGGCTCTCAAGAATGTTGACTTCGATCTACGGATGGGCGCGGTCAACGTTTTGGTTGGCGAAAATGGTGCCGGCAAGTCGACACTGATGAAGGTGATTGCAGGTGTTGAGTGGCTAAACGGGGGAACCATCGCGCTTGACGGCAAGCCGGTTGTTTTCGCTGACCGCACCGATGCGGCACGTCATGGCGTAGGCATTGTTTTCCAGGAACTCAATCTTTTTCCCAATCTGACGGTGGCAGAGAACATCTTCGTCGGGCACGAGAAGACGGTCGGTGGTGTCCATATCGACCGGAGTGCCCAGCGCGCTGTTGCCGCGGCACTGATGAAGCGTCTGGAGCAGGATATTGATCCCGACACGCCGTTGGGCAATTTGCGGATCGGCCAGCAACAGATAGTGGAGATTGCCAAGGCGCTTGCCGAGGACGCTCGCATCCTCATTCTCGATGAGCCGACGTCCGCCCTGTCTGCGACCGAAGTCGAAGTACTGTTCCGCGTCATCGGTGACCTGAAGCGTCAAGGCGTGGGCATTGTCTACATCTCCCACCGGCTCGAGGAACTGATCCGTATCGGGGACTACATCACCGTGCTTCGGGACGGCGTGATCACCGGCGCGCGTTCCATGGAAGGCGTCGATGTTCCCTGGATCGTCGCCAACATGATCGGTAGCGCATCCAAGGAATTTCCGAAGACTGAGCACCACGCACTCGGCGATGAGATCTTTCGCGTCGAAGATGTCTCTCTACCCAGTCCCGCTGGCGGCTACGTGGTCGATCATATGTCGCTTTCGGTTCGATCAGGAGAGATCGTCGGTCTCTATGGGCTGATGGGTGCCGGACGGTCTGAGCTTCTGGAGTGCATCATGGCCCAGCATCCGGCGTCGACTGGCAGGCTGTTTATCGCTGGAGAGCGCGTCACGGAACGCAGCGTATCCGGGCGTATCCGGCGTGGTCTTGCGCTCATCCCGGAGGACCGCAAGCGCGATGGTCTGGTTCAGATCATGAGTATCCGTGAAAACCTGACGCTTTCGTCGCTCGGCGACTTTACGCGTATCTTTCATCTGAGCCTGAAGGCGGAAGCTGGAAAGGCTGCAGAATTCGTCAAGCGCATGGCGATCAAGATCGCAAGTATGGAGCATCCGGTCTCCAGCCTGTCGGGCGGCAATCAGCAGAAAGTCGTGATTGGCAAAGCGCTCATGACCCGGCCGCGCATCCTTCTGATGGATGAGCCATCGCGGGGGATCGATATCGGCGCCAAAGCCGAAATCTTCCGAACCATGCGCAAACTGGCCGCTGACGGCCTCGGGATCCTTTTCGTTACCTCGGATCTGGAAGAGGTCCTCGCCCTTTCCGATCGCATTCTCGTCATGGCGAATGGCAAGCTGACTGGCGACTTTCCGGCCGGTGCCGCGGCAGCGGAGGTGATCTCCGCCGCGACGCCCAATCTCAACAAGGTCAAATCCTCATGAGCAGTCCCGTCATCACCCAAGGCAGCAAAGTCGCCGACGCATCGTCGCAAACCTCTATGCTGCTGCTTCTCTTGAAGATGCGAACATTTGTCGCCCTTATCCTGGTCTTCGCCTTTTTTGCGCTCGCCGCGCCAAACTTCCTGACCGGGGCAAACATGCTGATCATATCGAAGCATGTGGCGCTCAACGCGCTGCTTGCGATTGGTATGACCTTCGTCATCGTCTCTGGCGGCATCGACCTGTCTGTCGGTTCGATCGTCGGCCTGTGTGCGATGGTTGCCGGCTGGCTGGTTCTTTACGGCATCGACCTGCAGATCGGCTGGAGCCTGCAGTTCAACACGATTGAGATCTGCCTGATTGTCGCCGTCGTCGGTGTCTTCATCGGATTGATCAACGGACTGCTGATTACCAAGCTCAATGTTGCGCCTTTCATCGCCACACTCGGCACGCTCTACGTCGCCCGCGGCGCAGCCTTGCTCTTCTCGGATGGACGGACCTTCCCGAATCTTTCGGGCAATCCGAACTATGGTTCCGACACGTTCAAGCTAATCGGCTCGGGAACCCTGCTTGGATTCCCGCTTTCAGTCTGGATCATGGTCGTGGTCGCACTCGCCGCCGCCTATCTTGCAACGCGCACGCCGCTTGGTCGTCACATCTATGCGGTCGGTGGCAATGAACGGGGTGCGGCACTTTCCGGTGTGAATGTCGATCGCATCAAGATTTTTGTCTACATGTTCTCGGGTTTCTGTGCCGCCCTGGTCGGTCTGATCATTGCATCGCAGTTGCAGGCGAGCCATCCGGCCACGGGGGAGACTTTCGAACTCAACGCCATTGCCGCTGCCGTTCTGGGCGGAACCTCCATGTCCGGTGGGCGCGGACGCATCGGAGGTACCATCGTCGGGGCTTTCGTCATCGGTATCCTGGCCGATGGCCTGATCATGATGGGTGTCTCTTCTTTCTGGCAGACGGTCATCAAGGGGCTCGTGATCATTGCCGCCGTCGTGGTCGATCAGGTGCAGCAGAAGCTGCAGGCTCGGGTCGTCTTGCAAAGTCAAGCGTGATGAGGATTTCAACCGGCGGGCACTTGTTGTAAGGGAGCCGTGGGTTAAGATCGAAACATTGCGGTTTGCTTGCGGAATTTGAGGTTTGTCGGGACATGGACGCGAAGGCAGAGAACGATTCTTCCGAATCCATGATCGGCTTGCTCTCCGAGCCACGCCGTCGGCGCATTCTCGAATGGCTGCAGGAGGAGGGTTCGGCCCGCGTTCGCGAATTGGCAACCGCCTTCCATGTTTCCGAAGCGACAATCCGTCAGGATCTTGAGCGCCTGGAGAATGACGGCTTCATTACGCGCGAGCATGGCGGCGCCTATTTGAATTCGGCAGCGCCGCAGACCGGCACCATGACGCTGCATCATCAGGAGAACATGGACAAGAAGCGCAAGATCGGCGCTTTGGCTGCCGGTCTGGTGAAGGATGGCGAAACGCTGATCCTCGATGCTGGCACGACGACAACCGAGATCGCCATGCGGCTGACAAACCGCCGCGACTTGACGCTGATCACCAACGCATTGAACATTGCCATCATTCTGGGCGCGGTGCCGACGTTTGCTGTCCATATGCCGGGCGGGCAGTTCAAGTCGCCCACCTTGTCCTTGTCGGGTGACAAATCAGTCGAATATTTCAGTAACATCTTTGCCGGTAAGCTCTTCCTTGCCACCGCCGGTGTCGATTTGGAAGCAGGGCTCACCTACCCAAGTTTTGCAGATCTTCAGCTCAAGGAAGCGATGATCAAGGCAGCAGCGCATGTGTACCTGGTAGCCGATTCCACCAAGATCGGACGTTCCTCGTTCACGCGGCTCGGATCGCTTGACGTGATCCAGTCCCTGATCACGGATGATGGCATTCCGGATCGCGTCGCGAAGGAGTTTGAGCGGCGCGGCGTTGAAGTACTCGTCGCAACGTGACAAGCGCTCACTTCAGGCAAATGAGCCTTGTAGAGTTTCCGCTGGTGTCTTCGCAAAGTAACTGAGATCCGACGTCAGTCGATCGATCTTCCCCTGACGAACGGCCGTGATGAAGTCACGAAGCGGACGATCATTGTATTCAGCCAGAACAGGTCGATAGGCCTTCAGGGCGCGAGCCGTCATCAAGGAGCCATAGCCCTGCGGTTGCGGCCGGACACGATACCGGTTTTCAACGAGATCGGGCCAGGCGTCAGCAAGGAACGTGATGGCAAGAGCGATTTTGCGCTCGTATGTCGAGCGTAAGGTTTCCGCATCCATGTCGAAACAGTCAACCAGCCGCTGCTGAAAGATGATGTCACCCCTGTCGTATTCAGACGAGATTTCATGGATGCTCAATCCGTGCGGTTCACCATTCAGCCAGGCCGTCAAGTTGGGGTTGAGGCCCCGACCATAAGGAAGAAGGCTGGTGTGCAGGTTGATTGCGCGGATGCCAGCCATCTGCGGATGGTCCACGGGCAAATGGCGGTTATATCCAAAGCTTACAAGCAGATCGAACGGCTGCGATTTATGGTCCTCAATCGGATCATAACCTGAAAACTGGCTCACAAAGCGAACCGTTGCGTTGCTGGCAGGCAAGGCATATGCAATGGCTTCCGAGAACTGGCTCAGTACTAGTATATTCATCGAAAATTGGTTCCCGGCTGGCTTCAAGGCTCGATCAGGTCGAGGTGCACACCTGTCCTCAGGTTTGCCGGGATTTGAGGTCGCGCTTGATGTCAGCGACGCTTACGCCGCCCACGGCAATATGCGTATCAGGGAGTTCATGGATCGAAACGAAGTAAAGATGCTTCGGAATGCCGGTGACTTCGACTGCTACGTCAGTGAGGCGGGTCAAGAGTTCTGCTTTGACATCGTCGCTCATGGCGCCTGCTTCAAACGTGATGACGGGCATTTTCAAATTCCTTTCGGTTCATCTTGCGGAGGTCGGATCGGCGCGCCTGATGACGTCGCCGATCGTGCTTC
Organism: Rhizobium sp. Root149; assembly: GCF_001427345.1. NCBI lineage: Bacteria > Pseudomonadati > Pseudomonadota > Alphaproteobacteria > Hyphomicrobiales > Rhizobiaceae > Rhizobium > Rhizobium sp. Root149. The sequence goes on from NZ_LMGD01000023.1 coordinate 19,608, forward strand.
TTTATCGGGCATGTCGATCAATGCGTTCTGATGAGGTTCTGTAATTCCGCCACTTTCCAGACGCCAAGTGGATCATCCACCAGGACCGCATGCTCTCCCGGTATCTCCGTCAGTTTGAAACCTGACGAGGTCAGGTTAGCCCAGTCCAGCATCGCACGCTTTGAAACGCCTGCATCCTGCTGAGGCCAGACGGCGGTAATTGGGCACTCAGCCAGAACATCAAGGCGAGGGCTCCACGTCGTCGCTATGGCGGCCATGCCACGCAGAGCCTTGAATACGGGAACCAGGATCTCCTCATTCTCCAGAAAGCTCTGAGGCATGGACTTCAGGCGGACCAACTCAGCCTTCAGTTCGACATCCGTCATTTCATGGTAGAGAGGAGCCCGCGCATCCTGCGCCGGAGCACCAGATCCGATGAAAACCATCGCGTGTGGACCGACTTTCAGACGGCAGGCCACTTCGTAGGCAAGGATTGCACCGAAGCAACCTCCAACGAAGATCATTGGCTCGTTGCCGAGCATCCCGACCGCCTCCGTGAGGGAAGCCATAAACCGCTCGAACCCGAGACTTGCCGGATTGCCCTCAAACTCTGGCCAACGAAGAGCATGGATGCTGACATCATCGCCGACCAGGTCGCACCAAGGGTCGAAGATGGATCCGGCGACACCGACCGGTTGGAAACCGACGATGCGCAAGCGGGGTGGATCGTGCCGGGGTGCCGTCAATTCGATGAAGCTCAAGTTAATCGTCGAATTTCCAGCTTTTTGCTCGACGAATTGCTCCAGTTCGCCAAGCGTCTGCAAAGGCAGGAACTCGCACAATGGGAAGGCAATACCCGTCCGATCAATCAGCTTCCGCGCCAGTTGAACTTTTTCAAGCGATCCCAAGGCATGATCGGACAGGCGAGCGGACGGCGAGGGTAGCTCGCCTATTGCCTCGCGCAGCACCGCGTGCAGCTGCGATATGGACTGAGTTCTGTTTCCGCTGACATTCGATGCGGTCGGCCCCAGCCATTCGGCCACAACTGACCTGAATGAGGACGCCAGTCGCTCCACCGTTGCAGCGTCCAGACGTTTGGCATCGTATTGGAAGCCGAGTACGAGGCTGTCGCCGGATAGATCCCAATCGACAGAGAGCGGAACCATAGCGTCTACTGCAAAGAACCGTTGCTCCGTTTCGTGCACATCCCCGCGCTTGCTGTCCGGTTCCGCAAACTGGATGAAGTTGAAGACCGTGTCAAAATGTGCTGCCGAACCAAACCACTCTGCGAGGCGCTCGAATGAGGCTGCCCTATGCTGGAAGGCGGAACGGTCAAACCGATCGAATTGTCTTGCTGCCTCCACGAGGTCCGTGCGCGGACCCGTCGGTACCGGCAGTACATTCAGGAAGTTGCCAATCGCAAGTAGGGATCCCTCGACCTCCGGGCGCAGCGAAAACACGACACCGATGCGGCTCGGGCGCTCACCAAGCGCGCGGGTAAGAGCCTCGATGTTCATCGCAAAGAAGAGGCCCTTGGTGGACACATCGCCCATATTCTCGATCTGGTTCAGGCGCCGAAAGACTTCCTGCGATTGAAGGACATCCACCTGTCGCATATCAGCGCTGTCGGCGAGGGCACGCGGTGGCGCCAATGGCCGGAAAGGAAGGCCTTCGAGCCTTTCTCCGAAGAAGGTTCTGCTCGCCTGCGATCGATCCGTGGCATTTTGCTCGGCCTCTACGGCGGCGAACACTGCGAGATCATCCGTGGTTTCAACCTTTGACCCGCGGAACCGTTCGACCAGTTCGCGGATGATGGCATTGAGACTGTAGCCATCAAGGGCAGCATGATGCTCTGCCACAAGAAGATCGAAACGATCCTTGTTACGCTTGATCACCTTGAAGCGAACCAGATTTCCCTCAGACAAGGGGAAAGACTTTTCGCGCTCCTCAAGGACTTCTGCCTTTATGATCTGTTCCTGCTCGGCTATCGCGGCAGCGGAAATATCGAGATAGGAATAATCTCCGTTTGCGCGCCGCGGATTGAAGACGAAATCGACGCTATCACCGGACAGCGCGACATGCGCCGTCAAGATGGGGTGGACCTTTCGGATGGCTGCCAGGGCATCGGAAAACGCCGTGGCGCTAAACGGCAGATGTACAGGTGTAATCGTGGCGTTATGGTAGATTTGGGCATCCTGTCTCGCCGCTGTGGCCGAAAGCTTTAACCTTTGCATGCCTGTCGCTGGCCACCGTCGTTCAACCGCAAGCGCCGGGGCCGGCGGCGCGACTGAGGCGGCTGCAGGAGAGGGCAAGGCAGTAACCATCTCTGTGGACGGATGGGGGGCCGGCCGCAAACCTCCCAGGAGACCGACGACCGTTGGACGGGCATGAAGGTCGCGAAGAGTGATGTTGATGCCGACTGCCCGTGCCTTTGACTGCATGAGGATTGCGCGGATGGAATCTCCACCGTTGACGAAAAAATCGTCCTCTTCCGTCAACTGAGGCCTACGGAGAACATCTCGCCAAATCGCCAGCAGTGCATGCGTTGCTTCATTAGCGGCAGGGGACCCGGAAACTGGGCTTGGCTCGGCAATCTTGACCGTTGGTTGAGGTTGCGAGTCGGATGCACCGGTTGTAGCCAGCAGACCTGTGACAGTCGGACGGGCATGGAGGTCTCGGAGAGTGATGCTGATGCCAGCTGCCCGTGCCTTCGACTGCATGAGAATAGCGCGGATGGAATCGCCGCCATTGACGAAAAAATCGTCTCGCTCGGTCAGTTGAGGTCTGCGGAGCACCTCCCGCCAGATAGAGAGCAGGGCTTCCGTTTTCGGTTGTTCCCGAGTGACGATTTCCGGCTGGATCGCCGGTGGGTTAGAAGAACTGTCACCGACGGGTGGCAGGCTATTTACGGACACTGTATCCATCTCGGTCTCTTCTTCCAGCGAGGAAAGGATCGCCGCCTTGTCAAGCTTGCCTTGAGGCGTGCGTGGTATTTGCGACACGACGCGCAGCGCGCGCGGAACCATGTAGGGCGGGAGTTCGGCTTGCAGTGCTGTCAGGAGACTGCGGCTGGTAACGCCGCCGAAAAGGCGATGAACAGTAGACGGTATCGTGATGTGTTGCCGAGGCTCCGCCAGATCGGTCCGCCAGGCCACGAGGTTCCAGCGGTCGGTGCTTTGGAGTAACGGGTCTTGACGCAGATCGACCTGAAACCCGGCCTGTTCCAGCATATTCGAAATGACGGAGCCACGACCGGCGGTCACGCCGGAGGGATCGTCGTGCAGTTCCATGGAAATGGCGCGAATTCTGCGAAGATGACGCTCATCTATACCGCGCAGGACATCCAGCTCTGCCCGTTGCACATCGATCTTCAGGACATCGATCCTGTCCAGCCCGTTTTCATCGAAGACGTCCGACAGGCGTCGCAACCGGCACTCGTGGATCTGAGCGTCGAAACGGCCTTCGAGAACCTCTTCAATGTGGTCAGCCAGCAAGCGGGCTTCGCCATCACCTTCGTTGGCAGCGTTACCAAGATAGGTTGTGATGACGGCCTTTTCGGCCCCGGCATCGGCATAGTCGCGCTGGCCGGACATCATCGCGTAGCCAGGATAGTAGGTAAAGCCGACCTCGCGCTCCCTGTCCGATAGGCCGTAGGGCAAGATCGTGACGTTGCGCGCATATCTTGCAATATTGTTGGCCAGCTTTTCGCGGATTGGCGCAAGCGGTTCAAATGAATATATTTTTGCCCGTGGTATGTGGGAAGCGACGAACAGCGAAAACAGGCCGAGATTCGCTCCCACGTCGAAGACGACTGCGTCTTCCGGATAAATGATACGAGGATCGGTGTAGATCTGGTCTTCAAAGATCTCGCGAAACTGATAGCGCGTTTCCGACGCATTAAGACTTGCTATCCTGTGCCCGGTCGGCAGATCGACGTAGACCGCATCGGGAAGATCCGGCAGCTTGTTTTCTTCGCGCGGTACGACAGCTGCCACGATCCGCGGATTGCCTTCCTGACTTTTTTCGATGAGGACAACAGCCTCTGCAACACCTGGCTGGCGCGACAGACAGGCTTGGATCTCGCCCAATTCCAGTCTTTGTCCACCCACCTTGACCTGATCGTCGCGGCGTCCGATGAAGGCAATCGTGCCATCGGCTAGCTGACGAGCATAATCGCCGGTACGATACGTCCTGACTCCGTTTGGCAGCGAACTGAAGCGCAGATTGTCCTTTTCTGAAGCGCCGATATAGCCAAGCGCCACACCTCTACCGGCGATCATGAGTTCACCCGCAGCTCCCTGCGGCAACTCATTGCCAGAAGCATCGACCACCGCAACCGAGATCCCTGCGAGGGGGTAGCCAAGGGTCGGGGCTTCATGGTCCTTGACGCGAGCGACGAGCGTATTGACCGTCGCCTCGGTCGGACCATAAACGTTCCAGGTATCGGTATTCCTCCAATTGCGTGCTTCGCGCCAAAGAGCCGCGTCGAAGGCTTCGCCACCCACCAGAAGGCGCTTAGGCATCCTCTCCGGATTCGATCCGAAGCCGACTGAAATCATCGCCCTGAGGATGGTCGGTGTCACGTCGAGCGCATCGAGTTGCATATCAGCAGCAAACTCGATCATCGCCTCCGGGTCGGCACGGATTTCGGCCGGCACCGGCACGAGGGTATGGCCCAGGATGATCTGGAAGACCTGCTTCATCGAGGAATCGAACGCGAGCGGTGCGTTGATGGAAAGCCGCAGACCAGGTCCGGTCCTGCCATAAATCCTGTCCTTGAGGGCATCGACGAGGTTGAGGACGCTCGACTGTCGTACAGCCACACCTTTTGGTTCACCGGTAGAGCCGGACGTAAAGAGGATGTAGGCTTCATCTTCACCCGATCCGGCAAAATCGGCCATGGGTTGGGGCTCGTGCCCAATCGCAGGCAAGACCTTGCCCGGCATGATCCGGCTTGCGCGCTCGAACTCTCCCGCTTCCGCAACGGCACCAAGTGCATCTGACTTTGCCGCGATGTGACGAATCCGCTCGTCTGGATATTCCCTTAGAACCGGCACTGGAGTTAATCCAGCTCTCAGCGTTCCAAGCAGCGAGACCACGGCGCCGAAGGATCGATCTGCAAAAAGGAGTATGCGTCCTTTGGGACCGAACTTCTTCTGAAGTGTGCTTGCCAGACGTTCGGCAGCATCACGCACTTCGCCGAAACTATAGCTACGATCCGCTATGAGTGCCGTTCTGGTGGGATCGTCGAGCGCAAGATCTTCGAAACGTTTCCAGATCGTGCCCTTTATGGGCGAAATGGGCGCCAAGGCTGGAGGTGCCAAACCGGCAAGCTGCGACCCGCTGCATCCCTTGTTGCTGGCGCCGCGTGTGATCGCATCCGCCGTCCGTTTTGCCAGGTCCGCAAGTACAGCCGGAGAAAGGCTGGAAACGCAGCTCGACAGTTCGATATCAGTCCGCCCGTCGGACAGGCGTAGTGACAGAACGAGTGGCGCTGCCGGACATTCCCGGAAGGAGAGAGTGGCCGCGGAAAACAGGGGGTGAAGATCCGGGATTGTCACGATGGATATGATGAGGGGCGGATCGACAGGGGCAGATGCGGCACCGGTCGCAATGGCAAGCGCGTTTTGATCCAGCTGATTTTCAAGCGCCTTGGATGATTCCTGAAGTTGCGGGATGACCCGAGAAACAGTCAGCGGCGTGCCAAGCCGAAACGGCCCGGCCATGCCTGAAAATTCACTGAAGAGGCGACCATCAGTACTGAGTGAAACCGTTATGCTTTCGCTCTGATCTTGGGCGAAATAGGGTCCGAGCACCGCAAGACCGGCAAGACACGCTTCCGCTGATCCGAGGCGGCCTGAATGGCTCACCATGGAGCTCGACTGCTGCAAGATACCCTTTTCCAGAGACACTCCCAGGTCCAGATCCGTGAGGGGAGCAACTTTCTTCGGCGTATTCTCGTTCTTCGCCTGGAGAGCCCACTCCGAAAAGTGCTGGTAGGTCAGTGTCGGGATTGCCTCCTCCTTGGAAAGAAGCAGAAGAAGTCCATCCGGGTCTGTCACATCCGTCGGGGCAAGCAGGGCGAGGCGGTGGATCTTTTCGTCATCTCCCTCCATCAGGATCCGAAGTGTTTCGGTCGCCTCGCGGTCAAACGGCTGGATCAGCTGTCGCTCGAACGCATCTGCTGATGTCTTGCAAATCCAGGCCACACGGCCTTCGCCCGGAACCTGAAGAGAAACAGGCGGTTGACCGAATGTGACGATACGGGTGGTCAGCATTGCCTGAGAGGCGATCCTTTTCGTGAGGAACGCAATGACTTCATTCTTGTCTACGGGCTGCGGCCAGCGGAGCTGAACTGATGAGACTTGCCGAAGAACGCTGCGGCCTGTGCCGGCGATGGCTTGCTGCAAGGGTGAAAGTGGATAGCCTTCGATCAGTGCGGATGTCTCGGCAGTGTCGATCTGGGAATTCATCACACACCCCTCGAGACCAGTGTCGTCATGGAGACAAGGGTCGTACGCTTGCCGGTGAATGGAGCGCGACCGTGGAGGCAGATCAGATTGTCCAGCGCCAGCACATCATGTCGCTGCCAGTCGAAGGTTCGCGTTTCCTCAGCGTAAACTGCCCGGATGTCGTGGATCATCGCATCGGGTATGGGTGACCCGTCACCGAAGAAGACGCGGCGAGGAAAGTTCTCTGTGCCGAACTCTTCGATGAGTGATGCGAGGACGCCAGGCGGGAGGGTCGCAGTATGAAAAAGATGCGCGTGGTTGCAGAACAGTTTATCGCCCGTCGCAGGCACCCTTGCGAATGCTTTCTGGCGTTGTCGTGTCCTAAGATGTTCGGGGCCAAGCCATTCGAATTGCGTGCCGTTGGCTTCGCAATAGGCGGCGACGTCTGCTCGATCCTGCGTCTGAAAGGCGGAACGCCAGTCCATGTCGATCTCCGGACGAAAATTGCGTTCATAGATGACGCCTCGTTCCTCAAAGACTTTCAGGATCGCGGCATCGAATTTGGCAGTCGCCGCCCGCTCGTCGGCAAGCGGTGTGGCGCCGCCGGTTTCTGCAAGTGTTTCGGCAAAAAAGAAGATGCGCTCCGGCAAGTCTCTGGCAAACGACATTTCATGATGCAGATCGATGAAATGATCGGAGGAGAATTCCGTGGATGTGAATACTCCGGGGGCCACTTCAGAGCGGACGGCAGCGCGCTCGAGATAGGGCAATCGATCGCGGCCAAAAGCTCTCACCCCCTCGCCAAAGGCATGAGGAGTATTCAAAGAAAAGCCCCGAAGCAGTATGCCGCCTGCTTTCGCCATCAGTGTTTCGAGAGCGGCCCGGTGCTCCGAAACCCATGGGCCGAGTTCGACAGGGCCGGATGGAGCATTAAGAATTGCCACGAATTCGCGGTCAGGGTCGACGTATCCCTCCGGTTTCAGGCCATCGCTCATGCCCCTTTCATAGAGGCGCGGCTTCAGGACGGGGGCTGAAAAATGTGCAGCCATTTCAGTGCTCCTGACGAGAGAATTGGAGTGGGGATCTCAGTGGTTCACGCAGCGAAGTGTAAGGACGGGCCATCAAAGTGAGGATCTTGCGTTCACCCGTGAACGCCTCGCGGCCGTGCTGCATCAGCATGTTGTCCAGCAGCAGCACGTCATCGACCTCCCAGGGGAACCGACGCTTCGCTGCCGCGACGGCGCGGCGCATGGCCTCTATTTCCGAGCTTGAAAAGGCCTCGCCGTCGCCGAACGCCGTGTCTGTGGGAACATTGTCGAGCCCGACAGCGTCGATCAGCGCCGACGCAATCTCTGGATCGAGACTTGTGTGGTGAAAGAACAAGGCATGGTTGAACCAGACGAGCTCCCGGGTAACAGGATGTATCTGAAACGCAGAGCGATACTGCCTCGTCTTCAGTCTATCCTCACGGTCCCATTCGAACTCGATGTCGCGCTCTCGGCAAAACTGTTCGACGTCACCGCGATTATCGGTCTGAAAGGCAGTTTGCCACGATACGCCAAGACCCGGAGTGTAGGTACGTCGGTAGAGGACGCCCTTGCGGCGGAATTTTTCCACGAGTTCTGAAGGCAGACCTTCGAGGATAGTCCTGTTGCTTGCAATAGGGGTGGCGCCCATGGTCGCGGCAGGCACCTTGCACCAGAAGCAGATGAAACGTGGAAAGTTGAGAGTGTAAGATTGCTCCGAGTGCATCACGATCTCCTGATCGGCAGGATGATCTGTTGAGGTGTAGACCCGGTCTGCCACGGCATGTCGTGGAGATGACCGCTCCGAGTAGCTCAGGATTTCGGGGTCCAGCGCCTCCACTGTCTGGAAAAATCGTTGCGCATCACCAACCTGGAAGCCGCGGAGCAAGACGGCGCCAACCGCGGTCAAGGCGGTGGCTATCGTGTCGCGCGTGGCGGAGACAAAGTCTACCGGATTACTTTTGCCAGGCGACGACCTCAACGTGACGTAGGGTTCAATGTTCTCGAGGGGAACGCTCTTGGGAAGAGCATTCGGACCATGATTCAATTTTTGAGGGTATTGAGCGGCGAAGGATGGCTTGTTCGATGGCGTCACTGCGACGGCTCCTCATGAAATTGGTTTGCGAAGATTGTTTGCCGGTTTCAGCCGATGGCCACTTGCTGATGGAGGAGTGCACGTCGGTCCAGCTTGTCGTGTCGTCCAAGGGGCAACGTATCGACAAACCGGAGTGTCGTAGGGCGCATCCATTCCGGCAGCTCATTCGTCAGGGCTTTGCGGATTTCCGCATCAAGACCCGAGTGGTCCCCCTCGGTTGATGCCATGACCCAGGCGACGAGTTCGGCCCGGTCTATTTGTCCGGCCGTACAGGGGCAGAGCCGAACTTCTGCGCGAAGAACGCCGGGCACTTGACAGATGGCATGTGTGATCTCCTGCGGCTCGATCCTGAAACCTCGCCACTTGATCTGATCATCCAGCCGGCCAGCGAAATGCAAGTTGCCGCTGCCATCTTTCCAGGCTCTGTCACCTGTGCGGTAGAGCCTCTTCCCATGACGGACCTCGAACCTGTCGGCGCGATAGGCCTCGGACAGTGCGCCCGGCACCGGGTGCGGCGCGTCCGCAAGCCCGACCCCCATGAGACATAGCTCCCCGACGACGTGCGCTGCCACTTCGTTAGCGTCCGGATCGAGGACCAGCGCCACATGTCCCGGCAGGGCCACACCAATCGGCACGTCGCCATGCCGAGTGACGGCCGCGAATGTGACAGGCGTAAGCGGTTGAGCAGTCGAATAGATTGTATCTTCGGTCGGTCCGTAGAGATTCCAGACACGTTTGGCTCCTGCTGCAAATAGTTTCTGGACAAGACCCGGTGGCGTCGCTTCTCCAGCCAGCAGGATCTCCTTGATCCCTGTCATGTCGACGCCAAACCGCATGAGTGCTGCCATGGCGGAAGGAACGCCTGTGATAAGTGTCAGCTGATTTCTGTCGGGAAGATCCGCAAGAGAGAGAATGGACGGAACAAGTTCAAGACATCCACCTGCTGAGAGAGTCGCAAAGATTTCGAAGACCGAGACATCGAAGGAGAAAGGGGTTGAGCACAGTGTTCGTGTCAGACCCGGCCGGCCAAACGTATCGAGAGCCCAATCCATGAGGTTTGCAGCCGCTCCATGGCTGATCGCTACACCTTTGGGCATACCGGAAGAACCCGACGTAAAGATTGTGTATGCCAGCGCTTCAGGTTTGGACGTCGCCCATTGGTCGATCGCACGCGATGTCTTCAGTTTGGATAGGAGGTGTGTTTCGATTTCCGTGGCGTGGCCGGATTGCGAGACTTCGTCGACCAAAAGCATACGACAGCCGGCCTCATTGAGGCATCTGATGTTGCGCTCCATCGGGTTGCGTGGGTCCAGTGGCAACCAGTGGGCACCGCAGGCGAGGATACCAAGCATCGCAGCGATTGCATCCGGACTTCTGGAGGTCAGCAGTCCGACCCCGTCACCGTCGGTTATCCCCAGGCGCTGAAGGCCGCCAGCGATTTTCATTGCGTTATCCGCAAGATCGCCATAGCTGACGACCAGTCCGGCAGCTTTGATGGCGGTAACGGATCGCATCTCCGCACTCATGAAATGAGTGAGAATCCGCTGATGAAGGAAATGTAATTCATCAGAGATACGATTTATATTATATTTCATATCGATATCGCCAAAAAACTGTGATTATATTTATTTTTACTTGAAAATTACATTCTCAAAAAAAATAGAGGGTTAGTTTCGAAATAAAGGTGCAAATTTTATTTAGTTAAAATTTATAGTTGATTTCGCGTAGCTGTAATCCCATGGAGACGTCTTGAAAAGCAGATTCATGTTGCGTGACACTTAGGGAGGATACCATTCGCCTCGTATCTCCATGGATTCCTCGTCTGCCGGCGGGCGGAGGAAAGATACATGACCGTATCGCAACTGCTTTGGCGGAGGATATTGCCGAAGGCCTGGTACCCGCAGGTGCTCGATTGCCTGCACACAGAGATTTGGCGTACCGGCTTGGCGTCGGCGTCGGTTCGGTCTCTCGCGCCTATCTGGATCTGGAACGCAGAGGTTTGGTGCGGAGCGAGCATGGACGGGGAATGTTCGTATCCGTCCAGGCGGTTCGTGAACGCGGATATACGGATCTGTCTGTCAATGTCCCGCCACAGTTGCTCGGTCAGCAGATCCTTGTTGCAAGTTTCCAGGCGCTCGCTCGAGATGTCACGGCAGAAGATTTCGGTCATTATCGGCCTGCGGCAGGTAATTCAGATGATCGGCGAATGATCGCCGGTTGGCTGCATCAGGTGGGTATCGATACAGCGATCGAGCGGATCCTCATCACAAACGGAGCACAACATGCATTATCAGTCGCATTCTACGCCGCGTGCGGCCCTGGGGGAACGCTGTTTACCGAGGAGGTAACCTATCCGGGAGCCATCCAAGCGGCAAAATACCTCGGATGCAAGCTGGTCGGTTTGCCGATCGATGAACAGGGTCTGATTCCGGCACATCTCGATTCAGCGCTCGCTGCGAGTGACCGGACCTCCCATCGGGTGATCTACGTAACTCCGACCCTGCACAATCCAACCACTGCGACGATGGGGATGACACGACGCCAGGAGATCGTGGATGTGTGCCGAGCACATGATGTGCTGATCGTTGAAGACGATGTTTATTCGCTTTTCACGCCATCTGACTGCAAGCCGCTGGTAACGTTTGCGCCGGAACGCGTTTTCTACATCAATGGCTTTTCAAAGATGGTTTCTCCGGGTTTGCGTATCGGCATCATCGTTGCGCCGCTGGCGTTCGCCGACCGCACTCGTTCAGGCCTTCAGGCGACAACGTCGATGGCGTCACCAATTTTTTGCATGCTCTTGAATTTCTGGTTACGCGAAGGGGTGATCGCCTCGGTACGTGCCACCGTTCGAGAGGAGGCCGAACAACGCGTTCGTCTTGCCCGTCACCATTTGCCGGATGCCTGTCTTCCCCGCGATGGTGGCAGTTTACATGCATGGTTGCCAATGTCGTCTCTGGCTGCGGAACAAGTGGCAAACCGCGCTGCGGCTTCCGGTATTCTTGTCAGTCCGCCATCTATTTTCATGGTGGATTGCCAACAACCGAAGACGGGAGTGAGGCTATGCCTTGGTGCGCCCAAAAGGTCGGAACTGGACGCAGCATTGGCGCTCCTGGCGAAGATCTCCAGCCAGCCTCTGGTTGTGACCTCGGAGAATTTCATCGGCGTCTGAGCTGAAACGCATTTGATCGATAACGCAGACAGGCACACATCCTGAAGTGTATCGATACATGATTGTGATTTACGGCAAGTGTCTCGATCGCTAACCAGAACAAGTTAGAAGTAATTTTCTTCAAGAGCGAGACACCGCGATGACGGACCAATTTATCGCATTTGCGATCTATGCTTTTGTTACATCAATAACTCCTGGACCAAACAACACGATGTTGCTCGCTTCAGGCGTGAACTACGGCCTCGTACGATCCATTCCGCACATCCTGGGCGTTTCTCTCGGTTTTGCATTGATGGTGTTGGTCATCGGGGCGGGCCTTGGGGAAATCTTTCTTGCCGTGCCGCAGGCGCAAACCGTCCTGCGCTGGATTGGTTGCCTTTATCTGCTATGGCTGGCTTGGAAACTTGCCACCTCCGGCCCGATGGACAATGAAGCGCAGGAGGCCCGTCCACCTCTGACGTTTGCAGAAGCTGCGTTGTTCCAATGGGTGAATCCGAAATGCTGGATCATGGCGATGGGTGCGTTGACGACCTATTTGCCTGAAAGCGCCTCTTTATGGAGCGTCGCCGTACTCGCGCTTGCATTTGCGCTCGTCAATGCTCCAAGTGTTGGGAGTTGGGCGGCATTTGGAACGATCCTGCGAGGATGGCTCTCTTCTCACAAGCGTATGCGCGCCTTCAACATCGTCATGGCGCTTTTGCTCGTTGCCTCCCTTCAGTCGATCATTAGCTGACTGGATCGTGTCGGGCCCTGCCACACTGCGTCGCAGATAAGTCTGGCGATCACGCGTTCGTTATCATCAGGCTTGTAACGAATGGCCTCCCGTTCCCGAATTGCCTGTGTGTCGCCCAATGCGGCACCACCAGCAACGGAGAACATATGATGTCGAAAGCCTCAATTAGCACTGTGCTGCTCGCCGGTGCAATCACCTCTGCACTATCGACGCTCGCAATCGCCGGTCCCCTTACCAAAGCTGAAGCCGACGCTGCTGTGGCGGCCAAGAAAGAAAAGTGCTTTGGCGTTTCGCTCAAGGGTCAGAACGATTGCGCCGCGGGTCCAGGCACTACCTGCCAAGGCAGTTCGACCAAAGACTTCCAGGGCAATGCATGGAAGTTCGTTCAAGGTGGCACCTGCATTTCGCTTCAGTTGCCCGGTGACCGCAAGGGCTCGCTGACGCCCTTGACACGCGATACCTGAGTTCAAGCTGGTGGAAGCGGAGGGTCGAATGGCCAGAACGCATTTGATACGGCAGCAGCCTGCAGGCAAGGCTGAAACTCTCCGCTTTACCCCTCATCGTGTGGCCGGTCAGGCCGGTACCAGTTTCAAGCCGGAGCATTTTGCAGCCATCCTCGAGGATCCACCACAACAGGGCTTCTTCGAGGTCCATGCTGAAAACTACATGGGTGCTGGCGGTCCCGCGCATGCGGCACTGGAATCAATCCGGCGAGACTATCCCGTATCCATTCACGGGGTCTGCATGTCATTGGGCGGGCCATCACCTTTGGACCCGCAGCATCTTGAGCGCTTCAGAATACTTGTCGAGCGTTACGAACCTGCGATGGTTTCCGAGCACCTTGCCTGGTCGACCCATGAGAATGTCTTCTTCAACGACCTGCTGCCACTGCCCTACAACCTGACAACACTTCTGCATGTCTGTGAGCATGTCGACCGCATGCAGTCAACGATAGGACGACGGATCTTTCTGGAAAACCCATCAACCTATGTCGCGTTCGATCATTCGACGATCAGTGAAACCGATTTCCTCGCTGAAGTCGTCAGACGCACCGGCTGCGGGCTCCTGCTCGACGTCAACAATGTCTTTGTATCTGCGGCCAATCATCGTTTTCCACCCATTACCTATCTGGAAACCTTTCCGCTCGCTGCGGTCGGTGAGGTGCATCTGGCCGGCCACGCGGAGCAGGTGGACAGTGAAGGCCAAAGGGTTCTGATCGACAGCCACGACGGGCCCGTCGCCGATGCAGTCTGGCAACTTTACGAGACAATCATCACTCGCTGCGGCCCTGTTCCGACATTGATCGAATGGGATAGTGAAATCCCCGACTGGCCTGTTTTGCGCGCCGAAGCGCTTGCCGCTCAGGAAATTCTGGATCGTCATGGTGCGACAGGGCAGGTGCGTGATGCCGCAGAATAACACCGTTCAGCTCTCGCAGTCGGCTCGGGAGCAGGCATTCCTGTTTTCGTCAGGCCTTCTTGCGCCAGATTCCCCTGTCCCCAAAGACCTGCGCTCCCCGCAGGGTACAGTGCTCGCGGACCGCTACAATATCTATCGCAACAACGTCACGGTCGGTTTGATCAACGCGGTCGCTTCCATCTTCCCTGCCGTCCAGCGCATCACCGGTCCTGAGTTCTTTCGCGCCATGGCACGCTTCTACATTCGCGCCAAACCGCCCTCGTCGCCGCTCCTTTTCGAATATGGCCGAGATTTTGCCGAGTTCATTGAAGCCTACGAGTATGCTCAGACCATGCCATGGCTGCCGGATGTTGCACGTATCGAGCGGGCCTGGCTGGATGCCTACCATGCGGCCGATGCAGATGGGCTCGATCCTGCCCGATTGGCTGCTATCCCGCAAGAACGGGTTGGCCTGATCCGCTTCACCATGCATCCGGCTACAAGGATCGTGCGCTCTCTCTATCCTGCCGTATCTATTTTCTCTCAAAACCGGGCTGACGGCGAAGTCTTGCCGGTTAACGACAGGCCTGAAGACGCCCTGATTACGCGCAGCGGCAACCAGGTCCAGGTCAGGCTACTGGATGCTGGTGCCGCCGAATTCCTGCTTGCCTTGTCAAACGGTGCGCATCTGCAGGATGCAGCGCAGGTGGGGCTTGGCCTGAACCCCGACCTTGATCTGGCGCGGCTTATCGCCGTCATGCTTGAGGCAAACGTATTTTCCTCCCTCGAAATGGACCATATCGATGACTGATATGACACGGACCGGAAACCGCTCGGCTGTCGACAGCCTGGGAAAGGCAACTGCGATCGCACTTTCACGCATTCAATTACTGGCTCAGCCGGACGTAGTCTCGTTGATTGTTCGACTTGGTCTCGCAATTCCGTTTTGGAAGTCCGGGGTTCTGAAGTGGGATGGCTTTCTTCAACTCAGTGATACGGCGATCGACCTCTTCAGTCAGGAATTCATGCTGCATCTGCCGGGAGGACCCTATCCCTATCCAATGCCTATGGTGATGGCGTTTCTGTCCGGATGCGGTGAGGTCGTCTTCTCGGCGCTTCTCGTGGTCGGTCTGGCGACACGTTTTGCATCACTCGCTCTGCTGGCCATGACGCTTGTCATACAGATCACGGTTCCTGAAGGATGGCCAATTCACTTGACCTGGGCGGCCATGGCGCTTTGCATCATGCGGTTGGGAGCGGGTCGCATCTCCCTTGATTACCTCATCTGCCGGACAGTGAAGCCGTAGAGAAAAAGCTGGCTCACCCTGGACCATGACCGCGTATAAGATGTGTTTCGAAGTCTATCTTGAACTCTTCTCTGCTTGACAGTTGAATAGGAAACCATCAGGCCGTTCCGCAGCACCTCGAACTGCGCATCGTCTGGTGCGACGGGGTGGTGGATACCGAGTTTGAGGGGCGAATGAATCAGTCGGCCCGTGAGGTGGAGTGGGGAAACTGGCTGCGTCTGGCCGTGGATGGCGATGCCGCGGCCTATGATCGCTTTCTGCGGGCTGTGACGCCTTATCTGCGTTCCATGGCCCGCAAGCGTTGCAATATGCTTGGCATATCGGCGGGTGAGGCGGAGGACGTTGTTCAAGAGGTTTTGCTGGCCGTTCATCTCAAGCGCGCTACATGGGACACGTCGCGCCCTATAGGGCCATGGCTATCGACCATCGTCCGGAACAAGATGATCGACAGCTTTCGCAAGCGCGGCAGACATATCAGTGTTCCTATCGATGACGTGATGGAAACGCTACAGGCTGAAGATCGTCGATCGGGGCTGGAACCGGCCGACCTGGAGAAAATGCTCGCTGGATTGCGTGATCCACAACGCGAAATCGTTCGTTCCATCTCCGTGAGCGGAGATGGCATTCGGGAAACTGCGGAACGCCTCAAAATGTCAGAGGGCGCCGTGCGGGTCGCGCTGCATCGAGCACTCAAAGGGCTGGCGATGCTCTACAGGAGTGAATAGCGTGCAGACAGACGACCTCATCAAGCTCATGACACAGGATGCGCGTGTCAGGCATCGCTTCAATCCCGTGTTCGCAGTCGCTGTCATCGGCGGGCTTCTGATATCCGTGCTGCTGCTGATTGGTACCATCGGCCTGCGCCCCGATCTTGCGCAAGCGATCCAGACCCCTCGCGTTGCATTCAAGATCGGCCTGATGTTCATCCTGGCTGCAACCTGTACCCGGATCGCCTTGATCATAGGAAAGCCGGGAGTATCCCTCAAACCAGCTCTCGCAATTCTTGCTGTGCCGGTCCTCCTGTTTGTCTCGGGGATTGTTCTGGAGTTGAGAAGCGTTGCTTCGGGAGAATGGGGAGCAAGGCTCATTGGTCAAAATCCTGGCTTTTGCCTGCTGTTCCTTCCGCTTCTGTCGCTCGCCCCGCTGGCCCTTATGTTCGCTGCGCTGAAGCAAGCAGCACCTGTGAGCCCGTCACTGGCCGGTGCCGCCGCGGGGTTTGCGTCTGGTGCAATTGCTGGGTCCGTTTATGCATTGCATTGCCCTGACGACAGCCCGCTGTTTGTGGCGACGTGGTACTTCATCGGAATAACCTTGGTGGCCTTTGGTGGCTGGCTGCTCGGCGGACGGATTCTTAGATGGTAGTTGCCGCGGGAAGTGCGTCAGATCCGCCGGCGGCGTGGCGATCGACGATGCGTCGAAGGAGTGTTACCAGCACGTGCCTCTCGTCGGGATTGAGATGGCTGAACACCTGTTCATTGGCTGCGTTCACGGCCACCGAAAGTTTGACGACTGCGCGTTCTCCCTCAGCAGTCAGGCAAAGTCCAACGCATCGGCGATCTTCCGGAGGGATAACCCGCCGAACGAGATCACGCTTTTCCATCGACGCAATCAGTCTGCTCATGCTTGGCCAGGTGATTCGGTACAAGTCGGCAAGGAAGCCCTGCGAAATGCCCGGGTTGAGGGCTATGGCCTTGAGGACGATGAACTCGTTGAAACTCAGGCCTAGATCGTCGTCCTTGAGGAGTTCCGATTGTTCCTCAGATGCAGCTTTGTGCGCCATTTGAAGAAGAAATCCGAGCGAATGCCCAAGCTCGCCCAGATCCAGAAACTCCGGGTTTGCTGAGAGTTCGGTAGGCGTTCCGTGCATGCGTTGTGTCGTCATCTCGCTCCCATCGCGAACATTAATTTCATATGAAATTATTAGACCAGGGATTGGGCGGAGGCAATAGGCAGCGCGGGCGCCTTGCGTTCCCGGGTGCGGCCATGCCAGAAATGCGCCGTCGCGCCAATATCGCGCAGCGCACGAATAGCCACTTTCCCGCATCAAGGCCGCAGAGGGCAGAGTATGAGCCGCATTTCCGCCGACAGCAAAGGCGTTTACATCATCGCCGTCACCCCCTTTAAGGACGATGGAGCGATCGATACCGCAAGCGTCGATCGCATGGTCGATTTCTATTTCGACAAAGGCGCGGATGGCCTCACCATTCTTGGCATCATGGGGAGGCACCGAAGCTTACACAACAGGAATCGATTGCGATCACAAAACAGGTTCTTGCCCGCTCCGCCGGACGACCCGTCATCGTCGGCGTCTCGGCACCGGGACTTGCGGCCATCGGGGAGTTGACGAAAGCCGTCATGGACCTTGGAGCGGCAGGTGTCATGGTCGCGCCACCGGGTTCCCTGCGCACGGACGACCAGATTATCGGATATTATCGCAACGTCGTTGCCACGATTGGTGAGGATGTGCCTTTCGTTTTGCAGGACTTTCCTCTCGTGACGGGCGTCCAGATTTCGCCACGAACGATCGGTGCGATCATCGAAGCGCTTCCAAGCATGGTGATGCTGAAACATGAAGATTGGCCCGGGCTCGACAAGATCAGTGAACTTCGTGCTGCGGAAGCTGCCGGTCGCCGTCGTATCTCCATTCTCTGCGGCAACGGCGGGGTGTTCTTGCCGGAAGAAATGGCGCGTGGTGCCGATGGCGCAATGACGGGCTTTGCCTTCCCGGAGATGATGGTCAATGTCTGTAAACTGGCCGGCGCGGGCAATCTCGATCGGGCACAGGACATCTTTGATGCCTATCTTCCTCTAGCCCGCTTCGAGCAGCAGCCCGGGCTCGGTCTTGCGGTGCGAAAATACGTGCTTGAAAAACGTGGCGTTATCTCCAGTCAGGCTCAGCGCCGCCCGGGTGCGGCGCTCGGCACCAAGGCTGTGGCAGAGGTAGACAGATTGCTTTTGCGTCTGGAGAAACGCCTTGCCGAGCTGGCTTGATGCTGCTTCAACCTCATCCCAAAGTCTCACGCGCAAAGCCAGAAACTGGAAACCATGACTTCATTTGATTTCGACACTGTTGTTACCCGCCTCGGTACAGACGCCAAGAAATGGGGTGCCTATCCGTCGGACATATTGCCGATGTGGGTGGCGGATATGGACTTCGCCGCACCGCCATCGGTGATCGAGGCGCTTCGTCACCGCGTCGAGCACGGCGTCTTCGGCTATTGTCTGCCTCAGGACAGTCTGCGGACACAGATCGTCGATGATATGCAGAAGAAGTATGGTTGGACGATCAGCCCGGACGACATCGTTTTCCTCCCTGGCGTCGAGCCAGGCTTCAACATGGCGCTCAAGTCAGAGACCAAACCAGATGACGGGCTCTTGATCCAGACACCTGTCTACAACCCCATTCTGACCGCTCACCGACATTGGGGACTACAAAGCATCGAGGTCCCGCTGAGAGAAAGTAACGACGGCTATTCCATCGACGCAGACGCTCTGGACGAAGGGATGGGGCGTTCAAGGGTATTTCTTTTCTGCAATCCGCATAATCCAACGGGTAAGGTTTTCACCCGCGAAGAGCTCGGCCACATCGCACAATCTGCCATTCGCCATGATGTTCTGGTGATCTCCGACGAGATCCATTGTGAGCTTCTACTCGATGGTCGCCGCCATATTCCCATCGCTTCGCTGTCTGCAGAGATCGCGGATCGTACGATCACGCTCATGTCGGCAAGCAAGACCTATAACATTGCGGGACTGAAGGCGGCATTTGCAATCGTCACGAATCCGCAGTTGCGCCAGCGCTTCAACGCGTCCCGTCTTGGTCTGGTCGACAGTGTCAATCTCTTCGGTCTTGAAGCAGCCCATGCCGCCTATATGTCGGCAAGTGAGTGGCGCGAGGCTCTTCTGAGCTATCTGGAAGGCAACCGGGATTACTTGCAGTCCGAGATTGCGCGGCGGTTTCCGAAAATTCGTATCGTTCCCGCGCAAAGTACCTATCTTGCCTGGCTGGATTGCAGCGCGCTGGATCTACCGGAGCCGCCGCAGGCCTTTTTCCTCAACCGCGGCAAGGTCGCATTTAGTGCCGGGTCTGACTTCGGTGCCGCCTACGGCAATTTCATCCGTCTCAATTTCGGTTGCCCCCGCTCGCTTCTGGTGGAGGGGCTTGACCGAATGACGGCGGCCCTTGAATCGCGGATATAAGAAAACACAGCTTTGTTTGAGGGTTGCTCGCTCGACGAGCGGGTAAGCCTCAATCTTTACAGGTTCCGCTAAACCAGGCCCCAGACGATCAGCCCGGAAAATGACGGTCAAAGGCGAATAAACCGATCGGCAGGTCGGTGGTGCTCTTCTCTGCCAGATCGGCAAGAATTTCTCCGATGACGCTGGCGAACTTGAAACCATGACCCGAGCAAGCAGAGCAGATGATAATGTCATCCGTGCCCGGCAGGAAGTCGATCAGGAAATTCTCGTTCGGCATCATCGTATAGCGACAGGTAATGGCCTTGTGCCGGAAGCTCGCGACCGTCGGTAGCCGATGGTGTGCGAATTGATCCAGAAGCGTAAAATCCTCATCGTCGACGGGTGCATTCGGCTCGTCCGGGTCAAGAGGCTGATTGAAATGAAGATGACGTCCAATCTTCACGCCGTCGGAACCGATGGCTGGAAAGCCGAAGAACGCGCCATTGGGACCTTCGTCGCGGATGAATCCGGGCATTCTTCCCTGTTGTGCGTTGAGCGCCTGCTTCGGATGATACCAGGCAACCACCTGGCGGATCGGCTTTGCCTTCCCTTGTAACCGGGGAACGAGTTGGTTGATCCAGGCGCCGGTGGCCACGATGACCTTTTTCGCGAAATATCTGCCGTGGTTCGAAACAACCGAGACGCCGCCCTGGCCCGGATCGATGTGAGTGATTGTCTCCCCAAAATGCATCACTGCGCCTGCCGCTGCAGCCCGCTTGACCTGAAGCGAGATGGCTATCTCAGGCCTTACGAAGCCTCCCTCGGGATCAAGGATTGCCATTTCATCAGGGTCGAGGGAAAAGGCCGGGAAACGGGCCATTGTACTGGACGCATCCAGCACTTCATGGCTCAATCCGTGCAGCGCGCAGGAGGCAAGTACACCGCGAAGCAGGTCACTATCGGGCAGTCCGATCTGGAGCACGCCCGTTACGGAAAGGACTTCCTGTCCGGATCGCTGCTCCAGTTCGCGCCACTTGGCATAGGCTCTCTGAAGAATTGGGACATAAGACGGGTCTTCGAAATAGGCGAGGCGGATCATTCGGCTGTCACCATGTGACGATCCCAGAGGATGCGCCGGGTAATGCCGTTCGAAACCGATGACCTTGAAGCCGCGTTCTGCCAGCTCCGCCAGAGCTGCGCTACCCATAGCGCCCAGTCCGATCACTGCGACATCGAAGCTCTGGCTCATAGGTTTCTCCTTGCTCGCTATTGACCGCTATACCCGCAATCCAGGACGTATGGATGGCAAGAGGTCAGGTGATCATACAAGTGCCTTGCGCCACCCGATGCTGCTTATTATCACAATGCGCAAGGTATCAAGGTCTGATCGATTCCGCTCGGACTGCCAATCGATAAATATCTGGAGGGTTCAATGCGTATGTGGGAGCGGTTCAATTCGGGCTGGACATTCAAGCACGGTTTCGACGCGGGCTGGATTGCCGAGGAGGTGAATGGCGACAGCATTTCGCTTCCCCATACTGCGGTAGAGCTTCCCTACAATTACTTTGATGAGAAATGCTACCAGAGAGCATTCACATATCAGACGAGCCTTGCCTGGCGTGATGTCTTCGAGGGAAGGGAAATCATTTTGGTTTTTGACGGGGCCATGGCCGATGCCGTCGTGTTCGTAAATGGCACCGAGGTCGTTTCACACAAGGATGGGTATACACCGTTTGAGGCAAGGCTGACGCCCCATCTCAACAAGGGTTCAAATCTGATCACGGTCAGGGTGGATGGGTCTGAGAACCCTGAGATTCCGCCATTCGGGGGTGTCATCGATTATCTGACCTATGCAGGCATCTACCGCGATGTCTGGTTGAAGGCCACCGCTCCGGTCTCTGTCGGGCTCGTCAAGATTGAAACGCCGGATGCCTTGGCCGAGGAAAAGACAATCAAGGCACGGGTTGCCCTCTCGAACCCGCAAGGCTTGAGCATCAATGGAGAAATCGGCGTCACGCTAAAGGGGAGTGATGGTAAAACGATCGCCCGCAATCGCGTGTCCATTGCCGCGGAAACTGTCGAAATCGAGCTCTCAGGACTTCGAAATATTCAGTTGTGGGACATTGATGATCCTCGCCTCTATACGCTCGAACTTGAGCTGGATGCTCCATCCGGGCGGGATACGAGCGCTCACCGTTTCGGTTTCCGGACAGCGGAATTCACCACGGATGGCTTCAAACTCAACGGTCGGGTCGTCAAATTGCGCGGCCTGAACCGCCACCAGTCCTGGGCACATCTTGGCTATGCCATGGGCCAGCGTGGCCAGGAAAAGGACGCCGACATACTGAAACACGATTTGCGCTGCAATATCGTGCGGACGTCACACTATCCGCAGTCGCCGTATTTCCTCAACCGCTGTGATGAAATCGGCTTGCTGGTGTTTGAAGAAATTCCCGGTTGGCAGCACATCGGGGGTGAAGGCTGGAAGGCGGAGTCCGTTCGCAACGTGCGCCGCATGATCGAACGCGACTGGAACCATCCATCCATCATCATTTGGGGCGTCCGGATCAATGAGAGCAAGGACGACCATGACTTCTACGTCGAGACGAATCGCGTGGCGAGGGAGTTGGATCCCACTCGGCAGACCGGCGGCGTACGTTACATTCCTGAAAGCGAAATGCTGGAAGACGTCTTCACGATGAATGACTTCATTCTCGGCATGGAAGAATTGCCGGGGCACAATCGCGATCGGATCATCCTGAAGGATCAACAGGAAGTCACCGGACTCGACCGCAAGGTGCCATATCTTGTGACCGAATATGGCGGGCATATGTATCCCACCAAGCGTTTCGATCAAGAACAGCGCCAACTGGAACATGTCAGCCGGCATCTTGCCATTCTCAACGCTTCAGCCGGCACGCCATCAACGTCTGGCTGCATCGGATGGTGCATGGCCGACTACAACACGCACAAGGATTTCGGATCCGGTGACCGCATCTGCTACCATGGGGTCCTCGATATCTATCGCGAACCCAAGTTCGCTGCCGCGGTCTATGCATCCCAAGGGTCGCCGAGCGACGGAGTGGTGCTTCAACCGGTCACGTTCTGGGCGCGTGGAGAGCGCAACATCGGCGGGGTCCTTCCGCTGATCGTTCTGACCAACTGTGACTATGTTGAGGTGAAGATCGGCAATGTGACCAAGCGCATCGAGCCGGATAGAGTGACCTACCCGCATCTCGATCATCCGCCCTGCATTCTGGAACGCCATATGGTGACACCGGAAGAATTCGGTGAATGGGGCATGACCTGGCGAGACGGAACGATCATCGGTTATCTCGATGGCGTGGCGGTGAAATCAATCTTCATGCCAGCAGATCCGGTGCCGACGAACCTCGAAATGGTTGCCGATGCTGACCTGTTGGAAAAAGGTTGCAAGGATACGACGCGCGTTATCCTGCGAGCTCTTGATCAAGCCGGAAATGTGATGCCGTTCTTCAACGAACCTGTCACGCTTGCTCTTGAAGGTTCAGGCCGCTTGATTGGTGGAAGCCTCGTCAGCTTCAAGGGTGGCGTTGTCGGCGTCTATGTTGAAGCGGGTGAGAGTTCAGGCGTCATGACTTTAACTGCATATGGCAGCGGGTTCCAGGCAGAAAAGATCGAGATCACTGTTTCCTGAACCCCGCTTGTCCGTATTGTACCCGTGACCGCCTCATCCCTGCGGCGGTCACTCTCCAGATGAGTTCGTGTCTCCCACCTGAAAATTGAGAGTATATCGGCTATTCTTGAGACAGTTTTATTGCTGTAGCGGCAATTTTACGGATTTCATCAGTAATGAATTAGATATTTGTAACTAAGTTCCTTCCAATACAGGCCCATCTCTTGT
The DNA here is from genome assembly GCF_001427345.1 of Rhizobium sp. Root149. Classification (NCBI taxonomy): domain Bacteria; kingdom Pseudomonadati; phylum Pseudomonadota; class Alphaproteobacteria; order Hyphomicrobiales; family Rhizobiaceae; genus Rhizobium; species Rhizobium sp. Root149. The sequence continues at coordinate 42,832 of NZ_LMGD01000023.1, forward strand.
CTGCGTAGGAACGCCATGCTGGTTCGCATTTCGAAGCATTCGCTCTGCCAGGGCATGTATGTGGAGGCTGTGGAATGTCCCGACGCTGAGTTCAATAAAAAGCGTTTTCTTCTTCGGGAGAAAGAGGACCTTGATGCCATCCGCCTGACATCAGCCGCTTCTGTTCTGATCAACACGACGCTTGGTTGTGCCAAACCGGAGACCAAGCCGAAGGATTCGCTCAGCGAAGCGAAGGAGAAGCTTGTCGAGAGCCAGATTGTTGCGACTGCCCTGATGCAGGGCATCAATGATGTTTATTCCGTTTTTGATCAACTGGTTGCTGGCAAGGAATTTGATCTGGAAAAGACGCGCGGGGTCGTCCGTACGCTGGAGGAGGTGGCTACCCGCTCGACGTCAGCGCTGATCCAGATGACACGGTTGCGCAAGAAGGATACAGCCACCTATCTGCATTGTCTCAGCGTCAGCACGCTCATGATGCGCATCGGTCAATTGCTGCGTCTGAAGGAGCAAACGATCCTCGAACTCGGCATGGCTGGCTTGCTGCACGACATAGGCAAGCTTTTCACGCCAAACCAGATCCTTGGCAAGAGCGGCGCGCTGACTCCCGAAGAGCGGCGGATCATCCAATCGCACCCGGACGTTGGTTACGATATTCTGCGCAAGAACGGCATAGAGTGCGAACTTATCCTGGAGGTTTGCCGAAACCATCACGAAACTCTGGACGGCAAGGGTTATCCAAGAGCCTTGAAGGCATCAGAAATCAGCCTTGCCGTTCGTATTGGCACAGTGTGTGATGTCTATGATGCGCTGACATCTACCCGACCATACAAGAAGCCCTGGACGTCGAAGGAAGCGTTGGACTGGATGTATGAGCGAAACGAACAATTCGACCGCAAGATTATTCATCGGTTGATGGAAGCTGTGGTGGATTGAATGCTACGAAAAGAACTGGCTCCGGCCAGTTCCACGGAGTAGAAGGCGGCAAGGAGACTTCGCCGTGACCATTACTTCCGCCTTGCTCAAGCATCTCAAAGAACCCGCCCTTTTCGAGGCACTCGCCGAATTGCCATCTGGGGAGCTTTCGACTCTCAAGCGTTTCAAGGTCTTCAATCCGTCGACAGGCGAATTGCTGGCCGAATTGCCGGACATGGGCGTGGAAGAGGTGCGTATCGCTATCGACCGGGCGGAAGCCGCGCAGGAAAAATGGGCCGGTCTGACCGCGCGCGAACGATCCAACATTCTCTGGAACTGGCATCGTCTAATCCTGCACCATAGCGACGATCTTGCCGCGATCCTGACAGCAGAGATGGGAAAGCCTTTGGCAGAAGCCAAATCGGAGGTGGCCCATGCGGCGGCCTATCTGCAGTGGTATGCGGAAGAGGCAAACCGCATCTACGGAGAGACGATTTCCGCCCCTTCAAACGACCGGCGAATGCTGGTGATCAAGCAACCGGTTGGCATTGTTGGTGCCATCACACCCTGGAATTTTCCGGCGTCCATGGTTGCGCGCAAGATCTCTCCAGCGCTGGCAGCGGGATGTACAGTCATCATCAAACCAGCCGAACAGACGCCGCTTGTTGCGGGTGCCATGTTCGCGCTCACGCGTCTGGCCGGTTTCCCCGAAGGCGTCGTCAACCTCGTGTATGCTGCGGAAGGTGAAGCAGTCGGCACCGAGCTTTGCACCAATGCGAAGGTCCGCAAGATCAGCTTCACCGGCTCGACAGAGGTGGGCCGCATTCTGATGCGCCAGTGTTCGGATCAGATCAAGCGGATCAGCTTCGAATTGGGAGGAAATGCTCCATTCATCGTTTTCGATGACGCGGATATCGATGAGGCTGTCGATGGCGCGATACAGGCAAAGTTTCGAAATGCGGGCCAGACCTGCGTCTCCGCCAATCGTCTTTACGTTCAGGCAGCCGTCTACGATGAGTTCGCCGAAAAATTTGCGCATCGCGTCCAGTCGCTTGTCGTGGGAGACGGCTTCGATTCAGCGACGACGGTCGGCCCTCTTATTGATGAGCGTGCGTTGTTCAAGATGAAACAACACATCGATGATGCATTGGCGCAAGGCGCACAGGTTCGTTGCGGCGGCAGGCAGTGCGGCAATGACGGAACTTTCTTCCAGCCAACGGTCATCACCAATGTCAGCAAGACGATGAAGCTTGCTCAGGAAGAGACCTTCGGTCCTCTGGCCCCCATCATTCGCTTTGACGATGCCGACGAGGTTATTCGTGAGGCGAATGACACGATCTACGGCCTGGCAGCCTACTTCTATGCTTCGAACATGAAGCGGGTTTGGCGCGTTGCCGAAGCCCTCGAATATGGAATGGTGGGCGTCAATACGGGCCGGATGTCCTCCGAGGCGGCACCTTTTGGTGGAATGAAGCAATCCGGCATCGGCCGAGAGGGCTCGCGGCACGGTTTGGAAGATTATCTCGAAATGAAATACATTTGCCTCGGCGGTTTGTGACGCCAAGCCGCGCTCTGGCGGAGGTGAGACCGCTTGCGAGTTTCACCTTCTTTGCGCATAGAGGTGACACAGACAATCATCGGAGCGACGGGAAAGAATGGCGGACCTACAGGCTTTGGTCGAAGAGATCCATCATACGTTGAAGCCGCGGACCGGCGAAGGCAAGGTGGCTGACTACATCCCATCGCTTGCGCGTGTCGACCCGAACAAGTTCGGCATCGCTGTCATTGACCTCAACGGCAACGTCTACAAGACTGGCGATTGCGACGAAGCCTTCTCCATTCAGAGCGTGTCCAAGGTCTTCACTCTGACTTTGGCACTGGGCAAGCATGGCGAAACAACGTGGAACCGGGTCGGTCGCGAACCTTCAGGCTCTGCCTTCAACTCCATTGTCCAGCTGGAACATGAGCACGGCAAGCCGCGCAATCCCTTCATCAATGCCGGTGCAATCGTCATTTCGGATTCCGTACTTGCTGGCCACACGCCACGCGAGGCAATTGGCGAGATCGTTCGTTTTGTTCAGTATCTTGCAGACGATCCGACAATCGCGATCGATCCGGAGGTTGCCCGGTCTGAGGCAGCGACAGGTTTTCGCAACATGGCGCTCGCAAATTTCATGAAGTCCTATGGAAAGCTGCAGCATCCAGTGGATCACGTGCTGGGCGTCTACTTTCACCAATGTGCGCTCGCAATGAGCTGCACCCAGCTTGCGCGCGCAGGCCTCTTTCTGGCAGCCAACGGCAAAAACCCGATCACAGGTCATACGGTCGTGTCCAGCCAGCGTGCTCGTCGCATCAACGCGTTGATGCTGACATGCGGCCATTATGATGGCTCCGGCGATTTTGCCTATCACGTAGGCTTGCCCGGCAAGAGCGGCGTTGGCGGCGGCATCATGGCAGTGGCCCCCGGCAAGGCTTCGGTCGCTGTCTGGTCGCCCGGTCTCAATCAGAATGGAAACTCGCTGGTTGGTTCCTTAGCTCTGGAAATGCTGGCCAACAAAACGGGCTGGTCGGTATTTGGCGGGTGATCCGCCCCTCGCTCAGATAAATATTCAAAGAGCGAAATGAATTGCCCTTGTCTTCTTCGGTGTCTGCACCATTTGCGCCTTTAGCAGGGTGTGGCCATCGGGGGGCAACCTAAATCCATTTCTGTCCATGCTGGTTTGACGGACGCATACTGAGCGTCAGGCGTCTAAGGCTTTTGACCATTCTTCCCATTCCTGGGAGATGCGGCGAAGAGAGGAGCACTGCTACGCTCCTCTCTTTTTTGTTTCAGAAACGACTATCAGCTTTCAACAGTGTTGCCCTCGCCACCCTGCAGCAAGCGCACGACCGAGGCACAGTTTTCATTGTTCCGGTCAATGTATTCCAGCGGAGACGACCAGCCAATCATAAGGCCTGTCCCTGCGGCGATGGCCCAGGCAGGCTCGTTGGTGGCGCGTTCGATCAGGCGCGGACCCTCGCTCGCAATACACTGGCGAAACTGCTGCACGGTCTGTGCGGACGCGTTCGCTCTCTGCAGTTGTTCCTGGGCTTCAGCTTGAAGCGGGTTAATGAGAAAAAGCGTAATGAACCAGGCGGCAATATCTGCAAGCATGCTGAAATCCTCCAATCCGGCATCGAACTCAAAAGGGTCCGACATCGTGAAGGCGCCGTAACCTTCACCAGAGGGGCCCGGACCAGCGGGTTGACGAAGATATGGGATTGTCCAAGGCCGCGTTCAAGATGTTGATCGTCAACCGCAGTCTATCTCTGTTGTATCGCCATTCACCGGGCAATGCGGTTTTTTTGCCGCTCGATCTGTCTTGCGAGAATGCAAAGCAACTCGAACATGACGGTTGCACCGACGATCGATGTCATACCGTTCAAGTCGAAGGGCGGGGCGACTTCCACCACATCTGCGCCTACCAGATTGAGGCCATCCAGCATACGCAGAAGTTGCTGGGCTTCACGGGTCGTAAACCCGCCAATCTCGGGGGTTCCGGTGCCGGGAGCCATGGATGGATCGATAGAGTCGATATCGAAGGTCACATAGGTCGCATGGCCGCCAACGATGGCGCGCGCCTCCTCCATGACCTCAAGAGCGCCGCGGGCAACGAACTCTTCCATGTAAATGATACGAACACCCTGCTTCAGTGCCCAAGCATGCTCGTCAGAACCGTAAACCGAACCCCGAATACCGATCTGCACCATGCGGGCTGGATCCAGCAGCCCCTCTTCGATCGCGCGTCGAAACGGAGTTCCGTGCGTATAGCGATTATCGCCGAAATAGGTGTCGTTCGTGTCGGAATGAGCATCGAAATGAATGAGACCCACGGGGCCATTCTTCGCGACTGCGCGCAGTACGGGCAAGGTGGTTAGATGATCCCCGCCAACGGCGAGCGGCAGGGCGCCTTTTTCCACGATGGCGGAGATCCCGTTTTCGATCAGTCGAAGACCATCCATCAGATCAATGGGATTGACGGCAACGTCGCCGACATCTGCGATATTGGCAACCTTGTAGGGCTCAGTTCCGAACATGTGATGCGCGCTGCGCATGAGGCTTGAATAATTTCGGACCTCGCGCGGTCCATGGCGTGCGCCAGCACGGTTTGTTGTTCCGCCGTCCCACGGGATGCCGACAAGTGCGATATCGAGACCTTCGGCGTCTGCTACAGCCGGCAGCCGCATGAACGTCGCGTGTCCTGCAAATCGCGGCACCTGCGCCGCATCGACAGGCTGATGAAACTTGTCCGTCATGATGTGGTGGCCCTTCGCTCGTGGGTCTGACTATGCATGGCCGACACGACCACAGGCGAAGAGACTGTAGAGCCCTTTTTCCCGAATGGGAAACGGCTGGTCGAATAATACGGTTTCAAATCATAGCGTGAAATGACGGTCTCAGTCAGAGCGCCCAAGGCCGTAAGCCCAACGAGCCGTCAGGCATTCCTCGTCATTAGGCTGACATTCACGGCAGACCTGGGGTCTTACCTCATAGATCGTGCAGCGTGTCGCCACGCCGATCTGGCCGTCTAGCGCTGAACAACGTTGACCGTCGCAGCGCATGCCACTCAGATCCCCGGCCACGAGATGTGGAGGGATCTTCTCCAGAGCATCTTCGCTTTCCATAGTGAAGCGTGGCCAGTCTGATGAATAGGCGCAACATGCACCGCAGGTTTGGCAATCTGCGCCTTTAAGGCCGCTCATGGTAATCCACCGATCGAATTCACTGCAGATGAGTGTAGCACAAGGGATAACAAGGCTCGCTGCAGCCCGTCATTTCAGTCGCTTGCGGGCGCCAGATTTACCAAATGCTGCCGCCTCCTGCTCTCGCCCAAGCCGGGCCTGCCGCAGACGCTCGGTCTTTTCCTGACGCTGCCTGTCCAGAAGGTCAATCTCCTCGGTGGCGCTGTCTGGTAAGGCTGTTCTTGTTTGAATATTCGTAAAGGCAATCTCGGCCTCTTGGCGAGATTTGCTGAAGTTTTGAGTCATATCAGTCCTCGAAGATTGTCGCAGAATAGCGTCTGAATGAAACCTGAAGGAAAATTCTTCCGTTCAAAATACGATCTCACGGATCGATTGAACAATCATGCACCCATGAAAGATTGCTTCAACCTAACAGAAACCGGTGCACATACAAGGTTGAATACTGTACGAGTACATTTTCAGGAGCACTATTCATGTGGAAGCTTTGTCATCGGTAGATGCAAAGCGTTGTTATTGATGACGTGGCTGCGGCGAACGTGACCGGCGGTAATCCTGGAGAAGCGAGTTGCGATGCAAGAGGCGCATCTGCGGCAAATGTCAGCGAGCCAGACTTGGCAGCGACCAATTTCACTTCATCGAAATCGATGAAACGACGAACGAAGGGCCAGGTGGCTTTGAAGATCGCCTCTTTCGCACAGAAAATCAGGGTAAAGATCAGTGCGAGATTATTGCCTATCAGATCCTTCAGAACATCTGCCTCTGCCGGGTCCGCAATGACACTGAAGAGATCTTCTGCCTTCTGCAAATCGACGATATGTTCGATATCGACACCAAGACTGCGGCAGGCGAAGGAAGGCGAAATCACCGCCATTGCCTCTCCATGGCTGTGCGTGATGCTGCCGACAACGCCCGTGGGCCAGATCGGCTCTCGATGGAGGCCGGTTGTCGCGGGCGTGGCATCCAGACCCAATCTGCGGCAGGCTTCAACCGCGCACGCGCGACCCGCAAGATATTCGAGTTGCCGGCTTGGTACAGCGGTCGCAAGAGCTGGTGGCAACTGGATGCCGGCTGCCTCCAGCACCGGTTCGCCCATGGGTTGGTAACGGGTTCCGATCCCCAGCATGCCGGGAGCAAGTCCTGGTAGATGGACCTCTGTAAACTCGAATGCAGGCACCATTGCTCTTCCTAGTTCACGCTATACGATGGAAGCATGCGGTGCTGAATCTCCATCCGTGCCTGTCGTTCGGACGTTTGCCGCTCGCGTCAGGTTGCTCGTCAGGTGATTTATTGTTTGCAATGTCACATTTGCCTGCTGCAGATCCATTTGAAGCGCTTGTCCGATACAGCGTAGAACCTCTCCGGACTTTGCTTCAAGCTCGCGACCCGCCTGGGTCAGGTGGATATCGACACGACGTTCGTCGTCGGCGCGGCGCTCCTTGCGAACCAACCCCATATTGGTAAGGCGTTTGATGAGTGGGGTAATTGTACCGGAGTCGAGGCCCAACTGCTCGGAGATCTCTCCCACCGATGACGACCCGGACCTCCACAGAAGACGCATTGTCAAAAACTGCGGATAGGTAAGGCCAAGAGGTTCCAAAGCCGCCCTGTAGACACGGTTGAACGCTTGCTCCGCTTTGTAGACTGCAAAGCAGAGCATTTGGTCCAAAGCGACATCACTGGTTGGTTCGGCTTTTTTCATGATCTGAATATATATTGTGCGCAATCTGATTGCAAGCTATTGACGAACAGGTTTCACCGATACATATTGTGCACAATTGAATTGTGGATCACTGAAGCGGTGGCCACACAACCCAAGGAGAAGACCTATGTCTGTCGACGCAAAGTACAAGACCTCTGCAACGGCTTCCGGCGGTGGCCGTGATGGTAAGACCAAGTTGGACGATGGTTCCATGGAACTGCAACTGGTCGTTCCGAAGGAATTGGGTGGACCGGGCGGTGAGGGTGCAAACCCGGAAAAGCTTTTTGCTTTGGGTTACTCCGCATGCTTCCTGGGTGCCCTGCGCGTCGGCGCGCAGCAGCTGAAGACCAAGGTTCCGGAAGGTTCTACAGTAAACGCAACCGTGGGGATTGGCCCGCGCTCTGAAGGCGGGTTTGGCATCACGGCTGAACTGGACGTCTACCTGCCAGGCATGGCTGAAGATGAGGCCCAGAAGCTGATCGAAGTCACCCACGGCATCTGCCCGTACTCCAATGCCATCAAGGCAAGCGTCGACGTGCCGACAAAGGTCCGCACCTGACATCCAGGAATTTTTGGAAGACATTGGAAGGCCGGTCGTCGCGGGATGGCCGGCCGTCCCTTTTTTCACGCGCGTTTGAACAGGAAGCTACGCTCTTTCTATCGCGTTTGCGGCTTTAACCGACGGTATCAAGACAAGGCGGCCTGCGCCTGCGCACTACCATGAACTTGCCTCCGAACTCGTGCGCCAGCCGGTTTCGGAGTGATGAGCAAGAGTTAATTAACAGCCTCGCTACTGTCGATCATAAAGGATGTCTCGACAACGAGGCGTTCCCGCGCCAAAAGCAGAGCCCCGACCGTGGTCGCAAGCCCGGTCGCCGCAACGAACTGTGTCTGAAGGAAAATGAGCCGATGAATTTCGTCCTGACTGTAACCTGCCCCACCGCCCGCGGCATCGTGGCTGCACTTTCGGGTTACCTGGCGGAAAAGGGTTGCAACATCGTCGATAGCTCGCAGTTCGATGATTTCGATACCGGGCGTTTCTTCATGCGCATCTCCTTCATTTCGGAAGAGGGCATCGGGCGTGATGCACTCATGGAAGGATTGGCACCGATCTCACAGAAATTTTCGATGCAGGCCGATATCCATGACTCCGCCGAGCGCATGAAAGTGCTGCTGATGGTCTCGCGTTTCGGTCATTGCCTGAACGATCTGCTCTATCGCTGGAAGNGATGCAGGCCGATATCCATGACTCCGCCGAGCGCATGAAAGTGCTGCTGATGGTCTCGCGTTTCGGTCATTGCCTGAACGATCTGCTCTATCGCTGGAAGATCGGCGCGCTGCCAATCGATATCGTCGGCGTGGTTTCCAACCACTTCGACTACCAGAAGGTCGTCGTGAACCATGATATTCCCTTCCACCACATCAAGGTGACGAAGGAAAACAAGCCGCAGGCGGAAGCGCAGTTGATGGATGTGGTCGAGCAGACGGGCACGGAACTTGTCGTGCTGGCCCGCTACATGCAGGTTCTGTCCGATGATCTGTGCAAGAAGATGTCCGGCCGCATCATCAACATCCACCATTCCTTCCTGCCGAGCTTCAAGGGAGCCAACCCCTACAAGCAGGCCTATCAGCGCGGCGTGAAGCTGATCGGCGCGACGGCGCACTACGTGACAGCAGATCTTGATGAAGGCCCGATCATCGAGCAGGACACCGTGCGTGTGACGCATGCCCAGTCGCCGGACGATTATGTTTCTCTCGGTCGCGATGTGGAAGCACAGGTGCTGGCGCGCGCCATTCACGCGCATATCCATCATCGCACCTTCATCAACGGCAATCGCACAATCGTCTTCCCACCCAGCCCCGGATCTTACGCTTCCGAGCGAATGGGGTGATCAAGAAAACGCCCCGTTCGACATTGGCGAACGGGGCGATATTTGGTGTCGTACTTTATTGGTTTCTACGGCTGGAACCGCGCGATCTCGGATCCGCTTTGCAGGTAATCGCCCTGATTGGCGGTGAAATTCAAGACGCCGCTGCGCTTTGCAATAACTTGCGTTTCCATCTTCATCGCTTCCATGACGGCGATCAGATCACCCTCTTGGACTGTGGCGCCATCCTCAACCTTGAAGCTTTGCAGCGTGCCGGAAATCGGCGCGATCATCGCCAGGGGATCAACGGTATCCACTGAAGCTGCGGCACTTTTGGAACCTACTCCCGAAAGTCCCGCCAGGCCGCCGAGCAGCGCCTGCGGGATGCCCAGCATCACACGCTTGCCATCAATCTCCACAGCGGTGCGGACCAGACCCTCCGTTGTCGCAGGCTCAGGTCTTGCGGCCTGTTCCAGGCGATCGGCGAAATCCGTCTCGATCCAGCGCGTGTGAACCTTGAAGCCGTCAGTGCCGATGAAATCGTCTTCCTTCAGCACGGCGCGGTGGAAGGGCAGCACCGTCGCAACACCTTCAATGACGAACTCATCCAGTGCGCGCCGAGCACGCGCGATCGCCTGTTCGCGCGTTGCCCCGGTCACAATCAATTTTGAGGTCAGCGAGTCGAACGTTCCCGGTACGGTGGAGCCTGAAACGACGCCGGTGTCCAGCCGGACGCCCGGCCCCGAAGGTCCTTCGAAGCGGGTGATCGTGCCCGGCGTCGGCAAAAAGCCGCGCCCTGGATCCTCGGCATTGATGCGGAACTCAATTGCGTGACCGCGTGGAGCAGGCGTTTCTGTCACTTCCAGCGGCTTGCCTTCCGCGATGCGGAACTGTTCAATCACGAGGTCGATGCCCGCCGTTTCCTCCGTCACCGGATGCTCGACCTGAAGACGCGTATTGACCTCCAGAAACGAAATCGTTCCGTCAACACCAAGAAGGAATTCAACCGTTCCTGCACCTGAGTAGCCTGCCGCCGCGCAGATGCGCTTTGCAGCATGATGAATGCTCTGCCGTTGTGTATCGGTGAGGAAGGGAGCCGGAGCCTCTTCCACGAGTTTCTGGTTGCGGCGCTGGAGGGAGCAATCGCGAGTACCGACGACCAGAACATTGCCGTGCTTGTCAGCGATTACCTGTGCCTCGATATGGCGTGGTCGATCCAGAAAGCGTTCGAGGAAGCACTCGCCACGACCGAAAGCAGCCTTGGCTTCGCGGACGGCAGATTCGAAGGCCTCTGCCACGTCCTCCATCTTCCACACAACCTTCAAGCCTCGCCCGCCGCCGCCATGAGCAGCCTTGATTGCCAGCGGCAGCCCGTGCTCGCGGGCGAAAGCCAGCACTTCCGCTGCAGTTTCCACCGGGCCATCGCTGCCCGCGACAAGCGGTGCACCGACCGAAAGAGCAATGCGTCGCGCCTCGACCTTGTCGCCAAGCGCCTCTATGACGTTCGGATCCGGCCCGATCCAGGTCAAACCTGCATCTATCACGGCCTGTGCAAATTCCGCGCGCTCTGAAAGAAAGCCGTAGCCGGGATGCACGGCATCTGCGCCTGCACGTTGCGCAATCTCGATCAGCTTGGCGATATCGAGATAAGTCTCTGCTGGACGAGCGCCGCCGAGCCCATAGGCTTCGTCGGCCAGACGAACAAACAATGCATCGACATCCGGATCGGCGTACACTGCAACCGATTTCAAGCCGTAATCGCGACAGGCACGGATGACACGAACGGCGATCTCGCCACGATTGGCAATCAGAACCTTCTTCATGGATGTTCCCTCTTGTTCTTCTTCGGTCTGCTGGTCAGCGTGCAGCCGGTTCAATCTCGTTGAATTGGGTGATGGGGCGAAAGCGCACCTTCGCATTCACGGGCATCTGACCGGCCAGGTCGAGGTGATATTCCGCGACCGTTGCGATGACCGGATAACCACCTGTCAGCGGGTGGTCGGCGAGGAACAGGACGGGTTGTCCGCTGTGCGGCACCTGAATGGCACCTGTGGCCGTACCTTCGCTCGGAAGTTCTCGGGAATCGATGCGTTCAAGCGGGGTGTCTCCGGCAAGACGAACGCCAACGCGGTTAGACTGCGGCGTCACCGTCCAGCTCTGGCTAAAAAGCGTTTCGATGCCCTTGTGCGTAAACCAATCGGTTCGAGGCCCCATGACGACGTCGAGCACAACCTCTTCGCCTGCGATGGGATGTTTGAACGCTGGTTGCTCCTCAAGGCTGACTGGCAGAAGCCGCTCAGCAACGCCACCAATGCCGACCACGCTTCCGGCAACAAGCGCTTCCGGCCCGACGACCGCAAGCGTGTCAGTCGCCGCACTCCCGAGAGCCATGGCAGCGTCGATACCGCCTCGAAAGGAGAGATAGCTGCGAGCGCCGCTCACAGCAAAGCCGAGACGGACTTTGTCGCCTGCTTCCAATGAAACTGGTTGGTAGGTTGAGTGAGGAATCGAGGTGCCGTCGTGTGTTTCGATCTGAAGAGGGCAAGAGGCACCCGTCAAGGCCATCACGGTTCGACCTGTGATCTCGAAGCAGAAGCCACCCAGGGTTACTTCGAGGCAGGGCGTGTTCAGCGGATTGCCGACAATGCGGTTCGCTGCTTTGAATGCACCCTGGTCGAGAGCACCAGAGGAGGATACGCCCTGACCTGTCTGGCCGAAGCGACCGAGATCCTGAATGAGCGCAGGCATAGGCGCTTCCAGAACCTTGAGCGCAACACCTTCAGTGACATCTCGTGCCGGTGCCTGCATGATCTGCTGAGTTGGCGGCAGATGATAGCTGGCGGGCACATGCGCCAGATCGATGAATCGCACCTGATAGCCAGGCTGGAAAAGGGCCGGCGGGTTTCGGTCCAGATCCCACATCTTCACCGGCGTCGTACCGATGATTTGCCAGCCGCCGGGACTGTTTTGCGGATAGACGCCCGAGAATTCGCCCGCAAGCGCCACAGAACCGGCAGGTATGCGGGTGCGCGGGCTTTTTCTGCGCGGCACATGCAGCTTGGGATCGCCATTGACCAGATAGCCGAAACCAGGGGCGAAGCCACAAAAGGCAACGGTGAAGATGCTTTCCGTATGACGCCGGATGACCTCCTCCACCGATAATCCTGTCAGTTCCGCTACATCGGCCAGATCCTCACCATCATAGTGGACAGGGATCTCAACGCGCTGATCAGACGCGGATAGAGCCTTCGAAACATCGTGTCCGGCAATGATCGCCACCAGTTCAGACGCGGTGATCACCTCTGGCTGGAAGCGCACCATGAGGGTGCGTGCGGCGGGCACCATCTCCACGATCCCATCGACCGGATCGGCCTGCAGGGACGCGAAGAGTGCCAGCGTCTCATCCAGATTTTGCAGTTCCACCAAAAGGGTGGTGAGGCTGACGGGCAGGAAGCGCATGGAACCTCACGCGTGGTAAGCGGAATCGGGGATATCGGTAATAAACATATGGCCGGGAGCATGGGTAATGGCAAACGGAACACCGGACGCCATGACCGCCGCTTGTGGCGTCACACCACAAGCCCAGAAAACAGGAACTTCACCCGGCTCGATCCGGACCGGATCTCCAAAATCAGGTCTGGAGATATCGGAAATCCCGATGGCTTCCGGCTGGCCCACGTGAACCGGGGAGCCATGCACCGAAGGAAAACGCCCGGAGATGGTGGCGGCATCTGCCACGCGATCTGCCCGGATCGGTCGCATCGAGACGACCATGTTGCCGTGCAGACGACCGGCCGGCTGGCATGGCTTATTCGTCAGATACATCGGCACATTTGACTTGTCGGTGATATGCCGGATCTCGATACCCGCTTCGGCCATGGGCGTTTCAAACGTGAAGCTGCAGCCGATCAGGAAGCTCACGAGATCCGGGTGTTCTGCCCAGGCGGCGGAGGCATCCGGCGTTTCTTCCGCCAGCTTGCCGTTGCGCCAGATGCGGTATAGCGGAACGTCGCGACGAAGATCGGCATCTTTCGCAAGTGCCGTTGTATGCGAGCCCGGATCCGAAACATCGAGGACCGGGCAGGCCTTTGGGTTTCGCTGCGCATAAAGCAGAAAATCGAAGGCCCAGTCACGCGGCAGCACGATCATGTTGGCCTGCGTGAAGCCGCGGGCAACGCCTGCCGTCGGCTCTACAAGGCCATTGCGGTACTGCGCGCGGGCGTTCCTTGCGGGAGACGCATCAACATGCGCCAGATGTTCAAACGAGATCATATCTTCCTCCCGGAAAATGGGGGTCAGACAAAGGAGCGGATGGTGATGCCATCGGCTTCCAAGGTCTGGCGAACGGCTTGCGCAATGGCGACGGCACCGGGGCTGTCACCGTGTACACAGATGGAGTGAGCCTCGATTTTGATAGTCGTGCCATCGATCGCTTCGAGCCTGCCCTCACGCGCCAGTCGCAGCATGCGCTGGCCGATGAGATTGGTGTCGTGCAGGACGGAACCGGCTTCACGACGAGACACAAGCTCTCCGCCGGGCGTATAGGCGCGGTCTGCAAAGGCTTCTGCCACGGTTCTCAGGCCCGCCTTCTCCGCGAGCTGGAGGATTGGCGTTCCTGCCAGTCCCATGAGCACAAGGTTCGGATCGATTTCCCGAATGCCGTCGATAACCGCTTGCCCCTGCTTTGCGTCATGAGCGATGCGATTGTAGAGCGCTCCGTGTGGCTTGACATAGGCCACTTTGCCACCGGCTGCTGCGGCGATGCCTTGCAGTGCGCCGATCTGGTAGATCACGTCGGCTGTCAGTTCCGCACTTGTGGCGTCCATATCGCGGCGGCCGAAGCCGACGCGATCCGGATAGGAGACATGGGCGCCGATGACGACACCTCTCTCGACAGCGGCCTTCACCGTCTGGCGGATGCCGAGCGGATCGCCAGCATGGAAGCCGCAGGCGATGTTCGCGCTGGAAACGATGGACAGCATGGCCGTGTCATCGCCCATTTTCCATGCGCCGTAGCTTTCGCCGAGGTCACTGTTAAGATCGATGGAAGTCATGGTTTCCTCTCCCTAGTCTGTCTTGCTTCAGCCGAGCAGCGCGAAGATCGGGCCGATGGACTTGTAGCCCATATACCAGGTCAGCGCACAGACCAGCACGCCGAGCACCAGCAGCCAGCGGGGATAGCGATAGCCACCCATCAGGTCGGATCGGGCCCATGCCGCATAGATGAAGATGGAAAGGCCGATTGGGAGGATCAGACCGTTTAATCCACCGACGAAAACGAGCATCTGCGCAGGAGGCGTGGTGATGATGACGTAGAAGAAGAGCGAGATGGTGATGAAGATGATCGTCGCAATGTCACGTGCGCGGTCGCTGATGTCCTTTTTGAAGACCGTGATGAAGGAGACCGACGTATAGGCCGCACCGATGACCGAAGTAATGGCGGCGAACCAGAGGACCGCACCGAAGATGCGAAGGCCGAACTCGCCTGCCGCAGCCTGAAAGGCCTGCGCAGCTGGGTTGGCGCCTTTGCCCGACACATCGATCGCGACACCCGCCGATACCACGCCGAGAATTGCGAGGAACAGGACATAGCGCATGATGCCTGTCACCGCGATGCCGGAGAGCGCTGCGCGGTTGACGGCACCGAGGTTTTCGATACCGGTCTGGCCTTTGTCCAGGAGGCGGTGTGCACCGGAGTAAGTGATATAGCCACCAACAGTGCCGCCGACGATCGTGGTGATGGTGGCGAAATCGATGGTGGAAGGGATGAAGGTTTCAAACATCGCCTTGCCGACGGGTGGCTGAGAGACAATCGCAACATAGAGGGTAAGGATGATCATCAAGACGCCCGCGCCGATGATTGCCTTGTCAACAGCGACCCCAGCACGCTTTGAGCTGAAAATGCCGATGGCGATCAGAGCGCTGATGGCGCCGCCCCATGTGGGGTCGAGGCCGAGAAGCGCGTTGAGACCAAGGCCCGATCCGCCAATATTCCCGATGTTGAAGAACAGCCCACCAACGATGACGAGAATTGCAAGGATGTAGCCTGTGCCGGGAATGGCAGCGTTGGCAATGTCGGATGCGCGCATCCGTGTCAGTGTAACGATGCGCCAGATGTTCAACTGGACGACGAAGTCGATCAGGATGGACGCCAAGATGGCGAATGCGAAGGCGGCGCCAAGCTTTGTGGTGAAGGTAGCGGTCTGGGTGATGAAGCCCGGTCCGATCGCTGATGTGGCCATCAGGAAGACGGCAGCAGTGAGCGCCGCGCGGCGTGACTTGCCAGATGCAGGATCGGCAGATGGTACGGCAGTTGGCTGTTCCATGGTTCCCTCTTTTGTTTGAATGAGAGCGGCCTCAATGGATCCCCGACCGTTCTCCTAACGCTAAGGGTTATCCCGTTTTACAAATTCGTCAAGATTGTTGAACGATATTTCTTTTATCGCCATACATAAGCACAATTGTTGTGCGGCGCGATGATTTGCTGTGCAGTGCAAGAGAACTGTTGTTCAGCCGACCAAGTCATTGAAGAAGCGCAGAAACAAAAGCGGGGCGGAGATTGCTCTCCGCCCCGCTTGCGTCTTGAATAGGCGATGTCTAGTGGGTGACCGGCGCGGTTGAAGGCGAGGCCTCAGCGCCATCCGTCGGCTTCTTGATCCGGAACCAGACGATGTAAAGGGCTGGAAGGAACAGGAGAGTAAGGACGGTACCCACCACGATTCCACCCATCATCGCATAAGCCATCGGTCCCCAGAAGATCTCGCGGGCAATCGGAATGAGGGCGAGGCTGGCAGCCGCGGCGGTCAGCATGATTGGCCGCATCCGATGCTCCGATGCCTCGATGACCGCATCCCAGGCATGACGCCCCGCGGTGCGAAGCGTCTCGATCTCCACCACCAGAATGACGGAGTTTCTGATCAGAATGCCGATCAGCGCGAGAACGCCGAGGATGGCCACGAAGCCGAGCGGTGCGCCGCTTGGCAGAAGAGCGGCTACTACGCCGATCAAGCCAAGCGGTGCAACAATGACCACCAGGAACAGGCGCTGGAAGCTCTGCAACTGGAACATAAGGATCGTTGCCATGGTCAGGAGCATCAATGGAACGACAGCCACAATCGGAGCCTGGCTTTTCGCGCTGCTTTCGACAGAGCCGCCGGTCTCGATCTTGTAGCCGATCGGCAGCTTCGTCTTGAAGTCGTTGATGGACGACTTGAGGGAGGCATCGATCGTCGCCGGCAGGGTGCCGTCAACAATGGCTGCTTCCACGGTTACGGTTGGCAGGCGATCGCGACGCCAGATCACCGGCTGTTCCAGCTCGTAGCGGAAGTTTGCAATCGAAGCGAGCGGCACGGATTGACCGTTATTGCCCGGCAATTGCAGATTGCGTAGCGTCTCGATGGAACGACGCTCGTCTTCGGTCGCGCGGCCAATCACGTCGATCAGATAGATGCTGTCGCGGATCTGCGTGATGGTTGAGCCGTTCGTGATATTGTTGAGCGCCGTGGCAATGTCAGAGGATGTAACGCCGAGCTGGCGGGCCTTATCCTGAAGCACATCCACCTTCACGCTGCGTGCGGGTTCGTTCCAGTTGAAGACCACGCGACCTAGACGGGGATCCTGACCCACTATCCCAGCTAGTTGGCCTGCAAGCATGCGGACCTGCTGAGGATCAGGACCACTGACGCGGTACTGGATGGGGCGGCCTACCGGGGGTCCAAGTTCCATTTCTTTCAAGAGGATGTCCGCGCCCGCATACTCGGTCTCGGCAACCTTCTCGAGCTTGGCCTTCAGGCGCTCGCGAGCTTCTATGCTCTTGGTGACAATGACCATCTGACCGAAGTAGGCGGTGGATGGCTGTACGTCAAACGAGAGTACGAAGCGCTTTGCTCCCTGGCCGACATAGGAGGTCCAATGAACGATATCCTCATCCTTGGCAAGATAGGCTGCCTCGAACTTGTCCATATCAGCCTTGGTCTGGTCGATCGTGTAATTCTGGCGTGAATTCCAGTCGACGATGAGTTCCGGGCGATCGGATTGAGGGAAGAATTGCTGCTGAACGAAGCCCATCCCGTAAACGGAGGCACCAAACAAGGCGACCGTAACGAGGATTGTCATCTTCGGCCAGGTGACGCAGACGTGCAGGATCCTTGAAAAGACCCGTGCCATCAGGCCTTTGTGGTCCTCGTGCTTTTTCATGGTCTTCGGCAGCATGACCACGCCCAGCAATGGAGCAAAGAGTACCGCAACGATCCATGAAACGATCAGTGATATCGCAATCACAACGAAAAGCGAGAAGGTGAATTCGCCCGCCGCGCTATCGTTCAGACCGACGGGAATGAAGCTCGCCACGGTGACGAGTGTGCCTGTCAACATTGGAAAAGCCGTTGAGGTGTAGACGGCGGTTGCCGCCTTGGCGAGCGTTTCACCGGCTTCCAGTTTGGACACCATCATCTCGATCGCGATCATGGCGTCATCGACGAGCAATCCAAGTGCGATGATGAGAGCACCGAGCGAGATGCGCTGAAGCGAGATGCCCAGATACTCCATGAAAACGAAGGTGATCGCCAGGACCAGCGGAATGGAGACGGCAACAACCAGGCCAGCTCGCATCCCAAGGCTGAGAAAGCTGACCACAAGAACGATGGCGATGGCTTCGAAGAGAGCTTTGGTGAAGCCGCCGACGGCTTCCTCGACGACGACGGCCTGATCCGCCACGTGGTGCACGCCAATACCCACAGGCAGGTCGGCTATGACGCGATCCATCGTCTTCGACAGGGCTTCACCGAAGTTCAGCAGGTTTGCTCCCGGCTTCATGCCGATCGCGAGACCAATGGCCGGCTGACCATTGTAGCGGAACAGAGGCTGTGCAGGATCCGAATAGCCACGCGTGATCTTTGCCACGTCGCTGAGACGGAAGAAGCGGTCATTGACCCGAAGATTGATGTTGCGGATGGCATCCTCGGTTGCGAATTGGCCCGATACCCTGATGTTGATGTTTTCGGCCCCGGTACGCATCGTGCCGGAAGCAACAACCGCGTTCTGTTGCTGCAGCGTGTTCAGGATCTGGCTCTGGGTAATGCCCAGAGCAGCCATCTGGCGCGTGGAGAACTCCAGGTAGATAACCTCATCCTGTGCTCCGATGAGGTCTACCTTGCCGACATTTGGCACACTGAGAATTTCGGTCCGCGCCGCTTCCAGATAATCACGCAACTCGCGCTGCGTCAGCCCATCGGACGTGAACGCGTAAATGTTGCCGAACACATCGCCGAAACTATCGATGAATGCGGGTCCCTGCACACCCTGTGGAAGTGTGGGAGCGATATCGTTGATCATGTTGCGAACTTTGACCCAGGTCGGTTTTACATCCGCCGCCTTGGTGTTTTCTCGCAAGTTTACATAGATCGTGGTTTGACCGGGAGTGTTGATGCTCTTTGTGTAATCGAGCGATTCCAGTTCCTGGAGCTTCTTCTCGATCCGGTCGGTCACCTGACTGGTCATCTCGTTTATCGAGGCGCCCGGCCATTGGGCCTGGATCAGCATGGTCTTGATGGTGAAGTCCGGATCTTCTTCACGCCCGAGGTTGATGTAGGAGAGCAATCCGGCCACTGCCGAAAGGATCATGAAATACCAGACGAGCGACCTGTGCTTGAGTGCCCATTCGGAAAGATTGAATTTCTTGTTCATAGAGGCAGCTCTTCAGCAAAACGGACGGGTTGATTATCGGTGAGGGAATTGACGCCTGCGGTCACGACCCGTTCACCTTCCTGCAGGCCCTGCGTGACGTTGACGCCGCCAGTTGCGGAAGGCTGGATTCCGACGGGGCGTCGAACGACTTTTTTGCCCTGTGGATCGATGACCCATACGAAGGTCGCTCCATCCTTTTCGCCAACCGCCCGGGACGGCAACCAGAGGGCCGCTTTGATCTCTTCCATCGGTGTCGCGGTGACCGTGCTTCCCAGTCGGTAGCTTTCTGGTGCCGTTTCCAGCGCAATCTTGGTTCGCCGTGTACGGGTCGCGGCGTCTGCCTGTGGTGCTGCTTCACGCACCTGTCCCTTCACCTTGATCTCCGGATCGGCCTGCAGCGAAACGAGGAAAGTGCTTCCAATCCTGGTCAGATCACCATAGCTTTCCGGTATGTCGATCACGGCGTCCTTGGCGTCGAGGCGTGCAATCGTTGCCACCGTCTGACCAGCCGCCACGACCTGTCCGACTTCAGCGGCAAGCGACGACACCACTCCGTCCGTCTGGGCGATCAGGGTCGCATAACCCAGTTGCTCCTGGGCTTTTGTGAGATCTGCCTCCAGTTGAAGAACCGATGCCTCGGACGCTGCACGAGATTGAACGGCCTCTTCGACGCGTTCCTTGGTCGTAGCGTTTGTCTGGAGAAGCGTGCTTTGACGCTGCTCGTTGACACGGGCCAGATCAAGCTTGGCACGCGAGGATGCGAGATCCGCTTCTGCTTTCGTGACGGCGAGTTGCAGCGCAGTGGCATCGAGCTTTGCCAGTTCCTGCCCTTTGCGCACAACATCCCCGACATTGATATTGCGTGAAACGATGCGGCCAAGGACCTGGAAGCCGAGATCGGCGCTCAGCTTTGCTTCAACCGTGCCGGTAAAGCCCAGTGTTGTCAGTTCGCGCGGCTTGACTGTTGTGAACAGGACGGGTCGAACCGGCGGTGGTGGCTCCTGTTCTTCGGTGCAACTGGTAAGAGCCAGGCCTGCGGCCAGCAGCGTCAGTGAGATAGAGAGCTTCATCGTGCTACTCCTGCATCGAAAGAGACCTGCTGGTTTTCACGCAGAAACTGAGCGCCCTCGATGACCACAAGATCTCCGGCTTGCAATCCGCTGGAAAGAACGACCTTCGATGAGTCGTATCGTTGTATCTCGACCTGCTTCAGTCGACTGGTCTTCTTTTCGGGATCGATTGTCCAGACGGCAGGTTGACCTGCCTTGGACATGAGAGCCTGCCACGGTACGTTGATGCGTTCCTGACGCTCCATGTCGACATTTGCGACAATCGGAGAGCCAAGCGACATCGCGGGCGGAGGATTCTCAATGGCGAGCTTCACCCGAACGGTGCCAAGTGATCGGTCTATCGCGGGGCTGACCTCCCGGATGGAAGCCTTCGCCCTCACGGAGGGGTCTGATACCAGGGCGACTTCCATCGCCAGCGGCTGGCGATTACCGGTGAGGACCGACTCCTGAACGTTGAACGCCGCATCGCGCGCACCATCATGCGCAAGCGTAAAGACGGACGTCGAAGGCTGGACGACCTGACCAACTTCGACACCTCGAACGGTAATCGTGCCGTCCGCGTCAGCGCGCAATTCAGTTTGCCTTAAGGTATCAGTCGCCACGTCCAGACGTGCCTTTGCTGCGTCCAGGTCGTTCTGAGCGGATTGGAACTGTTGAATCGCGCTATCCAGATCCTGCTGCGACAATGCACCCGTTTGCGTCAATGCCTTTCTCCGAGCCAGCACGGAGCTTGCCATGCGCAGGGTTGCCTCTTGTGAGGCGACCGCGGCCTTTGCCGATTCCAGATCAGCCGACTGCTCAGTTGAGTCTAGCCTGGCCAGGAGATCGCCTGCCTTCACGCGATCACCGACATTGACCTCCCGCGAAATGACGCGACCGCTGACCTTGAACGAGAGTTCACTCTCTATGCGCGCCTTGACCTCGCCGGTGCCGCTGGCACGCACGACGTCGGGCGTCAGCCGAACAGATTCGACTTTGACATGAGCGAGATAGGGCTCCCGTTCCTTGCTCTGCTCGTCACAGGAAGAGAGAGCCAGAGCCGCTATCGCGATGAAAACGGCGGGAAGGGATCTTTTTGGCGCCTTCAGGCCTTTGGGAGGAGGAGTAGACGTTGCCGTCATTGGTGATCCTGATCATAACAGGGTTGAAATAATTCATCAGATGTTGAATATATGTCTTGCAAGCATGGGAGTTGTCAAGATGGAAGCACGAACGAAACCACAGCAGGCGCAAAAGGCGAGGGCCGGACGAGGAAGGCCCCGCAAAGGCGCAGAGCCTGGGACCGACACCTTGCTTGAGTCTGCCCTTCAGAGCTTTGCTGAAAATGGTTTCGAAAACACATCGCTTCGAAATATTGCGACGATAGCGGATGTAGATGTCGCTCTTATTTCATACCGTCACGGGTCAAAGTTCGGGCTTTGGACTGCCGTTGTTTCGTCGGTCGCCGAGGAGTCTTTGCAAAACATCGATAAATTCATTGCGGATGCTTTGAAGCTCCCCGCGGAGCAAAGAGTTGATTACGTTGCAGAACAGCTCGTCGAGATGATTTTCTCAAAGCCGCACTTCGCCCGACTGATGATAGGGGAAGTGGCCGGAAGCCCTGATCGGGAGCGGCAGACTTTTATCGCGGAAAAACTTGGCAAGCCTATTCATACCAAGTTGCGTCATTTTCTGGATGACCACAAAGAAGAGGCGAGACTGATCGATGATGATCTTGCAGTGTTTGCCTCAATCTCACTTCTTGGTCTTCTCTCGACAACGCAGGATTTTTTGTCGGAGATGGTCGGCATCAAGCACTCCGACAAGGAGCTCAAGTCTCAAATGACCCGAATTGTTACCGGGCTTCTCACGCGATGAGCCGCGCGCAGGTCTGTCAGCGTTAGGCGTTTGGCTTCAAAGCTGGTCCGGCTGATGCTGCCTCCAGTTCTCTCTTGCTGCGCGAACCCGACCACCGGGAAAAGATCAGATAGATGATCGGCGTCGTGTAGAGTGTCAGCGCCTGCGAGACGATCAGGCCGCCAATGATCGTGATCCCGAGCGGACGATGAAGGTCGGCACCCGGGCCGCTTGCCAGGATCAGCGGTAGCGCGCCCATGAATGCCGCAAGGGTCGTCATCATGATGGGGCGAAACCGCTTGAGGCATGCTTCATGGATGGCCTCGGCAGGCGTCATGCCAAGCCGGCGTTCTGCATCGAGGGCAAAATCGACAAGCATGATGCCGTTTTTCTTCACGATCCCGATCAGAAGAATGATGCCGATGAATGCAACAAGTGTCAGTTCCGTACCGCTCACCCACAGTGCCAGCAGAGCACCGAGCCCGGCCGATGGCAGCGTCGAGATGATCGTCAGCGGGTGGACGAGGCTTTCGTAAAGAATGCCAAGCACGATATAGACGGCCAGCAGGGCGGCTAGAATCAGCAGCGGCTGGTTGCTGGAGGAATCGCTGGCATTGGCAGCGTCGCCCGCAAATTCAGCGTGAAGCGTATCTGGCAGATGCATATCCGCAACGGCGGCTTTGATGGCCTCGTTCGCCTGAGACAGCGTAATGTCCGGCCCGACATTGTAGGAGATCGTGACGGAGGGGAACTGATCCTCATGGTTCACGCCAATCGGCGCCAGGGTCCGCTCGACCTTGGCAAATGCGCTGAGGGGAACCTGCGTGCCGCCTGTCGCTGGAACGTAGATTTTCAGGATATGCTCAGGGTCTTTCGCGAATTCCGGATAGGCCTCCAGAATGACGCGGTACTGGTTTCGCTCTCCATAGATCACCGTGACCTGTCTCTGCGCAAAGGCATTGTTCAGGGCCGTATCGACCGCGCTCATGCGTATGCCAAGTCGCGAAGCGGCCGTCCGATCAACCACCACATTGGCCTGCAATCCATTGGGTTGCCGGTCGCTGTTCACATCCGTCAGCAGCGGTTCCTGTCTCAGCCTTGCCAGAATTCGCGGCGCCCAGGTTATGAGTTCGGCATAATCGGCACTCCAGAGGGTGAACTGAAATTCCGAATCCGAAGATCGGGCACCGACGCGAATATCGCTCGGCGAATGAAAGGAGGTATCGAGGCCGGGAATGACCGCTGTCGCCCGGCGCAGCCGCTCGACAACCACATCGGTGGGATCTCGCTCCGCCCGCGGCTTCAAAGAGATCTGCATCTGCCCGCGATTGGCGGTTCCGAGAAAGCCACCGCCGACGCTTGCGCCTATGTTCTTGACGGCCGGGTCCTTCTCGACGATCGCCAACGCACGCCGCTGAAGCTGAACTATCGCCGGATATGAGATGTCACTGGCCGCCTGGCTGTTGCCCATCACGAAACCTGTATCGTCCCTCGGAATGAAACCCTTCGGAACTTTCGCATAGAGATAGCCTGTCAGCGCAATGCAGGCGGCCGTCGTGACAATGGCCAGAAAACGGTGATGCAGCAGGCTGCTCAGGGTTCTGTCATAGAAGGCAATCATGGAATCCATGGTGCCCTCGACCAGTCGGTCGAACCAGTTTGCCCGAGCCTCCAGATCATGCGGCTTCAGCTTGTGGCCGCAGATCATCGGCGTCAATGTGAGCGAGACGATGGTTGAGACGAGAATGGTGAAGGCCAAAGTCAGCGAGAAGGTTAGGAAGAATTTTCCGACGATCCCGCCCATGAAGAACAGCGGAATGAAGGCAGCCATCAGTGAGACACTGATTGCAATCACGGTGAAGCCGATCTGGCT
Organism: Rhizobium sp. Root149; assembly: GCF_001427345.1. Lineage (NCBI taxonomy): Bacteria > Pseudomonadati > Pseudomonadota > Alphaproteobacteria > Hyphomicrobiales > Rhizobiaceae > Rhizobium > Rhizobium sp. Root149. The sequence continues at coordinate 66,517 of NZ_LMGD01000023.1, forward strand.
TGCGCCTTCAAGTGCCGCCTGCAGTGGGCTCATGCCCTTTTCCAGATTTGCATAGACATTCTCGATCATGACGATGGCATCATCGACGACGAAGCCGCTGGCGACCGCCAATGCCATCAATGAGAGATTGTCTATGGAAAGGCCCGTAAGCCACATCGCGGCAAAGGCCCCGGCAAAGGACAAGGGCACCGTGATGCCCGCCGCGAATGTCGGCACCAGTCGCCGGAGAAAAACGAAAACGACGGCCATGACGAGGCTGATCGTAGCAAGCAGCGTGAACTGCATGTCCTTCACGCTTGCATTGATGGTCGTCGTGCGGTCGTTCAGCACGTCGATTTCGATACCCGCAGGGATCAACTGCTTGAGTTCGGGAAAGAGCGCGCGCACAGCATCGACAGTTGCAACCACATTGGCGTCCGTTGCCTTGGTGATGTTGAGCAGCACGGCCGGCTTGCCGTTGAACCAAGCATCGGACCGCCGATTGCGCACGCCCGGTTCCACGCTGGCAATGTCCGACAGCCGGGTCGCGGTTCCATCGCCAGACCGAATGATCAGGTCTCCGTAATCTTCCGGTTTCGTGAGTTGCGCGTTGAGAGAGAGTGCATAGAAAGCATTAGGCCCATCGATGGCACCCACGGGGGCGAGGGCATTTCCATTGACGATGGCATTGCGTACATCGTTTGCGGAAAGACCGATGGCTGCCAGCCGATCCGGATCGAGCCGCACGCGGACCGCCGGTTGATCCGCGCCGCTGACATTTACATCGCCCACACCCTCCACCTGTGAGATGCGCTGAACGACGACCGTATCCGCGGCATCGAAGATGGCACTTGCTGGAAGAGTGGATGAGGTGAGCGCCAGCGTCAGTATGGGTGCTGCGGCAGGGTTTGCCTTGCGCATCGACGGCAGGTTCGGCATGTCGCTCGGCAAATCCGCCACGGCAGCATTGATAGCCGCCTGCACATCCTGTGCGGCGCTATCGACGTTGCGGGAAATGTCGAACTGCAAAAAAATGTTCGTCGTGCCCAGCCCGCTGGTCGATGTCAGTTCCGTCAATCCGGCAATCGCACCAAGGTGCCGCTCGAGTGGAGCGGCAACGCTTGATGCCATGCTTTCCGGATCGGCACCCGGACGACTGGCGGACACACGAATTGTGGGGAGATCCACCGCTGGCAGGCTGGAAACAGGCAGGAAGCGATAAGCCACAATGCCCAATATCATCAGGCCAATCGCAAGAAGTGTGGTGCCAACTGGACGCCTGATGAAGGGGGCGGACAGGTTCATGCCGTTTCCCCGGCGTGGCGCACTTCAGGTGTTTCGCTTGGACGCTCCGCCTTGCGAATGCGCAGTCGATCCAGTGCGAGATAGATGACCGGCGTCGTATAGAGGGTCAGCAACTGGCTGAGCAGCAGGCCGCCGATGATAGAAATGCCGAGCGGAATGCGCAGTTCCGCGCCGGAGCCTTGTGCCAATGCAAGCGGAAGGGCGCCGAAGAGGGCCGCCAGCGTCGTCATCATGATGGGACGGAATCGAAGGCTCGCCGCCTTGATGATGGCTTCACGCGGAGAGAGCCCGTCCTCCCGCTCAGCGCTCAGCGCAAAGTCGATCATCATGATGGCGTTCTTCTTTACGATACCCATCAGGAGGACGATGCCGATCAGCGCGATGATCGAGAGATCCTGACCGAATGCCATAAGCGCCAACAGCGCACCCACACCGGCCGACGGAAGGGTGGAGAGGATCGTGATCGGGTGGATGGCGCTTTCGTAAAGCAGGCCAAGAACGATGTAGATGGTGATGATAGCTGCCAGTATTAGCCAGGGTTCACCCGCGAGGGATCGATCGAACTCTTCCGTATCGCCGCTGTAATGGCGCTGGATAGATGCTGGAAGGCCAATCTCGGCTTCGGCGCTTTTGATCGCGGCCACAGCGTCCGACAAGGAGGCGCCGCGTGCCAGATCGAAGCTCAGGGTGACGGCCGGGAATTGTTCGCTGCGGCTGATCACCAGCGGAGCCGTGGTGAAGCGTACCGTAGCAACGGTGCCAAGCGGTATCATGGCGCCATTGGCGCCCGCCACATAAAGCTGGTCCAGTGCCTTCGGATTGCCCTGAAAACGCTCTGCTGCCTCCAGAATGACGCGATACTGGTTGGCTTGACCATAAATCGTGCTGATCTGGCGCTGCCCGAAGGCATCGTAGAGCGTATCGCTGATCGCCTGCATGGATACGCCGAGCCGAGCCGCCGTCTCCCGGTTAACCTGAATCGCCAGCCGTCCGCCGCCGAGCTCCACTTCAGAGGTAACATCAATGAGGAGAGAATCCTGTTGAAGGCGACGCGCGAGCCTCTCCGCCCAGTCTGCGACAGTCGCCGCGTTCGTACCGGTCAGCGTGTATTGATAGGGCGCGCGGCTGGCCCGTGTGCTGATCGAAATATCGCGAACGCTCTGGAATGTTGCATGAATTCCGGGAATTCCGGCAACGCGCTCCCGCAGCCGATCGATCAGGTCGGTTGAGGATATGTCCCGTTCGTCCTGTGGCTTCAGAACAATGCGGTAGCTTGCGGTGTTCAGCGTCAGGTTCGTCGCGCTCGTGCCGATGACGGCCACCACACTCTCAACCGCGGGATCCTGCCGCAAACGGTCGCCGATCACCTTTTGCGTCGTCTTCATCGCGTCGAAGGAGCTCGTCGGCTCCGTTTCCACGACAGCGGTTATCATGCCCGTATCCTGAACCGGCAGGAATCCCTTCGGGATGATGAGATACAGAAAGACTGTTACACCAAGGGTAATTGCTGTCAGGCCCAGCATCAGCCAGCCGCGATCGACTGCCCAGACAACACTTCTATGATAGCCTCGATTGACCCAGTCCATGAAGCGATCGCTGAGACCCAGAATACCGGTGCTTCTGGCCTTTGGCGCCCGCAAAATGCGAGCGCACATCATTGGTGTCAGGGTCAGCGAAATGATGGCCGATACCACAACGGCAATAGTCAGTGTCAGCGCAAACTCGCGGAACATGCGCCCGACAATACCCGTCATGAACAGCAGCGGAATGAATACCGCGATGAGAGAGGCAGTCAGCGAGATGATGGTGAAGCCGATTTCTCCAGCACCCTTCAGTGCTGCCTTCATCGGATGTTCGCCCTCTTCGATGTGACGGGCGATGTTTTCGATCATCACGATGGCATCGTCGACGACGAAACCTGTTCCGATGGTCAGCGCCATCAGCGAAAGGTTGTCGAGGCTGAACCCGGCAAACCACATGATGCCGAACGTTGCGATCAGCGAGAGTGGAAGGGCGACCCCGGCGATAATGGTAGCCGTGAGAGTTCGCAGGAAAAGAAAGACGACGAGGATAACCAGTGCGATCGACAGCACCAATGTCCACTGCACATCGTGAATGGAAGCCCGGATCGTCTCTGTTCGGTCATTGACAATATCAAGCGCGACGCCCGCCGGGAGTGTCGCCTTCAGCCGGGGAAGTTGCGAGCGCACATCCTCGACCGTCTGTATGACGTTTGCTCCGGGTTGGCGCATGACGTCGACGATAACGGCGGCACGACCGTTATACCATGCGCCGACACGGCTGTTCTCCAGCCCTTCGACGACATCTGCGACATCCTTCAGACGGACCGGCGCGCCGTTCTTGTAGGCGATGATGGATTGTCGATAGACCTCAGGCTCGTGGATCTGGTCGTTGGCGGAGAGCGTGAAAGATTGAAACGTGCCATCCACGGCACCTTTCGCTCCCGACACATTGGCATTGGTGATGGCCGTGCGCAGGTCCTCCATCGAAAGACCGTAGGAGGCAAGCCGTGTCAGGTCTGCCTGAATGCGGATGGCTGGCCGTACCCCGCCCTCGACGCGCACATCACCCACGCCCGAGACTTCGCTCAGGCGTTGGGACATGATGGTATCGGTAAAATCACTCAGGTCACGAATGGGATAGGTATCCGAATGCAAGGCCAGCGTGATGATCGGTGTGTCCGCCGGATTGACCTTGGCGTAGGTGGGCGGATAGGGCAGCGTCTTGGGAAGGCTCCCGGCTGCTGCATTGATGGCAGCCTGCACATCCTGAGCCGCTCCATCGATATCTCGATCAAGATTGAACTGCAGCGTGATCTGGCTGATGCCGAAGGCGCTCGAGGACGTCATGGCGGCTACAGACGGAATTTGCCCCAGCGGCCGTTCCAGCGGCGCGGTGACCAAGGCCGTCATGGTGTCCGGATCTGCTCCGGGCAGCTGTGTCGTCACCCGGATCGTCGGAAAATCCACCTGGGGCAGCGGTGCGACCGGAAGCGAGAAAAACCCGAGCAGTCCGCCCAGCAGAGTGGCAATTCCGAGAAGCGAAGTTGCGACGGGTCGCGAGATGAAGGGCGTGGAAACACTCATCGCGATGCATCAGCCGACTTCTGGCCGTCAACCTTCGGCGCATCAGGCTGAGCACCCTCTTTTGGAGGCACCGCGCCGCCATCTCCCGGAGGCCTTTCTGAAGGCGTTTCCGTGCCTTTGTCGGCGTTTCCATTTTCGGGATGAGGCGTGGCTGAACCCGGTTGACCGGAATGCTCTCCAGCAGGAGGTTTGTTCTGCCCATTGTTTCGGTTTCCGCCACCCTTGCGACGCTGTGCGCGATTTTCATCCGAAAGCGGGACGACCATCTTGGCAGGATCAGCCTCTTCAGGCGTTGAAACCTTGACCTGCGCGCCATCCTGCAATCGCGCAAAGCCGGTTGTCACAACGCGCTCACCCGCCTTCAGGCCGTCGCTGATCACTGCGATCTGATCATCCTGCATCTGCACCGAGACCGCCTGCATTCGCACCTTGTCGTCACTCTCGACAACATAGGAATAGGTGCCACCCGGCCCTCGTTGCACGGCTGCGGATGGAACGGTCAACCGGTCTTTTCGTGTTTCGACCAGAAGGCGCGCATTGACAAAGGCTCCCGGCCACAGCGAAAGATTCTCATTGGGAAATTCTGCGCGCAGCTTGACTGTGCCTGTCGTGGCATCGACCTGATTGTCGACCACAGTCAGGCGCCCTTGTCCGAGCACCGTTTTGCCGTCATCCGCAAATGCATCAACACTCAGAGGTGCTTTGGAGCTTGCTGCGTTGACGCGGGCCAGTTCCTGCTGGGGCACGGAAAACACGACAGTGATCGGACGGATCTGCGAAAGTGTAACGATCCCGCTGGAATCGCCACTGGAAACGATGTTGCCGACGTCGACATTGCGAATGCCGGTCCGTCCGTCGATAGGCGCGCGGATAGTGGTGTAATCCAGCTGAACCTGCGCAGCCTCGATCGATGCCTGGTCCGATTGGACCTGGGCTTTGTACTGCGCCACGAGTGCCCGCTGGTTATCGACCTGTTGCTGGGTTGCAGCAGAATTGCCGGCCAAACGCTGAACGCGCTCGAATTCGACGACCGCATTGCCCAGCAATGCTTCGTCCTGGGCCTTCTTGGCGATAGCCTGATCGAGCTGTGCCCTGTAGAGCGCGTCGTCAAGACGGGCGATAATCTCACCCTTCTTGATATCCTGCCCTTCCTGAAAGCGGATCTCGGTGATGCGACCGCTGACCTGCGCACGCACGACGACAGAATTGGCGGGTCGTACCGTCCCCACGCCCGTCGCGTAAATCGGCACATCTGCAAGTTTAGCTGGCGTTGCCACAACGGGAATGGACCGATCCCGGCTGCCTTCCCGCTCTTTCTTCTCTTTTCCAAGCCAAGACGATGCCACCGATTGCATATGCGGATGCTGAACGGCATAGGCAAGCCCTGCTCCAGCAAGCGCGAGGCCGAGCAGAACCATTTTTGTTACTGACTTCATCGATCAACCGTTCATGTCGTGTTGGCATAGTCCTCATGCTCCGAAGTTCTGAAAACCGCTCGAAGCTGTCTGACATCATCGTGATAACCCAATCACAACTTTGAGAAAATGCCACTTACAAGAACGTAATGTTCCGACTTTTTCAGGTTGCTGTGTCCAGTCCTGAAGTATCAATCCAGAAGCTTGGCTTCCAGCGATGCGCGAATGAATGCCTCCCGCGCAAGATCCTGCGCCATTTGGCGGTTGACTGCTGCCAGGCAACTGGTTCGTGCACTCCGGTAGTGACGCCCGCGCCGTGGCGGCCAACGGAACATCAGCTTCTCCAAAGCTTCTGCCGGGCCATGAACCGCTTCCGGAGATCCGTCGTTCAAACGGACCCACACTGGCGTCAGCCACCGTGGAGCGTTACGACCGTCTACCACTTCATTCGTCATTAAGCCTATCTCCCTGTCGCTCAGAGAAACGCCGAATGTAAACAATGGGTTCCAGCCGATCATGCATCGGATCTGCTGGTCCGGCAATAGTTACCATACTCTTAAGAACGAGAGTTAGCCAATCAATGCTGCTTCACAAATTTGACACGATGCGACGGCTGTGCCGCTGGCTCATCTAAAGGGCACGTGTTTCATCCAAGTTTATCTCATATTAAACTTATCACTATTAGTCTTAATTACATTAGTGGTGCCTATCCGCCCCAACCCGCGTCATGATGTCGTGGAAAGACTGTCCCTGCATCTATGTCATCCTATTCGAGGCATTCATGTTCGCCTTACTTTCCCGTTCCATCGCAGCAAAGCTCCTTTTCGTCACTGGAATATCGATCGGCCTTGTTCTCTTCCTCTCCAATCTTGTTCTGATCTCGCAGACACGAGATCGCGTGCAGGCATTGACGATGGAGCAGTCGAATGCGGAAGCCAAAGCTATTGCGCGTGAAATCGCTGGCGATGTCGGCGAACTGGCGAGTGCCGCCCGGACGATGGCAGGCGTCATAGGTCGAGCGCATGAAGGGAAGTCGCTCGATCGCCTGGGGATCACGAATGTTCTGCGTGCCAATCTCGAGCAGAATCCGTTCGCGTTCGGAAGCTGGATGGCGGAAGAGCCGCGCGCTATCGATGGACGTAAGGACGAGGTAAAAGGGCAGACCAATCTCGGTGCGAATGAAGACGGCGTCTTCACGCCCTATTGGTCCAAAGATCGAAACGGCGCAATTCAGTACTCAACATTCGCTGCCAAGTACGATGCGGAATGGTATGCCCTCGCTGCCAAGAGTCGCAAAGGTGCCATTACTGCCCCCTACCTTGCCGAGGGCACCGACGTCCCTACGACCATGAGTTCCATAGCTTACCCGGTCATCTCCGGCGGCAAGATGATCGGGGTCAGCGGCGTTGATATCTCACTTCGTTCGCTCTCCGAAAAACTGAAAGCGCTGAAGCCGTTTGGAACGGGCCGTGTCCTTCTCGTCGATCAAACTGGCCAATGGATGGTTGCGCCGAAGGATGATCAACTGATGAAGCCCTATCAGGCCGAAGGCGCGGATAGTTTGAAAACGGCGCTGGCAAGCGTCAAGAGCGCTGTTCTGGAAAACCTGACGTCAGATACAGGGGAAGGTTTTGACCGTCTGATCTATCCTTTTGCGGTCCCTGGCGTAAACGCGACCTGGGCGGTTATCATCGATATCCCCAGCACGGCGATCAGTGCGCCTGTGACCGAACAGACCAAGATGATGATCCTCGGCGGTCTGATCGTCCTCGGCGCCGTCATGATTTCCCTGTTCCTGGCGGTCAGAGGGCTGGCGCAACGCCCACTTCATGGTCTGGTCGGTGATGTCGAACGGATGTCGAACGGCGATTACTCGAATGAAATTTCGAACCAGGCCCGTGGTGATGAAATCGGCATGGTTGCCAAGGCGCTCGAAGGTTTCCGCCATCGCCTTGCGGAAAGTCATAACCTTGCTGCGGAAGCTGATGCTCAGCGGAGTGCCGCGGAAGGCGAGCGGAGACGCAATGAGGCTGAACGCAGCCAGTCCGCTGCGATCCAGCAACATATCGTGGCCGCGCTCGGAACTGGGTTGGCACATTTGTCGCAAGGCAACCTGACTTACCGGATCAACGATGACTTCCCGGGCGACTACGCCGCGATCAAGCGCGATTTCAACAGCGCGGTAGAAAGTCTGGAGCAGGCGATTGCTTCCGTAAACGGAAGCGTGGTCAACATTGCGGCAGGGACAAGCGAGATTTCCGAGAGTGCGGCAGACCTCGCCAAGCGGACCGAGACACAGGCCGCCAGCCTGGAACAAACCGCCGCGGCCCTGAACGAATTGACGGAGCAGGTCAATGCCAGCGCAGATAATGCCGGGACCGCTGCCAGCGCCGTTTCGATTGCTGTCACGGACGCGGAAAAATCAGGCGGTGTCGTCCAGAAGGCGGTAGCGTCGATGCATGGTATCGAGCAATCCTCACAGGAAATATCACGCATCATCGGTGTCATCGATGAGATTGCCTTCCAGACCAATCTCCTTGCGCTGAATGCAGGCGTAGAAGCTGCGCGTGCAGGCGAGGCGGGCAAGGGATTTGCCGTCGTTGCGCAGGAAGTACGCGAGCTTGCTCAACGTTCTGCCAATGCGGCCAAGGAGATCAAATCCCTCATCAACGCCTCCGCAGCACAGGTGCAGGACGGCGTAGCGCTTGTCGGCGAAGCTGGAAAATCGCTTGAAAAGATCGCTCAGCAGGTGATGCAAATCAACGGGCTGATCCGCCAGATCTCCGTCTCGGCGAGCGAGCAGGCGTCTGGCCTCAAGGAGGTCAATATGGCCGTCAACCAGATGGATCAGGTAACTCAGCAAAACGCTGCCATGGTTGAGGAAACAACTGCGGCCAGCATGGCACTGCTCGGTGAGTCCAATACCCTCAGAAATCTGGTTGCCCGCTTCCAGGTTGCGGGAGCGCAGTCCGCCGCTTTGAGAGCAACGGGAGAAGCAATGCGCGCGGCCACGAACACCCGCACGACGGGCACCCTGCCGGCGCGCCAGCCAGTGGTTCGCAAGGTAGCCGGTGCTGGAACCCAGTCTGTGCCAGTCGCCTCTGAAAACTGGAGCGAATTCTAAATCCAGACGTGGTTCGACCAGCTTTTACGATTTTGCGGGGTCGCAGAGATAATTGCGATCCGGCTTTCTATGAGCACAGGTGCAACTGAATGACGCACGGGTTTTGGTGTATGTTTGACCGATCCTCACGACACGGCTTGCTGGAAGTATAATTTCAACTTATTAGTATTCTTGCAGAAACGTTGAAACTAGCACGGTGCGGTGCTCATCTAAGGTTGCATGCTATTGGCTCTCAATACTTGCGTGTACTGAACCGACGGAGCGAAGTTGGCGTCGATGCCCAATTTTTGACGCGGATGAATTGTCGTCGGTGCCAAGGAACCATTCCTGTCTTCCGTAATTGATGCTGCAACAGCCTCCGGTAAGTGTACCAAATAATTGAGAAGGTAGTGAAAACGTCGTGAGCAAATCCTTCTCCGTGACTTCGGCAGAAATGCTGGCGAAGATGAATGACGAGCTTCAGGCTGCGGATTCCAGATTGGTCGGGAACGCGGCCTTGTTGGCATCCGTGCTAAATGGCTGCGGGGATTGCATCAAGATCCTGGATCTCGAGGGACGCCTTCAATTCATGAGTGAAGGCGGCAAACGGGTGATGGAGGTTGATGACTTTAGTGCATTCCAAGGCTGCCCTTGGCCGGATTTCTGGGCTGGAGACGGTAACGTTGCCGCCCGTCAGGCTGTTGAAACAGCTGCATCTGGACAGCCCGCACAATTTTTCGGTGACGCCAAGACCGCGAAAGGAACGCAAAAATTCTGGGAGGTTCAGGTCATTCCGGTATTTGGCGAGGGTGGAAATCCCACCCATCTGCTGTCCATCTCAAAAGACATCACTGATGTTACCGACGCTCTGCGCCGAAACGAGTTACTCGCACAGGAACTTCAGCATCGCATTAAGAACACCCTCGCCATGGTCGCGGCAGTAGCCTCCCAGACCTTGAAAGGCGAAGATATCAGCGATCGCAGAACGGCATTTCTGACAAGGATCCAGGCGCTTTCGAAAGCCAATGAGATCATAACCGCAAAAACATGGCAGAACGCACCAATGCGCGCTGTGATCGAGAAGGCTCTGGAACCGCATCTGCCACGGCCGGAGCGATGCTCTATTCAAGGTGACGATCTTGATCTGACCGCCAAGCAGGCGCTCTCTCTCGCCTTGTCGGTGCATGAACTGGCCACGAATGCGACCAAATACGGCGCATTATCTGGAGAAGATGGCAGGGTTGACATTGAATGGCGCGTCGATGACGAACAGCCTGTCGGCGAGCGATTGCTGTTTGAATGGCGCGAAACTGGTGGCCCGCCAGTAAGTGAACCAAGTTCACGTGGCTTCGGATCCAAGCTTGTCATGCGCGCTCTCGCCTCGGATTTCCAAGGCAAAGTCACGCTCGATTATCTGCCTACCGGCGTGGTTTGCAGAATGCTCGCGCCGGCGCCAACTGTAGCCTTGTGATGCTGACCACGGGTGAACGGTTCATGTTTGCGGCGTCTCAGGCGACGGCTTCTCTTTGCGATTTGAGTGTAATTTCCAGCCGGCTTATGGATTGATTGGCCCGTTTTACGAAGCCATTGAATCCGGAGAAGAAGATCCGGAGGAACCTTTCTGTTTCATGTTCAGCTGGGCTTGGCGTATGTTTCAAACATCGCGCGCCCAAGGCTGCATAAAGATCAAGCCTGCTTTGGCTGATCGTGCCGAAAGCCAGTTGCGAGGCTTGCCGTAGACAATACCAATCGAGAATGATGTCGATCAGGGGAATGTCGCCAAGATCCGCTTCCGGCAAATTGACCGTTTCTGCCAGATGACGCAGGAGGTCCGGCTGATCGAGTGCCGAACCGAGAATGCCACAAGCGCTCCGAAAGTCTTGGTCCATCAGGTCCTGAACGACGGCTTGAGGCCATTCCTTCTTGAAATAGCGATGCTGGATGAGCGAACGAAGGTGGTCGACCAGAAACGTCCGGTAATCATTTGCTGCAATGGCACTATCTTCGGTCTCACCCGTACGGTTCGCTTCAAGTCTATAGGCAGCCGAGATAGCTTGCTCGACGGGCATATCGTTGAGGGAAATGGTGTCGACCATGACACCCTTATCGGTCAACGCGACTGTCTTGAAGGCGGGCGGGAAGGCCACGAGAGACGGGACTGCAATATTGCGAAGTTCGCCATGTTCCATGACGGCACGTGTTACGCCTTCGACATGGAGGTGGCCGCTGAAATGCACTTCCACGCCGGACTGGATGAGCTTTGCGGCAGCAGCCGGTTGCGGTGTCCTGCGAACCACATTGGTTTCGCCGAACAGAGCCGCTTCAGCGGCGCTGGTACCGTCGAATGGGTCAAGCACCGGGTAATGTGAAAAGGCAAGCAGGGTCTTTCCGGAAGCATTGGCCCTGGCTGCAACACTTGCGATCCAGTCGATCAGAAATGGCTTGCATCGCAAAAGCGCATTCCATCCGGCGGCGGTGCTGTCGATGAAGGCGGCTTCCTCCTCCCGAGCAAAACTTCCGTTCCGCGGCTCAAAGATGTTGGCATCGATCATCAACAGCCAAAGGCCGGGTTCCGGTTCTACCAGATAGGAGGCATCCATAAGCGAGTACACGTTCTCGCCGTCCGGTGATGCGATCTCATATCGCCGGTCTTCATCCCGGTCCGATAATCCGAAGGGCGTTTCCCAATGAAGGTACGAGGGCTGGCGGTAATAGCCGAACTCCCGCATTGGCTGGAGCCCGACAGGGTAACCTTCGCAATACATGTCGTCGCTGACGATCACAGCACCATGCGTCAGGGTCTTGTCGCTGGTGATGAGGACGCCGGATCCATCGGCACTGATAAATTGCTTCGTCTGATGACGCCCGGCAGGTCCGAAGATGTCGTGATTTCCAGGGAGCGCGTAGAACTTCAGGCCAAACTCTTTTTCATAGCCCAGCAATATTTCACGGAGCCGCCGCATGGTGGACCGTTGCCCGTCATCAGAATAGTCGCCCAGCAGGACAACGTGCCGGATTCCCCGCTCTATGACTGCCTTCAATGCCGCGTGAAGCGCTGGCGCGCTCTCATTGAATACGCGCGTTGATTGGCGTGTTTCGGACCAGGTGCGCAGAGCCATGCGCCGGCCATCTATTGTTATCCCGGGGAAACCAAAGTCTGCGTCAAGATCATGGAAATGGATATCGGCGATAACAGCGATGGTATTGTGATGAGGCATGGCGACAAGCTTGTACTATGTTCTGAAATCCGGTCGAACCTATTCTTCGCCGATGAGACCGTCGAAGACTTCCATCATGGCATCGACAATGGCCTGACCCAGGGCGTTTGCCGTTTCTCCGACCTTTTCATCCGTGCCGTCGCGAGCCGCAAGCGCTAGGTCCGCCCCTTGATCCGCAACGATAGCCTTCGCCCGCTCGATTGCCCACTGGGCAAAATCACTGCGGCTGCTAATGGTCATTTCATCGTCCTGCTGATCTGTCATTGTCGCGATTTTCTCCAGAGGAATATCGGCTAACTACGCGCAATTGCCGTGATTGACAACGAGGCGCAGGGACGATGGATTGTCTTCGCGAAAATCGTGCGGGCTTAACTCAGATAAGTTCGGGGAGGGCGCCCCAGAATGCGCCGAAACATTGTAGAGAAAGCAGCAATATTCTCGTAGCCAGCGTCCAGTGCGACGGTGGTGACACTCTGCCCTTCGGCTAGACGGGGAAGGGAGGCGAAGACACAGGCCTGCTGACGCCACTGGGTGAAGCTGATGCCGGTTTCTTCCCGGAAGCGGCGCGTAAAGGTGCGCCGGCTCGTCTTCAGTTCTCTGGCCCAGTCATCGATACTGGTGGCTACTGTTGGCGCGTTGAGAAAACGGCGACAGAGTTTTGCCAGGCCTGCATGGTTGGGAAAGGGAAGCCCTAGCGGCCTTTCTGGAAACTGCTCAAATTCGTCCAGAAGAAGATCTGTCACAAGGCTTAGCCGATGATATCGTTCAGGCTTTTTCTCGACATTGACAAGTTCGCCGATGAGGTTCTGAGCAAGAGGCGTGACCTCCACGACGCGCGGATGGGCGGGGCTCCCTTCCGGCAAATCCCAGTAGATCGACTGCATGTGCACTTCGCTGATCATCTCCGCCGAGTGTCGATAGTTGGAGGGGATAACCAGCGCATGTCCCGGCGGGATCATCCATCGCCTGCCGTCGGTATTGACCAGCACAATACCTTTGCGCGCAAACCATAACTGAGTGCGGCTGTGGGAATGCACCGGCACCTCAAAGCCTGCCGGATAAACGCGCTCAAGCGCGATCAGCCTCTCATTGGTCTGCTCTATCCAGACAAGGCTACGGTTGTGGTCCTGATAATCCGGTCCATCGTCGGACGTATGATCCACAATACGCATTTGGCCCACTCGCGAAATATATAGACCGAAACACAAATGCGGGCCATCTGCAACCTCGCTAAACCAACTTCTGCGGTGTTTCGACGCAACCGAGGCATAATATCAAGAGGACAGAGGAACGGTCATGGCGAGCATAGCTGCCACAGGAGCTACGGCAGAGAAAACTGCTGTTTCCATCATCTTCGCGGCAAGTTTTTGCCACATGCTCAACGATATCATGCAGTCACTGCTGACATCGCTTTATCCTCTCCTCAAGGCTAATTACGCGCTCGATTTCGTACAGATCGGCCTGCTGACCTTCGCGTTTCAGGTGACCGCATCCCTATTGCAGCCTGCCGTTGGCGTTATCACCGACCGTTGGCCGATGCCCTTTTCGTTGCCGACGGCCATGCTCTCCACCTGCGCTGGTCTGATCACACTTGCCTTTGCCCACCACTTCGTTGTGCTGATTATTGGCGCCTGCCTCATTGGCATTGGTTCGGCGATTTTTCACCCGGAAGCGTCTCGCGTTGCGAGATTGGCATCGGGTGGCCGTCACGGACTGGCTCAATCCATGTTTCAGGTGGGCGGAAATACGGGCACGGCCATCGGACCTCTTCTCGCCGCTTTCATCGTCATCCCCTATGGACAGTCGGTTCTGAGCTGGTTCTCGCTGATCGCCCTGCTTGGCTTTTGTGTGCTGTCCGGGGTCAGCGTCTGGTACATGCGCCATCGCCGCAGTAACGCGGGCCGCTCCAATCCAAGCCGGACTCTGCCGCTGCAACGTTCGCATGTGGCTTGGACACTTGCGATCCTGATTGTCCTGACCGCGACGAAAAATGCCTATTTGGCCAGCATTTCGAGCTATTTCACATTCTATGCGATCCATAAGTTCAACGTCAGCGTTCAGGATGCGCAGCTCATGCTCTTCCTGTTCTTAGGCGCGTCGGCGGCGGGCGTCTTCGTGGGAGGTCCGATCGGCGATCGTTTCGGTTCTCGAAGCGTGATCTGGTTCTCAATTCTCGGAGTCATTCCTTTTGCACTGATGCTGCCCTACGCTGATCTGTTCTGGACGTTGGTATTGGTCATCCTGATCGGCTTCATCTTCTCGTCCGCGTTTTCAGCAATCGTGGTCTTCGCGCAGGAACTGGTTCCGGGTCGCGTAGGATTGATCGCCGGATTGTTCTTTGGCTTTGCCTTCGGGTTCGGGGGGATTGGAGCTGCGGTGCTCGGCGTGTTTGCCGACCGGCAGGGCATCGAGTTTGTCTATAGCCTCTGCTCGTTCATGCCGCTCCTTGGGCTGCTCACTGTCTTGCTGCCTCGGCTTCCGAGCGAGCGACGCGCCTGATGCCGGATATTGGCGAAGCCGGGAAGGCTTCGCTAGTAGCTCTTAATCGTCCGATTGCAAACGCACAAATTTAAAGCACTTGATCGTCTGAAGGCTTCCCCAGGGCTTCGTTGTTCGCCAATGGTCGCCGCTAAAGGCGGAATGCAAAACCTCTTGCATGGCATGTAAATTGCATACACTTTCGGTAATTATCGCAGCCCTGTGCCGGAGGTTTGAATGCTGCCGACTATTCTCGATCTCGAAGCCGTGAGAGCGGCCTATGCCTCTGGTCTGACGCCCCTGCAGATGATCGATGAGATCATTGCGCGCCGAGAAGCATCCGAGGATCCGGCAATTTTTATTACGCAAAGCTCTCCAGATCAGTTGCGTATTGCGGCCAGAGAATTGATGGAACGAGCGCCGGAGCCGAACAGCCTGCCGCTCTGGGGGGTGCCATTTGCAGTCAAGGACAATATCGATGTGGCGGGACTTCCCACCACGGCCGGATGTCCGGCCTTCGCTTACGAACCCGTTGCAGACGCTACGGTCGTCGCGCGCCTGAAGGCTGCGGGTGCTTTGGTGATTGGGAAGACGAATCTTGATCAGTTTGCAACCGGATTGAACGGAACGCGCTCGCCCTACGGCGCGCCACGCTCCGTATTCAATCGCGATTATGTTTCGGGTGGTTCGTCTTCCGGGTCTGCCGTAGCCGTTGGCGCAGGATTGGCAAGTTTTGCGCTGGGAACAGATACAGCCGGCTCCGGTCGCGTTCCCGCAGCCTTCAATAACCTCGTGGGCATCAAGCCAACTCCAGGGCTCGTTCCCAATGTGGGCGTGGTACCAGCCTGCCGCAGCGTCGACGTCGTGACGATCTTTGCAGCGACTGTGGGGGATGGCGTCGCCATTCGCAAAGTCATGGAGGGCTATGATGCGGCCGATCCCTATTCCCGCAAGGCGATTGCGACAACCCTTCCGCACCAGGGTCTGCGCATTGGTGTGCTTGACGTCTCTGAGCGCGAGTTCTTCGGAAACAACGAGGTAGAAGCTCTCTATGACACTGCGATTGAGAGGGCGCTGTCGCTTGGCGCAACAATCGTGCCCTTTGACTACGCGCCATTCCGTCAGGCAGCGGAACTGCTTTATAACGGGCCGTGGGTGGCGGAGCGGTTGGCAGCGGTCACAGATTTCCTTGCGACGAATGCGCAGGATTTCGACCCAACCGTGAGACAGATCATCGAAGGTGCTAAAGCCTATGATGCCGTCGCGGCGTTCGAAGGGCAATATAAACTAGGCCACCTGCGTCAGAGGGCTGATGCGGAATGGGCAAAGGTAGACATATTGATGCTGCCGACCTCGCCGACAACCTACACGGTAGATGCGATGGTAGCTGATCCCATCGTCAAGAACAGCCACTTTGGCCGCTATACAAATTTTGCCAACCTCTTCGGATACGCAGCGATTGCTGTGCCCGGAGGTTTCGGTGCAACCGGCCTGCCGAATGGGGTGACCCTTTTCGGCCCAGCCTTCTCCGACGATGCGCTGGCGCCTTTCGCGGATGCCCTGCATCGTGCTTGCGCGTCGGGAATGGGCAAGGACCGCGGCGCTGTATTGCCGGAAGCTTCAATGGTGACAGAACCTGATGATGGGTTTGTTCCTATCGTCGTGGTCGGAGCGCATCTCACGGGTATGCCGCTGAACCATGAACTGACCGGCTCAGGTGGGCGCTTGATCAAAAGCTGCCGGACGGCAGCTGACTACCGGCTTTACGTTTTGCCGAACACGACACCACCGAAGCCGGGGCTCATCCGAGAGCCGGGTTATTGCGGACCAGGGCTGGAGGTGGAAGTCTGGAAGGTAAGCCCCCAGGCATTCGGGCGTTTTGTCCAAAACATCCCGGCACCGCTTGGTATCGGGAAGGTCACGCTCGACGATGGCTCCCAGGTCTCTGGTTTCCTGTGCGAGCCTTACGCGCTTGGGAACGCCAGGGAGATCACAGCCCTTGGCGGTTGGCGCGCTTACATTGCAAGCATCAGGCAAGCCGGATAGCACCGTAAGCGTGGGATCCATTGAAGGGATCTGATGCCGCCGCGCGAATGTCTCTTCCTCGAGGAGCAGGACGGATGTCGGCTGCTCAACTTGGCGTGCGTCATAAAATATACGTATTCAGGCTGCTGTCAGCTTCGGTTATCAGTGCTGGTCATTGAAACTGGTCGACCCTTTTCGACCAGAACCGAAAATGACAGAGCCGGAGCCTATGATGTTCAAACGCCCAATCCTGGGAAGCATCCCGCTGAGCATCATCGTCTCGGTCTATATTCTGTTGCTCCTGAACCGAACGTTCTGGGCAAAGACATTCGGGATCATGGCCGGGCAGAACCTGGCCATCGCAGCCTTTGCTGTTGGCATCACCTTTGCATTCATCGCTTTGTTCGTCAGCTTTTCGGTCAAATATCTGATGAAGCCGCTGCTGATCGTGTTCATCTGGACGGCTGCTTCGTCCGCTTGGTTCATGGATCAGTTTGGCGTCATCATTGACGACGATATGATCAGAAATGCAGCGGAGACGAACACTGCAGAAGCCAGTCATCTGATCACTGCAGGCTTCATACTGCACATGTGTCTCTACGCACTCTTGCCCAGTCTGTTGATCGCATGGGTGAAGATCCGCCATCGGAACTTTTTCAGCAAAGTCGTGCGCAACCTAGCGGTTATCATTCCCTCTCTTGTCATCTTCGCCGTTGCCGGGCTGTCTCATGCGGGGATTTACAGTTTCGCGCGGCGCCAGAACCACGATTGGTTCGAGATGTTGAATCCTGTTTTCCCGATGATCAACGCGGTCACCTATGTCCGCAAGGCCACTGCCGAAAAGAACATCGTCGTAAAGCCGCTTGGCCGTGATGCGAAGGTGGCAGATGCACTCAAGGCCTCACACAGAAAGCCCCGAGTAACCATTGTCGTCGTCGGCGAAACGGCGCGTGCCTCCAGCTTCCAGCTCGGCGGTTACGAACGCCCGACGAACCCTGAGCTTTCAAAGCGGGACATCTTCTACTTCACCAAAGCCACGAGCTGCGGAACAGCAACCGCCATCTCTGTTCCTTGCATGTTTTCGAACCTGGGCCAGAACGGTTACGCGCATGCGAGAGCTCTTGCGCAAGAAAACCTGATGGATGTTCTGGTCCATGCTGGCGTGCGGACCGAGTGGCTGGATAACAATACTGGCAGCAAGGGCGTGGCTGATCGTATCCCCTATAGCGATCTCTTCAACTCCAAAGATGCTCGCTTCTGTAATGGCGGCGAATGTTGGGATGACATCCTCCTTGATCGTCTGGACGGCTGGCTGAAAACTGTCAGCGGAGATGCGGTTCTGGTTCTGCATCAGCTTGGCAGCCACGGTCCGGCCTACTACGCCCGCTACCCCGACGCGTTTAAGATTTTCCAGCCTGATTGCCGCTCTTCGGAATTCTCCAAATGCCATCGCGATGAGATCATCAACGCCTATGACAACACGATCGTCTACACGGACCATGTCCTTGCGAGCATCATCGACAAGTTGAGCGCGCAGCAGGATCGCCTTTCGCCATCGATGATCTACATGTCGGATCACGGGGAATCTCTCGGCGAGAAGGGCCTGTTCCTTCATGGTGCACCGTGGCTCGTTGCACCGGAACAACAGACGCATATTCCCTTTGTTCTGTGGCTAGGAGCCGAAGCGAGGCAGGGGATAGAGTCGGAATGCATTGATAAGCTGGAAAAAGAGCCCGTCTCGCACGACAATCTCTTTCATACCGTGCTGGGCTTGATGCATGTAGAAACCAAGGTAAAAGATCCAAAGCTTGATATTTACGGTTCCTGCAAGGCATCGAATGCAAAATCCTGATGAGATTCCGCGCAAGGTAACGGGAATAAGGCATCTTTTTGCGGCACAGCGATATTCCGCTTCAGGCGCCAGAAGGTTGTGGCAGGAAGCGGCATTTCGTCACGAATGCCTCGCAATGCTGGCGTCACTTGTCTTCTTCGCCATCATAGGCGCAAGCGTTGCGCGCTTTTTGATTCTGATCGGTGTTTTCCTGATCGTCGTCGCGCTGGAAGCGCTTAATACAGCCATCGAAGAGATCATCGACCGTATCTCGCCCGAATTCTCAGCCACCGGACGGCATGCGAAAGATCTCGGCTCATTTGCCGTTTTCTGCGGGCTTCTCGCCTGGGGAATTCTGATGCTGGATACGACGGTCCGGGTGATCGTTGGCTGAGATCTAATGTTCGATCTTCGTATCGAGGATCTCCAGGCTTTTCGGATTGAAGAAGGCAGCAACCTTCTCCCCCTCTGCATTGATGGCGAAAGCTTCGTAGCAGCCATCTTCGCTTCGGATGGATCTCACTTTCCAACCAACGCTTTCGAGCTTTGCTTGCAAGACCTTGCGTGGTTGCCAATCGGCAATCGGTACGTTGCACCGTTCGCTTGCAACGGCTGCCGTCCCGACGGCCCAGCTTGCAATCGCAATAGCGACGAGACGTTTCATGTGATCTGCTCCAGCCATTATTCGCCTGTTACGCTGTATTCTTCAGCTGACATCCACCTGAAAACAGGAGAAATTCATCACGGAATCGCAACGCGGTCGATTTCAGTTTGGTGACAGTTTGATAAGACACTTGCGTGGTCGAAATGGAGACACGTTGCCTTGCGTATCCTGCTTGTAGAAGATGATGCAACACTGGCGGATGCGGTGCGCACTCACGTCACCCGGCACAACCATGCAGTGGATCTTGCGGAAGACAAGGAGAGTGCGCTTGCCTGTCTCGCTGGTGTTGATTACGCGCTGGTTCTCCTCGATCTTCGCCTGCCCGATGGAAGCGGCCTCGATATTCTCAAGCACATCCGGCTGAAGAAGCAGATGATACCGGTCATCGTTCTGACCGCGCATGACCAGGTATCTGACCGGATCGCAGGGTTGAATGCAGGTGCGGACGACTATCTGGTCAAGCCCTTCGACCTGGATGAACTGGAAGCGCGAATCCATGCGGTTTCCAGACGATACGGCGCCAGTCAGACTCCGATGGTCGAACTGGCCGGCTTCGAGGTCTATCCGTCCGAACATCGCATCGAGGGAAAGACCGGTGAGCGCATTTCCCTTTCCGCGCGTGAGTGGGCTGTGCTTGAATGCCTTCTTGCGCGACGCAATTCTATCGTATCCAAGTCCCAGATCGAAGAAGCGCTCTATGCTTTTGGTGCCGAAATCGAAAGCAATACCGTTGAGGTTTATGTGAGCCGTCTTCGGCGCAAGTTGGGGAAGGAGATTGTCGAAACAGTTCGCGGTATCGGCTATCGGGTGGCTGAATGAGTATGCCGAGGCCCCGCAGCATTGCACGCGAACTGCGCATTTCGCTCGGATTGACCCTATTGGCTTTCTGGCTGCTGGCTGCAGGACTTGCCTTTTCTGTCATGCAGGAGGAAATGGGCGAGGTTTTCGACAGCGCTCTTCAGGAGACAGCAGAACGCCTGGCACCTCTGGTCATTGATGACCTTTACACTCGAGAGGATACCAGCGCTCCCCGGAAGCTGACGGCGTTGCGCGAAAACGTGCCAGATGAGTATTTGACCTATCAGGTTCGGGATGGCTCCGGTCGCGTGCTGCTGCATTCGCATAATGTCAGTGCCGATCCTTACGAAGCGCCGCTGGTGGAAGGCTTCTGGAGTGGCGGCGAAAAACGCATATTCACGGTTGCTGCCGTCAGTGGCAGCATCTTCGTACAAGTCGCAGATTCGCTGGAGCATCGGCGGGAGGCCTCAATTGAGGGCGGTACGGCACTGCTGCTGCCGCTTCTCCTGCTCCTGCCGGCGAGTCTGATTGCCGTCAGTTGGTTCGTGCGCCGAAACGTCAGCGAGGTGGATCGTTTGAAGCGCGTTATCGGCCTGCGCGACAGCGGGAATCTTGCACCCATCGATCTCAAGGATCTGCCTATCGAACTCGAACCGATCCAGCAATCCGTCAACCTTCTGATCAAGCGGGTGGACGATGCGCTGGAAGCAGAACGTTCCTTGACCGCCAACAGTGCTCACGAATTGCGGACACCCATTGCAGGTGCACTTGCACAAAGCCAGCTCCTGCTTTCCGAGCTTGAGGATGGACAGACCCGGGATCGCGCCAGGCAGGTTGACGCAGCACTCAGGAAGCTCTCCGTGCTGACGGAAAAGTTGTTGCAGCTTGCGCGAGCCGATGCGGGCATCGGTAAGTCTGCGGTTCGTTCGGACCTGTCGACGATCCTTGACGTCGTTATGGAAGAATTCTTGCGCAACAGCCAGAGTGGCTCGGTTCTTCATTATCATCGTCCGGAGAGAATGGTCCTTTCTCGCGAGGTAGATCCGGACGCCTTTGCCATTGCTGCCCGTAATCTGGTCGAAAATGCTCTCGCCTACCGCTTGCCTGACACGCATGTCGACGTGCACCTGAAGCCGGATGGCCTGCGCGTATCGAACCTCACGTCGCCCAAGACCTTGCTTCCTCCGGAAAAGCTGCGACAGCGCTTCGTGCGCGGCCATTCCCTTCATCCCGGCTCGGGTCTGGGGCTCGCCATCGTGGAACGGCTGGCGACCCAGATGGGCGCGCAACTGGAACTGACGGCCACGCCGCTGGCGCCCGACCAGTCTCGTTTCGATGCGAGCATCGTATTTCCTGACCCGTGATTCTGTCTCACAGTTGTTTTCTCGTGAAATCGCCGTGAACGGGATTGCGCTGCGCTCAAAAACAGTCTTAGGCTTCCCGATGATGGTCTCGGTTGCCCATAAAGCAACCGGTGAAAAGGGAATGTGGTGATGCAACGCAAGTTGCCAATGCCACGGCTGCCCCCGCAACTGTAGGCGAGGAGCGACATCCGTTATCCACTGGCGTCAGGGCCGGGAAGGGGGATGAAGCTGCGAATCGCAAGCCAGGAGACCTGCCATCAGAGGCGGACATTCGTCCGATTATGACACACCAATCGACCGCGCGGTGGGCGCGGGGAGGCAGATATGCATATTGAACCGGGCGTCGTTGACGGCGCAAAAATCGTGCTCAGCTACGCGACAGCATTGGCCGCGCTGGGGCTGACAGCCAAAATGGCAACAGACAGTGTTCGTCGGGATGGTGGTGTCGCGTCGCTCGCGTTGCGAAGTGCCATTACGACCGTTCTCGTCTTCGGCTTTTTCGAGGTCTTGCCGCATCATCCGGTCGGCGTTTCCGAAGTTCACCTCATTCTTGGGTCGACCCTGTTCCTGATGTTCGGCGCAGGTGCTGCGTCCATCGGGCTTGCCGCCGGCCTCCTCATCCAGGGCCTGTTCTTCTCGCCGTTCGATCTTCCTCAGTATGGCATGAACGTAACGACCTTGCTCGTTCCGCTTTGGGCCATCAGCCAGCTCGCGGCCAAGCTTATTCCGGCCCGCACGGCCTATGTTGATGTGACCTATCGCCAGGCATTTACACTGTCTACCGCCTATCAGGGTGGTATTGTTGCCTGGGTGGCCTTCTGGGCGCTCTATGGCCACGGGTTCACGGTCGAAAATCTCGTGAGCATCGGAAGTTTCGGCGTGGCCTATATGAGCGTTATCCTCATTGAGCCGTTGGTCGATCTGGCCGTGCTTGCAGCGGCTAAATCCTTGCGCAAATACAGCCAGGGCCCGATTTTCAGCCGTCGACTGCATCAGGCAGCCTGACACTGTGATCTCTAAGCCGGCGGCCTGATTGCAGGCCGCCGATTGCCGAGACGTTATGGAACGTCCCGGCCTTCTGCCGTGGAATAGAGTTCGAACCAGTCTTCCCGCGAAAGCTTGACTTTCATCGCATCGCCAATCTGTCGAATACGTGCAACATTGTTTGTACCCATGACGGGCAGAATATGGGCCGGATGTGCGAGTAGCCAGGCGACGGCAATGGCTGTGCGATCTACACCTTGTTCGGCTGCGATGCGATCCAGCGTCCTGCCAAGGTCAGTGTCATCTGAAAAAAGGCGGCCACCACCCAGAGGTGACCATGCCATTGCCCGGACCTTGTCTCGTGTCATCGAGCTCAGATCACCATTCGTGAACGGGTCCCGCGCCAAAAGGCTCAGTTCGATCTGGTTGACCACGAGTTTCGTCTGCATGCACGACTGCAGCGCCGCGAGATCCCAGGGGCGGAAATTCGAAACGCCGACGGCTCTGACCTTGCCGGATGACACGGCGGCATCGAGAGCGCCGCCGGTTTCCGTAAAATCCATGAAAGGATCGGGGCGGTGGATCAGCAAAAGATCGATGTAATCTGTGCCCAGGAGACGTAGAGATCTGTCGATCGACGCGCTGATGTGCTGTGCCGAGGTATTATAATGCTTCAGCCGTGCCCCGGCGTAGTCTCCCGTGGGTGCAACTATGCCGCATTTGGTAACAATTTCGATCTTGTCTCGAAGTCCGGCGCCTTTCAATGCTCTGCCGAAATGCTCTTCAACGGTATAGCCGCCATAGATATCCGCATGATCCATGGTGGTAATACCCTGTTCAAGGCATGCTTCCACTTTGGCAATGATATTGCCCGCGGACACATCCTGATCATCGGCTAGCCGCCACATGCCATAGACGATCCGTGAGAGATCCAATCCGGCCTGAATTTCAACGCGCTGCATCTGCTTCCTTTCTCGCCAAATCGCGGGCTGCAGCCCGCCGCTGCCACGCGGTTTATCTCAACTCTGTGATATTGTCGAAGCGGTGATGGACGAATAGCAGCGCTTACTGGAACAGCCGTTGCAGGCGTGGCCTGATGCGCAAAAAGCCACGATAAAGTAGGTCGAAAAGGGGAGTCAAGGGCGCCCATCCTGCCATAATTCCGAGTGGGCGGAACATGGGAATCGCCCGCCACATTGCAGCAAACGCCTGTGCACCGACATAAAGCTTGCCATTTTCTTCTGCATGAAACCGCGCCAGTGCTTCTGCACGATCAATCGGGCAACTGGCCGATGCATCATAAAGGTCTACGAAGCGGATGGCATTGCCGCGGTCCAGCTTTCGCATCAGCGCAATTTCGCGACGGCAAAGCGGACATCCGCTGTCAAACCAGACTGTCGCACGATGAGGGTTCATTCCGTCTAGCCTTTCTTTTGTGCCAATCTACGCCCTCTCTGATCCGACGGATCAATGGGGACCCGAAGAGCGCTTTGACCCGGGAGCCTATTTGGTTTACGAGACCCCCAGACTGAGGCGAATGCGGAACAGACCGGACATGATGGCCTATCTCGGGCTGATGGCAACAGCCTTCGTCGCGGCAACCCTATTGCCAGCACAATCGGAAGCACTCCTTGCATATCTCGTCGTCCAGGCTGAACACCCGGTTGTTCTGCTCGTTGTTTTTGCCACCATCGGGAATGTCGCAGGATCCGTCGTGAACTGGGCGCTCGGTCGGGGCATCGAACGTTTTCGCAACCGGCGCTGGTTTCCGGTCTCCGAAGCTGGCCTCAATCAAGCAAGCCGCTGGTACGGAAAATACGGCCGATGGTCTCTGTTGGCGAGTTGGGTTCCGATCATTGGCGATCCGATCACGGTCGTAGCGGGCGTGCTGCGAGAACCGCTGGCAAGCTTTCTCATCTTCGTTACGATCGCAAAGTCTGCGCGCTATTGCGTGATCGCAGCGCTAGCATCCAACGCATTTTGAAGCATGGGTCGGTCTCGACCGTTCAAGAATATTCCCTATCACCGTCTGTAGACGCGCGATTCTTTGCGTGAAACGAACTGGATATCGATCAGACTTTCTCCGCGCTGATCACGAAAATGAAACAGATTTCTTTAGGGGCGGACCTTCGTTGACTAAGTCGACCTGTTCGGTAGTCTTAAGCCATCAACTGGAGGGAAGTTGCCATGTCGAAAGATATTCGCACTCTGAGGTTTGCCATGGCCTGTGTACTTGCATCGCTTCTAATGGCACCGGCCGTGCATGCCGACACGACACTGTTGAATGTCTCTTATGATCCGACACGCGAGTTTTATAAGGACTTCAACGCGGCCTTCGCCAAGCACTACAAAGCGCAAGCTGGTGAGACCGTTACGATCCAGCAGTCTCATGGCGGTTCTGGCAAGCAAGCGCGTTCGGTAATCGATGGTCTTGGAGCCGATGTGGTGACGCTTGCACTGGAAAGCGACATTGACGCCATTGTACAGAATGGCGGGAAGATAAAGCCCGACTGGCGCGCACGCCTCGGCAACAACTCTTCTCCGTATACCTCCACGATCGTTTTCCTTGTTCGAAAGGGCAATCCCAAGGGCATCAAGAACTGGGGCGATCTGGTCAAGGGTGACGTGAAGATCGTGACCCCGAATCCAAAGACCTCCGGTGGCGCTCGCTGGAACTATCTGGCGGCATGGGCTTGGGCCAACGAGGAATTCAAGGGGGATCAGGCCAAGATCAAGGCGTACATTGCAGATCTCTATAAGCGTGCCCCGGTGCTGGACAGTGGTGCCCGCGGCTCGACGGTCACCTTCGCGCAACGCCAGATCGGCGATGTTTTGCTGGCCTGGGAAAACGAAGCTTTTCTCGCCGGTGAGGAATTCGGCAAGGATGCGTTCGAAATCGTCGTGCCCCCGATTTCAATCCTCGCTGAGCCGCCGGTTGCTGTCGTTGACGCCAATGTCGATGCAAAGGGAACGCGCAAGGTCGCAGAAGCCTACCTGCAGTACCTGTATTCCGATGAAGGCCAAAACCTCGCAGCGAAACACTTCTATCGTCCGGCCAACCGTGCGGTAGTGAAGCCGGAACTGCTGAAGGCCTTGCCAGACATCAAGCTAGTCACCATCGATGATCCGCAGTTTGGTGGTTGGAAGAAAGCGCAGCCTGAGCACTTCGGTGACGGCGGTATCTTCGACCAGATCTACAAGCCGGCACGCTGAGGAGTGAGCCTGATATGACATCAACCACCGCTTCGATGCGGTGGCGATTGAAAGAGCCGAGCATCATCCCAGGTTTCGGATTGACGCTTGGCTTTTCGCTCGCCTACCTCGGCCTCATCATCCTGATACCGCTTGCCGGTCTCATAGTTCGGGCTAGTTCGCTCTCGGCATCCGAGTTTCTGTCCATCCTGACGGATGAGCGGACACTGGCAGCCCTCAAGATCAGCTTCGGAACTGCGCTGATCGCAGCCCTGATCAACGGTGTCTTTGGCGTATTGATCTGTTGGGTTCTGGTTCGCTACGACTTTCCCGGCCGTCGCCTGATCGATGCGATGGTGGATCTTCCGTTCGCCTTGCCAACGGCAGTCGCAGGCATTGCGCTCAGTGCGCTCTATGCTCCGAAAGGATGGATCGGCGCATGGTTCACCCCCTTCGACATCCGTATTGCCTACACACCGATCGGCATCACCATAGCGCTGATTTTCATCGGGCTCCCGTTCGTCGTCCGCACTGTGCAGCCTGTCATGGAGGAGATCGATCGTGAGGTCGAGGAGGCGGCAGCCACGCTTGGTGCCAACCGCTTTCAGACCGTCTTCAAGGTCTTGCTGCCCAGCCTGCTGCCCGCGATCATGACGGGTTTTGCCCTGGCGTTTGCACGCGGCGTCGGCGAATACGGTTCGGTCGTCTTCATTGCCGGAAACATTCCTTACGTTTCCGAGATCGCGCCATTGTTGATCGTCATCCGATTGGAAGAGTTCAATTATGCGGGCGCGACGGCGATTGCGACGATCATGCTGGTTATCTCATTCGCCATGCTTCTGATCATCAATTTGATCCAGTCGTGGAGCAGGGGGAGGTACGGCAATGGCTGATCGTGCAACTCGCTTCGTCAATCCTGTCGACGAGAGGATCGGAACCAAGATCGTCCTGACATCGATCGGTGGCCTGTATCTCGCCTTCTTTCTCTTCCTGCCGCTGGTGGCCGTGTTCATCGAAGCCTTCCGCAACGGTGCTGCCAGCTATTGGGAAGCTTTGGTTGAACCAGATGCC
The DNA here is from genome assembly GCF_001427345.1 of Rhizobium sp. Root149. NCBI lineage: Bacteria > Pseudomonadati > Pseudomonadota > Alphaproteobacteria > Hyphomicrobiales > Rhizobiaceae > Rhizobium > Rhizobium sp. Root149. Next base: position 93,051 of record NZ_LMGD01000023.1, read on the forward strand.
GCGGCGGCCATTCGGTTGACATTGCTCGTTGCCGCTATTGCGGTTCCGTTGAACCTTGTCTTTGGCGTCGCTGCCGCCTGGGCAATCGCTAAGTTCGAGTTCAAAGGCAAAGCTTTCCTGATAACCCTCATCGATCTGCCATTTTCAATCTCACCGGTCATTTCGGGTCTGGTTTATGTGCTTCTCTTTGGAAGCCACAGTGTGCTGGGACCTATCTTAAAGAGCTATGGGATCGAAATCCTCTTTGCGGTTCCAGGTATCGTCCTGGCGACGGTGTTCGTGACGTTCCCCTTTGTCGCGCGTGAGCTGATTCCGCTCATGCAGGATCAGGGTTCGGGAGATGAGGAAGCGGCACTTTCTCTTGGAGCTTCCGGTTGGCAAACCTTCTGGTACGTAACACTGCCCAATATCAAATGGGGTCTGTTGTATGGCGTGCTGCTCTGCAATGCCCGCGCGATGGGCGAATTTGGCGCGGTGTCTGTCGTCTCCGGCCATATTCGCGGCCTGACCAACACAATGCCCCTTCATGTCGAGATTCTCTACAATGAATACAATATGGCGGCGGCGTTTGCCGTTGCGTCTCTGTTGGCTGCGCTCGCGCTCGTGACACTCGCGCTTAAAACGCTTCTTGAAATACGATTTGGCGCTGGCAATGCTGGCGGACGACATTAAGGGCATGATGATGGAAGTTACCGTATCAAACGTCACCAAGGAATTTGCCCGGTTTCCGGCCCTCAACGATGTATCTCTCGATATCCGTTCCGGTGAACTCATTGCTCTGCTTGGCCCGTCAGGTTCTGGAAAGACAACGCTTCTGCGCCTCATCGCCGGACTCGATCAGCCTACGAACGGGAAGATTCTGTTCGGTGGAGAGGATGCCTCCCATAAGAGCGTTCAGGAGCGCAACATCGGATTTGTCTTCCAGCATTACGCGCTGTTTCGGCATATGACGGTGGCTGATAATATCGCGTTCGGATTGAATGTTCGTCCGTCTTCCACTCGCCCTCCCAAAAATGAGATTCGGAAACGGGTCGCCGAGCTCCTTGAGATGGTCCAGCTTTCGGGTCTGGAAAAGCGCTATCCCAATCAGTTGTCCGGCGGTCAGCGCCAGCGTGTGGCTTTGGCGCGTGCCATGGCAATCGAGCCGCGGGTTCTTCTGCTGGATGAGCCATTCGGGGCACTGGATGCCAAGGTTCGCAAGGAACTGCGCAAATGGCTCCGAGAATTTCATGATCGTACTGGCCATACGACTGTGTTCGTTACCCATGATCAGGAAGAAGCATTGGAACTTGCCGATCGCGTCGTGGTGATGAGCCAAGGCAAGATCGAGCAAGTCGGATCAGCTGACGATGTTTACGACAAGCCCGGCTCTCCATTCGTGCATCGCTTCATCGGTGAGGCATCGGAACTGCCGGTTCGTGTTGAAAATGGAGAGGTATGGCTTGACGATCGCACAGTCGGTCTGAAGGCCGATGGCGCAACCGAAGGTCCGTCTTCGCTGTTCTTCCGACCGCATGATGTCGAGTTTCTAAGTGGCTGCGGCGGCTGTTTCGATGGAATTGTGGTGGGAAGCAGGCGTTTGGCGGGAGCCCGTCGCCTGGAACTCGCACTGGGAGGGAGCCAGTATCGTGTGGAAGTCGACGTACCTGTCGATCATCCGGCGGCCATCAGAAGCCAGATCAACTTCAGGCCGAAACATTGGCGTCTCTTCCCCAGAGCAGCGTGATCTCAGTATGAAGGAGGAGCGCGCTCCGCTCCTCCCTGCTCTGGCTGTGGTCTGGGACGAGTCAACAACTCATGATGTCAGAAGGTAGGCGGTGTATTGACCCAGATCAGCACCGTTTCACCGTCATGGATGTTCCTCCAGGAGTGTAGGCGAGTACTTTCGAAATAGAAGCTGTCACCGGCTGCGAGTTCGAAGAAGTTTGACCCATCCAGCATGATCTCAAGGTTTCCGCTGAGAATATGCAGAAACTCCTCACCTGGATGTCTGTAGGCTCCTTCACTTGAGGCGCCGGGTGCCAGAACAAACCGATGGCATTCCATCTGGTTGCGTCCCTCCGCCAAACACTGGATGGTGACGCCTGAAAAGGTCGTTGGCCAAGTCGACCATCTACCGGATCGGATGAGTGATTCCGCGCCGCTTGGTTCCTCCTGTCCGCTCAAGGACGTGATGGTCGTGCCGAAATAGTTGGCCAGATCATGCATTCCTTTGAGCGACAACCCCTGCGATGTCCTCTCGAATGTCGAGAGAAGCGAAATCGGGATATCGAGATCGCGCGCCACGGCATCGAGAGTCTTGGCTGCCTCTCGTCGCATACGTCTGATCTTCTGGCCGATCGATAGATTGGAGCCTGAGGTAAGCTCTTCCTCGTTGGAGGCACTGTCAGTGTCTGCATCTGCAGATTCTTGCTTCAACTGCTCACGGATTGCCGCCGGGTTCAGTCCTTTTTCGGTCCTGAGGTAGCTGATCATTTTCAGACGGTCGATGTGTGAGCTGTCAAACAGGCGCTGCCCGGAGGGCGTCCGGATCGGCTCAATCAACCCCTGGCTTTCCCATAGGCGCAGGGTTGAGGGCGAAACCCCCGCCATGCGCGCCGCCTCCGCAATTTTGAATAGGATTGTATCCATCTTGCCGCTGCTCTGAATTTCTGATCGGTCCATGCTGAAATAATGTGCGGAACCCCGATTGTAAAACTACAGAAAAAATGCAAGAAATCGTTAGAGGGCGATTTTCGTTCCGGATCTTTTTCAAAGAGGGGCGCAGCATGGATAATCAGGCATTGGCGGTTCGCCGCAGCGACGCAATTTCGCGCGGCGTGGGTGTCACCACGAGCGTTTACGCAGAACGCGCCGAGAATGCAGAAATCTGGGATGTGGAAGGCCGCCGCTATATCGATTTCGCCGCGGGCATCGCCGTCGTCAACACGGGGCATCGGCATCCGAAGGTCATGGCTGCGGTTCGTGATCAGCTCGACCACTTTACCCATACCTGCCATCAGGTCATTCCTTACGAGAACTATATTCGCCTGGCTGAGCGTCTCAATGATGCGGTCCCGGGCGACTTTCCCAAGAAGACGATCTTCGTGACGACCGGTGCGGAAGCGGTTGAGAATGCGGTAAAAATCGCCCGCGCTGCCACAAATCGGTCGGCGGTGATCGCCTTTACTGGCGCCTTCCACGGCAGGACATTCATGGGCATGACGCTCACCGGCAAAGTGGTGCCTTACAAGACGGGGTTCGGTGCCATGATGCCCGATGTCTTCCACGTACCGTTTCCGGTTGCTCTGCACGGCACAACCGTCGAAGATACGCTGGGCGTTCTCGACAAGCTGTTCAAGGCTGATGTCGATCCTAACCGGGTTGCTGCCTTCATTGTAGAGCCAGTTCAGGGCGAGGGCGGCTTTTACGAAGTGCCGCGCGCGTTCATGGCAAAGCTCCGCGAGCTCGCTGACAAGCACGGTATTCTGCTGATTGCAGATGAAGTTCAGACCGGGTTTGCCCGCACCGGCAAGCTTTTCGCCATGGAGCATTATGGCGTTCATGCAGATCTGACCACCATGGCGAAAGGTCTGGGCGGCGGTTTCCCTATCGCTGCAGTCACAGGTCGCGCCGACATCATGGATGCGCCTGGACCGGGAGGACTGGGGGGCACTTATGGTGGTAACCCGATTGGCATTGCTGCGGGGAACGCGGTGCTCGATGTGATCGAGGAAGAGGCGCTTTGCGCACGGGCAGACCAGCTTGGCGCGCGGCTCAAGCAGAGATTGCACTCGCTGACGGAAGCCGTTCCACAGATCGCGGATATTCGCGGACCTGGCTTCATGAATGCTGTCGAATTCAATCTCCCTCACTCAACGACTCCAAACCCGGATTTCACGAACAAAGTGAGACTTCGGGCGCTGGAAAAGGGCTTGATCCTCCTGACCTGCGGCGTCCACGGCAATGTGATCCGCTTCCTCGCTCCGATCACCATTCAGGACGATGTCTTCGCGGAAGCGCTGGATATTCTGGAAACCACCCTCCGCGAATGCGCGGCGGAGGCTTGATCCATGTCGGTTTCTTCCACGCTCGCATCACGGCTCGAAGATCCGTCCTTGCTTGTCGATACCGCGCTGATCGCTGACCGCTGGGTCGGACGGAGCGAAACAGGCGAAACCTTTGAAGTCACCAATCCGGCAACTGGAGAGGTGCTGGCCGTATTGCCCGATATGGGGCGAGCGGAAACGGCGGATGCAATCGAGGCGGCGCATGCGGCGCAAAAAGCATGGGCTGCGAGAACGGGTAAAGAGCGCGCCGGTGTGCTGCGTCGCTTCTACGATCTGATCGTGGCGCATGCTGATGATCTGGCGATCATCCTGACCTCGGAAATGGGCAAACCCCTTGCCGAGGCCAAGGGCGAAGTTCTCTACGGCGCTTCGTATGTGGAATGGTTTGCCGAAGAGGCAAAGCGCATATATGGCGATACCATCCCCGGACATCAGCCAGACAAACGCATCATCGTTCTGAAGCAACCCGTTGGTGTCGTTGCGTCGATCACGCCGTGGAATTTTCCGAATGCGATGCTCGCCCGCAAGCTTGCGCCTGCCCTGGCGGCTGGCTGTGCCATGGTTTCCAAACCGGCTGCGGAAACTCCGCTTTCCGCACTGGCGCTCGCTGTTCTGGCGCTACGCGCTGGCTTGGCGCCTGGACTTTTCAACGTCGTGCTGTCCACGGATTCAGCCAGCATTGGACAGGAGATGTGTGCGAACAGTAAGGTTCGCAAACTGACTTTCACCGGGTCCACCAATGTCGGCAAGATCCTCATGCGGCAAGGCGCAGATCAGGTGTTGAAGCTTGGGCTGGAGCTTGGTGGCAACGCACCTTTCATCGTCTTCGATGATGCAGATCTCGATGCCGCAGTAGAAGGCGCGATGATCTCCAAATTTCGCAATAACGGCCAGACTTGCGTTTGCGCAAACCGGCTATACGTACAATCCGGTATCTATGATGCGTTTGCAGCCCGGCTTACGGAACGTGTCGCACAGTTGAAGATTGGCAATGGCTTCGAGGAGGGTGTTCAGGCAGGCCCGCTCATTTCATCCAAAGCACTCTCCAAGGTTGAGGAGCATATTTCCGATGCTCTTTCTCAGGGGGCGAATGTGACCACCGGTGGGCGACGCGACGGCCAAGGCGATCTCTTCTTTCAGCCAACGGTCCTGACGGATGTAACATCTTCCATGAAGGTCGCACGGGAAGAAACCTTTGGCCCGGTCGCGCCTCTCTTCCGCTTCGAGACTGAGGAAGAGGTGATCGAGCTTGCCAATGATACGGAGTTTGGTTTGGCCTCCTACTTCTACGCTAAGGACCTCTCCAAGGTCTTCCGCGTGGCGGAAGCTTTGGAATATGGAATGGTCGGGATCAATACCGGATTGATCTCCACCGAAGTTGCGCCATTCGGAGGGATCAAACAATCCGGACAGGGGCGTGAAGGCTCGAAATACGGCATCGAGGACTATCTCGAAATCAAGTATCTCTGTCTTTCCATCTGAGCCTCAGCCATCACTGTCTCTAAATTGAAAACAGTGATGGCGCAATTGTTCATCTTATGAAGACGTCTGACAAATGTCATCTTTCACGCAACGGAAGCACTGTCTTGCTTCACACGTGAAAGGAAATGAAGATGACCCTGATCCACGAGAATATGAGCCGCGGTCGTACGAATACTGGTTGGCTTGACAGCTTTCACACGTTTTCCTTCGGTGGCTTTCAAGATCCGACCCGTATGGGATTTGGCGCACTTCGCGTGATCAATGAAGACCGGATCGCGCCGGGTTCCGGCTTCTCAGAGCATGGTCACGCTGACATGGACATTCTGACGATCGTGCTTTCCGGTCAGTTGGAACATCGCGATACATTGGGCAATGTCGCAACGATTGCGCCCGGTGAAGCTCAGTTGATGTATGCTGGCAGCGGCGTGCGCCATTCTGAGATGAATGCTTCAGCTGACGCACCTGCTCATTTTCTGCAAATCTGGTTGATCCCGGACGTTCGGAATGGCCTGCCCACATATCAGCAGGCACCCTTGCCGGTTGAAGACGATATGACTGGGGGATGGCAAGTTCTTGCGGCAGGCGGTGATGCGAAGGCGCCTCTGAGGCTGAATTCCGATACGCGGCTTTTCCTAGCAAACGTCGCTGAGGGGACACGGCTTCCTGTCCCATCGTCGCCCGAACGGTTGACCTTCGTGCATATCATCGAGGGTCTGGCAATGGTCGACGGTGAGCGTCTTTCATCAGGAGACGGTATCCAGTTGGGAACTGGTTCAATTCCCGATATTGAATGGGTGACTGACGGAAGGGCGCTGCTGTTCGATATGCATCGCTAACGGCATGTCGTAGCAAAAATTGTGCTGCGGTTTTGCGGTAACGACATGCGATCAAACAAAAAGTTAAAGCGTCGAGAGCGGATCTGAAAGATCGCGCTACCCTTTAACGGCATTAGGCAGCCTGCGCAGGAAGTGGCTTGTTTCTGCGCAGGTTGAAAAGGTTACCGGTGAGGATCAGGGCTGCGCCGCAGGCTGTGAAGACGTCGATCGCTTCTGCATAAAGCAGATATCCAATCACGGCGGAAAGCGGCACCCTGAGATAATCCATAGGCATGACGACAGTGGCATCTGCATAGGAAAGTGCTTTTGCCATGCAAAAATGGGCAAATGTACCGGAAAACGCGATCAGAAAGATCCACGGCCACAGACCAGCCGATGGCCAGACCCAGACATTGAGGGCTGGAGTAAAACCGATAACCGACTGGATGATCAGCATCCAGAAAATGATCTTGGTGGCGCTGTCACGCCTGGTGAGTGCTTTCGTCGTGATGAACGATACCGCGAAGACAAAGGCTGCGCCCAGGACGACGAGCTGGCCGGGATTGATGGATGTACCACCGGGCCTGACAATAATGATAACGCCGACGAGGCCCAGCAGAATCGCGAGCGATTTTCTCCAGGTCAGCTTTTCACTGAGAAAGGCTGCCGCCATGAGGGCGGTCCAGATTGGCGCGGTAAACTCAATTGCGATCACCTGCGCCATCGGAATCATGGTCAGCCCCATGAGCCACAAAAACTGGCCGACATAATGTGCACCATTGCGGACGATATGACTGAACAGGATGCGCGTGCGCATCGCGCGGAAGCCACCCTCCCGATACACGAATGGGAGCAGCATAAAAAATGCGATGACGGATCGCATTTCCATGACCTGAAAAACGTTCAGCTCTTTTGTCGTCGCACGACCCGAAACGGCCATCAGGAGCAATAGGGCGATTGAAGCCAGCATCCACGCTGCCGCCTTGAGTGTGTTGGGCCGGGTCTCTGACATCGCGAATACTTCTTTAAATGGTGCAAGCTGCCACCTCAGTCTGGCTTGCGCTCGCTTCGCAAGCGAATGAGCGGCAGCAAACCAACTATTTGAGGCATATCTAATTCTTGCCCCTCGTTACCGGTTTTATGGGGCAGATACCAATTCAAATTTGTACATTCTGATCCAAATGCGTTGATCGATCAGTTTCTGCGATTACAACTCTTGGCAGATGCTCAAATGCCTCTACCTTGGGGGGTGAACTCAAGCTCAGGATAAGTGCAATGCCCGGAACGATCGACCCGTTCAAATTCCTTGGCCATGATGGCGAAATGGCTGCACTCGTCCGCAAGTTTGAATGGCGTCAGACACCCTTGGGCGATGTGTCAACCTGGCCCCAATCTCTGAAAACGGCGATTGCGCTGCTGATCCAGTCTCCGGTTCCAATTGTCATGCTATGGGGGGAAGAGGGCGTCATGATCTATAACGACGCCTATTCGGTCTTTGCTGGCGCGCGACATCCAGCATTGTTCGGCTCAAATGTGCGGGAAGGATGGGCCGAGATAGCCGATTTCAATGATCATGTCATGAAGGTCGGCCTGTCAGGAAAAACCTTGGCCTACCGCGATCAGGAACTGACACTCCACCGCAAAGGCTACCCCGAGCAGGTGTGGATGGATCTCGATTATTCTCCAGTGATGGATGAGGAAGGTCGTCCGGCGGGGGTCATTGCGATCGTCGTTGAAACCACCGAGCGTGTTCTAGCGGAGCGCCGCAACAAGGAGGAATTCCAGCGGCTGCAGAACCTGTTTTCGCAGGCGCCTACATTCATGGCGATGTTGAGCGGACAGGACCATCGTTTCGACCTGATCAATCCCGAATATCAGAAATTGATCGGAAGCCGCGACGTGCTCGGGCAACCCATTGCGTCGGCGCTACCCGAAATGGCAGATCAAGGTTTCATCTCGCTTCTTGATCAGGTTTTCGCAACCGGGGAACCGGTCATCCGCATGTCGGAGCGCGTTGTCATCGGACGCGCCAAGGGTGGGAGAATGGAGGAGCGGTTTGTGGACTTCGTCTTTCAGCCGATCCGGGATGAGGCCAACTCTGTGAGCCACATCTTTGTTCAGGGATCCGATGTCACGGATCGGGTACGGGCTGAAAATTATCAGAAGCTTCTGATCAACGAATTGAACCACAGGGTGAAGAACACGCTCGCCTCCATCCAGTCCATTGTTAGCCAGACGCTGCGCAACGTCGAGGGGGCTGCGGCTGCATCCAACGCCATAACACGACGAATTCTGGCGCTCTCGAAAGCCCATAATGTCCTGACAAACGAGAACTGGTCAGGCGCAAGCCTGAAGATGATGATTGAAAGCGCGCTTGAAGCTTTCCAAGAAGGCGGTAAACGGCGCTTCGTTCTATCAGGGCCGGATCTGCGGGTCGGGCCGCACGCCGCAATGTCCGTCGCCCTTGCGATCCATGAACTTGCGACAAATGCGCTCAAATATGGAGCTTTGTCCGTGCCTGACGGATATGTCGATATTGCCTGGTCTCTTGAAGATCAGACGTTTCGCCTTCTCTGGCGAGAGCGTGGAGGACCTGCCGTTATCGACGCCGGACAGCGCGGCTTTGGCTCAAGGCTCATTCTTCAGGTGCTCCCTCACGAATTATCCGGCGACGCCCAATTACGCTTTGATCCAGCCGGCGTGATTTTCACGCTGGATACAACTCTGGAGGCAATTCGGGATAAGCCGGTCATGGATTCTGTCTGATGCGTATACTTGTTGTTGAGGACGAAATGTTGGTCGCCATGTTGATTGAGGATCTTCTTGTCGACCTCGGGCACCAGCCGATTGGTCCTGTCATGCGGCTTGAACCGGCCATTGAAAAGGCTGCGACTGCAGAGATCGATATGGCAATTCTCGACATCAATCTTGCTGGCAAGCGTTCCTTCCCGGTGGCAGATCGCCTGACAGAGCGGGGCATACCCTTCATTTTCGCCAGCGGCTATGGTGCTGCCGGTCTCGAACCGCCATACCTTTCGGCACACGTCCTTCAGAAACCTTTCGATTTACCCCAGCTGAGGGATGCTCTGAAACACATTGGCGTCGATGAATAGGTCCTTCAGTCGTGGAGGTGGGTTCAAGTTTTACTTAAACATGAACGCCAGCAGGCTATGGATGACTGTTGCGCCGCCGATCGGCGCGATGAACAGAACCAGGATGTTGAAGCAGATCACCCATGCCAGGATTTTTTGCTCCCTTGGGCTGAGGTTGGGCTTCGATGGTTTGGGCGGCAGTGGCTCCGGCCTTGGCCCATAGCTCTTCATATCCAGAAACATCGGCAAATCCGCTATTGGTCGTTCTGAGTTGACTACGATCTCAATCCTCGCCGGATCATCGACCCAGCCGTTCGATCAAAACGGCTGGGTCGTCGAATGTTAGAGGCCAAGAATGTCCTCGATATGGATCGGGAAATGTCGTACGCGCCTGCCCGTCGCATGCCAGACGGCATTTGCGATTGCGCCCACGGTTCCAGTAATGCCGATTTCGCCGACGCCCTTGACGCCGATGGCATTGACGTATGGATCGTCCTCTGCAACCAGTATGGCTTCCAACGACGGAACATCTGCGTTCACCGGAACATGATATTCCGCGAGATCGGCATTCATCACGCGGCCTGTGCGCTGGTCAATGAGTGCGGCCTCATGCAGGGCGAACGATGTTCCCCAGATCATCCCGCCATAATACTGACTGCGGACCAGCCGGGGATTGATGACGCGTCCTGCGGCGAAGGCGCCCACCAGTCTCGTTGTGCGGATTTGTCCAAGATCAGGATCTACCTTGACCTCGGCAAATACGGCGCCGTGTGAGTACATGGCGAACTTTTCCGCATTCCCGGGTTCCCGCATCGACTTCGCTTCGCCGATGACTTCGCTCTGCTTTGCCCGTGTCAGGATGTCGGCAAAACGTTCACCGCGGCTTTCGTCGTCACGACGGACCAATCGTCCGCCTCTGGGAAGGACACCAATGTTGCCAGCACCGAACAGTGGTGAGTCGGGATCGTTGGTGGCAATTTCCGCAAGCTTTGCGAGCGCATCGAGACCTGAATTGCTCAAGGCGAGGCCAGCACTGGCGGTGTGGCCTGATCCCCCGGCGACCCCGGCATCCGGCAGCGTTGAAACGCCGGATCGGAATTCGATCTCGTGTGCTTCCAGCCCCAGCGCCTCTGCAGCAATCTGCGCCAGTGCGGTCCATGCGCCCTGGCCCATGTCAACGCCGCCGGTTTCCACGAGAACGGAGCCATCCGCCCGCACGGTTGTTCTTGCCTGTGCCGGGAACATGGGGCAGGGGAACACGGCCGTACCCATTCCCCAGCCGACGAGCAGCCCATTGTCGTCCCGCATCGTGCGCGCTGCGCGCGGGCGCTGTTTCCAACCGAATGCCTCCGCGCCGCGCTCATAGCATTCACGCAGTGCCTTGGAAGAGAAGGGTCTGCCGGAGCCGGGCTCACTCTCGGCGTAGTTCAGCAGACGGAACTCGAGCGGATCCAGTCCGCAGGCTTCGGCGGCTTCGTCTATGGCAACTTCAAGCGCAGCGGATCCGCTTGCTTCGCCGGGTGCACGCATCGGCCCTGGTGTGCCGATGTCAAGGCGCAGACCTTTGTGCTCCGCCAGCAGCGCATCTGCCGCGTAGAGCGGAAGCGAAGCATTGGCGGCAGGTTCCAGAAAATCGTCGAAGCTCGACGTGGCAGATATCGAACGGTGATGGATTGCTTTCAACCTGCCATCACTCGACAATCCCATTCGCAGCGTTTGCCATGTCTGTCCACGATGGCCGACCGGTCCGTACATCTGGGCACGGGTGAGTGCCAGTCTGACCGGGCGCTTCAGCTTGCGTGCGGCGGCAATCGCCAGAATCTGCGGGCCATTGAGAATTGCCTTCGAACCGAAGCCGCCACCCAGAAATGGAGACCGTATGACGACATTTTCGACTGGAACATCGAAATAGCGCGCATAGGAGGCGCAGCTCATGGCCAGCGCCTGATTGGGCATATCGAGGGTGAGGTGATCGCCGTTCCACTCTGCGACAACGGCATGCGGTTCCATGGCATTGTGATATTGCGCAGGTGTTGAATATTCCGCTTCGACGATCGTTTCTGATGCGGCGAAGGCGGCATCGAGATCGCCGTGGGAGGTCGATGGCGGGCCACCCACCCCGACCGCTTGCGGGTCAAACTGAACGCCGTTGTCGCGACCGGTGCGCGCTTCAGCCGTCTCATAGACGGGTTGAAGCAGGCGCGCGCCTTCCGTTGCTGCTTCCAGCGTTTCCGCTACCACCAGAGCAATTGGCTGTCCGGCGTAACGGACTGAATGGTTCTGCAAGAGCTCCAGCCGAAAGCCAAAGGGTGGCATCTTTTCATCCGGATCATGCGCGAAAGCGGGTGCATTATCCGGCGTGAAGACCTCGATGATGCCGGGATGACGGCTGGCAGCTTCCACATCCATGGCCGTTACGCGGCCGCGGGCGATTGTTGCGCCAACCATGACGGCGTAGGCAAGTTGTGCGGGATGGTTGTCCGCGGCATAGGTTGCCTGCCCGGTCACCTTGAGAACGCCATCGCGCCGGGTCAGGGGCTGCCCCGAGTTTGATCCATAACGGGTCGTTGGTCTTGCCGAAGTGTCTGACGAATGGTCAAGCGACATGGGCATCTCCTGAAAATGTCGATAGCGGCGAGCCAGGAAGTGCTGGCATCGCAGCAGGTGTTCCGGCACTGGCAGCAGACAAGGCTCTGGCGGCAAGGCGGCCAGCAAGCTCGATCTTGAAGGCATTGTCCCCGCTGGGGATTGCCCCCTGCAAGGCGAGACCGGCGGCGTGATGGAAGAGGTCCTTGGATGGTATTTGTCCGATCATTGCCGCTTCCGCATCTCTCGAACGCCACGGTTTGGCGGCAACGGCGCCGAGGGTCAGGCGAGCCTCTAGAATGCGACCATCCTCGATCGTCATGGCGGCCGCTGCCGAAACCAGGGCAAAGGCATAGGAGGTACGCTCGCGAAGCTTCAGATAGCGGCTATGCGCTGCAAATCGTGATGCGTCCGCCGGGATGCGGATTGCCGTGACCAGTTCGCCCGCTTCGAGCGCGTTTTCCTTGGCCGGCTGATCTCCCGGAAGAAGGTGAAAGCTTTCTATCGGTATCTCGCGGGTACCTCCCTTGCCAGTTACCTCGACCATCGCTTCAAGAGCCGCAAGCGGGACGCAAAAATCGGAAGGATGGGTGGCGATGCAGTGATCGCTCCAGCCCAGGACCGCGTGCAGGCGATTGAGACCGTGGCGTGCATCGCAGCCAGAGCCAGCATTTCGTCGGTTACAAGCGCTGGCCACATCCTGATAGTAGGAGCAGCGTGTCTTCTGAAGAAGATTTCCGCCCGCCGTCGCGGCATTGCGCAACTGAGCAGAGGCACCGGATAGCAAAGCCTCTGCAACCATGGGAAACGCAGTGGCGAAGCGGGTTTCGTAAGCCAAGTCTGAATTGCGCACGAGCGATCCGATGCGCACACCGCCATCCGTTAGCCAATCGATACGCTTCAGATCTTCCAGGCGCGTTATGTCGACAAGCGTCGTCGGTTCAGCAACGCCGATCTTCATGAGATCCAGAAGGTTTGTGCCGCCCGCCAGTATGCGCGCGCCGGGCTTCGCAACTGCGGCAACAGCTTCATCGACAGAGGATGCTCGGACATAGTCGAACAGGTTCATGCCGCATCCCTTTCCTTGAAGATTGTTGCATCTTTTTCCATCGCGGCAAGGACGGCTTCCGTGATGCCCTTGTAGGCACCGCATCGACAGATATTACCGCTCATCAGTTCTCGAACGCGCTCTGGATCACCCACAGCTTGCCCTTCGGCGATCAGGCCGACGGCACTCATGATCTGCCCCGGCGTGCAATAACCGCACTGCAGGCCATCACACTCAAGAAACGCTGCCTGAACCGGATGAAGTTCATCGCCGGTTGCCAGGCCTTCAATCGTCGTGACGTGAGCCCCGTCGACCGTCATTGCAAGCGTAAGACAGGAATTGATCCGGCGACCGTCCACGAGAACAGTACAGGCGCCGCACTGCCCTCGGTCGCAACCCTTCTTGGTTCCGGTCAGTTGCAGGCGTTCACGCAGAAGATCGAGCAGCGTCACGCGTGGATCTTCAAGAACAATCGTTCTTGCGTCTCCATTTATGGTAAGGCTGATGGAGAGTGACATGCGTACCCCATTCAGAAAGAGTGATGTTGAGCTTTGAACCGCGATTGACGGTATGTCCGGCAGTATGAAACTTTGAATTGCCATCGTGGCCAAAAAAGCAGTGCGTCAGCTTCTGCTTTACATACTCAATATACGGAGGCACCCTCCGTTTAGCAAGAGGCTTAAGTCAGAAATTGGAAATGGTCCCTGAAGCGAAGAAGACAAGGCGCAAGCCGCGAGCGGACTCGGTGCGTAACCGTGAAATCTTGCTCAAGGCCGCGACGGAAATTTTCAGCGTCGGGGGAACGCAGGCCAGTCTTGAGGCGGTCGCGAAGAAAGCAGGCGTCGGGATCGGTACGCTTTATCGGCACTTTCCGTCACGGGAAGAACTCTTTGAGGCAGTTTACCGCCATGAGGTTGACCAGCTTTGCGATTTGGCCTCGACGTTGGGTCATGAGACTGACGCCTTCGCAGCACTCAGGCAATGGCTTCAGGCCAATGTGAGGCTTGTTGCCACGAAAAAGGGGATGATGCAGGCCCTGCAACTGGCGGTCTACGGCAATCCCGAACTGAAAGCTTCGTCAACAGCGCGCATGGTCGAAGCGCTGGACTTGTTGCTTCAACGTGCCGTAGCCGGGGGGAGTCTTCGCGACGATATCTCTGCGGAGGATCTGCTGCGGACGCTGATCGGGATCTATTACGCGCAACCCGAGAATGATTGGCAAGCCAAGGCGCTTAAGTTGCTCGACATCTTTCTGGATGGGCTAAGAGCCAAGGCGTGAATAGGCACCGAGAATGAAACGCTCCGCATCGAACAGATAGTCGCGCAGCATGTCCGCGGCTTTTGCTGTCTGACCGGCTTCCAGTTCTGACAGGATGAGCAGGTTCTTGTCCACGTAGCGCGCGTGGAGGTATTCCGGATCGCGCAGCAGGCCGAAAACAAGGCGAAGCTCCAGCGCTACCTGTGCGAAAAACGTATTGAGGCGAGGACTGTCCGCCAGCTCGACAATGGCCGCATGATAGGCGATATCGGCGGTTCCGGCTTGCAGCCATTCTCCAGCTTCCCGGTAGCGAACCGCTTCTTCGACGGCGGCCCGCATTTTTGCAACACCCGGATGCCTGGGGTGAGCGCCTGCCATCGCCTGACATTCGATCATGCGTCGAACATTGTAGATATCGATGATAGTGGCCATGCTTGGCGTGCTGACAAACACCCCCCGATTGGCTTCGTGGCGAAGGAGGCCTTCCTTCGTGAGGAGGCGAAACACTTCTCGCAACGTATTGCGCGACACGCCGAGTTCCTCACCCAGCGCAACTTCCGAGAGATGGCTGCCCGGTGTCAACCAGCCCGAAATGACACGTTCCCGAATTTTGTCCGCAATGCTTTCTGCCAAGGTTTGGGCAGGTTCGCTTGCTTGTCCCACCTTGTCTGCCGGCATCGCCTTCTTCATGCGTCAGTTGTTCCATCGGTAATAGCAAAGATGCGGATCGATAGCATCAAGCCTTGGCGCCGTCACGTGTAATTCAGCTATGCATTTCCGCCGTACCCAATGCATGGTAGCCAGATAGTCATCGGATCACGACGAGGACGAACGGATGGTGACGCTGTTTCAAAAGACCTACGACCGGATGTTCGACCGCGTGATGAACCTGCTTCCGAAAGGCGATGTGGCCGAAGTCTGGAGCTTCGATGACAGGACAACCCGCCTTGAGATGGAAGCCGAAGCCAAAAGCCGTGGAATCACGTTACGCGCACGTTCCGCTTACAAGCCGCTGGTGAATGCATTTCTGGAAGAAATTGACCTGTCGGACGTGACCGCCGTCAGCGTCAGCTATCCCGTTTCGCCGTTCGCGGACAAGAAACGTTTTCGTCTCGAGGCTTATCCTCTGGCGGCCCTTGTTGGATCTCGTTCCTTTGAGTTGCAGCCGAAGGCGCCCGTTGAGGATCTGTGCTACGAAGTCAATCTTTCCATCGGGAGCGACATCCATACCCGCACGATCTATGCGCCGAACCGCGTGTACGTTGACCTGACGGGACAGAACGTCTTGTCGCCCACTGGCTGGCTCAGAGTGCCGGAACGGGGCCTCAATCAACGGATAGAGACGGATTTCGAAGAGATTTACAAAGACGCGATGAAGATCATCGCCGCCCATGGGTGGAAGAGCGATGCCCCGTTTTTCGAGGAGTTGAACGTCTCTGTCCAACTCCCGCAGATGGATTTGCCACTGCCGCCTCTGGATGAAAGCATGAGCCTGCGCGAGGCGCTACATGAGGATCTGTATTTCTCCGCCCTCGAATATTTCACGCTGAAGTCCGGCAAGATGCTCGGTGATCGTAATGTCAGGCCGGGACAGATCGTGCCCGAAATCACCTTCGCGACTGGGCGTCCTGAACTGTCGATAGAACTCCGGCCTTATGATCGGCGCGCGCGAGGAGGTGAGGCCCAGCCTCTTGATGAGGCGCAGCAGGCGGCTGGGGAGGCGCAGATCGTGACCGAACTGAATAGCCTGCGCGGGGAAACGCTCACTTGCGAGACGGTTGCGGGTCGCCTGGTTCATGCGCGATATCTTCAGGGGTCGGACGCGCCGGTGCTGATCAGCGGCGGGCAACATGCAAATGAGACATCCGGAATAGTAGGAGCGTTACGCGCGGCCCGGATTCTTTCAACCTCGGCGTCTTCCCATTTCACCGTCATTCCTTGCGAAAATCCTGACGGCTATGCCTTGCAAGGCCGGTTGTCTGCGGAAAATCCGTCGCATATGAGCCATGCCGCACGCTACACTGCGCTCGGAGACGATCTGGAATATCGCAGTGTGTCTGACGAGGCGCTGATCTTCGAGAAGCGCTTGCGAGTGCAGACGCGAAGACAAACGGGCGCTGGGCTGCACATTAATCTGCACGGATACCCCGCACATGAATGGACCAGACCTTTGACCGGCTATGTTCCGCGTGGCTTTCCGGCGTGGATGATCCCGAAGGGGTTCTTTCTCATCCTGCGGCATCATGAAGAAGCAAGGCCTGAAGCCATGGCGTTGCTGGATCACGTGACGCGCCGGTTGGCGAGCCTGAAAGACCTGATGGCCATGAACCGTCGCCAGCACGCACTCTTCGAAACGCATGCAGGACCGAACGGCCTCACGCTTGTGAACGGGTTTCCGTGCATGGTCACTGTCGGGAATGATGGGCTTTATCCTGTGACCTTGATCACGGAATATCCCGATGAAACGCTCTATGGCGCGCCCTTTGTCGCCGCGCACACAGTGCAGATGGAAGCCGTTCTTGCAGCGTATCAGGCCTGGCAGGAAATTCTAAGGCCTGGATTAACGTAACATGATTGCGCGGAAATCATTGACGTTCGTTCCCGTCGGTCCAGTGACGAACAGGTCGCCAACTGCCTCGAAGGCTGAATAGCTGTCATTCCGACTGAGGAGTTCCCGGGCATCGATACCAGCTGCGCGCATGCGCTGCACGGTTGTGCCGTCAACAAAAGCGCCGGCATTGCTCTCGGAGCCGTCAATGCCGTCGGTATCCGCAGCGATCAGGCTTGCTTCCAAATCCTGAAGCCCCAAGGCGGCGGCCAGTGCAAATTCCCCGTTGCGACCACCACGCCCACCCTGTCCCCGGATCGTCACCGTCGTCTCGCCACCTGAAATGAGAACGCAAGGCCTGCTGAATGGTCTATCGCGTTGACCGATCTCGCGCGCGAGCGCTGCATGAACGTTCGCGACGTCCCTTGCTTCGCCTTCAATGGAATCCGACAGTATATGGGGCGTGATGCCAGCTTGCGAGGCTGTCAAAGCTGCGGCTTCCAATGAGAGGCGTGCCGACGCGATGATGCTGATGGAGTTGCGCGCGAACGTTGGGTCGTCTGGAAGAGGAGCATCCGCACCGGGTGATTGGAGATGTGCCATCATTCGCGGAGACAGTGAAATTGCGTACTGTTCGATGATGGCTTGCGCGTCGGCTCGTCTGGTCGAGTCGGGAACGGTTGGACCGGAGCCGACAAAGGCCGGATTGTCACCGGGTATGTCGGACACGATGAGGCTTGCAACCCGCGCCTTTGTTGCTGCCGCCAGCCGACCGCCCTTGATACCGGAGAAATGCTTGCGGACCGTGTTCATTGCCGAAATTGGCGCGCCAGACGCAAGCAGAGCCTCGTTCAACGCAATTTCGTCATCCAGCGTCAGTCCGTCGGGCGGGCAGGGCAGGAGCGCAGAAGCGCCGCCGCAAATCAACGCTATGACGAGATCTTCTTCGTTCAAATCAACAATGGTGTCGAAGAGGCGTTTGGTCGCCTGCAACCCAGCTGCATCCGGAACAGGATGAGCAGCCTCAATGATATCGATGAAGCGAGTGCTGCATCCATAGCCGTAGCGAGTCACGACGACGCCGGTCAAAGGTTTCGGCCATAGCTCTTCCAGCGCTGCTGCCATCTGGGCCGCCCCTTTGCCTGCTCCAATCACCACCGTTCTTCCGGAGGTTGGCGGCTCAGGGAGATGACGCGCCAAAGCGGTCCTGGGATCTGCGGCGTCAACCGCTGCCCGAAACATCGCCGCCAATAACTCCCGATCGTGCATGCCCAACTCCCCATTATGCGTGTCAGTGAGCCTACAGTCCGGTCATCAACTGTCAATCCGCAAGGCTGCTCGGCCTAATTGCATTAGGGATATTGCATATTTTTAGGGAACAGCGCGGCGATTTTCGCATTCTGTCATTCGAGTTCACGACAGGAGAGCGGCCTTGAAAACTTTAGCGAATCTTGCGCTCAATTTGACGCTCGCGGTTGTTCCGTTCGGCATCGCGATCGCCATCGCAGATGAGGCCCTGAAGGAAAACCAGCCAGTTTCGAGCCTGGATATGAGCGCACCAGAGTTGTGGACAACGCAGCCGGTAGTAGTAAATGATACGTCCGCTTATGAACGAGTGCCGGGCGTTCAGTATGCTGAGGTCAAGCCGGCGGAAGACTCTGCTAAGCTGATGGCTGGGTCACGCCACCTTCCGGCTCAATCGGAAATTCTTCAGGAAGCGGTCGTAGCTTCAAAGATCGATATTGCGGGCATTGACGCCTGTAGCAATCGTTATCGATCCTATCGAGTCGGGGACAATACCTATCAGCCTTTCGATGGCGGTCCTCGCCGATTGTGTTCTTTGCGGAATGATGGATCTGAAACCGCCAATGCCTCAGAAGGGCCGGTCTACGCATCCGGTGCTGTCATGGACGACTCGAGAGATCCGGTAACCGCCTCATCCACCCATGCCGAATGGTGTTCTGCTCGCTACCGGTCCTACGACGTTTCGACGAATAGCTATCAGCCATTTTCGGGCGGACGCCGAACCTGCGTGTCGCCCTACAACTGAAATAACGCTGTCCCGCAAATTCGCTTTTCAGCAATGGCCTGCTCGGACCGTCGCAATACGATTGATGTTGTCTGCAGACAGATTGCTCGACATCTCGTCTTGAAGTTGTTTGATCAGTGCAGCACGCGCTGTATCCATGTGTTCCGCCGCAGTCTGTGATCCAAGCGTATTCGCGATCGATACAGCGTATCCAATCATGTTGATAAGCGCGAAGAACTCATCGCGACGTTCGTTGTTTTCGAAATTCATGGAAACTACGTTCATTGAGCCTGCCTCGTTCCAACTGTTGGAACCATTGCATAGCTTTGCGTTGCAGGCGCGTTGCAAAAGCGTTGCACACGTCGAACGCGTTTCCGCATTGCTGAAATAAAGTTTTAATTGCTCATATTTCTCCATAGAGGCGCCGCCATGTTGGCGTGGTATGGAAGCTCCATCCAGGCGAAGCCCCGCGACTGTCTTCGCAACGCTGAAGCTCACGCATGAGCATCAAAGCATCCTCGCGCTTTTGATCGACAGAGCAGTCGGCAAGCATTTCACGTAGCCGGTCCGTCGGAAAGGCGCTTTCCTGTGCAATCCGTTTCCAGGTTCGCTCTTTGAAAAAGAGGGCGCGCGAGGCCGAAGCCAGAGCGTCTCTCTCATGCTCATCGATGAAGGATCGCTCAAGCGCCTTGCCAAGCGTTGCATCAACATTGACGAGCGGAATGGTAAGGGGCGGATAGTTCAGCTCGGCGGGGCCGTGCAGAAGCGCCACATCGCCATCATCAAACCGCACGCCTTCGCGGTAATCCTCAAAGATCCGGCCGATGCCTCGCATGCCAAAGGCGGCGCATTCACAAGCCCTGAGAGCTCCCATGCTTGCAGCACCCAATACCGTGCAACCGGAACTGAGGGCGTAGAGAATTTCCTTATGCCACACCGGAGCAACATATTCGAAATAACCATCTACGATGCCGATGACGGTCGCGCCAGCGGAAACGGCGTTCATGACATCTCCCTGCTTTGCAGGCGGTGCGATGATGACGTTGGTACCATTGCCAGTTTGCGTGGCAGCATCGGGAAGGGTGGGGCCTACAAAGACGATCTTCATTGCAGAGCCTTCGACAAAGCCCGTGCGCCATAACGGCTTCGTCGCTCGCCCTCCGGGTTTTCGAGATCCGGCGCCACAACTTTAACGACTGATACCGGCAGCCAGCCAGGGGTCAGGTCGACGGCATAGAGCCTTTTCTGGCCTGATGTCTGCAAGGTTGAAAGAACAAGATCGAGCGCCTGTTCCGGAGAATGAACATCGGTAAGCCGTGAATCCGATAGCGTTGTCTTGCACCGGCTCTCGAATGCGCATTTATGGTCATCCGAGAGTGGACGCTGGTATAGTTCCGGAAAGAGATCATCTCGAGCGCCTGCGATGAAGGTCATTCGAGACTGTGCCGCCTCTGTCACGGCGCGTATCGCCGCAGCCTCCAGCGAAAGTCCCGCCCCTGCGCCGAGCGTGACATCGACATGTCGCAAGCCTCGACCATTAAGCCGTTTTGGTCCGAGCATGGCGCACGCGACAGGGATTCCTGTATCGTTGGTAATGTCGAAAATCGCGATCTGCATCTGCGCCTGTTGAATACGCCGAAGCAGGCCAACCATTTCCGAGCCGCCGGTTTCAGGATCGATGCGCTCTTTATAGCGGAAGGGAGCACGGGCTACTTCCCACAGGGTCAGCGCATCGCGCTCTACGCGTTCCAGCAATCCATGCAGTATTGCTTCTGCCTGGGTGTTGCCGGATGCCAATCCGTCTGAACTTTGCCAATAACGAGGCCGCAGGATAGTTCGGTCCATGGTGACCGCCTCATAGGGCAGCCAGACATATGTTCCCGTCAGGAGATCCTTGGCCAATGCCCAATCAATGATCTCATCGTCTTGAAGCACATTCGACCCGGGGACGAGGAGGCAGTCGAGCCGATCGAAATCCTGTCCGATTCGTCGGAGATCTGCTGTAGAAGCGCGCATTGTCTCGCATGCTGCCTGGGAAGCGATTGATCTTTCAATCGCTTCCATCATTGCAGAGATTCTCGCGCTGTCGTCGTCGAGTCCCTTTCCATTCGCAATGACGATGGATTTTGCGTTCGGCGTGAACGCACACCAGACGGGAATCCCGAGCCGATCGAGATCCGTCTGGCGTGCGACACGCGTAATTCCAAGTCTGGGAAGGAAAGCGGCTACTTTTGAATAAGTCTCCGCAGCAGAACAGGTACGAAGAAGCAACGACTTCTTAGCTTTCGTGGAAGCTCGAAGCGATGGATGAAGAGGAATCAAGCGCGATCGCAGCCTTGACACCCTTGGTCACGACGGCACCTGATTGCGTAAGGGTAATCAGAGAAGCAAGCTCGCCGGTGGGCTGACCGGTAACCGGAACAACCGTCCCCGCCTCAAGATCCGCTGCATAGAGCTGGCTTTCACCCGCGACGCTCAGAATAATCAATTTTGCCATGCTTTTCTCCTTTAAAAACCGGCTTTAACAAGCCCCTCACGATACATTTCCGTCTGCCACTTTTCCTTGTGTGGCAGCACCGCAACCCAGCGCTCCAAATCAAAATCCGGGTTGTTTCTAAGGACTCGCAGTCTGTAAGTGCGAGCCTTCGCGGCATCACCTAGCATGGCCCAGCAAGCCGCTGCTAGTCGATCCGCTGGTTTGCTGTCTCGCATGCGTCCGATAAATTCAAGCGCCTGAGCAAACTCTCCCAGAAAATAACAAGCTCCCGCAGCGGCCCAGAAATAAGGGTCCGGGGGCAGGGGGTTCAGTTCGATCGAATTCAAGACTTTCCGTAGTGCATCTGCAGGTTTGCTGGCATGGACCAGGCTATCCGCATGACTGAACAGCACATCCGCATAATGCGGGCTTAAAGTTTCAGCCTTTTCCAGAGCCTCAAGACTTTCATCGATCCGTCCCATGAACAAGTGACTGACACCGACTTCCTTGAATGCTCCTGCCGACTGGCCATTGTGGTTGACAGCTTGATCCGCAAGCCTGACTGCCTGTTGCAACAGGTCCTGATCGCCGCGTGCTGTCAGGATCCATTCCATGCTGAAGGTCCGCGAAAGACCAGCAAGCGATGAAGCAAAGTTCCGATCAATCTCAAGCGAGGCTTTGAAGTGTCGCCTTGCACGTCTTATGGATGGCAGCGACATGTGCGACAAATCCTGCAATCCCCGGAGAAAGGAAACGTAGGCCTCAGGCTGGCTGCTGACGTCCAAAGCCATGGTCTGCGTCGAATGCAATTGTCTGACCAGAGACGTCTGGACTGCATCGGTTATGGTTTGTCGCTGACCCGCAATTTCACCGGGGTCAAGCTTGAAACGCGTGGCCCAGATGATCTCATCAGTCGGCAGGAATACGAGTTGAACGAACAGAGCATCCTCGGTGCGCTGCGTATCCAAAACGTATGTAATCTTATGGCGCTCGAGAATGGCCGCCTTGTCGCGTGAACTCCGAATTCGTTCGGAAGTATAGGGCGCCACGACAGAAACCGCCCTGCTGGCGCAAAGTCCGATAGTCAGATCTTCAATCAGCGCGTTTGCGACTGAGCCAGCTTTCTGTGCACTGACTGCCGTATCTGGCGGAAGGAGTGCTATCCGCGGCACCGTCCAAAGATCACCGGACGGTGGAGGTGCCATGATCTGCTGTGATTCTCGCGGCTGAACGGCGACGCGTTGCTGATCCTGCCCCTCGGATACGGAGATACGGCGTCGAATCTCTTCATCGCCCGGATCGTGTTCCAACAGCAGTACTGCCGCACGCCTCAGATCTGAGCGTGCTACCTTTTCCAGGTTATCGGCCGCCTTCAGGAATTGCTGGCGCAGCAGGGCCACGTGACGCTGTCTGACATCCTTTACCCAGATGGAAAGTTGCGCAGACGTTCGCCCTTCCAGCGGTAGAAAGACCTTGGCGACCGCATCGCTGCAAAGGTTGAGATTGTCGGCAGAGATTTCGGCTGTTTCGAATTCCAGGTCACAGGTCAGCGCTTGATGATTCAGCGTCAGGTAGGCGCCGTCCGCTTCGATAACGGGCACCCTGTTCTCGCCAATTGCTTGGGACAATCTGCGCAGGGCGGAACGAAGGTTTGTTGACGCGGCATCGGGATTGCCCGCCCATATGAGTTGGGCAGCGCTCCTGCGCGCAACCTGTGTTTCTGACGAGTACAAGTATGCAAGCAAAACCAGAGACAGGTAAGGCGCGGCAATTGTCTGCCCCGCCTCGTCCTGCAATTGGCAGCCGCCCAGAGTGGTCAGCCGTAGGGACATAATGTACTCAGTGCGAAGCGAATGTCAGATCGCTCACATCTGCAAGTACAGACTGTTCTTTGGAAAGACTACGAACAAGCCCCAGAATAGACTGGCGAACACGCTTGTCTTCAATGGCCGCAAAAGCAGCAGCAAGCGCAACGCATTCTTTGGAATTCATAAAATCAGCGGCGGATTCCTGCTTGCCATCGTCTTCCATCGCGCCCGGGCTTCCTTCGAAGAAGAACGGGATCGGAACGTTCAGTATTTCTGCAATATGCTGGAGACGGCTTGCGCCGACGCGATTTGCACCCTTTTCGTACTTCTGAACCTGCTGAAACGTAATACCGAGACTATCGCCCAGCTTTTCTTGGCTCATCCCGAGCATAGTGCGGCGAAGACGAATACGAGAGCCGACATGAACATCTATCGGATTTGGAGTTTTCTTTACCATTGTAGATCCGGAAAAAACATATACCTGTGCGTACATTGCGCTGATTTTGTTCCTGACGCAACTATTTTCCGTTGACTGAGAATTGGATTCTCGATCTCCTGTTGCATTCTTGCGCGAAATTGATGGAATGCGACTTGGCTTTGACTTGTCATCGGGCAGGTTGTGGATCGACCCGATCAAATAGTGCTTGAATGGATCGGGTAACGAGATTTTTGCCATATATCGCAAGCATATTGTGGCGGTATAGCCAATGAAAAACCCGATTTTCGCTCGTTGTTTAAGAGCAGTTTCATCCATCCGGCTGGTTATTTCGGAGCAATCCGGAGCAGGCTACGATGCGGGTCGTTCAAGTCACTATGCATGATTTATGATTCATTAACCAGTTGCAGCACAAGAAATGTGTCAAAGACTCAGGTGAATTCATGTTGAACCGACCACTATTCCGCCGTGCGGACGACCTGGACGATTTCGTCGATCTCAGTTCCGTCCCGCGTCATCGCTTTATCCACAACAATGCCTTCATTGCGCGGCTTCGAAAGGCTGTTGAATTCGATTACGTCATGGTGAGCGGGCTGGATATCGAGGGCTTTCATTTCGGGACCGCACAATCAATCGATACCGACTTTCCTCCTGCATTTCTGGAAGCCTATTACGAGGAGAAATTCTACCTAACCGATCCTTTTGTTATCGCCTGCAAAATGGCGCATCGCGTCGTGGTCGAGTCCGAAGCCGTGAGTGATGCCCCTCGCAATGAGCGTCTCGCCTATTTGCTGGAGACCTTCAATGTCAGAAACAGGACAGTCTTCCCCATCCGGAGAGGCGATCTCGTCTATGGGTCAGTGGGTTTCACGCGTTCGGTTCCATTTGACGCTGACGAAATTGCCTTCCTCAACGCTATTGCGGAGGCCACGCATCACGAAATTACTGGTCCGTTGATGCGAAAATTCGCAGCGACTGAACTCAAGCTCTCCCAAGGCGAAGTGGCTTGTCTCCGATTAGCGTCCGGCGGTCTGACAAGCGAGCAGATAGCAAGTGAGAGCGGATATCAGGTGGATACCGTCAATACCTACATCAAAAATGCGACGAAGAAGGTTGGAGCAACAAACCGCACGCAAGCAATCGCTGAGGCGATTCGCCGAGGGCTGATTGACTGAAACTAAGAGTAAGTGGTTCCAGTCACTTTAAATTTCGTGATCGCTAATAGGACGGACAGCGGTTTACAATGGTGGCTGCATCGCTATCTTGCCAGACATCAACCGCATATGCGCGGCACTGTATTGCGTACGATCAAAGCTCAGAAGCTTCTGATCCAACTTCAGCCATGGAGAAATCTGGGTGAATTCAACAGACGATGATCTGGCGGCTTGCGCGCGCGAGCCGATCCACGTGCCGGGAGCCATACAGCCCCACGGCGCTCTCATCGTCTTGGACCCCGATGGCTGGAACATTGTGCGAATGAGCGCAAATTCAGGCGACTTCCTGGGATGCGAATTGTCTCTCGGTGGGAGGCTGCCAGCGCATATGAATGACCTGCAACAGCATTTGCGCGCCTGGCATGCCACTCCAGAGTTCTCGCTTCAGTATTCCTGCTCGACAACGAAGCACATTTATACGGCGCATCGCGCACAACAGATGGTCATTGTCGAGGCTGAAGCTTTGGGCGACAAGCCTCTTGATGAGGTTTTCAGTGCGCTTCGGTCTTTCACGCGCAGGCTTGCATCTGAGTCAGATATCACGCAGTCACTGAACGCGGTGGCGCAGTTCGTTTACGAGATTACAGGTTTCGATCGGGCACTCATCTACAGGTTCGATCCTGAGTGGAATGGACATGTGGTGGCGGAGGCTGGCAATGAGATGCTTCCATCTTATCTTGGTCTGCGGTTCCCAAGCTCCGACATTCCGGCGCAGGCTCGAGCCCTCTACGCAAGTAACCGCCTCCGTATCATTCCCGATGCCAGCTATACTCCTGTTCCAATTCTGGCTGCAGACGATGCTCTTGATGCAGAACGCCTCGATATGAGTTTTGCGCAGCTGCGCAGCGTTTCGCCGGTTCATCTTGAATATATGCGCAACATGGGAACAGGCTCATCCATGTCTGTCTCCATCCTGGTGGAAGGGCAGCTGTGGGGCCTGATTTCGTGCCACGGCGTTGGGGCGCACAATGTCCCGCAAGCCATTCGGGAGACGTGTGATATGGTTGCGCAGTCGCTGGCCATGCGCATTGAGGCCCTTGATCGCGCTAAAATCGTGGCCCGCCGTCTCAAGCTTGGACAGGTTACGTCCGCCCTCTTGCGACAGATGGCGGAGGGCGCCGACTGGAGCTCGGATCTGGTTCGTGACGAACAACTCCTGCTGAGCCAGGTCAACGCAGGTGGCGCCGTTCTTTATGCCGGAGAGGCCAGCCAGCTTGTCGGTTTATGTCCCTCTGCCGTTGAATTGAAGGGCCTTGTGGAGTGGTTGAGCCAGAAAAGCCGTGACGTGGTCGCGACCAACCAGCTTGCGTCTGAATACGCTGCTGCCGAGGCATTTGCAGAAACAGCAAGCGGTATATTGGCCATCAGACTTTCCACACTGCGGCCCGACTGGCTGATCTGGTTTCGGCCCGAACTGGTACGGACTGTGAAGTGGGGCGGAAATCCCCATAAGTCCGTGCAGGAAAGCGGACGCATTCATCCTCGCAGGTCGTTCGATGCCTGGCGAGAGCAGGTCAGACTTCAGTCATCTGCATGGGACGAGGCGGAAATTGAGGCGGCTAAGAACCTTCGACAGGCGATTGTCGGCATTGTCCTGCGCAAAGCAGAGGAACTGGCGGAACTCTCGGGAGAATTGCAGCGCTCCAACAAGGAGCTGGAGGCCTTTTCCTGTTCGGTTTCTCACGATCTTCGTGCTCCGTTTCGCCATATCGTCGGTTTCGCCCAGCTTTTGCGGGAGCGAGAGACATCGCTCGATGACAAATCACGCCATTACCTGCAAACCATTTCCGATGCGGCGGTCTCTGCCGGTCGCCTGGTTGATGACCTTCTCAACTTTTCGCAACTTGGTCGTGCCCCGATCATGTCAAAGCCGGTAGACATGAACAAACTTGTCGCCGAAGTCATGAAGAGCATTCAGATGGATTTTGGAGACAGGTCAATCGAGTGGTCAGTTGAATCTCTGCCTCAGGCATGGGGGGATGCAACGCTGCTTCGGCAGGTCTGGTACAACCTCATCGAAAACGCAGTCAAGTATACGCGACCTCGCAGTCCTGCGCGGATATCCATCTCGGGCGAAACCGAAGAGCATGCCACGCGTTACAGCGTTTGTGACAACGGGGTAGGGTTCGATATGGCCTATGTCGGAAAGCTCTTCGGCGTTTTCCAGCGACTTCAGCGGGCCGAAGACTTTGATGGCACCGGTATAGGCCTCGCCTTCGTGCGACGCATAATTGAGAAGCATAGTGGAAGCATCACGGCGGAGGGCGAGGTCGACAAGGGCGCCCGCTTCACGTTCGTTTTGCCAAGTCAGGGTAGAAAGGTTCGTACGCTTGCCTGAACTTCGTCCAATCCTTCTGGTCGAGGATAGTCCCAGAGATCTCGAACTCACGCTTGCTGCACTTGAAAAGTGCCAGCTTGCGAACGAAATCGTCATCGCTCGCGATGGCGCGGAGGCTCTTGATTATCTTCTGTCGACCGGCCCCCATCGTCAACGACCCAGCGGCGATCCGGCTGTAGTCCTTCTTGACCTGAAACTCCCGAAAGTCGACGGGCTTGAGGTTCTGGAGCGGGTCAAGAGCGATGATATGTTGCGGCATATCCCCATCGTGATGCTGACGTCCTCTCGCGAGGAACAGGACCTGGTTCGCAGCTACGAACTGGGTGTGAACGCATTTGTCGTCAAGCCTGTTGAATTCACGGAATTCTTCAAGGCTATTCAGGATCTTGGTGTCTTCTGGGCACTCCTCAACGAGCCCCCGCCGGGATATTCCAGACATGCAAAATATTGAACCTCTCTTGCGTCCGGCTCGTATTCTCCTGTTGGAGGACAGCCTGCTTGATGTCGAACTGATCAGTGAACATCTCGCGCAGTTGTCGCCAACACCTGAGATTCATCGGGCTTTCAATCGTGCCGGCTATGTCCGTGCTCTCGATGAAATTGAGTTTGACCTCATACTCGCAGATTTTTCCCTGCCGGATTTCGATGGCATGGCGGCGCTCGATATGGCGCATGACAGGGTTCCGGAGACGCCTTTCATATTCGTGTCCGGTGTCTTGGGAGAAGAGGCAGCGATCGAAAGCTTCCGGCGCGGTGCAACGGACTACGTGTTGAAGCAACGGATGATCCGTCTTGCGAGCGCGGTCGAGCGGGCTCTGTCGGAATCGAGAGAGCGTGCCGAGCGAAAGCGGATCGAGCAACATCGCGAGCTACTCGTTCGAGAGTTGAGCCATCGGGTGAAAAATACGATGGCGATGGTCATGTCCATTGTACGTCGCACCGTCAAGAACAGCGTCAGTGTCGATGACTATGTTGAAAATCTCATGGGGCGCCTCAGAGCCATGGCAGATGCCCATGCGCTCCTGTTCGAAACGAACTGGAAGGAGGCGGCGCTTCAGGATGTGATCTACAGAACCATCAGTGCTTACATTCGCAATCTCGATCGTATCAGCCTGACTGTTGGTCCTTCTTCCACGCTTGACCCCAAGGCCGCGTTGGCCTTCAGCATGGTGCTGAATGAACTTGCCACCAATGCGTTGAAGTATGGTTCGCTGAGCAACGACAGCGGTAGGGTGGTGCTCAACTGGTCAGTCACCGACGATCATGAAAAGCAACTGAATTTCGAATGGCGTGAAGTCGGCGGACCGCCAGCGCAAGAACCCACCCGGACTGGCTTCGGCACGACCTTGATCAGTCGCACCATCGAGTATGAGCTTCAGGGCAAGGTTGCGACCGAGTATTCGCCAAGTGGATTGGTGTGCAAAATCAGTTGGCCACTCCAGGATCCAGCCCCTCCGCTGCCGGATGGCATCACATCATCCTACTACTCGGGTAGCGATAAGGACGTCACGCATTAAGGCGTCCAGCCGCTCAGGCATCCATGGTTTCCCAACGTGAGGTATCCCCTGGAGCCTCGTCCTGACCTCCGGTAGTTCAACGTAGCCACTGCAGACAATGACTGGCACGCTACGTTGATTTAGCAATTCGATAACCGGAAATGAAAATTCGCCGTTCAGGTTGAGGTCAACGATCGCGAGGTCGATCTCGAGATCGCCAATTGAATCCATAGCATCGCCGACACGTCCAAAGGGCCCGTGTACCTGAAAGCCGCGGCTGATGAGATGATCCTCCATGTCCATGGCAAGAAGCATGTCGTCTTCCAGAACCAGGACAGAGAGAGATGAGGGAGCGCCCGTGCTGTTCATGCTTTTTGTCTCCAGGTATGCTTTTTATGGATCATCACACGCGCTTAGATGCATCACTCCTCAACAAGTTCAAGGATTTGGATGGTAAGATTTCAAGGTTTTATATTCGGCAAACCTTAAGGTAGTGGCATCTAATAGAAGGCAGTTGCGCAGGCGCGTTACCAGCATTTGACAGGTGATATGCATGACACAGAGTCCTGAACCGGCACCGAGGCGGCGCATGTTGAAAGGCGTACGGTTGGTCTTCAACAACGGGCACAGCGTCGTTAACGGCGTTCTGCGAGATATTTCCGATACGGGCGCTCGCGTTTCGGTCGAGAATGGATTGGCGCTGCCTGATGAAGTCAAGCTCGTGCTGGACGAAGGCGGTAGCCATCAGTGCTTAGTGGCGAGACGAGAGTTGAAGGAGTTGGGGCTGCGCTTCCTTTAGTCCGCGATGGACTGTGTTTGTAAGCAGTCCGGTTTCCGGACTGCTTACAAATGAATAAATGTTGTGGCGAAGATCCCGGCTCTTAAGCCGAGGTTGTTGAGATCGGGATTTGGTCTTCGGTCAGGCATCTGGTGATACGGCTTCGTCCGACATCAATGACGTGGCGCATGGCGGCAACCGCTTTTTCCGGGTCGCGGGACGCAATTGCGTGAGCGATGCGCAGGTGATTGTCGGCAATCGCGTCGATCATCTCAGGCGATGCGGCAGGCGACGACAGCCTGAACGAGATCGCCAATGCCGCCTCGATCAAAGCAGTGGCAGAACGCATGAAGGGATTTCCTGACATGCGGGCAATCGCAATATGGAAATCAAGGTCGACTTTGGCGATCGTTTCCGGGGTGTGGGATAGATTATCGAATTTGGCGGCAATGGCATAAAGTGCGACTATATCATCGCTCGTGGCGCGCATTGCAGCAGCTGCGGCTGCCGCAGGCTCCAGCGCCAAACGGATTTCCGCCAGGTAATCGGTAAATGTCTGGTCGATCCCCGCATCGAAACGCCAGCCTAGAACGTCCGGATCGAAGAAATTCCATTTGTCGCTCGGAAGCACGCGCGTGCCCACCTTCGCCTTCGGCTCAATCAGCCCCTTGGCGGCAAGCGTTTTCATCGCTTCACGCAGAACGGTTCGCGAGACGTTGA
This sequence comes from Rhizobium sp. Root149, assembly GCF_001427345.1. Classification (NCBI taxonomy): domain Bacteria; kingdom Pseudomonadati; phylum Pseudomonadota; class Alphaproteobacteria; order Hyphomicrobiales; family Rhizobiaceae; genus Rhizobium; species Rhizobium sp. Root149. The sequence goes on from NZ_LMGD01000023.1 coordinate 123,224, forward strand.
ACCGCTGCGTCAATTCGTTATCGCCCGGCAGGATCGTCCCAACCTTTATGCGACCCGATACGATTGAGCTCCCGAGCTCAGCCACAACATGCGCATGGCTGCTGCTCCGCTTTTTGCCCGTGATTGCCGATTCCAGAAGGCCCACGTCTCTCTCCCTGACTCTGTCTCAACACATGCACCAGCGCCTACCCGCGCGAATCGCACGCCGTTTTGCGACTTAATTACGAACCGATGCGTTTCCAAAACCAAAAGCATTGTAAGATGCAGCATTGCTACTGCATGCCCGCATCATTCATCCTCTCCCGACGCCGACAGGCTTCGCTCTCCCAAGCGACCCGCCGAAAAAACGAATGAGCCAATGAACATCATAAAATCATACTTTTGAAAAGGTGATTATTCCATTGTGTTGGAATATGAGCGGAAAATCGCAATTTAAATCGATATAAATCTTGCAAATCGATTTAAACTTTGGCAATTGGTGCCTGTCTACGATGAGGTATTCCAAAAAGTCGGTCGCTTGACAAAGCCCGGTGCGTGCTAATAGTCATATTTTTGACGGCGCGGACGCGCAGGGAGGTGCTACGAGGGAGTCGTAGCTTCACAAACGGAATTATATCGATGTTGAGACTACTGCAGGTTTCGGTCAATGGGCAGGCGCGTGTTGTTGCCTGGAATGGTGAAGACGACGCGCGGATCGTGGAAGGTGTGGCTTCCGTCTATGATCTTGCCCAGCAGGCTATTGCCGCTGGCCGCACGTTCGCCGAACAACTTTCGCAGTCTACCTTGGGTGAGGTTGTGGATCTTGATGCTGCCGCGCGCGAGAAGCGTTTGCTGCTGCCTGTGTCGCATCCGGATCCTGCACACTTTGTCGTCGCCGGGACTGGCTTGACGCATCTGGGTTCCGCCGATGGCCGTGACAAGATGCACAAGGCGGCACAATCGGCTGAAAAGCCAACGGATTCCATGCGCATGTTCCTCATGGGTGTCGAGGGCGGCAAGCCTAAGGCTGGTGAGGCCGGCGTCCAGCCTGAATGGTTCTACAAGGGTGATGGTTCGCAGTTGAAGGCAACGGGTGAGGATCTTGTATCTCCAGCTTTTGCCCTTGATGGTGGAGAAGAGCCGGAACTTGCTGGCATCTATCTCATCGGTGCGGATGGCACACCTTTCCGTCTCGGCTTCTGTCTTGCGAACGAATTTTCCGACCATGTGACCGAGAAGGGCAATTATCTTTGGCTGGCGCATTCCAAGCTGCGCGAGGCGGCGCTTGGACCTGAGTTGCTGGTCGGTGATCTGCCGGATCATGTCGAAGGCACCTCGAAAGTCATTCGCGGCACAGAAGTGATCTTCGAAAAGCCCTTCCTGTCTGGTGAGGCGAATATGTCGCATACGATCGCCAACCTGGAGTATCATAACTTCAAGTACGATCTGTTCCGTCGTTCGGGCGACCTTCATGTCCACTTCTTCGGGACGGCAACTTTGTCGTTCTCGGAAGGCATCAAGACAGAGCCAGGTGACGTGTTCGAGATTGAAGCAGCACCGTTCAAGCTCCCGTTGCGCAACGCTCTTGCAGTTGCGAACGAGCGTCCGGTGTCTGTTCGCAAGCTTTGAGGTGATGCCTGTGCCGAATATTCGTCTTGCCATTGTCGGGCTCGGGAAAATCGCACGCGATCAGCATCTTGGTGCTATTGCGGCGACGGATGGCATTGATCTGGTAGCCGTTGCCAGCCGCAATGCCTCGCTTGAGAATATCCACTGTTTCCCCGACATTGATGCTCTTCTGGCCTCCGATGTCGACGTTGACGCGGTTTCGCTCTGTACGCCCCCGCAGGGACGGTTTGAGCAGGCACGCGCAGCGCTGATGGCGGGAAAGCACGTGATGCTTGAAAAGCCGCCGGGCGCTACGATTGCGGAGGTTTTTGCACTGGAAGCTTTGGCGCGCAAACAGGGTGTCAGTCTGTTCGCGACCTGGCATTCTCGCGAAGCAGCTGCCGTTGAACCTGCGCGTCGTCTTCTGGCCGAGCGCCGCATCCAGTCTGTCGAAGTCGAATGGAAGGAAGATGTTCGCCACTGGCATCCGGGGCAAGCCTGGATCTGGGAGCCAGGCGGACTTGGTGTCTTCGATCCTGGCATTAATGCCCTGTCGATCGTCACCCGCATCATGCCCGAGAGCTTTCATCTGGTCTCTTCGGAGCTTTCCTTCCCGGCAAACCGGGCAGCACCTATCGCTGCTGATCTGGAATTTCAGACGGCCAGCGGTACACCCATCAAGGCAGCCTTCGACTGGCGCCAGACGGGGCCGCAGACCTGGGATATTCGCGTTTCCACACAGGAAGGCGATGTGGTTCTCACACACGGTGGCAGCCGCCTTATCGTTAATGGCGAGGCGCAGATCGTTGAGGAGGATCGCGAATACCGCAGCCTCTATAAGCATTTCGTTGACCTTGTCTCATCGAAGCGGTCGGACACAGACTTCTCCCCGCTGGTACATGTCGCAGATGCCTTTATGCTTGGCCGTCGCAATGTCGTTGAGTCTTTCGAAGATTGATTTGCGCCGTCTGAACCTATTCCTCTCGTGAGAAGAAGATCATGAGCAACGACAATTTGCCCACCAAAACTGCAACCGGTCCGAACGGAAAGCTCCGCTCGCGTGCATGGTTCGATAATCCTGCCAACGCCGACATGACGGCGCTCTATCTTGAGCGTTACATGAACTTTGGTCTCAGCCAGGCTGAGCTCCAGTCCGATCGCCCGATTATCGGCATCGCCCAGACCGGTTCGGACCTTTCGCCGTGCAACCGTCATCACCTCGAACTGGCAAACCGCCTGCGCGAAGGTATCCGGGAAGCGGGTGGTATCGCCATCGAGTTTCCGGTGCATCCAATCCAGGAAACAGGCAAGCGTCCGACAGCAGGTCTGGACCGTAACCTCGCCTATCTAGGCCTCGTCGAAGTCCTGTACGGTTACCCGCTGGACGGTGTGGTTCTGACTATCGGCTGTGACAAGACGACGCCTGCCTGTCTGATGGCTGCGGCCACCGTCAACATTCCGGCTATCGCTCTTTCTGTCGGTCCGATGCTGAACGGTTGGTTCCGTGGCGAACGTACCGGTTCCGGAACTATCGTCTGGAAAGCACGCGAACTGCTGGCCAAGGGCGAGATCGATTATGCCGGTTTCGTCAAGCTGGTTGCATCGTCCGCTCCTTCGACCGGTTACTGCAACACCATGGGCACCGCGACGACCATGAACTCGCTGGCGGAAGCTCTCGGCATGCAGCTTCCGGGCTCGGCCGCCATTCCGGCTCCCTACCGTGACCGTCAGGAAATTTCCTACCTCACCGGCCTGCGTATCGTTGAGATGGTGAAGGAAGACCTGAAGCCGTCGGACATCATGACGAAGGAAGCATTTGTCAACGCGATCCGCGTCAACTCGGCGATCGGTGGTTCTACAAATGCACCGATCCATCTCAATGGTCTGGCGCGTCACCTTGGCGTCGAACTGACGGTTGATGACTGGCAGAAGTACGGCGAAGAAATTCCGCTTCTCGTCAATCTGCAGCCTGCTGGCGAATATCTTGGCGAAGATTACTATCATGCAGGCGGGGTACCGGCAGTCGTCAACCAGTTGATGCAGCAGGGCCTGATCCACGAAGATGCCATGACGGTAAACGGCAAGACCATCGGCGAAAACTGCCGTGGCGCCGTGATCGAAGACGAGAAGGTCATCCGTCCTTACGATCAACCGTTGAAGGAGCGGGCGGGCTTCCGCGTCCTGCGTGGCAACCTCTTCTCGTCCGCCATCATGAAGACGAGCGTGATCTCCAAGGAGTTCCGCGATCGCTACCTTTCCAATCCGAATGATCCCGATGCATTCGAGGGCAAGGCGGTGGTGTTCGACGGACCGGAAGACTATCACCATCGCATCGATGACCCGGCGCTCGGTATCGATGAGAACACGGTTCTGTTCATGCGTGGTGCTGGTCCAATCGGTTATCCCGGTGCGGCCGAAGTCGTCAACATGCGCGCTCCCAGCTACTTGCTGAACAAGGGCGTTACATCCTTGCCGTGCATCGGCGATGGCCGGCAGTCCGGCACATCGGGCAGCCCGTCCATCCTCAATGCATCGCCCGAAGCCGCCGCAGGCGGCGGTCTGGCGCTGCTCAAGACCGGTGACAAGGTCCGCATCGATGTGGGTCGTGGCACGGCAGACATTCTTATTTCCGCAGAAGAGCTTGCAGATCGCCGTCGCGAACTGGAAGCAAAGGGCGGGTATCAGTATCCGAAGCACCAGACACCGTGGCAGGAAATCCAGCGCGGCATCGTCGGGCAGATGGAGACCGGCGCCGTTCTGGAGCCGGCTGTGAAATATCAGCGCATTGCTCAGACGGAAGGTATTCCGCGCGACAATCACTGATAGAAAAGAAACGGCAGGAATCAGGCTCTGATTCCTGTTGCCAACAATGGCGAGCTCGATGGGGGGCTCGACCAAGGAGGAGAGCAAGAATGAAAATTTTGAAGTATTTGACGACTGCTGCGATGTTTGCCGCCATGGCCTTCGCTGCTCCTGTCAGCGCTGCTGACAAGGGTCTGGTCGGCGTTGCCATGCCAACCAAGTCCTCCGCCCGGTGGATCGCTGACGGCGACAACATGGTGAAGGTTCTGAAGGAACGCGGTTACTCGGTTGACCTGCAGTACGCAGAAGACGACATTCCGAACCAGCTTTCCCAGATCGAAAACATGATCACGAAGGGTGCGAAAGTACTCGTGATCGCGTCGATCGACGGCACGACGCTCTCGGACGTTCTGCAGCAGGCTGCCGACAAGAAGATCAAGGTCATCGCTTATGACCGCCTGATCCGCGATACGCCGAATGTCAGCTACTACGCGACATTCGACAACTTCCAGGTCGGCGTTCTGCAGGCCACGACGCTGGTAAAGGCTCTCAAGGCTGATACAGAAAAGGGTCCGTTCTACATCGAACTCTTCGGCGGTTCGCCGGACGATAACAACGCCTTCTTCTTCTACAACGGCGCCATGAGCGTTCTCCAGCCGTTGATCGACAAGGGCGTTCTGAAGGTTGGTTCGGGCCAGGTTGGCATGGACAAGGTTTCCACGCTGCGTTGGGACGGTGCAACCGCCCAGGCTCGTATGGACGCCATCCTGTCTGCATTCTATGCCGACAAGAAGGTCAACGCTGTTCTGTCTCCTTATGACGGTATCTCCATCGGCATCCTGTCCTCGCTCAAGGGCGTAGGTTACGGTTCCGGCGGCGTTGCAATGCCGTTCGTTTCCGGTCAGGACGCAGAAGTTCCGTCTGTTAAGTCCATCATCGCTGGCGAACAGTACTCCACGATCTTCAAGGATACCCGCGAACTCGCGAAGGTAACCGTCGACATGGTTGATGCTGCGATGAGCGGCAAGGAGCCGACTGTCAACGACACCAAGACCTACGACAACGGCAAGAAGGTCGTTCCTTCCTACCTGTTGAAGCCGGTTGCTGTTGACAAGACCAACTGGAAGGAAGTTCTGGTTGGCAGCGGTTACTACAAGGAAGACCAGCTGAAGTAATTCCTGTATCGATAGTGCGGCGGCGCGTTGAAATCGCGTCGCCGTATTCTTTGTTTCCCATCGGAGATGATGGCATGCTCGCACACGTCAATGCGGCTGAACGCCCCCCGATTCTCGAAATGCGTGGCATTTCTAAGTCGTTCGGTGTTGTTAAGGCTTTGACCGACGTCTCGTTCACCGTTCGCGAGGGCGAAATTCACGCGCTCGTCGGTGAAAACGGCGCTGGTAAATCTACACTCATGAAGGTTCTGTCCGGCGTCTATCCGCATGGCAGCTACGAAGGCTCCATCCTGTTTTCAGGTGAAGAGCGCCAGTTTCGCGATATCAATGATACTGAAGCGCTGGGCATCATTATTATTCACCAGGAGCTCGCGCTGATACCGCTCCTGTCCATTGCCGAGAACATCTTTCTGGCCAACGCTCCGTCGCGTTTTGGCGTGATTGATCGTTCGGCCGTTCATGAGCGCACCAAGGCTTTGCTGGCCAAGGTCGGCCTGAACGAGCAGCCGGATACGCTGATCACCAATCTCGGCGTCGGCAAGCAGCAGTTGGTCGAAATCGCCAAGGCTCTTTCAAAGGACGTTCGTCTTCTCATTCTTGACGAGCCGACTGCATCTCTCAACGAAACAGACAGTGCTGCACTGCTGGAGCTTCTGAAAGAGTTCAGGAACCAGGGCATCACCTCAATCATGATCAGCCACAAGCTGAACGAGATTTCCGAAGTCGCCGACCGCATCACGGTTCTGCGCGATGGCCGCTCTGTCGATACCATGGATTGCCACGCTGGCGTCGTGCCGGAAGACGAGATCATCCGCAAGATGGTCGACCGCGATATGGAAAGCCGCTACCCGAAGCGTACGCCGAAGATCGGCGAGATGATCTTCGAGGTGGATGACTGGTCCGTTTATCATCCGCAGCACACGCATCGCCAGGTCGTGAAGAACCTGTCGCTGAAGGTTCGCGCGGGCGAAGTCGTTGGTATTTCCGGCTTGATGGGTGCGGGCCGCACCGAGTTTGCTATGAGCGTCTTCGGCCGTTCCTGGGGCCGCAATATCACCGGCACTGTGAAGATGCACGGCAAGCCTGTCGATGTCTCGACGGTTACCAAGGCGATCGATGCGGGTCTGGCCTATGTCACGGAAGACCGCAAGCATCTCGGGTTGATCCTGGCGGAAGACATTCGCAAGAACATCTCGCTGGCAAACCTGCCTGGCGTCTCACGCAGCAGTGTGATTGACGACATCTCAGAAATGAAGGTGGCGCAGGAGTTTCGCGCGCGCATGCGCATCCGCAGCCACAATGTCTATCAGGAAACGGGCAAGCTTTCCGGCGGCAACCAGCAAAAGGTCGTGCTGTCGAAATGGCTGTTCACAAACCCTGACCTGCTGATCCTCGACGAGCCGACCCGCGGGATCGACGTCGGTGCAAAATACGAAATCTATTCCATTATCAACGAACTCGCGGATGCCGGAAAGGCAGTCGTGGTGATCTCCTCGGAAATGCCGGAGCTGATCGGGATTTGCGATCGCATCCTGGTCATGCATGAGGGCGAATTCGTCGGCGAAGTTGCCGGCGCTGAAGCCACCCAGGAGAACATCATGCGCGCTATCATGCGCCGCAAGGGGAGAGACGAATGAGCACGCCTGAAACAACTGCACCGGCACCGCAGAGCGTCGCCGGTTTCATCAAGGACAACCTGCGCGAATACGGGATGCTGATGTCGCTTCTCGTCATCGTCATCTTCTTCCAGTTTGCGACAGGCGGCATTCTTCTGAAGCCGCTGAACCTCACGAACATCATCCTGCAGAACAGCTATATCGTCATCATGGCGCTCGGCATGCTGATGATCATCGTGACCGGCCATATCGACCTCTCGGTCGGGTCCGTGGCAGGTTTCATCGGCGCAGTCGCCGCCATGATGATGGTGCAATACAACTTCGATTTCGTCACGGCCTGCATTATCTGCCTGGTCCTGGGCGGACTGATCGGAGCTGTACAGGGCTATTTCGTCGCCTATCTGAAGATTCCATCGTTCATCGTGACGCTTGCCGGCATGCTTGTTTTCCGCGGGCTAATGATCGCCGTCCTCAGCGGTCGCTCGATCGGACCATTCGATGTCACGTTCCAGCGGCTGTCATCCGGCTTCATTCCGGAATTCATCTCGTCTGAGGGCGGCTTGTACCTGACATCGCTGGTTCTCGGCGTTGCAGTCGCTGCCTTCCTGGTCTGGCAGAACATCAAGAACCGCGGGCGTCGCATGTCGCATGGCGTCGAAACCGAGCCGTTTGGTTTCTTTGTCGCAAAGAACATCCTTGTTCTCGCCAGCATCAGCTATGTTGCCTACTTGATCGCGTCCCATCGCGGTATGCCAAACGTTCTGATCATCATGGCGATCCTGATTGCGGCTTATGGTTTCTTCACCAACCGCACGATCATCGGTCGCCAGATCTACGCAGTCGGCGGTAATGCCCGTGCAGCCGAGCTCTCCGGTATCAAGACGCAGCGTCTGGTTTTTGGCACCTTCGTCAACATGGGCGTACTGGCAGCTCTTGGTGGTCTCGTGGTTGCAGCACGCCTGAACAGCGCGACACCGAAGGCTGGCGCAGGTTTCGAACTCGACGTTATCGCTGCCTGCTTCATCGGCGGTGCATCTGCCTATGGTGGCGTTGGCAAGGTTACCGGTGCTGTTATCGGCGCCTTCCTCATGGGCGTCATGAACAACGGCATGTCCATCCTGGGTATCGGCATCGACTATCAGCAGGTGATCAAGGGTCTCGTTCTGCTCGGTGCAGTCTGCGTCGACGTTTACAATCAGCGTCGTTAAGCATCCTCCCAAGCATTTCGACTGCCTGACAGGCCGCGCATCGCAAGGTGCGCGGCTTTTGCGTTTCTTCGGCTGGACATTACGGGCGATCGGCGATTCGAGAGCTCGGCAGCCCGCGAACTTTAATTGCGCAAATTAGCACTCGTCCTTTCCGGCTCATGCGCTGTCACGCTCAACATAATCAGGACATTTCGGGCAGGTCGAGACTACCATTACCGTCAGATCAGGGGCGTTCCTGCCGCAAGAGGAGCGGTATTACAGCCACCAGATCCACGGTAGAGCGAGGACGAGGAGGTTTTCCGAGCCCTGCCGCACATGGATTTCAGATTGAACGAATGCACTTCTTTGGAGGAGAAGAACGTGACTTCGCATTGCAAACTCTCATTTGCGCACCCGCCCGCCCGACCGGGCCAGACGCCTGATTTCTCCTCAGTGGAGATTCCGAAGGCCGGCCTGCTGCCTGTTCTGCCACTTGATGTGACGGCTGCGGATTGCGTTGAGCACGCCAACTCGCTCATTCGCGTCATGGATGAGAATGGCGAAGCAGTTGGGCCTTGGGCTGAGTTCTTGAACCGCTTCGATGTCGATACGCTTCGCGCTGGGCTGCGCGATATGATGATGTCGCGCACCATCGACATGCGTATGATGAATGCGCAACGGCAGGGCAAGATGTCGTTCTATATTCAGGGCGTTGGCGAAGAGGCGATCGCCTGTGGCTTCCAGCGCTGTCTGAAGCCGGGCGACATGAACTTTCCCACCTATCGCCAACAGGGACTGCTGATTGCTGGCGGCTATCCGCTGGAAATGTTGCTGGGGCAGTTCTATTCCAACGCATTCGATCCGCTGCAGGGCCGCCAGTTGCCAACGCTGCATTCCGCGCGTGACTATGGATATTTCACAGTTTCCGGCAATCTTGGCACGCAATATGTGCATGCTGTTGGTTGGGCAATGGCCAATGCGCTCACTCAGAAGGATAACATCTCGATCGGTTGGATCGGTGATGGTTCTACCGCATCCAACGATTTCCATACAGCGCTTTTGTCCGCCTCGTCCTACAGCCCGCCGGTTATCCTCAACGTCGTGAACAACCAGTGGGCTATCTCGACCTATACAGGCGTTGCCAAGGGCAAGGGCAGAACCTACGCCGCGCGCGCTCTGGGTTATGGAATTCCGGCCATCCGCGTAGATGGCAATGATTATCTTGCAGTGCTTGCAGTTTCGGAATGGGCAACACAGCGCGTGCGTGCAGGCCATGGTCCGGTGCTAATCGAATGGTACACTTACCGCGTCGGGGCGCATTCATCATCCGATGACCCGAGTGCGTACAGGCCTAGAGACGAAGGCAAGGCCTGGCCCTTCGGTGACCCTATCGATCGCCTGAAGAAGCACCTCATCCACATTGGTGAATGGAGCGAGCAGCGCCACGTCCAGGCGGAAGCGGAAGTGCTCTCGACGGTTGTCGAGGTGCAGAAGCGCGTTGAGGCGGCCGGCACGATGATCGATCCGAAGCCAATTCCGGGAGCGACAATCTTCAAGGGTGTTTACGCTGACATGCCGGAACATATCCGCCGTCAGCGACAGGAATTAGGGGTCTGACCATGGCGCAACTGACGATGATTGAAGCCCTTCGTGACGCCATGGATGTAATGTTGGCCCGCGACCCGCAGATCGTCATTTTTGGCGAGGACGTAGGCTATTTCGGCGGCGTTTTCCGCTGCACCTCCGGTTTGCAGAAGAAGTATGGTGAGGAGCGCGTGTTCGACACGCCAATCAACGAAAGCGCTATTGTCGGTCTGGGCATCGGCATGGCGGCGCAAGGCATGAAACCCTGCGTGGAAATCCAGTTCGCTGACTATGTCTATCCGGCCTATGACCAGATCACGCAGGAAGCGGCGCGTATTCGCCATCGCTCCAACGAGCAGTTTTCTTGTCCCATCGTCATCCGCATGCCGACAGGTGGCGGCATCTTTGGGGGCCAGACCCATAGCCAGAGCCCGGAAGCCTTGTTCACACATGTCGCGGGCCTGAAGGTGGTGCAGCCCTGCACGCCGCATGATGCAAAGGGTTTGCTGATTTCCGCCATGGAAGATCCCGATCCGGTGATCTTTCTGGAACCAAAGCGGCTTTATAACGGCCCCTTCAACGGTGATCACAAGGCCCCGGCGCAAAGCTGGAAAAACCATGCGCTCGGCGAGGTGCCGGAAGGGCACTATTCGATTCCCATCGGCAAGGCGCGCGTTCACCGGGAAGGTTCGGCAGTGACGATCCTCACCTACGGGACGATGGTTTTCGTTGCGGAAGCTGCGGTGAATACGCTTGGCGTCGATGCGGAGATCATCGATCTGCGCTCGCTTCTGCCGCTCGATCTAGAAGCCATCGAGGAATCCGTTCGCAAGACCGGGCGCTGTGTCGTCCTTCATGAAGCCACAAAGACCTCCGGTCTGGCAGGAGAAATCATCGCCATCGTGCAGGAGGCTTGCTTCTACCATCTTGAAGCGCCGGTTCAGCGCGTAACCGGCTGGGATGCCCCTTATCCGCATGCACTGGAGTGGGATTATTTCCCCGGACAGGAGCGCGTCTGTCGCGCTCTTCAAGCAGTGATGGAGGCTTGATCATGGGTATCAGAACAATCCGCCTGCCGGATGTGGGCGAAGGTGTCACGGAAGCTGAAGTTACTGAAATTCTCGTCAAGCCCGGCGATCTTGTGAGAGAGGATGATCCGATCGCAGCCGTCATGACAGACAAGGCGACGGTCGAAATCACCTCAGCCTATAGCGGCAAGGTCATCTGGATCGGCGGCGAAGTCGGCAAGACGCTGGCCATCGGCTCGGATCTCATCCGTATCGAAGATGAAAGTGCAGGCGGGGACGATGATGGCGCTCCCTCGCTCGCTCCTGCTGAGGCTCAGCCTGCTCCAGCTTCGACATCCAGTACCGCGGCGCAGACGGAAAGCTGCCCGCTGAAAGCGTCACCTTCGCTGAAGGTGGTTGAGACCCGGCCAAGCGCACTCACCTCAACAGCCACGCCGCCGCGTGCAGAAGGTGTCGCAGTACTTGCTTCCCCTGCCGTACGGGCAAGGGCAAAGGAGGCTGGCATAGACCTTCGCCAGGTTGCAGGCAGCGGGCCGGCAGGCCGCATTACCCATGCCGATCTGGATCACCTGTTCCAGAACGCTGGTCAGGCACAGCCACGCAATCCGCCTCGGCCGGAAACAGTGGAAACTGTGAAAGTGGTCGGCCTGCGCCGCATGATTGCCAAGCGCATGAGCGAGGCAAATGCCACCATCCCGCACATCACTGTTGTGGAAGAAGTAGATGTGACCGAGATCGAGGCACTCCGCGTCAAGCTCAATGAGACGCGCGGCGACAAGCCGAAGCTCACTATCTTGCCACTCATCGCGGCTGCGCTGGTCAAAGCCAAGGAAAGCTGCCCGAAAATATTCGCTCGTTACGACGATGAGGCCGAGGAAGTCCATTATTCCACTGCGGTGCATATCGGCATTGCGACGATGACGGAAGCAGGGCTCATGGTGCCCGTGGTGCGCAACGCACAGGCGCTTTCGCCCTATCAGCTTGCAGGCGAAATAGCCCGGCTTTCGGACGCCTGCCGGGAGGGCAAGGCGAAGCGGGAAGAGCTTTCCGGTTCCACGATCACTATCACATCCCTTGGGCCGTTGGGGGCGATTGCCACGACACCGATCATTAACAAGCCGGAGGTTGCCATTCTCGGCGTCAACCGCATGGCAGTACGCCCAAGCTGGAACGGCAGCGCCTTCGTGCCGCGCACCATGATGAATATTTCAGCCAGCTTCGACCATCGCATAATTGACGGATGGGACGCGGCAGTCTTCGTTCAGAGGATGAAGACATTGCTCGAAACTCCTGCCCTGATTTTCATGAAGGATTGATGGAATGACCGATCTTTCATGCAAAGTGCTGGTGCTGGGTGCCGGTCCGGGTGGCTATGTCTGCGCCATCCGCGCCGGTCAGGCAGGGCTTGATACGATCATCGTGGAAAAGGCTGCTCCCGGCGGAACGTGCCTTAACGTAGGCTGTATCCCTTCCAAAGCTTTGATCCATGCCGCAGAGCAATTTCACGCTGTCGCGGAGGCGGCAACCGGCCATTCTCCGCTGGGGATTGCAACCGCCTCGCCGAAGATCGCTCTTTCGAAAACGATGGGATGGAAGGATGGAATCGTTCGCCAACTGACCGGCGGCGTCGGTGGCCTGCTCCGCAAGGCCGGGGTTCGCAAGATTGACGGTGAAGCACGCATTCTGGATGGCAAGACCATCGAGTTGAAAACGGCTGAAGGTCTCTCCCGTGTTTCGTGTGAGCATCTGGTGATTGCGACCGGCTCGGCTCCGATTGAGGTGCCATCGCTGCCGTTCGGTGGCGATATCCTTTCCTCCACTGAGGCACTTTCCCTTCAACAGGTACCGGAAACGCTGGCGATTGTCGGCGGCGGATATATCGGGCTCGAAATCGGCACGGCTTACGCAAAACTCGGGGCGAAGGTGACGATCGTGGAAGCCAGGGCTCAGATCCTGCCGCAATATGACGCCGAACTTTCAAAGCCTGTTCTGACGCGGCTGAAGGCTTTGGGCGTCGAGGTGCATCTCAATGCGCAAGCCGAAGGCTATGAAGGCGGGGTGCTGCGGGCAAAGACGGCGGATGGCGAACTGAAGATCGCCGCCAAGAAGGTTCTTGTCACGGTCGGCCGGCGCCCTGTTGTTGCCGAATGCGGTGCTGCCGATCTGGGACTCGATATGCAAGGCCGCTACATAAAGATCAACGGCAAGTGCCAGACATCGATGCGCGGCGTTTATGCCATAGGTGATGTGACCGGCGAACCCATGCTGGCCCATCGCGCCATGGCGCAAGGGGAGATTGCAGCTGCGGTGATTGCGGGGGAAGCAGTTGACTGGGACAAACGCGCCATTCCCGCCGTCTGCTTCACCGATCCCGAAATCGTTGTGGTTGGCCAACTGCCGGAGGAGGCGCGAACGGTCAATGCGGAGGCGGCGGTGGCAACCTATCCGCTGCGGGCCAATGGTCGCGCCATGACACTGGAGCGCACGGATGGTTTCGTGCGCATTGTGCATGAAAAATCTGACGGTCTGGTTCTTGGCATTCAGGCGGTGGGTGCTGGAGTTTCCGAATTTGCCGGAGAGTTCGCGCTTGCGCTGGAGATGTGCGCCACGCTGACTGATATTGCCGCGACGATCCACGCGCACCCGACGCTTGGAGAAACGGTGCAGGAGGCCGCACTGGCCGGATTGGGCAGGGGACTGCACGCTTAGATGTGGAATGAGGAGGAGACCCATGGATTTTTCGCTGACGGAAGAGCAGGCGGCCATTCGCGAAATGGCGGAAGCCTTTGCCCAGGATGAAGTCGCACCGCAAGCGATCGAGTGGGATCAGGCCAAGCATTTTCCGGTGGATGTGCTCAAGAGTGCCATGGCGCTCGGGCTCGGCGGTATCATGGTTTCCGATGCACATGGTGGCTCCGGCCTCGGCCGGGTGGAAGCGGTGCTCGTCTATGAAGCGCTTGCGAAGGGGTGCCCGGCTTTCTCCGCCTATGTTTCGATCCACAACATGGTCGCGAGCATGATCGACAAGCATGGCAGCGAGGTACAGAAATCCGCCTATCTGCCGCGTCTTTGCACCGGCGAATTGTTGGCCTCCTATTGCCTGACGGAACCCTCCTGCGGCTCGGATGCGGCTGCGCTGACGACCCGGGCTGAGCGTGATGGCGATGATTATCTACTGACCGGCCAGAAGATGTTCATTTCTGGCGCGGGCGCGACAGATCTCTATGTCGTCATGGCCCGCACCGGTGGTCCCGGTGCCAAAGGGGTTTCTGCCTTTCTGGTGGAGAAGGATGCCGCCGGTCTCTCCTTCGGTGCCAATGAAAAGAAAATGGGCTGGAATGCCCAGCCAACCCGCACAGTCATACTCGATAAGGTGCGCGTGAAGGCCGATGCCATGCTGGGGCCGCAAGGAGCCGGCTTCAAACTGGCCATGGAAGCGCTGGATGGCGGGCGCACCTCCATCGCCGCCTGTTCGCTTGGCGGCGCGCAATCGGCACTCGATAAGGCTGTTACCTATACCAATGAGCGCAAGGCCTTCGGCCAGAAGCTGAACGAGTTCCAGGCCTTGCAGTTTGCGCTGGCAGAAATGGCCATTGATCTGGAAGTTTCTCGCACCTTTCTGTGGCGTGCAGCGTCAGCACTCGATGCGAAGCTACCGGAAGCAACGCAGCTTTGCGCCATGGCCAAGAAGCATGTGACGGATGCCGGGTTTGATGTTGCCAACCGCGCGCTGCAACTGCACGGTGGTTATGGCTACCTGGCAGACTACGGAATCGAGAAGATCGTGCGCGATCTTCGCGTTCACCAGATTCTGGAAGGTACCAATGAAATCATGCGGCTGATCGTGGCGCGCACTGTGATTGCGCAGGCGTAAGCGGGCCGAAGGGAGAGACACCATGACCTACCAAACCATTCTGACGGAACGCCGCGATAGCGTGCTTCTGATCCGCCTTAACCGCCCTGAAGCCCTGAACGCCTTGAATTCCACCGTCGCGCAGGAATTGATCGCCGTTACGGCCGAGGCGGATGCCGATGACAGCATCGGGTGCCTTGTTCTGACCGGCTCTGAAAAGGCTTTCGCGGCGGGCGCTGATATCAAGGAAATGCAGCCGCTGACGTTTCAGGATGTGGCCGTCACCGACAAGTTTTCGGAATGGTCGCTGTTTACCAACCGCCGCAAGCCAATCATTGCTGCCGTGTCGGGCTTTGCGCTGGGCGGTGGCTGCGAACTTGCCATGATGTGCGATTTCATTCTGGCATCGGATACGGCCAAGTTCGGCCAGCCGGAAATCAAGCTCGGCACTATTCCCGGCATGGGCGGTTCGCAGCGGCTGACGCGCTTCGTTGGCAAGTCCAAGGCCATGGATATGGTTCTGACAGGTCGCATGATGGATGCTGCTGAAGCAGAACGTTGCGGTCTCGTCAGCCGCGTATTCCCGGCGGTGGATCTGGTGGAAGAGGCGGTCAAGGTCGCAACGGTTGTGGCTGGCATGTCTCAACCGGTGGCGGCCATGGCAAAGGAAGCAGTCAATCGCGCCTTTGAGACAACACTTGCCGAAGGGCTGTTGGTCGAGCGCCGCCTGTTCCATTCCACCTTTGCCCTGGAAGATCGCTCCGAAGGCATGGCCGCTTTCGTGGCGCGCAGGCCTGCTGAATTCAAGAACCGCTGATTGGCGGTATCGTGAACGGGAAGGGAGGAGACTTCATGTTTCACGCTACGATGAGCTTCGATCTGGGAGAGGATGTCGCGGCATTGCGCGAAACCGTTCAGGCCTGGGCGCAGGAACGGGTAAAGCCGCTGGCTGCCGAGGTGGATCGCTCCAATAGTTTCCCGAACCAACTCTGGAAGGAGATGGGGGAACTGGGCTTGCTCGGCATCACCGTGGATGAAGCCTATGGCGGTGCGGGCATGGGGTATCTGGCGCACACGGTGGCGGTGGAGGAGATTGCGCGTGCCTCCGCCTCCATCAGCCTTTCCTACGGTGCCCATTCCAATCTTTGCGTCAACCAGATCAAGCTGAATGGTTCTGAAGCTCAGAAACAGAAGTATCTGCCGAAGCTTGTTTCCGGTGAACACGTCGGCGCGCTGGCTATGTCGGAGCCGGGCGCGGGGTCGGATGTCGTCTCCATGAAGCTCAGGGCCGAAAAGCGCGACGGTCATTACGTTCTGAAGGGCAACAAATACTGGATCACCAACGGCCCTGACGCCGATGTGCTGGTGGTTTATGCCAAGACTGACCCGGAGGCAGGATCGAAGGGCATCACCGCCTTCATCATCGAAAAGGGCATGAGGGGTTTTTCCACCAGCCCGCATTTTGACAAGCTGGGCATGCGCGGCTCAAATACGGCGGAACTGATTTTCGACAGCGTGGAAGTGCCTTTCGAAAATGTACTTGGCGAAGAAGGCCGCGGTGTTCGTGTCCTGATGGCTGGGTTGGATTACGAGCGTGTGGTGCTGTCCGGCATCGGGCTTGGCATCATGGCGGCCTGTCTGGATGAGGTCATGCCCTATGTCTCAACCCGAGAGCAGTTCGGCCAGCCGATCGGCAATTTCCAGCTCATGCAGGGCAAGATCGCCGATATGTATGTGAGCCTCAATACTGCGCGCGCCTATGTCTATGAGGTCGCCAAGGCTTGCGATCGCGGCACGGTCACGCGGCAGGATGCGGCAGGCGCCGTGCTCTATGCCAGTGAGCAGGCCATGGTGCAGGCCCATCAGGCCGTGCAGGCGCTGGGCGGGGCGGGCTTCTTGAGTGATAGCGTGGTGAGCCGTCTGTTCCGCGATGCGAAGCTAATGGAAATTGGGGCTGGCACATCCGAAATTCGCCGCATGCTGATTGGCCGGGAGTTGATGGCCGCCATGGCCTGAACCTGCTTGCCTGTGGTGTAACGGCTGGAGGAGCCGATGAGATTGAAATCCCAACATATTGCTGGATCGGAGAGCGCGAAAAAGAACCGTGCTGCGCATCTGGCCATGCTGGAAACCATTCGCGCGGCTGCGGAACTTGCTGCGCAAGGGGGTGGCGAGGAGGCGCGCAAGCGGCATGCAAATCGCGGTAAGATGCTGCCGCGGGAGCGCGTGGCCAACCTTCTGGATATCGGATCGCCCTTTCTGGAGGTTGGCGCAACGGCTGCGCATGACATGTATGAGGGTGCTGCACCTGCGGCTGGCCTGATTGCAGGTGTCGGCCGTGTCGAGGGGCAGGACGTCATGGTCGTCGCCAATGATGCGACGGTGAAGGGTGGCACCTATTACCCGATGACGGTGAAGAAGCATTTGCGGGCGCAAGAGATTGCCGAGGCTTGCAATCTGCCCTGCATCTACCTCGTGGATAGCGGCGGCGCGAACCTGCCGAACCAGGATGAGGTCTTCCCGGATCGCGATCATTTTGGCCGCATCTTCTTCAATCAGGCGCAGATGAGCGCCAAGGGCATGGCGCAGATCGCGGTTGTCATGGGGTCCTGTACGGCGGGCGGTGCTTACGTGCCTGCCATGTCGGATGTTTCCATCATCGTGCGGGATCAGGGTACGATCTTTCTGGCCGGTCCACCGCTGGTGAAGGCTGCGACCGGCGAGGTCGTCAGTGCGGAAGATCTGGGTGGTGGCGATGTTCATACGCGCCTTTCCGGCGTGGCGGACTATCTGGCGGAAGACGATGCCCATGCGCTGGCGCTTGCCCGCCGCGCCGTTGCCAATCTCAACCGGCAGAAGCAGCATTCCGTTCAATGGCAGGCGCCGGAACTTCCAGCCTATGATCCGGAAGAACTGCTGGATGTAGTACCTGCCGACCTGCGCACGCCCTATGACATTCGTGAGGTGATCGCGCGCGTAGTGGACGGCAGCCGCTTTGATGAATTCAAGGCGCGCTTTGGCGAAACGCTGGTCTGCGGTTTCGCCCATATCATGGGGTGCCCCGTCGGGATTGTCGCCAACAATGGCGTGCTTTTTTCCGAAAGTGCGCAGAAGGGCGCACATTTTGTGGAGCTATGTTCGCAGCGCGGCATTCCACTGGTGTTCCTGCAAAACATAACCGGCTTCATGGTGGGCAGGAAATACGAAAACGAAGGTATTGCCCGCCACGGTGCCAAGATGGTGACGGCGGTGGCGACGACTGCCGTACCGAAAATCACCATGCTTGTGGGCGGCTCTTTCGGGGCGGGAAATTATGGCATGGCGGGTCGTGCCTTCTCGCCCCGCTTTTTATGGACATGGCCGAATTCGCGAATTTCGGTCATGGGCGGGGAGCAGGCCGCGAGTGTTCTGGCCACCGTTCGCCGCGAAGGCATAGAGCGCAAGGGTGGTAGCTGGAGCGCAGAGGAAGAAGCCGAGTTCAAGCGCCCGACACTGGATATGTTCGAGCGGCAAAGCCACCCGCTTTATGCCTCGGCACGTCTCTGGGACGATGGGATCGTGGATCCGCGCAAGACGCGTGAGGTTCTTGCCCTTTCACTTTCCGCCAGCCTGAACGCGCCAATCGGGGAAACCCGGTTCGGCCTGTTCCGAATGTGATGGCAAAAGGGGAGAGAACAATGTTTCGCAAGATCCTGATTGCCAATCGCGGTGAGATTGCCTGCCGCATCATCAAGACAGCACGCCAGCTGGGTGTCTCGACGGTTGCCGTCTATTCGGAAGCCGACCGAAATGCGTTGCACGTAAAGCTGGCGGATGTGGCAGTCTGCATCGGCGGCGCAGCTCCCAAGGATAGCTATCTAAGGGGTGATGCCATCATCGCTGCTGCGCTTCAAACGGGTGCGGAGGCCATCCATCCGGGCTACGGCTTTCTGTCGGAAAACCCGGATTTCGTCGATGCGGTAAAGGCTGCCGGTCTCGTCTTCATAGGTCCTTCCGCCGACGCCATTCGTGCCATGGGCTTGAAGGATGCGGCCAAGGCGCTGATGGAGAAAGCGGGCGTTCCGGTCGTTCCCGGTTATCACGGGGATAATCAGGACGGTGCATTCTTGGCTCAGCAGGCCGAACGCATCGGCTATCCGGTACTTATCAAGGCCGTCGCCGGTGGTGGTGGCAAGGGAATGCGGCGGGTGGAAAGCGCTGGCGAATTTGCCGATGCGCTTCGCTCCGCCAAGGCGGAAGCTGCAAATGCTTTCGGCAATGACGCCGTTCTCATCGAGAAATATGTCGCTGCACCCCGTCATATCGAGGTGCAGGTGTTTGGTGATGGCATAGATGCCGTGCACCTTTTCGAGCGAGATTGTTCGCTCCAGCGGCGGCATCAAAAGGTGATCGAGGAAGCGCCAGCCCCAGGCATGACGCTCCAGATGCGTGAAGCCATGGGATCGGCGGCGGTCAAGGCAGCGAAGGCCATCGGCTATTCCGGTGCTGGCACCATCGAGTTCATTGTCGATGGGTCTGAAGGGCTTCGCCCGGATCGCTTCTGGTTCATGGAAATGAACACGCGGCTTCAGGTGGAGCATCCGGTGACGGAAGCCATCACAGGCCTCGATCTGGTGGAGTGGCAGCTGCGCGTGGCAAGCGGCGAGCGGCTTCCGCTCACTCAGGACGACATCCGGCTGAACGGCCATGCGTTCGAGGCCCGGCTTTATGCGGAAGACGTGGATGCCGGTTTCTTGCCCTCAACGGGCAGGTTGGCGCATCTGGCTTTCCCCACCAACTGCCGTGCCGACACCGGCGTTCGTACCGGCGATGAGATCTCGTCCTGGTACGATCCGATGATCGCCAAGATCATCACCCATGGGCCGACGCGGGACATCGCGCTTTCAAAGCTTTCCCGCGCCTTGGATGAAGCGCAGGTGGCTGGGACGGTGACGAACCTGACCTTCCTCGCCGCGCTTTCCCGTCATGAAGGATTTGCCAAAGGCGAAGTCGATACGGGTTTGATTGCCAGAGACCTTGCTGCGCTGACGGCAAAGCCGGAGAGCCGTAGGCGGGAGATGGCTATGGCAGGCTTGGCGGCTCTCCATGCTGCGGCAATTCCCAACGATCCGCTTGCCGGATTTTCTCTCTGGGCTCCATTGGAGCAATGTGTTGCTCTGGAAGAGGCGGGAGAAATGCTGGAGGTGAGGCTTCAACTCACTCACCCCGATCAAGCACAGGCATCAATTGAAGGCGATGTCTTTACCGCCATTCGCCGCGGTTCCGGCTGGTCTCTCGAAGGGCAACCCGATGCGCAGGTTGTTGAAGCCGAAGGTTTCCACGTCTACTCGTCTGGGCACCTTTTGAGCTTCCGCCTGCACGATCCGCTGGATCGCGATCAGTCGGCTGGTCCCGGCGGCGATGTTACGCTTGCCCCCATGCCGGGGCTGGTGCGCGCCATGCTGGTGCAAGCGGGGGAGACGGTGGCGGCCGGTCAGCCTCTGTGTGTTCTGGAGGCCATGAAGATGGAGCACACGCTGAAAGCCGTGCGTGCTGGCCGTGTCGCGGAGGTGTTCGTTTCCGAAGGTGCACAGATTTCAGCGGGCGATCCGCTGGTTCAGCTGGAGCCGGAGGCTTTGCCGCATGGCTGAATTGGTGGAGCTTTATGAGGTCGGTCCGCGCGACGGGCTGCAGAACGAGAAGCGGGTCATCCCAACCGCCGATAAGCTGGCTCTGATCGAAAAGCTCAGTCGCTGCGGGTTTCGCCGGATCGAGGCCACCAGTTTCGTCAGCCCCAGATGGGTGCCGCAGATGGCAGATGCGGCAGAGGTGATGGCGAGTGTTCCACGTCGCCAAGGTCTGTCCTATGCGGTGCTTGCACCGAACCTGAGGGGATACGAGGCTGCAAAGCTGGCCGGTGCTGATGAGGTGGCAATCTTTGTTTCGGCCTCGGAAGGCTTCAGCCGTGCCAATCTCAATACCTCGATTGCCGAAAGCCTGGAACGCTTGAAGCCGGTAGCCGAGTCAGCGCTGGCAGCTCGTCTACGCCTTCGCGGTTATGTGTCAGTTGTTACAGATTGCCCCTTCGAAGGCCGTGTTGAACCCGAACCGGTTGCCCGTGTTGCTGGCAAGTTGGCAGCACTCGGTTGCCAAGAAATCTCGCTTGGAGAGACGCTGGGGCGCGGCACGCCGCAAGCCGTGGCAGCCATGCTGGAAGCTGTGCTGGATGTCGTTCCGGCTCGAAAACTGGCAGGGCATTTTCATGATACCGGCGGTCGGGCGCTCCGCAATATAGACGTGGCACTGGAAAAGGGGTTGCGGGTATTCGATGCCTCTGTCGGTGGCTTGGGCGGCTGCCCCTATGCGCCGGGGGCGGCGGGCAATGTGGCAACGGAAGCCGTGGCGCGGCATCTGGCTGCATCAGGTTTCGAGACCGGTCTTGATCTCGATGCGCTTGATGATGCTGCTGCTTTCGCCAAAACGCTGAGGAGCGGGACATGAGCGAGACGATCAAGGTGGAGGTCGATGCGCGCGGTATTGTGCAGCTTCGCCTGATCCGGCCTGACAAGCGCAATGCGCTATCAGCACAGATGATCGCGGAGTTGACGGAATTTGCGGCAAGCGCACAGGAGCGGCGGGACTGGCGGGCCGTCATTCTCTCCGGTGATGGAGCCACATTTTGTGCCGGTGGCGATCTGGACTGGATGCGCCAGCAAATGCAGGCTGATCGGGAAACGCGCATGGCGGAGGCGCGCAAACTCGCAACCATGCTAGGCGCATTGAACGGGCTGCCTCAGCCGTTGATCGGCGCCATCCAGGGCAGCGCCTTTGGCGGCGGTGTGGGCATGGCCTGCATATGCGATGTGGCGCTCGCGACGCCGGAGACCTTGTTCGGTCTGACAGAAACACGGCTTGGCATCATTCCGGCAACTATTGGCCCCTATGTGCTGGCGCGCATGGGCGAGGGACGGGCACGACGCGTGTTCATGTCGGCAAAACGGTTCTCGGCCTTGGAAGCCGTGGAACTTGGAATTGTGTCGCGGGTGGTCAGTGCGGACGCCTTGATGAACGAAGCAGTTGCCGAGGCGGAGCTTTATCTTTCCACGGCACCGGGTGCTGTTGCGTCTGCAAAGGCGCTGGCACGTTCGCTTTCCCGATCACTCGACGCTGACCGGATCGAGGAAAGCATCAGCGCACTGGCCGATGCCTGGGAGCAGGATGAGGCTAAAGAAGGCATTGCCGCCTTCTTCGAAAAGCGTAAACCCCACTGGGATCACAGTTAAGTCCGTCATGACAGGATATCCGGCATGAGCAATTCCGATCTTACCATTCGCGTCGAAGGCCGTGTCGGCTATATCACGCTGACGCGTCCCAAGGTGCTGAATGCAGTCAATGAAGCCATCGTTGACGGTATGACCGAGGCAATGACGCGCTGGGCGGATGACCCCGCTATCTCGCTGGTCATGGTGGATTCCGATAGTGAACGTGCCTTCTCTGCTGGTGGCGATCTGTCGGCCATGTACGAACATGGGCGGGCCGGTCAGTTCGATGCCGGAAATGCTTTCTGGCGGGATGAGTATCGGCTGAATGCGATGATCGCGCACTATCCGAAACCTTATGTTGCCTTCATGGATGGCATCGTCATGGGCGGTGGTGTGGGGCTTTCGGCCCATGGTTCGCACAGGATCGTGACGGAGCATTCCGTTGTCGCCATGCCGGAATGCAGCATCGGCCTCATTACCGATGTCGGAGGCACCTATCTCCTTCATCAGGCACCTAGTCATCTGGGCGAATATCTGGGACTGACCGGCACGCGCATGAACGGTGCCGACGCCATCTACGCCAAACTTGCGGATCATTATGTCGAGCGTGAAAAGCTGGCGGCTCTCAAAGCCAGACTGATAGAAACTGGCGATGCAACGGTCATCTCTGAATTCTCGTCAACACCGCCAACCTCGGTTTTCGCGGAGAGACAGTCAGAAATTGATCACGCCTTCAGCGGCGAAACCGTTCATGACATTACCGATAGGCTGAGTACACTCTCATCCGAATGGGCCGTGAAGGCGCTGGAAGCCATTCGCCGTGGTTCCCCCATCTCGCTTCAGGCAACGCTGAAGGCAATTCGTGAGGCGGACACGCTGGAAATCGGCATTCGCAATGAATACCGCTTCGTTTCCCGCGTCCTGGAGCACGGCGATTTCATCGAGGGCATTCGCGCGGTGATCGTAGACAAGGATCGCAATCCGCGCTGGAAATATGCCGGTTTGGATGATGTTCCGCGCGAACTTCTTGCGCTGATGATGCAGGAAGCCGAAGGCGGGGATTTGCTGCTCCCCGCCCGCTGATTGATCAGGAAAGAGATTTTCCGTAGCGCTCAACGCTTTCGGCCAAGGGTGTCGTGCTGGCCCCCGGCTGTTGCGGACGCAGAAAAATGCCGTCCTTCACGTGAGAAGGCTCGTGGAAGTGATCCTTGATCCAAGGGATATATTCAAGGATTGTTGAGGCCGGGTGCCAGTAGCTGAGATGCACATGCACCTGGCTCATCTCGCCAGCGTGGGGTACAACCGGCAGCCGGTTCGCGAGTGCCAGATCGGCGACCTGGATGTATTCGGTGATGCCGCCGAGGCGGGTCACATCCGGCTGCACATACTGAACCGCTGCCGCATTGATGAAGCTGCGGAAAGCATCCACGGTGTAGAGCTGTTCGCCCAATGCGACGGGTATCGATGTATTGCGGGCAAGCGCTGCGTGACTGGCAATATCGTCATACCACATGGGTTCCTCGAACCAGTAGATATCCAGTCCTTCAGCCCGTGCGCAGAAGCGCTGGCAGGTTGGAAGATCCCAGCGACCATTTGCATCGATTGCAATGCGAACACTATTCCCAACACGGGCGCGCACGGCGGCGAGGCGCTCGATGTCTGTATTGGGATCATCATGGCCAACCTTGATCTTGATGCGGGTAAAGCCCTCTTCTTCCACAGCCCGCGCCGAACCCGCAATCAACGCTTCCTTCGAGAAGGAAATCCAGCCGATGTCGGTGTTATAGGCCTCCAGCTTTTCAGTTCTTGCTCCGCCCAGTAGTGACCAGAGAGGAACACCCGCCTTCTTGGCGGCCAGATCCCACAGGGCAACATCCACCGCTGCCAGTGCCAGATGCGTAATGCCCGCGCGCCCAACCCATTGAAGCGCCGGGTAGCGCGCAAGTTTCGTCCAGAGACGCTGATGGTCCGCCGCATCCTCTCCCAACAGCAGCGGTGTATAGCAATCGCGAATGCAAGCGGTGATCAGCCTGTCCGAGGCCAGATGCGCATGTGTTCCGGTAAAGCCGTAGCCTTCCAGCCCGTCAGCCGTCGTGATCTTGGCGCCGACCACGCCCCAGTGCGTGATGCTATGGGTGGAGTCGGAGATGGAATCCGATGTGAGCGGCAAATGTAGAATGAACGGTTCGACGGCAGTGATTTTCATTGCGGATCCTCCTCCAGGATATCGAATGGCTACCGCTACAGCTGCTCCAGATAAGGCAGTGCAGCAGGCGTAATGCTGTTGGCCACGGCTTCAATGCGCAGCATGGCTCGTTGGCGGGAAACTTGAAGGTGATGGACGAGCGCATCGCAAGCCATCGCGAGTCTACCCTGTTCCAGGTTCAGGATGATGGTCAGATGCTCAGGTAGAAACGGCTCGCTCGCGAACATGTCTGATGTTTGACGGTAGAGAAAATGATGCGCGACCAGCAGGGCCTGCGGCAGGCTTACGGCGCGCAAAAGCGCCTGATTGCCGCAGTGTGATAAGAGATCGACATGGAGTTCCTGCTCCAGCCGGTCAAGCGTTTCGCTGGGAACCTGGGGGGCATCCAGCGCTTCCTCAAGATGCTGTCTCAATAGCGTGAAATGCTCTGACGGGAGGTGTTGAGCCGCTTTTTGCAAGGCCAGCGGCTCCAGCACCCAGCGCAATTCGTAAAGCTCTTCAATGTGGTCGCGCGTCAGGGCCTGCGCATACCAGCGGGCGCTTTGGTCCTTGCGAACAATGCCGCGTTCCTGAAGTCTTGCCACAACATCCCGCGCTACGGTACGGCTTACTCCATAGTGTCTTGCAAGGATAGCCTCGTTGATCCGCCAACTGGCAAGCGCCGTGCGGGAGACGATTTCCAGCTCGACTTCCGGATAGATGAGTTCCCAGCTTGATCTGGGTTCGACTTCTGCAAGGGGCAGCTGTGCTAAAAGTTGAGAATTGCCCAATCGGTCACAGTCGCTAATCTCGTATCCCCGGCCTTGTGCCTTGCGCACAAGGCCGTCACGTTCCAGTTCCTGAAGTGCCTGCCGCGCCGGAGCCCGGCTTATGCTGAAGCGCTCGGCAATTTGGGTTTCGCTTAGTCGCATGCCTTGTTGATAAGCCCCGGAACGGATGTCGCGGACCAGCATGTCATACGCCTGTCGGTACAGCTTTGGGACGCGGTTGTTTGTGTGCATGTCGTGACAGCGATTTCTCATGGATCAATTGACATGAGGGATTGCACATATAACTTCAAACGTCTAGTGTGTGCATTAGACGTTTTTATGGAAGAGATGATCTCTTGAACCAGAGCCTTGAACCGCGACTGACGCTGGCTGAAGTGGAGCGATTTACGTTCGACGTCCTGTTGGCCGCGGGTGCCGATCAGCCGACATCGAAGGCTGCAACGCGTGCAATGATGCACGGAACGCGGTTTGGCGTGGATAGCCACGGCATACGGCTGCTTCCCCACTATGTTCAGGTTCTGAATGGGGGGCGGGTCAATAAGGCGCCGAATTTGAAGGTTGCGAACCGGTTTGGCGCAGTGGCTTCTCTGGACGCCAATCACGCCCACGGCGCCTTGGCTGCTTACGAGGCAATGGACCTTGCAACAGACCTCGCCGATCAATTCGGCATCGGGGCCGTTGCCATTCGCAATACATCGCACTTCGGTCCGGCGGGTGCCTATTCGCTTCACGCGGCCGAGAAAGGCTTTCTCGGCATCACGTTCTGTAACTCTGACAGCTTTGTTCGCTTGCACGATGGTGCAGAGCGATTCCATGGCACGAACCCGATCAGCGTTGCAGTTCCTGTGTCTGGAGATGCTCCCTGGTTGCTGGACATGGCGACGAGCGCCGTTCCCTTCAATCGCGTTCTTCTTTACCGGAGCCTTGGGCTGGCCTTGCCGCCAGCAGTCGCGTCGGATGCCGATGGTGTCGATACGACGGATGCGAACGCGACTGAAATGCTGGCGCCACTCGGGGCGGCTTTCGGGTTCAAGGGTGCCGCACTCGCAGGCGTTGCCGAAATCTTCAGCGCGGTTCTGACGGGGATGCGCCTTTCCTTCGACATAGCCCCCATGGGCGGGCCGGATTTTGCAACGCCACGGGAAATGGGTGCCTTCGTGCTCGCACTGAAGCCGGAAGCCTTCGTGGATCAAGCGACATTCAATGCGGGGATGCAAAGATATCTGCAACAGTTGCGTGGATCGCGCCCGCGGGACGGTGCAGATGTCATGGCGCCGGGTGATCGCGAATGGCGTGTCGCGCGCGAGCGCGAAGCCGCAGGCGTTCAACTTGATCCTGCCACGTCTCAAGCATTCAGTGCTCTCGCTGAGCAATATGGTGTCAGAATGCCGAGCTCTATTGATGCACCTGCTTCTTAGCATCTCCTTAACTTTCCCGCTTGACACCTGCGGGAATTAACCCATAGTGGCAATTGGTCAGACAATCTGACCGATGGCGTATCGGGAGAGGACGCGCGGGGAGGGTTCAATGTTCGTGGCTTTGGAGCCGCGCCGCCTTTATCGGCAGGTCGCGGAACAGATACGCGCGCTGATAGAGGCCGGCGAATTGAAGCCCGGTACGCGTCTGCCGCCGGAGCGTGAACTTGCCGAGCGTTTCGCCGTATCTCGACCAACGGTTCGTGAAGCGCTGATTGTCCTGGAAGTCGAAGGCCATATCCAGATCCGCATGGGGTCGGGGGTCTATATCAGCCAGAAATCTCAAGGGTCTGGTGAGCTTCGCCAGTTGGAAGACACAGAAGGTCCGCTGGAAATTCTGCAGGCGCGATGCCTTATCGAAAGCGCGATTGCTGAAGAGGCTGCGCGGCGCGTCACGCGAGCTGGTCTCCAACGGATCGATGCCACGCTCGAGCGGATGGCACGCTCGCTCGATGACCCGGAAGTGGCGCTGGGCTGCGATCGCGATTTTCATACGGCCATTGCGGATATGATTGGAAATTCGGCCCTCAAGCACTTCACAGGCCTGATCTATGATTCCCGCATGTCGCCGTACTTCACCAAACTTGCCAGCTATTTCGAGGGCCCGCATACCTGGAAGCTGGCTCTGGAGGAGCATCATATCATTCGCGATGCGCTGGCGACGGGTGATCCTGCTGCCGCGCGCGAGGCAATGCGCAGCCATCTGACGTTAGCGCAAAAGAGATTCTCGGAAAGCTTCGGGGAGGAGCAACCGAGAGAGAAATGATTGAGCCGCTCCGGTTCAGTCGTTCGATAAGTCTGGTTTACTTGGGAGGAAAGAATGAAACTGAGATTCAAGACATTGCTGGGAGCTGCCGCCGTCATCGTGGCATCCACGCTTTCAGCGCATGCCGAGACGGCGCTCAAATGGGCGCACGTGTATGAAACGTCCGAGCCGTTCCACACGGAATCCGTCTGGGCGGCGCAGGAAATCGCCAAGCGGACGAATGGACGTTACAAGATCGATGTCTTCCCGGCATCACAGCTTGGCAAGGAAGCTGATATCAATCAGGGCCTCAAGCTGGGTACGGTCGATATCATCATCTCGGGCTCCAGCTTTGCTGCGCGCGATTTCAAGCCGATCGGCGTTACCTACTATCCTTACATCTTCCGTGACCCGAGCCATCTCATCGCTTACACCAAGAGTGACGTTTTCAAGCGTCTGGCCAAGGGCTACGAGGATAAGACCGGCAACCATATCGCAGCCGTCACCTATTACGGTACGCGCCACACGACATCCAACAAGCCGATTTCCAAATGCGCTGATCTGCAGGGCGTGAAGATGCGCGTGCCTGACGTTCCGGCCTACCTTGCAATGCCGCGTGCATGCGGTGCAAACACAACGCCGATTGCCTTCGCTGAAGTTTACCTTGCCCTGCAAAACGGCACTGTCGATGCGCAGGAAAATCCGCTGACGACGATTGAGGCGAAGAAGTTCTACGAAGTTCAAAAGAACATTGTCCTGAGCGGCCATATTGTCGACCACCTGAATACGCTCTTCTCGAAAAAGCTTTGGACCAGCCTGTCCGACGAGGACAAGAAGATCTTCTCGGAAGTCGCTCAACAGGCAGCTGAGCGTGGCACCAAGAAGATCGAGGCCCGCGAGAAGGAACTCGTCGACGAGTTCAAGAAAAAGGGCATCACGGTAACGGAAGTCGATAAGGCTGATTTTGAGAAGAACGTCATCGAGAAGGTCAAGCTCGAGGACTTCGGCTATGAAAAGGCTGATTGGGACGCCATCCGCGCGATCAAGTAACGCCTTCGGCGCGGCGGCTGACGCCGCGCCCCCTTCTGCAATCCGCTTCGATCCGTGCCTTGTCGCCAATCGACAGGCCTCTTCAAAAAATCAGGCCACTGCCTGACCGGCGAAGCTATGTTCTTGAACAGGAAATTGCTGATGTCTGCGGCACAGGAAATCCATACACCGGTCACGCCGGAGGAATTGGCGCATACCTTCGACGAAGCGCCGGCCCATGTCGACCTCAAGGTCTATGCCTTCGAGGACTGGCTCACTCTTGGTCTCTTCTGGGTGATGACGGCTTGCGTGTTTCTGCAGTTCTTCACGCGCTACGTGCTGAATGACAGTTACGCCTGGACGGAAGAAATCGCCGTCAACTGCCTGATCGGCGTTGTGTTCATGGGGTCGGTCATGTGCGTGCGAATGTCACGGCATATCCAGGTCGACGTTCTGTATCATTACCTACCGGCGCGCGTGACGCGCATCATGGCGACAGCGGTGGATATCATCCGCATCGGCTTCTTCGCCTACGGCTCCTGGCTCATGTGGCGCTACATGGAGATCGTCGCCGACGAGGAAATGGTGACTGTCCAACTGCCCCGGAACATTGTTTTTTATACGGTTCTCGCCGCCTTCGTCCTGATGCTGGGCCGTTCCATCCAGGTTTTCATTGCCAATATGCGCCGCGGCTATTCCGTTCTCGAGCGCCCTGAAGCCTTCCAGAACGCAGAGGATTGATTGATATGCTTCTCCTGATTGGATCCTTTCTGGCGTTGATGGTGCTGGGTCTGCCGGTTGCAGTTTCCATGGCCGTCTCATCGGTCCTCTACATCGTGTTCTATGATGTCGCGCCAGATATCATCGCCGCTCAGCGTCTGATCGCGGGCGTTGAAAGCTTTCCTCTGCTGGCCGTTCCTTTCTTCATTCTGGCTGGCAATCTCATGAACATTGCCGGTGTCACAGGCCGCATCTACTCATTCGCGGTCGCACTTGTCGGCTGGATGAAAGGCGGCCTGGCGCAGGTCAACATCATCGGCTCTGTCGTGTTCTCCGGCATGTCGGGCACGGCGCTCGCCGATGCAGCGGGCATCGGCACCATCGAAATCAAGGCCATGAAGGACCACGGTTATCCGGTGGAAGCAGCCGTCGGCGTTACCGCTGCATCCGCAACGCTTGGGCCAATCTTCCCGCCTTCGCTGCCCTTTGTCATCTACGGCATGATGGCCAATGTCTCCATCGGCGCCCTTTTCATGGCGGGCATCATCCCCGGCGTGGTCATGACCGTGCTGATGATGATCACAGTCGCGATCTTCGCCTATATCAAGCGTTGGGGTTCCGATACGCCTTTCAGCATCAAGAACTTGCTGGGCGCATCCCTCGAAGTCCTCGTGGTGATGGCTGTGCCAACCGGCATCTGGATCCTGACGATGCTTGGCCTTTCGTTGAACTGGGCCATCTTCGTTGCCTTGATCGTGCTTTTGCTATGCGACTGGCATTTTGACTTCTCTGCCGTCATGGCGCTGATGACACCCGTCATTCTGATTGGCGGCATGACGATGGGCTGGTTCACGCCCACAGAAGCAGCTGTCGCGGCAGTACTCTGGTCGCTTTTCCTGGGCTTGGTCCGTTACCGCACCATGACGTTGAAGTCGGTTGCCAAGGCGACACTGGATACGGTGGAAACCACGGCGTCTGTCCTGTTCATCGTTGCAGCAGCCTCAGTCTTTGCATGGTTGCTGACTGTGAGCCAGACCGCCCAGCTTCTCTCGGATGCAATCCTGTCGATCACGAGCAACAAGTGGGTCTTCCTTATTCTCGTAAACCTGCTGATGCTCTTCGTCGGATGTTTCCTGGATACCATCGCGGCCATCACCATTCTCGTTCCGATCCTGCTGCCGCTCGTGAAGCAGTTCGGTATCGATCCGGTCCATTTCGGCCTGATCATGACATTGAACCTGATGATCGGCCTTCTTCATCCGCCGTTAGGAATGGTCCTGTTCGTTCTCTCGCGTGTCGCCAAGCTTTCCGTGGAGCGCACCACGATGGCGATCGTACCATGGCTGGTGCCGTTGCTCTTCGCGCTCCTGCTGATCACCTTCATTCCAGGCATTACACTTTGGCTGCCGAGGGAAATGGGCCTCATTCGCTAATCAAAAGGCTCCCGCGTCTCGTGGCGGGAGCTACCACCAAACATCGAGGCTAGAAACACATGAAGACGCGCGTTGCTCGTCTCCACGCGACACGCGATCTTCGCGTGGAAGAAGTGGATACCCACATGCCGGGCGAGGGCGAAGTTCTGCTTGCCATGGCGGCGGGTGGCATTTGCGGATCAGATCTGCATTACTATCAGGATGGCGGCTTTGGGCCTGTGCGGGTACGCGAACCCATCATCGCGGGGCATGAGGCTTCCGGCATCGTAAAGGCGCTTGGCTCTGGCGTCAGCGGTCTTGCCATCGGGCAACTGGTGGCGGTCAATCCATCGCAACCCTGCGGTCATTGCGAATATTGCGCCATCAACCAGCCAATTCATTGCCTGAATATGCGGTTCATGGGCTCTGCCATGCGCCTGCCACACGAAAACGGAATGTTCCGCGATCAAATGGTCGTGCCCGCCAGACAATGCCATGCGGTTGGCGGCAATGTCACGGCCGGCGAGGCCGCCTGTGCCGAACCTTTGGCTGTCTGCCTGCACGCGGTTTCGCAAGCAGGTAATTTGGCAGGAAAGACGGTGCTCGTCACCGGCGCTGGCCCGATTGGTCTGCTGGTTGTCGCGGCGGCCCACCACGCTGGTGCTGGCACAATTGTTGTGACGGACCTGACCGATGCGGCCCTTGCCCGTGCGCCTGCCATGGGAGCGGATGTCACGATCAATGTGGCGCGCGATGGGGAGGCGTTGGCTCCTTATCAGGAGAACAAGGGCAAATTCGATGTTGTGTTTGACTGTTCCGCCGCAGGTCCTGCTCTGAGATCCGCCTTCGCAGCCATCAAACCGCGAGGAACGATCGTTCAGGTCGGCGTGACGGGTGACATCACCATTCCGCTGAATGCCCTGGTGGGTAAGGAAATTGTCTGGCGTGGATCGCAACGCTTTCACGCGGAGTTTGCTCAGGCCGTTGATCTGATTTCAAGCCGGACCATCGATGTCAGGCCGATCATCTCCCACGAGTTTCCGCTCGAGCAGGCTATCGACGCCTTCGAGCAGGCCGGTGACAGAACTGTCGCGTGCAAGGTGCAATTGACGTTCAAGCAGACGGACTAGAATTTTAAGGAAAAGACGATGAGGCATACGTGGCGGTGGTTCGGCCCGATCGACAAGGTGAGCGTGCAGGATGCGGCACAGGCGGGCGCGGAGGGTATTGTCAGTGCTCTCCACCATATCGCGACGGGCGAAGTCTGGCCTGTGGACGAGATTGCGAAGCGACACCAGGAGATCAAGGCGGGTGGTCTTTACTGGGATGTCGTTGAAAGCGTCCCGGTTTCGGAAGACATCAAGACCCAGACGGGCGACTGGAAGCGACACATTGCCAACTGGCAGGAAACGCTTCACCGTCTTTCCGCGTCCGGCATCCGCACGGTGTGCTACAACTTCATGCCAGTGCTGGACTGGACGCGCACGGATTTGCGCTGGGAAACGCGGCACGGCGCCAAGGCAATGCGCTTTGACCTGACGGATTTTGCCGCCTTTGATGTCCACATCCTGAAACGACCGGATGCCGCGCTCGATTATCCGGAATGGTTGAGGGAGGAGGCTCATCGTCGCTTCTCTGAGATGGCGGATAGCAAGATCGCAGCGCTTGGCAAGAACATCGGCGCTGGCCTTCCCGGTTCGGCGGATGGCTATACGCTGGATCAATTGCTGGAGAAGCTACGCACCTATCAGGGCGTTAACCGAGAGCGGTTGCAGCAGAACCTCATCGATTTCTTGAGTGAAGTGACGCCCGTAGCAGAACAGGTAGGCATCAATATCTGCGCTCACGGAGATGACCCGCCGTGGCCGCTCTTGGGTCTTCCGCGCATTCTGTCCACCGAGGCAGACTATGCCCACATGCTTGGCCAAGTGGATGCCCGCGCCAACGGCATGACGCTCTGCACCGGTTCGCTGGGGGCAAGGGCGGACAATGATCTGCCCTTTATCGCTACGCGTTTCGCCGATCGCATTCATTTCGTGCATCTGCGCAATGTAACGCGTGATACGGATACAGTGCCCTGTTCTTTCTTCGAGGACGAGCATCTGGAAGGCGGCACAGACATGGTTGCCGTCATCGCAGCGCTTGTCTCGGAAGAGGCGAGGCGCCTGGAGGAAGGGCGCACAGACCACCAGATCCCCATGCGGCCGGACCACGGCCAGGAAATTCTGGACGACCTGGCACGCGGCGCGCAACCGGGCTATCCGGCGATCGGGCGTCTCAAGGGGCTGGCGGAATTGCGTGGCATTGAAAGGACGCTGAAACACCAGCGCTATGGGCTGGGAGCGTAAAAATGACATTTCTTTCCAAAGGTTCAGCCCTGCCAGCCAATATACGTCGCCCCGGATATGATCAGGATAGACTGAAACCCGGTATCCTGCACATCGGTCTCGGCGCCTTTCATCGCGCTCACCAGGCGGTCTATACGCAGCGAGCCTTAGAGGTGCAGTTTGGCGACTGGGGGATTGTGGCCGTAAACCTTCGTTCGCCGGAGCCGGTGGAGGCGCTTGCCGCGCAGGACGGGCTTTATTCCATCACGGTGCGGAGCGAGGCAGGAGACAGTTTAGAAGTTTTGGGGGCAACGGTCGACTGGATCTGCGCTGCGAAGGACGGACAACGCGTCCTCGATTATCTGGCTGATCCGGCCATCAGGATCGTGACCATGACTGTCTCGGAGAAAGCCTATGGGCTGCATCCGGTGACTGGCGGACTTGACCATAACCACGCAGCCGTAGCGCATGACCTCGCAAACCCGCATAAGCCAAGCGGCGTTCTTGGCTTCATCGTTGAAGGTCTGGCCCTCCGCCATGCTGCGGGGTTGAAGCCCTTCACCGTTCTCTGCTGCGATAATCTGCCCGCCAACGGCAGGGTCATTCAGCGGCTGGTGCTGGACATGGCCCGTACCAGAGGTACCGGTCTGGCAGAATGGATTGAGCGGGAGGGCGCTTTTCCGTGCTCGATGGTGGATCGGATCGTTCCTGCGGCAACCGAAGAAACACGCCGGCGTGCTGCCTCTCTTCTCGGCGTGGATGATCGTCTGGCACTTGATACCGAACCGTTCTTGCAATGGGTGATCGAAGACAGGTTTGTCGAAGGGCGTCCTTCGTGGGAAGCGGGAGGCGCGATTTTCGCCGAAAACGTCGAGCCGTATGAAAAGATGAAGCTCCGCCTGCTGAACGGTTCGCACACGTTGCTTGCGCATCTCGGCATCCTCAACGGCCTTGATTATATTCGCGAGGTCATGGCGGTTCCGGAACTGGCCGCGAAAGCGCGCAAGCACATGGAGGAAGTGGTCAGTACTCTCGACCCTGTGCCAGGAATTGATCTTCCAGCCTATATCGATGAGCTTCTCGCCCGCTTCGCCAATCCGACGATTGCGCATCGCAACATACAAATCTCGCTGGATACGACGCAGAAATTGCCGCAACGTCTGCTGGCCCCCGCGATCGATGCCCTGACGCAGGGAGAACGTGCTGACGCAACAGCCTATGCTGTCGGCACCTGGATGGCTGCGGTGCGCAAGCGTGGAGACTGCGATGACCCCCGGCGTGCCGAAGTTCTGGCCGCGGCTCAAGGCATGGAGCCGAGTGATCCCTCAGCTTCGTTCTTTGCCCTCCCTGGCCTCTTTCCCGAGCAGTTGAAGGAAGCGCGGAACTGGCGTGACCAGATCAACGCTTCCATTCGGGAGCATCAGGTTATTTGACGTTCCAGCCTTCGATCAACTGGCGCAGTGTTTCCCGGTCAGCCTCATCCAGGCGTGGCAGTCCGGGAACGCGCACCGGACCAACCTGCAGTCCCTGAATCTCAAGCGCTTCCTTGACGACCGTAACATTCGCACCGTTGCGGAACTTCGTCCGAAGACGCTCGAACAACTCAATCTTCTCGACGACGAGTCTGGCGGTCTCGAAATCACCCTGGCTCAGCGCCTTGTGAACTTCGAGTGACAGTTGCGGGGCGACATTGACGAGGCCGGATGTGAAGCCTCTAGCACCCACGGCGGCAAAGGCAGGTGCCCAGCTTTCCGCCAGACCGCAGACATAGAGCGCGCCGTTCGCGTCTGAGGCGGAGATCGCGCGCGACAGCAGCATGAGATCGGTCGTTGCGAATTTAATGCCTGCAATGTTCGGGTGATCAGCAAGCCGCTTCATGTCGTCCACGCTGAAGCCATCTGCTCGCACGTAGGCAACCAGCGGCAGTTCGCTTCCCTCTGCCAATCCACGGAAATAGTCGATTTGCGATTGCGGGGCAGCGAAGGGGTCAACCGGTTGGTGGGACATGACGGCACTTGCGCCGATTTCCTTCGCGCGCCGCGCCATTTTCAGGGCTTCGCGCTGGGAGCGACCGATTGCAGCGGTGACGGGAGCTTTGCCGTTGACGCCCGCAACTGCAGCGTCCTGAACCTTGTAGATTTCATCAACCGTGAGAGCATAGAACTCCCCGGTATTTCCGGCAGCCACAATATTGTGGATGCCAGCATCTGCGACGCGACGATAGACTTCGCGGGTGACCTCCGGGTTCACTTCCCCGGCAGAATCATAGGCAGTAACCGGCACACCGGATACGCCGGCGAGGGCCGACTTGATGGCTTGAATGGACATGGAAAACCTTTCGGAGAATCGGATTCAGATAGGGAAACGGGGAACCGGCACGCCGGTCACATCCACGTCGATTGCGATGACGGTTCCGTGTTCCATTTCGCCATTCACCTCACGCACGAGCGTCGTGACGAAAAGGGTGCGAAGATCCGGACCGCCAAAACACGGCATGGTCGGTCCGCTCAACGGCAGTTGATAGAGCTCGACAATCTCACCGTCCGGGCTTATCCGGTTCAGCTTTCCATCCAGAACCCCGGCACTCCAGTAGAAGCCATCCACATCGGTGGCGCCCCCATCCGGACGGCCTTCCGCGTTGGTGAATTTGGTCAGCCGTCTCGCAGGTCCGAGCGAGCCTGTAGCAGGGTCGAAGTCAAAACTCTGCAGGAACTGGCCACTACTGTCGGAATGGAACATCGTTCTTCCATCCGCACTCCATGCCAGGCCGTTGGAAGTGAACAGGCCATCTTCGATAATCGTCTGAAACGTTCCGTCAGGTGCCACCCGGTAGAGACGCCCATTGGCAGTTGGTGGAATGGCTTCATCCCGTGTCCCGATCCAGAAATGCCCATCTGGACCCACCTTGCCATCGTTCAAACGGCTGTCAGGACGCCCACCATCCGGATTGCAGAACAAGGTCAGCGCGCCGGACTCAGGGTCCATGACGTGGACACCGGTTTGCAATGCCACGATGATTTTGCCGCTTTCGCAGAGCGCAAGGCTACCGATCAATGCGGGCATCGGGTAATGGCTCAGGTTCCCATCCGCACGGATACAGTAGACGGCGGGAGCCAGCACATCCACCAGCCACAAATCTCCTGTCCGGTCGTCCCATGTCGGCGACTCCCCGACCCTCAAAGGCGTGTCCATGAGACGGCGCACCTTTGGATGTATCACGCGTGGCGATGGCATAATGTCCTCCAATTGCATGCTTTACCCAAGGCAGGCGGCGTCTCCCCACGCCGTGCCTTGCCGGTCATACGCCCTGGAACATGCGTGCCCGGGCGTTCAAAATGTGTGTCTTCATTGCCCCATGGGCGCGCTGTTCATCACGCGCGAAGATGGCCGCGACGATTTCCGCATGCTCATCCTGCACGGCACGAACATGCGCTGGCGTTCTCTTCAGGCTGAGTGAACGGGTAACCGACATGCCGATGGCGATATGCGGCTTGAACCATTCCCTGACCAGCGTGTGAAACTGGTTGCCCGTGGCAAGGGCAATGGCGTCGTGCAAAGCCTGATCTTCTTTCGCGCCAAGATCCCCTCGCTGCAGACAGGCTTCTAACTCGTCGAACCTCGACTCGATGTGGGATTTGTCCTGCATCTGCCAGTTTTTCGCCGCCAGGGAGGCGGCTTCCGCTTCCAGTCCTGCGCGAAATTCGAAGAAGCGCTGTACGTCGGCCAGGGATCCGACCGGCACTTCCGTGAGGACAGACTGATCCGGCCGCTGGCGAACATAGGAACCCGAACCCTTGCGAGATACGATCAACTGGTCCGCGCGGAGCTTTTCCAGAGCCTCGCGGACGACGGGGCGTGATGCGCCCAGCATCGTCGAGAGGTTGGTCTCCGAAGGCAGTCGTTCGTTGACTGGAAACCGACCATCAGCAATCATTCCGACGATCTTCTCGTAGATGATGTCGCTGAACCGCGGGTCCTGTCTCTGGCTCGCAATGAGCTCGGGTTTGTTCATCAGCGCCCCTTTTCCTTTCGCCAGGCGGCGAATTCTTTTTCGGCTTCCGGGCTTGGCGGATAGATGCCGAAAATCGATCGACCTGCGCGCACCTGTTCTTCGACGAAGTCCTCGAAAACCGTCTGTTCGAACGCTTCGTTTGCCACGTCCTCGGCGATATCGGAAGGGATAACGACAACGCCTTCGTTGTCTCCGACCAGAATGTCTCCCGGGTAAACTGCAACATCACCGCAGCCGATGGGCTGGTTGATGTCCAGGGCGTGGTGACGGATCAGGTTGGTCGGCGCTGATGGAGCAGCGTGATAGGCGGGGAAGGGGAGTTCGGCGATATCTGGTGTATCCCGGAACCCTCCGTCGGTCACAACGCCTGCAACTCCACGCTTCCAGAGACGGGTTACCAGAATGCTACCGGCAGATGCAGCGCTTGGATCCTTGCGGCTGTCCATGACCAGAACTGCCCCTTCCGGGCATTCCTCCACAGCGCGACGCTGCGGATGACCGCGGTCAGCAAAAACACCAAGATGATCAAGATCTTCGCGGGCGGGGATGTAGCGCAATGTGTAGGCCGGACCGACCATTCGCGGGGCGTCATGGTTGATCTTGTGAATGCCGGCGATGAAGACATTGCGAAAGCCACGTTTCAGCATGACAGTCGTCAAGGTTGCGGTCGAAACCGCTTTCAATTTGTCACGCGCCGCTTCGCTGACTGCCATTTCGTCTTCTCCCTTTGAAACCCCTCGGCGAACCCCGTGGGCTCGCAATATCGCGGCAGATTTATAAAAGCTGTAAAAATCTGTCAATACTTGTAATCATCTGAAAACGTGCATATGGTTCGACCGCTGGCCTGGAGGGGCCGCATCAGTGCTGCGAGGAGTCGGCGGCACGGATGCCATTCAGTTTCTGGAGGAGAAGACGATGGGTGACGGGGATAACAAGATGCCGGGCGTTTCACGCCGTACGGTTCTGGCAGGCATCGGGGCGGCGGCGGCCATGTCGCTTGCGCCACGGGGTGCTTCGGCTGCGACTGGCAAAGAGGCGCCTCAGCTTGCGGCAATGGTAAAAGACGGGAAGCTTCCGCCGCTTGCCGAGCGTATTCCGCCGAAGCCGATGGTGGTGAAGCCGTTTGAAAAAATCGGTTCCTATGGCGGCTCTCTGCGCCGTGGCCTGCGTGGCTCATCCGACCATAATGGCATTTTGCGCATGGTCGGCAACCAGGGTCTGGTGCGCTGGAACATGGACTTCACCGAGGTTCTGCCCAACCTGGCAGAGAAGTGGGAAGTCAGCGCGGACGCGACAGAGTTCACCTTCTATTTGTTGCAGGGTGTGAAGTGGTCTGACGGCAATCCATTTACTGCCGACGACGTTGTTTTCGCCATCGAAGACTGCGTCAAGAACAAGGAGCTTTACAGCGCTACCCCGGCGCAGCTTTCCGTTGCCGGCAAGGCAGTCGAAGTTACGAAGGTCAATGACTACACGGTCAAGTTCAAGTTTGCCGGACCGAATGCGCTCTATCTTGAAAACCTGGCAACACCGCTTGGGCAGCACCCGACGCTGTTTGCAAAGCACTACTGCAGCAAGTTCCTGCCCAAGTACAATCCGAAGCTGGCCGATGATGTGAAGGCAGCGGGCGTCAACAGCTGGCCCGAACTCTTCCGTGCAAAGTGCGGCGATATCGAAATTCCGTCTCGCTGGGGCAATGTCGAAAAGCCGACCCTCGACCCCTGGGTCGTCAAGGAAGCCTATTCCGGCGGTGCAACACGCGTGCTGATGACGCGTAACCCTTACTTCTGGCAGGTCGATACCGAAGGCAACCAACTACCCTATATCGATGAAATCAACTTCGGCATCAGCCAGGATGTCGAATCGCTGATGCTGAACGTCATCTCCGGCAAGATCGATATTCAGGAGCGCCATGTCAGCGTTCTCGCCAACAAGCCAACGCTTTCCGAGAACATGAAAAAGGGCGATTACCGCCTGCTGACGCTGATCCCCTCTGCCTCGCAGCAGTGCCAGATCTACCTGAACATGACGCATAAAGATCCGGCGATGCGCAAGATGTTCGCCGACAAGTCCTTCCGGCAGGCATTGTCTCTCGGCATGAACCGTCAGGAAATCATCGATATCGTCTACTTCGGCCAGAGCGAACCCTATCAGGCAGGACCGCGCCCCACACATCCGTGGTACCATGAAAAGCTCGGGCGTCAGTTCACTGAGTTCGATGCTGCCAAAGCGA
Organism: Rhizobium sp. Root149; assembly: GCF_001427345.1. Classification (NCBI taxonomy): domain Bacteria; kingdom Pseudomonadati; phylum Pseudomonadota; class Alphaproteobacteria; order Hyphomicrobiales; family Rhizobiaceae; genus Rhizobium; species Rhizobium sp. Root149. Next base: position 162,226 of record NZ_LMGD01000023.1, read on the forward strand.
ACGAGCTTCTGGATAAGGCGGGCTACAGCAAGAAGAATGCCAATGGCATCCGTCTGCGGCCAGATGGTCAGCCGGTCTTCTTTGCCATCGACGTGATCCCGACGCTTTACCCGGATCTGGTCGACGTGCTGGAACTGGTGAAGACGCAATGGGCCGGTATCGGCATCGACATCAAGGTCAACACCATCGAGCGCGCGCTCTACTACACACGCGGTGACGACAACGCCCATGATGCGGCAGTCTGGCCGGGTCCGGGTGGTCTGGATCCGATGCTCGATCCGCGTGACTTCTTCGCGTTCCACCCGCAGGGTTCCCGTTATGCCATTCCGTGGACGCTCTGGTACACGTCCAACGGTGCAAAGGGCGAAGAGCCGCCGGAAAGCCAGAAGAAGCGCTTCAAGCTGTTTGATGAGGCGCGTTCCACGGCGGACCTGCAAAAGCGCGGTGCGATCATGAAGCAACTCTTCGACATCACAGCTGAAGAGTTCGAGACGATCGGCGTATGCCTTGCGGTTGGCGGCTTTGGCGTCATTCGCAACAACCTGCGAAACGTCCCGGAAAAGCAGCCTGACAGCTGGTCCTGGCCGAACCCGGGCCCTGCTTTGCCGCAGCAATTCACCTTCAATACCTGATCACCAGAGCTGGTGCCGCCTTGTTGAGGGCGGCGCTCCATTCCACGAAGTTTCCCGGGCGACAGCACAGTATCGCTGCTGTCGTCCGGCGGACCTTGCTCACGAGTGCCTGCCATGCTGAAATTTATCGGGAAACGGCTGCTCTGGATGATACCATCCCTGTTCGCGGTCAGCTTTCTTGCTTTCGTGCTCATTCAGTTGCCACCGGGCGACTATGTCACCACCTATATCGCCACCCTTGCCGCTTCGAACGAAGTCGTTGACCAGAACACGGCTGCGCAATTGCGTGAACGTTTCGGCCTCGATGACCCCATGCTGGTTCAGTATGGCAAGTGGATGTGGGGCATTTTGAGCCGTGGCGATTTCGGCATCTCCTTCGAATGGCAGCAGCCGGTATCAGGCCTGATCTGGGAGCGCATGGCACTGACGCTCGTTCTCGCCATCGCAAGTCTTCTGGCAACTTGGGCAATCGCTCTGCCCATCGGCGTGTACTCAGCCGTCAAGAAGTACTCCATTGGCGACTATGCCTTCACGGCTTTCAGCTTCTTCGGATTGTCTGTCCCGTCCTTTCTGCTGGCGCTCGTGCTGATGTATGTCGCAGCCGTTGAATTCGGAGCCGACGTCGGTGGCCTGTTCTCGCAGGAATACGAGACAGCGCCGTGGAGCATCGCCAAGATGGTGGATCTCATTACCCACATCTGGCTGCCGGTGACCATTCTTGCTGTTTCGTCTACGGCCAGCCTCATTCGCGTCATGCGCGCCAACATGCTGGACGAACTGCCGAAACCCTATGTCACGACCGCACGCGCCAAGGGACTTTCCGAGTTTCGACTGCTGACGAAGTACCCGATGCGCATCGCGCTCAACCCTTTCATCTCGACGATTGCCTGGCTCTTGCCGAACCTCATCTCCGGTTCGGTGGTGGTCGCGATCGTCCTGAACCTGCCGACGGCAGCGCCGCTTCTGCTCCAGGCGCTCATGGCGCAGGACATGTATCTGGCAGGTGCCTTCGTGCTTCTCATCTGCGCACTCACCCTCATCGGATCCCTGATCAGCGATATCCTGCTGGCCATGGTCGATCCCCGTATCCGTCTCGAATAGGAGGGCGACCATGGTTGATGCAGCTATCTCAACCTATCAACCGGATCGCGCCGCCGTTGCATCGCAGTGGCAGCTTATCTGGTGGGCATTCAAGCGCCACAAACTTGCAATGATCTCGCTTTGGATCACGGTTGCCATGTATATCGTGGCGCTTGTTCCCGGCTTCTTCGCGATCAACGATCCTGTTGCCCAGAATGCGCGGGCGACGTTTTCGCCGCCGCAGCGGATCCATCTGTTCGATACATCGAACGGCTTTTCTATTGGGCCTTACTTTCACCCCATGAAGCTGACGCGCGATCCGCAGACACTCGCGGCAATCTTCGTTGAAGACACGACGAGGAAAGTGCCGATCCAGTTCTTCGGCAGAGGCTACGAATATTCCGTGCTCGGACTGTTCAACAGCAACGTCCATCTTCTGGCGTCAGGTGACCCTTCGCGCCCGCTCTTTCTGTTTGGCGCTGACCGCCTGGGGCGAGATGTCTATAGCCGTGTTATACAGGGTGCGCAGATCTCGTTGTCCATTGGTCTCGTCGGCGTCTTCATCTCGCTGGTGCTCGGCATCGTGCTTGGCGGTATTTCGGGATATTACGGTGGGCGCATCGATTTCTTCATGCAGCGGGTGATCGATTTCGTTCTCTCGCTACCGACGATCCCGATCTGGCTTGCCATGGCCGCCGCCCTGCCACAGGGCTGGCCCGCGACGATGCAGTACATGATGATTACGATCATCCTGTCGCTGACCGGATGGGCGCAGCTTGCCCGCGTCGTTCGTGGCCGCTTCCTGTCACTGAGAACGGAAGAATTCGTCGCCGCCGCCCGCCTCGATGGTGTCTCGGAAGGTCGCATTATCTTCCGCCACATGCTTCCGAGCTTCTCCAGCCATATCATTGCGTCGGTCACGCTTGCGGTCCCGGCCATGATTCTGGCCGAAACGTCGCTTTCCTTCCTCGGCCTTGGCCTCCAGCCGCCGACCATCTCGTGGGGCGTGCTTCTGCGCGAGGCCCAGAACATTCGCTCGATCGCAACCGCTCCGTGGCTGTTCATGCCCGGTGCTGCCGTTGTCGTCGCCGTCATGGCGCTCAACCTTCTGGGTGACGGTCTGCGCGATGCAGCCGATCCCTACAACAAGTGAGGGCGAACCATGTCTGATGTTCTCTCCATGCCCGCCCGCAAGCCGCTTCTGGAAGTTCGCAATCTCGTTACCGAGTTTCCCCTGCGAACTGGCGTATTCCGCGCTGTCAACGATCTCTCATTCTCGATTGAAGCCGGCAAGACGCTCTGTGTCGTCGGCGAAAGTGGTTCCGGCAAATCGGTGACCGCCCGTTCAATCCTGCAGATTGTCGACGCGCCCGGTCAGATCGCCTCCGGCTCCATCATGCTGAACACGGCAGATGGCGTCTCGATCGATCTGGCGAAATTGCACCCGCGCAGCAAGGCGATCCGTGCCGTGCGCGGGCGTGACATTGCAATGATCTTTCAGGAGCCGATGTCCTCGCTATCGCCGGTGCATACGGTGGGCGACCAGATCACGGAAGCCATCCGTCTTCACATGAAGATGACGAAGGACGAGGCCCGCGCCGAGGCGATCAATCTGCTGCGGCAGGTTGAAATCCCGAGCCCGGAACTGGCAATCGACCGCTACGCGTTCCAGTATTCCGGCGGCATGCGCCAACGTGCGATGATTGCCATGGCGCTGGCCTGCCGTCCAAAGCTCCTGATCGCCGATGAACCGACGACGGCGCTTGATGTGACGACGCAGGCCGAAATCCTGGACCTCATCGCCCGCCTGCAGAAGCAAAGCGGTATGGCGGTTCTGTTCATCACCCACGACATGGGTGTGGTGGCGCAGATTGCCGATGACGTGCTCGTCATGCATCACGGCGTCGCCAAGGAGTATGGAACGGTCGAGCAGATCTTCCATTCGCCGCAGGATCCCTACACGAAGATGCTGATCGGTTCTGTGCTGAAGCTGGAGCAGAAGGCGGAAATACGGCTTGCCCGACCGCCGCTGGACCAGACCGCGCCGCCCATTCTCGAAGTGCGCAATCTTTCGCAGCAGTTCGGCACTGCGAAGGCGCTCGATAACGTTTCCATATCACTGCTGCCGGGCGAAACTCTCGGTATCGTCGGCGAAAGTGGTTCCGGCAAGACGACCATGGGCCGCGCCATCATGCGGCTTTACGACCCGACCGCCGGGGAAATGCTCTACCGCAAGGCAGATGGTTCCGTGGTCGATCTCGCAAAAATCGAGGGTGAGGAACTGAAAAAGGCCCGCCGCGAGTTGCGCATGGTGTTTCAGGATCCTTTCGGCTCGCTGAACCCGCGCATGACAGTGGCTCAGGTTATTGGTGAGCCGCTCCTCGTCAACGGCATTGCCCGAGGCAAGGAACTGGATGACAGGGTCAGTCACCTCATGGAACAGGTCGGTCTCGATCCTCGTGGCCGTGAGCGCTACCCGCATGCCTTTTCCGGTGGCCAGCGCCAGCGCATTGGGATTGCCCGCGCCATCACCTTGAACCCACGCATTATTGTCGCAGACGAAGCGACATCGGCGCTGGATGTTTCGGTGCGCTTCCAGGTTCTCGATCTCCTGATGAAACTGCAGGACCAGCTGGGGCTCGCTTACATCTTCATCAGCCACGACATCGGCGTCATTCGCTACATGTGCGACCGCGTGGGCGTCATGTATCGAGGCAAGATCGTTGAAGTCGGTGAGGCAGAGAAGGTCTGCAACGCACCCGATCATCCCTACACGCAGGCGCTGCTTTCCGCCATTCCGCGTCCAGATCCACGCGACCGCGACCGTTCGCGCCGCTTCCGCTACATCGAGCCCGCAGCCGTAAAGAATGGCAGCGCGGGGCGATAAATCCGACATTGCATGAGGCATAACCATGAAAATTGATCGCATGCGCGTCTTCGTGACGCGCGACAAAGACCGTCCCCGCGTTATCGTCGCTCTGGACACTGATGATGGGTTGACCGGCTGGGGTGAATGCTACAATCACGGCCCCGACCTCGCGCTGCCGCCGCTACTGGATTACCTCTATGGCTTCATCGCCGGGCAGGATCCGACGCGCGTGGAGTATCTCGTCAACCTGCTGATCCAGCAAAGTCGCTTCCCCCCCGGTGCGCTCGGGCTTTCGGCAATTTCAGCGCTTGACCATTGCTTGTGGGATCTGGCGGCGAAGGCTGCAAATGTGCCGGTCTACAAGCTCCTGGGTGGCGCGGTGCGTGACAAGATCCGCGTTTACGCGGGTGTCTACACGGCACCGGATGCGCCCGCTGCCAAGGAAGAGCTTGATCGCCTGAACGAAGGCTGGGGCTTTACCGCCTTCAAGCTAAGTCCATGGCGCATCGATCTGCATGCCAATCGCTGGGGTGAGGTCGTTCGCGCTTCGGCGGAATATTTCCGCTCCCTGCGTGAAACGATCCGTTCCGACTACGAAATCGCCTTCGATGCGCATGCAAAGATCTTTGAACCTGCGGCAGCGCGGCAGCTTGGCAATGCGCTTGCTCCTTACGATCCGTTGTTCTTCGAAGAGCCGCTGCGGCCAGAGAACATCGAGGCCTGGGGTGATCTGAAGCAGGGTCTCAACTGCACGCTCGCGACAGGTGAAAGCCTCTACAGCCGCTTCGAATTCCTGCGTCTGTTGCAGGTCAAGGGTGCAGACTGGATCCAGCCGGATATCTGCGTCGTCGGCGGCATCACTGAAATGCGCAAGATTGCCGTTCTGGCTGAAGCCCATTTCGTCAGCATGGCACCGCATAACCCCATGGGTCCGCTTGCCACGGCGGTGAATGTTCACTTCGCGGCGGCGATCCAGAACTTCCGTATCCTGGAATATCGCCTGCCGCGCGGCCAGTGCTATGTCTACGGCGGGACCGATGTCGAGACGCGTGAAGACGAAACGCGCTACGTTGTCGATCCCTATCTGCCGAAGGATGGCTATCTGGAACTGCGCCCGGATCGTCCCGGCTGGGGTGTCGAAATGGATGAGAAGGCCATGCAGGAAGATGGCTATGTGCATTGGCAGCGTCGGGTGCCTAAGCGTCCTGATGGTTCCTATGCCTTCGCTTGAGGTGGTCGACATTGCGCACGGGCAGTTTACGGCCCGTGTCATTCCAGCGTGGGGAGGGCGGGTTGCCAGCCTTCGCCATGCTGAGGCGGGCGATATTCTCGTGCCCAACACTGCGTCGGAATTCGATCCCTTGAACTGGCCGAAAGCCGGTGGCTATCCGCTGTTCCCTTTCCACAATCGGATCAAGCAGGCCGCGTTTCATCATGACGGCGTGCTCCGTCATTTGCGGCCGCATCCTGCCCTTGGCGGCGATGTGATGCACGGTCCTGCCCACCAGCGGGTGTGGCAGGTCACGTCATCCTCAAGTTCGTCCGTGTCCTTGCGATTGCATTTTGAAGCCGATGCCGACTGGCCATTTGCATTCATCGCGCACCAGCAGATTGGACTCGATGACCTTGGCCTGACTGTCCACCTGGAGCTTGTTAATCGCTCTGATGATCCCATGCCCGGATGTTTCGGCTGGCATCCTTATCTCGCCGCTGATCTATCCGCAGCCGCCCGGACAGATGCCCGGAATGCCTATGTGCTGGATAAGCAGAACCTTCCGACACTGGCCGCGCCTGCTGCTCGTCAATCGGAGGAAATTCCCGCTGAGGTTGGCTATACGCTGCACTTCCGCGACTGGACCGAGGCATCCTACTCTTCGAAAAGAGGATGGGACGTGGCCGTGACTGCAGATCCTGTCTTCAAGCACATCGCGGTCCATCGAACAGAACGTTACCTCTGCCTTGAGCCAGTGAGCGCGGCAGCCGGCGTCTTGAACCTGAACCCGGAGCAGCGGCAGGCAAGAGATTTGACCGTTCTCAAGCCGGGGGAAGCGATCGCTGGATCGGTTCGCCTCTCTGTTCGGTCAACCGGATGAGACGGTCGTATGTCTGCCTCTGCCCTTTGCGCGCGGTTCATCAACGCCGTTTGACAGAAACTGGCTCTGGTCCTTCGCCACGATATCCCGAAGAAAGCCAATGATCGCGCGAATACGGCTGGACTGCACGAGATCCTGGTGACAAACTAGCCAATAGTGCCGGTCAAGCTTCACGTCGCTCAACACTGGCTGAAGTTCCGGATATTGGCGGGCGATGAAAAAGGGCAGAACGCAGACCCCCAATCCATTTCGGGTTGCGGTCAATTGCGCGAAGATACTGGAGCTTTGCAGGCTCGGTTGAATGCGCGGATGGATGTCTCCCAGATAGTCCAGCCCCGGCGCAAAGATCATATCCTGAATATAACCGATGAATTGGTGATTGAGCAGTTCCTCTCGGCTTTCCGGCGTGCCACGACGGTCGAGATAGCTCTGGCTTGCATAGATTTGCAGCGCGTAGTCGGTCAGTTTCTCGACATGATAGGGCCCCGCCTTTGGCGGATCGAGGACGACGGCAAGATCGGCCTCTTTGCGTGAGAGCGCCATGATCTGCTGGATCGTCACAAGTTCAAGTGCGAGATTTGGATAGCGTGCGGAAAGTTCTCCGAAACGGGCGGCGAGAAAGAAGTTCGAGAAGCCCTCCGGTGCAGAGATGCGCACGACACCTTGCTGAGCAGGCCCCTGACCGGCCAGTTCCGCTTCCAGCCGCTCGGTCTCCTGTTCGACCTTCTCTGCCGTTTCCACGAATCGCTGGCCAATTGGTGTCAGCACATAGCCGCGCGGGTTACGCTCGAAGAGCTTGACCTTCAGGGTAAACTCCAGCCGATCGATGCGGCGCGAGACCGTGGCGTGACTTGTCCTCAGTTTTCTCGCTGCCGTCGAGAGCTGGCCTGAACGCGCCACAGCAAGAAAGAATTGCAGGTCATCCCATGTAAAGTGCGCTTTGGTCACGAGCTTCTCCCCTATCTGTTCATTTTTGAACAGATGCTGTTTGAAATTAGTTCGTTCAAACGCTTGCACAAGCGGATTTTTAAGAGAAACATAATTCTCGAGCTGCGGGCTTTGAGGAGAGCCAGCAGCCTGTTTTTGAACAGGCTCATATGAGCGCCACGCACTATCTCTGGGAGGATAATGATATGCGCGGAACTATTCTGGCGTCGGCTGCGGCGCTTCTTGCCAGCACATCCATGGCGTTTGCTGCTTCCGTTTCCGACGGAAAGGTGAAGATCGGCATTCTGAACGACCAGTCCGGTGTCTATGCCGATTTCGGCGGCAAGGGCTCTGTCGAGGCGGCAAAGATGGCCGTTGAAGATTTTGGCGGCAAGGTGCTCGATAGCGCCATCGAGATTGTTGACGCTGACCATCAGAACAAGCCGGACATCGCTTCCAACATCGCACGCCAGTGGTTCGACACAAACCAGGTCGATGCCATCATGGAATTGACGACGTCTTCCGTCGCTCTCGCGGTGCAGGCGATTGCAAAGGAAAAGAAGAAGATCGACATCGTTACCGGTGCTGCGACGACAGAACTGACGGGCAAGCAGTGCAGCCCCTATGGCTTCCATTGGGCCTACGATACACATGCTCTGGCTGTTGGCACCGGCGGCGCGCTCGTCAAGCAGGGCGGCAAGAAGTGGTTCTTCCTGACGGCTGACTACGCATTCGGTTACTCGCTCGAGGGCCAGACCAGCGAATTCGTCAAGGCCAATGGTGGTGAAGTGGTGGGTGCAGTCCGCCATCCGCTCAGCAACGCAGACTACTCGTCGTTCCTGCTTCAGGCGCAGTCATCCGGTGCGAATGTCGTCGGTCTCGCGAATGCTGGCGCGGATACGCAGAACGCCATCAAGCAGGCAGCGGAATTTGGCATCACGCAGAGCGGACAGCGCCTTGCAGCGCTGCTCTTCACGCTTGCTGAAGTCAACGGCCTCGGTCTTGAAGCGGCACAGGGTCTGACCCTGACGGAAGGTTTCTACTGGGATCGTGACGACGAGAGCCGCAAGTTCGGCGAGCGTTATATGAAGCGCACTGGCAAAATGCCGAACATGATTCAGGCGGGCACCTATTCTGCTGTTCTTCAATACCTGAAGGCCATCCAGAAGGCCGGAACGGATGAGACGGAAGCCGTTGCCAAGCAGTTGCATTCCATGCCGGTCGAAGACGTCTTCGCGGGCAAGGGCACTGTTGGCCCGAATGGCCGCATGATCAAGGACATGTACCTGCTGGAAGTCAAGAAGCCGTCCGAGAGCAAGAAGCCCTGGGACTACTTCAAGGTTCTTGCCACCATTCCTGGCAAGGAAGCCTATATCGATCCGGCCAAGAGCGGCTGTGACCTCGTAAAATAAGCGGGTCTTTTCATGAACGCACCATCCCCACAGTCCCTGGGGGAGCAACGCGCGGTCCTTTCCGCGCGTGGTCTCTCTCGCCGCTTCGGTGGTTTTCTGGCGGTCAACAATGTTGATATCGACGTCTTCCATGGTGAGATCCATGCGCTTATCGGGCCTAATGGCGCCGGGAAGACGACGGTGTTCAATCTTTTGACCAAGTTTCTTCAGCCAACCGCGGGTAAAATTACCCTTATGGGCGAAGACATCACGTCCACTTCCCCGGACCGCGTGGCACGAATGGGGCTGGTGCGCTCATTCCAGATATCGGCGGTCTTCCCGCATCTGACGGTGCTGGACAATGTCAGGGTGGCCCTGCAGCGACCGAACGGTCTGGCACACCAGTTCTGGCGGCCGATGTCCGCGCTCGACACCCTGACAGGGAAAGCCGATGCCCTGCTGACAACCGTCGGGCTCATGCGGGAGCGCGATGCGCTTGCGGCGGACCTATCCTATGGGCGCAAACGCGTTCTGGAGATTGCAACGACACTCGCTCTCGATCCTAAAGTGCTGCTGCTCGACGAACCGCTGGCTGGGATGGGGCAGGAGGATATCACTGCCATTGCCGGGCTCATCCGCTCCGTCGCCAAAACGCGCGCGGTCTTGATGGTCGAGCACAACCTGTCGGTCGTGGCCGACATCTGCGACCGGGTCACCGTGCTTCAGCGTGGCGAAATCCTCGCAGCGGGGGACTACGCAACCGTCAGCCAGGATCCACAGGTGCGCACGGCCTATATGGGCCGCGAGGAGGATTGAGATGAACGCATTACTGGACGTTCGCGGCCTCAACGCATGGTATGGCGAAAGTCACGTTCTGCATGGGGTCGACATGCAGATCCGTGAAGGCGAGACGGTAACCCTGCTTGGCCGCAACGGCGTCGGCAAGACGACGACGCTGCGCACTATCATGGGCATCATCCGCCAGCGCAAGGGTACTCTGCGCTTTAACGATCAGGACATGATGCCCGTGCCGCTGCACAAGACGGCGCGGCATGGCTTGGGTTTCGTACCGGAAGAGCGGGGTATCTTCGCGAGCCTCAGTGTCATCGAAAACCTCATGCTGCCGCCGCAGATCGCCAAGAACGGCATGACGGTCGACGAGATTTTCGAACTGTTTCCAAACCTTCACGAGCGTCGAAACAGTCCTGGAACCAAGCTTTCCGGTGGCGAGCAGCAGATGCTGGCTATTGCGCGGATCCTGCGCACGGGTGTGCGGATGCTGCTTCTGGATGAACCAACGGAGGGGCTTGCGCCGGTCATCGTGCAAAGGATCGGTGACGTGCTGATACGCCTGAAACAGCGCGGTATAACGGTTCTTCTGGTGGAGCAGAATTTCCGGTTTGCAAGTCGCGTTGCCGACCGCTTCTACCTAATGGATCACGGCCATATTCAATCGGAGTTTCCCGTTGCGCAGCTTGGCGAGCGCATGGATGAACTCCATAAAGTTCTAGGAGTCTGAACCATGACAATGGTTTTCGGAGTTCCGCTTCCCGCGCTGCTGGGTCAGCTTCTGATCGGTCTGATCAACGGGTCTTTCTATGCCCTGTTGTCGCTCGGGCTGGCGATTATCTTCGGCCTTCTGCGCATGATCAACTTTGCGCATGGCGCACAGTATATGCTGGGTGCGTTCACGGCTTATCTGCTTCTCCATTTTGCCGGCATTGGCTACTGGCCGGCGCTCATCCTGACACCCATCATCGTCGGCGTGTTCGGCGCCGTTATCGAGCGGCTGTTCCTGCAAAGGCTCTATGGTCTTGATCCGCTCTACGGTCTGCTCTTCACCTTCGGCCTTGCGCTGATGCTGGAAGGCATTTTCCGCTACTACTATGGCGCATCCGGTCAGCCCTATGCCACGCCTCCATCGCTTGCGGGCGGCACGAACCTCGGCTTCATGTTCCTGCCGAACTATCGCGGCTGGGTGGTTGTTGCCTCGCTGGTAGTCTGCATCGGAACCTGGCTGCTGATCGAGAAGACAAAGCTTGGCGCCTATCTTCGGGCAGCAACGGAAAATTCCACGCTTGTGCAGGCGTTCGGCGTCAACGTGCCGATCCTGCTGACGCTGACCTACGGGCTGGGTGTTGCTCTTGCTGCCTTTGCAGGTGTGCTGGCAGCGCCAATCTACCAGGTCTCGCCCTTGATGGGCTCCAACATCATCATCGTCGTTTTTGCGGTGGTCGTCGTGGGCGGAATGGGATCCATCCTTGGTGCGATCGTAACGGGCTATGTTCTGGGCATTACCGAAGGCCTGACCAAGGTGTTCTATCCGGAAGCCTCCAACACAGTGATCTTTGTCATCATGGCAATAGTCCTGCTCGTCCGGCCTGCCGGACTGTTCGGACGGGAGTAAGAACATGGCTGAAATTCACACCTCCACCGTCCCGTCAGATGCCCTCGATGACCGTTCTGTTTCGAAATCCGAGATCACGGCGAGGCGTCTTGCGCTCATTGCAGGCTTGTTGCTGCTTCTTGTTGCGCCCTTCCTGATCTACCCGGTCTTCATCATGAAGGTGCTCTGCTTTGCTCTCTTTGCGGCTGCCTTCAACCTTCTGATCGGCTATACCGGTCTTCTTTCCTTCGGGCATGCGGCCTTTTTCGGCGGCGCTGCCTATTTCACCGCGCACAGCGTGAAGGAATGGGGCGTGCCGCCTGAACTCGGCATTCTCATCGGAACTGCAGGCGGCGCCGCTCTCGGCCTCATCATGGGTTTCTTTGCGATCCGGCGACAGGGCATTTATTTCTCAATGATCACGCTGTCGCTTGCGCAGATGTTCTTCTTCTTCTGCCTGCAGGCCAAGTTCACGCATGGTGAGGACGGTATCCAGTCTGTTCCGCGTGGGCATCTCTTCGGCTTCATCGATCTCAGCCAGCCGATCGCCATGTATTACACCGTGGCCGCGATCTTCCTGATTGGAGTTTTCATCATCTGGCGCTTCGTGCATTCGCCCTTCGGCATGATCCTCAAATCCATCCGCGAGAACGAGCAACGGGCGATCTCACTTGGCTATTCCGTCGCGCGCTACAAGCTCGGAGCCTTCGTGATGTCGGCAGCGCTTGCCGGATTGGCAGGCGGCACCAAAGCTCTTGTGTTCCAGTTCGCGACGCTGACCGATGTGGGCTGGCAGACCTCCGGCGAGGTGATCCTGATGACACTGCTTGGTGGCATCGGCACCATGCTTGGCCCCATCCTCGGCTCCGCAATTGTGGTCATGCTGGGCAATTATCTGGCAACGACCGGCTTTCCGGTCACGATCATCACCGGCGCTGTGTTCATGATCTGCGTGCTGGTCTTCCGACGTGGCGTGGTGGGGGAACTGGCGGCCTCAAGGATCGGCCGAAAATTCGGGCTGGCGCGCTGGCTCTAACCCGATAATCGCACCAAAGCTTCTAGTTTAAACTCCGCATGGGCGCATTGAGCGCGCCCAGGCGAACCTTTGGTCCCCTCACGAGCTGTGTCATGAATAGCTTCGATTACATTATCATTGGTGCAGGGACTGCTGGCTGCGTGCTCGCCAACCGCCTGTCCGCCGACGGGAAGAACACGGTTCTGCTTCTGGAGGCTGGCGGAAACGACAATTATCATTGGATCCATATTCCGGTCGGCTATCTCTATTGCATCAACAATCCCCGGACGGACTGGTGCTTCCAGACCGAGAAGGAACAGGGTCTCAACGGCCGCGCGCTGAACTATCCTCGCGGCAAGGTTCTTGGCGGCTGCTCTTCGATCAACGGCATGATCTATATGCGCGGCCAGGCACGCGACTACGATCAGTGGCGACAGATGGGCAATCCCGGCTGGGGTTGGGATGACGTCTTGCCGCTTTTCCGGAAATCCGAGGATTTTCATAAGGGCGGCGATGACATGCACGGAGCCGGTGGGGAATGGCGCGTGGAAACCGCCCGCGTTCGCTGGGCGGTTCTCGATGCCTTCCAGCAGGCGGCAGAAGAGGCAGGCATTCCCAAGACGCCGGATTTCAACCGGGGCACCAATGAAGGTTCTGGCTACTTTGACGTCAATCAGCGTTCGGGCATTCGCTGGAACACGGTCAAGGCCTTTCTTCGGCCCGCAATGAAACGCGGCAATCTACGCGTCGTGACCAAGGCGCAGGCGAAAAAGCTCATCATCGAACAGGGAGAGGTGAAGGGTGTCGAGGTATCCGTCGGTGGCGTCGATCAGCGTTTCTATGCCCGTCGCGAGACAGTGCTTTCGGCTGGCGCGATCGGCTCGCCGCATCTCTTAGAGCTGTCGGGTGTCGGGCGGGGAGAGGTTTTGCAAAATGCTGGAATCGACCTTGTCAAGGACGTCGGGCAGGTGGGCGAAAACCTTCAGGACCATCTGCAATTACGCCTGACCTTCAAGGTGACCGGTGTCCCAACTCTGAATGAGAAGGCATCCAGCCTGCTTGGCAAGATGGCCATTGGTCTCGAATATCTGGCGAAACGATCCGGCCCCATGGCGATGGCGCCCAGCCAGCTTGGCATCTTCACCCGTTCCGGACCCGAGAAGGAAACGCCGGACCTGCAGTACCATGTGCAGCCCGTTTCCCTCGATAAGTTCGGCGATCCGGTTCACACCTTCCCGGCCATTACAGCAAGCGTGTGTAATCTGCGGCCAGACAGTCGAGGTTCTGTACATGCAAAGAGCGCTGATTTTGCGCAACAGCCTGCTATCGCGCCCCGCTATCTTTCGACGGAAAGTGACCGGATGGTCGCCGCGCAGTCTATCCGGTTGACGCGAGAGATTGTTTCTAAGCCTTCCTTCGCCCGCTATAATCCGCAGGAATACAAACCAGGTCCGAGTTATCAGACTGAGGAGGAACTGGTCAAAGCCGCTGGAGAGATCGGAACGACGATTTTCCACCCTGTCGGCACCTGCCGCATGGGACCGGACCCGGAGAGCGTCGTCGATCCGCGATTGCGGATGCGCGCTCTTGGACGTCTGCGAATAGCAGATGCCTCCATCATGCCGACGATCACGTCGGGAAACACGAATTCACCAACGGTCATGATTGCGGAGAAAGCGGCGATGATGATTTTGGAAGACAATAGATAATGGCATCGGGAGGACTTTGATTATGGCGAATATTGCATTTGTAGGGCTTGGAAACATGGGCGGACCAATGGCCGCCAATCTGGTGAAGGCTGGCCACGTGGTTCGCGGTTTCGATCTGTCGGAGCACAGCCGCAAGGCAGCCGGAGAGGCCGGGGTGCAGGCGGTCTCGTCCTTGGCTGACGCATGCGAGGGCGCAACCGTGATCATCACCATGCTGCCGAAGGGGGAGCATGTGCTCTCCGTCTGGTCAGAGCTCAAGCCATCGCTTGCATCTGGCACACTGTTGATCGATTGCTCGACCATCGATGTGGATTCAGCCCGAAAGGCGCATCAACTTTCAGCCGAGGCCAATTGCCATTCCCTTGACGCGCCGGTGTCCGGTGGTATCTCGGGAGCAGCGCAGGCAACACTCACCTTCATGGCGGGAGGCACGCAGGCCGCCTTTGACGCGGCGCGCCCAATCCTTGAGGCCATGGGAAAACGCATTGTCCATTGCGGCGGCGGCGGCGCTGGTCAGGCCGCAAAGATCTGCAACAACATGCTGCTTGGCATTTCGATGATTGGCGCCTGCGAAGCCTTTGCGCTGGGCGAAAAGCTTGGCCTGACCCATCAGGCGCTGTTCGATGTGGTTTCCACCTCGTCCGGTCAGTGCTGGTCGGTCAATACCTACTGCCCGGTTCCGGGCCCGGTTCCGACTTCACCTGCCAACCGCGACTACCAGCCCGGGTTCGCAGCAGCCCTGATGCTGAAGGATCTGCTGCTCTCCCAGGATGCGGCAAACAGCAGCGGAGCGAATACGCCGCTGGGCGCTGCGGCTGCGGCTCTTTACCGCGAGTTCGAGGCCTCAGGCCATGGTGGGACGGATTTCTCTGGCATCATCGAGATGCTCCGTACGAAATGACCTAGAAGTTTTGCAGGATGAGAGTTCCCAGTGCAGCCGCAAGCGCTGGGGTCATCACCACCAAGCCCAACTTCAGGAAGGCGAAGGCACTCATGTGAATGCCTTCGCGTCGCAATGCTGTAAGCCAGAGGATGGTGGCAAGTGACCCCGTGACCGACAGGTTCGGGCCAAGGTCTACACCAATGAGTACAGCGCCCGCGATGGCATCTGACACATTCGCGGCCTGCACCGCGCTTCCGGCGAACAGACCTGCTGGCAGGTTGTTGACGAGGTTTGAAACAATCGCGACGCCGGTGCCTGCGATCGCTATCGCTTGTGTTTCTGATTCCGCCGCAAGCGTTGCTAGCTGCTGCGCAAGAAGCGATGTCAGCCCGGTTTTGTTCACGGCTTCCACAACGACGAAAAGACCTGCGACCAGTGGCAAAACGCTCCAGCTGACCCCGCGTAAAACCTCAAGAGGGTTCTGGCGGGTGAGCAGCAGGACGCCAAGGGTTGTGATGACACCGGCTATGAAGGTGGGGATTCCAAGATCAAGATGCAGGGCAGAAGCTATGACCAACACAGCGGCAGTGATGCATAGACCGATACCAGAGATTTTTGCCGCTCGTGTCAATTCCGGTGTTGGAATGTTTTCTGCCAGTTCATCCGCCATCAATGCTTTGCGCTGCGTCACGTAGAGGCAAACAAAGGTAATGGCGATCGCAGCAATTGAGGGGAGCAGGAATGTCGCCAGCCAACGGGACAGGGGCGGCATCTCTCCACCCGCAAAGATGACCAAGTTTGCGGGATTCGAAATGGGCAGGACGAAGCTCGCGGCGTTGGCGATGAATGCGCAGATCAGGAGATAGGGCAGAGGGTCCTTTACCTTCGCTGCACGACAGGCGGCATAAACCGCCGGTGTCAGGACAACCGCTGTTGCGTCATTTGACAGAAAGACCGTGACAACCACGCCGACTGCGTAAACCAGGCAAAAAAGACGGCGCGGAGATCCTTTCGCAGCGGAGGTAGCGATCGCGGCAATCCAGTCGAACAGGCCCTCTCGCCTGGCAAGCTCCGATAGCAACATCATTCCGATGAGAAAGAGGTAGACGTCGAACCCTTTCAGTACGCCGCTGACGGCGTCGCTCCAACCGATGATATTGAGGAGGAGGAGCATTGCAGCACCGGCAACCGCCCAGACCGCTTCCGGCCATCGAAAAGGACGGACGACGACGCCAAAGGCGGTCATGCCCGCAATAAGCCAGGTCATAGTAACCGAAGTCATGCAATCATGTCCTTGAAGCGCATCGCGGGTTCAATTCGGAACCCGGACATCAGGTTCGATGCTGCCGTCCATGATGGCCATCCCGTTGGGAATGTCATTGTCGTCCAGCTTTCGACGAATACCTTCCTCGTCGAGACCGTAAAAGAACCAGCGCTCTCGCAAACGCCGGCGCAACTCCTCGACCGGCACTTCAACCAGAACGGTGAGGTCAAAGATCTGATGCAGCCGGTCCCAAGGCTCGTTGCGCATCAGCAGATAATTACCTTCGCAAACGATGATGCCCGTCTCACGCGGGATGAGGCGACCCCCAGCCCTGGCAATTTCAATGGATCGATCAAAAACCGGAACGGCGATTGTATCATCTTCATTGGCCTTCAGCCTTTGCAGCATATGTCTCAGACCATGCGCATCGAACGTATCGATGGCACCCTTGTTGGCAAGGCGACCCATATCTCGAAGCACGGCGTCGTCGTAGTGAAATCCGTCCATTGGGAAGACCGCGGCAAAGCCCGGCCGCTTGTGGTTGATCTCTTCCACTACTGCATCCGCCAGCGACGACTTTCCGGATCCGGGTGCTCCGGCCATGCCTGCAAGTAGTCGAGAACCCGAGTAGGACGACAGGAGGCGGTCAGCCAATCGCTTGGCATTGTCGACGAGTGCGGTCATCTGGAACTCCGGTTCGGCATAGAAGCGGTGGGTTGGTCATGTGCCGATGGATCCAAATCGAACCAGCGATCACAGATCAAGTCTTTTCAAGTAAATCTGAATAAAGACAAGGCCAAGAAAAAAGCGCCTGCCGGAGCAGACGCTTTCATGTTCATGGATACTACCGACCTCAGCTTGCAGGAGTAAGCGTCACAGAGGTTCCGGTTGCAGCGAGGTTCAGGCCAAGCTGGCCCTGGACGCTGACCGTCTGAAGGTGGATCGATCCGGACGTGCCGCCGACGAGAACGTTGGCGCCGACGCCTGCAACAACGGTTACCTCAGCCGTTGCGCCCTGATAAAGGCCGCCGAGTGAGCCGCGGTGATAACCGGCAGTCGGAGCGAAAACGGCCCAGACCATCCGCTGTTTCGTCGTGAAGCCAAGGTCTACGCCCATCTTGCGCACAACGCCCGTATAACGGTCGAGCGGCTCACCACCCATCGCGGACGTAAAGACGCAGTCAGCTTCCTTCGCAGAACCGAGCACGTAGCCAACGCCGCCACCGATCGTGCAATCCAGATAGCCGATGCGCACGCCACCGCGCTGGTCCTGCTCCTGAGCAACCGGAGCGCGGTCATAGCGGGATATGGTGTCGGCTGAAAATGCTGTGCCAGCGCTTGCAATGACGGGCAGAGCAGAGATGGCAACTGCGAGGATTTTCTTCATGGGTTTACTCCTTGGGTATTACTCTATGCGTTTGGTGCGGCAGTTCTCGACTCAGCAATGCTGACGCTTGTGAATTTCCTCATCAACGCGCGTGGCAAAAAAATGATCCTCGTAAACCCTTTGTTTATTTTCTTTAGTCGCCAGACGTCTTTTCCACCGAGTTCAACATCAGGATGATGCCACTTGTCCTGCACAAGATCGTTCACACTTTAAGGTCCATTCAAATTGGAACCGGATCTCCATGAACGAAGCCGCTGAAGCACCACGCATAAACCGCACCGTCCTGCAGCAGCTTATCGCAGGCCTGACAGATGGTCTTATCCTTGTGGAGCTGGATGGCAGGATCGGTTGGGCAAACGAAGCAGCCCTGAAGAGCCACCGCGTGGAAGATCTTGCCGGACTTGGCGAGACTGTTGCGGATTACCGCCGCCGCTTCACTCTTCGGTATCGAAACAACCACACGCTCGACGAGGGGCAGTACCCGCTTGAACGGCTACTGGGCGGGGAAGCATTGGACGGGGTCACCATCGAAGTCTCTCCGACCAGCGATCCTGACGCGTGCTGGGTTCATGTCGTGCGAACGCTGATCCTCGAAGACGCCGGTGCCAAGCCTGATGTTCTGGTGCTGATCATTCGCGACGAAACCCCGCGCTATGAGGCAGAAAAGCGTTTTGAAAAATCCTTCAACGCCAATCCCGCGCCGGGACTCATATGCAGGCTGGACGACCAACGCTTCATCCGCGTCAACCAGGGTTTCATGGAAATGACCGGACTGAGCCAAGACGATGTGCTGGGCAAGATGGTCGAGGAAATCGGACTGTTCTCCAATTGCGAGACGGGTGATGACGCCATGATCAAGCTGGCGGAAGGCAGGGTCATACGTCAGCGCGAGGCCCTGATACCGCTTCCGGACGGTGGAGATCGATTGGTCATTGTGGCGGGCGAGCCAATTCCTGTCGGTGAGGTGCCCTGCATGCTGTTTACATTTGCCGATCTTGATGGCCGTCGCAAAGCGCAGAACGCTCTTCGCCAGAGTGAAGAAAGGTTCTCCAAGTCTTTCCGCCTTTCGCCAGCACCGGCTGCAATCGCGCGGTTGGATGACTTCGTCTTTATGGAAGTCAACGAGGCTTTCCTTGCTCTCAGTGGCAGGAAGATCGAATCCGTTATTGGAAAAACAGCGGCTGATTTGAAGCTTTGGGAGGATACGAAGACCCGCAAGGAAATCGAAAAGCATCTGCGAGATAACGTTCCGGTCAGAGATGTGGCCTTGCGCATGCTGCTTGCGAACGGCGATACGGCGGAATGCCTTGTCTCTGCAGAACGGGTTGAGATAAATGACCATGCGTGCGTGCTTTGGTCGGTTCAGGATGTGACGGAACGAAGACGCTCGGAACTTGAACTCATCGAGGCCATCGAAAGCGTCATGGCCGATACGTCCTGGTTCAGCCGCACCGTCGTAGATCGCCTCGCGACCCTGCGCCGAGCTTCAACCGGGAAAAACCCATCGGCTGAACTGAAAGATCTGAGCGAGCGTGAGAGCGAGATCCTCGGACTGATCTGCGATGGTTTGAGTGATGCCGAGATGGGCGATGCCCTTTGCCTGTCGCGCCATACCATTCGAAATCACGTAGCGTCCCTCTACAACAAGATCGGCGTCAATCGCCGTGCTGCAGCCGTGATATGGGCGCGCGAGCGTGGGTTCAGCGGGAACGGTGCATCTTCTGCCAAAAAGACATCGAAAGGCAAAAAAAGGTGAAAACCTACTAGCAGGATTAGTAGTTCTTTCTCTGCATCAGCGCCGTTTCCGGTCCTATCTCCAGTCATGTAGCGCAATGAAGCGCTGCTGGCCCAACTGAAACAAGGAGTAGGATCATGGATAAGAACCGGATCGAAGGTGCTGCCCGTCAGGCGAAGGGTACGATCAAGGAAGCCGTCGGCAAGGTGACGGGCAATCGTGACCTCGAGATCGAGGGCAAGGCCGACAAGGTTGCCGGCGAAGCGCAGAGCGCTGTCGGCAAGGCCAAGGACTCCGTGAAGTCCGCCCTCAAGTAGTTTCCGGATCAACCCGTGAGCGAGGCAGGTATGATGATTGTCGCACACGCACGTTCCCAGATGCGCGGACACCCCCAGGATCACAGTGTTTGTGCTGCCTTGCAGTCGATCCTTGCCTATGCGCAGGGACTCGAAAAAAGCAGCATTACCTGTGCCTTAGAGGATGGTCGGATTGTCCTGACAGGTGAGGTGGACTCCACCGACACACTGGAGACCGCGATTGCTATCGCTGAAGTCTTCACCGGACGCAGCGTTCTGGCCGACCTCGCCGTGCAGCCACGGTTCCATCTGCCTCGCTATATCGCTGTTAATGACGCGGTCATCCCGGACCATAGCTAAATCAGCTTCTGAAGGAAGAGAACATTATGAAAAAGATCATTCTTCTCGCCACAATCGCATCTCTCGCAGCAACTCCGGCCGCCTTTGCGGCAAGCGGAAAAGCTTCCCGTGCCCAAGCAGCGGAGCCTGGTCAGCGTATCGGTGCGCTGAGTTGCGAAATCGAAGGTGGCGTGGGCTTGATCCTCAGTTCGAGCAAGAAGGTGCAGTGCCAGTTCCGTCAGCAGAATGGCAAGGTTGAGCGTTACACCGGTTCGATCGGCAAGCTCGGTCTCGATATTGGCGTGACGGGAAAAACCTACCTCAACTGGGTGGTTGTCAGCACTGCTGCGTCTCGCATCGGCGAAGGCTCGCTGGCTGGCAGCTATGTCGGCGCCTCCGCGTCTGCTGCCGCCGGGGTCGGCGTCGGTGCCAACGCGCTGATTGGCGGAAACTCCAGGAATTTTGCCCTTCAGCCAGTCAGTGCTCAGGTTGGGACAGGTTTGAACGTCGCCGCCGGCGTTTCTCGTCTCCAGCTGAACCACGCAGGCTGATGGGCAAGGCGGTGGCCGGGAAACCGGCCGCCGATCCTTGGTTGTTCCGATTAGCCGGAAGGGCGAAGGCGTTTGCGATACAGAACGGGCTTTTCCTTAAACCGACGCTGGAATGCCTCATAAAACGTGGAGAGCGAACCAAAGCCGGACTCGTAGGCAACCTCCGTGATCGGCAGATCTGTCGCGATCAAAAGCGATTGTGCCGTGTCCAGTCTGTGCCGAATGATGGCCTGATTGATGGTCATGCCGACCGCCTTGCGGAACAGTGTCATGGCATAGTTGGGATGCAGGCCCGCAGCCCGCCCCACATCTTCGGCGGAGATTTCGCTCAAGGCGCCTTCTCCAATGAATCTTAGCATTTTCTCGACATGAATGACCCAATCCGCATCTCTTTTGCCCAAGCTTGCGATTGCGTCACCTTGCTCCCTCAGATCACGCCATCCTTCGCGCTCGATGCGCATGACCCGCGCTGTCAGTTCAGAGCGAACGATCTCCATCAGTTCGGCATCACCGGATAGCAACTCATCCCGCCAGCGCTTGAAGACCTCGCTTTCCCAGGGGCGCATCTCCATCGCCTCGATCACAGCGCCGCGGAAGACGGCGTTGCGGAACCGGCTGAGGTTGGGAAAACCCAGGAGCACCGACATCGGCACATAGAGGCAGACGAACTGCGTGCCTTCCTCCCGGTCCGTGACTTGATGCGGGATCATTCCCCAGAAGAGGCAAAGACGGTTTTCATCAATCGTCAGCTCGCGCCCATCGAACCAGTAGCTCATGCGTCCACGAAGGACGAAATTAAGTTCAATCTGACTATGCATGTGCGGCCCGGCCATGCGCTGCACATCGAGGCATTCTCCCGCACAGAACCGATGATCTCCAAATATGACGAGCGGATGTCGTGGGTCATGGTCAGGATGAACCGGGACGGATTCGTCATTATTGATTTTTGCCAAACGTTCCATCTTAGGATTCCGGAAAAGATCGATAGAATGACGGTAGATCATTACGGTTTTAAAGCAAATGATATTGTCATGCTTGAAACCCGGATCCGCGTTCATCGAATTGGCGGCAGGGTGTCGGGCAATAGCGACTGAATGACGGTCATCGGGAGGAAAACATGACCTTTTTCAACGGCCTGAAGGCCCTTGCCTTGTCTGCTGCCTTATTCTCATCCACGGCATTCGCGGGTGAAATCGTGATCAACTCGGACCATTCCGATCCGGCGCCGAAGAAGGCGATGGAGGAACTGATTGCCGATTTCCAGAAGGCGCACCCGGACATCAAGGTGAAGTGGAACAACTTCGACCACGAAGGCTATAAGGCGGCAATCCGCAACTTTCTGACTGCCGATGCGCCGGATGTGGCGGCATGGTATGCTGGCAACCGCATGGAGCCTTTCGTAAAGGCTGGCCTGTTTGCCGATGTTTCGGATGTCTGGACCGCAAATGGACTGAATGACCAGCTCAAGTCCGCAGCATCTTCGATGACGATTGACGGCAAGAAGTGGGGTGTTCCCTACACCTACTATCAGTGGGGCATCTACTATCGTAAGGACATTTTCGAGAAGCAGGGCATTACGCCTCCCAAGACCTGGGCCGAGCTTCTGGCCGCTTGCGAAAAGCTGAAGGCTGCGGGCATCACGCCTTTCACAATCGGCACAAAGGCCTTGTGGCCAACCGGCGGCTGGTTCGATTACCTGAACCTGCGCGTCAACGGCTACGAGTTCCACATGGACCTCACTTCCGGCAAGGTTCCGTATACGGATCCGCGCGTAAAGGCCGTGTTCGCCAAGTGGGCAGAACTGGTGAAGCCGGGCTACTTCGTTGCAAACCATGCTGCCATCGACTGGCAGGACGCCGTACCGCAGATGGTTCAGGGCAAGGCCGCCATGTACCTGATGGGTAACTTCGCTGTCGCGACGATGAAGAGCGGCGGCCTGAAGGAGGAGCAGATCGGCTTCCTGCAGTTCCCGCAGATCACGCCGAACCTGCCTGTCGCCGAAGAGGCTCCGACAGACACCTTCCACATTCCGGCCAAGGCCAAGAACAAGGAAGACGCGAAGAAATTCCTCGCCTATGTCGCATCGCCCGCTGCGCAGAGCAAGATGAACGCGACGCTCGGCCAGCTTCCGGTCAACAACAAGGCCGAAAAGCCGCAGGATGTGTTCCTGAAGCAAGGCTTTGAAATGCTTTCGGGTGCCTATGCACTCGCGCAGTTCTACGACCGTGATGCGAACGCCGAAATGGCAAAGGCCGGCATGGAGGGTTTCCAGGAATTCATGGTCAAGCCGGACAAGGCTGACGCCATCCTGGAGCGCCTCGAGAAGATCCGTCAGCGCGTACACAAGTAAAGTCCTCCTCCCGGACTTGGGGCAGTCGCGACCGTGCATCGGACGCGGCTGCCCGATCTATCGCAACGTCATCAACAGAGGCGCGACCATGAGCGAGGCTGTTCCGTCGTCAACCGGCTACTGGAAAAAGAACCAGCAAAGGCTTGCGCCCTGGCTGTTCCTGGCGCCAGGCATGGCGATGTTCGTTATCTACGTGCTCTTTCCGATCATCGAGTCGATCTGGATCAGTTTTCATGACTGGGATGGTCTCGGCGATAAGGTCTGGATTGGCCTTGGCAACTATGTCGAGTTGATGGGCGACGATTCCTTCTACACCTCGCTGAAGAACAACGTTCTGTGGCTGGTGCTCTATCTGCTCTCCATTCCGGCCGGTCTCGCCGTCGCGCTATTCCTGAACCAGACGGTTACCGGTATCCGGCTCTACAAGTCACTGTTTTTCTTTCCCTTCGTCATCAGCCAGGTTGTCGTTGGTCTGATCTTCACCTGGTTCTACGCGCCGGATTTCGGGCTGTTCTCGAAGCTGATCGAAAATCTGACCGGACAGCAGATCGCCATTCTGGCGGACGAGCGCTTCGTGACCTACGGAATCATCGTCGCGGGCCTTTGGCCGCAGACCGCCTATTGCATGATCCTGTATTTGACGGGTCTCAACAACATCAATCCCGAACAGGTTGAAGCGGCGCGCATGGACGGCGCCAAGGGCATCAAGCTGTTGTGGTATGTGGTCCTGCCCCAACTCGCACCTGCAACCTTCATCGCCATGGTCGTGACAGTCATCGGCTCCCTGCGCTCCTTCGACCTGGTCTCCATCATGACCTCCGGTGGGCCTTACGGGTCAAGCCAGGTTCTCTCCTATTTTATGTACGAGCAGGCGCTGTCGGAATATGGGTTCCGGATGGGCTATGGGGCTGCGATAGCCGTGGTTCTCTTCCTGATCATGATGATCTTCATCACGCTCTTCATCGTGCGCATGCTGATGCAGGAAAGGAATAGCTGATGTTTCCTACTCCCATTCAGAAAGCGTCTCCGTTCGCTCAGACCGCCTACAAGGTGGTGCTTCCCCTGGCGCTGGTTCTCTGGCTGTTGCCGCTGATCGGGGTCGCAATAACCTCGGTGCGCCCTGCGAGTGATCTCGCTGCCGGCAACTATTTCGGCATTCCGTCCGGCTTCGGCGGCGTCGAGAATTACACGGCTGTGTTCAGGGACTCGCCTATCGGGCTTTACATCCTCAATTCCTTCAAGGTTACGATCCCCACCGTTATCGGCGCTGTAGCTTTGTCATGCCTCACGGGTTTTGCGCTTGCGGTCTACAAGTTCCGCGCCAACTTGCTGCTTTTCTTCATGTTCGTGGCGGGAAATTTCATTCCGTTCCAGATCCTGATGGTGCCTGTCCGAGACATGACGCTGAAGGCAGGGCTTTACGATACAACGCTCGGTCTTGTTCTCTTCCATGTTGCCTTTCAGACCGGGTTCTGCACGCTATTCATGCGAAACTTCATCAAGGGGCTTCCATTCGCGCTGATTGAATCTGCCCGTGTCGAGGGTGTCTCTGAGTGGCGGATCTTTCGCTACATCGTCCTGCCGTTGATGCGTCCGGCCATCGCTGCTCTGTCCGTTCTCGTGTTCACCTTTGTCTGGAATGATTATTTCTGGGCGACGGTGCTGGTTCAAGGGCAGCACGCCATGCCGGTCACGGCCGGGCTCTATTCGTTGAACGGTCAATGGGTTGCCGCCTGGCATCTTGTCTCGGCCGGATCCATCATCGCGGCCCTTCCGCCAGTCGCGATGTTCTTCCTCATGCAAAAACACTTCATTGCAGGCCTGACGCTCGGAGCGACCAAGGGATGACCACCATCGTAAACATTGGCTCGCCCGAGTTCGGTCTGAGCTTGCGTCTGCCTGCTCTCGGCATGCCGGAAATTCTGAGCTTCGGAGCTGGTCGGCTGCAGCCTGATGCCCTGTTCGAAATCGATCGCTCCAGCCGGATCAACGGCATGGATGTCGCGGTTCCCGCCAGCGTCCTGCTGCCAACGGGCGGAATGGGATATTTCGGTTGGCCCGCGATATCCGGCCATAGGCAAGGCCAAGATTTCATTGCGCAGTTCGGCAACTGGGCGGTCGAAGCAACTGGCCAGACGACGACATTGACCGCGCGTGACGACGTTGCAAAGCTCGCACTCACCATAACCTTGTCGGCCTATCCATCTGGCATCATTGCCATGAGCACCACCCTGACAAATATGGGAAGTGACGCCTACCAGCTTGATCGGTGCATGGCCGGCACATTTCCCGTGACGTGGCCCGATGTCGATATTACCACGTTCACCGGCATGTGGGGGCGGGAATTCCAGATCCGTCGCGAGCCTCTGGGCACCGGTATCTGGTCGCAGGAAAGTCGTCGCGGGCGTACGTCGCATGATCGCTTTCCCATGCTCTACCTGGGAGGCCAAGGCCAGCGGTTCGGCGTGGCGCTGGGATGGAGTGGCGGCCATCAGATCGTGATCGATAGAACGGATGATGGCCAGCGGCTGGTTCACCTCGGTGAATTATTCGAAGCCGGGGAGGCGATCCTGAAGCCGGGTGAGAGCTATCAAAGTCCGTGGGCCTATGCAGGCCCGGACCGCGAGGCCTTCCATGCCTTCGTGCGGTGGGAACTGCTCAACTGGCCGGAAGGAAAGATCAGCCCCCGCCCGGTGACCCTGAACACCTGGGAAGGCAATTACTTTGATCATCGCCTTCAATCGTTGAAGGATCAGGCCAGTGCCGCCGCGCAGATCGGGATCGAGCGCTTCGTTCTGGACGATGGCTGGTTTGGCAAACGGGACGACGACACCACGAGCCTTGGCGACTGGGATATCGATCCGCGCAAATATCCTGAAGGCCTTAAGCCACTGGTCGATCATGTCACGGGTCTCGGGATGCAATTTGGCATCTGGTTCGAGCCGGAAATGGTCAATCCGGTTTCTCGTCTGTTCGAGGCACATCCGGATTGGGCGCTGCAGGTGGAAGGCAGGCCGCATCTGCTGTCGCGCAATCAGCTCGTCCTTGATCTGACGCGTCCTGAGGCCACGGACTATCTCTTCGAGAAGATTGATGCGGTGCTCTCCAATCACGCCGTCTCCTACATCAAATGGGACATGAACCGTGACCTGACCCATGCTGGCGGTCGTGATGGCAGGGCAGCAATCTCCGCTCAGACCCGCGCGGTCTACGCCTTGATGGACCGGATCCGGCAGGCGCATCCAGACGTCGAAATCGAAAGTTGCGCGTCGGGGGGCGGGCGCATCGATTACGGCGTTCTGGCGCGGACGCACCGCGTTTGGACTTCCGACTGCACTGATGCGTTGGAGCGATTGGAGATCCAGCGCGGTGCGTCTCTGTTCATTCCTCCCGAAATTCTCGGAAGTCATATCTCTGCGTCTCCGAACCACCAGACGGGGCGGCGTCACAGCCTGTCCTTCCGGGCTTTGGTGGCGATGGCGTACCATCTGGGTGTCGAGCTCAACCCGCTTGAACTCTCTGAAAAAGAGAAGTCCGAGTTGAACGTCTACATCGCGGAATACAAGCGGCTTCGGGATCTGCTGCATGCGCCCGGCGCGAACTTCCAGCTGGAACCGCAGGATGGCCGCTACGTTTGGGGCGCCTCCAATGCGCACAAGATCGTGTTGTTCATTGCGCAAGGGCCACAAATGGTGGGCGAACAGCCGGCCCCGCTCAGGTTGCCAGAAAGGCTTGCAGGCTTTGGGGGCCAGTGGAGGATGAGAAAGCATCTTCCGGCCGAACCCGATTTCATCCGGATGTCGGATTGGCAACGGCGGTTGCTGGCAGGTGAGATCTCATTTGATCTCCGAAATGCAGTCCTGAGCGGTTTGCCGCTACCGATGTTGCGACCCGAAAGTGCATTGATGCTTGAACTAGAACGACAAGAGGGAGGCAAGACCCATGGCTGACGTAAACCTTCGCGGCGTGAAGAAGCAGTTTGGCGCGCTCAGCGTCATCAAAGGCGTCGACCTCGACGTGAAGGACGGCGAGTTCTGCGTGTTCGTCGGTCCATCCGGTTGTGGCAAATCTACCCTGCTGCGAATGATTGCTGGCCTTGAAGAAATTACCTCCGGCGTACTTTCCATCGGTGGCAAGGATATGACCAGTGTCGGACCTTCCGAGCGTGGCGTTGCCATGGTCTTCCAGTCCTACGCGCTCTATCCTCATCTGACGGTGGCGGAAAACATCGGCTTTGGCCTCAAGATGACCGGGCATGACAAGGCTTTGATCGCTGAACGCACGGCAATGGCGGCCAGGATGCTTCAACTTGAGCCATTGCTTCAGAGAAAGCCGGGCCAGCTCTCCGGCGGTCAGCGTCAGCGTGTCGCCATCGGACGCGCTATCGTTCGTAATCCGGAAGTCTTCCTGTTCGACGAGCCGCTTTCCAACCTCGACGCGGCGCTGCGCGTGCAGATGCGCTCTGAACTCTCCAAGCTGCATCAGGATCTGAAGGCCACGATGATCTACGTCACCCACGACCAGGTCGAGGCCATGACCATGGCTGACAAGATTGTGGTTCTTTCGGCGGGCCGGATCGAGCAGGTTGGTTCTCCGCTGGAGCTCTACCATCGCCCGAACAATCTGTTCGTGGCGGGCTTCATCGGTTCGCCGAAGATGAACTTTCTGAAAGTCGAGATCGAGACTGTCGAGAACGGTCTGGCAAACATTCGGCTGCCGGGTGGGACGGTAGCAATCAATGTCGGCACCGCAGCCATTCGTCCCGGTCAAATGACGCTTGGCCTGCGCCCCGAGCACATCAATGCTGGCGGGCAGGGAGATGCGACGATTGCCGGGACTGTAAAGCTTGCCGAATATCTCGGTTCCGAAACCCTATTCTTTGTGGCGCTCGCCGACGGCACCGAAATTGCCGTTAAGGCGGATGGTCTCGCTTCGGCCAAGCCCGGCGATACGCTGCAACTCGGCATCAATGCAAAGGCCTGCCATCTCTTCGACGCGGAGGGAAATGCGGTCATCAACGGAGATCTCACACGATAATGCTGGGCGTTTGTTATTACCCTGAACATTGGGATGAAGCTCGTTGGGAAACCGACGCCCGGCGCATGGTCGAGCTGGGAATCCGTTTTGTTCGTATCGGCGAATTTGCCTGGTCCCGACTGGAGCCTGCGCGCGGCCAGTTTGCGTTTGAATGGCTTGATCGTGCGATGGATATTCTGGCGCGTGCCGGACTGAAGATCGTGCTCGGCACACCGACTGCGACGCCGCCGAAATGGTTGGTGGATGAATGCCCTGATATCATTCCCTATGATAAGGACGGAAAGCCGCGTGGCTTCGGTTCACGTCGGCATTATACCTTTTCCTCCGAAACCTGGTGGAAGGAGAGCAAGCGCATTGTCGAGATTGTCGCCGAACGGTACGGCAATCACCAGGGTCTCGTCGGTTGGCAGACAGACAATGAATATGGCTGCCACGATACGATCATTTCCTGGGGTCCGGAGGATCTGAAGGCGTTCAAGCGTTGGCTGCGCATGCGCTATCAATCGCCGGATCAGTTGAACGAAGCCTGGGGTTCCGTATTCTGGTCGATGGAACTGACGAGCTTCGATGACGTAGCGCTTCCGAACCTTACGGTGACCGAACCAAACCCCGCGACGCGGCTGGATTTCTGGCGCTTTCATTCCGATCAAGTTGCCGCCTATGACAAGATGCAGTGCGACATCATTCGCAAGCATTCGCCTGATCGCTGGATCACGCATAACTTCATGGGCTTTATCCTGGATTTCGACCACTTCAAGGTCGGCGATAATCTGGATCTCGCTTCCTGGGACAGCTACCCAATCGGTTTCGTAGAGAAATTTCCTTTTTCGGAAGCAGAACGAAATCGCTGGGCGGAAACATCCCATCCCGATATCGCGCCATTCCATCACGACCTTTACAGGGCGGTCGGAAACGGCCGGTTCTGGGTGATGGAGCAGCAACCAGGGCCAGTGAACTGGGCTCCATGGAACCCTGTTCCCAAGCCGGGCATGGTACGGCTGTGGACATGGGAAGCCATTGCCCATGGTGCCGAAGTCGTCAGCTATTTCCGCTGGCGTCAGGCGACCTTTGCACAAGAACAGATGCATGCCGGCCTCAATCTTGCCGGTCTGGATGAGTTGTCTCCTGGTGGGCTTGAAGCTCAGCGCGTAGCACAGGAACTCGCCAGCCTCGGAGCCCTTCCCGATACCCGGAAGGCACGTGTCGCACTGGTCTTTGATTATCAGAGCTACTGGACAACAGTCATTCAGCCGCAGGGCAAAGACTTCCGCTATGAGGAGCTTTGCTTCCGCTGGTATGAAGCCGCCCGTCGTCTCGGTCTCGATATCGACTTCGTTCGTCCCGGTGCTTCTCTCGAGGGTTATGACCTCGTTCTCGTACCATGCATGACGGAGGTCGATGAGGCCGCCCATGCGGCGCTCAAGGCCGCGACCGGAACAATCCTGATTGGTGCTAGGACAGGCTCTCGCGATCGCTATTTCCGGATCCCGGACAATTTGCCGCCCGGCTCGCTTTCCGAGATGACCGGCCATCGGGTGATCCAGGTGTCGACACTTCGGCCCGGTCTCTCAGATCCCGTT
Source organism: Rhizobium sp. Root149 (assembly GCF_001427345.1). Classification (NCBI taxonomy): domain Bacteria; kingdom Pseudomonadati; phylum Pseudomonadota; class Alphaproteobacteria; order Hyphomicrobiales; family Rhizobiaceae; genus Rhizobium; species Rhizobium sp. Root149. The sequence goes on from NZ_LMGD01000023.1 coordinate 191,750, forward strand.
TCCGGGGCGGTAGCAGGGAACGGTATCCGCTGGCGAGAATATCTACAGACTGACGCAGAGGTTCTTTCCACATTCGCTAATGGCGATCCGGCACTGACGAAGAAGGGCAGTGTCCATTACCTTGCCTGCTGGCCAGACGAAAAACTTCTTGCCGCAGCAGTGAGGCATGTCGCCACGAAAGCCGACATTCCCATTGTCGAAGTGCCGGATCATATCCGAATTCGAACCCGTGGCGACCTGAGTTTCGCATTCAACTATGGCGATAGCCCATGGTCAATACCAGCGGACTGCGAAAGGGTGCTTGGGGAGGCTATCCTGGCCCCACAAGAGCTATCAGTCTTCAGACTGAAACCTTGACCTGATTGATTCTGAAACGATGAAGCCGGCATTTGCCGGCTTTTTACGTTCACGGAAGAGGTGTGAAACAGGATTTCGTATCTTTGCGCGGTTGCGTGATGATTTTGCTGCGACGCGACAAATGCGCAATATTATTTCTCACAGAGCCATATATCTTTCCAATCTGGAAAGGTGCTCATAAATTCATCGGATAGATGGCAAAGTTGAGAGTTCAGGCTCTTTACAAGGGTCGCCTAATAGATATGAGAGTTGAACGCCGCAACAAGCGGGCACGGCATGTTGGACCACGGGGCACAATCCGTCCTGAAGCTGTCCATTATGCACCGCTTCGCGAAAAGGCGCCAAAAACAAGAAGTTGAATGAGACTCGCGCTTCAAAGATCTTGAAACTACGGCATCAGGGTGACTGCTCGCCTTTGCCGACGGGAGATGAACATGAAATATAAACTTGGTTTCGCCGCTGCCCTTCTCGCAGCATCCTTCCTTTCAACCACCGCGAGCGCGAAGACCTTCGTTTTCTGCTCCGAGGGTTCGCCGGAAGGTTTCGACCCGGGCCTCTACACAGCTGGCACCACCTTCGATGCCTCTGCTCATCCTGTCTACAGCCGCCTGCTCGAGTTCGAGCCTGGCACGACGAAGCCGGTAGCCGCGCTTGCTGAGAGCTGGAAGGTTTCCGAGGACGGCAAGGAATATACGTTCAAGCTTCGTTCCGGCGTGAAGTTTCAGACCACCGAGTTCTTCAAGCCCACCCGTACGCTGAATGCGGACGACGTGGTATTTTCCATCGACCGTCAGATCAACAAGAGCAATCCGTGGAACCAGTATATCGCTGGCGCTTCCTGGGAATATGCCGCTGGCATGGGTTTCCCGGAACTGATCAAGTCGGTTGAGAAGGTCGATGACCTGACGGTGAAAATGGTGCTGAACCGTCCGGAAGCACCCTTCCTTGCCAACCTTGCGATGCCATTCGCTTCGATCATGTCCAAGGAATATGCCGACAGCCTGGACAAGGCTGGCAAGAAGGAGCAGCTGAACCAGATGCCGGTGGGCACGGGTCCGTTCACCTTCATCGGTTATCAGCAGGATGCCGTCATCCGCTTCCAGAAGAACGCCGACTACTGGGGTGGCGCACCAAAGATCGACGATCTGGTCTTCGCGATCACCACGGACGCCGCTGTTCGTTATCAGAAGCTCAAGGCTGGCGAATGCCACCTGATGCCTTATCCGAATGCTGCCGACGTGACGTCGATGAAGTCCGACAGCAACCTCAAGGTCATGGAGCAGGAAGGCCTCAACATCGCCTACCTCGCCTACAACACGACACAGGCGCCGTTCGACAAGCCTGAAGTTCGCAAGGCGCTGAACAAGGCGATCAACAAGAAGGCGATCGTCGAAGCAGTCTTCCAGGGCATGGCAACGCCTGCCAAGAACCCGATCCCGCCGACAATGTGGTCCTACAACGACAAGGTCCAGGACGACAGCTACGATCTCGAAGCAGCCAAGAAGATGCTGGCGGATGCAGGCGTCAAGAACCTTTCGATGAAGGTCTGGGCTATGCCGGTTTCGCGCCCGTACATGCTCAACGCTCGTCGCGCTGCCGAAATCATCCAGGATGATTTTGCAAAGATCGGCGTGAAGGTCGAGATCGTGTCCTACGAGTGGGCTGAATACCTGCAGCGTTCGAAGGCCAAGGATCGTGACGGCGCGGCTATGCTGGGCTGGACCGGTGATAATGGCGATCCGGACAACTTCCTCGATACGCTTCTCGGATGCGATGCTGTGGGCGGCAACAATCGCGCTCAGTGGTGCAACAAGGAGTTCGATGCCCTTGTGAAGAAGGCAAAGGTCACCTCCGACCAGGCAGAACGCACGAAGCTCTATGAAGAGGCGCAGGTCGTGTTCAAGCGCGAAGCGCCTTGGGCAACGCTCGACCACTCTTTGTCCATCGTGCCCATGCGCAAGAATGTGACCGGCTTCGTTCAGAGCCCGCTTGGCGATTTCACATTTGAAAATGTCGACATCACCGAGTAAGTTTTCGGTGTAATCCCAAACTGGGCCGCGGGATGAGGGCATTCCGCGGCCTTTCCTCAGCCTGGACGACCAGATTGTCGTCAGATGAAGGCTGGCACTTCCGACGGCCGACTCCGTGGAACCGCCAGACCCAAGAAAAATAAGCAGGTTTCATCCATGTTTGGCTTTCTTTTGAGACGGCTTGCCGTCTTGATCCCGACATTTATCGGGGTATCGATCATTGCCTTTGCGTTCATTCGTCTGCTGCCGGGTGATCCGGTTGCCCTTCTGTCGGGCGAACGCGTCATGTCGCCCGAGCGTCATGCGCAGATCAGTGCGCAACTCGGTCTGGATCGGCCTATGGTCATCCAATACCTTGATTATCTCGGCGGTGTGGTCACGGGCGACTTCGGCACCTCGATCGTTTCGAAAACGCCTATTCTGAAGCAGTTCCTGGCGCTATTTCCTGCAACCGTGGAGCTGTCATTTTGTGCGATCATCATTGCCGTCGCCCTGGGCATTCCAGCTGGCGTCATCGCGGCAATCAAGCGCGGCTCTGCTGTCGACCAATCCATGATGGGCATCGCCCTTGTCGGATATTCGATGCCGATCTTCTGGTGGGGCCTGCTGCTCATCATTTTGTTTTCCGGCATTCTTCAATGGACTCCGGTTTCTGGCCGCATATCGCTGATGTTCTATTTCAAGCCGGTGACGGGCTTCATGCTGATCGACTCCCTGCTGTCCGGTCAGAAAGGCGCATTTTCGTCAGCGGTCAGTCACCTCATTCTGCCGTCCATCGTTCTGGCAACCATTCCTCTCGCCGTCATTGCGCGTCAGACGCGCTCGGCAATGCTGGAAGTGCTGTCCGAGGATTATATTCGCACTGCGCGCGCCAAGGGTCTTTCCCCTTTCCGCGTCGTGGGCCTGCATGCCCTTCGCAACGCCATGATCCCCGTTATCACAACAATCGGTTTGCAGATCGGTGTGATGCTGGCCGGCGCCATTCTCACGGAAACGATCTTCTCCTGGCCGGGTATCGGCAAGTGGATGGTGGATAGTGTTTTCCGTCGCGATTATCCGGTTATCCAGGGTGGGCTGCTTCTGATCGCGGCTATCATCATGATCGTCAATCTCATCGTTGATCTGCTCTACGGGCTCGTCAACCCGCGTATCCGCCACTAAGAAGGAGAAAATCCCATGGCAGAAACGACCAAGACAGAAACAGTGAGCAGCGCGGCTTTGCGCCGCCAGATGCTCAGCGAATTCTGGTTCTATTTTTCCGAAAACCGCGGCGCGGTCATCGGCCTCGTTGTGTTTATTGCACTGGTCATCGTGGCTGTGTTTGCGCCTCTGATCGCGCCGCATTCGCCCTTCGAGCAGTACCGTGACGCCGTTCTGGTGCCGCCATCCTGGCTTCAGGGCGGACGTGCGACCTACCTGCTCGGCACTGATGCAGTCGGTAGAGACATTCTGTCTCGCCTGATCTACGGCGCCCAATATTCGCTGTTCATCGGTCTGTTCGTCACCACGCTTTCGCTGACCGGCGGCATTCTGGTGGGCCTTATTGCGGGCTACTACCGGGGTTGGGTCGATACGGTCATCATGCGCCTGATGGATATCATCCTGGCATTTCCCTCATTGCTGCTGGCGCTCGTGCTGGTCGCAATTCTTGGACCGAGTCTGACCAACGGCATGATCGCGATTGCATTGACCTTGCAGCCGCATTTCGTGCGCCTCACGCGCGCGGCCGTCATGGCTGAAAAGACACGTGACTACGTAACCGCTGCCCGGATTTCCGGAGCGGGTCCATTCCGGTTGATGTTCAGGACCATCCTGCCGAACTGCACGGCACCCCTGATCGTACAGGCAACGCTATCCTTCTCGAACGCTATTCTGGACGCGGCTGCACTTGGCTTCCTGGGAATGGGAGCCCAGCCCCCGGCGCCGGAATGGGGCACGATGCTGGCAGAAGCACGCGAGTTCATCCTGCGCGCATGGTGGGTGGTTACCTTCCCAGGCCTTGCGATCCTGATCACCGTTCTTGCAATCAATCTCATGGGTGATGGGCTGCGCGATGCGCTCGATCCCAAGATGAAGAGGTCCTGATCATGGCGCTTCTTGATATTCAGAACCTGACCGTTCAGTTCGAAACCGCTAGCGGCTGGTTCAAGGCCGTCGACGGTGTTTCACTGTCGGTCAATGAAGGTGAAGTTCTTGCGATTGTCGGAGAAAGCGGTTCCGGAAAATCCGTTTCCATGCTTGCTGTCATGGGCCTCCTGCCCTGGACAGCCAAGATCACGGCTGACAAGATCGAGTTCCAGGGTCGCGACATCAGCAAACTGCCCGATGCAGAACGGCGAAAGCTGATCGGTAAAGACATGGCGATGATTTTCCAGGAGCCGATCGCCAGCCTGAACCCGTGCTTTGCCGTTGGCTTCCAGATCGAGGAAGTTCTGCGGATCCATATGGGCATGGGCAAGGCGCAGCGACGCGCGCGTGCAATCGAGTTGTTCAAGCTGGTTGGTCTGCCGAACCCGGAAGAACGGCTCAATCACTTCCCGCATCAGATGTCTGGTGGTCAGTGCCAGCGCGTGATGATTGCCATGGCCATTGCCTGCAATCCTAAGCTTTTGATTGCAGATGAGCCCACGACGGCATTGGACGTCACCATCCAGAAGCAAATCCTCGATCTCCTCATGAATCTGCAAACCGAACATGGCATGGGCCTGATCATGATAACCCACGATATGGGTGTCGTCGCAGAAACAGCGGACCGGGTTATCGTGCAGTACAAAGGGCGGAAAATGGAGGAGGCCGATGTGCTGTCTCTGTTCGAGGCTCCGAAGAACGCCTACACCCGCGCGCTTCTGGCCGCTCTGCCGGAGAATGCCACCGGCGACCGGCTCAGCACCGTTTCCGACTTTGTTTCCACGGCTGAACTTGCGGGAGATGTTCGATGAGACCTTCCGATCTGAAACAGGCTGAAACAATGCTCGAGATCCGCAATATCAAGCAGGACTATCGTGTTCCTCAAGGCCTCTTCAAGCCGGAGAAGATCGTGCACGCCGTGAAAGGTGTGTCGTTCAAGCTGGAGAAGGGCAAGACATTGGCCATTGTCGGCGAAAGTGGTTGTGGAAAATCGACCCTCGCTCGTATTCTGACCTTCATTGACCAGCCGACCGCAGGTGAGCTTTTCATTGATGGGAAGCTTGTTGATACGAGACCTGGACATCTGACGGCTGACATGCGCCGGAAGGTGCAGATCGTTTTCCAGAACCCCTATGGCTCTTTGAACCCGCGCCAGAAGATTGGCGATGTGCTCGGCGAGCCCCTGGCTATCAACACGAAGATGTCGGCTGCCGAACGGCGTGATCGCGCAACGGAAATGCTCATCAAGGTTGGGCTTGGACCAGAGCACTACAATCGCTATCCGCATATGTTCTCAGGCGGCCAGCGCCAGCGTATCGCCATTGCTCGGGCTCTGATGCTCAATCCGAAGCTGCTTGTTCTCGACGAGCCTGTTTCGGCGCTCGATCTCTCGGTACAGGCTCAGGTTCTCAATCTGCTGGCTGACCTGCAGGACGAATTTGGCCTGACCTACGTTTTCATCAGCCATGATCTGTCTGTCGTGAAGTATATCGCAGATGAAGTCATGGTGATGTACTACGGAGAAGCAGTCGAATACGGCACGCGAGACGAGGTGTTTTCCAATCCAAGCCACGAATACACCAGAACGCTGTTTGCGGCGACTCCACGCGCGGATGTTGACTCTATTCGCCAGCGTATTGCTCGTAAGGCCGCTCGCCGCTGACGGGGCAGGGGCGTCGGAAACATCCGGCGCCTTTTGTCATCTGGATGACCAATATTCTTTTGTCGTTTATGTTATTAAATGCTTAATTAGCTGTGATTCTAGGGTCTTATTTCAGCTGACTGATGTTGTTTAATCAGCAGAGCGACAGGCATGCAAAAATATACGAGTAACCAGCGGATGCTGCTGGATGTTCTGCGGTGTCATCAACCGATCACCAGAGCGGATATTACGGATCTGACAGATCTGACCCAACAATCCGTCCACCGGATACTTGAGGGACTAATTGCAGATGGCCTGGTCGTTACCGAACGCGGAAAACCCAATGGCCGTGGCAAGCCCAGTCCCATGCTGCAATTGAATAATGCCGTGCGGTACTCTTTGGGCATAGCCATCGACGACGATAGCATGCGCATCAGTGTGGTAAACTTCAGCGGTATTCCGGTACTCGAAAAATGCGTGACCTCGGTCACTTTGACGGATAAGCGCTCATCGGCCGTGTTTGTTCAGATGCTCGAGGGCGTCCTGAGTGAACTGGGCATTCGACGTCAGCAACTCTGCGGCATTGGCATGGCCAGTGACATCAAGGCCAATTCGGAAGACGAGGGTTTTAATCTCCTGCGTTGTCCGCAAGTACTTGGTGATATGTGGAATGTGCCTGTTTTCTCGGAGACCCTTGCTGCCGCGTCGGCCATCGGGGAGAGCCTGACTGGCGTAGGCAAACGTATCGGAAACTTCGCCTTCATTAGCCTCGACAAAGATGTTTCCGGCGCACTCGTATCGAACGGAGCCTTGTTTCGGGGATCTCACGAAAATGCCGGAAACTATTGCTACCTACTCTCCGGCCTGGAGGAACTGGATCGGGTCTCGCTTCGCGGGCTTCACGCCTTCGTTCAACGAAACGGCGTCGATATCCCCAATGTAGAAGGCCTGCTTGACCGGTTCGACATGAGCCTGCCAGGTGTCCTCCAATGGATCGATGACGTCAGCAATACATACCTGCACCTCTTCAGGGCCATCTTCGGCATCTTTGATCCTGATGCCATCGTTCTCGGCGGGCGCGTTCCGCAGTCGCTGGTTGCCTTTCTCCTGCAGGACATAGCGAGGAAACTTATACCGACAGGAATGCCTGCTCCTCGCGCTTTGCCCTCTCTCTTGCAAAGTGAAGTCGCCGGGGATGGCGCAGCGATTGGATCCGCCCTTCTGCCCTTGAAGAATCTGTTCTTTCGTTAGCGCTCTTAAAAGCCCTTGAGCGTCCCGGACGGTGCGCGGCCAAACCTGTCCCTATACTCTGCCGCAAATCGTCCCAAATGCGAGAAACCCCATTTGCGTCCGATATCACTGACTGAAACGCCTGGCGGCGCCCATTGAAGTTCTCTGTGGGCAGCCTGCAGTCTCAACTCTTTCAGGTAAGCCATAGGGGTTGTTTCGCGGAACTGTTTGAACCCCTGCTGTAATGATCGGGGGCTAACACTGACCGCCGCAGCAATGGCGTCAACCGTAAGCGGCTTGTGCAAATTCGCCTGCATGAAGGCAATGGCGTTCTCGATATATTTTGGCGTGAGAAGATTGGTAGCGCTTTCAACGGACGGCGTATAGTTGTGCCATACCAGTTCCACGAGGCAGCTTGCGACTGCATCTGACAGGATTTGAAGCGTAGACGCGTTGGAGTTGATGTCCTGGTTCAAGCCTTCAGCCAGGGCACGCCCTATCAAGCTTAAAAGACGTCCAGGGCCTGTATCTATCTTCAACGTCAACTGAAACTGAAGACTTTCGTGTATTGTACGGCCTACCAGGTTACCTAGTTTGCTGCGCAGATCCGCCTGGGGTATCTCAAGCACAAGATGAGCGCGTGAGGCCGGAACGTCGAGTGCGGAGACCTGCCGCGTCGGAGCCAGGACTATGACATCGGGCGTCGCGTCGAGGCATTGCGTTCCCACTTGAATCTTTGCGGCGCCGTGTAGCGGAAGAAACACCAGCAGCCGATCGGCCGCATCCTGCCGGGATATCGTACAGCCCCCGTCGATACGTAAAGCAGTGATAGAGGTTGTGCCTATTTGAGCCTGTCGGTGATCAAACCGAAATGTATTGCAATTGGGGCGAATGGTTACCCGTCCGCCGGTCAACTGCATGGCCTTTTCCAACATTACTGGGTCGTCGCCAGTTGATAATCTTGCGCCGGCAGTAAATCCGTCTGTGTTTATATGCAGCATTACGACGTCCTCACCTGAGAATCCGGTCGACAGGATCAGCGATCAGATCCGTCGGTGTCGCAATCATCGGTGACAGGCATGCTATAGCCGGTGACAAAATTCGTTAAATTTGGAGCTATCTTGCGTTTTCCGGCTGAAAGGCGCGAGCATTATCCTTTTCATGAAGCAGAATGATTCATAACAAATATCAGTGAAATATAATATGGTATGTATATGGTTAACTTAACTATATGTTAACAATAAATATTTGACAAAGAATTACTAGAAAGTATCCTTCGAGCATCAAAAGCAAGCACGGAGGTTTGGCTATGGAGATTTCAGGTAGTACGCCCCCCGCCGCGTCCGGCCTTGGCGAAATGGGCACAACTGACTTTAGTGCAGGCGCCGGAGCAGGCAAGATCAGCCCGGACGGCAAGGCATTCACCTCGATGATGATGCAAGGGATGATGGAGAACGCCGAGTTGCAGCGCAAACTCTTTGATCCCGTCAAGGAGGCGGTCGACGAAGGTAAGGAAGAATAGAAATAGCGATATGGCTTCTTGTTTGGAGTAATAAGCCATGAATACTGCCGAAGACGTTGCTAAACTTGCAGACGCCCTGGGAGGGCCTCCTGGCGGCAATTCGAAGCTTGAGGCATTGAAGGGTGAACTGATTGCGCGCTTCAGCGGAGCATCACCTGGAGGCCCCGCTCAGTTCACTGCTTCTGCCGCGCCGCTCGATCGGTACGCACGCCGTCGTATTTCGCCTTACGAGGCCAAGGATCCTGCGCCCTCAACCTATGTCGGCTCCGATGGTGCCAAGTCAGGTTCATCGACGTTTGCACCCTTTTTCGCTCAGTTGCCGCCGCAACTGATGGGCGCGCAGGGTCGATCGGGTGGACCGCTTCTCGTGGACATTCGGGTCGAAGAAGAAGTAGAGCGCTCCGACGGGAGCGATATTGTCGATGCTGCCATCGATGAGTTCGAGGTCGCGCAACGCAATTCGGCAAGCCTCGGCGTTGCAAGTGCATTGGTGCAGACGGCGCTCGCTTCGTTCAAGCGTCTCACGCAAGGACAGTAGAATGAATATCCGCAGTTCGTTGCTTCGCAGTTCGTTCTTCCTGTCGCTCCTGCTTTTGACGGCTTGCTCGAAGGAAGTAATTGGCGGGTTGAGCCAGAAAGACATGCTGGATGCACAACTCATCCTCGATCGTGCCGGGCTTCAGGTCAGCACTCTCAAAGGAGAGGACGGACGCTACAGCTTGACGGGATCATCAGCAGATTCGGCGCGCATTTTGGCGATCCTGGCGGACCATGGGCTGCCACGAAATGAACATGCCTCTGTTGCGCAGATATTCCCGGGCACTGGTTTTGTGGTCACGCCTTTCGAACAGAAGGCAAGGATGGGTTACGCTCTTGAGCAACAATTGTCGCAGACGCTGTCCGAAATTGAGGGCGTCGCGGAAGCGCGGGTTCATGTCGTGCTTCCCGAGGATAACGGCCGCGGTCTGGTGCGCGAGCAATCCCGCGCCTCCGTGCTCATCAGATACCGTGATGAGGCGGACTTGGCGACAATTGAGAGCAAGACGCGTTCATTGGTCGTGAACAGCGTGCGCGGCCTCTCCTATGAAGATGTTTCGGTTGTTTCCAGTCCCGTCATTCCTGTCGACCGCGAGAATTTCCGTCCCGCAGGGCAGGTCGCTGCTCCAGAAGAAGCAACGGATAGTAGCAGCAATTCTGCACCCTCGTCTCTCGGTCGGGTTCTGTTGATTGCACTTGCCGCCGCGCTTGCCGCTGTAGCCGCTGCAATTCTGGTTCTGCCACAGCAGCGTCAGGCCCATTGAAATGGCCGTACCGGGGGAGATTGCGGCAGGGAGACGTCGGCGGGAGATCCTGGCAAAGGCAGCTCTGTCCAATCACCCGCTTTTTTCTTCCATTCCGCCGGATGTGTTGGAAAGACTTGTTAAGACTCAACGGCTGACCAATCGGTTGTATAGGAAGGTTATTGATGAGTTCGGCGCGATTCCTCCTGCAAACCGCCTCGTTGAAGCATTCCTATTAACATCAGAAAACGAAATTAAAGAAACAGCTAAAATATTAGGGGTAACTTTAAGCTTGCCTAGCCTCCGTACGCATCTCACTCGATCTGATATAGATGCCCTTGGGAGGAATTTTCATAAATCAAGCATGAAAAAAATTCTGACTTATGCCAACATTACTGTCGAGGGCCCGATTCGTAACTACAACGACCTCGAGGAATGTTTTGCGCACATGGAGGCGGATGGCTGGGTCATGATGGAAATTTGGGCTCGCCATAATCGCATCGATCCCCGTTGGCGGATCAGACCGGGAGCGACAGAGAACAGCGGTATAGCATCCATTCCGGGCTCTCAGGCGATAACACTCGTCAATCAGGCGATGCTCGATCTTGTCGACCGCGAGGCAGAGGTATGACTGCTGCGCCAACCTCGACCATCATCAGATCCGAGGATATGGGGCTTGTGCAAAGCGCGTCGGATCTGTTGGCAGCGGCTTCGAGGCGTAACGCTGATCTGGAATATGTAATCTCTGCTGCGATGCGCGAAGCTCAGGAGCGTGGTTACGCGCAGGGTCGAACTCAGGCTCTGCGTGAGATGGAACTTCGGTTGAAGGAAACGATGGCTCGAGCGGAGCGTGAGCTTTTCGATTTCGAGGATCGGATTGTAAAGATCGTTATCCAGGGCCTTGAAAAGATTTTGGGCGATATGCCCGAGAACGAGCGCGTCAGGCGCGTCGTGCATGCTGCCATTGAACAATCGACCGCTGCTACTGGCTTTAAGCTGCGCGTATCCCCCGACGAGTTCGATTTCGTTGTCGGGGCGTTGCGAAACCTGGAATCTCGCCTGACCGTTGTTGCGGACGCCTACGTCGGACGTAACGAACTGCTTCTTGAAGTTGACGGGACGCGACAGCAGATAGGACTGGCGGATCAGTTGGCGAATTTGCTGGAGGCGATCCGACGTGGCTGATGTGATTTCAAGGCTCGAACAGGCCTTGGAACGGACGGAAACGCGCCGTGTCGCCGGGCGTATCCGCAGTATCTCCGGGCTTATGGTTCGGGCGGAGATGCCCCTGGTTCGCATGGGTGAGTTGTGCGAATTGCGCGAGCCCGGCACGGGATTGATTGGTCTCGCCGAAGTCGTGGGCATCGAGAGCGACAATGTGCTGTTGTCTCTGCACGGAGATACAGTGGGGTTGTCGCTCAGGACTGAAGTGATACCCACAGGAAGGCCTCCAAGCGTGGCTGTGGGGGACTTCATGATCGGGGCGATCATTGATGCGCACGGGCGGGTTATCCGTAAACCCTTTCAGCAGCAGCCAGACCAGTCTTCACGGTTGCAGCCATTGAATGGGGCTCCAGTCGATCCCTTGTCGCGTCGATCCATATCAAGACCCTTCGAAACCGGCGTGACGGCCATCGATGCGATGCTGACATGCGGTGAAGGCCAGCGCGTAGGGATATTCGGCCCCCCCGGCGCAGGCAAATCGACATTGATCTCGCGGATTCTTGAGGCAGGCGCATGGGATGTTGCCGTCTGCGCTCTCATTGGTGAACGTGGTCGCGAGGTTGCCGAATTCGTCGAACACAATCTTCCGGATGACAAACCGTCTCGCATGGTGCTTGTGGCGGCCACTTCTGATCGGCCTGCTCTGGAGCGTTACAAGGCGGTCCTGACAGCCACATCCATCGCGGAATACTTCCGTGATCGGGGCAAGCGTGTTCTGCTCGTTATCGACAGCATGACGCGTGTCGCTAGAGCTCTCCGTGAAGTTGGTCTCGCAGCAGGTGAGCCACCTGTTCGTCGCGGTTTCCCACCATCGGTCTTTGCCGCCCTACCTCAGATATTCGAGCGGACGGGCAATGCCGCGACTGGTTCGATCACATCATTTTACACGGTCCTTGTCGAAGGGAACGATACTGACGATCCGATCGCCGAGGAAACGCGTTCGCTTCTCGACGGCCATATCATCCTCTCGGAGCGTATAGCGAGAAGCGGGCGCTATCCCGCGATCGATGTTCTCCAAAGCAAGAGCCGTACGATGGGAGCCGTCGTCAGCAAAGACCATGTCAATGCTGCGAACAAAGTCCGATCCCTGATGTCGACATACATCGACGTCGAATTGTTGATCCGTGTCGGCGAGTACAAGGCTGGCAACGACCCTGAGGTGGATGAAGCCGTCCAGAAGCGGGATGCCATCAACGCATTGCTCTACGACGGAAAGGGCCAGAACCGAAGCTTCGATGAAACGGTAAGAGCGCTTCAGGAGTTGGTCTGATGCAGCATCAACAGGCGCTTTCACTGCTGTCCTACGATTTGGGTGCAGGTCCGCTAAAACGAGCATTGCGGCGAAGGAAGGCCTACACGCTTGATACGGGCATTGCCACCTATTCCATACGTCCTGTAGCCAGAGCAGGTCAGGGCGATGTCGCAGTGAAGCGCTACCTCGTGGAAATCGTCGGCGGGGAAGAAACAACCGAACTGTATCTGGATGCGCAGGGGCTGGATCTGCTCATTGCTCGGCGCGAACCCACTCTTGAATGGGACGAGGTGCCCTCTGGTGCGCGCGCGCTGATTTTGGAGTTCATTTTCGAGGATCTGGTCCGGTACCTCGAGGCTGTTCTGCGAACACGGCAAAGCATCAGACTTTGCAAAATTCAAAAGCAACCACCTCTTGAAGCCAATGCCTACTTTGAGATCGAGGTGGATGACATCAAGTTCGACGTTGCCGGGTGCTTCAGTGGTTCGATCCTCGAGCGGATCTGGCATTGGTCCCTCTCGCTTCCGCGGGAAAAGCCGAAATATCTGAATTTGGAAATTGCATTTCGCCGCGGTGGGGCTGTTCTGACCGCCAGCCAAATCCGATCGCTGCGCCTGGGCGACGGTATCGTTTTGTCGGTTGGTGGATCACATGACTGGACTGCGGTCATAGGTGAGACAATCAAGGTGCCCGTCATTGAACGGCAAAACGGATTTGAATTGACTGCGCCACTCACCGTCGGGACGCAGCAATCAGTGAGGCAAATGATGGATAGTGTCGCGGATGACAACCTGGCATCTGAAGAAGAAGGAGCGCCTGGCAATATCGGAGATATTCCGATCAAGATTGCCTTCAACGCTGGCCGTTTGAGCCTGCCGATCTCCGAACTTGAAAACCTTGAGCCCGGCCATGTTTTCGAACTGGAACGACTGGAAGAAAGCGGTATCGAAATCGTTGCTCAAGGCGTGCTGATCGGCCGGGGCAAGTTGATTACCGTTGATGGGCTTACTGCCGTACAGATCACCACGCTGGCAGACCCATGAACCAGGATATGCTGCTCTACCAGAGCCTCGCGGCCCTCACAGCGGTTTCAATGCTGCCGGTTCTTGCCGTCGTTGCAAGTTCCTTCACCAAAATATCAGTCGTATTGCTGATCGTTCGAAATGCCATAGGCATTCAGCAGACCCCGCCGAATCTGCTGATATTCGTTGTCGCCATCGTTCTTACCGCATTCATCATGAATCCTGTTCTACAGGCCACCTGGGAACAATATCTCACACACAATGCCCTGTTTACGTCGTCTGCGACGTTTTTTTCTGGTTTCAATTACGTCAGCGAACCGCTTGTGCAATTTATGAAGAAGTATGCGGATCCGGAAGTCCGCACTTTCTTCATAGAAGCAGCACGTCGCATCTGGAACGATGCGCCCGGTGTGACCTTCAGCGAAGATGATCTGACAATTCTCGCGCCTGCCTTCCTGGTGACAGAACTCACGCGCGCATTCGAGATCGGCTTTCTGATCTACCTGCCTTTTCTGATGATCGATTTTGCCATTTCGGCCATTCTCGTCGCGCTTGGCATGTCGATGATGTCACCGACCGTCGTTTCCACCCCTGTGAAGCTGTTGCTCTTCGTATCCATCGATGGCTGGCGGCGTCTACTGGAAGGATTGGTGCTGACCTATGCAAACTGATCGGCACCAGCTTCCAGAGACACCTTGGAGCGGCGAAGGCTTTGCTTTCTCGGATCATTCCCCCGATAGTCGCTTGCGGGGTCATTCGTAGTCATGGATCCGAACCTCGTCATCAGCGAAATCAATGCGGCATCCATGGCGACCTTCATATTTGCTGGTCCCTTGCTGATCGCAGCAGCCATTATCGGGCTCTTGATTGCCGTATTTCAGGCGGCGACGCAGATTCAGGAGCAGACCATTTCGCAGATCGTGAAAATTCTCGTTCTATCTGCCGGTCTGGTTGCAAGTGGCGGGGCGCTTGTTTCTCCTCTGGTTCAACATGCAGAACATATCCTGAATGATTTTCCGGATATGGTTCGCTAACGCAAGGATAAGACTCTGCAGGCCGACGAAAGCGTTCTTTTGGCGACCGCCCTGTTGCTAAGCGGATCGCGTGCGTTGGGAATTTTCGCGATCTTCCCAATCTTTACACTTTTCAACATCACCGGGATCGTTCGATTTGGTGCGGCCCTCGGGCTTTCTGCGCCAGTGATCCTCGTGACCCATGCGCAGTTGCAGATCGAATCCATCAGTTACGCCGATATAGCGTTACTGTCCGCAAAGGAGTTCTGTTTCGGTGTCTTGCTGGGAGCTGGACTCGGCATACCCTTTTGGGCTGCCCAGGCTGCGGGCGATATGACGGATGTCTACCGAGGTGCCAACCAGGCGAACATATTTGACCAGGTCAATGCCTTGGAAACAACGACCCTTGGATCCGTGCTCCTGGCCCTCTCTTTGATGCTCTTTGTCAGTGCAGGCGGTCTCTATGATATGATATCGATTTTTTACCGGTCCTTTGTCTTCTGGCCGGTTCTGGAGGTTTCACCGAAAATAGAGATTGAGCCACTGACGGCGGTGGTGGAAATCTTCGTTACGCTGTTCAAGGTCGGAGCGGTTCTCGCGTCTCCTTACATGATCGTGGCATTCGCAGTCGAACTGTCATTTTCCTATATCGGCCGCGCGGCCAAGCAACTGCCGCTCAATGATGCACTTCCAGTTTTCAAGAATGTAGCAGTACTTGCTGTCTTTACAGTCTATACAGTGTTCATTGGGCACTATGTTGAAGATACGTGGACAAAAGGTTTCGGCCAGATCATCAAGATAATGCAGGTGGAAATTGTCGAAAAATGACGATACCGAAGAGAAGCAGTTACCGCCCAGCCAGATCAAGCTGAACAGGCTGAAACGCGAGGGGCAGGTTGCTCATTCGAAAGATGTGCCAGCCGCTGCCTCCGTCATCGTGATTAGCGGCTTCCTGATTTTAGCACATAGCTGGATCTATCAGAGTGCAAGCAGCTTCTTCGATTTCCCGCTGACAATTTTGCCTGAGCATACCATCATCGTGCCGAAAGACCGATTGGCCGCGACGCTTTATGCTGCTGCCGATCAGGTTTCAAACCTGATCATGGCCCCCTTGCTCCTGGGTCTGGCTGCTGCCCTTGTGTCTGCGATCATTGATGGGGAAGGGCTGCTCATGTCGATGAAAAACATGGCTTTCGATCTCGGCAAGTTGAATCCTGCACAGGGGCTGAAGAACATCTTCTCCCTGTCGAGCCTCTCCGAGTTTCTGAAAGGTCTCGTTAAGTGTATCGTTATGCTGATTACAGGAGCGGCCACACTTCTTTATTTCATGAATGCACTATTTTGGGCACCCTTATGCGGCGTTGCTGAATGTGCTCTCGGTCTTTCTGCAAGTGTCACAAATACGCTGATGGTGATCATCGCCATCATTCTGGTTGTCACGGCAGGTTTCGACATCAGGATATCGCGGGCGCTGTTTCGCCATGAGCATCGGATGACAAAGACCGAAGCGAAGCGAGAACAGAAGGAAATGTATGGCAGTCCGGAGGTCCGGTCAGCCCGTCATCGCATTGGTGCCGAAATCAGATCCGGCCCGCCGTCCAAGGTAACACCCGATAAGAAGTGAGGCTCCGCGCAAGGCTGTCTTCGCATCGAACCGAAGCAACGAGCCTTATCTTTTCATCCTATCGTAGGATGGGGACAGACTCGGTGAGTTCAAGTCTTTTTCGCGACCCCTTCTACACTCTGGCATCTTTCTCTGTTGCAGGCTCATCCGCCAGTTGCTCGAGGATGGCTTCAGTCTTGATGACCTTTCTCTGGCTTGCTTTATAAATCTCTTTCCAGACTGTCGCGTTCCAGGTTGCCTGTTCCCGCTGTTCATTCTTTACGATGACATCGGAGGCTGCATCTTGTAGCCGAGCCTTCGCCTCTCGCGCTGCCATTGCGCCATCTTTCAACTCTTTGCCGGAAATTTGGCTGTTGTGAGCAGCGAAACGGCCCGAATCGATATCGCGGACCCGTTGCTTTGCTTTATCTTTGAGAGCTGTGGCATCATTATGCGCGATGACCGCCTGCATGCGCTGGCCTTCTGCAATCGCCATGTTCCGCTCCGCCCGGTCCGCGCGGATCGAGCGGATCTTGTGGATCAGTTCAAATTCCTTCCTGAATTTGGACATGCCTGAGTTCCTCGACAGGGGATTCCGACCAAGTTACCGCATCGATTTCGGGGAAATTTCTTGAAGTGCGCCGCCGCGGATGACTTTGATCGTTGAATTCTGAGGTTTGGCCAAGACTGCTGCGATTGTATCGTTGAACAATTGCGGCCCCCGGATTGTCAGCATTCCTGTAGCTTTGTCGAAGCGGAGCGTTCTCTCCGGAACGATTGGATACAACGTCTTGATTATGTTCTGGGCCGCTACCCAATCATAATTTCCGAGCGGCAGAACGGTGGTCTTCACCTCGCTGGACGCCGCGACGATCGCCTTGGTTCCGTCATAGGCGAAAAAGAGATTGGCATCTTGAGCCAGCTTCTGGAAAACAGCGATACCCTCCCCATGCGCACTCCATTTTTCCAGTCTCCCCGGCACGTCTCCGAGCTTCTGTACGGGAATGCCGGCTAAATCGGCTAAGATATCGATGACCTGTGAGAGTGGCTGGCTTTTGACTTCAAACCGTACGGTTCGCGCCTCTACCGCAAAAAGAGGAAACAATGCTAGGCAAGCTGTCAGACACAGTCTTCTCACCCAGCTTTGCATCACATCTAATATCCTGCGGATGAATAATTATAATATTCGAAACTGCTTCGCAGATTCAGGATAAACATATCATCAACTCGTCGACAATCTATTAATGCTGTTTCATGCCGATCAGGGTCAATGGGCGGGCGTTGGCTCCACGACCTACTCCCGCCCAAGATGCACCAATCAGAACGCTTCCTTTTGGTCCAGATAACGGACCTTAGTCGCCACTTCCTGAACGCTCATTTCACCGACGAAGTTCACCTCGGATGTCTTGCTGTCCGTGCGGAACAGAGTTTTTCCGTTGGTGAATTCACCGCCTTCGATCGTGACATTCGATGTGATTGGTTGGCCGCCGTTGGTGCGAACGAAGGTCTGGAAACCGTCAGCCTTGAAATCCTTGATGTAGATGTTCGAGTCGGCATTGACCTGGAAGACCTTGTCCGCTGCCTGGGAGGCGGATCCGCCGATGACATTGAGATCACCAGGTGATTTCACAGTCAGTGCGTCTTCTCCGACATCCTTCCAGTGGACGTTCTTCAAGGTCGCTCCACCGTACACATGGATACCATCTGCTCCATTGTCGCCAATGGTAACGTTTTTCAGCGTCGCACCATTCTTAAGAATGAAAATCGGTTGCTGTCCTTCACCTTGGCCACCATCCCCGAGCTTCGAAGAGGCCGTATAAGTTGCGCCCTTTCCGTCGAACTCGGTCCCATCGACAACGATTGTTTTGTCGACGACGTTGACCTTCCCCTTATTGGTCGTGTCTTCAGGCTCATTGCTGCGTGTTGATCCACCGGCACCACCGCTGCCCTGGCCACCACCGGCRCCACCGCTGCCCTGGCCACCACCGGCACCACCGCTGCCCTGGCCACCACCGGCRCCACCGCTGCCCTGGCCACCACCGGCACCGCCGCTGCCATGTCCACCGCCAGCACCGCCGCTGCCTTGGCCACCACCGGCACCGCCGCTGCCTTGGCCACCACCGGCACCGCCGCTGCCATGTCCACCACCGGCACCACCGCTGCCATGTCCACCACCGGCACCACCGCTGCCCTGGCCACCACCGGCACCGCCGCTGCCATGTCCACCACCGGCACCACCGCTGCCATGTCCACCGCCAGCACCGCCGTTGCCCTGACCGCCGCCAGCACCGCCGCTACCGCTTCCTCCGCCGGCACCACCGTTGCCCTGACCGCCGCCAAACATGGAAGATAGCATCGAGATCAATTTGGAGAGAACTTGGACCAATTGCTGAAGCATGCCGGTGATTTCGCTCGCCATCGAGTTGGCGCCACCGCCTGCAGAGTTGCCGTCACTAAAGGGGGAGTACTGCTTTGTATCGGTGCCCTTCCCGCCGCCGCACCCCCCAGCGGAAGAGGCGGAGTCGCTACTACTGCTCCCTTGATAATCCGAAGCACTCACATTTCGTCCAGATTGCCCATTAACGCCATACATGAATTGACCTCCGTTTCTCATCTATCCCATTAAATCTTTACCGGCTTATGTTTGCCTCGTATGTCGAGCAATGGTAATAAAGCCAAGAGATGATTAGAAAAGATCAATATATCTAATCATCAGACACTATATATAAAGTAATAAATGAGTGAACATGTCCAGTAAAATCCGATGCAGGATTAATCAAAAAGGTTAACGTCGAAGATAAGATTTTAATAAAAATGACGCCGAAAGAGTTTAGGCGGGTTTCAAGTGCCGTCGCTCAAGGTCCATAGCCGAGTATGTATTTCCTCTGCTCTGAATGGATTGCGTCGCCAAGGGATGATTTTGTCTCTGCCAAATTGATACGAGGCCCCTGTTTCAAGGCTCTGGCTTGTCTCACGGTACCCGGAGATCGTGCGGAGATGCCGGATTGATAATATCTTTCAGCCGATGGGAGCGGTATCCTATGACTCGTCGCCATGCAAAGAGCTGTTCGAAAAGAGCGACAGCCGAATTCGTGGGCAGAGTCTATCCTCTTGTAATAACAGGAAGCTGCATCCATTGGGAATTCGGATGCGGTTTATTTACCTTCGTGGATTATCCATTCCGATCGCCGCATCACACAAGATGTATATTGAAAAATTATTATATGAAGATTTACTTAATAATATTATTTTTTGGCCACTAAATGAAATGATTGTCCATTTTGCGAAGTATACATGGCTTTACTTTTGGATCATTCTATCTCAGTATTGTGGTCATTAAAGCTTTCCAAAGGGAGAATTCGATATGGCTTCTAGTGGTGGAACTTCCGCATCGAGCAGCAGTGGCGGCAGCGCCAGCCCAGAGGTGGATGGCGCGATCAGTAAATATCAGACGTCCCAGAAGCAATCTTCTGTCGAAAGCTTGACGACGGCAACAAAAGTTACAGAGATCAACGGTATTTACAACGCAATCAAGAAGATAAGCCCGGCTTAATATTATGATTTCTCTAGCATAATTTATTCGTGTTTCTCCAGTCCTGGTGATATACTGAAATGCGTTTCATTGAGCCATTACGTCCGCAGATCGAGCGGTTGCGCGCGCTACCGCTGTCGCTACGCCAGGCTTTGGCGGCACGGAAGGGCGTGGGCTCAAGCGAAATTCCAGCGCTGGTGATCGCGAAAAACGGCCGTGTCGGAGAGGTGGAACTTCAAAGCGGCTCTCAAACGATCGGCGGAGATGTTTCGTCAGACATTATCGTCCTGGGGCTCGAAGCCAGGCCTTGCCTTCGGGTTGAGCTGCAAAACGAGGACGGAGAGGTCTCCGCCGTCGCAGAAGCATTGGTTGACGGCGTGCGAGTCGGTTCAAGGCGATTGCAGCGTGGAGAATTCTTCCCTGTGCGGCCGGGCGACCAGTTCGCGATCAGGGATGTTCAACTATCGCTGAAGGGATTGTCTTCCTTAGAGAGGGGGGCTACCGCGAAGCGCAAGATGACTGCGGCGGTTCTTCTATCCGCAGCCTTGGCGCTGATGGTCTTTGCACTCATCGGAATTCCCGCAGAACCGTCGCAGAGGGAGGCCCAGCAGGTTGTGTCGGCGACGGCACCCATCAATGTGACGATGAAAGAACTGCGTGAAGCATTTCGGATGTCGGGGCTTAAACTGGATGTTCGGCTCGATCAATCTGCTGGAGAACTGCTCATTGGAGATGAGCAGATTGAGTTGAACATCGTCGATAAGGAAAGGCTGTCCAGCATCATCTCGGTCTTTTCCAAGAGAAGCGCCCTGCCGCTTGTGGACCGAACCAAGCTGACATCCGGCCTTGACAGCATGATCGCCGCGTCCGCGCTCGAGCCTGTCAAGTTTGTCGTCGGAACAGACGGCAAGCGTTATCAGGAGGGCGATGTATTTGCCCAGAAGTGGAAGATCGATGCTATCGAGCCTGGCAGCGTAAAGTTGTCCCGGGATGGCAAGCAGGACGTGATTTCAATGGGGCCCGTATCGGATCCTCTCGTGTTGCGACTTGCAGATCGTAACCGGGCCGCAGTGAGCAAGCCATGAACCTTACAACCATCACGCAGGCTTTGATGAAGAGAACCGAGATTTTATTCTCGGTGTTCTTCCTCGTGGTTGTGGCCATGATGGTTTTGCCGCTGCCCACGTTCCTGATCGATCTGATGATCGGCTTCAATCTCTCCTTCGCATTCATCATTCTCATTACAACGATTTACCTTCGCACAGCGCTGGATATTTCGACATTTCCAGCCTTGATCCTGATCGGAACCGTATTTCGTCTGGCCATTACGATCTCCACGACACGTCTTATCCTCGCCGAAGGTTATGCCGGCGAGATCATCACGGCATTCGGAAATTTCGTCGTTTCCGGCAACGTGGTGGTTGGCCTTGTCGTCTTCCTGATTGTGGCACTTGTGCAGTTTATCGTGGTCACGAAAGGTGCGGAGCGCATTGCCGAAGTCAGCGCCAGATTTACGCTCGATGCAATGCCGGGAAAGCAGCTGGCCATCGACAGCGATCTTCGCAATGGGCACATTACGGCGCAGAAGGCGCTGAAGCGCCGTGAGCAGCTTGAATTGGAGAGCCAGTTTTTCGGCGCGATGGATGGCGCGCTGCGCTTCGTCAAGGGAGATGCAATCGCGTCGTTGGTCGTCGTTGCTGTCAACCTGATCGGCGGACTTTCGATCGGTATGTTCCAACGCGGCATGTCATTCTCCGAGTCTGCCCATCACTACTCCTTGCTGACAATCGGTGAAGGTCTGGTATCGCAAATACCCTCGATGCTCATGGCAATCGCCGCAGGCACGGTTGTGACCCGTGTTTCTTCCGAAGATGCCGTCAGCCTGGGTTCAGATATCGGAAGACAACTCTCTCAGGATTCGCGCGCTCTGGGCGTAGCCGGCGCAATGACCTTTTCGATGGGTTTTGTTCCCGGCTTTCCGGCGCTCGTGCTTTGGCCGCTGGGTCTCCTGCTTGGAGCTGGCGCCTACTGGGTCGCGCGACCAAAAAAAGCCGGTGCGCCAAGAGCAGAGCCACGCGCCGTGGCCATGGAACGCAAGGAGCTCGATCGTGCCCGTTTCGGCGACCCTATTGTCGTCACGGTTTCGGAAGCAACCCTGCAGCGGCTGGATAGAGCCAATTTCGCCTCCATCCTCGAAGCTCGGATCTCGTCCATGGCACATGTTGTCGGTGTCGCGGTAACGGTTCCAACATTCAATCCAGATCCACGCATCGCTGATCACATTGTTCACATTCAGGTCGAAAACGTCCCTGTCGGCGTGCTGACCATCGAGCCGGATGCAGATCTCGATCTAATGGCATTTTCTCTATGCAGGATCGTGCGTCGGCATGTGGGTCCCACCTTCAGCGTTGAAGATGTCATGCAATGGTTGACCAGCGTCGAACAGCGGCTGGGTCGGCTGGCGGTAGAAGTTCGGGAGAATGTGCCGCAGATCGTTCTTGTAAAAGTCGCCCGGCAGCTACTTACCTCGGGTGTAACGCTATCCCAGCCGCGCGCCGTTCTGGAGGTCATCCTTGAGCGGACAGATTTGTATTCGAATCCCGAGCAACTGGCAGAAGCGGCCCGTGAGGCCATCGGTAGCCAGGTCGCCTATGGCATGCTCGACTATCGCGGCGTTCTTCCGCTCATTCCTTTCGAGTCGCAGTGGGTGGACGCGCTTGATCGATATTTCGCGTCCTATTCGTCACAATCGAAATTCGAAGCCGAGGCAGACCTTGAAGCCATGTGCCGATCTCTTCCGGACCGGCTTCTGAAACTGAATGAAAGTGGGATCGAGCCGGTGGGTCTCATTGCACGCGAGCACAGGTCAGCGACGCAGTTTTATTTGTCTCGCCATCGGATACTCCTTCCTTTGATTTCCGAGGATGAAATACCGGCCGACATCTCGTGCGAAATGTTGGA
This sequence comes from Rhizobium sp. Root149, assembly GCF_001427345.1. Classification (NCBI taxonomy): domain Bacteria; kingdom Pseudomonadati; phylum Pseudomonadota; class Alphaproteobacteria; order Hyphomicrobiales; family Rhizobiaceae; genus Rhizobium; species Rhizobium sp. Root149. The sequence goes on from NZ_LMGD01000023.1 coordinate 214,545, forward strand.
ACCGATAACGCTCGTCCGCAGAGAAGATGCGCAATCGGAAATGGCATAAGTAATAACTTAAATATAAACCCGTGAGTTAATAAAATATGGATCTGATACGATAATATTATTGAACTGATCCAAAAATTTGTTAAGCTTAATTCCAGTATAGAATTTTACCGTCAAACTTACAGAAATTGGGTTTTTGCGTTAACCTGAGAGGGAACTGATATGAGCACCGCACCCGTATCCAGCAGAGGTTTTGATCCTTCGTCATTCGGCGCATCAAGTGGTGCCGGCGGCGGTGAGTCCTCTTCGCTATCTTCCAACCGCATGAGCCCCTATGGTGGTAGCAGCGGGTTATCGAGCCTGGACTCCAAATACATGAGCTCGACCGCGGGCGCAGGTAGCGGGCAAGGCATGAGCGGAATCCTCAGTGCGCTGAAGGAGCTCGTCTCCATGATCGGCAAGCTGGTCCAGGCTCTGGAGCAGAAGCTTGGCGGTGGCGCTCAAGGCGGTGGGGAAGGCGGCGGCGCCCAGGGTGGCGGTCAGGGCGGTGGTGCCCAAGGCGGTGGTCAGGGCGGCGGCGCTCAAGGTGGCGGTCAGGGTGGTGGTGCCCAGGGCGGCGGCCAGGGCGGTGGCGCGCAAGGCAGCGGCGGTGCGCAAGGTGGCGGTCAGGGTGAAGGCGCTGGCGGCAAGGGTGAGCTTGCTCAGTTGATGAGCCAGATCAAGGAGCTCATGCAGAAGCTTCAGGATTTGATGGCGAAATTGGACGGCGGGAAGTCCGGCGGACCAGGTCAAGGCGAAGGTCCAGGCAAGGGCGAAGGTAAAGGCGGCGACCAGAAGGGTCAGATCGGCGAAATGATGAATCAGATCAAGGAGCTCATGCAGAAGCTCGAAGATCTGATGTCCAAGATGGGCGGTGGCGAAGGTAAAGGCGGCGGAGAAAAGGGCGGCCAAGGAGAGCTTGGTCAACTTATGGGTCAAGTAAAGGAACTGCTGCAGAAGATTGAAGACCTGATGTCCAAGATGGGCGGGGGCGAAGGCGCCGGACAGGGCGGCGGTGCTGGCGGCGGCGAGGGTGCCGGACAGGGCGGCGGCGCTGGCGGCGGTCAAGGTCCGGGCAAGGGTGGCGGCGAAGGCGCTGGCAAGCCGGGCGAAGGTGCTGGCGGCGGTCAAGACCAAATGATGTCCCAAATCGCATCGGTATTGACGCAGTTGACGAGCATGATCCAGAAGCTCATCGATATGGTCCAGAATATGGGCGGTGCGGGTGGTGCATCGTCTGGCGCATAAATCCAGGCAATCAAGATCAGTACTTTAAAACTAACGAGAAGGGGGCTAGCTGCCCCCTTTTTTTGATAAAAATGTTTGTCGTTACTGTGCGACGTCGGTTCATTGGCTTTCCACCAGAACACTGACACTCGTCTTCATCTTGGCGGTTCTACAAAGGAGAATTGACGAGAAGGCCATATTTGATAATCAAGGACGGGGCGGATCGCTTGGTCCTTTGGACGCGTCGCGCGGCTCGTCTTCTGCGCGGGCCAATGATTACGGCAGTACAATTCTCTTGCATCATCTATGTCCGACTGCGCGGACTCGTACCATTAGCTTTCTTGAAGGCGCGGTAGAAAGCGCTAGGTTCCGAGTATCCCATGTGAAATGCGAGTTCTGAAATCGTCATATCGCCGGTTTCCAGTATATCTCGAGAAAGCTTCATTCTCATGCTGTCCTTGATTTTGGAGTAACTGGTTCCCTCGCTTTTAAGCTTTCGTCTCAAGATTGACGGCGCGGTTCCGACAGTCGTTGCAAGCCTATCGAACCTCGGCCATTCCGTCGGTGAGGAGGCCTCAAGAATGGTGCGAACAAGATCGGTGAATGTCTGGTCGTGACGATAGCGGATCAAAAGGTTTGCAGGTGCCATCTGAAGGAATTTGGGCACATCCGCAGGCCGACGTATGTTGGGCAAAGTCAAAAGATTTATGTCAAAGTATACCGCGGTATTTTTGGCGCCGTACTCGACCTGGCATCCGAAGAAAACAGAATAATCTGGCATATCTCTCGGTGCCTCGCACGCAAACTCGACTTTCAGGAGTGGAATGCGTTTGGCGATCAGCCAGCAACAGACACCCAGAATGATGAGCCAGAATGTTCTGTAAGTGAAGGCGCTTGCAGTCGGTACCTCTTGAACAACCTGAAGGATAGCCTGCCCTTTCGCCACCTGAAGCCGGGCGCTGGGTTGATGCAGAACAATGGACAGAAATTTCAGGCCACGAGCCAGAGCCTCTTCAAGCGTCAGGCTGGTGATAACACTGTGGCACAGCAATTCAAAGCTGCCCCGTGGCATCTGTCGTGCACCGAGACAGAAAAATTCATCATCCAGAACGTCGGCTATTCGCCGCCAAAGTTTGCCATAACTGCGGATTGTCACCGGCTCTTGCAAGGTAGCATCGATGCCGCACGAGTTGAGGAGAGGGGCGGGATCAATCCCGCGACTAAGCAGTGGCTTGAGCGCCTCTTCCACGAAACATGGCGATATGAGCGAGTTCCTATGCTGGGTCATGGTAATTTTTGACATCGTTTTTGCGTGATTTGGTCATTGATTGCCACAACTGGATCATCATTTCATCATCTGGTTTCGTTTGGAGGAGCAAATGACCGCTGACCGCACCTATGTAATCTCTGGAGCAGGTTCCGGACTCGGTTTGGCGACCGCTCGACATCTGGCCGCACAGGGCGCCAATGTCGTCCTGTTGGATCTCGATGGCCAGAAGCTGAGCTTCGCCGAAAAGGAGATCGGATCTCGTGCAGCCACATTCGAGGCAGATGTGACATCCGAAAGTCAGGTCAAGGATGCGATTGCCGCCGCTGTGAAGAGGTTCGGCAGCATCGACGGGCTGGTCAATTGCGCTGGAGTGGCTCCAGGGGAGAAGATCATCGGCCGTTCAGGTCCTCATGATCTGGAAAGATTTACACGCACCCTGATGATCAACCTTGTTGGCAGTTTCAATCTGCTCAGGCTCTGTGCGGAGGCCATGGTCGAAAACACTCCTGGTCCGGAGGGGCAGCGAGGCGTGATTATCAACACGGCTTCGATTGCTGCTTATGACGGTCAAATAGGTCAGGCTGCCTACGCCGCTTCCAAAGGTGGGGTTGCGGCGCTCACTCTGCCGGCAGCGAGAGAGTTGGCCCAACACGGCATCAGGGTCGTGACTATAGCGCCTGGCATTTTCGAGACGCCAATGATGGCAGGGATGTCACAGGAGGTTCAGGACGCGCTTGGTGCATCCGTGCCATTCCCAAAGCGCCTCGGTAAACCGGAGGAATACGCAATGTTGGTCAGTCATATCATCGAAAATCCCATGTTGAACGGCGAAGTTATCCGTCTGGACGGTGCTCTTCGCATGGCGCCACGGTGAGGAGACAGTCATGACGATCGATCACTCGGTTGTAATCGCGGCAGCCGCACGCACGCCAATGGGAGCGTTCCAAGGCAGTTTGTCGTCTCTTTCGGCCAGCGACCTGGGAGCGGCGGCAATTCGCGCCGCGGTGGATCGCTCGGGGCTCAATCCGGAATTGGTGGATGAGGTGCTGATGGGGTGCGTACTCTCAGCCGGGCAGGGACAGGCACCCGCGCGGCAGGCGGCCATCAAGGCTGGGCTACCCTTATCGGCAGGGGCCACGACCATCAATAAGATGTGTGGTTCCGGCATGAAAGCTGTCATGCTGGGTAGCGATCTGATCCGGGCGGGCAGCGCCGCAGTCGTTGTCGCAGGCGGCATGGAGAGTATGAGCAATGCACCCTACCTCCTGAAGAAGGCTCGGACTGGTCTGCGCATGGGACATGAGAGTGTTCTGGACCATATGTTTTTGGACGGTCTCGAGGACGCCTACGAACAAGGCCGCCTGATGGGTAGTTTGGCGGAAGACTGCGCCCAGGCCCACAGCTTTTCGCGGCAGGCCCAGGACGAGTTTGCGTTATCGTCGCTAAGCCGGGCTCAGGCGGCAATCGCCAATGGATCGTTCATCGCTGAAGTCTGCCCCGTTGAGGTTGAGAACAACCGGGCTACACGATCCGTTTCCGTTGATGAACAGCCTTCACTGGCGCGACCAGACAAGATCCCGTCTCTCCGACCTGCTTTTCGCGAAGGAGGAACGATAACGGCTGCGAATGCGTCCTCGATATCGGATGGGCCTGCTGCGGTTGTTCTCACAAGTATGCGTGCGGCCGAACGCCATCAGCTTGCTCCTCTTGCTCGAATTGTGGGTCATGCCACCTATGCCGGCGCACCTGCCGATTTTCCAACAGCGCCCATTGGCGCGATCCGCAAACTGTGTGATGTCCTTGATTGGCAGCCGGGGCAAGTCGACCTGTATGAAATCAATGAAGCCTTCGCAGTCGTAACGATGGCAACAATGCGAGCTTTGGATCTGTCCCATGACAAGGTCAATATTTATGGAGGCGCCTGCGCATTGGGGCATCCGATAGGTGCTTCTGGTGCCCGCGTTCTGGTCACACTTCTCAACGCTCTGCGATCAAATGGCTTGCGCCGCGGAATTGCATCGCTTTGCATTGGTGGTGGTGAGGCAACGGCGATGGCGATTGAACTTGTCTAATAACCTATCGTTTTAAAGTATCCGGTGGAAACGGGGTCGCCCGACCTGCTTCAGGTCCAACCTCAGAGAGACGGGAAATCGTTTATTCGATCCATGCGCATCCCTCGCCGCGTGGATCATGGGCGGCACTCGGTGTTCGATCTGTATCGAAGAGAAGGGCGCCGGCCTGTCCAAAGATTGGCGAGAATGCTGCGAGCCGCGCCAGGTCATGTCCACGACCGGCAAGTTGCTCCAGACATTCATCGCTCATCATGCCCTCGACCTTGAGGCTATCCCGGGCGTCAGAGAAGGTTTTGCCCAAAAGGAACCGCGGCTTCTCCAGTGCTTCCGCTGGCGTGAGCTTATCATCGAGCAGGGCGGTCAGGAGAACGGCAAGTGTTTGTGGTTGCCCATCTGCGCCTTGCGTTCCGTAGGTAAGGAACGGTCGTCCGTCCCGCAGTGCGAGACCCGGATTGAGCGTGTAGAAAGGAAGTTTGCCCGGCGCAATACAGTTGGGATGGCCAGGTTGTGTCGTGAACGCAGCACCCCTGTTTTGCCAGAGAATACCGGTGTCACCGACGACAACGCCGCTTCCCCAATCGAAGTAGGTACTCTGCAGAACACTTGCGCACCGGCCCTGTCTATCTACTACTGAGAAAAATACTGTGTCACCGTGTTGATGTTCATGCGGCCAAACCAGCGCCTGATGGGGATCGATTGTGTCGGCAGCCGCCCTCAGTCGTTCGGTCGCCAAGAGATCCTTCGGATTCCAGCTCATGCTCGCGGGATCTGAAACATGCGCTCGGTCCATGAATGCGCGTTTCACGGCCTCGACAAGAAGATGATACCGCTCGGCAGATCCACTCGGAGCAGATGCCAGACGCATATGGTTGAGAATTCCCATGATCGCCAGCGTCGTCATCCCCTGTGTCGGTGGAGGAGGGGCAACGAGGATGGTGCCCCGATAATCCAGCGTCAGAGGAGAGACGTCACGGGTACGGGTCAGGGCAAGATCCGCTGCGGTAAGGCATGATCCGGCGGCCTTCAAACCTTCGACGATCCTTTTTGAGAGTTTGCCTTCGTAGAAACTGCGTGCACCTTCCGCCATAAGTGCGGCAAAGCTATCTGCGAGCCCTGGCTGTTTAAAAAGGCCCGTTGTGTTGCGGTGATCAAAATACTGCGAAAATCCGTGCCAGTTCGTCGTTTCGCCAGCCCGGAAATCGAGCCAGAAATCCTGTGATTTGCTGGGCTCGTATCCATTGGCTGCCAAGTCCATCGCACGCTCGAGAAGTGCAGGAAGAGATCTCGTGCCAAACCAGTTTTCGCGCGAAAACGTCAGGGCATGATCCCAGCTATCGACAACGCAAGCTGTTGTCAGCATCGAGGCAGGACCACGGAGGGGAATCGGTTGATTTCGGATCGCTGATGTAGCCTCTCCGGCTTGTCCGATACCGAGGAAGCAATGACTTTTCCCGTGCTGATCTGCCACAAGCCAGACAGCGTCACCACCCAGTCCGCAGAAATGGGGAGTGACCACCGTCAGAACAGATCCGATTGCGATCGCAGCTTCGATCGCGGTTCCTCCAGCCTTGATGACCTCCGCTCCGGCCTCCGTGGCGAGTGGGTGGGGGGATGTCACCATTCCTGGCTGAGGTCTCTGATTCGTAGAGGCAACTGGCATCCGAAGCACTCATGGCTCGCGACGGCAGGATGGATCGAGGATCCATTCCGCGCTGTCGTTCCATACATCTGTTTCTACGATCAGCCCATCGCGCACGACAAACCGATCCACATAGCGATTGTGGTCGAAAGGGGTGCCGTCAGGCCATTCGCCGTAAAGATAGCCAAGGCTGTAGACGATCGTCTCGCCATTGCCTGCGATGACGTCAGTACGCAGAATTCTCTTTTTGACCCATTTGTAGCGGGCTGCATTGAATTCGGTTGGACCTGAAGTCGTTCGGAATTCGCGATTGCCCGTGAACCTGCAGATGAAGTCTGGCGCCGTGTAAGATGCAGCCTTCACCGGATCGGCTGCCATGGAGGCAGCAAGATAATTCTCGACGCATTGCAGAGCGAGCGTAGCCTGATCGTTCATGGTCCACCATTGTGTAACGAAGGCTAATATGATTGCATATTAATTGTATGCATCGCAACAAGAGTGAAAAGACCGATGAGCCTGTTCACCTGTGACTTGATCCTGCGTGGCGCGCTCCTCGACAAAGAGACGCCTGAAGATATTGCAATTTCGGACGGTCGCATCGCAAGAATTGGGGCTGACCTGCCGGCAGCGGGTGCCGTGGAGATCGATCTTGGCGGGCGCGTGGTCCTGCCGGGTTTCGTCGATTCCCATATCCATCTGGACAAGGCTTGCCTGCTCTGCAGGTGCCAGCATACCTCGGGTGGATTGAAAGGCGCCATCGCCGCTGTTTCACAATTGAAGGCGGAATTCACAGCGGATGACGTTTATGAAAGAGGACGACGCGTGGTGGAGCAGGCAATCCTGCAGGGCACGATGCATATGCGGGCCCACACCGAGGTCGATCCACGCGCAGGCCTGCGAAGCTTCAATGCAATCAAGCAACTGAAAAGCGAATATAGATCATGTCTGGATATTCAGATCTGTGTATTTCCGCAGGAAGGTTTGACCAATGATCCCGGAGCGTCGGAGCTCTTACTTGAGGCATTATCGAATGGTGCCGATCTTCTGGGCGGTTGTCCCTACACCGACACCGCGCCCTACGAGCAACTGAACTGGTTGTTCAAGACAGCAAGGGATTTCGACGTCGATCTGGATCTTCATCTCGATTTTGATCTGGATCCTTCCGGCAGCCTGCTGGATGAGGTCTGCCGATTGACCGATCAAACCGGATGGCACAACAGGGTTGCAGTCGGTCACGCGACAAAGCTGGCGGCCATGACCGAGCCATTCTTCACAGCACATGTGGCGCGACTGAAGGCGAGCGGCGTCGCGGTCACGGCTTTGCCGTCGACAGATCTGTATCTCAATGGGCGGGACATTGGCAGTCTTTCACCACGGGGCATTGCGCCCGTTCATCTTTTGGCAGAGCAGGACATTACGTGCTCTATCGCGACAAACAATGTTCTGAATCCGTTTACACCGTTCGGTGATTGCTCCTTGTTGCGCATGGCCAACCTCTATGCGAACTGCATGCATCTCTCGCCCGATGACTTTGACGCTTGTCTCTCTCTCATCACGCACAGCGCTGCACGGTTGATGGGCCTGTCGGATTACGGTGTGATGGTCGGCAACGCCGCAGATCTGGTTGTTCTGGATGCGACCAACCGGCTGGAAGCCTTTGGCGCGATCGCGCAGCCTCTCCTGGGCTTCAAGTCTGGCAAGCAAACGTTTGAACGACCACCAGCAAGACTATTTCGCGAAACTGCGAAATGAACGCGCCGGGCATGCTTTAGCCTGTCGTCTGATCAATCAGGATCATGTTCTGAATGAGGGCTGAGAGGGCGCGCAAGTCTCGAACCCGCCTGTTGCCCCGCAGAAGCGGACGCATCAACCAGTCCAGAGCACGACCATGGCGTATCCACCGCATGGCACCGCGCCAGATTCCACGCTGATCGCCAGCTTTGTAATGGGCCAAGGCTTTATTGACATCGGCAACGTTCATTCTGGATGTTGCATAGCAACTTAGCGCAAAAATCAGGAGATCTGAAACCTGCGCCATCCGCATGTTGCGGATGACACCGAAGAGCTCAAAATCAATGAAGCAGATATTGCTTCCATCCCAGAGAATGTCTTTGAGATTTGGACGACCGTGCGCCATCCCCGCCGCATGGAGTTGATGCAGCGCTGTTGCCGCCGCGCAAAGTGCTTGCGACCGTTCTTCATCAGAGGTTTTCGGATCATGCAGGAGTGCAACGAGAGAGGTTCCTCCATTGCGAGTGATGAAGTATCCGGTATCTGCCGCAACCAGCTGCGGCGCTGCCAAGCCGCGTTCGTTGAGTGCCCGGTAGCCATCGACTTCGCGTGCAAGCGCCTTGAGTGGATCTCCTTTACGCAATCGCCAGACCAGCGACAGTTTCTCCGGTCGCTTGACCCAGAAGATGTCGTTACCCAACTGAATGCTTTCGACACGCTGAGAGGGATTGCCCGCATCGGCGAGCGCCTTCAGGCGTTCAACTGTTTCCGCTGGTATTCGCGGCATTTCTAGACCTTCTGATACTGTCAGATGGCCCGTCGACTGCTCGGCACCGTACGACATGCTTGAACGAACGGGGAGCCAAGTCGGGCGGGGTCAGCTGATTGGCGATCAACTGTTTACAATTCTGGCACGAATGCACCATGCGCAACGGGAATGCAAGTTGGGTCGATTTCGCACTGACGATCTTAACCAACGACCATTGGGCAATTTGATGCAATTCATTTTATATTTTCGCACGATAGCGTCTTGCTCACGAAATATCAGGGATTATGTTGGACAGTCGCGCCTAAATGAAAATATCGGTCGGGAGGGACCAAGCGATTTTCAAGAAATATGGTTGGTCAGTGTTAGGCGTTTGCGTGGTGGCCGTTTCTGCCTGGTTGCTTTATCGCGAAGTCAGAGGTCTTTCGCTTGAGGATGTCGGAGATAGTCTTGCCGCGATCTCACCTATGCATTGGACGCTGTCAGTTCTCGGGGCGCTCGTGGCCTATGCGGCGTTGGCAGGTTACGATGCACTCGCCCTGGGCTATCTTGGGCGGCGTGTCGGCAGGCTTTTCATAACTCTCACCTCATTTACGACCTACGCCTTATCTCATAATCTCGGTGCATCAGTTCTCTCCGGATCGCTGATCAGGTATCGCGCATATTCTTCCAAAGGGCTGACCGGGCTTGAAATAGGCCAGCTCATAGCGTTCTGCTCATTTACGTTTGCGCTTGGGACGGTGATTTTGACGGGGATCGTGCTGATCCTTGATCCGACGATTGCAATCCGTTTTTTTGATCACACATCGCCGCAGCTGGCGCGCGGCGTTGGCGCATTTCTTCTGTTGCTTGTGATCGCCTACGTCTATGGCAGTTGGCGGCAGCTAAAGCCCTTCAAGATCGGACCACTCAAGATCGAATATCCGAATCTGCGGATCGTGATGCTGCAACTGATCATAGGCCCGCTTGAATTGCTCGGCGCTGCGGCGATCATCTATTTCGCCCTTCCGCACATCGGGAACCCGGGCTATTTGACGATTCTCAGCCTGTTTCTCCTGTCTTTTTCAGCAGCGCTGATATCGAGTGCGCCGGGAGGACTGGGTGTTCTTGAGTTGCTGTTTGTTAACAGCCTGCCGGAGGTCCCGGCATCGGATGTTCTGGCCGCTCTCATCGTTTTCCGGCTTCTTTACCTGCTCATTCCATTCGCGGCTTCGCTAGTCATTGTTCTGCTGTTCGAACGCAACTTGCTCAAAGCGCAAAGGAATGCAGCCTGATTGTCAGGCCTTCATCTGCTGACGACACCAGTGCACGGCAGGTTCGATCCCACCCAGCGGGAACATGTGAAAGCGCTCAATCCGGCTGCTCGGGTTTGCGGATTTGAAGGCCTCAAGTGTTCGCGCCATTTCTGTAGGCTCATAAGGCAAGAGGAGCCTGCTCAAATTGAGGGCCCGCTTCTGAAGTACCTTTATCGAGGGGCCAACCCCGCAGGTCATCGCATATCTGATGAGGGTTTGCAGCTTTGCCGGGCCGGCCAGACCGACATGAATTGGCAGGTCGATACCAAGGGTTTCGATACGTCTTGCCCAATCCAGCAGTGAATGGCTCTCGAACAGAAACTGGGTCGTGATGACAACACGGGCATCCGTCCGCTTTGCGAATTCGCATTTGCGCAGAAGAGCAGCGTCGACGTGACGCGTCGACCCATCCGGGTCTATATCCCGATTACCTTCCGGGTGGCCCGCAATATGCAACTGTTTGAAGCCGAGTTTGTCAAAAAGACCCGTTTCGATCAGGTCGAATGAGCTGAGCAGGTCACCACGGGCAGATGTTGCGCCACCGGCGAGCAGAAGCGCGTGGGTTATATCGGCCTCATTCCTGTATCGGTGAAGAAGATCCTCCAGTTCCTGCCGTCCAGTGAAAGATCTGGCGGGCAAATGCGGCGTAACGGAAAATCCTTCATTGCGCAGGCGGCGTGCTGTCTCCACCAGGCTCGGGAGGGGAGTGCCATCCACATGCGCCAGGAAGATTTGAGTCCCGGTCGGTAGGAGATCGAGGAACGATGGAACTTTGGCTGCTGTGCGCGGAAGTACTTCGATGGACCAATTGTCGATCAGGCGCGGTGGCAACAGGTTACTATCCGTAAAGTCTTGTCTGAGGTCCATAAAGATGTGTTCTCTTGATCCTGGCGGCCTTAGCCCCAAGGATACCGTTCAATGAACATAGCAGCGTGTCTCGTTGCGACATCCGCGTGAATGTCCTGGAGGCAAGCTTTCCTAGCCTATGATTGCAAATGCATTTCGCACCGTGCCATTGCCTGCCAAAGTCGGCCGTTGACCGATCCATTGAACATGGCGGCTGAGTATCGAGCATGCGCCGTCAACGTTTCCCTGGCGAAGGGCGGAGAGGATTGCCGTGTGGTCGTGGTCGGTCTGGGTTTCCCAATTGGATTGCCATGCCGCAAACAGAAAGCGGGCGCTGGCGGCATGAAGATCATCGATCGTCGCGAGCAATCGCGGCATGCCGCATGGTGCCAGAATGGTTCGGTGAAAAAGACGGTTCGCCTCCTCCCAGCTCCGAACGTCCTTGGAAACATCGCCAGCGCGAATAGCCTCTTCCGCGGCATTCAAGATTGCAGGCGTCAGATGCGGCGCCGAGTGCCTCAAAGCCAGGACTTCGAGGGCCGCACGCATTTCTGCGACTTCCTTCACATGTGACAGCTGGAAGGAAGCCACTCGAACACCGCGCCGCGGCTCGCTTGCAGCAAGACCTTGCGCTTCGAGGCGACGGAACGCTTCGCGGACAGGCACGTGGCTCGCCCCGAATTCGGCTGCAATATGGTCTTGGCGCAGCTTGGCGCCAGCAGGAATTTCGCCGGAAATGATGCGTTCAGCCAGTACCTTGCTGATTCTTACCGCCAGCGTGTCTTCGATCTTCGTGCTCATCTGTGTGTGATAAGGCTCTGCCATGATCTTGTCGATCTCATAAAGCGCATGTTGGGTTCTGCCATCTCTGCTTCTATGTCAGGATGAGAACGCACGATAGGAATTCCGTGATTTTGGTCTGGCAGTTTGCATAAGGCGAGCAGCGAGATGTGCAGCTTTTGCAGTTTCAATGCGCAGTCTCCTGTGATTGTCTGCGGGCCAAAGCGAAAGGAATAGCTTCATGCTCTGCAAACTCATCGGCATCCCACTTCAAAGCGGTGCTTCACAACTCGGTTGTGAGATGGGACCCAGCGCGTTGAGGACCGCGGGTCTTCGGCAGGCGCTGATGGATCTGGGCCATCAGGTTTCCGATTGTGGCAATCTCGCAATCCCGGAACAGACGCATCGGGATCATCCGAATGAAAAGATCCATGATCTGGCGGAGATTGTTGCGTGGACCGAGGTCATCGCTGAAGCAGCCTACCGTGAAAGCCGCGATGCGATGCCGATTTTCCTGGGCGGAGACCATGCACTGTCTGCCGGAAGCGTTTCCGGTATGGCGCGACGTGCCGCAGAACATGGGAGGCCCTTCTTTGTTCTGTGGTTGGATGCTCATACCGATTTTCATACGCTTGAGACAACGAATAGCGGTAACCTGCACGGTGTTCCCGTCGCCTATTTTACAGGTCAACCGGGGTTCGAACCATATTTTCCGAAACTTGAGCAAAAAGTCGACGCTGCAAATGTCTGCATGATCGGAATTAGAAGCGTCGATACCGCTGAACGGCGCGCCATTCAGCAAACCGATGTTCTGGTGCACGATATGCGGGCCATAGACGAGAATGGCGTTGCTGCCCTTCTTCGCGAGTTTCTGAAGCGCGTTTCTGCAGCACACGGCATGCTGCACGTCAGCCTCGACGTTGACTTCCTTGACCCCTCCATCGGTCCTGCCGTTGGGACCACCGTTCCGGGCGGGGCCACCTTTCGAGAGGCGCATCTCCTCATGGAAATGCTCCACGACAGCGAACTGGTGACTAGCCTCGATCTGGTGGAGCTCAATCCATTTCTTGACGAACGTGGTCGCACCGCAACCATGCTTGTCGATCTAACAGCAAGCCTCATGGGACGAAAAGTATTGGATCGCCCGACGCAGCGTTATTGATAGATATCAATTAGCATACAGTAGTATCTGCGCGTTCCATTTCCCATCTCAGTTCTTCACGTCCTGTTAAGGACCAAAAGCTAATTCTAGGAGCAGTTGCTCAGTTTTTGGTCCGGGGGGACATCTTGTTTGAAAAATTGCAACGGCTCCGGATCGTAATTCCGGCGCTGATACTCACTGCTGCGCTCGTCAACTTCGGTGCGCAACTCGCCTTTGGCAACTTCGCGCGGAACACGGTGACAGAGGTCAGCGAACTGACCGTGTCTCAGAACAAGGTTGGCAGCATTCTGGAAACCCTTATCGAGCTCCAGCGAGGCATAGAACTCGATGTGCTCCACGTCCAGGAGTCGCTGACGGATCTCTCGGCAACGAGAGGGATGGACGGACTTGACGATGGCGCAGATCTGGCGGCCAAGTCCGCGGACGAACTCAGACGCAGAGTTGCAGATGTTGCTAAACTAGCCTCGGATGCAAAGCTGCCCGAGGTTCGTTCAAGTGTAGAACTTCTTCTGCCACGGTTTGAGGCTTTCTACGCGCTCGGACGCAAGATGACACAGGCCTATGTCGATGGCGGGCCTGAGCTTGGCAACAAGATGATGCCCGAGTTCGACGAAGCGTCCGATGCGCTGCAGAAGGAGATGGACGCGTCAACAAAGGCAATCAGCAATCTGAAGGCCAAACGCGACGCTCAGCTTGTTGAAAATGTCCAGTCCATGCGGGACAATGAGCAGTCTCTGTTGCTCATGATGGCGCTTAACAGTGGCTTTGCACTCTTCATGAGCGGCCTGACCATTGCCTTCGTTCTGCTGTGGGTTGTACGTCCTCTCGGACGGATCACCGAACGAACGCTTCGTGTGGCGGATGGGCAGCTGGATCTGGACATTCCCCACGTTGGTCGCAAGGACGAGATTGGCGAACTTGCCCGCTCGGTGGAAGTATTCAAGCAAAATGGCGTTGAGCGGATGGAGCTTCAGGCGGAAGCTGACCGCGCCCGGAAGATCCGTGAGGAAGAAAGGTTGTCGCGGGATATTGTTCAGCTCGAGGAGGCCCGTAATCTCAAGTCAGTTGTCGATAATCTTGGCGCAGGCCTGGCACGACTGGCGGATTTCAATGTCCGCATGACGATCGACGAGCCGTTCGTCGCGCAATTCGAAGTCCTGCGGAATGATTTCAACAATTCCATAGCTGCATTTCAAACAACACTTGAACAGGTGATGTCCAGTACCACCCAGGTCTTGGCTTCCTCTCAAGAGATGCGTGAGGCTGCCGACAACCTTTCGCGCAGAACAGAACAACAGGCCGCGTCGGTGGAGGAAACATCGGCTGCGCTCGCTCAAATTACTGCCACGGTTTCCTCATCGGTCGAAAACGTCATCGAAACCAGAAATCTGGTGAGGGAAGCAAAGACCTGCACCGATACGTCCGGTGAGGTGGTGCAGAACGCTGTCGCGGCGATGAAGCGGATCGAGGGCATGTCGGCTGAGATCGGCAATATCATCGACGTCATTGACCAGATCGCGTTTCAAACCAACCTGCTTGCCTTGAATGCAGGCGTTGAAGCCGCACGAGCCGGTGACGCCGGTAAGGGCTTTGCCGTGGTTGCGCAAGAAGTGCGTGAACTCGCACAGCGGTCTGCCAAGGCCGCAAAGGAGATTTCCAACCTCATCGACAATTCAACTCGTGCTGTCGAAGAAGGCGTATCGATGGTGGAGGACACTGGGCATGCCTTGGAGAAAATCAGCCAGTTCGTGGCGGCAATCGATGAACGGGTCGAGACCATCGCCACGGCTTCCCGCGAACAGTCTCTGGGCTTGAACGAAATACAGGCCGCGATCGGATCGATCGACCAGATGACGCAGCAGAACACGTCGATGGTGGAGGAAAGCTCCTCGATCAGTGCAACGCTCGCGCAAAGTGCCGAACATCTGGCAAATCTCGTAGATCGCTTCCAGATCAATGCTGGGAACACGGTCCAGCAGGACCGGCGTAAACGAGCTGCCTGATCGGCTGAGGTCGCCCGCTCGAGGAGAGCGGGCGACTGTTTATCAATAGGATTTGCCCTTCATTTCGACGGAGGGCTTCTCGCCGCGTTCGCGCGCTTGCTTCAGGCTTTGATATTCGCCGAGTGCACTGGCTGCCGCATCGCGAAGCAGGGCTATGTTGTGCGGCCCTACGATGAAGCGATAACCCCGATCCAGAAGATCGTTCACAGATGCGCCGCCGTTTGGCACCGTGCCTAAAACTTTTCCCGCGTCCAGTATCGCCTTTTCGGCCTGCCGGGCCAAAGCCTGTACCTCGGGATGCTCCGTTTGGCCAAGCAAACCCATATTGCCCGCCAGATCGTTGATGCCGATGAACACGATGTCGGCGCCTTCAAGAGCGGCGATGCCCGCGGCATTTTCGATCGCCGTGACTGACTCGAGCTGAATGGCAATCAGCATGTTATCATTGGCTTTGTGGATATAGTCCGGCTCCATGCCATAGGTCGAAGCGCGAACGATTGAGGCGGCATAACCGCGAATTCCAGCTGGTGGGTAGTAGCAGGCGCGGATGGCCTGTTCAGCGGCCTCAACAGTGTCCACGGAGGGGATCATCACCGACTGAACGCCACCGTCAAGAACTCGCTTCAGCAGAACATGATCGTTCCAACCCACACGCACCATCGCCGGCGAAGGTGTCGTTTCCAGAGCCCGCAGCGAGTCCACGATGTCGCGGGTATCCCCTATGCCATGTTCGAAGTCGGCCAGAATGAAATCGAAGCCGACATGGCCAAGAACCTCGCATTCTGTTGGGGTGCCGCCAGCAACCCAGCAGCCATAAGCTGCCTCGCCGGCCAGTAATCTCTGTTTGAGAACGTTCGGGCGATACATGAGCCCCTCCTCGATAAGCTGCGATGCAATCACGAATTTCGTAACTTGCGTGCAGCTTATATATCAGAGGAGGGAGTCGCTACTGCTATTTCCCGAACCCTAGAGTGCAGCGCACGGCCGAATCCCAGCCTGCAAGCAATTCGTCACGGTTCGACGCATCCATTGCAGGAGTGAATTGGCGGTCACGGTGCCATTCGGCGGCAAAGCCCTGTTGATCGGGCCAGATGCCTGCACCATGGCCCGCAAGCCAGGCAGCACCCAATGCCGTTACTTCGGTCGAGGTTGAGCGATCCACAGCAACACCCAGAATGTCGGCTAGGCGCTGCATCGTCCAGTCGTTCGCAGACATGCCACCATCGACGCGAAGAAGAGTATCTGCCTGACCCGGCCAATCCTTGCGCATGGCACCCAGAAGGTCGCGGGTCTGGAAACAAACGGATTCGAGCGCGGCACGGGCAAATTCCGCAGGCCCGGTATTGCGTGTCATACCAAACATGGCACCGCGCGCCTCCGCATCCCACCACGGCGCCCCCATTCCGGTGAAGGCCGGGACGAGATAGACCCGCTGGCCGGGATCGGCCTTTGCTGCCAGTTCAGCCGTTTCGGATGCTTTGCCGATCATCTTCAACCCGTCGCGCAACCATTGTACGGCAGCGCCAGCGATGAAGATCGAGCCTTCCAGCGCATAGTGAATGTCGCCATCAAGACGGTAGGCAATCGTCGTCAGCAGTCGGTTCTTCGATGCGACGCGATCAGTGCCCGTGTTCAACAGTGCAAAGCAACCAGTGCCATAGGTGGATTTCATCATGCCCGGCCTGAAGCAGGCCTGACCGATCACTGCGGCCTGTTGATCACCCGCCACACCGCGAATGGCGATCGGCGACCCGAACAGGGCAGCGTCCGTTGTGCCGAACTCGTCAATGTTCGAGAGAATTTCCGGCAACATCGAGCTCGGAATGTTGAACAGCTTCAGCAGATCGTCGTCCCATGTCGCGTTGCCGATGTTGCACAGCATTGTCCGGGAAGCATTCGTCACGTCAATCACATGCCGTTTGCCGCCCGTCAGTTTGTAGACGAGCCAGCTATCGACTGTTCCGAAAGCCAGATGTCCGGCTTCCGCTGCTTCACGTGCGCCGGAGACATTGTCGAGCAACCAGGCGATTTTGGTGGCGGAGAAATAGGGATCGATCAGCAACCCGGTGCGTTCCGCCACCAGATCGGCGTGACCTTCGTCCCTTAGCCTCGCGCAATGGCCCGCAGTCCGTCGATCCTGCCAAACGATGGCTTTATGGATCGCTTTGCCCGTGCGCTTGTCCCAGACGAGAGCCGTCTCACGCTGATTGGTAATGCCAATCGCCGCAATCTGTTCGGACGAAATGCCAGCCTTGGAAATGGCAGTGCGCGCAGTTTCCAGCGTCGTAGTCCAGAGATCCTCAGCCTCGTGCTCCACCCAGCCCGACTGGGGAAAATGCTGCGTAAACTCCATCTGTCCGACGCCAGCCGCCTTGTACGATCGATCAAACAGGATCGATCGCGTTGAGGTAGTTCCCTGATCGATTGCGAGAATGAAATCAGTCATGCGTCGATTTCCATGTTCATCGTGTCAAAACAATTGGCTTGGAGGTTTGGTAGCATATTGGAAGCAATGCAGAAGCCTCTTTTTGCTGCGCATTGGTGCCCAAAACAGCAGCAGTCACAGCATATGGATGACTGGCGGCAGTGCCAGCGAAACGCCTGAGAGGAACAGGAGAAGGAAGGCGAGCTTCCGCATCGCCACAGGCGATAATGGTGGCGGATGTTTTCGCGCCAGCCACGTGGCCAGCATGACGACTGGGATAGCGCAGAGGCTCCACCAGAACGAGGCGCGCGGCATCTGGCCACTCGCGGTGACGATGCCAAGTCTCAGCAGGGCATTGGTTGCAAAGATGGCGACCAATGTCTCCCGTATTGTACCGGGCTTCAGCGGTTGGCGGTAGAAGTGATAGATCAGCGGCGGCCCTGATGTTGAAAACATGCCACCCATGACCCCGGCGATGGCGCCGAAACCTGCGAATGACAGCGGCGACGACATTTTCATGAGCGGTTCCGGCTTCAGCGACAGCTGAATACTGGAGACGATGATGACCGTGCCTAAAAGAATCTTGAGCCCTTCCAGGGAGTTGGCAGCCATCAGGGTCAGAAGCCAATAGCCCGCTCCCAGAAACAGGACACTGGTTGCGAGCGCAGGAAAGAACTGGCGGAAGGCGATATCGCGCCAACCTTTCAGAAGCACCTGAAGAGCGTTCACTACGACTAAAATGCTGACCAGCACCGCCGCATCCGTCAATGGTATGATGCCGGTAAGACCTACCCCGCCCATCATGATCAGCCCGAGCGCAAAGCCTGTCAGCGTTTGTGTATAGGCTGCAACAAAAGCAATGGCGAGCAGACCCGCCAGACTGAGCGGGTCCATCTTCAGGCTGCCTTGATCGATTGGAACAGCGCTTCGCGCGCAGCACCTTGACGGTAGAAGACGGGCGGCTGACCGAGCGGAGCAGGCACGGTGACTGTCTCGCCACCGGTGTGAGCCGCACCACTCCAAACGTGAACCCAGGTTTCGCCTTGTGGGAGATAGACTTCACGCTCTGCCTGACCTGCCTGCCAGACCGGGGCAACCAGCAGATCACGCCCGTACAGATACGCATCCTGAATGGCGTAGGTGTTGCGGTCATTCTCGTGGTGGAGGAATAATGGACGCTGGACCGGAAGGCCCGTGCTGGCCGCCTCTTCGGAAAGTTCCTTGAGGTAGGGCGCAAGATGCACGTAGATCGATGTCATCCGGGCGAAATGCGCAAGGACTTCGGCGTCTTGATCGATCTGCAGGTTATCCTTCGGGCGGTTGCCCTCATGGCTGCGCATGACAGGTGTAAAGGCGGCCATCTCCGCCCAGCGCATGATGAGTTCCGGCGTACGAACATTGCCGAAAAGGCTGGTGTAACCGCCGATATCCGAATGATGATAGGCGTTTCCGAGCAAACCGGACGACAGCGCGCCGCAGATGACCGTGACCAGGCCGTCATGGCGGGTGAAATCAACAGACTGATCGCCACCCCACAGAAGCGGGCAGTGGGCCTGAACGCCGGTGAAGCCTGCACGCATGAAGAACAGCGTTTCGCCCGTCTTGCCGCGGCTTGCCACAGCCTTCGCATTCACTTCCGCCCACAGCGTCGGCCAGGCATTGTGCATAAGCTTGGCATTGATGCCGTTTGAGAGCTTCACATCGATTGGCAGGTATTCGCCGAAGTCGGCCATCCAGCCGGAGAGGCCGAAATCCAGCATGTTCTTGCCGATCACCTCTTCGGCAAACCAGTCGGCAGCGTCAGGATTGGTGAAGTCTACCACGCCACAATCGAACTCGCCGAAATCCACGAGCGCCGTCTTGCCCTTCTCATCCTTGGCAAAGTAGCCCTTGGCATCAGCGACCGGAAACAGCGGGCCATCAACGCAAAGATAGGGGTTCACGTAGCCAAGGAAGCGAACGCCGCTATCGTTGAGTTCGGCAATCTTCTGGCGCAGGCTGGGGTAACGCGCCTCGTTAGCCTGCCAATCCCAGAAGAGACGAGCGCCAAAGGAGGTATGACGAAGACCAACCCAATCCTCGCACCAGAGACCGGAGACCTTCACGCCCGCTTCGCGCATTTTCTCCATGCGAGCAAAGGAGTTCTCGCCATCCTTCAGCCCGAGGATAGCACCACCATAGACCCAATTCGGCAGTGTTGGCTGGCGACCAAAACGGTTGGAGAGCTGGCCGACCAGATCGATGAAGCTCGGACCCGAGAAGAATTCGAGACGCTCAGGCACGGCCCAGATCTCAATCTCGTGGAAGCCGTCACGACGGAAATCGAAGACCGAATAGGCGGTCGTTTCCACATGCAGCGCGTATTTGCGCGAAGAGATGTAGGTCGGCTGCGGATAATTGGTGTTGTAGTAATCACCGCCGGATTTGCCGGTTACGTCGGCCTTGAAGGTGATTTCGGTCGATTTGTCGCGACCCACGCCGGGCTCGGATGTCCAGAGCGGGAACTTGCGGCCGCGCATGTCGAAATACGACATCTGCTCGCCACCACCCCAGACATGTTCGTCCTTTTCGGCAGCAACGCGCAGCCATACGCGATTGATAGTGGGATCCAAAGCTTCGGTTGCGAGATGATCGCCAGAAACGGTCATCACGAAGCGGGCGGGAAGACCCTCGGCAGCGGAAAACTCGATCCGCTCTCCGGTGACGACGGCATGGGCAAGCGGTGTACGCTCAACCACGTAGTCATCAATTTCGAAATTACCGCGATACATATCCATCCGCTCTTCGCCCTGTCCGACAAAGAGGGCAGGGGAAGCCGCCGTGTGCCGCAGGATTTCGAGACCATTCAGGCTGATGCTGAAGCCGCCGGGGATGAGATTGATCTGCATGGTCAAGTATCCTTAGTTCTGGGTCAGGCCAGCGTCGATGACGAAGTTTGAGCCGGTGCAGCCATTGCTTTCATCCGAGCCGAGGAATAGTGCGAGGCGAGCCACATGGCTGGCGTCGAGACGGAATTTCAATGCCTGAAGATCGATGAACTGCTGGTTCTGCTCCGGACTGGTCCAGAGCTTCAACTGGCGTTCGGTTACGATTGCGCCGGGCACAAGGCAATTGACGCGGATGCCGGATGGGCCGAGTTCGCGCGCCAGCGTCTTGGTCATGCCATTGATGGCCGCTTTCGACGTGGTATAGCCGATCATGCCCGGACGCCCGCGCATCCAGGATATAGACCCGAACATGATGACGGAGCCACCGCCGTTCTCAGTCATGCCCTTCGTCACGGCCTGCGTCATGAAGAATTGGTGATCAAGGTTGAGTGAAAGGGCGCGACGCCAGTATTCAGGCTCTACCTCATCCATCGCGTGGCGGTCGTCCTTGCCTGCATTGTTCAGGAGAACGTTGACGGGTCCATGGTCGCTCTCGATCCGCGCCACCGTTTCCCGTAGAAACGCAATGTCGGTGAGATCACAAGCGTAAAAGCTGGAACCTGTCGTCTCGGCAGTCGCCTTGCCCGCCGCTTCATCGATATCAATGAACGAAACCCGCGCGCCCTGCGCGCGGTAGGCTTTGACCATCTCCTCGCCAATGCCGGAAGCTCCGCCAGTGATCAGCACATGGCGATTTACAAGGGAGCGATAGAGAACGGTATCGTAGGATGCGGACATGTCAGTGCATTCTCAAACGTCGGGATTGAAGAGGGGCTTTGCGAGCCCTGGAACATCGGTGCGCATGGCAAACAATGCGCCGGAAAGCGGAAATTCGGCCAGTTCCTCAGCGGGGCGGCCAATGCTGGCGCTGGTGCAATAGAGCGTACGAAGATCGGCGCCACCAAATGTGACCATGGTCGGGCACTTCGCCGGGACAGGATATTCGGCGAGCAGTTCTCCGTTTGGAGAGTATCGCTGAACGCGCCCACCTTCGAACAGCGCGGTCCAATAGCACCCTTCCGCATCAACCGCGCCACCGTCTGGTCGTCCCTTGTCGGTATCTGAGCCGAACGTGGCAAACATCTGGCGGTTGGTCGCAGCGCCTGTCGCCACGTCATAATCGTAGGTGTAAAGCGAGTAGCGTAGCGTATCGGAATGATAAAGCCGCGTTCCATCCGGCGAAAATGCGACGCCGTTCGAGGTAAACAGGTTGGCTGCCAGTTTCTCCAGGCCACGCTGATCGTATCGATAGAGGCTGGCAATGCCACGTTCGCGCGTTTCGTCCACGGTACCGGCAATGAAGCGACCTGCTGGATCTACCATGCCGTCGTTGAAGCGGCTGATCGTCTGGTCTTCCGGATTATCCGCCAGTTTGCGGATGAGCTGACCGTCATGCGAAATCAGCCAGATGCCGGAGCGCAAGCCTGCGACAAAGCCGCGGCCCTCAGCCAGTCCGATGCAGCCAACCTCTTCCGGCAATTCGATGGTGCCAAGCGAGCTATCCGCAGGGTCGAACCAGTGAATGCGGCTCTTCTTGATATCCACGAAATAGAGCACCTGCTCGGCGACTGACCACAGCGGGCATTCACCGAGGGACGTCTTCGCATCCAGAACGAGGTCGAAACCGGCTGTCACGGGATCCACCTCAATAGGCCGCCGTTGGGGCAGGTGCGAGAGGCTTGTCTTCGCCCTTCATCTGTCCCAGCCAGTCATTGGCGCGGCCTGTCATCATGGCGATATCGGATGCAATGGCCGCGTAATCATAGCCATAGCCGATGAAGCGCTTCACCATATCCGGGTTCGGGCCGACAATACCGACGGGCTTACCAGCGGCATGCGCATCCTTGGCGGCCTTTTCGATCAGCGCCTGAACTTCCGGATGCGCGATGTTGCCGATGTGGCCCATGGCAGCGGAAAGATCGCCCGGACCGACGAACAACGCATCGATGCCCTCGACAGCAGCAATTTCCGGCAGTCGTTCAATGGCTTCCGGCGTCTCCAACTGAACGATGGTGCAGACATCGTCATTGGCGTTTTTGAGGTAGTTCGGGATCGTGCCGAACTTCGAGCCGCGATGAACGGCAGCAACGCCACGAATGCCGTGCGGCGGGTAGCGCGTGTAGGACGCGGCGGCCTTCGCCTCTTCCGCCGTCTGCACGAAGGGCAGCATCACGGTGCGGGCACCGGCGTCCATACAGCGCTTGACGAGAACCTGATCGTTCCAGGCCAGACGGACAACGGCGTCGGCTGGCGTGCAACCGATGGCGCGCAGGATGTGGGCCAGATCGGACACTTCGATCGGAACATGTTCCATGTCCACGACGAGGAAATCGAAGCCCGCATAGCCCAAGGCTTCAGCGCTTGCCGGGGCTGCGGCCATCAGCCAGGTGCCGAGAGGCGTTGCACGATTTTTGTCGGACAGCCAGGATTTGAAAGGGTTCAGCGTGCTCATGAGGCTCGTCCTTTAGAAAATGACCGGATCCGGCACTTTGGCCGGGCCGCTGAGAAAATCGAAATCGCAGCCCTGATCGGCCTGGCTGACGTGTTGCTGGTAAAGAGCGGCGAACGAACGCTCATAAATGCGGGCCGTGGGTTTCCACTCGGCCCGACGCGTCGCCAGTTCTTCGTCGCTCACCTTCATGTTGATCGTACCGGCCACCACATCCAGTTCGATGAGATCGCCGGTCTTGACGAGCGCAAGAGGTCCGCCAACAGCCGCTTCCGGCGAAACATGCAGAATGCAGGTGCCATAATGCGTGCCGCTCATGCGCCCGTCGCAGATGCGCACCATGTCGCGCACGCCCTGCTTCAGCAGCTTCTTCGGGATTGGAAGATTGCCCCATTCCGGCATGCCGGGCGCGCCAACAGGCCCTGCGTTGCGCAGAATGATGACGGTATCTTCAGTTACCTCGACATCATCCTTGTCCAGCGTCTTGTTCATGGTTGCCGGATCGTCGAACACGATGGCCGGGCCGACATGCTTGAGGAACTTCGGGTTGGCGGCAGACGATTTCATCACCGCACCGTTGGGCGCGAGGTTGCCACGCAGCACTTCCAGTGTCTTACCCTTGGAGAGTGGAACGACCGGATTGCTTTCGTCGCGAATGATATCGTCGTTCCAGCATTCGGCATTCGCGATGTTTTCGCCAATCGTCTTGCCGTTGACGGTAGGACGCGAAAGATCGAGGTGGTGAGAGAATTTTCTAAGCAGCGCATTCAAGCCGCCCGCGAAATAGAAGTCTTCCATCAGATATTCACCTGACGGGAAGACGTTTGCCGCAACCGGAACCTTTGCTGCCATGGCAGACATGTCGTCCAAGGTCAGGTCTATGCCTGCGCGCCGCGCCATGGCGACCAGATGAACGGCAGCATTGGTCGAACCACCCAGCGCCATATAGGCCACCAGACCGTTTTCGAAACTTGCCTTGTTGAGAATGTCGGACGGTTTCAGATCTTCCCAGACCATTTCCACGATGCGCGTGCCGCAGAGCGACGCCATACGTGGATGGCCGCTGTCTGTGGCGGGAATGGAGGAAGCACCTGACAGTGTCATGCCCATCGCATCGGCAATCGATGTCATGGTGGAGGCGGTACCGATCGTATTGCAGGTACCGGCAGAGCGGGTCATCCGGCTTTCCAGATCCACCCAGTCATCCTTGGTGATATTTCCTGCGCGAAGTTCATCCCAGTATTTCTTGGTGTGCGTACCTGCACCCGTCTTGATGCCGCGCCATTGGCCGTTGGACATGGGGCCAGCCGGGCAATAGATCACCGGAATATCCATCGAGAACGCGCCCATCAGCAAACCCGGCGTGGATTTGTCGCAGCCGCCGAGTAGCACAGCCCCATCGATGGGATGCGAGCGCAGCAGTTCCTCGCATTCCATGGCAAGGAAATTGCGGTAGAGCATGGTCGTGGGCTTCACCATGACCTCGCCCACCGAAAGTGCCGGCATTTCAACCGGGTAGCCGCCAGCCTGCCAGACGCCGCGCTTCACCGCTTCGGCGCGGTCACGCAGGTGCGAATGGCATGGGCTCATTTCGCTCCAGGTGTTGATGATGCCGATAACGGGTCGGCCCATGAACTCTTCGCGACGCATGCCCATCTGCTGGGTCCGCTGACGGTGCGCAAAACCACGCATATCATCGGAAGCGAACCAGCGTTGGCTGCGCAGTTCGGATAAATCTTTTCTTGTGGTCATCTGTTTATCCCTTGATGCCGCCTGCGGTCAGACCGGAAACGACACGTTCCTGGAAGATGACGATGAGGATCGCCACGGGTACGATGCCGACCACCAGCGCCGCCGAAATAACCGGCCAAGGGAAGGCGAATTCACCCTGATAAAGCTGAATACCGACAGGCAGTGTGCGAAGCGCCGGATTGGAATTGAAGGACAAGGCCAACAGGAATTCATCCCAGGCATTGACGAAGGCAAGAATGCCAGCCGTGAAGACGCCCGGCGCGCAAAGCGGCACGACCACCTTGAACAGCGCGCCCATGCGGGTGCAGCCGTCGATCATGGCAGCGTTTTCCAGATCGCGTGGAATGCCTTCAAAGAAGGAGACGAGCATCAGCGTGCAGACCGGCAGCGACAGAACCGTATAGGGCAGGATCAGTGCGATCCAGCTGTTAAGCAGATTCAAGGCCCGCATGATTTCGAAAAGAGGCACCAGCAGGGTGACCAGCGGGAATGTCGAGACCGCGATGATCAGCGACAGGATCAGCCCGCGATACTTCAGGTTCAAGCGGGCAAGCGCATAAGCCGCGAGAACCGATACCAGCAGCGTCAAACAGGTAGAGAGAAGCGCCACCATGAAGCTGTTGAAGAGGAAGATGTGCAGCGGCTGATCCGAGAAAGCTTGCATGTAGTTTGCAAGCGTCGGCTGATGTGGAAGCCAGGTGATCGGCTTCACGGTCAGTTCCGCTTCCGTCTTCAGCGAGGTGAACAGGATCCAGAGTGCTGGAAACATGCCGTTGACGAGAAGGATCGAGGCGGCAATGAAGCGCAACGGCTTACCGGAGAAGAACGATGTCGAGCCGGAAGATGCAACTTGGCTCATGGTTTTACTCCTTGGTCCGGATGATGCGGAGATAGACGGCGGTCACGCACATGGAGAGCGCGAACATGACAACGGCAAGCGCTGAGCCATAACCCAGATCGAGGAATGAGACCGTGTTCTGGTGGATGTACATGGCAAGCGTCGAGGTAGAGGTGCCGGGGCCGCCACCTGTCATCATGTAAGGAATATCAAAGGTTTGCAGCGCTGTGATCGTGCGGAAGATGAGCGCGACGACGATCGCTGGCTTCAGCAGCGGCAGCGTGATTTCGAAGAACTGGCGGATACGTCCGGCACCGTCCACATCCGCCGCTTCATAGAGCGAACGCGGGATGGTTTGCAGGCCTGCTAGAATGATCAGCGCCATGAAGGATGAGGTCTTCCAGATGATGGTGAGACAGATGGCGGCAAAGGCCAGGTTCGGAGAGTTGAACCAGATAACGCCCTCAATGCCAAAGCGGGCCAGAACATCGTTCACCACGCCGTATTCGGAATGGAAAAACCAAGCGAAGATCAGACCGGCGAAGGAAAGTGGCAGCGCCCACGGAATGAGCAGGGACAGGCGAACCGGCCATTGAACGCCGAAGGGCAGATTAGCGAGAAGCGCCAGAGCCATGCCGACAATCAGCGCGCCGGGAACGGTGATCAGCGTGATCAGAACCGTATTCCAGGTCGTTTCCCAGAAAACGGGATCCGTGAACATCAGCTGATAGTTTTCGAAGCCAACGAATTCCGCAGGCAGACCCGATGTCAGCGAGAGGCTGAAGAAGCTCGTATAGCCAAGCCGCAAGACGGGATAGACGATGATCAGCGTCAGAAGAACCGCGGCGGGTGTCAGCAGCAGAACAGCCAGTGCGCGATCGCTCATGTCCAAGAGCTTCACCCAGCCGGGTTGCGCCTTTTCGATCCGGTCAGACGTGGCAATGGTTTGAGTGGTCACCGTGGCAACTCCTGCGATTTTCATCGGCAAAAAATGGTCGTCCTGCAGGATCAGCCATGCGATCACGTGGCAGGGTCAAAGGAGAGGGCAGGGCAATCTGCCCTCTCCGGATGGTATGCGTGGATCAGCGAAGGATGCGGCGCAAACGCGCTTCGATCTGTGCAGCGCCATCTTCCGGTGTCGTAACCCCGGCCAGGACCGCGTTTACGGTCGTACGGATGACTTCGCTCACTTCGTTGTAGCGCGGTGTAACCGGGCGTGGCTTTGCGGTCTCGACAACCTGCTTGGCGTCAGCAAACCATGGAGCAGCCTTCAGAACGTCTGCATCCTGGTAAAGCGAAGCATAGGTCGGGAGCAGCGAACCGTTTGCCGCCATGTACTTGGAAGCATCCTTGCTGGAGAGGTATTCAACCAGCTTTTTCGCGGCATCCTGGTTCTTGGAATAAGCGGAAACGCCCCATTCCCAACCTCCGAGGCAGGTCGCAGACTCGCCGCCGGTCACTGCGGGAAGACGGGTCACACCGACCTTGCCAGCCACTGCGGAATCCTTGCTCTGCGACTGGGCCCATGCGTAGGACCAGTTGACCGCGAACACCACATTGCCCGCCTGGAACTCTTTGCGCGTATCATCCGTCGCCACTTCGGCAATGTTCTTCTTGGAGACGCCTTCATCCACGAAGCTCTTCCAGAGCTTGAGAGACTTTACGGCGGCATCCTTGTCGAAGGTCAGCTTACCATTGTCGACCAGGTTCTTTCCCTGGCTCCAGTAGGGGAGCAGGAAGGTGCAGACAGCGCCCTCGATTGCCTTGCCCTGGAAGGAGAGACCCTGCAGATCCGGGTTGTTTTCTGCGCCATTGATCTTCTTTACAGCGGCCTTCAGCTCATCCCAGGTCTTGGGCGGCTGTACGCCATGCTTCTCCAGCAGATCCTTGCGGTAATAGAGGAACATGGAATCGGCAAATGCGGGCAAGGCGACGACCTTGCCATCCACCGTGTTCGCTTCAGCATAGGCTGGCAGATAGACGGACATGTCCTTGCCCGCGAATGGGCTGGTCCAGCCCGCAGCAGCGAACTGAGCCGGACGAATGACATCGAGGATCAGAACGTCGAGCGAAGAATCCTTCGCGGACATGATCGTGTTCAGATACTGCGCCTGCGCTTCGGACGTATTGCCGCCGGTTTCGATCGTGACCTTCGTGCCGGGGTTCGCCGCTTCGAACTGGTCCAGAACCTTGCGCCATACCTGCGGCTGATGCTGGCTGGAAATATAGACCTTCAGCTCGGTATCAGCAAAGGCAGGTGCCGAAAAACCAAGGACAGTGGCGGACAAAAGCGCGCCGACGATTGGCTTGATGTTCATATTCTCTCTCCCAAACGACTTTTCTATGCGGGTCTGGAAACTCCCCCGCAGGAGTGTCAAGCGATGGCGCGTTCGGTCACGGCATCGAAGAGATGAACCTTGGTCGGATCAAGGCCAAGGCGTAGCTCGGAGCCCACTTCAGGGCGCATTTCTGGCGGCATGCGCGCGGTCAGCATCTCTCCGCCTATAGCGAAGTGCACCAGCGTATCGGAGCCGAGCGGCTCGACGACCTGTACCTTCGCCGCCAGCGTCATTGCAGGATCGGCATGGGTGACGAAATGTTCCGGACGAATGCCGACGATCACATCCCGTCCATCGGAAAGCCCCTGCTTTGCTGAAGCGAGCGAAGACAGCGGAAGGCGATCACCATTTGCGAAAGCCAACGCACCGTTCTGAACCTTCGCCTTTGCAAAATTCATGGCAGGCGAACCCACGAAACCGCCTACGAAAACGCTCTGCGGCTTGTTGTAGACCTCATCTGGCGTACCCACCTGCTCGATATCGCCACCCTTCAGGATTACGATACGGTCGGCGAGGGTCATGGCTTCGACCTGATCGTGCGTAACGTAAATGATCGTCGTGCCGATCTGCTGGTGCAGGCGCTTGATTTCGGTGCGAACCTGGCCGCGCAGCTTGGCATCAAGGTTTGAGAGCGGCTCGTCAAACAGGAAGACCTGTGGACGGCGCACGATGGCGCGACCCATAGCCACACGCTGGCGCTGACCACCGGAAAGCTGGCCCGGACGGCGCTCCAGCAGATGAGCAATGCCCAGCATTTCCGCTGCTTCATTGATGCGGCCTTCGGCATCCTTCATCGAGACACCGCGAACCTTCAGGCTGAAGCCCATGTTCTCGCGCACCGTCTTATGCGGATAAAGAGCGTAGTCCTGAAAAACCATAGCTATGTCGCGTTCGCGGGGAGCCAGCTTGTTGACCACCCGTTCACCGATACGAATCTCACCATCGCTGATCGATTCCAGGCCCGCGACCATGCGCAGCGTCGTTGATTTGCCGCAGCCGGACGGTCCGACGAAGACAACGAACTCACCATCCTGAATTTCAAGATCGATACCCTTGACGATGCGAAGCGCACCGTAGCTCTTTTCGAGCTTGCGAAGGCTGACAGACGCCATGTATTCCTCCCGGCGACATCATACGGATGCCGCATCCTGCAAATTTTTTCCAATCATAGCGCTACGATTGACAAATGCAATGCCCGCCGAACTTTTTCTTTCGGATGTTGATAAACTATGCATGCTCCCGCACTATTCATGAGAAAAAAATGTTGCAATACAAGCAATAAGCTGCGAGTTTGAAGCGGCGATTACAGAATTGCTGAAACGCGATTTCCTTGATCGCAGCGCTGTATAGGAGGAGATATGGCGGATCAGGCCAAAGGGCAAACGGAGCGCCCGCAGCGGCGCCGGCGCAAGATGCAGAGCGTCACCATGATGGACGTCGCAGAGTTTGCGCAGGTGTCTCCGTCGACGGTTTCCCTGTATCTGCGTCGCCCGGAAGCCGTGTCCGCCAGTGCTGGCAGCACGATAGCACGCGCGATCGACAAGCTGAACTACGTTCCTAACCTGGTGGCCGGAGGACTGGCAGCCGCATCGTCGCGTGCCGTGAGTATCATCGTGCCGTCGGTGCGCAACGCCTTTTTTGCCGAAACGGTCGCGGCGATGCAGAACACACTGCGCAAGGAAAAGCTGCAGTTGATCCTGGGTCATACTGAGTATGATGAGCGGGAAGAGGAGGAGCTGGTCAAGACAGCCCTGTCCTGGGCGCCTGCGGCGATCGTTCTCACTGGACTGTCTCACAGCGATACGACCCGGCGTATGCTGCAAAAGCTCAGCGTTCCCGTGATCGAAATCTGGGAACTGGGAGGGCAGCAGATTGATGCGGCCATCGGGTTCCATCACGATCAGGTGGGCGCCGCTGCTGCAAAACATCTGATTCAGCAGGGCCGACGAAATCTTGCCTATCTCGGTGCACGTCTTCACGAAGACAGACGCGCAAAACAGCGCTGCGATGGCTTCGTCGAGGCGGCAAAAGGCGCGGGCGTCACCGTTGATATCGTCCAGCATCCCGCCGCCGCATCAGCCGAGGTGGGCGGCATGCTTCTATCGGAAGCACTTCAAGCTTTGCCGCAACTGGATGGTGTCGCCTGCTCGAACGATCACGTTGCGCTCGGCGCGCTGTTTGAATGCGAACGATCCTCGATCAGCGTACCGGAGCGGCTCTCTATCGTCGGATTTGGCGATCTGAGCTTCAGCGCTGCATGCAATCCACCTTTGACGACGATCCGTCCGTCAGGCGATCTGATCGGGCGTGAAGCCGCGCGGCTCATCATCGAACACATGGCGGGCAAAGAGCCTGAACCACAGATTTCGATCGATACCCGCTTTACCCTGCTTCACCGTCGCAGCAGTTAGATCGTTCGGATCTCTATCTTAAGCGCAGATCCTGAGCCGCTTACGGACAGGAGTGTGCTCTCCAGCGGAATTGCGGCGCAGTCGAAAGTGTGCAGTTCGAAGCGACCAATCTCCAGTTCGACGACCACATTTCCGGAAGAGCAGAAGATGAACACAGTCGCCTCGTTGCGCCGCCCGATGAAGGGAAGCTTCAGCCGCTCCACCTGATGCGTACACCGTGTGCGTCTCGTCATGACGTTGAGATCGATGACCGTTCCCCCCAGCAATGTTGCCGATGTCGCGACATCCGCCGGAAAGTGGTGGGGCTGGGACGCATGAGTAAGAGCCAGCCTTTCCCCGTCAATCTCAAGCTCCATGCCCTCGCCGGATAGAATGGTCAGTGTCCGGTCGATTTCGGCGAAGGACGAAAACGGACCATCGCTGGCAACCGTTGCCATACTGATACGCCATTCGAAATTGGCCAGACTTGCATCCTTCGGAAAGACGGCGATTTCCGCCGTCTCCCCGCCACCATTCTTCCAGGGCATGCGCTTGTAGTCGGCAGCCTTGAAGATCTTCATCTCAGTTGCCCAGAATGCCGGGCAGGCGCAGACCCTTCTCAGCCGCGCAGTCGAGCGCGATATCGTAGCCCGCATCCGCATGACGCATGACGCCGGTTGCCGGATCGTTCCAGAGCACCCGCTCCAGCCGGCGGGCGGCATCATCCGTGCCGTCAGCGCAGATCACCATGCCGGAGTGCTGGGAAAAGCCCATGCCTACGCCGCCGCCATGGTGCAGCGATACCCAGGTCGCACCGGATGCGCAGTTCAGTAGAGCGTTCAGCAGCGGCCAGTCCGAGACCGCATCAGATCCGTCCTTCATCGCTTCGGTCTCACGGTTTGGCGAAGAGACCGAGCCCGAATCGAGATGGTCGCGGCCGATTACGACCGGCGCCTTCAACTCGCCATTGCGCACCATTTCGTTGAAGGCGAGGCCAAGCTTGTGTCGGTCACCAAGGCCGACCCAGCAAATACGCGCCGGCAGGCCCTGGAAGGCGATACGCTCACGCGCCATGTCCAGCCAGTTGTGCAAATGCTTGTTGTCGGGAAGCAGTTCCTTCACCTTGGCATCGGTCTTGTAGATATCTTCCGGATCGCCGGAAAGGGCGGCCCAACGGAACGGACCGATGCCGCGGCAGAACAGCGGGCGGATATAGGCAGGAACGAAGCCGGGGAAGGCAAAGGCGTTCTCGAAACCTTCTTCCTTCGCAACCTGACGGATGTTGTTGCCATAATCCAGTGTCGGGATGCCCATGTTCCAGAAGTCGACCATGGCCTGTACATGCACCTTCATCGAAGCGCGGGCGGCTGCCTCGACAGCCTTCGGATCACTCTCCTGTTTGGCGCGCCATTCGGCAACCGTCCAGCCAGCGGGCAGATAGCCGTGGATCGGGTCATGCGCTGACGTCTGGTCGGTCACGATGTCCGGCTTAACACCACGACGCACCAGTTCCGGAAAAATGTCCGCGGCGTTGCCGAGGAGACCGACGGACTTTGCCTCGCCTGCCTTGGTCCACTGATCGATCAGGGCCAGTGCTTCATCCAGCGTGTGCGCCTTGGCGTCGACATAGCGGGTGCGCAGGCGAAAATCGATGCGGGTTTCATCGCACTCCACCGCAAGGCAGCAGGCACCGGCCATGACGGCTGCGAGAGGCTGTGCGCCGCCCATTCCGCCGAGGCCGCCGGTGAGGATCCACTTGCCCTTCAGGTTGCCGTTGTAGTGCTGGCGACCGGCTTCCACGAAGGTCTCATAGGTGCCCTGTACGATCCCCTGCGTGCCGATGTAGATCCACGAGCCGGCGGTCATCTGGCCGTACATGGCCAGACCCTTCTTATCCAGCTCGTTGAAATGGTCCCAGGTGGCCCAGTGTGGCACGAGGTTGGAGTTTGCAATGAGAACCCGAGGCGCATCCTTATGGGTACGGAATACGCCGACCGGCTTGCCGGACTGAACGATCAGTGTTTCTTCTTCTGTCAGCGTCTTCAATGTCTCGACGATCTTGTCGAAATCGTTCCAGGTGCGTGCCGCACGGCCAATGCCGCCGTAGACGACCAGATCATGCGGGCGCTCCGCAACATCCGGGTCCAGGTTGTTCATCAGCATGCGTAGCGGCGCCTCCGTCATCCAGCTCTTGGCGGAAAGTTCTGTCCCGGTGGCGGCGCGCACATCGCGAATGTTATGACGCGGGTTATTCATGATCGTGTTCCCTCAGTTCTTGAGTTCGAGCGCGATGGCTTCGATTTTGGTCAGAATGGTTTTCAAGTGGATGCGCAATCGATCTGCTTTCGGCGCATCATAGGCGAAGGGTGGCGCTTCCGTTTGCAGATGCGTGATCTGCGCCAGTTCCATCTGGATGGCGTGCACGCCGTGCTCCGGTTTCCCGTAATGCCGCGTCGTCCAGCCGCCCTTGAAGCGACCGTTCAAGACATGGGTATAGCCTTCTGCGCCTGCCGCAACATCCTTGGCGGCCGCTTCGATCCCTGCATCGCAGGTTCGGCCGGAATCCGTGCCGATGTTGAAGTCGGGCAGTGTGCCATCGAACAGGAAAGGGATGAGCGAGCGGATGGAGTGGCAATCATAAAGGACTGCTACCCCGTGGATCGACTTGACGCGCTCGATCTCTCCTGCGAGGGCTGCGTGATAGGGCGCATGGAACCCTGCCAGCCGATCGGCGATGTCCGTGCTTGTGGGTTCCTCGCCTTGCCTCCAGATCGCCTTGCCATCAAAATCCGTACTAGGCACCAGATCCGTCGTGTTCTGGCCCGGATAAAGGCTGTGGCCCGATGGATCGCGATTGGCATCGATCACATAGCGGTGGAAGGTGGCGCGCACCGTGGTCGCATCGGGCAACAGTCCGGCATAGAGCTCATGAATGTGCCAGTCGGTGTCCGCCAGCAGCTTTCCGTTGTCATTCAATCTGTCCCAGATGTTCGACGGAACATCCGTGCCCGTATGAGGAAAGGCCAGAACGACGGGCGATGTACCTTGCCTGACTTCGAAGACTTTGCTCATCTCATCCCTCCAGACCGGGGAGCAGGCCGTTCGAAACGCTGGCAGTCAGAGCGCCGCTGGCGACAAGCCGTCCGGCAGCCTCCAGATCCGGCGCCATATAACGGTCTTCCTCCAGCGTCGGAACGACAGCGCGCAGGGCGGAAATTGCTTTTATAAGTTCGGGGCTCGTGATGAGCGGAGCGCGGAACTCGACCCCTTGGGCTGCCGTCAATGCCTCAATGCCGATCATGGAGAAAAGATTGTCCGTCATCTGCAGCAGTCGGCGCGCACCATGGCAGGCCATGGAAACGTGATCTTCCTGATTGGCTGATGTCGGGGTGGAATCGACCGATGCCGGATGAGACATCTGCTTGTTTTCGCTCATCAGCGCAGCTGAGGTGACTTCCGCGATCATAAGACCGGAATTGAGACCCGGCTTTTTTGCCAGGAATGCGGGAAGACCGTACGACAGGGCGGGGTCGACAAGCAAAGCGATACGGCGCTGGGCAATTGCGCCGATTTCACAGATAGCGATTGCGATCTGGTCGGCTGCGAAGGCAACCGGCTCCGCATGAAAATTACCGCCCGAAACGACGCTGTCGTCAGACAGCACGAGCGGATTGTCGGTTACGGCATTGGCCTCGATTTCCAGTGTCCGACCCGCCATGCGCAAGAGATCCAGGCAGGCACCATCGACTTGAGGCTGGCACCGAATGCAGTAGGGGTCCTGAACGCGCTCATCGCCCTCGAGGTGGCTCTGGCGAATAACCGATCCTTCCAGTAAACCGCGGAGTGCCGCCGCCGTATCGATCTGCCCCTTGTGGCCCCGCAGCGTATGAATATCTTCCGTGAAGGGTGCGGAGGAGCCCATGGCCGCATCGGTCGAGAGGGCGCCCGTGATCAGCGCGGCCTGTGCCGCGCGGTGCGCACGGAACAGGCCGGCAAGCGCCAACGCCGTCGAAGCCTGCGTACCGTTGATCAGCGCCAGACCTTCCTTGGCGGCGAGAACGACCGGCGTCAGACCGGCGCGTTTCAGGGCTTCCGCGCCGGAAAGGCGCTCACCCTGGAAGAAGGCTTCCGCTTCCCCCATCATCACCGCGGCCATATGGGCAAGCGGAGCGAGATCACCGGAGGCGCCGACGGAGCCCTTTTCCGGGATCAGCGGCGCGACACCTTTCTCCAGCATGCCTTCAATCAGGCGTACCAGTTCCAGCCGCACGCCAGACGCGCCGCGCCCCAACGAAATCAGCTTCAGCGCCATGATCAGGCGGACGATGTTTTCCGGCAGGGCAGCGCCAACGCCGCAGCAATGCGAGAGGATGAGGTTGCGCTGAAGCGTGGCCGTATCGGCTGCGTCAATCTTGATGGATGCAAGTTTGCCGAAACCGGTATTGATCCCGTAGACCGGCTCATTGCCTGCCGCGATTGCCGCAATGCGTGCGGCAGCCTTCGCAATACGAGCATCGAAGCTGCGATCCAATACTGCGCTCTCGCCATTCCAGTAAATGCGCGAAAGATCCGCAAGGCTGACATTGCCGGGGTGAAGTGTAATCGTCATCAGAATGCTCCTATCGGCGATGAAGCAAATGTCTCGCCTTTGAAAATGCGTGCGTGAATTGGATTGAAGCCCATGCGATAGACCAGCTCGGCCGGTCGTTCGACGGACCAGATCGTAAAGTCAGCCGACTTCCCGACAGCCAGCGTGCCGGTTCTATCGGCAAGGCCAAGCGCCTTTGCTGCCTCGCGCGTGACACCCGCCAAGCATTCCTCGACGGTCATGCCGAAAAGCGTCGCGCCCATGTTCATGGTCATCAGCAATGAGGTTAGGGGGGAAGTTCCGGGGTTGCTGTCCGTTGCCAGTGCGATAGAGGCCCCTGCTTGTCTCAGCGCATCGACCGGCGGCAACTGCTTTTCTCGTAACGTGTAGAAGGCTCCGGGCAGCAGGACGGCAACAGTGCCGGCTCGGGCGAGAGCCGCAGCATCCTCATCCGCAAGATATTCCAGATGATCTGCCGACAGCGCCCCGTATGAGGCAGCCAGCCTCGCACCCTTCAGATCGGAAAGTTGCTCGGCATGCAGCTTGACGGCTAAGCCCAGACGCTTTGCCTCATCGAACACGAGCGCAATTTCATCCGGCGAGAAGGCAATGCCTTCGCAGAAGCCATCAACTGCATCCACAAGACCTTCGGCATGGGCGGCCCGCAGACCGGGCAGAACGACGTCCTTGATGTAGTCTGCCTTACGGTCCTTGTATTCTGGTGGGGTTGCGTGCGCAGCAAGCCATGTTGTGAGAATACGGACCGGGCGAAGCTTCGCCAGCCGTCGCGCCGCGCGCAACATGTTCAATTCGCCTTCGATCGTGAGTGCGTAGCCGGATTTGATCTCAATGGTCGAAACGCCTTCTGCGATCAGCGTATCCAGCCTCGGCAGAGCCTGATCAGCCAGCTGTTCTACGCTCAGGGCGCGGGTAGCCTTAACGGATGAAATGATCCCGCCGCCAGCCTTGGCAATGTCCTCGTAGCTTGCGCCCGCCAGCCGCATTTCGAATTCCAGGGCGCGGTTGCCGCCATAGATAAGGTGGGTATGGCAATCGATGAAAGAGGGGAGGATCCAGCGACCGCCGCAGTCTACGGCATTGGTCCTGTCAAATGCAGGGGCGTTGTCGCGTGGGCCGACATACTCGATCATGCCATTTCGAACGATAATGACCCCCTCATCGATCATGTCGGCCTGCGGGACCATGGTGGAGATCCGGGCATTCACCCAGATTTTCTTATCCGTCCCCGATCCTGATGTCTCGTTTCTCGTCATGGCTCCACCTTCCCGATTGCCTATAATGTATATACATGATAATTCTCTTCGCAAGAGACAAAAATGAAAAACCTGATCCGGAGGAGTTGAAGATGCGCACTGCCATTCACGCGAAAAGGGCCCTCTTGCCCCAGGGCTGGGCCAGCGATGTGCGTATTGAAGTGGCGGATGGCAGGGTTCACTCGGTGAGTTCTGGCATTCCTGCCCAAAGTGGGGAGGAAGCTTGCGCTCTGCTTTTGCCTGCGGTTCCAAACCTGCACAGTCATGCGTTTCAGCGTGCCATGGCCGGGCTTGCAGAGGTGAGGGGCCCAGGAGACGATTCGTTCTGGAGCTGGCGCACCCTGATGTACCGGTTCGCGCTCTCGATGAGCCCGGATCAGGTCGAGGCGGTGGCTGCGCAGCTCTACATGGAAATGCTTGAAGCGGGCTTTAGTCGTGTCGGTGAATTTCACTATCTGCATCACGACAAGGACGGCCAGCACTATGCGAATATCGCCGAAATGGCTGAGCGGGTCGCCGCTGCAAGCGCGGATGCTGGGATATCACTGACCTTGCTACCGGTATTTTATGCGCATTCCGGTTTCGGTGGCGCAGCGCCGAGCGAAGGTCAGCGCCGCTTCATTCATGATCTGGAGGCATTCAACCGGCAGATGGAGGCGTGCCGGACGCTCATTGAAAGCCTGCCGAACGGACAACTCGGCATAGCGCCCCATAGTCTGCGCGCTGCAACTCCAGATGAACTCGCAGCTCTTTTGCCCCTTGCAAAGCAGGGTCCAATCCACATTCATGTCGCGGAGCAGGTGAGAGAAGTTGAGGATTGCAAGGCGTCACTCGGTGCCCGACCGGTGGAATGGCTGCTGCACAATGTGCCGGTTGACGAGCGCTGGTGCCTCATCCACGCAACGCATATGCTGGAGGCGGAAACAGTAGAGATGGCGAAGCGAGGCGCAATTGCCGGTCTCTGCCCGATCACCGAGGCAAATCTGGGTGACGGCATTTTCGACGGCGTCCGCTTCCGTTCTGCTGGAGGCAGATGGGGGGTAGGCTCGGATTCAAACGTTCTCATCTCGGTCGCTCAGGAACTTCGCCAGCTTGAATATTCCCAGCGCCTTGGGCTTCGGTCCCGCAATGCGCTGACGGATCCTGGTCGTTCCACCGGCAGGGCGCTCTTTGAAGAAGCGGTGCGCGGCGGTGCACGCGCATTGAACACAGCGGCCTCGATACAGGCTGGCTCAGACGCTGACTTTATCTCTTTGGATGTATCCTCTGTTCCTCATTTGTCAGATGACCAAATTCTCGATAGTTGGATATTTGCTGAAACTGTTACCGTGGATTGTGTCTGGTCCGCCGGTCGAAAAATGGTCGAGCAGGGGCGCCATATTCATCGCGACCGCATCGACGATCGATTCCGTCGGGCAATGCAGGAACTGATGAGCCAATGAAAACCGAAAAGGACGGAACGCTCCACAATCGTATCCTTGGCGATATCGAACGTCGCATTCTGTCCGGAGAGTGGCCGCCGGGCCACCGTTTGCCATTCGAGGTGGATCTGGCGGAGCAGTACGGCTGCTCGCGTATGACCGCGAACAAGGTGCTGACGCAGCTTGCGCGTGCCGGAATGATCGAGCGTCGAAAGAAGTCCGGTAGCTTCGTGTCGCAGCCTGTGGCTCAGGCGGCTGTTTTGCAGATTCACGACATCGAGGCCGAAGTTAAATCGCTACGACAACACTACGGCTATCGTCTGCTCGCTCGCAGCAGAAGAGCGGCGACGGAGGCGGATCGTCAACGTATCGAAGTCGAACCCGCGACAGAGCTTCTGGAGCTTACCTGCCTTCATGAGGCGGATGGCAAGCCCTTCTGTCTTGAGCACCGGTTGATCAACCTCAATTGCGTTCCGGAAGCCGCCGATGAAGATTTCTCCCGATCGGCAGCTGGCCCCTGGCTGGTCAGCCGGGTTCCGTGGAACGCGGCCGAGCATCGAATCGAAGCCGTCTCCGCCAATGCGGAACTGGCTAAGATGTTGCAAATCGCGAGACAGACAGCATGTCTTGTCATTTGCCGACGTACCTGGGGTTCTGATGGTCCGGTTACGGCCGTCAGGCTGACCTATCCGGGTGAGCGTCACACGCTGGTCGCCCGATTTGAACCGGGCGAAGCCGAGCGCGGGTAGCTGAACGTTAAGAAAACAGGTTCGCCAGATGATAGAACGCTGCTGAAATGAGGGCAGCAGCGGGCAGCGTGACGATCCAGGCAATGACGATATTGCCGGCGAGGCCCCAACGCACGGCGGAGACGCGCCGAGCGGCTCCCACACCAACGATCGCGCCCGTGATCGTATGCGTCGTAGACACCGGGATGCCGAGCCAGGTTGCACCGAACAGCGTCAGCGCGCCGCCCGTTTCCGCGCAAAATCCTTGCATCGGGTTCAGCCGCGTAATCTTGGATCCCATGGTATGAACGATCCGCCATCCACCGAACAGCGTGCCGATCGCCATCGCGGCCTGACAACTGATCACGACCCAGAAGGGAACGTAGAACTTGTCTCCAAGATGGCCCTGGCTGAAGAGCAGAACCGCAATAATACCCATGGTCTTCTGCGCGTCATTGCCGCCGTGACCGAGCGAGTATAGCGAGGCCGATACGAACTGCATGATCCGGAAGGTACGATCAACGGCAAAGGGTGTCTGGCGGATGAAGAGCCAGGACACGATCAGTACGAGCACAAGAGCCAGGAGGAAGCCAATCGCCGGTGACATGAAGATTGCCCCAACGGTCTTCAGCAGTCCCTTCCAGACAATCGACTGAAATCCGACCTTGGCCAGACCCGCGCCCACCAGGCCGCCGACAAGAGCATGGGAGGAACTGGACGGAATGCCATAGACCCAGGTCACGATGTTCCAGATAATCGCGCCCATCAGAGCCGCAAAGATGACCTGCGGCGAGACAATCGACGGGTCGATGATGCCAGTTCCTAAAGTTTCGGCAACATGGAGGCCGAAGAACATGAATGCGATGAAGTTGAAGAATGCGGCCCAGGCGACCGCATATTGCGGTTTCAGGACGCGTGTCGAGACAATCGTTGCAATTGAATTGGCGGCATCGTGCAGGCCGTTCAGGAAGTCGAAAAACAGCGCGATGGCGATCAATCCACCCAGCAGGGGAAGTGCGAGTTGAACGTCCATTACACGTTCTCGATCACGATGCCGCTGATTTCATTGGCAACATCTTCGAAGCGATCAACGACCTTTTCAAGTTCGCTGTAGATCTCGCTGCCGATCATGAATGCCATCGCATTGCCGGTTTTTCCGTGGCGCTGAAACAGATCCTTCAGTCCTTGGTCATACAATTCGTCGGAACGACCCTCGACACGCGTGATTTCCTCAGCAATGGCAGAAAGCCTCTGGGCGTTGGTGCCAACCTTGTCGAGCAAAGGGATTGCCTCCGCGATGAGATCGGCGGCCTTGACGATTTCCGCGCCCATCTGCTGCATGAGTGGGTCGAAACCCGATTGTTCGAAAAGCCGGATGGTCTTGACCGTCTTGTGCATCATATCGATCGCATCATCCATCGACTGGATGAGATCCTTGATATCGCCACGGTCGAATGGTGTGATGAAACTGCGACGCACAGCCAGGAGAACCTGCCTTGTAATTTCGTCGGCTTCGTCTTCAAGCTTGACGATGCGCGCGCAATTGGCATCAACGTCATGGCCCAGTAGCATGTCGTTCAAAGCGCGGGCCGCGGAAACAACAGTTCTGGAATGCGCACTAAACATTTCGAGGAACCCGTCTTCCCTCGGCATCAATTTACGGAAAATGCTCATCATGGCTCAAAACCTTTTAACGATCACAGGCTGTCACAAATGTGTCATAATGCCTGATAGAGCAATTGTTCCGTTCACGCATCCTCGCGCTCATCCAAAATAATGAAGTCAATCAAAAAAGCCGCCAAGCTGCGGGAGAGCAAAACACCATCATTGCTGAAGCAGCTTGCAGGCGTGCCGGACAAGTTATTCTCTGGCTCCTTTCGCCAGCAATATGCCGCTCTTTGTTTTCGCCGCACCGCTGATGACAAGAGCGTCGAGATTGTCGTTGTGACGACGCGTGACAGCGGTCGCTGGGTCATCCCCAAGGGCTGGCCAATGAAGAAAAAGAAGCCGCATGAGGCTGCAGCCATCGAAGCATGGGAAGAGGCGGGCGTTCGGGGCGATGTCAGGAAGAAGCCGATAGGCCGCTATACCTATCTCAAGCTTCTCGATGACGGAAATGTCGTGCCCTGTGTCGTGGATGTCTTCCAGATAGAGGTGACGGAGATGCGCGAGCAATTCAAGGAAAAGGGCGAGCGCCGCATTGCCTGGGTTAGCCCGGATGAAGCGGCGCGGCGCGTTCGCGAGATCGAGTTGAAATCGCTTCTGGTCGAGTTTCAGCCCAAGCGATCAAAGCCCAGGAAGCCCGCTTCTGATTGATCGGCTCAGATCTTTGCCGTCTTTCTGAATTCCTCCACGCTCGCACGTGCCGCCGCAGCGAGAAGCCGCACGTCGTTGCTGACGGTCAGCAGATCGAACTTCCAACCCGTCGCCTGGGCGGCATAGGATGCTGAGCCGCAATGCAAGGCGGCGCGAATTCCGGCGGCATGTGCGGCCTCCCGGATTTTCACGATGGCGTCGATCAGTTCCGGCTCGGTTCGATCGAAACCGGTGCGATAGGTCCGCCCCGTCAGAGCGAGCGCAAGGTCGGCCGGACCGATGTACAGCCCATCCAGTCCCGGCGTTGATGCGATTTCTTCCATATTGTCGAAGCCCTTGCGGGTTTCGATCATGGCGAAGCACAATACTTCCTCGTCTGCCCGCTCGCCATAATCGGTGCCTGCCGAAAAAACTGCGCGTGAAGGGCCGAAGCTGCGCACGCCTGTCGGCGGATAGCGAACGTAGGAAACCAATCTCTCAGCATCCTCTCGCGTTTCGATCATGGGGCAGATGATGCCATAGGCGCCAGCATCGAGAATACGCATGATTTCGACAGGGTCGAGCCAGGCCACTCTGGCCATTGGCACGACGCCAGAGGCACTCATGGCCTGCATCATTCCAAGGCTGGTCATGAAGTCTACCATGCCGTGCTGCATATCTATGGTCAGGCTGTCATAGCCCTGCGCCGCCATGACTTCGGCCGTGAATGGGCACGCGAACGAAAGCCACCCGTTGAGCACCGGTTGATCTGCCGCCCACAATTGCCTGATCCGGTTCGCGCGCATGTTACGCCTTTCTAACTCTCATGAATCCGCATTTTCAGAGGGAACGTGCCTGTCCTGTTCGGCCTCGTCCACAAGATAATCTGGAAATCGCGTGCGTATTTCGTGCACGATCGATAGCGTCCCAGAGAGATGTTCACGCAAGGCACTTACCGCTCCCTCGACGTCGGAACGCCTGACAGCCTGCGCAATTGCTTTGTGATCGCCGATCAGAGACTGCAGTTTTCCAGGCATAGGAAGATTCAAACGCCGCAGACGATCAAGGTGGACCGATTGCGCCCTCACAACATCCCACAGGCGGCTGATGCCGGTTTGCAGGTAAAGAACGCGGTGAAAAGCACGATCCAGGTCTTCGAACCGGCCATATGTCTCAGGTTCGGCAAATCGCTCCTGAAGCGCAATGAGTTCATCCAGTTGATCGGCGGTTGCCGTTGGGTTTTCGACTGTCAGACGCCGCAAGGCTTCGGCTTCGATCGATAGTCTCAGAAACTGGGCCTGCCGCGCGTGGCTGATATCGATTCGCGAAACACGCGTCGCATACTGCGGGAATATGTCGATCAATCCCTCTTCCTTCAGGCGCAGCAAGGCGTCTCGAACAGGTGTCTGGCTGACCGTGAATTCGTTCTGGAGCGTGTGTCTCGACACAGGCTGTCCCGGTTCCAGTTCCAGAGACAGAATGCGTTCCCGCAAGATATCGCGGATCTGCACCGCCACTTGGCGGGATCTGTCCAGCACCTGGTCTCGCATTGTTGCCATACTCCTCCTGTCGCCTGCCGGACTATAGATCGAAACAGAATTTGATGCACTGATGTTTTAGTGTATTAGTTCAAATGCGGGTGGGGTGGAGGATTCTTCCCGTGCGCAATCAGGAGGACTTGCCATGCGGGAACGGAAGAAGCCGGAAGATTTGAGGTCTGCACGCTGGTTTGCGCCAGATGATTTGCGCAGCTTCGGCCACCGCTCGCGCATGATGCAGCTTGGCTACGGTGAAGAAGACTTCGCCAATCGTCCTATCATTGGCGT
This sequence comes from Rhizobium sp. Root149, assembly GCF_001427345.1. Classification (NCBI taxonomy): domain Bacteria; kingdom Pseudomonadati; phylum Pseudomonadota; class Alphaproteobacteria; order Hyphomicrobiales; family Rhizobiaceae; genus Rhizobium; species Rhizobium sp. Root149. The sequence goes on from NZ_LMGD01000023.1 coordinate 256,615, forward strand.
CCTCAACACCTGGTCAGAACTCAACACCTGCCACGCGCACTTTCGCGAGCGTGTGCAGGATGTGAAGCGCGGTGTCCTTCAAGCCGGTGCATTTGCCGTCGAACTGCCATCCCTTTCGGTCGATGAAAGCTTCATCAAGCCGACCTCGATGCTCTATCGTAATCTGCTCGCCATAGAGACAGAGGAGATGATCCGCTGTCATCCGCTGGATGGTGTGGTGCTGATGGGCGGTTGCGACAAGACCACGCCCGGTCTGGTCATGGGCGCGATTTCTGCGGGCGTTCCAATGATCTATCTTCCGGCGGGGCCAATGCTGCGTGGCAACTATGCGGGCAAATCGCTTGGGTCCGGTTCCGATGCGTGGAAATATTGGGACGAGCGCCGTGCAGGCAATATTTCTGATGCGGAATGGCTCGGTATTCAGGGCGGTATCGCCCGCTCCGCCGGGACCTGCATGACGATGGGGACCGCCTCTACGATGACGGCGATAGCCGATGCCATGGGGCTTACACTGCCCGGCGCATCCTCGATTCCAGCGGTCGATTCTGAGCATCAGCGCATGTCGGCAGCGTGTGGGCGCCGGATCGTGGAGATGGTCTGGGAGGATCTGACGCCGGATCAAATCATAACGGAAGGCGCTTGCCGCAACGCCGCCGTCGTCGCCATGGCGACCGGCTGTTCCACCAATGCCGTCGTCCATCTCATCGCTATGGCGAGACGTGCAGGTATCAATCTCACGCTGGATGATCTGGACGCTCTGGGGCGCATAACCCCACTCATCGCCAATGTGAGGCCATCCGGCAAGGATTACCTGATGGAGGATTTCTATTACGCCGGTGGGCTGAGAGCGCTCATGAAGCAGATGGAAGATCGCCTCGATCTATCGGTGCTCACCGTTACCGGCAAGACGATGGGAGAGAACCTGCAAGGTGCAAAGGTCTATAATGCGGATGTGATCCGACCGCTCTCCAATCCTGTTTACGAGGAAGGGTCGCTCGCCGTACTGCGGGGCAATTTGTGCCCGGATGGCGCAGTCATCAAGCCTGCTGCATGTGATCCCAAATTCCATGTTCACCAGGGTCCGGCACTTGTTTTCGATAGCTATCCTGAGATGAAGAAGGCGGTGGACGACGAGAACCTGGATATTACGCCGGACCATGTCATGGTGCTGCGAAACGCCGGTCCGCATGGTGGTCCTGGCTTCCCGGAATGGGGCATGCTGCCGATTCCAAAGGCCCTGATCAAACAGGGGCATCGCGACATGCTTAGAATCTCGGATGCCAGAATGTCTGGTACATCCTATGGCGCTTGCGTTCTCCATGTTGCCCCGGAAAGCTATATCGGCGGGCCACTCGCGCTGTTGAAGACAGGAGATATCGTCCGGCTCGATCTTCCCAATCGCCGTCTTGATATGCTGGTGGACGAAGGCGAACTCGCCCGAAGGAGGGCGGCCTGGGTCGCGCCTGCGCCCCGGTTCGAACGCGGCTACGGCCACATTTTCCTCAAGCATGTCACGCAGGCCGATAAAGGTTGCGATTTCGATTTCCTGGAAACGGGTTTTGGCCGTTCGGCAGGCGAGCCTGAAATCTACTGAAGTCGAATCAGGCTGCCCACGTGCCCATCAACATGTTGAGGAATCGTTCTGCCGCCGGAGAGAGCGCGCCGCCACGCCTTCTTACAACGCCGATCGTACGGGAAATCTCCGGTTGCCCGATCGGCCGGGTGATCAGGAAGGGATGATCACCCTGCGGCGTTGCCATGCGTGGAAGAACCGAGATTCCAAGTCCCGCTTCGACGAGACCCAGGGACGTAGAGAGGTGGGTCACCTCATAAAACCATCTCAGCTTGATGTTTGAGCGCGCCAGCGCGGCATCCAAAAGCGTGCGGTTTCCGCTGGATCGGTGAACCGTGATGAGATGGTAGGGTTCCAGATCTCCCCAGCCGACCCGCTCCATTGAGGCGAGGGGATGCTCCTTGCGGGCAGCCAATACAAAGGGGTCCTCAACGATTCGATCAAAGGTAAGATCCGGATCTGAATTCCCCATGATGTTGATTCCAAATTCAACCTCGCCGCGAGCAACCGCTTGCAGCCCATCGGTTGCCGGAAGATCGAGGATGCGGAACCGAATGTTCGGATATTCTTCGTTGAACTGGCGAATGACTGTCGGCAGGAAGTAGAATGCTGCCGTCGGCAGACACGCGATGGTGACCAGTCCACCGCGATTGACCCCCGGATCCTTGATTGCAAAGAGAGAGCCATCAAACTCTTCCAGCATGCGGCGCACCAATGGAATGAACTGGTTACCCAGCGCGGTCGGCGCCACGTGCCGTGTCGTTCGCTCAAGCAGCGGGGCTCCAACCGCTTGTTCAAGTTTTTGAATTCGCCTGCTCAGCGCGGGCTGTGAAATGTTGAGCGTCTCAGCCGCCCGGTTGAAACTTCCCAGTTCAACCACGCCTAGAAACGACCGTAAATCCAGTATTTCGCAATTAATGTTCATTTTGCATCAATCTCCGAAATCTTCGCATTTCACATATCAATAGCAATTCCTGTAAACGAAATAAACAGGATTATTAATCCGCATATCACATAAGTTAGCGGAAGCGAAAGCATGAACGATCTCATATCGATTCCTTGCGTCCTCATGCGAGGCGGCACTTCCAAGGGGCCGTTCTTTCTTGCGAGCGATCTACCGTCAGACCCTGAGAAGCGTAATGCTTTGCTGCTCGAAATCATGGGATCAGGACATCCGCTGCAGATCGACGGGATTGGCGGCGGAAACTCGCTGAGCAGCAAGGTTGCAATTGTCGGTCCTTCAACGCATCCCGAGGCTGATGTCGATTACCTTTTCGCTCAGGTCAAGGTCCTGGAACAGAGCGTGGACACCGCTCCGAATTGCGGCAACATGCTATCTGCCGTAGGTCCTTTTGCACTCGAAGCCGGTTTGGTTCAGCCGACCGGAGACGAAACGCTCATTCGCGTTCACAATGTGAATACCGGCAAGCTGATTGATGCGCGTGTTTGCACGCCGGGCGGACGCGTGGTGTATTCCGGAGAAGCTTCGATTGACGGCGTTCCTGGAACCGCAGCTCCCGTCTATCTTGCATTCCGCAACGCAGTCGGCGCCAAAACGGGGAAGCTGCTTCCGTCTGGCAATGCAGTAGATCTGATCGGCGGATTTGAGACAACATTGATTGATGGCGCAACGCCTCTGGTTGTCTTGAAAGCTACAGATTTCGGTTTCACGGGATCAGAGCCTGCAGCCGCATTCGACGCTGATGACGCTTTCCTCAACATTCTGGAACGGGTCCGGATAGAAGCGGGTCGGCTGATGGGTCTTGGCGATGTCAGAGCATCGGTCTTGCCCAAGCCGGTTCTTATTGGCTCTCCAAAGCATGGCGGCGATCTCGCCGTCAGGTACTTCACCCCTGCCAACTGCCATGCAGCTTTGGCAACGACGGGGGCCGTCACACTCGGACTGGGTGCGACGATCCCGAACAGCCTCATTTCCCAGCACCTGCTTCAGGCAAGTCTGCCCCGAACGCTGCGTTGGGAGCATCCTACGGGCGAACTCAGCGTCCGCGTCGAGATGGCACCCGGTGACAACATTCCGACGGTGTCCGTCATGCGGACATCGCGACGACTTTTCGAAGGCGCGGCACTCGTTCGCGCCGCTCATGACAATGCACATTCAGTTTACGGCAACACATCTGTTTAACTACACTACTCTGTGGGAGGAGACATCATGTCCATGAAACTTACACGTCGTTCCGCTCTTGCCCTTGGCGGAGCTCTGCTCTCCATGTCAATGGCAGGTTCTTCGCTTGCGGCGGACTATCCATCAAAGCCAATCACTCTTGTCGTGTCCTATGCTGCGGGCGGCGGCACTGACGCGATCGCCCGAGTTTTCGCCGCAAGGCTCGAAAAAGCTCTGGGCGGTCGCGTCATCGTGGACAACCGTCCGGGTGCAGCAGCAAACCTGGGCACGGAAGTGGTCGCAAACTCTGCACCAGACGGATATACGCTGTTGATCGGCAACCAGGGTCCGATGGCGGTGAACCCGCACATCTTCAAGCTGAAGGCTGATCCGGCCGAAAAGCTGGAGCCGATCGCGATGATCGCTGATGCCTCGCTGGTCGTAGTCACCGGACCACGCGTCCAGGCCAAGACGCTCAAGGACCTAATCGAACTGGCGAAGACCAAGCAACTGGTCTACGGCTCAGCTGGCAATGCATCCGCCAGCCATCTGGGCGCGCTGCTGTTCGGCCAGACCGCCAAAATCAATATCAAACACGTGCCTTACAAGGGCGCTGGTCCGGCGGTGAACGACCTTGTTGGTGGCCATATCGATTTTATGGTGACGACAATTCCGTCTGCAATCGGGCTTATTCAGGACAAGACACTCAACGCGCTGGCTGTAACAGGCGAAAAGCGTTTCGAATCGCTGACAGACGTTCCGACCGCCATTGAGGCTGGTCTTCCCGGCTACACGGCCTCTGCGTGGTATGGCCTGGTTGGACCGAAGGGACTTCCCGCCGACGTCAAGGCAAAGCTGACTGCCGCAACGGCTGAAACCTTGAGCGACCCTTCCGTCCTTGAGAAGCTGAAAAACGATGGCGCTACGCCCTCGAAGGTCGCTGGCGATGCTTTCGGCGCCTTTATGGCTCAGGAGCGGGCGCGCTGGGGCGAAGTCGTGAAAACTGCGGATATCAAGGTCGAGTAGGATGCAGGACAATAACATCGCAACTGACGCCGAGCCCCGTTCGGGGCTCGGGAAGGAAAGAGTTGCAGGACTGGTCCTGGTCGTGTTCGGAGCAATTGCTCTTTGGGCGGGTGCCGAACTGCCGTTTATGACCAGTAGCGGAGTGGGCTCTGGGCTATTGCCTCGGATCCTCGCGCTTCTGATCATCGTGCTTGGCGCCCTGCAACTTCTGCTTTCCTGGAAGAACCCCGGGGAATCAACGGGCCATTGGGCCATCAAGGAAATGGTCCCCGTGGTTCTGGCTGTCATCGCTTTCGCAGTGACGATCCGTGGCTACCATCTCGGGCCCGTGACGATCCCGGCGCTAGGACTGGCGGTAGCGACACCGCTCTCCATCATCGTTTCAGGCCTCGCGGCCAAAGACACAAAACCGCTTGAGCTCATTGTGTTTGCCGTCGTTCTCAGTGCGATCTGCATAGGTCTCTTCCGCTACGCGCTCGGCCTGTCGCTGCCCGTGGCTCCCTGGTTGATAGGATACTGATATGTTCGACTTCGTCAGCAATCTCGGGCTCGGCCTTTCGGTCGCGCTCACGCTCCAGAATGTCGCTCTCTGCTTTCTGGGATGCCTGATCGGTACACTGGTCGGCGTTCTTCCCGGGGTCGGACCTGTCGCGACCATCGCGATTCTGCTGCCTGTCACCTTGTCGCTGGATCCGACCGGCTCCTTGATCATGCTGGCGGGCATTTATTATGGGGCCCAGTACGGTGGCTCTACGACTGCAATTCTCGTCAATATTCCTGGTGAGGCGACGGCTGTCGTGACGGCCATCGATGGTCACAAGATGGCGCAGAACGGTCAGGCAGGACTTGCGCTAGGACTTGCAGCCATCGGCTCGTTCATTGCTGGAACGATTGCCACTATCATCATCGCCGCACTCGGTGGACCGATGACCAGGATGGGTCTGCTGTTTGGCCCTGCGGAATATTTCTCGTTGATGATCATGGGGTTGGTGCTGGCCGTTGTTCTGGCTCGAGGATCGCTCGTCAAGGCAATCTCCATGATTGTGGTTGGCGTTCTTTTGTCCTGCGTCGGCTCGGACATGGAGACTGGCCGCGAACGCGGGACCTTCGATCTTGAGATGCTACAGGACGGGATCGAATTCGTCGTGTTGGCCATGGGCGTGTTTGGTTTTGGCGAAATCTTCAAGAATCTGGCCGATCCGGAGGCACGTGATGTCGTGCGCAGCAAGATCGGTCGCCTCTGGCCCACATTCAAGGAATTGCGTGAAAATCTGCCGCCCATCCTGCGTGGTACCGCGCTTGGCTCTATTCTCGGCGTGCTTCCCGGCAACGGTGCGATCCTGGGTCCATTCGCAAGCTATGCTGTCGAAAAGCGCATTTCGAAGCGTCCGCAGGATTTCGGCAATGGCGCGCCTGCCGCAGTTGCGGGTCCTGAATCGGCCAACAATGCCGGAGCTCAGACGTCATTCATTCCGCTCTTGACACTGGGACTGCCTCCGAACGCGGTCATGGCACTGATGGTCGGCGCAATGATGATCCAAGGCATCGTTCCAGGACCGCAGGTCATCGAGCGCAGTCCCGAACTGTTCTGGGGACTGGTGGCATCCATGTGGATCGGCAATCTGATGCTTGTCATCATCAACCTGCCGCTGATCGGGCTCTGGGTGAAGCTGCTTCGCGTACCCTATCGCCTTCTGTTTCCGGCAATCGTCTGCTTCTGCTGTATCGGGCTTTATTCGATCTCATCCGATCCGGCACAGGTCATGCTCGCAGCACTATTTGGCTTCGTCGGTTACGCGCTGCACAAGCTGGACTTTGAGGCCGCCCCTCTGGCTCTGGGCTTCGTGCTCGGTCGCCTTCTCGAAGAAAAGCTGCGCCAGGCTCTGATCATTTCGGATGGGAACCCGCTTACCTTCGTACAGTCGCCATTGTCGGCTCTGTTGCTGGCCATCGGTGTGATTGCGCTTGTCATAGCGGTCAGCCCTTCAATGCAGAAGAACCGCGAGGACGTTTTCAAGGAAGCATGATTGCTCTTCCTCCCAAGGAGAGGCCGTCCTCGGAAGAGGGCGGCCTGATTTCGTTCAGGCTTGCTGTGCCGTGCCGCCTGAAAATTCGCGCTTTCTGATATATTATCGTTGCGCGCACGGTTGCCAGATGCGAGGGTAAGTTTCGCCGACTGGTTTTGCCAGCCTTCTGCTTGCCAACCTCCGCATTCCGATCATGAAATCTACGCCACTCGGCTATAGCTTTACCTTTCTTGCGTTTTCCGTTTTCGCCATTCAGGACGGTCTATCGAAGCATCTTGGGCTGACCCATTCACCAATTCAGGTCGCAATGGTACGCTACTGGGCGTTTGTTGCCTTTGCGATTGTCATTGCGATGCAATCGGAGGGTGGGCTGCGTCGCGCTGTCCGAACCAGCTATCCAGTGCTTCAGGTCTGTCGGGGGCTTCTGCTTTTCCTTCAGATCCTTCTCTCGATCGTCGCATTCACCAAAGTAGGACTTGCACAATCACAGGCCATATTCGCTGCCGGCCCCATATTCGTGGCGCTGCTATCAATGCCGATCCTTGGGGAGCGGGTAGGGTGGCGCCGTTGGACCGCCATTCTGATCGGTCTCGTCGGTGTTCTCCTCATGCTCTGGCCAAGTGGCGGTGAGTTCAACGTCTACATCGCCTTGCCGCTATTATGTGCCATTTTTGGTGCAATCTATGGTCTCTTCACCAGGCTGGTCAGCAGGGAAGATCCTCCATCAACGAGCTTTCTGTATCTGACGCTGGTTGGCTTCGTCGGTGCAAATCTCCTCGGTCCATTTTACTGGGTACCGTTCACCGGCTGGGATTGGGCGCTGATGATCGGACTTTGCTGTACAGGCATCATTGGCCATTTTTCGCTGATCAAGGCCTACGACAATCTCGATGCCGTACTGGTCCAGCCGATTTCCTACTGGCAACTTGTCGTGGGTGCGGTCATCGCCTCAACGATCTTCGGCGAAATCCTCCGCTGGAATACAGTACTTGGATCGGTCATCGTGATTGGAGCAGGGCTCTTTACCGTCTGGCGCGAATATGTTGTCTCCAGGCGTGAGCGCTTCAGGTCCGCTGACCATACTTGAGGAACTTTGGAAGTCCATGACGGTTCGATAGAAAATCAACCGGAGATCATTATGGCTGACAAAGATAAGGTCGAGGCGGACGCCGCCGGACAATTCGCAAAATCGCAAGCGGATCGAAAGGCGTCAGGTGTTGCCAGCGCAAAACCTACCGTGATTACAGGCTCTGAGGACGCCACAAAGCACAAGCTGCCACCCGAACCGAAGCCGCGGTAGATCGGCCTTTGGGAATCCGACGGTAGCTTCGAGAGGTCTATATGCCGTGCTACACATAATGTGGCGGATGAGTTGAAATGTCCGCTGGTTTGCAAAGTAGAAATGTCCGACTACTCGCCATACAGCCACCGTTCAGCCCCGATCTGGGCGGCAGATCCGCTTGCAAGATCAGATCGGGGCGGGTGGGCGCACCTCTTCGGCTTTAGCTTTGAGACGCCTTACTCGGCAACCCGTTGCCGCAACAGCGCTTTCTCCCGCCGTGCAATCACGGCCGGATCGCTCATGAATTCCTTCCGCCGGCCCGGCCCGCGAGCACGTTTAACGTAGCCGTTCTTCTCGCTGTTGCTCTTCACCTTCGGCTTGTCCTGGCGCTCCTTGATATAGGCCAGAACATTCCCGAGCCGGTTGTTCGACGTCTGGCCAATCGCCTTGTGCCGGATCGACGCCGCGCCGCCAGTCCGCATCCGTTGCGGAAGCCGACGCACCTGGCGCTCACTCAGGCCGAGAACATGTGCCGCCGACACCATCGTCATCCGACCGCCGATAACCTTCGATAAAACCTCGATCCGCTGCAGATCTCGCTCGCTCATCGCTATCAACCCCATCCGCTTGTCTCTGCGCTATCAAACGCGGGGAGTGTGACACTTTAACTTTGCAGAAACAGGACATTCTAACTTTGCGGCTACACATAAAAGTTGGATAAGCGTTATTATGGAACTAAGACGAGGCTGAATAATGAAGTCCGGCCATTGCGGCGCCATCAAGCGCCTGAGGCGTCGACTTCAAACGCCGTGAAGTCGGGTGTCGCATCAATGCGGATGTTCCAGTCTTCATTCTCGGCGGCGAATGCGCCGACTCGGGGCCCCAGCCAGCGCACCCCGAAACTGGGGCTGACGCGAATGACGAAATTGCGCCGGTCCCGCTGAAAGGAAACGGCAGCAGGCCAGAACGGGCATTGCGTATGGCGCTGAAGGCTTGGGTAGTAGTCTGGAACAGGCGGTCGCCGTCGAGCGTCAGGACCAGGCGACCTTTCTCGCGACGGAACAGCTTAACGCCAAGTTGCGCCTCAAGGAGGGAAAGCTGTTGGCTCACCGCCGAGGGTGAGATGCCAAGTTCTTCGGCCGCCTTGGTCACGCTGCTCAAGCGGGCAACGGCTTCAAAGTATTCGGTCGCTTTGAGATTGAGATCACGCATGCGCGAACCTTAGACGAAGGCTTTCCGGCATACCACTGCTCGAACGGCTGAAAAGAGAAAGGCAGCCCCAGACGGTTGCCGCCTGTCGAATTGACCTTGGGAGATTATAGTCATCCGCTGATTTAGCGTTCAGAGCCGTTAGAACTTTTCCACATTGTTTTGGAAAAGCTTCATGCGATCCTCTAGCAGATAGCTTGAAGTAATCTCCTTGAAAGCATTGAAGATGGTGTTGTACGAGGAGAAGAGTTTGTCGAGAGGAAAGTTCGACGCAAACATGCAGCAATCCACGCCGAAGATCTCGATGGGCGACTCTTCATAGGGACGGATTGATCCCGTCGTCCTGGTGAAGTCCCGCACACCAAATCCGTAAATCTTGCAGGCCACGTTCGGCGCCTCAAAAGGCTTTTGCATACTCTTGCGACAGAACTCGAAATGCTCCAGACCATTGACCTGCATACCGGTGATTAAGGATGATCTGCGTGTCGGGGAAATCGCACGCCAGCTCGTAGGCTCTTACATCTGCCAGTAATAGAGTTGCAGATCGCAGGAGAGGTTGTACTTCACCGTTCCTTAAAACCGCGGCGCCATTCCGGGGTGCGGCTGACCTCGGGTCTGTCCAGTTAGGTCTTTGCGGGGTCGGCATGAGAATTCATCAATTGCCGCATGCCGCGGAAGTTCTTGAACTGCATGTGTCCGTCCAGAAAGTCGGCCACATCAGCTGGAAATCCGCATACCCGACGATTCCATGAGGAAAGCCGCACCTATCGGCGATCGCCTGCAGCCATCGCGTCTCGCCCACCGGATCCTTCGGATCGCAACCAACGTCGAGATGCACGGATTTGACCAGGCTCTGGTTCTTCGCATCCCTAACGAGCTTGAAGATCCTTTCCTGCATCTAGCAGCGTTGCCGACCGGCAGAAGGCTATTTCTAGAGCCAGTTGTCAAATCAATCCCGCTCCCTCTATGGCCACAATATGGGTGACATCAGTGCTGCGGAGCGGCAGCGGCTAACCAATATCAAGCAATACGGTTTCTATGGATCACCTATGGCGGAGGCATCCTGTCTCCTCGGCCACAAATGACTCCGGACAGCTTGAGCCACAATCCCGAAGCTTCAGAAGATCCAGATCTCCTCACAGAGGCGCGTATGATGACGCTCTGCCGGGCCTTCAACCTGGAGACCGGCGTCGCGTCAAGGCATAGATCAAGGCGGCTGACACGATCAGAATGCCCTGGAACAGATACTGGTAGGTCTGCGACAGGCCGAGGAATGTCACGGCATTCAACACTTCAGTCAGCAGAATGGCGCCAAGCACGGAACCAATGAATGTGCCGCGCCCACCCGCAAGGCTCGTTCCGCCAAGAACGACTGCGGTGATGCTGGCCAGCGTATAGCTGACGCCCTGCCGCGGATCGCCAACGCCAATCTGTGTCATCAGCATGATGGCGCCGAGAGCAGTCAACAAGGAGCAAGCAATGTAGCCGCCGACGAATGTCGCGTTGACCGGTGTGCCGATCCGGCGGGCTGTCGCCTCGTTCGATCCGACTGCGCGTAGCCGCCAGCCGACACGTGTCGCGCGCAGGCAGTATTCAGCAAAGCATGCCAGAGTGATCAGAACGAGAAAAGCGACCGGGAATGGTCCCCATTGCCAGTTGATCCATTCGGAAACGGTCGTATTGATGTACCCGTCCGGATTATCGCGCAGAAGAAAGCTGCATCCCTGGATCGCTATATACATCGAAAGCGTTGCTGCAATCGGCGTGAAATTCCCGAACCGGATCAAGATGCCGTTGACCAAACCGACCGCAACGGCCCCCGAAAGCATGAGTGCGAAGCCCGCGATGATCATGGGCGCCGACTGCCCGTCATTGACAAAGAAGGATGCGCAGACCACAAGGAAACCGGCAAGCGGACCGACCGACAGATCAATTCCGCCCATCAGAAGCGCGATCGTCTGGCCGAGCGCGATGAAGCCGAGTGCGGTCGCAAGCAGCAAAATGTTGTAGACATTGTAGGCCGACAGAAAGTTTTCATTCTGGCCGTAGACGTAAAGTCCAAGCAGGGCGATGACGATTGCCAGTGGCACGGCCGGGGCATTATCCGACTGCAGGAACTGCCGCAAGCCACCGAAACCGCTTGGTTTTTCCGAAATGGCGTGGCCACCATGCGTATCTGCCTGAACGGCTGCCGCTACAATGGTCTCCTCCGTCACGTCATCGCCGGTCAATGTTGCAACGACATGGCCACGCGACAGAACAATGACCTTGTCGCACAGCCCCTCGAGTTCAACGGCATCGGATGAGTTGACCACGACAGGCGTCCCGGACGCCGCGACCGACCGCAGAATACGGTAGATCTCGAAACGCGCACCGACATCCACGCCTTGCGTGGGTTCATCGGCGATGATCAATCCCGGCTGCGACAGCATGGCACGCGCCATCACGACCTTCTGTTGATTGCCGCCCGAAAGCGACAGGATCGGCGCGTCAAGGCCCGGGGTCTTTACAGCCAGTTCCGAAAAGATCGACCGGACGCCTTCGAGTTCGCGTCGATGGCTGACGATGCCTGCGCTGGCGAACTTGTCGAGCGCCGAAAACGTCGCATTTTCTCGCACGGTCAGTCCGCTGGCAATTCCTTCCAGATGCCGGTCGGACGGCATGAAGGCCGCAGCCTCCAGCAGTGTTTTCTGATCCAGGGCGCCGCCCTGCAGCCGGATGTGCCCCTCGGCAGGATCAAGGCCGGCCAATACGCGCATCAACTCCGGTTGCCCATTGCCGGCTACGCCTGCAATGCCGAGGATCTGGCCGCGCGCAACGTCAAAGCTGACTCCATGCAGTCCATCGGCGCGCAGCCCTTCCACCGAAAAGGCGACCGTCTGCGCACCGATGGCATCCTTGGGAGGAAAGGCGGCGTCAAGAGTACGCCCGATGATCATCTTCACGAGGTCAGCATCGCTGATCTCCCTGACACGGGCGGCACCACGAACACATCCGTCGCGCAGAACGGTGACCCGGTCTGCAATCTGGCGAAGCTCTGCCAGACGGTGCGTGATGTAGATGACCGAGGTGCCGGACCGGGTGACCTCGCGCACACGATCAAACAGCATATCGGTCGATTCTTGATCGAGCGAGGCCGTCGGCTCATCGAGGATCAACACCTTGGGTTTCAGAGCCAGCGCCTTGGCGATTTCCAGAAGGTGCTTCTGGGCAACGGTCAGGTCGTCACCGCGCAGCCCAAGCGGCAGGTCGAGCCCGACGAGATCGAGCATTTCCTTTGCGATGACCTGGGCGGGCCGTCCTTCGAATAGCGCCGAAGGGAGGGCTACACGCAGATTTTCAAGCACGGTCAGATCGCCGAGGATCGCCGGATGCTGGAAGCAGATCGCGATGCCCAGAGAGGCCGCCAGATCCGGCGTCATCCGGTTCACGGGCCTGCCTTCGAAGATGATCTCGCCTGCGCTGGGTGGAAACGTTCCGGAAATGATGTTCATCAGGGTGGATTTGCCAGCACCATTTTCACCCAGAATGGCGTGCACCTCGCCGACCTCGAAAGCGACGCTGACATCTGTAAGGGCTTTAACGGCAGAGAAGTTCTTGCTGATGCCGTTCAGCTCAATAGTAATGCCGCGTGCGGTCGACGCAGTGGTTTTGATCGCTACATTGGGGGCTGCCATGTCTTCCATTCCATTCGATCGGCGGCTGGCCCGGCAGAGATCTGCCGGGCATTGCTGGTCACGAGATATGTGGTCTTACTGGCCTACGGCCTTGGCCTGTGCTTCGGCCGGAAGGGCCGAGGACAGGTAGATGGATCCCGGCAGATCCTTCCGGCACTGAACCGGATTAGGCTTTCCAGATACGGAATCTTCAAACGCCGCAGCCTTGAAAATCTCTTCCGACGGCTTCTGTCCCCCGGTTGCAAGTGCAATTGCCCACTGGACGGCAAGACGCACATTGTCGTTTCCGGTCGCGACGGTGAACAGCTTGAAATCAGGATTGGCAGCATGGTTTTCCTGCCAGAAGCAGCCGAGAGAGTTTCCGTCAGACGTGGCAATTGCCGGAATGGACTTGCCCTGCTTCGTGAACTGCGGCAGCGCACCGACCAGTGACGGTCCGAAATCCGAAACAATCACATCGATCTTGGCATTCTTGGCAATCTCGGCGGTCAGGACCTTCTGCGTCAGCGCAGGATCCCAGTTGGTGACCGCGAAGGGCTCGGGATTCACGAACTTGTATTCCGGGCCAAGGACTTTCTTCATGCCCTTCAACTCATCGATACCCTGGCTATTGCCCGCAGGACCGCTGAGGAAGAGAATGTTGCCGCCGTTGGGCAGGATCCCCTTGATCCACTTGCCCCAGGTCTCGCCGTCATTTTCGAAGGATGATCCGATGAACTTCGAATAATTGGTGCCTTCCTTGCCACCGACATTGACGCGGTAAGGCACGACGATCTTGCCCGACTTGTAGACGCTGGTCAGGGTTGGCAGCACGGCCGGCCCGGTATCGCCGAACACAACCAGCGCATCGAGGCCCTTTGCGGCCATGCTCTTGATATCCGAAATGGATTTCTGCGTATCGCCCTGCCCGTCAGCATATTCATATTTTGTAATGCTGGGGCAAAGTTCCACCGTCTGCTTGCCGGATGCGGTCGTCACCTGGCGCCAGCTATTGCCACCATAGCCATCCAGCAGGGCGAGCGTGGCCTTCTTCGGGCCGCACCATGACGGCACTTCCGCCCGGGCACTATTGACGCCATACAGCGAGACGAGAGTTGTCGTGACCGACACGGTCAGCGCCTTGATCAGGGTCGTATTTCTCATTTCTTCTCCTCCACTCTTCTGAGACCTGCCGGTTTGTTGGCGCCGGGTCGCCACTTGATCGAATAGACTGCGATGCCGAACCCAAGGGCCAGCGCCTGGATGATCGTCTGGGCCGAAAACGGCACGCCGATTGCGAGTGCGAACTGGCTCAGCTGATTGAGAAAGAATGCAGCCAGAACCGTCGAAACAGGGAAGCCGCGACCACCCAGAAGGGACGTTCCGCCAAGCACGACGACAGCGACCGATGGCAGCAGAAGACTGTCGCCCTGGAAGGCCGTCGGCTCGCGGGTGATGCCGGCAATCAGCACTCCGGCGAGCCCATAGAGCACCTGTGCCAGCACATAGGCCATCGACCGGTACAGTCGCACCTTCAGACCTGCCGCCTGACCGGCGAGAGGGTTCGCACCGACGGCCTCGAAGCGGCGACCTAAGACCGTCTTCTTCAGGATGAACGAGACGAGTCCCATTGCGCCGAGGGCAAAGAAGACTGCATTGGGCAGACCAAAGCTCGATCCGCCTGCGATCTCTGCAAGAAGCGGCGTGGTGATCGAGGGAACACCGCCGGATACTGCAAACACGGCTCCGTAAAGCAGTGCATTGGTTCCGATTGTCGCAATGATGGAATTCAGCCGGAAAATCGAAACCAGTACGCCATTCACAATGCCCGCCGACAGTGTGAAGCCGAGGACGATCAGAATGGCGACCGGCAGCAGACCGTCCTGCTGCTGCGGGAAATGCGTCGTCACCACAACCGCCAGCGACACGGCGCCGGGAAGCGACAGATCAAACCCGCCCTGCTGCACGACCAGGAGTTGGCCGAGACCGACGATGGCAATGATGGCCGCGAAAGGCAAACTACCGGACAAGGCACCCCAGGAGACACTTGACGGGGCGTAGAGGGCGCAAGCAACCAGAAGGACCATCGTCGACAGAAGAACTGTCAGGAAGCTACGCGCGAAGGCAGGCTTCTGCGCGATTATCTGGGAATGACCGGGAGCTGGGGCGGATGCGTGTGCCATCAAAATTGCGTCTTTCCTGCTCGATACGATGCGCATGGCCGAGGGTTCGCGGCTACGCACGCCACGACTGCCCTGCCGGGCAATTGAAACTGATCGTGAATTGGCGTCTTCACCTGCCGCGACGAATGATGCCCGTGCGGCAAGTCGCAGCCTTTAAGCCTTGACGAAGACCCGGCAAAAGCGAGCCAATTGGGCGGCTGCCGGTCGGCTGACCATTGGAGATCTGTCCACTGAATATCTGACGCGTGTCTGGCACATATGTCTCTCTCCCCAAAAACATCCTTGCGGTCGTCGTCTGCCGGGAAATCAGTCCCGATTGCTGATTGTGGGCCGCCATTCGTAGATGCTGACACTGCTGTAGACGCCGTGCATGACAAACGGATCCCGCTCGCTGAACTGTCGCATCTCATCCATGGACCCGACCGATGCCACGACGACACCGCCGCAGTATACGCCTGAGGCATCGTTGATGGGACCGGACTGAAGGATGCTGACGTGACCTGAACGCAGATGCGCCTTGTGTTCATCTACCAGGGCATTGCGCTCGTCGGCCTTGGCCGGGTCGCTCAGTGCGAAGCGAATAGCAAGCATGGCATCATTCTCCTCACCACCTTCTGGTTGTCCGGCATCTCCCTCCAGAGATCATTCCGGCTACCATTTCTAGGATGCTAGACCGGAGGCATCCTCAAAAAAACAACGGAAATATCCGTTATGGATTTCTTTCCCCGTCGCGCTGCACCAAGCAGAAATCCCATGACCCCTGCCTCCGGCAAACAGTCATTCAATCTCCTGCCTCTCCTATGAACCCGCCGGAGCCTCACCCCGGAACGCGCGCGTCAGGAGGTCTGCAAGTGCCTGACTTTCCAGGGGTCTAGGATTGGCATAGGCATTGGACATTGCCTGGCTCACCGCCGCCTCGATGCCGTTCTCGGGCATTCCAAGATCCCTGAGCGCCATCGTGGCACCGAGGTTTCGCGCCAGATCGAACAGGCCAATTGCGGGATCGGGAACACCAAGCGCCAAGGACAGCTGTTGCATCGCTTCCGGTGCCGCAGCCGCATTGTAGGCAACGGCATGGGGCAGTACCGCTGTGTGCATCGGCGCATGCGGCAGGTTGAACATGCCCCCAAGCGTATGACAAAGCTTGTGATGAAGCGCCATTCCGACAGAGCCCAGACAGACGCCGCAAATCCAGGCACCGTACAGCGCATCCCCCCTCGCCTGCCTATCCTGCGGGTCGGCGTGAATGGTGGGAAGTGCGCGTGCGAGCGCAGCAATGCCGTCGCGCGCCATCAGCGAGATGACCGGATTTGCTTCAGTCGCGTAGAGTGCTTCCACGGCATGCGCCATGGCATTGATACCGCTGGTAACCGACAGCGACACCGGCAGGGTCAAGGTCAGGTCAACATCGTAAACGATTACCTCGGGCAGAATGCGTGCATCAGACTTCGTTGTCTTGCGACCATTCTCCGTTTCGCCAAGGATGGGTGTTGCCTCCGAGCCGGCATAGGTCGTCGGCACGACGATCTGAGGCAGGTCGGTGCGAAAGGCGATGGCCTTTCCGAGGCCGGTCGTCGAACCGCCGCCGACCGACAGAACAGCATCAGCCTTGAGGTCGCTCGCCACGGTCATCGCCTCTTGCGTAACCTGTACGGGCGTGTGCATGGTTGCACCGGCAAAAGTGCCCGCAGCCCGCTCTCCAAGATTCGCCGCGATGTGTTCGGCAAGTTCTTTTTGTTCCGGGGTCGAGAGAACAAGCACTCTTTGCGCATTCAAGCGCGCTGCCTCGTCACCAAGGCTTGCAATCGTGCCGCTGCCAAAAATGACCCTTGCAGGATTGGCTGTATAGACGAATGTGCGCATGGCGGCTCCTCCTATGCTCACGCGCTCGGGACGAGCACAAAATCGAAGTCCGAGCGCCAGAGCGTCTCTTCACCCTCCAGCCGGGCAAAGGGCGCGACCAGGGTACGCTTGACGCCAAAGACGGCGTCGGATTCGAGATAGGTATCGCCGCCGACGAAGGTGTGGGTCACCAGTTTTTCGAAGCCTTCTGCGCGGATCATGTAGTGCATGTGCGCGGGACGATAGGGGTGGCGATCGAGCCCTTTCAACATCTGACCGACGGGACCATCGTCGGGGATCGGATAGGAAACCGGTTTGATGCCGATGAAGCTGTAGCGGCCATCCTCGCCGGTGATGAAGACACCGCGATTGTTCCACTTCGGCTGAATATCCGGCTGCTGAACGTCGTAATATCCATCCGCATTGTCCGACCAGACATCGATGCGTGCGCCTGAAACGGGATTGCCCTCCAAGTTCAGCACGCGGCCAATAAACAGGCAGCTTTCGCCTTTCCCATCGAGAGAAATCCGGTCTCCCATTGCACGGACAGGGCAGCCCTCGACGTGAAACGGGCCGAAGACCGTGTTTTCAGTTGCTCCTTGCGGGCGCCGGTTGTTGATCGCGTCGACCAGCATGGAAAGCCCGAGCGTGTCGGAGAGGAGGATAAACTCCTGTCGCTCCGCCGAACAGATCTGGCCCGTCCGCGTCAGGAAATCGATGGCTGTGCCCCACTCCTCCTGCGTCAGTTCCACCTCGCGGGCGAAACTGTGCAGGTGCCTCACGAGACTTGCCATGACGGTGGCAAGCCGCGGATGGGCATTGGCTCCGGTCCGGCCATTGACCACATCCACCGAGCTTTCCTCTGTGAAGTAGCTAGTGGCGTCTATCTGTTCTTGATGGTCCGAGCTCATCCGCGGCATCCTTTCCAGGTTTCAGGGAATGATGCGATCCGCACGCAGGCGATCGAAGGCATCCGTGAAGGAGGCAAGCGTGTCCTGGTAGTCGAGGAAGCCAAGCTTGCGGCTACGCCCCATGTCGTTGAAGGTCTCGATCTGGCGCCCGAGGTCTGCATCGGAATGCCAGAAGGAGGCGACTTGAGACAGCCTGTTGGGCGCCAGGCCGTGCTTTGCCACCAACGCGTCCCAGACCGGAGCGGCATCAGCCATCTGCTCCTCCAGCGGGGTGGGCTGTCCGGGATAAGGGGCTGCATCGAGCCCGAAGTAGGATGCAAGACGCGGCCAGAGCCACTTCCAGCGGAAGATTTCGCCGTTGACGACGTTGAAGGCCAGATTGGCGGCTTGCGAATGGGTTGCTGCCCAGGCGAGATGGCGGGCCAGCAGCCGGACATCGGTCACATCCGTTGCCGCCTGCCACTGCTCCGGTGAGCCCGGAAAGACGAAGGGCCGACCGGTTTCCTTACAGATGGCGGCATAGGCGCCAAGCGTCGCCGCCATGTTCATGGCATTGCCCACCGCATAGCCGATCAGGGTGTGGGGACGATGGATCGACCAGGTGAAACCATCCCGCGCGGCAGCCGCGAAGACCTCGTCTTCCTGAACATAATAGAAGTTCTCACCCGGAAGCCGCTCCTGTTCCTCCCGGAAAGGTGTCTCCGGTTGTGACTTGGCGTAGGATTCGAACGGTCCGAGATAGTGCTTGGTGCCGGTGGTGAGTGCCACGTGCTGCACGCCGCGACCGGCCAGCGCATTGAGAACGTTGCGCACGATTGCGCCATTGACCTCGCAGTTCTGCGCTTCCGTTTCCTGCCGAGACCATGCCGTGATAAAGACATGGCTTGGCGAGACACCGGCCAGAGCCTTTTCAACCGATGCACCGTCAACGAGGTCGCAGGCGAGCGTCTTGACGCCCTCGATCCGGCTTTGCGAGCGGGACAGGCCGGAAACCTCCCATCCCCCGTTTGCGAGAAGATGTTCGGCAAGATTGCTGCCGGTAATGCCGGTCGCGCCGACGATCAATGCGTGCTTTGTCATGCTTTATCCGTTCAGAAGAGTGATCTTGATGCTCTTGGTGGCGTCCTGCCCGAAGGAGAAGGCCTCCACTGCATCGACCAGCGAGAAGTCGTGGGTCTGGATCGGTGAGAGGTCGATGCCCGTCCGCTCCAGAAAGCGGATTGCGGCAGGCCAGACTCCTGGCGATCCAATGCAGCCACGTACGGTGAGGTTCTTCATCTGGATCTGCCCGATCGTTACCGGCACCTTGCGACCGATATTGATGCCCACCATCGACATCCGCCCATCCTCGCGGGCGTAGTCGAAGGCGGCGGCAAGCGATGCGTCGTGACCAGAGGCCTCCACCACGAGATCTGCACCATGGCCACCGGTCAACTCGCGGATCCTGTCAGCGGCACCGCCATCGGAGGGATCAATCGCCTGATCCGCACCAAGCTTCAGGGCAACGTCACGACGCGAGGCAAGCGGATCAACAACGATCACGCGCGCTCCCATCCCGATTGCAGCGGCTGCCGAGACGAGCCCGATCGTGCCGCCGCCGGAGACGACGACTGTTTCGCTTGCATTCGTGCCACCCGAGCGCAGAACGGCATAGAAGCCGCAGGTGAAGGGCTCGATGAGAGCCGCCTTCTTGTTATCGACGGCATCCGGCAGCTTGTGCAGCCACTCGGGATTGACGGCGAAGAACTCGCGATCGGCACCGCTCATGGAAAAGCCGAAATGGTGCAGCCGTTCCGGCGTGCGCACCACGCATTCGCCGACAACACGGTCCCCTTTCTGGAAGCCCTTCACGTTGCGGCCGACCTCGACGATCTCACCGCTCCATTCGTGGCCCGGCGTGACCGGATAGGAGATCGGAATGATGTAGCGACCGGCGAGCAGCTCATAATCAGAGTGGCAGATGCCGACAGCTTTCGTCTGGACCAGAACCTCGTTTGGAGGAAGTTCCGGCATGGCCACGTCGGCAATCACGGGTTTCTCGGGTGCTTCGAAAACCAAAGCCTTCATGATGTTCTCCTCCTCAAACGCGCTCCAGTTCGCCGCTCTTTGCAGAACGCACAATGGCTTCGAGCAACGCGATGTTGTTGATCATGTCCTCACCGCTGATGGGATAGGCCGACACGCCACGCACCGCCTCGGCAAAGGCGCGCAGGTTTTCGCGGACAGGTTCGGCCGGTGCCACTTCACGCACGGTGATCGGCTTGTTCTTCCAGCCTTCGGTCACGATCCAGCCATCCGGTGCCTCGACATGCGCCTTGTCGCGTACTTCGATCCAGCCCTCAGTGCCGAAGACGGCAAAGCGAGAGATGAAGGGGGTGGCAAGTGTTGCGGACACATAGGCCGTTCCGCCGTTGACGAAGCGGATATGGGCGCTCATCGTATCCCCTTGGGGGATCTTCGAGGCCAGGTTCTCGCAGACGACGCGTACATCGGCAGGCTGGCCCATCAGCTTCACTGCAAGATCCGTCAGATGGATGCCGGTCGCCGTCATCCCGCCCGCTGGCGCCTGATCTGCTTTCAGCCGCCAATTGGACTCATCAAGCGTCAGAAACTTGTCATGGCTGAAATTCGCCTCGATCTGCAACAGCCTGCCAAGCTTGCCGCTTTGCGCCGCCGCCAGGATCTCGGCGATGGGTGGTTCAAACCGGCGTTCATGTCCCATGCCGAGCACCAGCCCCGCTTCGCGGCACAGTGCGACGGAGGCCTCTGCACCGGCGCGCGTGAGATCAAGCGGCTTTTCGCAGAAGACATGCTTGCCGGCCGCCACGGCTGCTGCGATCTGTTCGCGGTGCAGTGAATGCGGCGTGGCAAGAATAACCGCTTCCACCGTGGCATCCGCCAGCGCCTCGCCGAGGTCGGTGGAAAAGGCCATTTCCATGTCGCGGGCAAAATCTGCAGCATCGGGATTGGCATCGACGCCGCGCACGATGGTAAGACCTGCGCTTCCATCCTTGAGGAGGGTCGCCATCTTGCGGCCCCACCAACCAAGGCCGACGAGAGCTGTCTTGACCGTTGCAGGTGACTTGAGCGTTGCAGGTGACTGGGCGCTCATCGATTGTCCACCCTCTTGTTGAAAGGGTGAATGCTGACGCTTTTCCAAAGGCCTGCCTTGTGGAACGGATCGGCAGCATTGAAGGCAATCACGGCATCCTTGCTGTCTGCCTCGAGCACGAACATCGAGCCGATCATCGTCTCGTTATCATCTGCCAGCAGAGGCCCGGAGATAACCGTCTTGACGGGAGCGCTGGCGAGATAGGCCTTGTGGGCGTCGTAATGGGCAAGACGTTTTTCAACCGCCCCCTCGTGATCAACACAGTGAACTACGTAATGCATGGTTTATCCTTTCGAGAGCCGCGCCGTAGCTGGCGATCCAAAAACCGCCACTGCGCACGCGTCAGAATGGGAAGGCGGGTCCGGACGAAGGTCAGGCCTTCATGTCGACGAGTATCTTCATGTGGGAAGCCTTGGGATCGAGCAGTGCCTCGAATCCCTGCTCCACCACGTCTTCCGGCCTGATCGTTGCCGTGACAATCTTTTCGACCGGCAGAATGCCGGCGCCAATCATGGATGCCACCCGTGGCCAGATCTGAACCGGATAGCACCAGGTCGCCTCAACCGTGATGTCCTTCAGCGCCCAGAGCATGGCATCGACAGCCGCCGGTTTCATATGAAGTCCGACCTGCACCACGGTTCCGCGCCGCCGCACCGCCTCAGCGCAGAGGTTCAGGGAAGCTTCGGCTCCCACACATTCAAGCGCGACATCAAGACCAACCCCCTCTTCCGTGTGGTCGCGGAACAGCTGCAATGCATCGGTCTCCCGAGGGTCGAACACGATTGCCTCCGGCACCAGTTGCTGGGCCAGCGCACGGCGGTTCGGATTGAGTTCCGAGACGAAGATCGTCGTTGCACCCGCCGCCTTGACCGCCAGAAGCACAAGCGCACCGATCGGACCGACACCGGAAACAAGGACGCTGCTGCCACTCGTGACTCCACCGCGATCAACACCATAAAGAGCAACGGCCGCCGGCTCGATCATCGCCGCCTGAACGTCTGAGACCGTATCCGGCACCGGAAAGACATTGTAGCCATTGACAACAGCCCGCTCGCCCATGCCACCCCACTCCCAGGACAGGCCGACACAGGCCATCTTCTCTGAGAGGTGGAAGAGGCCGCGACGGCCATAATAATCATCGCGCGGTGAAATCAGCGGCTGGATGGAGACGCGCGAGCCAGGCTTCACATGCGTGACATTGCGCCCGGTCTCTATGACCCGTGCGGAAAATTCATGACCCAGAATCTGAGGCAGCGTTGCGCCGGAATAGACATGCGGCGTGGCTGGCGTAACGATCGGGCCTGCGATGTATTCGTGCAGATCCGTTCCGCAAATGCCGCACACCAGGGGCTCGATCAGAACCATGTCATCGCCGAGCGGGCCAGATGGAGGAGCGACGTCCTCGACGCGAATGTCTTTCTTCGAATAATAGCGAACTGCCTTCATCGTCATGCCTGCCTTTCATACCTGCGTGCGGCAATGCCGCAGTGTCATAGCTGGAATTCACGCGCGCTCATGAAGCGCTGTCGTGCTGCCACGTCGAATTGAGGGTGTTGGCGGACGCCGCCGCGCGCATGCAAGATCGAGCTCTGGTCTGTCTGTCCACTATGCATCCTCCTCTGCACCATCCGTCAGATGGCGTGAAGCATCATCCGTTTGTGCCAAGCGAGCGCTTTGCACAGTCAGCTGAAAAACAAACGGCAGACATTCCTCCCACAGGAAACGCCGTGCGTCCCGATGCAGACGCTAGGACAGGACGGACCCCTGATCCAAATGGATAATTATCCATTATGGATATTTTTCAGGCCTTACAATCTCACGCCGCGCCTTACCCTTTTGCATGGGAGGACGCCGCGTTTGCGCCGGATGCAGGAAACGCATCCGCATGTCGGCCACGCAGCCCCCTTCGACGGGCAAGCCCTTGGTCTCGCAAGGTCCGCCATCAGGGAAGGTAGAATGGGTATGACTGACACAATGAAAGTGGGTTGGGCGGGTATCGGCAAGATGGGCGCCCCGATGAGCAGGCGCGTTCTTGAACACGGTCATTCCCTGACCGTTTATGAGCCTCTTCCCGAGAACCGCGCCTTTATCGTCGGGCTGGGGGCAAATGTCGCGCATTCCCTCGCCGACCTCGCCGCAAGCTCCGACGTGATCGTGCTGACGATCCCGAATGACGCGATCCTGCGCCAGTTGACCCTCGTGCCGGACGCCCTGGGCGATGTCATGCAGGCCGGGCAGATCCTGGTCGAAATGAGCACGGTATCGCCGGAGATCTCCGCCGAGATCGCGGCGGTTCTCGAACCCAAGGGCGTTGCCTACATCCGGGCGCCAGTATCGGGGAGCACGGTCACTGCGGCCTCGGGCGGACTGTCGGTGATGGTATCCGGTCAGGAGGATGCGTATCGTCGCATAACTCCGCTGCTTGAGAGCGTTTCAGCCAAACAGTTCTATGTCGGGCAGGGCGAGGAAGCCCGTTATCTCAAGCTCGTGGTAAACGCGATGGTTGGCGCAACCGCCGCACTGCTGGGCGAGGCTCTGACGCTCGGCCTCAAGGGCAATCTGTCGGTCGAGACCATGTTGAGCGTGATCTGCGAAAGTGCCGTCGCATCCCCGCTCATCGCCTATAAGCGTGACCTGCTCGTGAAGCGGAACTTCGATCCGGCTTTCTCCGTGTCGCAGATGATGAAGGACTTCGATCTCATCCTGGATACGGCGAAATCTGACCATGTCCCTATGTATCTCGCCTCGATGATCCGGCAACAATATGAGGCCGCCTTCGCCGAAGGACTTGCGGAAAAGGATTTCTTCGTCCTTTTTGAGCAATATGAGCGACTGGCAGGCATCGCCCCGGAGATGAGACCCGATACGGAGCCAAAGATTGGGACGCGCAAGACGGGCTGAACCAGGGCATGGGCAGGCCCGGGTTTCACGCGAATCTCTTCTTGTGTCCGAAAGGCTCGGCACAGGCCGCTGTGGGAGGCAGGCGTGAACGAATACGAGCTTCTGCGCGTCATAGACTTCATCGAGAAGACCAGGCGTCCGTTTCGCGACATGATCGATGAAGCGGGCGACGATGCCGTCTGGATGATCGTGACCTATCTGATCAAGAGCCATATCCTGAGCCAGAATGTCTCCATCTCGACGCTGGGCCAAGAATCCGGCCTGCCCTATGCCACGTCGATGCGTCTTATCAACCGAATGATCGACAATGGTCATATCGTGAGGGTTGCGAAGGGCCAGACCGGGAAGAGCTTCGTGCTGCAGCCGAGCGAAGGCCTCCTGGCGTCGTTCAAGGATTATGCCCGCAAGACGAAATCGCTTCTGGCACAGACCCTCGGTGTGCGCGCTGGCGAAGGCGATGATGAGTATTATTTCGGTGGTACACCGCTTGGTTCGCAGATCATTCCACCGATGCGGCTGGTGCAGAAGCGGGTCGAGGCACAACTCGAACTGCGCTTTCTGCTCAACGACGATAATTATTTTTCCGCCATGCGCAACATGTGGGCGGACTTCCGCAGCAACCTTGCATCGCGCAAGAACTTCGACCTGCTGCCCCTGCCCCAGCTCTATGCCCGCGCGCTTGAAAACGGGATGAAGGAGCAATCCGATTACGATGTCATTGCCATCAACATGCCATGGCTCGGCGAATTTGCCGAGCGCGGCTTTATCCGCCCGATCGACCAGTACATCCAGAAAACGGGCATCAATCCGCTCGACTTCCATCCATCCATCTGGACGGCAGCTACCTGGGAAGGACGTGACTACGGAGTTCCGAGCTATTGCACCGTGGAATTTCTTGCCGCGCGCAAGGATCTGTTCGCCGATGCGGGACTGGCTTTCCCAAAGACCTTTGATGAGGTGATTGCCGCAGGCCGCAAGTTCCATGCGCCGAATGAGGGAGCCTATGGGGTTGTGTGGGATGGCGCCCGCGGCATGCCCGTTGCATCCAGCTTCCTGTTCTTCATGGGAGCCTGCGGACAGCCACCGATCTCATTGCCGCGAACGCGTTCGGGATTTACGGTCGATGGCATCAACCTCGACGACGTAAGCTGCAATATCCTGTCAGATGCCGGCTATGCAGCGTTTGAATACATGCGCAGGCTGCTCGAAATTTCACCGCCGAACATACTGGACATGGCATGGGACCAGACGCTCTCGGTCTTTCTGAAAGGCAAGGCCAGTCTCGGCTATTTCTGGACCATGCGCGCAGCCCGCTTCGAATACGATGTCCAGTCTGTCGTCAAACGCCGCGTGGAATATCTGCCGCAGGCTTATGGTCCGGCGGGTACGCGCGCGACACCGATTGGTGGCTTCCTGTTCTGTATCCCGACCAACCTGCCCGAAGAACGGGTCGAACTCGCGGCTGACGCCATCGCCTGGATGGCGTCGCGAGAAGCGATGAAGGCGCATGTCAAGAACGGCTTCCCCGTCGCGCCGCGCTTCTCGGTCAGCGCCGATCCCGAGGCAGCGGCGAGTTCGCCGATTGTGCGATTCGTCGATCAGCTTGCCAAACGAAACCTTCTGCACACATGGCAACGACCGAAAATCCCTCAATACACGCGGATTGAAAAAGTCCTGGGCGAGGAAATCCACGACGCCTTGCGTAACAAGGAACCGGCCCGCCAGGCGCTGGAAAGAGCGGCGGGCCGTATCGAGAAATCTCTCAAACAGCTCTCGGCGCACAATGCGTGATCGGTAACGCATCATCCTGCACCTCAAGCTATGAAGCTCAGGCTGGAAAGAGCTTTATCGGTGCCAATCAGCTTTATGGAAAAGTATGGATCGTCGAAACCGGTGAGGTCGATAATTTTTCAATCGCTCCTGAGCGTTCAAGGCATTCCTACCTCTTGGGATGCCTTAGGCCCACTTTGCCGTGCCAGCACGCGGCATAGATCTGGCTTATCCAAAATTCTCGTACCACACCAACTCTTCGCGCGACGCAGTCATGGGGCCGCTTGTTCCACGAGCGCCCCTGAAATGAGCCATTATGGAGCCTTTATCACCTCATAAGTGCACCCGAACGACGATGCAGCAACGCGGTAAGTATCCTTTTCGTCGTCCATGGATTGCACAAGCGCATCCCCGGACTTGGCCACCATCGCCTCTCCCCACGGCGCCACGAAATCAAACCCGGATCGCGCTGCTGGCACTGTCCAGAAATAAACGTCCTTGCCTTTGGGAAGATACTCCTTCCAGCCTTGGGAATCCGGCGACTTGCCTGCATCGGCATATCGAGGCGCAAATTTGGCTGCCTTGACAAGATACTCCTCATTTCCAGTGTCCGGGCATCGATTTCGAACAACGAAATCGCCCATCTCCGCAGGCTTGCTGCGCGTCTCGACGCCTTCGCCCTTGATCATGGTGACAACAATTTCCCCCGGCTGGGCAGCACGTGCATCGACGGGCTTGGTTTTGCGGGCAAGGCCTACCTGGCCATCGGCCTTGGCTTTCGCGAACAGGGCGACTGCATCAACGGTTTCAGCGAGGGCCGATGTCGACACAAGCGGTAGGGAGCATAGAAAGAGGGCGGAGAGAGACAGTAGGACTGGTCGATTAAGCATTGCAGCATCCTCTTGATTGTTCATCCCAAACGAAATCTGACACGGCCAACTTGATTCGTCTCAGTCCAGATAAGGTCCGTCCTGAAGAATTACCGAAATAGTTCTCAGACAAATGACATCGAGCTCGCGCTGGCAGGAAATCCTCCAGATTTTCGATCGCAGCAGGTCGGGTTCCTCGATGCTACCGTCATGCGGCACCTTATTCGGCAGCAAGCCGATCGAAGAAAGGATCGACGTCATCGTCGTTCGCGGGTCTTGCGAGGTCACCATGCGATCACGTTCGACAGCGCGGAAGGTCTCGCGAAAGTATCCTCCCTCGAAATGACCCGAAAGTTCCAAATGAGCAATCACTTCTTCCTTGGCCATCCTTCGTGTTCCCTCGTATTGGCGCGGATCTGACGTTCCCACTCACTGAGAAGCCGCATGATTTCGAGGGAATGGGCCGGGCTTGGCGAAGGCCTGGGGGCGGACTTGAAGCCCTGCGACAGGCACTTTTCCACCAGTTCCACCTGATGACCGAAGGCATCGCGATCGGACGTCACGATGACCCGTTCCGGCATGTTGCCATAGTCCGTCACCTCGATCACGTTGTCCCCGGCTACCGGTAGCCAGGGGTTGGTGATGAAACGCAGGCTGCCCTTCTCACCCAGAACCGTAAAAGCATGGTCCATGCCAATGCTGTCGGTCGATTGTAGCGTCGCGATCAGCCCGTTGTCGAACCGCACCGCCAGCGATGCATCACAGACCGTGCCGTCGCTTGCTGAGATGTTTCCCGTTGCTACGCATTGAAACCGCCTGAAGGCATCGCCGCCGAAGCTGGCCTCTATCACGTAGTGGAGAAGCGAGGCCGGGTAGCAGCCCAGATTGAAAATGGTCCCCCCTCCGAGCGGGTTTGCGAAAGGTGCGATCGCAGCAGCGTAGTGGCCGCTGACGGAACACAGCCTGCCAAGCCGCCCGGAGGCAATGATGTTGCCTACTCTCGCCATCAATGGATGAGCGAGATACATAAGTCCCTCGAGAAAGAAGATGTCGGCATTGTCAACGGCGGCAATCAGCGCTTCAGCTTCTTCCACGGTCCGGGTCAAGGATTTTTCCGAAAGTATGGCCTTGCCCCGTGCTGCTGCCGCACAGACTGCCTCGGCATGGATATGGTTCGGCAAGCCCACATAGACGACGTCAATCGCCGGATCATCGAGGATGGCGTCGAGCTTCGTCGATGTCTTTTCAATGCCATAGGTCTGCGCAAAGGCGGCGAGACGCTGCGGGTCCCGCCCGAAGGCCGAGGCGACGCGCGAACCCTTGCTCTCCCGCAGGGCCTCAGCCACCGTGTTGGAAATGAAGCTCGTTCCGAGAATGGCCCAATTCAGCATGGTCATGTCTCACCGGTGGATCTCAAGGTAAGCTGAGGCAACCGCCGCGTCGATGTCCCTCGGTACGGGTATGACACAGGCCGAGGAGTCCAGCGTGCGACTTGCTACCCGCTCGAGGCATCTCGCCTGCAATGCAAAGCCGAGATCCATCGATTCCACCGTGTTGCCGAGCGGACGCGGCCCGGCAAGATTGGCCATATGTCCCGCGCCAAGAACATGGACGCGGCGGCCATCGTCCAGAACCAGCGTTTCGATGCCCTCCTCCGCATAGCCATCGACGTACCCGACCGACGGATGGGTACGCATGGCATCGACAGCGATTTCCTGCGGGAAATGCCCGCCGTTCATGAGGATGACGCCGTCCTTGAGCAGTGGAAGGTCTGCAACGGTAACAATGTCAGGGTGTCCTGTTACCGTGATGATGACATCGGCCGAGCGGATTGCATCGCCACGCTGCGGTGTATTGAAGCCATCCAGATGCGCCTCGAGCGCGGTTACCGGCTCGATATCAACGACGCTGACTGCGCTGAAGGCATTGCGGAAGCAGGCCGCCGTCCCTCGACCACAGGCGCCGTAGCCGAAGACCGTGACGCGCTTGCCATTGGTCGAGCGATTGGTGAAGCGTAGATAGCTCTCGAACAGGCTTTGTCCGACCGCGTGCCGGTTTTCCGCAAACTGCTTGATCGGGCTGTCATTGATGACGAGTACGGGTAGCCCGATCTTCGGCCGCATGGGTTCAAGTCGCATCCGGCCGGAGGTTGTCTCCTCGGTTCCGCCGATAAGCCCGGCATAGGGGCTTGATGCATATCGCGCAAAGAGATCGCCGCCATTATCCAGAATAAGGTCAGGTCTTCGCGCAATGATGCTGTCAAGGAAAGCGCCGTGTTCTTTTGCATCGCGGGTCTGGGCACCGATCACCTCAATTCCCTGATTGCGCAGATAATCAACTGTTGCCGGCTGGGTGCTGTTGAGATTGCCGGTCGCGATGATCTGCGCACCGCCAGCCTTCAATGTCATAAGGAGTGCAGCCGTCTTCGGCTCCAGGTGAATGCCCGTGGCCATGCTGAGCCCGGCAAACGGCTTGGTTCTGGCAAATTCATCGGCAATGTGCGCCAGCAGCCGGCAACCTTGACGTACCCAGTCAATGCGGGTCAACACATCGGGTTCGCTCATACGCTTAGCACTCCTTTTCCAGACGCCTGAACCAAGGCAATAGCGTCGGAGTGGCTAGCGCAAAAGGCACATTATTCTGCTGACTCGCGCAGTTTTTCTGCACTTTGGCTATGAACCCTGCCCTCTTCGCACAGCCATTGGCGCAGGCTCACGATCGGCTTTTCATCGCGATCGGCCATGCGACAGCAAAAACGGAAGCCGACAGGGCGATTTACAAAACCTTCCGGGGCGACGAGTACGCCACGGGCGATATCCACGGCGACGGAGGCAAATGGCGCGATGGTCACACCAAGTCCATTGCGGGCCGCACTGATTGCCAGCGTCAAATCGGCAATCTCCAGCCTTTTGGAAAATCGGACGGGGGCATGCCCGCTTTCATGGAACCAGTCATCCCAAAGGGAACTGACATCGCGCGCAATGAGAGCCGTCAGACCCTGCAGATCTGATAGGTGCGGGTCCGGCACCACCGAAGGCGAATGAACCGGACCGAATGCATCATCCATGAACGGGGTCGCATCGATATCAGGTAACGGCTGGTATTCACCGCCGACAATCAACGCATCGATATCCATCATATCCGAGAGCGAGCGACGCACATCAACCGGAACGACATCAATATCAATGGCGCTCAGTTGACGTTGCATCCTCGCCATGCGTGGCATCAGCCAATCGCTCGCCATGGGCATGGGAACTCCCAGACGAAGCCTGTAGCGATGAGCCCCTGTCGTGATCTCTTCAGCGGCGCGCGTCATGATACCGAACGCTACCGCTACCGCATCCGCCAGCCGTTTTCCGTTTGCGTTCAGCGTAACACGCCCGCCATCGCGTTGAATGAGCGGCACGCCGAAGTTTTCCTCGAGTGCTGTCAGTTGTTGCCGTACGGCACCCGGAACAACACCGAGGTCCTGCGCGGCCGCTCGTATACCGCCACATCTCGCAAGCGCCTCAAGCGCGCGCAGTGAATTGAGGGAGGACATGAATTTCATGGATCGTCCTTCAATCGGCTTGTCTCCCGAGTTCCCTGACAATCTGGCGCCCGCTATGCACTTTCGACCCAGTCAATGTACACAATCTATACGCAACGCACCGCGCCCGCCAGTTAGTCCGAATGAGCCCCCAGTCGGGCTAAAGCGTCGGCTACATATTGGCGTCCTTTTGAGAACTTCAGTCCTGAACTCTTGCCTTGAAAGGATTCGAACCGGCGGCATGTCGTCGCCTTTTCTAGTGGATTGACAGTGATCGCAACAACCATGGATAGGTTAGAAAACTGCCTCCATCCACTTCATAGTGGGTACTTGGCCGACTACCACGACGAACGATCCAGTTCGCCGTAGGAGCGATAGGCATGCCTCTCTCTGTCATGCATCGCACGGCAGGTGCTGGAACTGGCGACGATTTTCTTTGTTAGCGGAGGACGCATTGAGAGGCATTCGTTATGCAGCAGAGCAAGCCACCTAACATGCCAATTCGAACAGGCAGCAGGACAGCCAAGGGGACGATCATCTTGATCGGATTCTGTGCTGCTGTTGCAATCTTGGGAATTTTTGTCGGGGTGATCGTAATCTACGGCGGCATGCAGAGCCTGTAACGTATGACCACGTTCCGTTCGCAAAGATTCAAATACTGGTATTGGAGGAGACAACATGACAAAGCTTACGCCGGAAACTGCCGAGAGCCCAATGATCAAGAAGGAGGGGCCGCGCCGTTTCAATCAAAGCGTTGATACCAGCAAAACTCCCGAGCAAGAGGAACAGGAAGCGAAAGCAAAGCCCGCCAGCAAGCCGCCGACCAGCTTTGGCACCAAATAGCAACCTACCTATTTTACATCCTCGGTGATTAGCTCTGCGCAAGCCATGGTCGGCAATATTAGAGGATACGCATTCAGCCGTAACTGAATCACGCAGCTTATGAGGATGATATGTTCCAGCAGCCAGATACGTCGAAAAAGGCGCCGCTTTCGCCGGACGATCTAGAGGTTTTGGACAAGTTCCTGGAAGCATGGTGCGAAGAAAACGGGGTAGACCGCACCGATAGCGCAGCACAGGACGTCGCATCATCTTTAATCGCCTGGTATCAAGAAGATCAGAAATATCGCTCCCGGGTACAGCTAAAATCGGCTGACGAAATGCCAATCGCGCCGGACATACTGGCGCTTCTCAAGCAGATCTCCTGATGCCCGTTTCTTGCTCAACGATCTGCGGATGTCATCACGTTGAGCGCATACAGCTTCGGCAACTGAGCACTTGTCCTCAGCTTCATCAAAGCTTCGGCAGGTCTGACAGGCGGATACCCCACATCATCAAATCCGTAGACCATTTGCCCTAAACCCTATACTTCGATCTTGGGACACTTCCCTGCGCCGCCAGAAGCGGCTAAACCTCGCCCTGCTTCGCGAAGGAAAAGTCATGCAATCTGACGAGATCCGTTCGAACCTAATGCATCTTCTGTCGGAAACGCTCGGCGCTGATCCAGAACAGCTTACGAACTCAACCTACATAGAAGACCTGGCGGCAGATTCCCTTGAGGTGACACAGCTAGTGATGGAAATCGAAGCAAAATTTGGTCTCGAGATAGCAGATCGTGATGCTGAAGCCTTCAGGACGGTAGGCGACGTGGTAACCTTCCTGGAGATAAAGAAGAACCCGCAGCACTGAGCAACAGGTTCTATTGCGCATTGAGTGATTCAACGTGACGGCAACAACCGGTCTGGCATCTTGGTCAATCGAGATGCTTTGCTTTGATCCAAGCCTTTGACGATATCTTTGAATGAGAGCTGGAACTGCAGGCCATCTGAAGCATAGGTGACGGAGACCTCTGGTGCATAGGTCACCGGAAAGGCGCGTCGGATCAGTTTGGACCCAAAGCCTTCTTTCTCCGGAACAACGACGGGCGGCCCCTCATGTTCCGTCCATCGCAGCACGATGCGCCCGGCCTCGCTTCGCCAGCAGATGTCCACATACCCATCGTCTGACCGAAGTGAACCGTATTTTGTCGCGTTCGTGGCAAGCTCATGGATGATCAGCGACAAGGCCAAACNTTCGCCAGCAGATGTCCACATACCCATCGTCTGACCGAAGTGAACCGTATTTTGTCGCGTTCGTGGCAAGCTCATGGATGATCAGCGACAAGGCCAAACCAACCTCAGGATCGACCGGAATGGACGGTCCATCAATATGAAACCGTTGTCGATCAACGCTTTCGTAGGGTGTCAGAGTGTTGCAGATAACGGTGTCTATGTCGGCGCCGTTGCCTTCTTTTGCAAGCAGAAGATCGTAAGCCCGYGCCAATGCACTCARACGAGTTGCAAAAGACGCAAAACGGTCATCAGTGCCTTTGAAAGTTTGCCGGGCTATGGCGCCTACGATGGCAAGCGTGTTTTTCACCCGGTGATTCATTTCACGAGATAATAGATTACGCCGCTCCTCGGCTGCCTCCACCGCCGCAAGYCGCTGGTCGAGCTCGTCCAGAAGACGGTCGATCGAGTTACCGACCAGGCCCARCTCACTGCTATGTTCCGACATGCGCGTGCGGCTGGACGTGTTGCCTCTCTTCCAGTCTTCGAGAACATCGACGATGCGATAAATCGGCTTCAGGATGAAACGATTACCGACAAAGGAGGCAGCAAGGAATGCNGACGTGTTGCCTCTCTTCCAGTCTTCGAGAACATCGACGATGCGATAAATCGGCTTCAGGATGAAACGATTACCGACAAAGGAGGCAGCAAGGAATGCGAAGAGAGTGCTCAGAACCAGCATTGAAATGCTGGTAAGAGTAAGGCGATTGACGCCGGAAAATGCTTCGCTTTTCGCCAAACCGGCACTGACATAAAGCGGTTTGGCGGAGGAGATCGGATGGTATCCGAKAATCCGCTCAGTTCCGTCCTGGCTTCTTGCCTCGAATACGCCTGGTTCGGGCGCAGTTACCAAATACTGATACGCRTCAGGAATGCGAGTGCCWACAAACCGTTCGGCAAGCGGCTGCCGGGACAGAATAACGCCTTTGCGATCCGCAATCGTGATCGCGCTTCCGCCGGATATGCCCCATTCAGTCACCCTCGCCTGAAGCCAGTCAAGGCGTATTCCGGTCGCAATGACGCCNCTTGCGATCCGCAATCGTGATCGCGCTTCCG
This sequence comes from Rhizobium sp. Root149, assembly GCF_001427345.1. Lineage (NCBI taxonomy): Bacteria > Pseudomonadati > Pseudomonadota > Alphaproteobacteria > Hyphomicrobiales > Rhizobiaceae > Rhizobium > Rhizobium sp. Root149. The sequence continues at coordinate 289,791 of NZ_LMGD01000023.1, forward strand.
CCGGATATGCCCCATTCAGTCACCCTCGCCTGAAGCCAGTCAAGGCGTATTCCGGTCGCAATGACGCCAACGACCTGCCYRTCACGCTTCAACGGCATGGAAACAGGAAGAACTGCTCTCTGCGTCAACTTGCTGACGGTGTACTCCCCCACGACCATGTCGGGAGCGCTCARACCTTCCCGGACATAGGACCGATCCGAAAAATCCACGCCAGCGGCGTTGCCCTGGCTGTCACAGACAAGCTTCATGGACGTGTCCATCACGAGGATTGCACCCGTCATGGTCAAYCTGTCGGCAACCTGCCTTAAAACYRCGGTACAGTCTGCACTTTTCAGGTCTGTAACAGCAGGCAAAGCTGATACGGCAACCAGCAGACTACGCGTTCCCTCAAGTACTCGCCCGATTTCAGATGCAGCCAGCCTCGACGCCTGCAGGGCTTGAGCATTGATCTCTGCCGTTCGCTGTTGGCGATTAGCCATCTCGTTATATGCAATCAGGCCCAAAGCAGGCAAAAGAGCCGTAGCAGCGACTGCCAGTAGCCTCCTCTTCACCGTAGCTCTCCAGTGCTGGTTCTAAAGGGGGGTACGGGCCTACCCGGNCTTGAGCATTGATCTCTGCCGTTCGCTGTTGGCGATTAGCCATCTCGTTATATGCAATCAGGCCCAAAGCAGGCAAAAGAGCCGTAGCAGCGACTGCCAATAGCCTCCTCTTCACCGTAGCTCTCCAGTGCTGGTTCTAAAGGGACAGTTGCTTGAGATATGTTCCCTGGTATCTCACTCGCTTTTTCCAGACTCAATTCCGCACTTACTCAGCTGCATGTGCAGAGTGCCAATGCAGTTCGTTCAAGATCGTCGGGATGGAGCGCTTGACAGTATTCTTCCATAGACAGTCACGTCAAGCAAAGCATTCGAACTTGTTTATGGAGTTCGGCTATCGGTTGAAACGTCTATGCTCGACCTGTTGCAGCGGATAGTCGCGGACGCAGCGGCCGAGTGAACGGCGAAGACGTATCGTCCAAGGATTAGCCGTGACTGACGCCCGCAAGGCTCACCAATCGGCGTTCCATCCCTGAACCTGCTTCAGAACGAACGCGACCTGCGCTTCCGAAAACTTCGAGGCTCTCATCGAATTCTCCTCGTCTACCCATCAGGGATCACAAGTGGAAAATTCCAGTTCACAATGGCCTGATTTATCGGTTGCACGTCAAGCGGCGTGCCGCATCATCTCAGAAATTGTTCTTCGAATTGATCAAAGTCAAGTTTCAGTTCCTGATCCAGTTCTAAAAGTCAGTTGTGGGTTTATCAAGAATGGGCCTGAAGATGCCGAGAGAGGCGAAGACGCCTCGCCTGCATCTCTTCCAGTCATCTCGGGGAATACGAGCTTCCCCTAAAGCAGCGTTGCCTGAAGGAAGCGCTCAAGGATATCAATATGTTCAGTCACTCTCATCGCAGGTTCGGCGTTTGCTCGATCGCGATTCGTTGTCTTGCGCCGACGGCAATTGCTGTCCTCGCGCCTTCTACAGCCTCAGCACACGTAAAGTGGTTTGAAGCCTATGAGGTGGCGGCCAAGCCCACGTCTATCCTGACCACACTTGCACTTCCCTATTTCTGGGTGGCGCTTCTGCTGGTGCTGGCTTTCTTCATTGCGACGACTGTCCTCGAGCAGACACAACCAGGGAGGTTGGCACTGCAGGGAATGGACCGAGTAACTTCGGTACTACAGCTACGTGCCGACCAGTTTCTGCTGGGGGTACTTGCTGCATTCTTCGTCTCGCTCTTTGCAGTTGGCGGGACCTATTTGACGCCAGATCTGAAGACGCAGTCGGAGCTCGTCGCCTGGGCGCAGATCGGAATTGCGGCATTGATCCCCATGCGCCGCACCCGCCCAATCGCCGCAATTGCGATCGTTATCTTGTGGCTGTTTACCCTGCGGGACTACGATCTGTTCCATCTGTTCGACTATCTTGCGCTCGGCTTGGGTCTGGCGGGCTACCTTCTCTTGTCCGGTATGCCCGACGGGAAATGGCATGATCGTCGTTTCGGCGTACTGCGGTGGGGGATTGCCCTCGCACTTACCTGGTCCAGCATGGAGAAGTTTATGTATCCGCAATGGTTCATGCCGCTGCTGGAGGAAAAGCCGTTCCTTGCCTTCGGAATCCCGTTCCGTGAGTATACAACGATGGCAGGAGTCGCCGAGTTTACCCTGGGCTTCGGCCTTCTGTGGACGCCACTCGTTCGCCGGCTGTCTGCACTCGCTCTCTTCGCACTGATGTTTGCTGCTGTATACCCGTTCGGTCGCGTCGACATGATCGGCCATGCGACAATTCTTGCATCTCTCCTGGTGGTACTTGCGGACCCTCAGCGTGAAGACGCCCTGGAGATTGCGCCAAAGGGGAAACTTGCCACAATACTCGTGCCCGCAGGTCTGGCTGTTGCGCTGGCGGTGACCATGGTCTCATATGCCGGGCTACATAACGTAATCTACGATGGCACTACCGGCGTATTGGCAAACCTCCTGCGGCCAGAATCAAGAACGACTGCCAGTAGTACAGGCGCGGCTCCCGGTGCGTTTTGGCGCGGAAATGAACATTACCATGGTGATGCCACAGGAAACAGCGCGCCAGGCGCCGGGGCAGCTGCAGCGATGATTGAGCAAATGAACAACATGCATGCCAATACCAGCAGCGTCAGCGTAACCGGCGACGTGACACGTGATTTCATTGCTCTGATGGTGCCGCATCATCAGGCCGCAGTCGACATGGCTCGTATCTATCTCGAAACAGGCGACGATCCCCGGATGCGCCTACTTGCCGAACATATCATCTCGGAACAGGCGAAGGAAATCGAGCAGATGCACACCCTTGTCTCTGGAAAGAACAAGACGCAGACGCATCACTAAATCCAGCGGCGACGCAGTCCTTGGATGAAGTCGCCGCTTCTTTTCTCTTCTCTTCTCTTCTCTTCTCTTCTGTAAAGATATGAGGTCACACCTCCCGAAGCTGAAAAGGCCCAGGTCATCTTGGGCCGTTCCAATCCGCTACGATACTTAAGTTTCAAAACTTTAGCCAATCCTCGGCCCTGCTTGTCCGGTATTACCCCTCAACCCCGGTCAAACTTTGGCCGTTTCACCAGCTTCGCGCCGGACTACGAATTCCGACGTCACCTCGCGCAGATTATCGCTTAGCCAACGAGCCATTGCCTCTTCTTCGGAAAGGTTTTCCTTGAGGCCTGCGATGCTGCTTTGATGCCCACACATCTCCGCCATGACCAAGAGCGCATTATACGCCGCGATCTCGAAGTGCTCGAAGGCAAAATTGGCAAAGGAGTTCTTCAAGATCTCATCATCGGCCATCGTATGGCCCAACGCAGCCATGCTGCCGGTTGCAGACAGCATCCAGTCCTTCAGTGTCGAATTGTCTTCATTGAGGCCGGCGAGAATATCTTCGATACGTTTGATTTGAGCTTCTGTTTCGCGAAGATGCTGTTCCAAGCGGGCTGCGACCTGCGGATAATTCTCGATGCGCGAAAGCTGCGGCTTGATGATGGAGAGAGCCTGATTCTCCATGGCGTGAGCATTCTTGAGGCCAGCCACGAACAGGCTGCGTCGGTCTTCTGTCATGATGTTAAGTCTCCTTCGTCAGACCTGCCGAACTACGGGATCACGAGTGGGTTCCGTCCAATCAAGGATTGATCTGCCTTGATGCCACGGGCTGTCGGCCGGCGCCTAATCGCCTTTGGTCTTCATCGCGTCAGTGACCTTGCGCTTGACCGGATCGGCGTTGGTCTCGCCCACTGCATCCTGGTGCGTATCCGGATCGTCCTTTGCTGGCAGATAGCCTCTCGGTCTGTTCTCCTGTGGGCCTTCCCAACGTGGTGACTGGTCCGTCGTTCCCGGTGCTCCGTCCTTTGGTGAATCGATACCCATCATAGATCTCCTTTTGCTTGCTGGAACGAACATCGAAAACCCCCGCAAGTTCCGGGCACATCCTTTCCCGACACCAGTTTTCCATGCGGCCAGATGTCTCCACCCGTCCGGATACGTACCGAGACACGGTTATTCAGGCGAAAGGGAACCGGTGCCTTTTGCAACAGTTGGCGCACCGTCAACTCCTGGATTGGACCGGCGAAAACGTCCCCCTCTGCAGGACACGAATGACTACGAATGGCAGACAGATACGTTGAACAAATGACGTCCTGCTTCAGGGATCAGAAAGCGCCGGGATAGCGTCCGCTCATCGTTTGAAAAAGGAATGAATCTTTGCCCATTGACCAACAGATGATCGCAGTTGAACTCGGCGTAACGCCGGATTTTGATGTTGCTACAGAGGTACGCGCCCGCACAGAATTCCTGGCTCAATATCTGTCGCTGTCATCTTGCCAAACTTATGTTCTCGGGATCAGCGGCGGAGTTGACTCATTGGCTGCGGGCCTTCTCGCACAGGCGGCAGTTTCGCTTGTTCGCGCCAGAGGACAAGTCGCGCGTTTCATTGCCGTTCGATTACCGTACGGAGCACAGGCTGACGAAGCAGATGCGCAATGCGCCCTCAACGTCATCAAGCCTGATCGAACCGTGACCGTCGATATCAAAGCTGCCGCAGATCAGATGATGCGTGCCGTCACAGACCAGGCAAATGAGCTATTCGATCCGATGCGAAAGGATTTTCATCTTGGAAACATAAAGGCTCGCCAGCGGATGATCGCCCAATATGCACTGGCCGGCGCGAGTAAGGGGCTTGTGATTGGCACCGACCAAGCCGCCGAGGCTCTCATGGGTTTCTTCACGAAATTTGGTGATGGGGCGGCAGACATTCTCCCACTCTCGGGTTTGACGAAGCGCAGGGTACGGGCATTGGCGACACATATGGGGGCGCCAGAAAATCTTGTGTTCAAGGTGCCAACAGCTGATTTGGAAACGGACGCACCGCTAAGACCGGATGAAGAGGTCTATGGGGTATCCTACGACGAGATTGATGATTTTCTCGAAGGCAAGCCGATAAGCGAGGCGGCAAAAGCGATTGTCCTTCGAACTTATGCAGCAAGTGCTCACAAGCGACATCTCCCTGTCGTTCCGCCGCAGCACCCTTGAAAATGGCTGCCACGCTCGCTGCTCAGTCAGATGCGGGGAACTTCGAATTGTTGTCAGGGATCGCGTTCGGGAGGCCGCAATGACTTTCAAAAACTGGATCCATCTATGTATCGATATGCAGCGGATGTTTGCTGAGGATACGCCATGGCATGTTCCCTGGATGAAGGAAGTTTTGTCTCAGGTCGAGGAAGTTGCACGGTGGCACCCTGATCGAACGGTGTTCACTCGTTTCGTACCGCCCAAGCGTGCATCCGACATGCCTGGCATGTGGCATGACTATTACAGGAAGTGGGATATGATGACCTTGGATCGGCTGGGGCCGAGTATGGTAGATCTTGTTCCGTCGCTCAAAGTGCTTGTTCCACCAGCGCGTATTTTCGACAAGATGACCTATTCACCTTGGACCACCGGCGAACTTGACCGGGTGCTTCGAGCTGAAGGTATCGACGCTGTGGCCATTTCCGGGGGTGAAACTGATGTCTGTGTCCTGGCGGCAGCGATGGGAGCGATTGACCTTGGCTATCACGTCATTCTCCTCAAAGATGGCGTATGTAGCGGTGCTGATCAGACGCATGATGCCTCCCTTGAATTGTTGGGGGACCGTTTCTCGGTTCAGCTGGAGATCCTTTCAACAGAGGCCTTTCTGGCGCGTGCCTGACAGGATCACCGCCATCGACACGTAGAGTTTCAACCGGCGGATTACGCTCTGTCCACTCATGAACTCTGATTCCTCGAGTCCGTTGTTCGCCTGATTTCGTCTCGAATGAGTTTGAGCGACTGGCGACCAACGCCGGGAATCTTCAAGAGCTGCTCGTCGGAGAGAGTGGCAATAACGCTCATTCTCTTGATGCCACTTTGCCTCAGGACCCGGACAACCCACTGTGGCAGACCACTCCTCAGCACCAGATCAGTCGCTCGCGTCGGCGTCTTTTTTCCCAGTTGAAACCTTTGCTTCTGCATCGGAGCCTCGCGTCGTTTGCCGCTCGAGAACCAAGATGATGGTGGACAAGTTCCGCGGGTTTCACACGCCTGCATTTTTTCTCTCCACCCATGTCCTTGCTCTAGGCGCCAGTATAGATCCGGTCGATCACTTCAGCGACACAAACGAGATTTTCGGCCTCAGTATCGAATGTCCCGTTTCTGACGAGCTGCCTCGCCCACGCCGTGGCCGCACGTCCTCCCCATTCGTCTGGTGGACCGGCAAGCTGCTCTGTAACGGTCCCGGAGAAGCGGTGGGCGACAAAGTCATAAAATGACCCCCCGACGTTCCGCATGGCCGCCCCACCAGCAGTGCCATAGAAGGTGGCGTCGATGATACAGTCTTGCCCGGCGTTCAGACGCCAGGAGCAGGCCAACCGGACGACTGTGCCGGTTGCCAGAACCAGTGTCGCAACCGCGTAGTCCTCCACCTCTTCCGGTGTGCTGGATAAGGGCCGTCCCTGGGCAAACAGGTTGCTCGTCACGTCGATGACCTGAGGGAAATCGAGTGCCCAAAGAGCAAGATCGATCAGGTGGACGCCGAGATCTATGACACATCCGCCGCCGGAGAGCGCCTTGTCATAGAACCACGGCTTGTCCGGGCCGTAGGCATTGTGAAACGTCAGGTCTACAGCGCTGATCTGACCCAGATGCTGTGCCTGCAGCAATGCCTTGATGCGTTGCATCGCTTCGGTCTGCCGGTAGGAGAGGTCTACCCCGATGAGACGGTCTCTCTGTCTCGCGGCCTCAAGCACGGCTCCAACCTCCCGAGCCGTGCGGCCCAACGGCTTCTGGCAGAAAACCGCCACCCCGGCATTGAGGGCTTGAATGGTTTGTTCCGCATGTTGGGCGCTGGGTGTCGCAATGACCACCCCATCGAGGTCCTCTGCCAACAGCTCGTTGAAGTCGGACAGCACCTTGGCCTGAGGTGCCGCCTTCATTGCTGCCTCCCGCATTTCAGGAGAGGGGTCGACAATCGCGACGGCTTCCACAAGTCCCGTGGCAAGCATGGCCTCCATGCGATGGCGTCCGATCCAGCCAACTCCCAGGTAACCGACCCGTGCCGGGCGGCCGATGGCCTCCACATCGTTCTTCATCATGATCGTATTCATGAGTTTATCACCAGTGCCTTGATGAAATTGCCGGGACGGTCGCGTGTGTCATTGAGGGCCTGGTCAAGCTGAGCCAAAGGATAGCGGTGTGTGTATAGCGAGGAAGGATCAAGACGTCCGTCAACGACGGCATCGATCGCCTCACGGATCCCCTGGATGTAGATGGCAGGATCCCGCTCATGCGCATTGACGACGTCAAGGCCGCGCCAGTTCCAAAGCTGCATGTTGACCTGACGGGGACCGTCCTGATGGTAGCCAGCAATAATGAGACGTCCACGCTCCATAGCCAACTCGCCAGCCAGGTCGAGCGGCCATTGCTGACCGACCGCCTCTATCACCCGGTCGCAGAAGCGACCGTTCGTGAGCGCTTTGACGTCTTCAATGACGCGCCAATGATCATCCATTACGATCGTTTCGGCAGCACCCATCCGCTTTGCTGTTTGCAGCGAGGCATCGCGCCGGGAGATGGCAATGACGCGGGCTCCCGCTTTGGTCGCGAGTTGCGTCAGCAAAGCGCCCAGAAAGCCGATCCCGATGATCGCGACCGTCTCTCCGGCACGGATGCCGGAGCGCTTGAAGATGTTCATCGCACAACCAAGCGGTTCCCCCGGAAATGGTATGCCGTCCAGCACGGAGGGAAGCGGGACCACCATGCTCGCCGGAGCATAGTCGTGGGTCGCGTATGCATGGTAGCTCAGGACTGCAACCCGGTCGCCGATGCTCAATCCGTCGACACCCGGACCCAACGCATCGATCCGTCCCCAGCCTTCGTGGCCGAGACCGCCCGGCTCCGTGGGAAATTGCATCCACTCCGGTCCTGCCCAGGGCGTTAGGTTCGAGGCGCAGACGCCGCACCCTTCAAGGCGTACCCGCACCTGTTCAAATCCCGGTTCTTCAAGTGCCAGGTTCAAGAGTTGCGTCTTGCCTGCTTTGGGAATGATTACGGCGGAACGCTGCCCGGCAGCTCCCCGGTTGGACACATCCATTCGTCAACTCCTTGGAATACGAAAGAAACTCGATCAGAGGGGAGAGGCAGCGACCCAAGCCAAGGCGTGACTGCCGCGCCGCCACGATCGTGAACACATCGGGTGCCGAACTTCACAACCCATCGGGAGTTCCGGATGACATTGAAGAAGTCACTGATGTAAATGATGAAGGAACTTTCGCTGTCCCCTCAGGTTCGAGCACCGATTTCAAGCTTACGAACCAGGGAGGCCTCATGGCCAAGATTCTTGTGACCGGCGGATGCGGCTTTATTGGCCGGCATGTCACGGAAGAACTTCTCGATCAGGGCTACGAGGTCCGTATCCTGGATGCTTTGATCGAGCAGGTGCATGGCGACGCGGAGGCAGCGGTGGCACCGGAGGCCGAAGTGATCCGGGGAGATGTGAGAGACAAGGTTGTCGTAGAGCAGGCTCTCACGGGCGTTGACGCTGTAATCCATCTTGCTGCTGAAGTCGGGGTTGGCCAGTCGATGTACGAGATCGCTCGTTACGTCGGTGGAAATGATCTCGGCACCGCCGTTCTTCTCGAAGCCATGATTGGCAAAAAGATCAGACGCATCGTCGTCGCATCATCCATGAGCGTCTATGGCGAGGGGCGCTACCAGACACGCGATGGGCGCCCGCTCGATCTGGTGCGTCGAAGTGCTGACCAGATCAAAGCTGGACAGTGGGCGGCAACCGGTCCCCATGGCGAAGAACTCGTTCCGGTTCCGACCGATGAGGAAAAGCCTGTCGACCTCGCCTCGATCTATGCCCTGACGAAATATGCGCAGGAAAAACAGGTGCTGATTTTTGGGCAGGCGTACGGCGTGGAAGCCGTCGCGCTTCGCCTCTTCAACGTCTTCGGCGCTGGCCAAGCCCTTTCCAACCCCTATACCGGTGTTCTTGCCAACTTCGCGTCACGGCTTTCCAACGGGCAACCACCGATGATTTTCGAAGACGGCCGACAGCGCCGGGATTTTGTCCATGTGCGCGATGTCGCGCGCGGCTTTCGTCTCGCCATAGAAAAGCCCGCTGCCAACGGCCATGTCATTAACATTGGCAGCGGCCAAGCCTACACGATTGCCGAGGTTGCCGCCTTTCTGGCGGAGGCCATGGGGGTGCCGGAGATATCTCCCGACATCATGAACAAGGCGCGCTCAGGCGATATCCGCAATTGCTTTGCGGATATTTCGAAAGCGCATGAGTTGCTGGGCTTTGAGCCCCAGCACCGACTGGAGAATTCGCTCGGGCCGTTTGCCGAGTGGGTTCGCAGCGCCGGTGCAATCGACCGCGGCGCGGAGATGAAGCGGCAACTGGAAGAGCGGGGGCTCGTATCATGACGGAGCCCCAATCAACCACTGTCCGGAAGCCTCGCCAGTATGGTTTTGTCGAATGGTTCCGTCCAGGCGAATACGAAAGGACGGAGCGCCTGCTGCCGCAGATCATCGCCAGCGGTGCAAGTTATCTGCGCACACATCTCTCCTGGGCCGAATACCTTGCTCCCGGCGGCGAGGAATGGTTTGACTGGCTGATGCCACGGCTTGGCAGCCAGATCGAGCTGCTGCCGTGCCTTCACTATACCCCGCCGTCACTGTCCCGGACAGGTCGGGTCAACGGACCGCCGCAGGACCTGAAGTCCTATGCAGACTTTCTGGATCATGTGCTGACCCGCTACGGCAAGCATTTCACGCATGTGGAACTGTGGAACGAGCCGAACAATCTGCTGGATTGGGATTGGCGCGAAGACGCGGATTTCCTGCTGTTTTCCGAAATGGTCGGAGGCGCCGCCTATTGGGCCAAGCAGCGCGGTTTCAAACCGGTACTTGGTGGACCTTGCCCCTTCGATCCCTATTGGTTGAACATGATGGGTGAGCGTGGCGTACTCAACGTCGTCGACGCTGTTGGCTTCCATGGTTTCCCCGGCACGTGGGACAGCGAAGAAGGAACCTGGGGCGGCTGGGACATGCATCTGGGCGAAATGCGCCGGATCCTGGACCGCTTCAATCCCTCATCCGAAATCTGGATCACCGAAACGGGCTACTCCACTTGGCGCAGCGATGACATGGAACAGGCGCGCCGCTTCATGAGGGCGCTCAATGTTCCGGCAGACAGGATGTACTGGTATTCGTGGCAGGATGTAGCGCCGGATGTGCCTGTCCAGGAAGGTTTGTGGTTCGACCCGCGGCACTATCACCTCGGTGCAGTGACCTATGACAATCAGCCGAAATTGCTCGCCCGACTGTTGCTGGAAGGTGGCGTACATCGTGTGGAAGACGTGGCAAGGCTCGCTACGCCGAGCCTTTCCACGGGCGCGGCACCGATCCTGATTACGGGTGGCAGCGGCTTCATCGGGTCCAACCTCGCCGACAGCTTCCTCAAGGACGGTGAAGATGTCGTCATCCTGGATAATCTGGGCCGTCCGGGCGTCGATCAGAACCTCGGTTGGCTCACACAGCGCCATGGCGACCGTGTTCATCCGGTGCTCGCCGACATTCGCGACTTGCGAGGCATAGAGGCGGCTTTCACCGACGCGAAGGCAGTCTTCCATCTGGCAGCGCAGACGGCGGTAACGACCAGCCTCGTGCATCCGATCAACGACTTCGACGCAAATGCACGCGGCACAATCAACGTTCTTGAATCGGTTCGCCGGGCGGGCAAGCGCGCGCCGGTCATCTTTGCCAGCACCAACAAGGTTTACGGTGCCTTGGAAGACGTGGAGATGCTGGAACTGGACGACCGGTATGTTCCTGCCGATGAAGCGATCCGTGCACATGGAATAGGTGAAACCCGTCCGATCAACTTCTGCACACCTTATGGTTGCTCCAAAGGCGTCGCGGATCAATATGTGCTGGATTACGCGAAGTCCTATGACATGCCGACGGCGGTCCTGCGCATGAGCTGCATCTACGGACCCCGCCAGTTTGGTACGGAAGATCAGGGCTGGGTGGCGCATTTCCTCATTCGGGCGCTGGCTGGCGACGAAATCTCGATCTATGGCGACGGCAAGCAGGTACGCGACATTCTGCATGTGGACGATGCCGTATCGGCCTATCGCCAGCTGCTCTCTGCGATTCATCAGGTCAAGGGACAGGCGTTCAACCTTGGTGGCGGCCCCCGGAATTCGGTCAGCGTCCTCAGCGTATTGCACGAGATCGAGAAACTCACGGGCCAACCGCTGAACACGCAGTTCGGCGACTGGCGCGCTGGCGACCAATATTTCTTCGTGGCAGATACCCGGTCACTGGAGAGCCGGCTCGGCTGGCAGGCCAGCATTCACTGGCGCAAGGGCCTCCAGCACCTCGCAGAGTGGCTGGCCGATACCCGCTTTGGCGGACGCTCGGTGCTCCGGCCGGAAATGCGGAAGGTTTCGGCATGATGATGCCGAAGCGCCCGTCCCCTATCCGAATCCTCATGACGATCGACGCGGTGGGCGGCGTCTGGCGGTATGCGATGGATCTGGCTGCAAGCCTGCGGCCGCAAGGCTATGAGTTCCTGTTTGTCGGGCTCGGCCCCCAACCTTCTGTGCATCAGGAGAAAGAAGCGTCAGAGCTTGGACGTTTGCATTGGCTCCAGGCACCGCTGGACTGGATGGTAAAGAGCGAAGACGATCTCTCCCTTGTCGGGCCTGCCATCGCAAACCTGGCGCATGCGGAAGCGGTCGATTTACTCCATCTGAACCTTCCTTCCCAGGCGGCTGCAATCGAGACGAAGTTGCCGGTTATTGTCATGTCGCATTCCTGCGTGGTCACCTGGTTTGCTGGCGTCCGTCGCGAGGCGGTACCACTGGACTGTCAGTGGCACCACAAGATCAATCGCTGCGGCCTCATGCGCGCTGACGTCGCGCTTGCGCCGAGCAGAAGCCATGCCAGGATGCTCGAGAACGCCTATGGCGCAATGGATAGGCTGCATGTGGTCTATAATGCCAGCCGGTCGCAAAAGACCTCCCAGATAAAGGACAGGATCGTCTGTGCCGCTGCCCGCTGGTGGGACGACGGCAAGAACGGACAGACGCTTGATGAGGCCGCAGCACTGACTGCCTGGCCAATCATGATCGCAGGACCGAACACCGGTCCAGACGGCCAGACGCTGCCGATCCGCCATGCCCAACACCTCGGCGCGCTATCGCATGCGGATGTCATGGCGCTGATGGGCCGCTCGTCCATCTTTGCTTCGCCATCCCTATACGAGCCGTTCGGGCTCGCGGCGCTTGAAGCCGCTCGCGCCCATAGCGCGCTGGTGTTGGCGGACATTCCGACTTACCGCGAACTGTGGAGTGAAGCTGCCCTTTTCGCAGACCCTGGAGCCCCCGAGGCCTGGGCAGCCGGGATCAATCGCCTCTGCGAGGATAACGATCTGCGGACACAACTGGCTGACAAGGCTGCGGAGCGTGCGAAACGCTTCGATCTTTCGTCTCAAGCCGAAGCCATGGCGGGTTTCTACACATCCCTGCTGCGACAAAAATCTGAGCTTTCTGCTGCGGAGTAAACGATGAAATTCGTGTTTTACACCCACTCGCTGATATCTGACTGGAACCACGGAAATGCGCATTTCCTGCGGGGCATCATGCGCGATCTGATCCGCCGCGGCCATCAGGCGGTGGCACTTGAGCCTCTCGAATCCTGGAGCCGCAACAATCTTGTGCAGGACCAGGGCGCAGCAGCACCGAATGATTTTGCCACGCAATTTCCGGAACTTGATGCAGAAATCTATGATGCCGGATTCAGCCATGAGACAGCTCTTGCCGATGCGGATGTGGTCATCGTGCACGAATGGACGGACCCGGCGATCGTGGCCGAAATCGGCCGCATCCGTGCCAGCGGTAACGCGTTTACCCTGCTGTTCCATGACACGCATCACAGGGCAGTGTCTTCGGCAGGCGACATCGCCGCGCTCAACCTTGCGGAATACGACGGCATCCTTGCCTTCGGGGAAACCCTACGCCAACGGTATCTGAAAGCCGGCTGGGGCAGTACCGTGTTTACCTGGCATGAGGCTGCCGATGACACCTTGTTCAGGCCGATACCTGAGGCGCACAAGACGGGCGACTTGATCTGGGTCGGCAATTGGGGTGACGATGAACGCTCCGCAGAGATCGTCGAGTTTCTGGTGGAACCGGCAAAGGCACTTCAGCTCAAGACGCTGGTGCATGGAGTGCGCTATCCCGACCATGCGAAGAAGGCACTGAAGGATGCCAACATCACCTTCGGCGGCTGGATTGCCAACGCAAAGGTTCCATTTGCCTTCGCCCAACATCGGGTGACGGTGCATATTCCGCGGCGCCCCTATGTGCAGAACCTGCCGGGCATCCCGACCATTCGTCCGTTCGAGGCACTTGCCTGCGGGATACCGTTGATCTCGGCGCCCTGGGACGATGCGGAACATTTGTTTCGCTCTGGGAAAGATTATCTGACTGCGAGGGATGGCGTGGAGATGACGACACGCCTGCGAGAGGTTCTCTCTGACGCGGACCTCGCTCAATCGCTTGCCAGCTCGGGCCGCGAAACGGTGCTGGCGCGCCACACCTGTCGCCACCGGGTCGACGAGCTCCTCACCATTCTGGCTCACTGCGGTACCCATCGCGTCATCCGCAAGATCGTTTCTCAGGAGGCTGCAGAATGAAGATCGCCTTTTACGGTTCCAGCCTTGTGTCCGCCTACTGGAACGGCGCTGCTACCTACTACCGCGGCCTGCTACGGGCACTGGCAGAGAAAGGGTACGACATTACCTTCTACGAGCCTGACGTCTACGACCGCCAGAAAAACCGCGATATTGATCCGCCCGAATGGTGCAAGGTCGTCGTTTTTGAGGGCACGATTGAAGCGCTCAAGGATGTGGCAGCACGGGCTGGTGAAGCAGACGTGGTCATCAAGGCGAGCGGCGTCGGCTTCGAGGATGATTTGTTGCTGGACGAAGTCCTCCGCGCCGCGAAACCTCAGGCTTTGAAGATCTTTTGGGATGTGGATGCGCCGGCGACGCTCGGGGAGCTGCGTGCAGCGCCGGATCACCCACTGCGCCATGCCCTTTCAAAGATCAACCTGGTGTTGACCTATGGTGGAGGCGATCCGGTAGTCGATGCCTACCGGGCAATGGGAGCGCGCGATTGCATTCCCATCTACAATGCGCTCGACCCGCAGACACACCATCCTGTCGCCCGAGACGTTCGCTTCAACGCCGATCTTGGTTTCCTCGGTAACCGACTGCCGGATCGCGAAGCTCGCGTCGAACACTTCTTCATGGAGCCGGCCGCAAAGCTTCTCAACGCGAGCTTCATGCTCGGCGGCTCGGGCTGGCATGACAAGCCGATGTCCGCCAACGTCAATTATATCGGCCATGTTCCCACCCGCGACCACAATGCATTCAACGTGACGCCCAGGGCAGTGCTCAACGTGTCACGCGACAGCATGGCGGAAAACGGATTTTCGCCAGCAACGCGCGTGTTCGAGGCAGCAGGCGCCGGCGCCTGCCTCATTACCGACTTCTGGGAGGGCATCGAATTGTTCCTGAAACCGGACAAAGAGGTTCTGGTGGCGCGCGACGGAAAGGATGTGAGTGACATTCTTGCAGGGCTGAGTGCGGACCAGGCCCAACTGATCGGCAAGCGGGCACTCAACCGCGTGCTGGCAGACCACACATATGCCAGCCGCGCCATGACCGTCGATGCGATCTTCCGCGCCTATGCAGCCCGACAGATGGAGGCTGCGGAATGACGCGGAAGCTCGACATTGTCATCATTGGACTTTCGCTCTCCTCATCCTGGGGCAATGGCCATGCGACCACATTTCGGTCGCTGATCCGTGGACTGGCTGCTGACGGTCACCGGGTGCTCTTCCTTGAGCGCGATGTTCCCTGGTATGCCAACCAGCGAGACCTGCCCGATCCCGATTTCTGCCATCTGGCCTATTACTCCAGTGTCACGGAGCTATCCGAAAGCTTCGGCACGGTCATCAAGTCGGCAGATGCCGTGATCATCGGCTCCTATGTACCCGAAGGGGTAGCCGTCATTGAAGCTGTGGCGGCTCTGTCGCCCAAGCTCTTGTGCTTTTACGACATTGATACACCGGTAACGCTCGCCAAGCTCGACCGCGGCGACGAGGAATATCTGACGCTTCAGCAGATTCCGGTTTTCGACGCCTACTTTTCCTTCTCTGGTGGAGAAGTACTGACCCGATTGGAAAAGAACTACGGCGCACGCCGGGCCATCGATCTTTATTGTTCCGTGGATGCGCAGCGTTACGAGAACACGGGAGAAACCTGCGAATGGGATCTTGGCTATCTCGGAACCTACAGCCCTGATCGTCAGCCGACTCTCGAGCAGTTGCTGATTGAGCCAGCGCATGCCTTACCGCATTTGCGCTTCGTCGTCGCCGGTCCGCAGTATCCCGATACGATTGACTGGCCCGCCAATGTGGAGCGGATTGAACATCTGCCGCCGCAGGGCCATCCGAGCTTCTACAGCCGACAACGTTTCACCTTGAACGTAACGCGCGCTGACATGATCGCGGCCGGCTGGTCACCAAGCGTGCGGCTGTTCGAAGCAGCCGCGTGCGGAACCCCGATCATCAGCGACGATTGGCGTGGGCTTGGCGAGCTTTTTCCAGAGGGCGAGGCGATCTGCATTGCGCGCAGTACTGATGACGTCGTTGACGTCCTCACCGGGATGAATGAGCGACGGCGAATGGACATGAGCACCACAGCGCGCGCCCGGGTCATGGAGTTGCACACTGGAAACGCCCGCGCCCTTCACCTGGTGTCGGCGCTAGAGCGACTAGCGGATGATCCGGCCGCACGGGGCGAAAGATCTCAAAGATTTCAGGACGAGGACCGAGGAGAACGCAATGTTGCAAAGAGTGCATGACGGAAAAACCAGAACTATCCTCGTGGCTGGCGGAGCTGGCTTTGTTGGCTCGCATCTCTGCGACGCCCTGCTGCTGCGGGGGGACAGAGTGATATGCGTTGATAGCTTCCTGACGGGATCGAGAACGAATGTCCGACCGCTGGAGAACCATCTCCGGTTCCGCCTGATCGAGGAAGATGTGTGCCGTCTCTCCGACATCGACGAGCCGGTTCACCAGATCTACAATCTGGCCTGTGCGGCGTCCCCACCCTTTTATCAAGCCGATCCGGTTCATACGATGATGACCTGCGTGACGGGCACGGGCAATCTGCTTGCGCTTGCGGAGCGCCACAAAGCGTCCTTCTTGCTGGCTTCAACCAGCGAAGTCTACGGCGATCCGGAAGAACATCCGCAACGTGAGGATTATCGGGGTAACGTCAGTTGCACCGGGCCACGCGCCTGCTACGACGAAGGCAAACGCGCCGCCGAAGCGCTTTGCTTCGATATGCTGCGGGCCGGTCGTGCTGATGCACGCGTGGTGCGCATCTTCAACACCTACGGGCCGCGCATGCAGCCAAATGACGGACGCATCATCTCGAACCTTCTCGTCCAGGCGCTCTCGGGGAACCCGTTGACGATCTACGGTAGCGGCGAGCAAACTCGGTCGTTCTGTTTCGTAACGGACCTTGTAGAAGGTTTGATGGCACTCATGGATATCGATCCAAATCCGGGCGTGCCCGTTAACCTGGGTAATCCAGGTGAGTTCACCATCAACGAGCTTGCCACAATGATCCGGGCGATTGTGCCCTCATCCTCCGAAATCGTTTTTCGACCTCTGCCGCAGGACGATCCGCTGCGTCGCCGTCCGGATATCGGCCGTGCCAAGGACTTACTGGGCTGGGAACCCAAGGTGCCGCTTTCGCAAGGGCTGCAGCAGACAGCCGATTATTTTGCATCGGTTCTTGCCCCGCCTGATCTGCGTAAAGCGCCCGTTCGTGAAAAGCCCCGTTCCGGGCTGACGGATACGCTGCAACTCGGAGCCTAGGGAATGGACGTCGCAAGAAAAGCAGAAGATGACATCAGGCGTCGACTCGTCGAACTTGGTCCATGGTTCCACAACATTGAAGTGCAGGGGGTGCCCACCGCCCCCGACCATTTTCTGGGGGATTACCCATCGTTCAAGTGGCAGGGTTTCAAGGAGGTGGTCCCGGAGGATCTGGCAGGGCGCAGCGTCCTCGACGTTGGGTGCAATGCCGGCTTTTATTCCTTCGAGATGAAGAAGCGCAATGCCGGGCGAGTGCTGGGGATCGACGCAGATCCACACTATCTCCGGCAGGCCCGTTTTGTGGCCGAGCAGACGGGCCTGGACGTGGAGTTTCGCCAGATGTCCGTATACGACGTCGGAAAGCTTGGAGAAAAATTCGACCTCGTGCTTTTCATGGGAGTGCTCTACCATCTGCGCCACCCTCTGCTTGCGCTCGACCTTCTCTATGAGCATGTCGTAGCGGACCAGATGTTGTTCCAGTGTCTTCAACGCGGGGACGAGCGTCTGCCGGAGCTTCAGGAGAATTACGACTTCTCCGAGTGGTCCCTTTTTGACCGGGCTGATTATCCCAAGCTGTTCTTCGTGGAGGAGCGCTACGCATCCGATCCGACGAACTGGTTCATTCCCAACAGGGCAGCCATGGAAGCCATGTTGCGCAGTTCCGGCTTCTCGATTGAGGCCCATCCGGAACGGGAGGTCTATCTTTGTCGCCGCGCTCAGCGGCACTACGCGGCCGAAGCTCCACCCCGGATCTGTTGAACAAGCGGCACCAAAACGCCTCGCGTTCGGTGGGACCTGCAACTAGTGGGTGCCAAACGGTGCCGGAAAAGGGATGCCGATGAACAGTGCAAATGCGGAAAGTCCGACAAGACCCGCACCTGATGGCCTTACGCCGGCTCTTGCGCGCAACATAGATGCAGTCATGCAGCGGCGGCGCGAAACAGCAAATGCGGCTTCGTTACAAGAACGCGCAGCGGCCGCGATCAGCCGCTTCGCAGGATCGATGATCTTCGTCTACATTCATCTTCTTCTGTACGGGACATGGATCCTGGCGAATCTAAACCTGCTGCCAAGAGTTCGCCCGTGGGATCCATCGCTCGTCATTCTCGCTATGGAGGCGTCGGTTGAAGCCATTTTTCTCTCCACTTTTGTTCTGATCAATCAGAATAGAATGGCCGCCGAAGACGATGTGCGGGCTGATCTCGATCTACAGGTGAATTTGCTGAACGAGCACGAAACCACCCGCCTGATCGCAATGGTGGAAGCGATCGCCAAAAAACTGGAGGTGCCGATCGAGGCTGGCGATGAGCTAAGCGAGCTGAAGAAGGATGTCGCTCCTGAAGCCGTGTTGGACCGAATTGAAGCGAAAGAGAATGATTAGGGTGAAGACCCGGTGGCATTCTCGAAGAAGTGTAGCTCCAATTCTTGAACTGCTATTCGCTGTATCATGAGACCGGCCATGGCGTCGAAAGAAGGCTCAACGCCATGATCCTGTTCAAGTCTGCAGCAAGCCGTTTTCAAATCTTCAGCTTGTGTCTGTCCAGTTTCACGCAGTCAAAACAACCTTGATGCAGTTGTCTTTCTTGTCGCGGAACGTCTCGTAGAGTTCCGGTCCCTGATCCAGCGTTGCGCGATGGGTAATGATAAAACTCGGATCAATCTGACCCTCTTCGATACGGCGAAGGAGATCGAGCGAGTAACGATTGACATGGGTCTGGCCGGTTCTGATCGTCAGCCCTTTGTTCATCGCCGCTCCGAACGGGATCTTGTCCAGGAAGCCGCCATAGACGCCGGGAACGGAAACGATGCCGCCGGGGCGGCAGGCCATAATTGCCGTTCTCAAAACATGCGGGCGGTCGGTTCCCAGCAAGGTTGCTGCTTTCACCTTGTCGACGATCGCGTCAAACGAAGCGGTTGCGTGGGATTCCGCGCCGACGGCGTCGATGCATTTGTCGGCGCCATGACCCGCGGTCATATCCTTGATGTGGTCAGGAATAGTGCCATCGATCTCATCGAAATTGATGATCTCAGCACCGGCTGCAGCAGCGAGAGCCAGACGCTCGGGCACATTGTCGATTGCGATCACACGCGCGGCGCCCTGCATGAAGGCACTTTTGATGCAGAACTGGCCGACAGGACCACATCCCCAGATCGCAACGATATCGGTCGGTTCGATCTCGCAATTGGCCGCGGCCATCCAACCGGTCGGAAAGATATCACCAAGGAAGAGCGCCTGCTCATCCGAAATGCCATTCGGGATAATGATGGGCGAGACGTCCGCATAAGGCACGCGCACGTATTCCGCCTGACCGCCCGCATAGGCTCCTGTCAGGTGCGAATATCCGAAGAGACCGGCGGTTGGATAACCGAACGCCTTTGTTGCATTCTCGGCCTTGCGATTGGACCGCTCACAAACCGACCAATTGCCTTTGAGGCATTGCGAGCACTCCCCACAGCAGATCGTGAAGGGAACGACGACGCGGTCTCCGACCTTGAGCTTTGTGTTGCCGTGACCAACTTCGACGACTTCACCCATGAACTCATGGCCGAGGATGTCGCCTTTTTCCATGAATGGAATATAGCCGTCCATCAGATGGAGATCCGATCCACAGATAGCGCAGGCCGACATCTTGATGATGACGTCGCGGTCGTCTTCGATTTGGGGATCGGGAACGCTATCGCAACGAATATCGCCTTTTCCGTGCCAGCAGAGTGCTTTCATTGTCATTTCCTTCTTTTTGTCAGGATGCGATGCCTGTCGCTCGGATTTTGGCGATCGCAGCGAGGAGAACGGCGAAGATGCCGATGACGTGGACGGGCCACCCAATAGCGGGGGACAGGTCGAACGGGGTCGGGATAGAAAGCATGAGAGCCTCGCCGGTAAATCAGTATGCTGCGAACAGGAAACGAGGGTCGAAGTTCCAAGTCAGGCCCAGAAGAAACGCGAGGGAACTCGGTCGTCGTCACCCCTATTCGTCAGCCGTGAAGCGAGTTGCCTCAGACGAGCTAGCCGTGAACTGGCCCCAATTTGGCCCGACCCTGTTGGCAGCATATGCCACTCACAACAGCGGAATAAGGATCATCATGACGGATCGGGAAAGTGTTTTCGGGTTCAACTCGATCAACGTTGATCGGCATCACGTGCCAGTTCCAAACTCCATCAGTATGCAAGCGCAAGAAAGACTTCACGGTGCCGTCCGAAGTGACGGGGTGCCACTGAATGCACTTCATCCTTTGCCCAGAGCCGATGATCGCGAGGCATGGCAAAAGCTTAGAGCCGTGGTGGATGCGAGCTATGCAGCAGCGGCGGCAGAGCAGGACTCATCGCGAGATGTCGAAATCACCACGGAGGCGATCGGCTCAGCCACGGCGTATCTGGCGACGCCTGCCCATCTTAAGCAAGATGATTGCGTCTACATCGATTTGCACGGAGGAGCGCTCGTATTTGGCGGTGGCAAGGCATGTCGTGAAGGAGCGCGGATCGCCGCATCTCGGCATGGCATCCGGTGCTACGGTATTGACTATCGCATGCCTCCTGAATTCCCCTTTCCTGCTGCGCTTGACGACTGCATGTGCGTATACCGGCACGCAGTCAACACGTATGGGGCCGACCGCATTATCATCGGTGGACGATCTGCTGGTGGCAATCTGGCATTGGCAACCGTCCTGCGCGCCCAGGATGAAGGGCAGGATTTGCCCCGCGCGATTGTGTTGCTTTCGCCTGAAATCGACCTGACGGAGTCAGGCGACAGCTTCCAGACCAACAAGATGATCGACGTAAATCTTCCAACCTCCTTGATGTCGGCGAACCTACTCTATGCCAACGGCGCCGATCTGGGCCATCCGTATATCTCACCTCTCTTCGGACGGTTCACCAAGGAATTCCCACCGACATTCATTCAGAGTGGCACACGCGACCTGCTGCTTTCGAATGCTGTGCGCCTACATAGGTCATTGTGCCAGGTCGGAGCCGTGGCCGAGCTGCATGTGTTCGAAGCCATGCCTCACGGGGGTTTCGGGGGCGCCCCGGAAGATGAAGAGCTTTCCCGCGAGTTGGTAACCTTCGTAGATCATGCACTTTCCTCTTGAGTTGCATTGGCATGGAATCCGCACCTAGCCCCATGGGAGCGGCAATAGGCGCCTCACAATCAGGCATCGGGAAAGTCTTTTAATTCCGCTGGCTTCGCCGCCTCTGGCGCATCGTCAGTCGAGCGCGGTCCGCTTGATGACCGGTATATGCCGGCCTTGTCAGGTCAGATCCTGCCCGGTAAGCAGGACCCGCCCGTCATCCGGCGCATAAAGACCCGAAAGACCATTGAAAATGGTTGATCTGCCTGCATCATCGGGCCGATGAGCTCCGTGCCGCCATCTTCGACGATATCCAGATCGACGCCGGTCACGACCTGAAGGCCGTAGAAGGATCGTGGAATCCCAAGCACAGACGTCCCCGTAAGTGTCTTCTCCGCCGAAGATCTTAGATTCTTGACATCCAGCACAGTCAGTTGACAACTCAACTTGTTTCAGCATTATTGGGGGCGAGTTGTAAACGCAACTCGTTTGGTGGCCAGAGGAGTGGTCGCCTACACCGTGGTTTGGGAGGATCACATGTCTATGGTCAAGCGTGCTGCCTTTGCGGCAGCAATTCTCGCACTTTGTTCCAGCGTGAGCTGGGCTGATACAATCAAGGTTGGTGTGATTGCCGAGTTCTCTGGCCCGTTTGCCATGTACGGCAGACAGTACAGGGAAGCCATCGAGACCTATGTGACGAAACACGGGAAGCAGGCTGGCGAGCATACAATCGAGTTCATCTACAAGGACGTAGGCGGATCCAATCCTGATGTCGCGAAAACGTTGGCGCAGGAACTGCTGATCCGCGAGCAGGTCGATTACCTTGCCGGCTTCACCTTCACACCGAACGCACTTGCTGTTGCGCCACTGATCGACCAGTCCCAAACCCCTACCGTCATCTTCAACGCTGCGACTTCATCGATCAACAAGGGATCGCAGTATTTTCTGCGCACGAGCTATACTCTACCGCAGGTGACTGCTCCGCTAGCGGATTGGGCTTTCGACCAAGGGATCAAGACCGTGGTCACGGCCGTATCTGACTACGGGCCGGGCATTGATGCGGAGAAGGCGTTCAAGGCGGCCTTCGAGAAGAAGGGCGGCAAGGTAGTCGATGCGATCCGAATGCCTGTCGCAACGACCGACTTCACGCCCTTCATACAAAGGGTACGCAGCCAGAATCCGAACGCTGTCTTCGCGTTCCTTCCGGGTGGCCCGCCGACATTCGGCTTCACCAAGACCTACAACGAGAACGGGCTCGCCAAGTCAGGCATTCGCTTCCTCGGAACTGCGGAAACCGAAGAGTCAAATCTTCAGGCGCTTGGCGATGCAGCCATTGGACTGACCACTGCGTTCCACTATTCGGCAGCACACGACAGCGATGTCGCGCGAGAATTCAACAAGGCAGTCAAAGAAAAATTTCCGAACGCCATCACCAACTGGGCCTCCGTTGGGGCCTACGACGGTACGCATCTCATCTACGAGATGGTCAAGGCCGCAGGAAGCGATGGGCCAAAGGCGCTCGAGGCCGTAAAGGCGCTGAAGTGGGAAAGTCCACGTGGGCCTGTCGAGATGGATCCGCCGACCCGAACCCTCAAGCAGAACGTCTATATCCGGGAGGTTGAACGCGATGCCGCGAGCGGTCTCTTGGTCAACAGGGAAAAGGGCGTGATCGCGACCGTTGGCGATCTGGGCTGGTCACAGTAATCAGGAAGCTCGGCCCTTACCCTAGAGCGCCAGTCCCTTCAGGTTTCACGACTGGCGGACGCCAGTCGTGAAACAAAGTTGATCCCGAGTTCACGGGAAGCGCTCCAGACCACAATTTTATACCCATCCTTGTCCAGTCGCCGGGCGTGCCGGCGGCACAAATCCGTTCGTCCACTGGAGTGGCTAATGTCGCTATTGCTGAACATTGCAGTCGACGGGATCGCCTATGGCATGATCCTGTTCATGATCTCCGTCGGCCTGTCGGTGACCATGGGTCTCATGCGGGTGATCAACCTGGCGCATGGCGCCTTCGCGCTGGTTGGCGGGGCGGTTGCTCATACGCTCATCTTGCGTTGGGGCCTCGGCTACTATGTCGCGGTACCCCTCGCCATCGCCGCGACCATTGGTTCGGCGTTTCTGAGCGAACGCCTTCTCTTCCGTCGCATCTACAGACTGGGAGAGCTGCAGCAGGTTCTGTCCACCATAGGGATCACGTTCATGGTGATCGCTGCCGTCAACAAGTTGCTCGGATCGAGCCTGCTGTCTATCCCCCTGCCGGCGTCTCTCCAGCACTCGCTCGATCTGGGTTTCCGGGTTCTTCCGGCCCATCGTCTGGTCGTCATTCTGGCAGGCATTGCCGTCATCATCGGGCTGGTTCTGACCTTGGACAGGAGCCGCTTTGGCACCCGGCTTCGCGCATCGGTCGATAACCGCAACATTGCAAGCTCGCTTGGCATCAACACCGACAGGATCTACGCGGCCACCTTCTGTCTTGGCGCAGGTCTGGCGGCACTGGGAGGAATTCTTGGCTCCGAACTCCTGCCTGTCGATGCCTATTATCCGCTTCGTTACATGGTGCTGTTCCTCATCGTCGTCTCCGTCGGCGGCATGGGCTCGATCACGGGATCATTCGCGGCGGCACTTGCCCTCGGCGTCCTGGAGACGGCATCCCGCTACCTCATCCCTGATGCGGGAACGATCGTGTTCTTTGCTCTGGTCATGGCGCTTCTCGCATTCCGGCCTGCCGGCCTTCTCGGAAAGGCATGACATGACCTCTGATCTCCAATCCCCAGATCAAACCCGTTCCTGGACGACTGCAGTCCGGGTGCCATTGTTGCCCGAGGCAGCCATGCTGACCTGTGCTGTGGCCGCCTTCTATGCCTTCCCCTACGACCTCGCCCTCATTACCCGCTTCCTTGTGATGATCCTGTTCGTGCTGTCGCTCGATCTCGTCCTCGGCTATGCGGGCATCGCGACCCTTGGTCACGCGGCTCTCTATGGCACCGGTGCTTATGCCGCCGGACTGTTCGCCGTGCATGTCTCAGGTGACCCTCTTACCGGTCTTGCGGTGGGGGCCATTGCAGGGGCCGTGCTCGCCTTCGTCTCCGGCCTGCTTCTGATGCGCTCACACGGACTGACGCTGCTGATGCTCTCGATTGCGGTGACCTTAATCTGTCAAGAGATCGCCAACCAAGCGCGCGATCTCACCGGTGGTGCCGACGGCCTGCGCGGCATTCGCATGGAGCCAGTGCTCGGCATGTTCAAGTTCGACTTCATCGGTCGCACAGGCTACTGGTATGCTCTGGCGGTTGTCGTTGTCTGCTACGCCGTTCTCAAGATCGTGACGCTGTCGCCACTCGGACTTTCGGTCCGAGGTATCAAGGACAGCGCCGCCCGCATGGTTGCCATCGGCAGCCCGGTATATTGGCGGCTCGTGACCGTCTATACCATCGGTGGTGCCATCGCAGGCGTCGCGGGCGCACTCGCGGCACAAGTGACGCAGCTTGTCAGTCTTGAAGTATACGCCTTCAACCTGTCGGCCGAAGCCCTCATCATGCTGATCCTGGGCGGGACCGGGCGTTTGTATGGCGCGGTGATCGGTGTCGTGATCTTCATGACGGTTCACCATGTCGCCGCGGCCGTCGATCCATTCAACTGGCTCTTTATCATCGGGGCACTGATCCTCGGCGTCGTATTCTTCGTGCCGTCAGGGGTGCTTGGCATCCCCAAAGCCATCTCAGACCTGTTTCGGAGGCGCGACAATGCAAGGTCTTGAAGTCCGTGGGCTCAGAAAAACCTTTGGCGGTCTGACAGTGGCCGAGGGCATAGACTTCGATCTGCCTCCGGGAGCGCGAAAGGCCTTGATCGGACCGAATGGTGCCGGAAAGACAACCTTTGCCAATCTGGTGACGGGCAAGCTCTCGCCCAGTGGCGGCACCATCCGCTTCGACGGTCAGGATATAGGGAAGCTTGGTGAAGCGGCACGGGTCAAGCGTGGCATCGCCAAGACCTTCCAGATCACGACGCTCTTCAAGACAATGACGGTGCGCGAGAACATCCGCCTCCCCATCCTCGAACGGTTAGGCCGCGGCGGGCAGTTGTTAGGACGTGCAGCAAGCTCCAAGACCGTTGAAGCGGAGGTCGACGCTCTGCTCGAGCAGTTCGCTCTCGTGTCTCTGGCAGACAAGCCAGTGGAATCGCTTGCTTATGGGCAGCAGCGGTTGATCGAGTTGGCGCTGACGCTTGCGCTGAAGCCCCGAGTGGTGCTTCTCGACGAGCCAGCCGCAGGTGTTCCTTCCAGCGAGAGTCATCTCATCGTCGAAGCCCTCGAGAAGCTGCCGACCGAACTGGCGGTACTGATCATCGAGCACGATATGGATCTGGTGTTTCGGGTGGCCCGTTCGATCGTGGTTCTCGTCAGCGGCCGTATCCTCACCGAAGGTACGCCACAGGAGATCAGCAAGGATCCCAAGGTCCGTGAGCTTTACCTCGGAGGCGCGCATGACTGAGGCTGCACTATCCCTCAACAATGTCACCGCAGGCTATGGACAGACGCACATCCTGCAAGATGTCACGCTGACGATAAACCGCGGCGACCGCGTCGCGATGATCGGGCGCAACGGAGCCGGCAAGACGACGCTGCTTGCGACCGTCATGGGTCTGACACGGCTCCATAAAGGCACGATCAAACTGCACAGCCAGGACATATCAAATCTTCGCCCTCATCAGCGGTCGATGCTTGGCCTTGGCCTGGTATCCCAAACCCGCGACATCTTCCCCTCGCTCACGGTGGAGGAAAATCTCACGTCGGTGATGCGTGGCGATGCCTCTCTGGATGAAGCCTATGCTCTGTTCCCGAGGCTGAAGGAGCGGCGCAAGAACGGCGGCACGCAGCTTTCGGGTGGCGAGCAGCAGATGCTTGCAATTGCGCGGACCCTGATGACGGAACCGCAGATCGTTCTTCTCGACGAGCCGCTCGAAGGTCTTGCCCCGGTTATCTGCGAGCAGTTGATGCAGGCATTTGAAGCGCTGGCGGCTGACGGAAAAAGGACAGTGTTGCTGGTCGAGCAGCACGCGGCGGCGGCTCTGCAATTTGCAAACCGCGCCGTCGTCATCACCAATGGGTCCATCGTCTACGACGGTGGGGCCGACGCTCTCAAACAACAACCGGAGCTGCTGGAGCGCCATATCGGCGTTGCTCAAGCCTGACCTGAGGAGGAGGTAAAATCCATGAACATGATTGAAGGCCATATGGCGTTCGAGCCATCCTCCGACATCCCTGTGTGGGATGTGGATCCATACGCGGAAGAAGTGCTTCTCGATCCGGCTTCCTACTATGCAGAACTGCGGGCGCGAGGACCGCTCGTCTATATCCCGAAGTGGTCCGTTCTGGCTTCAGGCCGATACGAGGAGACACGCGAGATATTCTCCGATCACAACAGGTTTGTTTCCTCTCGCGGCGTTGGTCTCAACGATTTCAAGTATGGCAAGCCCTGGAGACCACCTTCCATCATCCTTGAAGTGGACCCACCGGATCACACGAAGACACGCAAGGTGATGGCGCGGGCACTGTCGCCGAAGGCGATAGCCGGATTGAAGGAGCAGTTTAGACAGACTGCAGAGGCGATCCTCGACCAGTTGATCATGCGAGAGAGCTTCGAAGCCGTCGCCGAACTCGCTGAAGCTTTTCCGGTGGCTGTTTTCCCGAAAGCAGTCGGAATGGTGGACAGCGATCGCCGCAGGCTCGTCGACTACGGTGCCATGGTATTCAACGCCTTGGGGCCGGACAACAAGTTCCGCAGGAACGCCATGGCGATGGCGCCGGACATCGTGCCCTGGATCACTGCCGCCTGCGCCCGCGACCGCCTGACGAAGGATGGCCTGGGTGCCCTGATCTATGGCGCCGCCGACGATGGCGAAGTCACGGAAGCCGAAGCAGCCATGCTTGTTCGCTCCTTCCTCTCCGCTGGCGTCGACACGACCGTGACGGGGATCGGGAATGCCTTGTGGTGCCTCGCCTCCAATCCCGATGAATACAGGAAACTGAGAGCAGATCCCTCCTTGGCCCGTCCGTGTTTCGAAGAGGTCCTGCGCTTCACCTCCCCCGTCCATACGTTTGCTCGCACCGCCAATCATGACACGCAAGTCGCAGGGCGACATATCGCGGAAGGAACCAAGATCCTCTGCGTTCTAGCTTCGGCGAATCTGGATCCGCAAAAATGGGATGACCCGGAAGTCTTCCGGGTCGAGCGGAAGCCTGTGGGCCACATGGCGTTCGGAGCAGGAATCCATGGATGCGTCGGTCAGAACCTGGCCCGCCTCGAGCTGGAGACTGTCCTGACAGTCCTTGCTGAGAAGGTGGAACGTGTGGAGTTCGCGGGCGAGCCGATATGGCGACCTAACAATGCCATCCACGCCCTCGACCACATGCCGCTGCGCTTCATCGCACGATAGGATCAACATGACCAGGATCATCTTTATATCTCACGACGGCAACGAAACTGCTGTCGACGCCGCTGACGGAGACAACGTCATGCGCGCGGCCCTCGCCAACGACGTGGATGGCATTGTCGCCGAATGCGGCGGCTCCATGATGTGCGCCACATGCCACTGTTATGTCGACGAGGCATGGGTGGAGCGAGTGGGCACCCGCGCGGATGGGGAAGAAGACATGATGGAGAGCGCGGCCTGCGAGGTGAAGCCGACAAGCCGCCTTTCCTGCCAGATCCGTATCCGGCCGGAGCTCGATGGGCTGGTCATCCATCTGCCGGAAAGTCAGACATGAGCGACGGCGTCGTCATTATCGGAACTGGCCAGGGCGGCTTTCAGTTGGCGGCCAGCCTGCGGCAGGAGGGATACCAGTCACCGATCACCATGATCGGAGATGAAGACTGTCTGCCCTACCAGCGTCCGCCTCTTTCCAAGGCGTATCTGAGAGACGGAAGAGTAGAAGCGGTACAGCTTCGTCCTGCAAGCTTTTTCGAGCGAAGCAGGATAGATCTCATTGCACCGGAGCGGGCCGTCGGCATCGATAGGATTGCCAGGACGGTACAAACGTCGACGGGCCGGATGCTGCCGTACGAGCATCTCGTTCTCGCAACTGGCGCACGCAACTTCGTACCTCTCATACCGGGCCTGGAAGCCCCAAACGTCTACAGCCTCAAGACCACGGTGGATGCCGACCGGCTGCGTGATGCTCTCGCCACATTTCGCAAGGTCATCGTCATAGGGGGCGGCTTCATCGGCCTGGAGTTTGCTGCGGTGGCCGTTTCTTCCGGTCACCAGGTCACGGTCATCGAAGCGGCACCACGGCTGATGGCGCGCGTGGTTTCGGAGGCGATGTCACAGACTTTCCGGGAGTTTCATGAAAAGCTCGGAAACGAATTGCTTCTTGGTGCGTCAGTGGTTGAGGTAACAGTAGGTCATGATGGTCTTGCAAGCGGGGTTCGGCTTTCGGATGGCCGCAGCGTCGAGGGGGACATGATCCTGCTCGCCGCAGGCGTCCGCCCCAATACCGAGCTTGCTGAAGAGGCTGGTCTTCAGGTTGCAAACGGTGTCGTCGTAGACAATACCTTGCTGACAGCTGATCCTTCGATTTCGGCACTCGGCGACTGTGCAGCCTTCCCTTGCCCTACATCAGGAGGCATCATCAGGCTTGAATCAGTGCAGGCGGCGACCGACCATGCTCGAACAATCGCCCGGCGGATCATTGGCAAGAGTGTGGTGTATGAGGCTGTCCCTTGGTTCTGGAGCGACCAGGGAAGCCTGAAGCTGCAGATTGCAGGTCTTGGTCAGGCAGCGGACGAGGACATTTCAGTGGTGGGCCCAGACGGGCGACAACTTGTTTTTCGATTCAAGATGGGTAAATTCTTGTCGCTGGAAACAATCAATGCCGCCGGCGAACATATGGCCGCGAGAAAGCTTCTTCGACAGCCAGATGGCGTGTCGCTGGACATTCTAGCAGCTCGAAATTTTGACATCGTCGAATTGGCAAAGGCGCTGAAAGAACCTGCCTGATGGATCAACATGAGACGCGGAAGAAGCGGCCATCCGCTGAACGCGAGGCTGTCTGCCCCGAGGCACGAATTTCCCGCTCCACGACCCTAAGAGACGATGTCGAGATCCTCGACATTACGAATTATATACCCTTCTTCCTCTCGAGCATCAACAATGCCCTCTCCCGAGGTGCGTCTGCTGTCTATCGCGATCGGTTTGGCATTGGTATCACTGAGTGGCGCACCGTCTCCATGCTCGCGATCGAACCCGAAATCACCGCCGCCCGAATCTGCGAAGTTGTCAACCTGGACAAGGCAGCGGCCAGCCGTGCGCTGGCGACCCTTGATGAGATGGGCTACCTGGGATCCGTCACCTCAGAGAAGGACCCCAGAAAGCGTACGTGGTGGCTAAACGACAAAGGTTACGAACTCCACGCGACCATCATCCGCATTGCGCTCGCGCGTGAGGAGGCGTTGATTCAGGGGGTTGACCCGCAGGATCTTGAGGCGGCGATCCGTGCGATGCGGATTATGATGAAGAACGTGAAGACAGTCTGAAACGTCGAGAACATGATCCGCTTCAATGCTCTTGAAGAGAACTGACGTGGCCTTGTGCAGAACTTGTCTTGCTGTGTGACGGCCCAGTCGCTAATGCTTGTCCGCACTTCGATTCAAAGAGGATAAGATGGCAACTGGTACCGTAAAGTTTTTCGCTCAGGACAAGGGCTTCGGCTTCATCACTCCGGACAATGGTGGTCCGGACGTGTTCGTCCACATCTCGGCTGTCGGCTTCGGCGCTTCCCTGACCGATGGTCAGAAGGTGAGCTACGACGTTGGTCAGGATCGCAAGACTGGCAAGTCGAAGGCTGAGAACGTAACCGTTCTCTAAAGTCGACAATCCCTGATCTCGTCAAAACGGCGAGATCAGGGTTGATGCGATGGCTGTGCTCTCGCGATTCTCATTTCCCTTTTCTATTCACTCATCCATAGCGACCAGCTCCAGTTGCCGATAGATCGAATTCTTCTGTCGAGTGGTGTCGACAACGCAGGTCGCTTCTTGCTCCCCTCGGACCAGGCAGCCTCACAGGTCGAGCTGCAAATTCTCGTCTGTTTGGGCAGGCACCGAACAGCAAATCAGCGCCTCATCACCCGCTACGGGGTAACTGGGCTCTGACGCATATCTCACCCTGCCGCTAACAATCCTGGTCCGGCATTCGCCGCAATTGCCAGCCCGGCAACCATAAGGCGGGCTGAGACCGCTTTGTTCCGCGAGCTCCAGCAATGACCCGTCGCCCGGCTTCCAGAGCGCGTCCCGTCCTGATCGAGTGAACGCAACGGGGGTTGGAGCCAGAGCCGGAGGATTGAGCGGCGGCGGCGATGAGGGAGCAGCATGATCGCGCTTCAGGCCAGAGGGGCCGAACGCCTCCGCATGGATACGGTCGTCGGCAACGTTTAGACGACGCAGTCCGTCATACATCGACTGCATGAAGGATGCCGGTCCACAGAGGTAGAAATCATAGTCGCCAAATGGCAGATGCGCCTTCAGGAGCGCCATGTCGATACGACCGGCTGCATCGAAAAGGCCGTCATCTGCGGCCTCGGGGGTTCCGAGCACTCTGATATCCCGAAGCGTCCCCTCGCTGCGGGCCACCAGTTCACCAATTTCGCGATCAAAGGCTCTCTCTTTGAAAGTGCGTGACGACCGGAACAACCAGACGGGCCGACGATAGCGTGTTCTATCGCCGGTTTGCACCAGATGGTGAAGCATAGACAGCAAGGGCGTGATGCCGATGCCGGCGGCTAGCAGAACCGCCGGACGGCTGCGTTCCATGGCGTCGATGGTGAACGATCCCACTGGCGCCAGCGCCTCGATCTCGTCGCCTTCCTGCATTGCGTGCAAGAGGGTGGAGGCCCTTCCCTCACGCTTCACGCTCAGCCTGTAGACGCCATCCGATGGGGCGCTGGAGATCGTATAGCTGCGACGGAGCGTCGAGGTATCGTCCTGAATGCGGATCGGCAGATGCTGACCTGCAAGGTGCGGGATAACGGCCTCGCCATCGACCGGCACGAGGTGCAACGAACGGATCGTCGAGCTTTCAAGGATGGCCCGTTCCACGCGAAAGCGCCTCCATGTCCTGGCCTTTTCGGCAACCCTCAAGCGGCTTTCGGCTTTACTCCATTCCCCGGTCATTAGGCTGCTTGGTGACACGCCGCCTTCCAGAAGCCCCCACCGCAGCGGCAATGCATCCTTGCGCAGAACCACCTTTTCCGGCTGGACGCGCCAGAGACGTTCTGCGCCGTCAAAGGCAGCGATTTCGGGCGAATCCAGTATGACTTGGACCCTGCCGGTCATCTGCAACATGTCACCCGTCTCATGATCCACGAACAGCAGCCCGGCACGCGGGTTGATGACGAAATTGCCGAGCGTGTTGAAGAACAGGTTGCCATTGAAATCCGGCACGGTCAGTCCGCCATCGGCATCAATGCGGACAAAACCTGGCCGACCACCGCGATGGGAGACATCCACTTGCCGCTCTTCGCTGGTTCGATCCACGTAAGAGGCGACGAAAAAGGTGTCGGCAGCTTCGATGATACGCCGTGCATCTGCGTCTAGCCGGTCTGAAACCAGCACTTCCGAGGGCCTGGGTTCTGCAGGATCGCGCACAAAGTTGAACTGCCTGTTTTGGATGTAGCGCGGACAATTTCCGAAGCTCTGCCCGACGGATACGGAGAAATGGTCGGCACCCTTGCGGACAACGGTACCGTTCAGCCGGTTGCGGCGGCGCGTGAGGAGGTCGACGCCCACCAGACCGATTGCATCACCGTCGTTCAGTCCGGCTTCTGCCGGGTCGTCAGGATCGCTGGCGGCATCGATATTCAGCGTCAGCGGATCGGGCGAATGCAGGAAGCCCGGCGGGCCGGAGCGGATCGTGGCCCAGGGCATGCCGTCGCGATCAACGGAGCCAATGACAATGAAGGGCAGCAGCTCGTAGAACTCACGGTGCTGGTCGAGCAGGAATGTCCGCAAGACCTTCCGCCCGACAGGATCCATCTGGTCGACCACGCCCGCTTGGCGCTGCAACTGCAGTTCTCCGGCATGCCATGGCGATGAGGGTGAGACGTTTTCAGCAGGCATTAAAACCTCCTATGAGAAGTAGCGGCCGGGGCAAAAGCCCCGACCCCGAGCCCAATTGAGAGCGCGATTGCGAGATTGTTTCAGGCGGCGAGGCCGACGGGCGTCTTCGGAAGTGCCACAAAACCGGGCAAAGCCTCGATCCGCGCCAACCACTGGCGAACCTGCGGGTGCGGCGTCAGATCGACGTTACCTTCCGGCGCGCCTGCGATGTAGCTATAGAGCGCGACATCCGCGATGGTCGGCGTTTCGCCGATGATGAAGGGATGTTTTCCAAGTTCCGCATCAATGAGGGAAAGAATGCGGTGTGCGCGTGCAATCACTTCATCGGCCCGGAAATCCGCCCCGAAAACCGTGATCAGGCGAGCAGCGCACGGGCCATAGGCAATTTCTCCGGCCGCCACCGAAAGCCACTTCTGGATTTTCGCAATCGAAGCCAGATCATCCGGCAACCAATCCTTGGCGCCCAGCTTCGTGGCGACATAGACGAGGATTGCATTGGAATCGTTGACGACGACATCTCCATCTTCCAGCACAGGCACCTGACCGAACGGGTTAAGCTTCAGGAATTCAGGCGTCTTGTGCGCGCCATTTGCCAGATCGACGTCGATGATCTCGGCTTTCGCATTCAGGAGAGAAAGGAAAAGGCGGGCGCGGTGGGCGTGTCCCGAAAGAGGAAAGTGGTAGAGTTTCATGGTTGGCTCCCTTGGCGTCCGGATACCATCATCCGGGGATGGGAGAAAAATAGTGGCATCCACATTTTTAGAGTAGAGTGCGATTTCTGTAGTTACCCTCTCGTTTAGTGGAAGGCACACATGGATCGACTGGATGCGATGGCGGTTCTTTTATCTGTTGCGAAACACGGCAGTCTCTCGGCCGCGGCACGCGCCCTGCACACACCTTTGCCGACCGTCAGCCGCAAGATTGCCGAGCTGGAAGCCTATCTCGGCGTTCGCCTGTTCACGCGCACAAGCCGCCGCATCCTGCTGACAGAGGCTGGGGAACAGTATGTTGCTGCGGCGCGCGAGATCCTGGAGCGGGTAGAGGAAGCCGAACGCCGCGCCACCGGGGAATATGCGGCGCCCAAGGGAGACCTGAGCGTGACGGCGCCAATTGTCTTCGGTCGCCTCCATGTGCTGCCCATCATCACGGATTTCCTGAAGAAATTTCCGGACATCAACATTCATCTGACGATGAGTGACCGAATGATCAGTCTTGCCGACGACCACATCGATGTTGCTCTGCGCATCAGCGAGCTTTCGGACAGCAGCCTGGTCGCGAGCCGTCTCGGTTCGATCCGCACGACCACCTATGCCAACCCGGATTATCTCGAGCGGCAATCGCGTCCATTGCATCCTGACGACCTCAAGGACCACGATTGCATAGCCTTCAATGGAGTGCTTTCCACTGAGATATGGTCGTTCCGCGACGGCGCTAAAGAGATCACCGTGCCAATCCGGACACGCCTTTCCGTGAATACGGCAGAGGCAGCGGTTGACGCTGCGGCGGCGGGTCTTGGCATAACGCGTGTCATGGCCTATCAGGCAAAGCGGGCGGTTGATCTTGGCTTGCTGGTTCCGGTGCTGGAGCAGTATGAACGTGACGCGTCACCGGTTCATCTCCTCCATAAGTCGGAAGGCCTGATGCCGCTGAAACTCAGAACGTTTCTTGATTTTGCAACACCACGGCTGAGGGCATTGTTGAAATAGAGCGCACGGTTCTCTAGTCATTCCATCGCTAGCGATGGATCCATGATAAAACCGATTTCAAGGAAAGTCTCAGGCCTGGGGTGAGGAGAGCTTACTGGCGAACGTCTGTCGAGGTCGCGATCTCCTGCTGCAAGATCAGCGGGAAATGTTCGAACGCGATTTCCAATGCGGTGTCGAACTCGTTCAACCGCGCGATGTACACGCGGTCGGGCAGGATCACGAAGTCGGCATCGAGTTCAAGACTGGGTAAGTGCATCTGAAGCGGATCAATTCCGTGCCTGCGCGATACCGTCTTTTGCCATGACGTTTCCAGATTGTGCACCAGCCTGCATTCTGCCAAGGCAAATACGGCGCGTCCGAACGCGGTGGTTTCGCTGGCATGCGCAAGTGCGGACTGAACATCAATATGTGGAGGGGCATAGTGCTTGCGCCAGACAGTGTCTCGTGCGTCTGACGTCAGGGACCTTGCTACGATCCCGTCTGCCCAATCCGCCGGCAAGCCATGAAGAAGGCGACTGCGCCATTTCGGATTGGGGTTGGTGAAGCGAAATGCCGCCAGCAAACCGTCACTGATATGACCCAGCAGATCCTGCGAGGCATAGAGAAGCGAATGCCAGTCCCCTAGACGCTGATAGCCTACCATGTCTACCTGCACGGTTCGCGCCATGTGACGTGCGGTGTGCAACTTCAGACGGGCCACCTGATCGCGATCGGGCAGCAGCCCGCGCGCCGTTTGCTCCTCCTTGCCGCCCGACAGCGGAACGCCCGTGCACAGGCGATGTAGCAGAAGCAGTTCGGCAGTGGTGAACGGAGCAAGCCTGCTGACGTCCCAAGCCTCTGATGCCCAGGCCTCCAGCCGGGCGAGAAGCGCCTGCATACGCGAAGCCGAGAGTATCTGCATATCCACGATACAATCGCCGGACACCCAGGAACACTCGGCTTGCGCCCCCTCCTCCACACCGTCATCCTTCGGGAGCAACAGCAAATCCAGATCGGATTTGCTGTTGCCCAGACCTTCTGCCACCGAGCCCACGGCCAGAATGATCTCCTCGCCGTTCGAGTTTGCCAGCAGACGCGCCGCATCGCGTATCGCCGTCTTCGACGTGCGCTTGAACGCCAGATAATTCTCGAATGACATCGAATTCACGGTACGCAAATCTCCGCGTCAATGGCAGGCCGGTGCTGGGGCCGGTGCTTGGGTCGCTCCCTGGGACGGTTCAGCGGACAGATCCGGCAAGGGAGCATCGCTGTAGCTGAAGGGCGAGGCGGACGGCCCAGCGCGACACCATTCACGCTTCGCACAGCATTCAAGACTGCATCCGAAGGAATTGTCGCCCAGTTCCTGTGTGGTTATGAGGTTGAAATCGCGGAATCTTTTTCGAAATAGCGCGCCGACCCGGTTCCCCGGGGTGCGGGCAGCCACCCTGTCGATCAGCATGGCCGTATAGCCAACATGGGCAAGTTCGTCGTCCAGAAGCTGATCCAGCACCTTCAGAGCCTGCGGCAGGTTTTCTTCCGGACAATATGCCTGGATCGCGGTGCGCTGCATCATGTGGTGGATCGTCGTGCGGATCTCGGCGATATTCATTTGCAGATAATCGTCGATGGTCGGCGGGCGAGCATAAGGCGATCCCTCTATCGGATAGAGCTCCTTGTGCATTGAAAAGCCCGGCGACAGCTGCCTCAGTTCCTGGCGAAAGCCAGGTTCGATGGCATCCGGAAAAGCGAGGTCGAGAAGCGCCAGATAATAGAGAGCATGCCTCGATTCATCCACGGCATGCTGCTTGAGGAGGTCACGCTCCTCGCCGTTCTCTGCGAAGGTCGCCAATGACCACAAACGTCGTGCGCCGTCGCCTTCCATCTCGGCATTGGTCAGGATCGATGTCGCCAACCAGCGCGGGTCGAGGGCGGAATTGCGATAGGTGGACGAATAGCCTTCGGTATCGAAGGGTGGCGGCTCATTATCCAGCGCTTCCGCAATTGCCTGCCGATAGAGTGGAAAGGCATCGCTGCCCCCATATTGATGAACCGCGACCTGCGCAATGAACGAGACCCGCTCCTTCTCCCGCTTCAAGTTCAGCAAATCGTTTTTGTTCAATGTCATGCCCGTCCTCCTCTGACCCAAGTGGCCTGTTCGTCGATGCGAACAGGCCTATTGCGGACACCTGTCAGGCGCACTGCGAGACTGGGTCGAAGGGCGAATTCATGGCAACGAAAGCGCGGTCTGCATCGGGAAAGCGCTTTTCGATTTCCTTCAATGTTTCCTTGTCCAGCTCAAGCTTGCCATTGCGAATGCGCCCGGTCAGCAGCAGTCCGGTGCTGGTCTTGCGCAGAACTTCACCGGCACGTGTCACGTCTTCAGCCGAGAGATGATCCTTGTTCATGAAAGCCTCCTTGTTCGAGTTGAGAGCGGGATTCGCTCAGTTGCATTAAAACGGTGCGTCAATTTTTAGTTGTTGTCAATTTGAAAATCGCGTAGAAGGATACTAGGGCTAAAACGCACTCCAATAACGTGTATCGCTCCTGAAAAACAGGTGTGCACCGATACGACCTATCTACCTAAGTATATGAATTACAATATTTTATATCTTGAGAGAGGCCGATGACATTCCTCCCCTTCCCGCATCACCGTGCCCCGTTGGCAGTATTCCGGAAGCTGGATCGGTTCCTGCCCCCACATATTGCCTGGGCGGCAGATCACGGATCAGCTTCATCCCATACCGTGCGCTTCAGCCCCAAGGTTCTGGGAGAATTGCAAGCGAACAGGGCGCTGCTTCAGGAGGAAATTCCGCTTGCAGGCCTTCCTCTGGAGAACAGCGCCTTTCCTCGCCTTTGCGAGGCAGCGGCTATGCTGCAACGGCAGTGTCTGCAAACCGGATCCGGCTTCGTGATCGTGACCGGGCTGGCTGACGTACTAGATCGTCAGATAGAGCTGGAAAACGCTTTCTGGCGTCTCTGCCTCGAACTTGGCAGGCCTTTCGTCCAGAAATCCGGGTTCGTTCGTTTTGGTCGCGTGGAAAATCTTGGCCGGCCTTTGCATGAGAGGCCGCGCTATCATGAAACCGGAACCGGCGGCTCGATCCACACGGATAGCCCTATCATGCCCGCTGTCGCAGACTATGTCGGACTGTTGTGCGTCCGGCCTGCCCTGTCTGGCGGGGACAGCAAGTTCATCAGCGTGGGCAGAATTCACAATATCCTCCTCGAACACGCTCCCGACCTGCTGGATGAATTGTACCAGCCTTTCTTTTTCGACCGGCGCCTGAAGGCCGGCGAGATCTCAACGGACAATCCGGCAACCTTGTACGAGCCAATTTTCTCTTATGATCCAGTGCTTGGAGATCACGGCCTGCGCCTACGGTGGCAGCCCGAATACATATGGCAGGCGCCGCAATTGCCGAACGTGCCGCCGTTGACCGAGAGGCAGCATCTGGCCTTGCATCTCCTGGAGGGCCTGCTGGAAGACCGGACGGGAGAGCTGACGATCAAGGCCGGGATGCAGGCTGGCGATATCCAGCTGCTCAACAATCATGTGATCGCGCACGGACGAACGGCCTTCGAGGATCATGTCCTGACCGATGACCCGACAGTAATCGATCCCGATCGTCGCCGCCTGTTGCGCCGCGTCTGGCTCCACGCACAGGCATAGCACGAGATTGGTTCAGACAATGAAAGCACTGATTTTGGTGGCAGGTCATGGGTCGCGCCTCAAATCCGTGGCGGGAGAGACGCCAAAATCTCTGATCGAGATCAATGGCAAGGCGCTGCTTGATCGCCAGATCGAGACGATGACAGCGCTCGGAGTGAAGCGGATCTGTCTTGCCACCGGCTTTCGGCACGAGGTTTTCGCAAGCCGATACGGCGAACGTGTCGATTTTCGCTACAATCCCTTCTACCGGGACTGCAACAACATCGTCAGCTTTCTGTTTGCCCGTGACTGGATGACGGGCGATGACCTTCTCGTCTGTTATGGCGATCTGATTTATGATCCGGAGCTTTTGGCGGCGGCCATCCAGTCCCCCGCCGATATTGGCCTGGTTGTCGATCGAAGCCGTGTCGAAGAGGGGCATGCCCTAGTCTCATTGAAAGACGCCGCTGTTGCGGCCGTGGGGCCTTCGGTTCCGGCAGAGAGCGCCGATGCACGTTTCGTCGGCATCACGAAACTGTCGGCAGCAGCCGTGTCCCATCTGATGCCTGCGACCGAAGCAGCCCTGCGCGCCGGCAAGTTGCGCGACTACTACCTCGCGGGAATTCAAATCCTCATGGAACAGGGCCACCGCGTGGAGCCAATCGACGTGTCAGGCTTGCGTTGGTCGGAGATCGACCTTCCTGCGGATCTTGCCGCCGCGCGCGCGCTCTGGGGCTCACACCGGGAGAAATGATCCATGTGCGGCATATTTGGAACCGTATCGTCCAGTCCCCTTCAGGAGCCCCGCCCTGTCTTGGAGGCGCTGACCGACCTGATGCAACATCGAGGCCCGGATGGCAGGGGTAGTTTCATGGAACCTCATGCCTTTTTCGGTCACCGCAGGCTGGCCATCATAGACCCTGATGGCGGTCATCAGCCGATGCAATCGCTCTGCGGGCGATACGTCATCACCTACAACGGCGAAATCTACAATTTCGAAGAGGTTCGCGAGCAACTTCGGCAACGGGGTCACAGGTTCAGGACGAACAGCGATACGGAAGTCGTCTTGCAGGCCTTCGTGGAATGGGGGCCTGACAGCGCCAGGAAGCTCAACGGTATTTTCGCCTATGGTGTACTGGATCGGACCGAGCGGCGCTTATGGCTGATCCGGGATCGCCTGGGGGTGAAGCCGCTCTACTATACCCGGATGGGCCAGCAAATCGTCTTCGCGTCCGAGATGAAATCGCTGACCACGCATCCGCGTTTCATCCGTCGGGCAAATCTGTCCGCGGTCTCGAGTTACCTGGCCTTTCGCACCGTTGTTGGCCATAGCACAGTATATGAAGGGATCGAGAGCCTGCCGCCCAGCAGCTGTCTTACCTATCGCAACGGCGAGATCAGCATAGGAACCTACTGGCACCTGCCGCATCCCGTCGCGGGGGAAGACCATGGCGAGGATTATTATCTCGCGCGAGCAGGCGAACTTCTTCGGGCCGCAGTGACGCGGCAGATGATCAGCGATGTGCCGGTCGGGGCCTATCTGAGTGGCGGCGTCGATTCCAGTCTCCTGGTGGCACTGATGCGGGAGGTTACAGGCAAGCCACTCAGGACCTATTCGATCGGCTTCGACGCAGACGGCTATGACGAAAGCGCTTTCGCCAAGATTGCCAGTCGGCATATCGGCACGGATCACAGGCATCTGGTCCTCAGCGCTGACGACTATAGGGACGAACTGGAAACTCAGATCCGGCATCGCGACCAGCCGCTGTCCATTCCGCACGAGGTTGCGCTGAACGTCCTGTCGAGAAACTTGAAGCAGGATGTCACGGTGTGCCTGTCAGGGGAAGGCGCCGACGAACTGTTTGGCGGCTATGGCCGCGTGCAGGGTTCACCCTTTGACTTTGCGCGTTTGCGCCTGTTTCACCGGCTGCCGTGTCCCGTCAAATCCTGTCTCGCTTCCCGCGTCCGAGATCCCGACATCAAGGCGCGGCTTGAGATCACACAGGAACTCGACCACTTCTTCCATGTCTACAACTGGTGGAGTTTCGAGGACAAGCAGTCCGTTCTGACGGAAGAGGCAAAGGCCCGGATCGACGGCGATGCCGCCCTGCGCGGGCATTTTGTGGACATGTTTGCGCGTCTCAAGGACTTGAGCCCCTATGATCGAATCCTTCATGTGTTTGAGACGACGCATCTTCCCGATCTGCTCGACCGCCTGGACATGCAGAGCATGGCGGCCTCGGTCGAGGCACGGGTGCCGTTCACCGATCACGAACTGGTCGAATTCATCACCGCCATGCCGATACACTACAAGATCCGCTGGAAATCGCCTCTCAGCATGCTTCGGGCCTGCTTCTACAAGACTGCCGAGTTCAGCGAGAGGTTCGATACGACGAAATATCTGCTGCGCCGGATGGCGGACGCAAAGCTGCCACCCTCGATCTCTCGACGCAAGAAACTCGGATTTCCCGTTCCGCTGGACAATTGGCTGGCGCATTCGATGCATGACTTTGCCGCCGATATTCTGCTCGACGGCCGGACGCGAGAACGCGGGATCTTTAAGACTCAACAAATTGAACGGATGTTACAGTCAACGCGTCAATCAGCCTATGATGGGCACGGCAAGCGCATCTGGATGCTTCTGAACATCGAATTGTGGTTTCGTAACCACATCGACGCACAGTCTCACCTCATTCCGCAGCCTCACCCTGCCGTGCTGGAAACCGGGAGATGACCAGTGCTGCCGCCTCAGTGGACAGCTCTTGCGTTGGCCGCAACGCATCGAAGATGTGCCATCCCTGCTCCTCCGCCCAGCGATCAAGGCGCTCGACCAGTTTTGTCTGATGGGAAATAAAGCTTTCGCGCTCGCAGGCGGGGTCCATTCCGCATTCATAGGCCACCAGATCGCCAATCTTGCGCTCGTAGAGCGCGGTGGGTGATGCCTTGAGATAGATGATGAGATCTGGCTTGGGCAGAAGGTGGCCGGCAGAGACGGCCTGTTGTTCCTTCGCGCCATAGGCGATCTCGACGGCCACATGCTTGATCCAGTAACTGTCGTAGATGATCACCTGCGGCGCGTCCGGCTTTGCCATGGTTGATGTGACCGTAAGCGCCATGGACCAGAGATAGAACAGAAGCCGTGCAGGGGCAGACATATCGAGTGCATACTGGCGCAGTTCATCGACATTCGCATGAACGAAGGCCGCCGCCGGTGCCTCGGCACGATCAAGGATGCCGAACCGGTCAAGCCGGCTGGTGGAGATTCCGGAGTTGCGCAAGGCCTGATCGAGCGCTTTGCTCAGCGAGGTTTTTCCGGCTCCGTCCGTTCCTACAATCACCACAAGCATGGTGCCGCTCCTCCCTGATCTGTTCATTGGGTCGTGGCTCGCAATTTCCGCGACATAAACGTGGCGAATACACTATAAAAATGCAACTTTCATTTGATACAGCCAAAAGATGTTGTTGTCTATTGCGGTTCCAGGGATATTGACGAGGATAAATCATTGAATACTCATTCATTTCACCGACAGGCTATTCTGCAGGCCGCCAACGGTTGCGCGCATCATGTCCGTGTCACGCTGCACGGCCATCCGCTGGATTTCTGTTCCGACGAAGCAGACACAGGCGAGATCCTGCAGTTTCTTTTCCATCTCCAGGGGAAAGTCGTTCAGTTGCCGAAAGAGCAACTCGATTCATCCTCAGCCCCAGCCCCGTGGCGGATCGCGGTCATACGCTCCGATGCGATCTGGACTGGCTGGGCCGATCGACGCCTAGTCGATCCAGAGGGGGAAATGGCCGGCCTGAAAACCTACTGGCGTCCGGATTTCCCCTCGGTTTTTGTTGCTCTGTCTGAGGAGTTGACCGTCGTCCGCCACGGGGAGCCATTTCGCGGCCTGACTGTTCTTCTGAATGAGGAGCGCCTCCTCGTCTATGTGCGGCCGGAAGCTGAAGACGCATTCATTCCGCATGTCGAGACCCTCGCCGGATATGTCTGGCGGCGTGCCTTGTGGAGCGAAGGCTTCCTTGATCTCCATTCGGCCATGCTGCGCTATCGCGGACGCGGAGCGGTGATCATCGGCCCCAAGATGGCGGGCAAAACATCCTTGGCGATGCATTTTCTGGCCCGTGGCGCGGAGCTTCTGGGCAGCGATTTCGGGGAAGTCACCATCACGCCGCAGGGTAAACTCCAGGCGAAGGCCGTACCTCACATCTGCAGGATCACGCCGGAAACCATCACGGACAATGTTTTTCTGCACAATGCCCTCGACACACGGCGCCGGGATGGCTTCGCCTATCGCGATGGTCCGGTTTTTTCCCATGGCAAATATGAATTCTTCGCTCCGGGACTCGACCATCTGTTTCGTCGTCGGGTCAATATCTGCTCCATGGACGTGGATCTTCTGATCTTTCCCAAATTCTCCACGGATACCATCCGTCAGCGCATCACGCCGATCGATGCTGCAACGGCACGCGCACGGCTTGTTCACAGTATTGCGCGTGACAGACCCTTGGCCGACTGGTTGCCATTTCCCGACGTCCTGAACCGGCAGGACCGGGAAGCTCCCTTGCTTGATGCGCTTGGCAAGGCACAGTTGCGCGCCGTTCAGGTCGAATTCGGCCAGGAGCCTTCGCTGGCATGGGAGGAAATTGCGGCACTGTTCACGCCCGATCCCCACAACAGATGATCATCTCGCGGTCAGCCGATATGCCACACACCCTGGCTGGTGGGCGTTCGCATATCAACCAGTTCGACACGTCCTGACCCATGGCGCGCCATGAGAAAAAGAAAGCTCAGATGCGTGGCCCTTCTCTGCCGCATATCTTCCCGGTAGGCGGCAAGAACACGGTCCGGATCCTGCCCGATTTCACGCGCAACGGCAGACGCCATCGCTTCCAGATAGCCATCAGCTCCGGCCATCTCCTTCATGGAAACCACAGTCGCAGTGATATCGAGATGATGGGTCTTCGCGGCGGTGGCTAGAAGATCGCGAAGATAGTGATTGTCCGGATCGGCAAGACAGCTTGCGATGAGATGCGCCCGCCCCGAAGGTGACAAGGCCGTTGGCAGCCCTTCAAGAATACGGCAGCACGCGCGCATGCCGTCATATCCACCATGCCCGATAAACAGATCCGGCAGACCATCGGGCACAGGCAATAGCGGCGGGTTGGCGACCACGAGATCGAACTGTCGACCGTCCACGGGTTCGAACATGTCTCCCTGCAGGACGTCGATCTTTTCCTCAAGCCGGTTCAGCGTCACGTTGACCCGGGCAAGTTCAACCGCATCCCTGTTGCGCTCGACCGCCGTGATGCGGCGTGCAAATCCCGCACAATGCAGTGCCTGCAACCCGCTTCCCGAACAGAGATCGAGCACGGTCGCGTTTGCCTTTGGCTGAATGCGCAACATCAACGCAATCGAGTCGTCGCCAAGATAGTGGCTTAATCCCGCGCCGGGAGGAGTACAGAACAGCCATCGCCCGGCGACTGGAACGAGCCGCAGTCCAGCCGTGAGCTGGAGGTTTCTGCCATCGAAAATAGCAACGCCCGCGCGCGGTAGTTCCACTGAAATCCAGCCCAGCTCCTGCGGAAGCTCCCGCGCGTCGATCTCTGCACCGAATGCAAACAGATCCACCAGAACGCGCAGGCGATCCGGTACGCGATCGCGATAGGGCGGCCAATCGAGCGGACGGAGATGCAGCGGACTGAAGCTGGCCAGAAACTCCCCCAGACCGCTATCGGTAAGCGTTTCGATCAGATCGCCAAGCGCGGGCAAGGGCTGCTCCCGTTCGGTTGCTTCGAAATAATGATGCACTTTATGCGATAATTCATTTCTACTAGCAATCATAAATTGCTATTGTGCAGCTGTGTTCTCGCACCGGTCACGGACCGAGACCTGTGCTTCCAGCGCTGCCTTATGTCGGGAGAAAAAAATGGCGCATGGTCTTCGCAATCTCATGGATACAAACCGCCTTGTACGGGTGCTCGAAGCGCATACACCGCTCTGCGGCCTGATTGCCCAAGCGGCGGAGTTCAAATCCGCGACCGTAACCCGCAAGTTCGACGCCGTATGGTCAAGCAGCCTTTCCGACTCCGCGATCCGTGGCAAACCGGACATCGAGGTCGTTGACCACTCCTCACGTCTCCTTTCACTCCACGAGTTGATGGACGTCTGTTCCTTGCCGGTCATTTATGATTGCGATACCGGCGGGAACCACCTTCAACTGCGCTCCACCGTTCGCAGCCTGGAACGAGCCGGAGTCTCTGCCACGATCGTGGAAGACAAGGGAGGTCTGAAACAGAACTCGTTGAAGGGCAACATGCCGGGTCAGTTGCAATTGCCGATCGAGGATTTCTGCGCCAAGCTTCAGTCCGCAAAAACCTGGCAGCGCAATTCGGATTTCATGGTGATTGCGAGGATCGAAAGCCTGGTTCTCGGAAACGGGATGCAGGATGCCCTCACGCGCGCCCGTGCCTATCTGCGGGCCGGTGCAGACGGCGTGATGATCCACAGCCACCATCAGGACCCTCAAGAGGTTCTCGAATTCAGCAAGGAGTTCAGGCGTTCGGGCGAGAAGGCCCCGCTCGTTGCCGTTCCCACCACGTATAACGCCGTAAACGAGGAAACCCTGTTCCAGGCAGGCGTCAACGTCATCATCTATGCAAACCATCTCCTGCGTTCCTCCCATAAGGCCATGAAGCAGGCTGCGAGTTCGATTCTGCAATATGGTCGGGCCGCCGAATGCGAGGAGCTTTGCACCCCGGTCGGAGACATCCTTCGCTGTTTCGACACGTAGAACTGGCATCGGGCTCAGCCCGACTGGAGGTGAGCCCGGAAGCGCAGCATGTTTCCCATCGGCGTGGCTGAAGGCCTCGGCAATTGCGGCGGACTTCCGG
This sequence comes from Rhizobium sp. Root149, assembly GCF_001427345.1. Classification (NCBI taxonomy): domain Bacteria; kingdom Pseudomonadati; phylum Pseudomonadota; class Alphaproteobacteria; order Hyphomicrobiales; family Rhizobiaceae; genus Rhizobium; species Rhizobium sp. Root149. The sequence continues at coordinate 334,242 of NZ_LMGD01000023.1, forward strand.
GCGCTACATGGGCATGGATGGCAACCGGTCCTTCACCGGCTTGCAGTGCTTCTTCGAACGCGTCCGAAAAGTCAGTGATGCCGAAGGTTTCGAACACGCGTGGAAAACCGGTAAAGGCAGCGATCTGGGAGAAAGAAACGTTTTTCGCAACCGTCTCCTGCCCGCCGGTGGAATCGTGCACACCATTATCGAGAACGATATGGATGAGGTTATCGCCAGCATAGCTTCCGATCATGGCGAAAGCCCCCATCTGCATCAGCGCCGCACCGTCTCCATCGAGAACGACGATCTTGCGCTCTGTCGTGAGCGAGATGCCAAGGCCAACGGTGGAAGCAAGCCCCATGGAGCCCACCACGTAGAGATTGCGAGGGCTGTCATTGATCAGCAGAAGTTCGCGGCTCATCTTGCCGGTCGAGGACACGATTCCCGCCGTTTTGGGTGCATTTTTCTGAACCGTGTCGATGACGGACATACGGGTCGGAAAGGAAGACTCGGCGATCTCCATCGGGGCCTCTCGCCGGGCACTTCGGCAGTTCCGAATGCGGCCCTTGCTCTGCGGCTGGGGAGAAAACGTCTTTTCCTTGATGACGATAGCGAAGCTCTTTGCATTGCGAAAGCAATGATCTGCCTTGTCCAGCAGCATGTCGGCATTGCTGCCGTCGCGAGACAGGACCTCGAAAGGAATATCGAGCAATTTCAGCGTATCCAGCAGGATCCTGCCCATGGAATCATGCTGTGGTTCGTCGCCGGTACCGGGCTCGCCGCGCCAGCTGATCAGCAATAGCAAAGGTATGCGTTGAACGGCTATCAACGAGGTCAGCTCGTCGAATGCGTTTCCCAATCCCGAATTCTGCATGAAGACGACCGGTTTGCACCCGCCGATATAGGCACCGGCAGCAAGTCCTACGGCCAGACCTTCGTTGACAGCGCTGATGTAGCGCCAGTTATCCTCAAGCGTGAACTGATTGATGAGCGGACCCAATAGGGAGCATGGAACGCCGGTCGCAAAATCATATCCGCGCACTGAAAGTCTGTCCGTGATTTCGGAAGGGGTTATCATTCTCATCTCCGGGACGGAAAATCTAAAGGTTGCAGGTGTTTGCTGCCGAGTGTCATCGAACGGAAGAAGCCGCTCATGCAAACCAATGAATATAATCAATAAAATTTATGATCTCAAAATTCAGCCTCTCGCAGTGCGAGTATCGCCATGCGACCATAGATATTTTCTTCGTATTTAAAACGCAAGCCATGATAGTATCTGTGAAGCAGTGTTGTGGGAGAAGGGAACAATTTTTGATAGGTATTACTAAATGGATGCAACACGGATCAGCTTGATCGGATATGTGATCAACACCCATAAATTCTCCGATGAGCATGCCCGCTTCTCAGGGCTTGAGACCTTTGCATGAAACTCCACATCCGGGCAGAGATTTACGCGCTGCTGGCGGCGCTTGCCAATGGCACAATCGGACCGCTGAACCGCTTCGCCTTTCAGGGCGGCGCCAGTCACCACGAGGTTGCGTTCCTCAAATGCTCTGGGGCCTTTCTGGTTCTCTTTCAGTGGTGCCTGTTCCACCCTGCCCAACGCCGCATCCTTTTCGGTCTTGCGCGCCGGGCTCGTGCCTTTGCGCTTCTGAGCGCACTCGGCGTCTTCAGTCTCTACTTTTTCGAAACCTGGGCGTTTGCCGAGGCGAGTATCCCGCTCGTTTCCTTCCTGACCTACGCGGCGGGTGGCGGTACTTTGATCCTTTCGGTACTGATCCTTGGCGAACGCCTGACGCTCGCCAAGACGCTCGCATTCTTTGCCATCCTGGGCGGTGTGGGTGCCATTTTCATCTTCGAAGGACGCATCGCGGGCACTACATTGGGCATTCTTCTCGCTCTCGCCGGAGGACTTGGATACGCACTGTTTACCTTCTTTGCCAAGAAGCTCGAAATGGGCAGTGGCCTGCCGCATCTGGTCTGGCTGTTCAGATTCGGCAGCCTCTATCTTGCGGTGCCGTTGACGCAGCAGCCTCTGACGCCAGTGCCTGCCTCCGTAGTCTGGCCCATCGTGGCGCTCATCATCGTTCCAACCATTGGAGGATTTTGGTTCACGACGCGTGCGGTCCAGGAAGGCAACGCAGGAAGCGTCCAGATCATTGAAACGAGTGACCCACTCTTTGCATCCGGTTTCGCGCTGGTTCTTTTCAACGAGACTCTCGCAGCATCAGGCTGGGCTGGCGCCGCCCTGATCATGCTGGGCCTTCTTCTGGCACTTCGGCGCGATCCTCCTGTTCCAGCGCCTCAACCATCATTATCAGCTCGGCAAACATTGCCGCCGTGCCCGGCCCCGCCTAAGACCTGACTCCTGCCAAAGGAAGAATGTGGTCCCTGCAGATCGATTTCAGGGAAGAGAAGCTCGGAAGGCCTTTCAGCCTCTTCGAGACGTCAGTGCCGTCGCGGCAAACTGCACGAGGTCAAATTTCACTTGCGATCCGATACTGCTGCATCGCATGTATCGTATGGTCGGAATGATCGCAGCGCCGGGAAGTCGATGAGGAAGCATGGCTCGCCAGAACCCGTTTGATGGATTGGCTGAATTCCTCGCGGTCGCGAACAACAAGAGCGTTCGCAAAGCGGCCTTGGATCTCGAGGTCACGCCGGGAGCGATCAGTCAGGCACTGCAGAAGCTCGAGCGGCGACTTGGCACGCCGCTGTTTCACCGGACCACCCGACGCATATCGCTGACCGAGGCCGGGGAAGCGCTGCTTGCCGAGGTCGCCCCTGCCGCACAGGCTATCGAGGCAAGCCTGGATCAAGCCTCGGGCTCGTCCAGCGAACCTTCCGGGACTTTGAAGCTGCTCGTCGAACGCCTTGCCGTGCCGTTTGTCATCGAGCCGATCCTGCCCGAATTCTGTGCGGCATGGCCGAAGGTCAAGGTCGATATCACGGTCAGCAACCGGCATCATGATTTCGTGGCGGGCGGCTACGATGCTGGGATCATCATCGGGCCATATATCGCCCAGGATATGATCGCCGTGAGGCTGTCACCGCACTTCCACTGGGCTGTCTTCGGATCTCCCGACTATTTCCGCAAGCATGGCCGCCCCAGGGTCCCCGTGGACCTCGCCAGTCACAACTGCATCAGGTTTCGTCGGCCCGAGAAAGGCGATATCTACCGCTGGGAATTTTTGGAGAATGGACAAAACATCAGCATCGAGCCCAGCGGTCCCGTGACCGTCAACGATGGCGAGTTGATGCAAAGGCTCGCGGCACGCGGTCAGGGCCTGATCTACTCCTCGACCTATCATGCGTCACACCGGGTCGCTGCCGGGCAACTTGAACCCGTTTTGCTCGACTATTCGCCTGGCACGGATGGGTTGTTTCTCTACTTCACAAAGGCAGCCCAGACGCAACCGAAGCTGCGCGCCTTCATCGAGGCCTGTTCTGAGCTTAGACGCTCCTCAGCCGATTGATCCGCGGCTTCGGCAACCAGGTTCATTGTTTAGCTGGGCTATATAACAAGTGCAGGAAACGGCAGTTTATCCGCGCCAATAATCCAGCCATGTTCCGCCGGACGACAGGTCCTTAACGGAGCATACGCATGGCTTTTTCCATCACGATCAACGGGCAAACCCATACAGCCGATGTAGATGGTGACACGCCGCTGCTGTGGGTCATCCGCGACGTCATCGGCATGACGGGAACCAAGTTCGGCTGCGGCCAGGCGCTCTGTGGTGCCTGCACGATCCATATTGACGGTGTTCCGACCCGATCCTGCGTCACGCCCATTGACAGCATCGCCGAGAGCCGGATCACGACGATCGAAGCCCTGGAAACCCTGCCGCACGGGAAGGCGCTGCAGGACGCCTGGATAGAGCTGGAAGTCCCGCAATGTGGCTATTGCCAGTCGGGCCAGCTCATGTCCGCCGCTGCACTGCTGGCTGAAACGCCGCAACCAACCGATGCCGACATCGACAGCGCCATGTCCGGGAACGTCTGTCGCTGCGGAACCTATCAACGCATTCGTGCAGCCATCAAGCTCGCCAGCGCCTGAAAGGAGAAGAGATCATGTCGAACACCTTTTCTGCTCCCCGCCTGAACCGACGCAACTTCCTGAAGGCAAGTGCCGCACTTGGCGGCGGTCTTGTCGTCAACCTTGGATTTGCGGCAAATTCCCTGCTCGCGGCGCAAGAATTTGCACCAAACGCCTTCATCCGCATCGACCGCAGAGGCCTTGTCACCTTCGTCATGCCGCAGGTGGAAATGGGGCAAGGCATCTATACCGCACAGGCGATGCTGATTGCCGAGGAGCTGGATGTGTCCCTCGACGATGTGAGGGTAGAGGCTGCACCCGTGAACGAGGCGCTATACGGGCATCCCATGCTTCGGCGCCAGACGACTGGCGGATCGACCTCCATCCGCGCGTTCTGGACGCCGCTGCGAGTGGCGGGTGCGACGGCGCGACGGCTGCTGATGCAGGCCGCAGCCACGGAATGGAATGTCGACGTCGCGTCCTGTCGCACGCAGGATGGGTTCGTACTGCATCCGGATGGGCGGACCAGACGAGCCTATAGCGAACTTGTCGACAGGGCCGCCTCTCTCCCTCAGCCGCCAGACGAAGCCATCACGCTGAAACAGCCTTCCGACTTCAAGCTTCTGGGGACCGCAAGGAAGCGTCTCGACACGCGCGGGAAAACCAACGGCATGCTGAAATATGGCATCGACGCCCTTCCGGCCGGAACCAGAATTGCAGCCATTGCGATATCGCCCGTGCTGGGCGGCAAACCGATCTCCGTCAACCAGACGGCGGCCTTGGCGATCAAGGGCGTGCGGCAGGTCGTCATCACGGACGATTCCGTGGCCGTGGTCGCAGACCATACGGGCGCTGCCAAGAAGGGGCTGGAGGCTGCGGCCATCACCTGGGATGACGGTCCGAACCGAGCCGTGTCCCAGGTCGATATCCTCCGGCTGCTTGATGAAAAATCGCAGCAGGCGGGCGCCGTGGCGCGCAGCGAGGGCGATGTGGCAGCAGCACTTTCCGCCGCTGCAGTGCGGATCGATGCCGTCTATCAACTGCCCTTCCTTGCGCATACGGCGATGGAGCCGATGAACTGCACCGTTCATGTGCGCAACGATGCCTGCGAATTGTGGGTTGGGACACAGAACATGTCGTCCGCCAAGCAGGCCACGGCGGCGCTGACAGGCCTGCCGCCGGAGAAAGTCATCATCCATAATCACATCGTGGGCGGCGGCTTTGGCCGGCGGCTGGAGGTCGATGGCATTGTCCATGCGGTGAAGATCGGAAAGCAGGTCAAGGGCCCGGTCAAGGTTATCTGGAGCCGCGAGGAAGACATTCAGCACGGCTACTATCGACCCTATTATTACGACCGTCTATCCGGCGGCATCGATGGCGCGGGAAACCCCGTCGCCTGGAGCCACCGCATTTCTGGATCCTCGATCTTTGCTCGCATTGCGCCGGCTGCCATGCGCAACGGTGTGGACCCTGATGGCGTCGAAGGGGCGTCCCATCTTCCCTACAAGCTTCCGGCCATCCACTTGGAGTTCAAGCAGGTTGAGCCGCAGGGCGTGCTCACAAGCTGGTGGCGCGGTGTCGGGCCGTCGCACAACATCTTCGTAGTCGAGAGTTTCATCGACGAACTGGCCGCAGCGGCGAAGGTGGATCCGGTCGAGTATCGCATAAGGCTCCTCTCGGAGAACCCGCGCGCATTGAAAGTCTTGCAACTCGTTGCCGAAAAGGCGGGCTGGGGCAACGTGCTTCCCGAGCGGCAGGGCCGTGGCGTGGCGGTCCAGTTCGCCTTTGGCACCTATCTGGCCATGGTTGCCGACGTATCGGTGGCGAAAGACGGAACTGTTCGCGTGACACGCATCGTCACGGCGGTCGACTGTGGGCTGACGGTCAATCCAGATACGATCGCGGCCCAGATGGAAGGGGGAGCGCTCTATGGGCTCACGGCGGCGCTCTATGGTGCGATCACATTTTCAGAAGGCCGCGTCGAGCAGGGCAATTTCGACACCTATCTGCCGCTCCGCATCGATGAGGCACCGCATGTGGAAACGCATATCGTGCCAAGCGCCGAAGCGCCCGGCGGCATCGGCGAGGCCGCAACATCCGCCGTCTTTCCCGCCGTGACCAACGCCATCTTTGCGGCGACGGCCAAGCGCATCCGAACCTTGCCCATCAATCCGGAGGACTTGAAGGCGTGACCATGGAAAAAGCACTACGTTTGATCTCGTCTTTGGCCATGCTTGCTATCGCTGACCAGGCCGCAGCCGCCGGAACCGGCGACCCGGCTAACGGCCAGCGGCTGTTCAGCCGCTGTTCCGGTTGTCATTCGATCCAAGGCGACAACAAGTCAGGGCCAGCTCTGAACGGTGTGTTCGACCGGAAAGCAGCGGTTGTCGAGGGCTATAGCTATTCATCTGCGCTGGCGAACTCCGGCATTACCTGGACCGAGGACAGGCTCGACACCTACCTCGCGGGGCCGACACGCCTGGTGCGTGGAACCCGCATGACCATCAGCGTGTCCAAGGAGCAAGACCGCGCGGACATCATCGCCTACCTCAAGTCGCATGGTGGCTCTTAACATACACTTTCACATACGTCGAACTGCCGACAGCGCACTCGGTCAGTCCCGGTGTCATATTATCGGTGCGACGACGATGCGGAAGCCGTTGCCGCGCCAGAAGCCATCCGGCTCCAGACTGCCACGATAGGTGCAGCAGGCCTTCATCTGGCCGCTGCTAAAGCAGCCGCCACGCAGCACACGGCGAACGGCAGGCCCGGCATTGCTGTCCTCGCGGCCATCATTTTTATAAGGATAACGGAAGCTGGGTGTTGCCATGTCTTCTCCCCACAGCGTCGTGCACCATTCCCAGACCTGGCCCGCCATATCGTAGCAGCCATAGGGAGAGCGCCCCTTGGGAAAGAGCCCGACGGTGCAGGTGGTGTTGAAGCCCGCCTCTTCCGAATTGGAGGCATCGTCCTGCCATTCATGACCCCAGGGATAGATGATGGCCTGTCCCCGGTCAGGCTGATCGCCGCGTGCGGCCCGCTCCCATTCCGGTTCCGTCGGAAGACGCACGATTTCGGTCTCAGTGAGGCGCCCTTCGCGTCGCCAGACATCCGTCAACCAGGCACAAAAGGCATTGGCATCCCGCCATGTGAGATCCGTGGCGGGCGCACTTTGCCGCTCAGGCGAAAAGCCGTCCGGGCTTTGCCAGGGCCGGTTCGTGGCCCGGACGAATTGGCCATAGCGCCTGTTGGTCACCGGGTAGACGCCGATCCGGAAGGTGGCAACAGTCAATGCATGTGGAGGGGCGGAATTCGGGTGCGTATCGGAACCGAAGGTAAAGGAGCCAGCGGGCACGCTGGCCAGCGCTTCCAGATCGCGTGGGTCGCCCAGGGCTGAAAGCGCCCGTCCCGCCTGTTCACGCTCGCCGGGGGTCAAAGCCCCGGTCTCGACGATCTTCAGCAGTCTTTCGGCCAATGGCAGGTGGAATGCGCCGTCAGTTGAAAGCTCCGATGCCAGCAGAGCCCCTCGCAGCGAAGCATCGCCCTCGCCTTCCAGAAGATCGCCCACCAGTTCAGCAAGGATAGCCGTTCCGGAAAGCCGTCTGGCGAGGCTCCTCAGAACCGGAGCCCACAGCGGCGGATTGACTCGGAAAGCCGCAACGGCGGATTTCGGCGTCTGATCTGCCAGATGGCGAGCGGCCAGCAATTGCCGCACACGGGTGACAGGCATAAGGTCGGGCTCATCCAGTGTTCCGCAAAGGGCATCGGATGCGAGCCCGGACAGCAGCGTCGCAGTCTGCTTGTCCTTCGCCACATGCGCCAGCCACGCATCGGCAATCTCTTCGGCCGTCGTGCCATGGACGGAAGCGCTGAGCGCCATGGCGAACTGCGCCGGATTGGCCGCCGCCGAACCAAGAGCGATACCACTCGCCTCAACATCGAGCGCTGCAATGGTTCGCGCGGCGTCAATGCGCTGGGCCTTGAGAAGCGGCAGCAGCATGAAGCGCACGAACGGCGCTGGCGGCACCAGCCCAGCGCTTGCCTCCTTTTCAGCCAGAGCCAGGATTCGCAGGCGTGGATAAGCCGCCTGCATGTCAAGCGCCTCTTCGAGCAGCTTGGCCGAATTGGAACCTGCATTCTCCAGCGCATCCAGGATGATCAGCAATGTGGCAGAGGATGAAGACCAGGTATCGGACGCAAGAAGCGTCTCCAATCCGGGAGCGGCAACATCCACCAGCGCCTTCAGGCCGGTATCCTTTTGCGCCTGAAGATAGAGCGGCAGCACGTCGCCAGCATCCCAGATTTCTGCCTGACGCGCGCCCAGTTCGTTGCGCGCCAGCATGCGCGGCGTCTTGTCAGCGCGAGCGAGCGTGAGGCTCAGATGTCGGGCGAATGTCGTCTTGCCGCTGCCGGTTTCACCCATCAGAACGAGTGCGGCATGATTCCGGGCCATTTCGAGAGCGGAGAAATAGACCGGAGGCTCCGGTTCAGCCTGCTCGCGTAATTTGCGCAGTCCCTTGGCAGCCTTGTCCTCGACCGTGAAGTTGACGAGAAGCGGGATATAGCCTTCTGCAAGGCTCGCAACGTCTCCATCGGGACGCGCCATCAACGGGCGCGCGCCAAAGGCAAGGGCCTGCTCGAAAAGGGTCTTGCGCAAACGGTCCAGCGACATGCTCATTCCATTCGCCTCGTCAGAACAGCTTGGCGATATCGGGATTGTGAAACAGCTGGATCTCTATCGCGTAACCGGCTGGATCTTCAAAGAAGAAATGCTCGCAGAACCGTCCGCGCAGCAATTCGGAAAGACCGGGAACACCGGCAGCCTTCAGCTTTGCGTGCCAGCCCTCCACATCCTGCGCCACGATTGTCAGCAGGACGGCGCTTTTCTCCTGATGCTTCAGGTGACCGCGATTGCCGTCGACGATACCGAAATAGCATTTTCCGGCAATACGATAGATGCGGGCAAGACCCTGATCGAGGACCAGCTCAAGCCCCAGCACATTCTCATAGAACGGCGCGACGGCATGGATATCCTCATAGTAGAAGAAGGTGATCGAGTAGTCCTTTTCCATGATGGAAGCTCCTTAGCGGATAGTGAGGGTGCCCTTGTGATCGATGCCGAGGCCCGCAACACCGGGACTGGCGGCGAAGACATCGATCGGATGGACAATGTAGAGCCAGGGCGGATTGCGATGTAGCCGGGTCAGGCAACGCGCATAGGCCTCTTCGCGCGCCACATCGTCCACCGCCTGATTGGCGGCAGCGATAAGCTGCTCTGTCTCGGCATCGTCATAGCCCTGCCACCACACGGCCTGCGGCACGCTGGAAATCTTGTCATTCAGGATGCGGTACGAGCTGTGCGGCGAGGAATCGAAGATAGCCATATCGCCCATCTCCTTGCGACCGATCTGGCGGGCATATTCGGGCCGATCCAGCTCCGTCTCCACCTCGACCTTCAAGCCGACAGCCTCCAGCGAGGCCGCGACAAAGCGGCTGATTTCAGGCGCTCGCTCCGGCATGAAGGTGGGCGTGCGTAAATGAACGATGCCATCGGTATCTACCGTATCCAGCAGTCGGCGCGCCTTTTCCGTATCATAGGCGATTGGTGACAGACCTGCCTTCGCAGCCCCCAGATGAAACGGGCTGACGATGGTTGCGGAAGGCACGGCGAGCCCATGGAAGATGTCTGTGGCAATGGCTGCCGTATCAACCGCATGATTGACGGCAAGGCGTGCGTTCTCGTGGCGGAAAATGCCGTCCCGGCAGTTGAGATAATACATTACGGACAGTGTGTTGACGGCCTGCCCCCACCGGAACCTGGAATCCATCTCCAGTCGATGTTCCACCCGTTCCAGATTGAGCGCCGCATCGACAGTCCCGGCCTTCAGCAGGTCAAGCCGCGCTTCGGCGCACTTGCAGGCCGTGACCAGGATTTGATCCGGGCCTTGAGCCAGGGGCATTCGTTCCAGAACCGCAGTCTTGCCGGGCTCGAACTCCGCCACGCGGTAGCGTCCCGTCCCGAGGATCGGACGTCCTGCCCCATCGCGTCTGCAGATGTAGAATTCGGAGAAGATGTCGAGGATATCGGCAATTGGATAGGGATTGCGAACCTCGACAACACGCGGCGACGCGGCACTGATCGTGGCGTCCTTCAGATAGCGCGCGTAGGACCATTTCATCCCGAAGGTATCGACCGCCTGCAGGATTCCTTCGATAAACTCCAGAATATCGGCAGCGACGCAGGGTTTGCCATCATGAAAGGTCGCGTCCTCCCGGATCACGAACTGCCAGTGGCAGCCGTCCGGCGAATGCGTCCAGCTTTCAAACAGAGCGGGCCTGACAAAGCCATTGTCCCAGCGCAGAAGCGGCTCGAACACCAGATTCTTCAGGGTCAGGACGCTCGTATCGTCCGTCACGCGATCCGGCGGCAGAAAATCGATCTTCTCGAGCGTGATGCGCAGTTTTGTCATGGGTAATGGTCTATTCCAGTTCACTGCGGCGGCGCGGGTTGAACCAGTCCGCAAGCGAATCGCCGATCAGGTTGAAGGATAGAACGGCGAGCAGGATCGCCATCCCGGGCGCCAGCGCCACCCAGGCGGCACCGCGGACATATTGGAGATTGGCAGAAACATCGGCGCCCCACTCTGCCATGGGCGGCTGTGCGCCAAGCCCGAGAAAACCAAGGCTTGCCGTCTGAAGAATGGCGCTGCCGAGAGCGAGCGTGGACTGCACCAGAAGCGGCCCAAGCCCGTTGAGGAATATGTAGCGCAACAGAATACGATGACTGGGCAGCCCCAGCGAGATGGCGGCTTCAACATAGGGCTTGACCGAAATGCTCAGCGCCTGACTGCGCGCCACGCGGGCAAACTGCGGAGCAAGCGTGATCGCGACTGCCAGCATGGCGTTCTGCAGGCTGGGCCCAAACGCCGCAGAAAGCGCAATGGCCAGAACCAGCGCGGGAAAGGCAAGAATGGCGTCGACAATGCGCATGATGACATTGTCCAGCCAGCCCCCGGCAAAACCTGCAAGCATTCCGAAAAATACACCGACGCCAAAGGCGATTGCCACGACGCCGACGCCGATCGCCAGCGTTGCACGGCCACCATACATGATGCGCGTCAGAACATCGCGTCCAAAGGCATCCGTCCCAAGCCAATGATCGAGACTCGGTGCGGCGAGCTTGTGGAGGATATCGAGCTTTGTGGGCGAATAGCCCGTGAGGGACGGACCCACCGTAATGAGGCCGATCAGAGCCACGAGGATGACAAGCCCGACAACGGCAAGCGTATTGCGACGCAGGAAAAGCACGACGTCCTTCATCGTCTCACCCCATCTTCCGGCGAATGCGAGGATCGAGAATGCCGTAAAGCACATCGACGATGATGGAGGTCAGCACGAACAGCAGCGCGAAGACCAGCGTCGTACCCTGAATGACCGGATAGTCGCGGTTCTTGATCGCCTCGAACATGTAACGTCCAATCCCGGGCCAGGCGAAGATCGTCTCCGTCAGGATCGCCCCGCCCAGCATTTCCGCGAATTTGAGACCAATGATGGTGACCGCTGGCAGAAGCGAATTCCGCAGACCATGGTTCAGCACGACCTGCCGATTGCGCAGCCCCTTGGCCTTGGCCGTGCGAATGAAGTCCTCGCCCATCACATCCATCATCGTATTGCGCACGAAGCGACCGAGCGTTGCCGCGAGAAAGGCAGCGAGGACCGCGGTCGGGAGAATGAGATGCTGGATGGCGCTCAGCGCCCCCTGCACATTGCCTGTCAACAGGCCATCGAGAATGACGAAGCCTGTCACGTGTTCGATCGGCAGATAGGGGCTGACACGTCCGGATACCGGCAACCAGCCAAGACTGGTGGCAAAGATCAACTGCAAGATCAGCGCCAGAAGGAAAGCGGGCATCGACACGCCGATGAGGGAAACGAGGCGGGTCACATGGTCGAACATCGAATTCGGGCGGACGGCGGACAGGACGCCGATCGGGATTCCGACGATGACAGCCACGATGACAGCCAGAACCGAAAGCTCGATCGTGGCTGGCAGGCGCTGCAGGATCTCCGCAGCGACGGGCTGGCCGGTCTTCAGCGAATAGCCAAAATCACCAACGAAGAGGCCGACGACATAGTGGTAGAATTGTAGAAGAACCGGCTGATCGAGGTCCAGCTGGGCGCGCAGAGCCTCGATCTGATCCTGCGTCGCACCGGGCCCCAGCAACGTGGTTGCGGGATCGCCGGGAATGATCCGCACCAGCGAAAAGACGATGACGAGGACGATGCACATGACCGGTATCAGGGCGATCAGGCGGCGGATGATGAAACTCGCCATATGTGGCTCTCACTCTTTTCCTGCCGGCCGCCATAATGACTGGGGAGCATTAAGCTGCCGCATAGGGTTTGCGTCGGCAACCTGATGGCCGCCGACGCCCGATAGCATCCTACTTCTTGGAGACCGACCAGTATTCGTTGAGCGGCGGAGCGCTGTTGACCACCAGTCCCTCGACATTGGCGCGGGCAAAGACGATCAGCTTCGGACTGAACAGGTAGGCACCGGGAACGCGCTTGGCGATTTCTTCCTGGATGGTGAAATAGAGCTGCTTGCGCGCCTCCATGTCCGGCGTCTGCTGCGCTTTCAAAATAAGGTCGTCGAGCGCCTTGTCCTGCGGCATGCGGAACGTCATGGCCGTGTTGGCAAGCGAAGAGAGGTAACCGATGGTGATATGCGCATCGGGATCGTTGTACCAGGGCTGGCGGCCATCCAGCGCCACGTCGAACTGGCCAGAGGTCTGGAGCGTCCGAAGCGCCGGGAACTCGGTCTGCTCGATCGTCGCATTGATACCGATATCAGCCAGATTGGCCTGAACGAAGGTGGCTACCGCACCCCAGAGCGGGCCTTGGAAGCTGTAGAGTTTCAGGTTCAGCGAAGAAGCCTTGATGCCTGCCTCTGCAAGCAGCTTCTTGGCAAGCTCGGGATCGTATTTCGGTGCCAGTTCCTTCATCTTGGGATTGAAGGCCCAGCTGTTTGATGTCAGCGGTCCGTAGACCCGCTCTGCCGTTCCGCCGAAGACACCCTGAAGCAGACCGTCATAATCAATGGCATGGGCGATGGCCTGGCGGGCTTTCAGGTTCGAGAAGGGACCGTCGGTCTTGCTGTTGTTGAATTCCAGCTGGCGGATGATCTGGCTGGATGCCTCCAGCACCTTCAGATCCTTGTTGGCCTTCAGCGCCTCGATGTCCTGAGCTGCAATGGCCGATAGCTGGCCCTGTTGCTGCACGATATCGACGCCGCCGCCTTCCAGTTCGAGACGGCGCGTGGAGGCATCGGGAATGACGCGATAGATGATCTGCGACAGCTTTGGCGCGCCGCGGAAATAGTTCGGGTTCGCCTCAAGCACGACATTGGTATCGGCCTGTGCGCTCTTGAAGGCAAAGGGGCCGGTTCCGACCGGATTGGAGGCAAACTTGTCGCCGTATTTTGCAACAGCTGCGGGGCTGACGATGCCCGCTTGCGGTTGCGCCAGAATGGAAAGGAAAGCCGGATAGGCGGCAGACAGCGTGATCTTGAGTTCCGTCGGCGAGACAACCGTGATCTCCTTGATGAGATCGAACGTGGCCTTCACGTAGGGATTGGTGGCCTTTGTGCGCTCCAGCGAAAACTTGACGGCCGCCGCATCGAAGGCGGTTCCATCCTGGAATTTCACACCCTCGCGCAGCTTGAAGTCGAAGACCTTGCCGTCATCGGAAACGGTCCAGCTCTTGGCAAGGCGCCCCTCGAGAACCTTGAAGTCCGGTGCCGTCCAGGCAACCAGCGTGTCGAAGACATTGAGAATGATCTCACTGCCGATCGGCTCTGCCTTGTTCGTGCCCGGCTCAAGCGCAACCGGATCCGAAGGCACCGCCACGACAAGCGTTTTCAGTTTGGCATCGGCTTGCGCGAAAGCCGCCGAACCGAGCAGTGGCAAAACTGCCGCCGCCACTACAATCCCATTCCAGATCTTCATTGGTGCACCCCTTCGTTTCGCCGATGGACAGACGCTCTGACGGCGGAGAGGCCGTCGAACTCCTGTAGTATATTACGAAATATATCATAGCTAATAGCCGTGTAAAGCCCGAATGGCGCGCATTTGACCAAACTCGACATATGCCTAGAATTTATGCTGGCCCGCTATCCGGATAGGCACCCACCACCACGGGACGTGTCGGATCGCTCACCCAGGCGGACCAGGAACCCGGATACATCGCAGCGGAAATTCCGATAGAGGCAAGCGCCAGCACCGTATGCGCCGCAGACATTCCCGCCCCGCAGTAAACCCCGACAGGCCTCTGCCCATCGACCCCTAGCGCCGCAAACATCTGCACGAGGGTGGCAGGATCCGTGAAGTTCCCATAGTCGGTGACATTGTCAGGGGCTGGCGCACTGATGGCGCCGGGAATGTGCCCGCGCGGCGGCTGACCTTCGGCCACTGGCCCGCCAATGTAATTTGGTCGTATGCGCGCATCGAGGAGTACGCCCTCCCGCGCCAGTTTCACGGCATCGTCCGGCCCGAATTGCGGCATATGGCCAGCGCTTAGGACGATGGCGCTAGGGACAGGCTCGACGGCCTCCGCCGTTGTCGGCAAGCCGGCAGAAATCCAGGCAGGAAAGCCACCATCCAGCACCCGCACATCGGGTAGCCCGGCCCATTTGAGCACCCACCAGGCGCGTGCAGCCGTCATGCTGCGGTCCGCGTCATAGATCACCACCGGACGCTCGGCCAGCAGCCCCCAGGCTCTGGCGCGCGCCTGCAGCGCTTCGATCTTGGGCAGGGGGCGCTGCCCCTCCTGCGCAGACGCAGGCGATTGGAAATCTTCATAGGCTTCGGTATCGATTGCGCCGGGAATTCTCTGGCCCGTAAACGATGGCCGTCCGGTATAGGGATTGATCGACTGTACCGCGAGAACGGTCACCTCCTCGTCACGACGCTGCCGTTCGTAGAGTTGGTGCGGTGTAAGCAGAACGCTGCTGCGGATCTCATCCGTTGTCATTTGCACACTTGCCCCTCAACCCTGTCGTCGTCCATCTCGTTCTGCCGCACTGCATCATAATCCTATATGCGAGCATGCTGAAAGGCTTGGCATATAAAAATATATTACGTAGTATATTAGAAGTTTTTTGCTTGACCGGAGCTGTGCCAAAACCTCGGGCTCGTGCGCTCGGTGAGAACCCCGCGGATTTCCACTGGCGTGTCCATTGATCCGCTTTGACACCAAATCATCTGTAATATATTACGTGATATACCTAGTATGCAGAATCCGACGTGCGCCGCGGGAGTGAAAGCTTGTCCACTATTCTGGTCATCAATCCCAACAGTTCTGTTTCCGTTACGCAATCCATGCAGGCCTGTCTTGCACCCTTGAAGGCGTCAACAGCCCACAATATCGAATGCATCGAGCTTGCAAAGTCGCCGCCCGGCATCGAAACCGACGCCCATGTGGCCGAAGTCATCCCCAACATTCTGGACGCTGTCGGCAGCAGCGACGCCGATGCCTTCGTGCTGGCGTGCTTTTCGGATCCAGGGATTGATCGCGTGCGGGCTGCAACCACCAAGCCGGTGCTCGGGATTGCGGAATCGGCCTATCTGACGGCTCTTTCACTAGGTCGCCGTTTCGGCATCATTTCGCTGGGGCCGTCCTCCATTGCGAGGCACCTGCGCTATCTGGAGGCCTTGCACCTGCATCATCGTCTGGCCGCAGACCGCTCGATCGACATGACCGTCGCCCAGCTGATGGCGACCGATGTCGTGGAAACCGTTGCCCGGACGGCGCGCTTGTTGCTGGACCAGGACGGGGCTGATGTCATCATTCTCGGATGCGCCGGCCTTGGGTCCTACCGCGCGAAGCTGCAGGAAACGCTCGGCATTCCGGTCATCGATCCGGTGCAGGCGGGCGTGGCGCTTGCGGCTAACCATCTTGATCTCTCCTACAAAAGGTAACACCCATGGGTTTCGATCTCATCCTGCGTGGAACCGCGGTTCTTCCCGATGGCCCTCTGGAAAATGCCTGGATCGGCATTTCCGCTGGCAAAATTGAAGCCATCGGCACCAGTGAGCCGCCCTCGGACGCACAGGTCCATGATTGCGGCGACGAGCTGATCCTGCCCGGCATCATTGACGGCCAGACGCATGCCTGCAGCTATGGCGGACTGCCCGGCATCCGCTCCACCACGCGCTCGGCCATCGCCGGCGGCATCACCACCATCGTCGACATGCCCTATGACAATCCGGCACCTCTCAATGACCTGCAAAGGCTGAAGGAGAAAGTCGAAGCCATCGAGCAGCATGCCCATGCCCATGTGGCGCTCTATGGAACCGTTCTGCCCGGCCAATCGATGGAGGATGTCGCGTCGCTGATCGACGGTGGCGTTGTTGCCTTCAAGATCTCGACCTTCGAAAGCAGCCCGACCCGGTTTCCGCGCATATCGTCGGATCAGATATTGCGTCTTTTCCACGCCCTCGCCGATACCCCGCTGCCGCTCGGTGTCCATAATGAGGATCAGGAGATTGTGCGCGCCTATATTGCAGCGGCAAAGGCCGCCGGACAGAACGGCATACAGGCCCATTCCGCCAGCCGCCCTCCCGCCGCCGAGCTTGCGGCGACGGCGCAGTTTCTGGAGCTTGGTGCCTCAGCCGGTGCCCATGCCCATATTGTTCACCTGACAACAGCGCGCGGCTTCCAGCTGGTAGACAACTATCTGGCAGATGGTTTCCGCGCGACAGGCGAGCTTTGCGTTCACTATTTGTGGTTCGATCCGGAGCGCGATGGCGAGGAACTGGGTGCCCGCATGAAGGTCAATCCGCCCATTCGCCCTGGCCAGATCGAGCCCTTGTGGGAGGAAGTCGTATCTGGCCGCGTCGCCTTCGTCAGTTCGGACCATTCCAGTTGGCCGATCGACAACAAGTTTACAGACTCCATCTTCGACGCCGGTGCAGGCGTTCCGGGCCTTGAGACACTGTTGCCTGCCTTCTACACCGCCGCCGATGAACGCGGTTTCGATGCCGCGGCAATGACCGTGGAACAACTGTGTGAGCGGCCAGCAAAGTTCTTCGGTCTTTGGCCGCAAAAGGGCGCGATCCGGATTGGATCGGATGCGGATCTGACCGTCGTCAGCCGGACGCCACAGATCTGGAACGCGCAGAACGCCCATGATGACCTGAACTGGAGCCCGTTTGACGGTCGTCGCTTCAACATCACCGTCAGCCGGACCTATCTCTCAGGCGAACTCGCCTTCGACGGACAAGACATCCTCAACCAGCCCGGCGACGGACACTATGTGCGCCGTGGTCAATCCCATTGGTTCGAATAGGAAATTTTTCGATGGCACATATCACGTCAAGCTCCAGAGGCGTTTTCGTCATTGCCGTGACGCCGTTCCTGGAAACAGGTGCGCTCGATCACGACAGTATCGATCGCATGGTCGATTTCTACGCGGAGAAAGGTGCCGACGGGCTGACCATTCTGGGAATGATGGGCGAGGCACCGAAACTTACGCAGGCAGAATCGATTGAGGTCACGCGGCGAACTTTGGCGCGTGCTGGTAATATGCCCGTCGTCGTGGGTGTTTCGGCCCCCGGTCTCGCCGCCCTTGGCGAATTGACCGGTGCCGTGATGGATCTGGGTGCCGCTGGCGTCATGGTTGCGCCGCCCTCATCGCTGCGCACGGACGAGCAGATCATCGGCTATTACCGAAACGTGGTGGAGACCGTCGGGAAAGACGTTCCGGTGGTGCTGCAGGACTTTCCGCTTTCAACCGGCGTGCAGATTTCCACGAAGACGCTGCGCGTCATCTTCGAAGCCCATCCCAGCATCGTCATGCTGAAGCACGAGGACTGGCCGGGACTGCAGAAGATCTCGGATCTGCGTCAGGCCGAGACGGAAGGCAGTCGTCGTGTCTCCATCCTGTGCGGAAATGCAGGCGCCTTCCTGCCGGAAGAAATGCGTCGTGGTGCCGACGGCGCCATGACGGGCTTTGCCTATCCCGAAATGATGGCGAACGTCGTGCGCCTCAGCAATGAAGGCAGGCATGAAGCGGCGCAGGATGTATTCGATGCTTACCTGCCTCTCGTGCGCTATGAACAGCAGCCGGGCATCGGCCTTGCGGTCCGTAAGTATGTGCTTGCCAAACGCGGCGCGATTGGGAGCGCGGCCCAGCGCAGGCCAGGTGCTGGCCTGAATGCTGCGGCCATTGCCGAAATCGAAATGCTGATCGCGCGGCAGACCCAAAGGCTCGAAACTCTTGCTTGAGAACATGCTTTACTAACATATTCCGGATGGCGTGGGCGGGTCAGCCCGGAGTGAGGACAAAGCGGGGAGCAAGACTGTGCCACTCGAACAGAACATGGCGCTTGCCATCCAGGAAAATGCACGGCTGATCGAAGAGGATGGCGGTCAGCCTGCCGATCTCCTTTCGAGGCGTGCACAGTTGAACCGTCTCGCCCGCTTCTGGGCGGAAGGTGCACCTGCCATCGCGCATGTGGAAGACCTCACGATACCGGGGGAGCCTTCCCTGCCTGCCCGTCTGTACCGTCCGGAAGCTGAAGGTGATGCCGCCATCCTGTTTGTCCATGGCGGCGGCTGGCAACAGGGCTCCATCGACGCCAGCGACTGGCAGGCCCGTGGCCTTGCCGCAGCAAGCGGCCTGCCGGTCCTTTCCATATCCTACCGTCTTGCTCCGGAACATCCCTTCCCCGCACCTCTGCAGGATGTGGTCCGCGCCATCGAATGGGCCATGGTGGGCGGTGTTTTCAGGGGGAGGCCCTGCAACAGGCTGATGCTGAGTGGTGCATCGGCAGGTGCAAACCTGGCCTTGGGAGCATGGCTCAAACTACGGGATGAAGGTCGGCCGTTGCCGGTTGCGATGGGTCTGTTCTATGGCGTCTACGGTGATGATCTCGATACGCCAAGCTACCGGGAATTCGGCGACGGACGATTTGGCCTGCCGCGCGACGCCATGGCAACCTATTTCGCCGACTATCTGCCGGATCCGGAAATGCGCAACAGCCCCTATGCCGTTCCCATGAAGGCCGATCTTAAAGGCTTGCCACCCCTTTGGCTTGGAGTAGCGGAACTCGATGTCCTGCGCGATGATTCCCGTTGGCTCGCCGAACGCCTTGCATCATCCGGCACGACTGCCGAGGTGGTCGAATACGAGGGCATGGTGCACGGCTTCTGCGCACGGGCGCGCATGGTTCCCGCCGCGCAGTCCGCGCTGGCCGATTGCGGAAAATTCCTGCGGACAATTGTCGAAATTTAAGCCCCGCCGGCACAGACCGGCGGAGAAAAGGCGGACACCCTTTCGCCCTCAGGCGACGGCGGCCACCTCGGCATGCTTGATGCGGGGATAATCATAGGCGCTAACTTTTGAGGTGGTGTAGCCTGCCCCAACCAGCGCTTCCGCAAGCTTGATGGCGGCCGTTACGCCATCGATGACGGGTACCCCCGTTACCGTCTGCAGGCGCTCGCACAGCGCCGACATGCCCGCGCAGCCGAGAATAATGGCTTCCGCACCGTCTTCCTTTTTCGCGGCCTCGATTTCGCGGATCAGCAGGCGCTCGGCAGCGGCAGGGTCTTCTTCCAGACCCAGAACCGGCAGATCGATGGACCTCACCCGGCGGCAGTGACGATCTGCGCCATAATCACTGACCAGATCCTCGATGATCGGTATCGACCGCGGCAGCGTCGTGACGATGGAGAACCGCCGGCTGATGGTCATCGCCACCTGAATGCCCGCCTGACAGATGCCGATAACCGGCCCTTTTGCCACTTCACGTGCCGCATGAAGGCCGGGATCATCAAAACAGGCAAGCACATAGGCATCGACACCCTGCTTCTCACCCTTGCGGATTTCCGCCAGCATGCCCGGCACGGCCATGGCTTCGTCCGCGCCCCCTTCGATGCTGACCGGCGTATCCGTCGGATTGACGGCCGTGACCTGTGTATCCCGTTGCTTGACGCGCAACGCGCTTTCCAGCGCCTGGGCAGTCATGGATGCGGTCGAGTTGGGGTTGATCAGGCGAATATGCATGAAGTCGAACCTTTCAAAGACCTTACTGGTCTTGGGGCTTGATGAAATCGGATATCGGAGGAGCGGTCAGAACGAACTGGCGGTCCGAGGTGATGTAGTTGTCGGCATGCAGGCGAGCGATGGGCTGATAATGCTCCGGATCCACATATCGCCCCTCTGCATCCATGCATTCCGGACGCACATGCATGTGAACCACTTCGCCGAGAACCAGAGTGCGCCGATGGTAATCGATCAGGCGTTCCACCCGGCATTCGAAGACGCAAGGAGCCTCCGCCGGATAGCAGACATCGATCTGGCTGCAGTGCTTCGCTGTCAGGCCCGCCATGGCCAGTTCATCGACTTCCGTATCGAAACCCAGACCGCAGACCAGCATCTGCTGGGCAATCGTCATATCCACCATGGAAATCGCAAATTCCTGCGTTCGGCGGATATTGGCGACCGTATCCTTTTCCTCGCCTGAGAGGCGTGTCTGGATGCCCAGCACCACGATGGGTGGATCGTGCGAGAATACGTTGAAAAAGCTCATGGGCGCTGCGTTGTTGTGTCCGGCCTCAGAGCGGGTCGTGACCAGCGCAATCGGACGCGGGCCGATGAAATTTGTCAGCAGACGGTAGCGGCTCTGCGCCTCAAGCACGGTAAAGTCGAATTCCATAATTCAGTTCCTGCTGATGATATACAATATCGTTTCATATTGTCGACAATTCTGCAATCGAAATCCGCCTGTTACAGTTGACTTTTTCCGCCGTATCACGCTTCTCTAGCCCCGATCGGGAGTAAGGTGATGACTGAGGCAAACGGCCCTTCCACACAGCAGATTGTCGAGAAAGTCTGGCTTTCCATTGCGGAGCGCAGACTGCGTCCCGGCGTCCAGTTGAAAGAAGAGCAACTGGCCGGAATCTTCGCCGTCAGCCGTGCCCGCATCCGGCAGGCGCTGACGGTTCTGGAGCGCGATGGTCTTGTCACGATTGTTCCCAATCGCGGCGCCTTCGTATCCAAACCCTCGGTTGAAGAAGCTCGCGACGTGTTCTTCGTTCGCCGCACCGTGGAACGCTGCATTGTCGAACGCTTGTGCAAGTCGATTTCGAAATCGGATCTGAAGCGGTTGCGCGACCATGTCGCAAAGGAGCGGGTCGCGAACGCGCAGGACATTACCACGGATATCATCAAGCTCTCCGGCGGTTTCCATCTCTTGCTCGCCGAGACAGTCGGCTCTGATTTCCTGTTCACGACGATGCGCGATCTCATCGCACGCTCCTCCCTGATCACTGCCGTCTACCGCAACACCAATCGTTTCAACTGCGGTCCGGACGAGCATGCGGAAATCGTGGATGCGATTGCAGCCAACGATGCCGAGAAGGCGGTGCACCTCATGGCACACCATCTCGACCATGTTGAATCGGAGCTCGATCTCACCGAGATCCGTGATCTCTCGCACGACCTGCGCGCAGCGCTTGCCTGACATCGAAGTTCAGACAGGAACCGCATCCTCCGTGACCAGGTGACACGCCACCCGTGTGCCTGTAGCCAGCGTCCGCACGGCAGGCAATTCCGCCGAACAGCGGGCTGTCGCAATCGGGCAGCGGGGATGAAACGCACACCCGCTCGGTGGCTTCAGCGGGCTCGGCACCTCCCCTACCGCCGGTTCACGGTCGCGATTCGGCTCGGCAATATTCGGGATCGTCTGTAACAGGAGCTTTGTGTAGGGATGGCGCGGATTGGCGAACAGCTCTTCCGTTTCCCCTTCCTCCACGATCCGCCCGAGATACATGACCGCGATCCGGTCCGACATGTGTCTTACCACGCTCATGTCATGGCTGATGAAGAGGTAGGTCAGGCCAAGTTCATCCTGCAACCGCCGCATCAGATTGAGAACCTGTGCCTGCACCGAAACATCGAGCGCCGAGGTCGGCTCGTCGCACACCAGGAATTCCGGTTCGCTGGCGAGCGCTCGCGCAATGGAAATACGTTGACGCTGACCGCCCGAGAATTCATGCGGAAACTTCTCGCCATCGGACGCTGACAAGCCCACGATGCCCAGCAATTCCTCGACCCGTTCTGTTACCTCAGCCGCCGTCTTACGCAGCTTCAGTTCGCGCAGCGGCTCGGCAATGATGTTCTTCACCCGCCAGCGCGGATTGAGCGAGGCATAGGGATCCTGAAAGATCATCTGTGCTGACAAGGGGGCATTGTTGCGCCCTGGCGCGAAGCGGATTTCACCGGCGCTGGGCTTAAACAATCCGGTCACCAGCCGCGCAACGGTCGATTTGCCGCAACCGCTTTCGCCGACGATGCTGAGGCATCCGCCTGCCGGAACGGAAAAATCGATATCGGCCACCGCCCGCACGAACTGTCTTGGCTTGCGCTCGATCACGCGGTTGAGCCATGGCGCGGAAACATCGAATGTCTTGACCAGCCCGTTGACGGTCAGCGCCTGTGGTTTCTTCGCCGTCTGGTTCATGCGGTTCCTCCTGCGTTCAGCCAGCAGGCGCTGGCGCCGTCACCCGCGGCAATGAGTTCGGGGCGTTCGCGAAGACAGCGTGGACCTGCCTGCCGACAGCGCGGATTGAAGGCGCATCCGGGCGGTATCGCATTCAGTCTCGGCATGGCGCCATCGATCTGGTTCAACTTGTGAACGCGGGCGCCAAGAGACGGGATGGAAGCCATAAGCCCTTGCGTATAGGGGTGGCGCGGCGAATGCAGCACCTGCTCGACAGGGCCGATCTCGATCAGCCTGCCCGCATACAGCACAGCCACCCGGTCGGCGGCTTCGGCAATCACGCCCATGTCGTGGGTCACGAGCATCACCGCCGTCTGCTTTTCCTTGCACAGGCGACGCAGCAGCGAAATGATCTGCGCCTGAATGGAAACGTCAAGCGCCGTTGTCGGCTCGTCCGCGATGATCAGTTTCGGCGATGCGGCGAGCGCCAAGGCAATCACCACACGCTGGCGCATGCCGCCGGAAAACTGGTGCGGATACTGGTCGAAACGCTCGTCTGGCGAGGGAATGCCAACATCACGGAGCAGTTGGATGGCCCGGGCGCGCGTCTCGGCACGGCCGAGCGGCAGATGCTGGCGGATGGTTTCGGTCAACTGCGCGCCCACTGTAAACAGCGGATTGAGCGAGGTCAGTGGGTCCTGGAAGATAGCGCCGATTTCCCGACCACGGATCTTCTCCATCTCCCGATCCTTCAGCGTGTCGATCCGCCGCTCACCGAGCCACACCTCTCCGCCGGCAATGCGTCCGGGCCGCTCCAGCAGTCCCTGGATGGCAAGGCCGGTCATGGATTTGCCCGCTCCGGATTCGCCGACCACGCCAAGGATTTCGCCGGGACGGATCGAAAGGCTCACATCGGAAAGAGCGGTGACGGTGCCGCGACGGCCGGGAAATTCCACTTTCAGATTGCGGACATTGATGACCGCCTGCTGCATGTCAGCCATGGGCCTTCTCCACAATCGGGTAGCTGGGTGGAAAAATGTCGGAAACCGGAGGGTTGCCGTAGCTACGCTCCGGATATTTTGCGATCAGGCGATCATATTGCGCTTGAGCTTGAACGCGGGCTGTGTGCATGTCCATGCCAACCACCTTGCGGGATGTCATGGACACCCGCCCATCGACGAAGACTGCACGGGTCACCTTGCCCGATCCGCCCGTCACCAGCGTCGTGATCAGATCGATGGAAGGTGCCATGATCGCATCGTCCAGATCGAAGACCGCGATATCGGCGCGTGCACCCACCGAGAGGTGACCGAGATCGTCACGGCCAAGCGCACGCGCGCCGCCAATGGTCGCCGCGTCGAACAGATCTGCAGAGCGAAGCCTGTCGGGCGCACCATCGGCAATGCGACCGGTGATCAGGCCGACCAGCAGGTTCATAAGCATGTCCGGCGGTGTCGTATCCGTTCCCATGGCAATGTTGATGCCGCGCTTGCGGCAGGCGGAGAAGGAATTGAGAATGCTGCCGCCACGACCCGACACCAGCGGACAATGAACGATGGAAACGCCGTGGTCCGCGTAGAGCGCAAGATCCTCTTCCGTCGCATTCGTGGCATGCGGCGCAATCAGCCGCTCGTTCAACAAACCGGCCCTGGCAAGCCAAACCGGAGCGGTCGTTCCGTGCAGCTTGCGCACAGTTTCCACTTCCATGGCACCTTGCGCCATATGCAGACGGAACTTGCAGCCGAGATCGCGCGCCGCCGCATCGGTACGCTTTATCAGTGCCAGCGTCGATGTCTCCACGCGGTCCGGTGCCAGCACGCCACGGACGAGATCGCCGTGGCGACCGTTCTGCCTCTCGATATAGGCAATGGCGTCCTTCAGTCCCTGAAAACCGCGCTCCTCATCGAAGACCGGAACCATCTGGCCCGGAGCTTCCAGCACCATGCCACCCGAGCGATAGGCGGGGCTGAGATAGACCCGCAGGCCAAGCTCGCCAGCCGCATCGGCGGCAGCATCGAATTCAGCGACGGTCTCGCCCCACTCCCGGTAGAACAGTGATGCGATGGGTGCCGCGGTCGTAATTCCGTTCAGTAGCAATTGCCCGAAGGCGAAACGTTTCTGGAACGCCAGTTCCTCCGGGGTGTACATTTCATAGGGACCGGCCTCCACATAGGAGCGCGGCCACACGCGGCCTTTCGCCCAGCCGGGATGATGATCTATGCCCAGAATGGTCGTGTCGAGATCGGACAGTGCATCGAGATCGATCAGGCCGGGGCTGATCAGCGCGTTGCCATAATCGATGCGGCGCGCCACTTCGCCCGGAAAGTCGTGGCCGACGAAAAGGATTTCTCCGTGTTCGAACACCACTTCACCGTTGCGCAACAGGCAGTGCCGACCGTCTTCATGACCGACTACCCAGCTTGCTGTGACAAGTGTACGACCTTCGGGACGTCTTCCGAGATCCTGAGACAGATCGTCCATCACGGCATCTCCACGATGGCCTTGCCCTGACGGGCAACAACGCGGCCACCCTTGACCACCATGGGCCTCGGCGCGACATCGACAACCGCGTGGGCGAGCGTCTCACCGGTCAGCAGCGTGAAATCGGCGTTGCAGCCAATGGCGAGACCATAATCCTTCAACCGCATGACATCGGCTCCGCCTTGCGAAACGACATGCAGCACATGCGCAAGTTCAATATCTGAGCGCAGTCCGTTTTTCATGCCGATGATCTTGGCGCGGTCCAGCATGTCGGGCTGGCCCCATGGACCCCAGGTATCCTGAATGCCATCGCAGCCGCCGCCAACCCGCACACCCGCTTCCTTCAGCCTCATGATGGACGGCACCGTCGCCGAGGGTGCGCCTGTCGTCAGGATCGCAACGTCGAGCCGGGCAATCTCGTCGATCAGCTTGCCGACGCGTAAGTAATCGTTCATGCCCAGCGCGAAGGCGTGGCTGATGGCAACACGACCTTCCATGCCATTGGCGCGGATGCGCTCGAAGATCAACTCCATGGTGAAGGCGCCCAGATCGCCTGTCTCATGAAGATGGATGTCGATGTCGACCCCATGCTTCACCGCCAGCGCAAAGAGAATGTCCAACTGGCCTTTGGGGTCGCGATCAATCCCACAGGGATCGATACCGCCCAGCACTTCACAGCCCTGACGCAGCGCCTCGTCCAGAAGCTCCACAGTTCCCGGCATGACCATGACGCCTGACTGCGGAAAGGCGACGATCTCGATATCGATGATGCCTTTCAGCGCATCACGGGTCTGCCAGACACCTTCCACCAGAGACAGGCCATGGGTCGTATCGATATCGACATGGCTTCGAATATGGCTAGCACCGTTTGCGGCAAGGCCGATGGCGTGACGCATGGATTGCCGATGCGGATCAATGCCGATTTGCTTGCGGTTTTCGCGCTCGAAGTCGATGCGGCCGCGCAGGATCGCAGCGCGGTTGTTGACGTGCCAGGGCTGGCCCCAGGTCGTCTTGTCGAGATGAGTATGGGCGTCGATGAGGCCCGGCGCAATGATCGCC
This sequence comes from Rhizobium sp. Root149, assembly GCF_001427345.1. Classification (NCBI taxonomy): domain Bacteria; kingdom Pseudomonadati; phylum Pseudomonadota; class Alphaproteobacteria; order Hyphomicrobiales; family Rhizobiaceae; genus Rhizobium; species Rhizobium sp. Root149. The sequence continues at coordinate 360,303 of NZ_LMGD01000023.1, forward strand.
CCCTGCCCGTCCTCGACAGGCATTGCGCCGTCAGCTTCAAACGTTCCGAAGCCCGCAATCTTGCCGTTCCTGATGAGGATGTCGCAGCTTTCGCCAGCCATGGGCCGGACATTGCGCAGAAGAAGGTCGTGCATGGGGCTTACCTCAGTTTCGGATTAAGGGCATCGCGCAGCCAGTCGCCGAGCATATTGACGGTGACGACCAGAAGGCAGAGCTGAATGACGGGGAAGAGGACGATCCACCAGGAACCGGAAAACAGGAACTGGTTGCCGATGCGGATCAGGGTGCCAAGCGATGGCTGGGTCGGCGGCATGCCGATGCCCAGAAACGAGAGCGTCGCTTCCGTCAGGATCGCCATGCCGAAATTCAGCGTTGCGGCGACCATGATTGGCGTCAGCGTGTTGGGCAGAATGTGCAGCATCATGATGCGGCGTGCAGGAACGCCGATCAGTTTGGCCGCAGAGACATAATCCTTGCCGCTTTCGACAATCGCCTGCGCCCGCACTGTACGGGCATATTGAACCCAGGCCGAGAGCGAGATGGCAAGCACGAGAACGGCGGAGGCACCCGCCTCCCGCAAATGTTCCGGCAGCATCTGCCGCACCACCGTCGAGACCAGAATGGCAACGAGGATGGTGGGAATAGAGAGCGTGATATCACCGAAGCGCATCAGCAGATTGTCGATAAAACCGCCGAAGTAACCGGATAGAAGGCCCGCCGTCATGCCGATGATCAGGGACAGCACGACGGAGGCAACGCCGATGACGATGGAGATGCGCGTGCCGTACAGAATGGCCGACAGCATGTCTCTCCCTTGCGTATCGGTGCCCAGAAGATAGGGCCACTCGCCGCCTTCGATCCAGACGGGCGGCAGCTCCGCCTTCCACATGTCTAGAGACGCGCCGTCATAGGGATTTTGCGGAGCAATCAGCGGCGCGAAAATGGCCGCAAGGACCAGGATCATCAACACGAAGGCGCTGATCTGGGCGGGGCGGCTGTTCCTGAACGACCACCAGATATCGCTGTTGCGGATACGTGTCAGAAGTGGCGGGCGCGCTGGCCGGCTTTCTGTTTCGCTCTTGGTCGTTTGCACGAGAGTCATCGAACTCGGATCTCCAGGTTAGCGCGCGGTGCGCAGACGCGGATCGATCACCGCATAGGCGATATCGACCAACGTGTTCAGCACGACGAAGATGAAGGAGATGATGCAGAGATAGGCAGCCATCACCGGCATATCGAGGAATGTCACCGCCTGAATGAACAGCATGCCCATGCCCGGCCACTGGAACACGGTTTCCGTGATCAGCGCAAAGGCAATCAGGGATCCGACATTCATGGCCGTCAGTGTTACGACCGGCATGAGACAGTTGCGGAGCGCATGGCGGAAATAGATGCGCCAGCGCGGAATGCCGCGGGCGCGGGCAAATTTCACATAATCCGATCTGAGAACTTCGAGCATCTCGGCTCTCACCAGCCGCATGACGAGCGTGATCTGGTAGAGCGACAGTGCAATGGATGGCAGAATGAGCGCAGCGCGGCCGGAAGAGGTCAGAAGACCGGTGGACCACCAGCCAAACTGCACCACTTCGCCGCGCCCGAAGGAAGGCGCCCATCCAAGAATAACGGCAAAGACCAGAATGAGCAGGATGCCGACCACGAAACTCGGCAGCGACACCCCGATGATGGAGAGAAATTGCAGGCTCTCCGTATACCATTTGCCGCGCTGGATGGCCGTAATGACCCCAAGGGGCAGACCAATGACGAGCGACAGGAAGGTCGCAACCAGCACCAGTTCGAGCGTTGCCGGAAAGCGCTCCGCAATCAGCGGCAGAACCTGCTGGCCATTCCGGTAGGAGACGCCGAAATTGCCCTGAACCGCATCGCCAACGAAACGGACATATTGCGTCAGCATACTGTCGTTCAGGCCAAGGCGCTCGCGCAGCGCATCCTTGTCGGCCTGCGATGTCTGCTCGCCCACCATCAGTTCGACAGGATCGCCCGCGAGTTGGAAGATCAGAAAGGCAAGCATGGCAACGGCAAGCATCACCAGGATCGCATTCCCCAGGCGCTTGATGATAAATACCAGCATGGGAACCTCTTAAACGGCCACCCTCGGAGAAGGACCGGAGGGCCTGATCGGTCATATCGAGGGGAGGCAGGCCATCTGCGACCTGCATGTGAATGATCGAGGCGCGTCTGAACCACGCGCCTCATTCATTGCCCAACCTCTTACTTGCCCATCTGCGTCAGCCAGTGACGCGGCTTGTTGTCGGCACGGAAGTCGACACTCTTGACCGAACCCAGCATGGCCCAGGCTATCGGCTGCTGATGAAGCGGAATGAGAATAACCTCATCCTTGGCGATCTTCAGCGCCTTGCCTTCAAGCGCCAGCCGCTTGGCATTGTCCGGCTCCTGCGCGGCAGCCGCCACCAGCTTGTCCAGTTCAGGATACGACCAGTTGCCATAGTTGGACACGCCCATGGCGCCCTGCTTGGTGGACAGGATTTGCGCCAGCATCGAATAGGCATCCAGCGTCGGCTCGTTCGCCCAGCTCAGGTTGAACATGTCGGCCTTGCCGGCGCTGCGCTTCGGCGTCTGGACTGCGCGTGGCGCGATATCGATTGTCGGGTTGAAGCCGCCGCGCTTCATCATGTTGGCAATGCCCGAGCAGATATCTTCTTCGTTGATGCTCTCGTCGTTCATGCAGGTATAGGTGAAGGCAAGGTTTGTCTGACCAGCTTCCGCCAGAAGCTTCTTGGCAAGCTCCGGATTGGACGGGGCGAAGGTGTCGAGTGATTTGTCATAGCCTGCAATTTCCGGAGCGATCAGTGAGCCGGATGGACGGGCAAGGCCACGCATGACCTTCTTGTTGATCAGGTCGCGGTCGATCGTCGCTTCAACGGCCTGACGGACGCGGATATCGTTGAACGGGTTGGGGCGGCCGTCCTCAAGCTTTTCCTTGCGGTTGAAGTTGAGGAAGACGGTGCGCAGTTCGGTGCGCTTCTTCACCGTAATGCCGTTCGACGATTCCAGTCGTGGAAGATCCTGGATCGGGGCGCTGTCGATCAGGTCGATCTCGCCGGACAGAAGGGCTGCAACGCGGGTGGCCGCCGAAGCGATGGGCACGAATTCGATCCGATCGAGATTATGCTTCTTCTGGTCCCACCAGGCTGGGTTGACGACGAGCACCGTCTTGCTGTCCGGCACGCGGCTTTCCAGCTTGAACGGACCCGTGCCGTTCGTGTGCATGGTGGTATAGCCTTCCGTCTTCGTGGCAACATCCGTCGGCTTCTCGCTGTTGTTGGCCTTCAGCCAGCCCGCGTCGAAGATGAAGATGTTGGTGATGTCGTTGAGGAAGAGCGAGGTTGGCGCGGAGACGGCGATGTCGACTGTGTAGTCATCAACCTTGGTCACGCCTGCAAAGAGCGGAATATTGCCGCGAAGCGGCGATGTGGCATCGGAGGTACGCTTGAAAGAGGCCACCACGTCATCGGCTGTGAACTCTGCACCATCGTGGAACTTCACGTCCTTGCGCAGCGTGAAACGCCATGCCTTGCCATCGATCAGCTTCCACTCGGTGGCCAGCGCAGGCTCGATCTTGAAGTCGGGCCCATAGCGAACGAGACCTTCATAGACGTGATTGAGGAAGGCGAGGTTCGACGTGGACGGAACCGAATAGGGGTCCAGCGAAAACAGATCGGCGCGTCCGCCCCAGCGAAGTGTTTCTGCGCTGGCTGGAACGGCGATGGCAGCCGCAGCCATTGCTGCGAGGATAAAGCTTTTCACACGGGACATGGGTTCCCCTTTTTGTTTGTCGTGTATGAGCCTGTGCGGCCATGAACCCCAGGCAGCGCGAGTATTGTTTCACAGGCTTACATTGTCAATTATATTGTTGACAATTATTGCAGTCAAAGTTGGCTCATATCGGTCGACAAAGAATTTTAGAGACGCTCGCTGCGCGAACAGCGGCGCCGCTTCCGCGTCACCATGCTCTATCAAAAGGCGGTGCGAACGAACCTTGCCATTGTGCCCTGCGACCAGTCTCTCCCCTCGCGGCGATCCTGTCCGAGGAGGTTCTGGACAATGTCCGCAACTCTTCATGCCCAAGGCTATGGGCGCCTTCACCCCGGGGAACGCCACGTTAGGCGGCCATCTTGTCGATATTCTTGATCAGAAGAATGTCATCTAAAGCCATCAACTCGGGCTTGCAGTAGTGAGATATCACGAAGTATATTATAAATGTCCTATGGCTTCGGGTAACCATTGCCAACACAAGAGAGTCATTGTAGACAATTGTGTATGCATTGCCATGGGTCTGGCAGGGAGGAGCTGCCAAGGGGAATGTAGACAATCTTTTTGGGAGGAAAGAATGAAAAAACAGACTTTGGTTGGCTGCGTGGCCGCTGTTCTCGGTTTCATGGGGGCAAGTTTCGCGCATGCGGATACGCTCGATACCGTCAAGAAGCGTGGCAAGCTGGTGTGCGGCGTCTCGCTCGCATCGCCCGGTTTTGCGGCACCGAACGACAAGGGCCGCATGGAAGGCTTCGACGCCGATATCTGCCGTGCCGTCGCTGCTGCCGTTTTTGGAGACGGCGAGAAGGTCGAATACATCCCCACCAATATCAATACGCGCTTTCAGGCGCTGCAATCGGGTGAAATCGACATCCTGTCCCGCCAGACGACCGTGACCTTCACGCGTGAAGCGTCGCTCGGCATCGATTTCGGACCCGTGGTTTTCTATGACGGTCAAGGCTTGATGGTTTCCAAGTCGCTCGGCGTCAAAAGTGCTGCCGAACTGAAGGACGCCGCGATCTGCACCCTGCCTGGCACAACGACGGCACAGAACCTCACGGATTTCTTCAGCAAGCTCGGCGCCAAGTTCGAGATCGTCGTGTTCGAGAGCCCGGATGAAAACCGCGCCGCATTCTTCAGCGGCCGTTGCGATGCAATTTCGTCCGACCGCTCGGACCTTGCCTCGATCCGTGCCGTTTCCAACAAGCCGGACGATTATGTCGTTCTGCCTGAAACCATCTCAAAGGAACCCCTGGCGCCTGGCGTTCGCCAGAACGATTCCAACTGGCGCGATATCGTATCCTGGTCCGTCTGGATGCTGATGGCCGCCGAGGAAAAGGGTATCACCAAGGCCAATGTCGATGAGAAGCTGAAGAGCGAGGACCCGGAAGTGCTTCGCATGCTCGGCGCGTCTGACAATCTCGGCGAGATGCTGAAGCTCGACAAGAAGTGGGGCTACAACATTATCAAGTCGGTCGGCAACTACGGCGAAGTCTTCGATCGCGCATTGGGCGAAAAGACCAGCCTTGGCATGACCCGCGGCCCCAATACCCCGTGGAATGCTGGCGGCCTGCTCTACGCACCTCCTTTCCGTTGAGACCGGTTGGCGCCCGCCTGGCGGGCGCAGCCATCCCTGGCAGTTTTCCGGACGGAGGGCTTTGAATGGCTCTGCTGCATGATGCGCGCTACCGCGCGCTCTTCTATCAAGGGCTGACAATCTGCATCATCGGTCTGATCGCGTGGTCCATGTTTGCCACCGCCAGCCACAACCTGGAAAGACAGGATATTGCGACCGGGTTTTCCTACCTGTCGCGACAGGCAGGCTTCGTCATCAGCGAAACCACCATTGCCTACCAGCCGACCGATTCTGTTTCACGCGCTCTATTGGTTGGTCTTGCCAACACCATCAAGGTCTCCGTCCTCGCGGCCTTTTTCGGAACCGTGCTGGGGCTTCTCGTCGGCATTGGCCGCATGTCACGCAATCCGCTTCTGCAACGGCTGATGCTGCTTTATGTCGAGGCGCTGAGAAACGTGCCGCTGCTGCTGTACCTGTTGTTCTGGTATGCGGTCATCATCAATGTCCTGCCCCCGGTCCGTGCGGCACTGCCTGTCCTGCCGCATGTCTACCTGTCAAACAGCGGCCTTGCCATTCCTTCGGTCGAATTCGTGCGGGGTCTTGCGCCGACTGTCGCTGCCCTTGCAATTGGCCTGGTTGGCGCATTCCTCATCCGGCGCCTGTCACTGCACCGTCGGCTGACGACCGGAAAACCGAACCACGGAACGCTTCTTGCCCTCCTTGCAATCGCGGCACCGATCGTACTGCTGATTGTTCTGGACGGGATTTCGCTGAAGTTCGGCCTGCCGGAACAAGGCCGCTTTCGCCTGACAGGCGGCATGCAGGTCAAGCCGGAATTCGTTGCCCTGCTGTTCGGGCTCACGCTTAGCGTATCGGCCACCGTGGCAGAGATCGTGCGTGCCGGCATCCAAGCCGTCGACAAGGGCCAATGGGAGGCAGCAACCGCGCTCGGCCTGCCAAGACGCCGGACCATGCGCCTCGTCATCCTGCCGCAGGCATTGAGGCTCATCATTCCGCCTTTGACCAATACCTATCTCACCGTTTTCAAGAATAGCTCGCTGGCCATCGCCATCGGCTATCCGGATCTTGTGATGGTCTCGAATACGGTCATGAACCAGACCGGGCAGGCCATGGAAACCATTGCGATCTTCATGGGCGCCTATCTCGGCCTGTCCATCGCGATCTCGCTTTTCATGAACTGGTACAACACCCGGGTTGCCCTGAAGGAGCGTTGATCGTGACGGAAATCCAGCTCGTCCTTGGCGCGTCCACGCCCAGCCGTTTGCCCCCTCCGCGGCGGCACGCTCTCTGGCGCGATCTTTTCGGTACGCCCGGCAATGCCCTGGTCACGGTGCTCAGTGCCGTCGCCATCATGGCGATCGGATGGTTCGCGATCCGTTGGCTGTTTCTGGAAGCAACCTTTTCCGGCAGGCCGGAAGACTGCAAGGTCGCCACTGGAGCCTGTTGGCCATTCCTCACGTCCAAACTTCGCTACATGGCATTCGGCTTCTATCCCTATGAAGAACAGTGGCGACCCATGCTGGCGCTTCTCGGGTTCTTCTGTGCCGCCATCGTCTCCATGGTGCCGCGGCTGTGGAGCATGCGGCTCTTGCTTGTCTGGCTCGTCGGCATCCTGCCGGTCCTCTATATCCTGATGGCAGGCGGCGTGTTCGGCCTGCCATCCGTGCCGAAAACCCAGTGGGGCGGCTTGCCGCTTTCCTTCATGCTGTCCTTCGTCGGACTTGCCTGTGCGCTGCCGCTCGGCATCCTGCTTGCCTTGTCGCGCGCGTCAGAACTCCCGGTCATCCGGGTTCTGGCCACCAGCTTCATCGAAATCGTCCGCGGCGTACCGCTGATCAGCATTCTCTTTATGGCAACCGTCATGCTGCCGCTGTTCATGCCGGAGGGCGTCACCGTCGACAAACTTTTGCGTGCCCAGGTCGCCATCATCATCTTTGCAGCCGCCTATATTGCAGAAATCGTGCGTGGCGGCTTGCAGGATGTTCCAAAGGGACAGATCGAGGCAGGCGCCTCTCTGGGTCTCGGCTACTGGCCGATCATGTTCAAGATCGTGCTGCCGCAGGCGATCAAGAAGGTCATCCCTCCCCTCGTCTCGCTTTTCATCGGCTTTTTCCAGGACACGACGCTGGTCACGATCGTCGGTCTCCTCGATTTCCTCGATACCGTCCGCTCTGCCATGCGTGATCCTGTCTGGCAGGGCATCGCCGTGCTCGAAGGATATGTCTTTGCCGCCGCGGTCTACTTCGCCTTCAGCGCCCTGATGGGAGCCTATAGCCGCTTCCTCGAACGTTATTTCAGGACAACTCATGACTGAACAAATGACCAAGCCCATACACGTCATCCGAAACATCGAGACTATCGTCGCTTTTGATCCGCAGACCGGCGGCCATGCCTATCTCTCAGATGGTGATATTGCCTTCGACGAGGCCAGCATCCTGCATGTCGGAGGTCATTACGACGGACCGTTCGAACGTGAAGAGCATGGCAAGGACACAATGCTGCTGCCCGGTCTCGTCAACATCCATTGCCATTCGGACGAGGAACCGCTGTCGAAAGGCATTTTCGACGACATGGGTACCCCTGCCCTGTGGGGTCAGGCGATGTATGAATATTCCACGCTGGTCGAGATCAGCGAGGAAGCGCTTGAGGCGTCCCTCACGATCATGCTGGGCGACCTGATCCGTAGCGGCGTGACAACGCTTGTCGATATTGCCGGTCCGCACGACAAATGGCTTCCGACGCTCGTAAAAAGTGGTGCTAGAGCCTATGCCGCACCGGGCTTTCGTGAGGCGCGCTGGCATGTGGAAGACAGCCGCCGCCTTGATTACCATTGGGACAGTGCCAAAGGACGCGAAGCCTTTGCACGAGCGCTAGCCTGCGTGGACGAGGCAGAGGCACATCCGTCAACGCGCCTCGGCGGCATTCTGGCGCCATCGCAGGTGGAGACCTGCTCGCCCGAACTCCTGACCGAAGCGATGGCAGCTGCCAGAAGCCGCAACATTCCAATCACTCTCCATGCGGCCCAGACGATGGCGGAGCATGAGGAATTGCTGCGCCGGACAGGACTGACCGCCGTGCAATACCTCGACAGGCTCGGCATTCTGAACGAGCGCCTCATCCTCGGTCACTGCATCTTCCTCGACAGCCATTCCTGGACGCGGCAGCGGACAGAGATCGACATGCAGCTTCTGGCCAGGGGCGGCACGACGGTTGCCCATTGCCCGGTCACGTTCTCCCGAAGCGGGATGATCCTCGAATCGATCGGCAAATACCGGCGAAACGGCATCAATGTCGGGATCGGAACCGATACCTATCCTTACAACATGCTGGAGGAGATGCGCCGCGCCCTGATCTGCTCGCGCATTGCCGGCAAAAGCGTCCATGACATAAAAACTGCCGATATCTTCGAAATGGCCACTTTGGGGGGCGCGAAGGCACTCGGTCGGACAGATATCGGCCGCATCGCCGTCGGCGCGAAAGCGGACTTCTCGCTGATCGATCTCAACCACTCCGCTATGCAGCCGGTCTATGATCCCCTGCGCAATCTCCTGCATTGTGCGGCGGAACGGGCGGTTCAGGCCGTCTACGTCGATGGTCAGTGCATCGCAAGGGATGGCAAGCTTCTGGGTCTCGATTACGACGGTGCCGTCCACGTGATGCGCGATGCCCTGGTCTTCGCAAAGGAGCGCATTCCGGCAAACGACCCGCGCGGACGATCCCTGTCGGAACTTGCGCCGCTGTCGCTTCCACCTAAATAGATCCTGATAGGCATTGAATGCCGCTGATATTGACGCTATCTTGCGTCTATGTCGGCGGCATTACCTAGAGGGAGTGGACCATGGGCCTCACCCAGTATGCAGATGATGGATTGCTTGCACCCCGCAAGATCGCGGATGCATTTCGCACGACCAGTGAAGAGATCGCGCGTACGGCGGGACTCGGAAAGGACGCAGTCCAGCGCAAGGACCGTGTTCGCTCGGACAAGACGCAGCGACGGCTGCGCGAGATGGTCGAGATCGTCAACAAGGTCGAACGGCGTTTTGGCTCGGCCTTGATGGCCTACGCCTGGTATCGCTCCGAGCCTCTCTCCGGCTTCTCCGGCCAGACTGCGATGCAACTGGTCCGCGACGGTCGTGCCGACGAGGTGCTTGACTATATCGACGCGGTCGACGCCGGCGTCCACGCATAGTCTCGTCGATGCATTATCAGGGGAAGCTCTATCGGGCGCTTAATCCGGTCTATGCCCGTGAGCCTTTGTCGGGACGTGGCGCGGAATTCTACGGCGGACGCTTCAATCCGAAAGGCGTACCAGCCCTTTACACATCTCTGACAATCATGACAGCCCTCAAGGAGGCCAACCAGGTCGGCACTCTCCAACCGACGACGCTGGTTTCCTACGATGCCGATATCGACCCTGTTTTTGACTGCCGTGATGATGCGGCCGTTCGGGCGCAGGGAATGGATGCGGCAGCACTGAGCGATCCTACCTGGCGTGACCAGATGAGGGTTTCGGGCGAAGCGCGCACACAAACATTCGCACGTCACCTCGCTGCCCTCGGCTTTTGCGGACTGCTCGTGAAGAGTTTCGCACCTGCGGCAACGGATGATGATCTCAATCTCGTTCTTTGGGCGTGGGGCAGCGCAACGCCGAGCCGCCTCGTCCTGATCGATGACGAAGACAGGCTGTCACGGTAGTCTGCGTGCGAGGAACCGGTCACAGGTGCGTTGCCCGGAAAGGGCGAACGGGCGAAGGTCATCCAGACCTTTCACCATGGGAAAAGCGCCGTGGTTGCCGACCGGTGTGGCCGCCGATCAGATATCGACGACCAGACCTTTTGCCTTCAGCACGGCTTCCAGGTTGGAGACTTCCACGACTGACTTTCCAGCCTTGTAGGCAGCGATATAGCCTGCTTCGGCATCCTCGCGGGCCTGCGAAAGCTTTGCGACGTCCGCCACCTCGTCGCGGCGTACCACGACCAGACCGTCTGCATCTCCGACAATGACATCGCCCGGATGGATGATCTCACCGCCGACGATGATGGAATCGTTGGTCGTGCCGAGGGTCTCCTTGACGGTGCCCTTGATGCAGGTGCTGAGCGAGAAGACCGGCAAGCCTAGTTCGCGAAGCTGCAGCGTGTCGCGCACGCCGGTATCGGTCACAAGACCACCGATACCCTTTGCAAGGCAGGCATTGGCCAGCACGTCGCCAAAGGATCCAGCCTCTTCGTATTCACCGGCTGAAACGACGATGATGTCGCCCGGCCTGGCATAATTGATGGCAAGCTGCAGCATGATGTTGTCGCGCGGCGAGGATTTGACCGTGAAGGCCGGGCCGCACAGCTTCATGCGATAATCTACCGGCTTCAATCGCGACGATAATGCACCACGACGACCCTGCGCTTCATGAATGGTTGCCGGAGAGAACTTTGCGAGCGCCTCGATATCGGTCTTCGATGGGCATTCTGCGATGTCTTTTATGTGGATCACGTTAGAATTCCTCGCACGGATACCCGTGGCGGCAGAACCATCTCCACCGCCATGAGCATCGTCATTTTTTCAGTTGAGTTGGGTCCCGGCCGTCCGGCTTACGGGATGGGGTCGAATTTCAGTTCGGCAAGCGGCACCACCTTGTCGGTGCGCGTCATCTTGTAATCGGTGTTCGGGCCAAGCCACTTGTCCCAGATCTGGTTGAGTTCACCGGAGGTATCGAGCTTGCGCAGAACCTCGTTGATCTTGGCCGTGAGCGCCGGGTTATCCTTGGCCATGCCGATGCCGATCGGCTGATAGAGCATCGGCTCAGGGATCATCCGCATTTCCTTGCCCTTGGCCTTCGATTCCATGACCAGCTTGGTCGTGGTCATCGTGTTGGCAACCATGCCGCGCGCCTTGCCCTGCTGGGCGGCGAGATAGGCCGAGGCAGTGTCCTGGAAAGTCAGCGGATCGGATTTGTTGAGCTTGATCGACATTTCCGATGTCGAGCCTTTGGTCGATGCCAGGCGCTGGCCTTCGAAATCGGCTTTGCTTTTGCCGGGGTCATCTGCCGGAACGATCAGCATTTCCTTGGCGAGGTAATAAGGGTCGCTGAACTGGATCTGCTCGGCGCGGCTCAGCGTATAGGCGAGGTTCGCAACAGTGATATCGACGCGACCGAGTTTGACCTCGGGAACGCGCGCCTCGACGGAAACAGGCTTGATTTCGACCTTGACCCCCAGCGCCTTGCCAATCGCATTGCAGAGATCGACGTCGAAGCCTGCCATTTCACGGGTCTTCGGATCCGGCGAGGCGAAGGGAGGTACGTCGGCAAAGGTTGCGCAACGCAGCGTCTTCGACGACATGATGGTGTCGAGTTGGTCTGCCTTGGCCGGCGAGATGGCTGCGGTACCGGCAAGTGCCGCCGCCAGGGTGATGCATTTCCAGTTCATTGCTGCTCTCCTTTGTTTATTTGTTTTGGATTTCAATGGCGCAGGTCAGCGAGGAAGCGCTGCGCACGGGGATGGCGAGGCGTCTTGAAGAACTCCTCCGGTGGAGCCGTCTCGAGAATTTCGCCCGCGTCGATGAACCAGATGCGGTCGGCAACGTCTCGGGCAAAACCCATTTCATGCGTAACGCACAACATGGTCATGCCTTCGGCAGCCAGGCTTTTCATCACCGCAAGAACCTCTCCGACCATCTCTGGATCAAGCGCACTGGTCGGCTCGTCAAACAGCATGATCGGCGGTTCCATGGCGAGTGCCCGGGCAATTGCCACGCGCTGCTGCTGGCCACCGGAGAGCTGTCCGGGATAGGCGTTCGCCTTTTCGGCAAGTCCGACCCGATCAAGCAGTTTCAGTGCCTTGGCGCGGGCCAGATCCGGTGCGACGCCTTTCACGCGAATGGGCGATATCGACACGTTCTCGATGACCGAGAGATGCGGGAACAGGTTGAAGCTCTGGAAAACGAAGCCGATGCTGCTGCGCAAAAGATTGAGCTTTTTCGCTGGCATCGCTGCGTGAATATCCTGACCGTCGAAGACGATCGAACCGCTATTGATCTCTTCAAGACGGTTGATCGTGCGGATCAGGGTCGATTTTCCCGAACCGGACGGGCCGCAGATTACCACCACCACGCCGCGTGCAACCGTGGCATTAATGTTTTTCAGAACAGGGTGATCACCATAGCTTTCGTAGACGCTGGACAAGCGGATGGCCGGGGCCTGTTGAGATGTGGATGCGGGCATGGTCATGGCTGCTCCGAAAGGATTTTGGACGGCGCCAGGGTCGCGGCCGCCGACGCTCGCTTCACCTATCGCGGCGAGGATGTCGTCCAGACCCTCGAAGGCATCTGCCGAAAGACCGGCTATCCGAAGACGATCAGGGTGNCGGCCGCCGACGCTCGCTTCACCTATCGCGGCGAGGATGTCGTCCAGACCCTCGAAGGCATCTGCCGAAAGACCGGCTATCCGAAGACGATCAGGGTGGATAATGGCAGCGAGTTCATCTCCCGTGATCTTGACCTCTGGGCCTATGCCAACAACGTCACCCTGGACTTCTCACGCCCGGGCAAACCGACTGATAACGGCTTCATCGAGGCCTTCAACAGCAAGCTGCGATCGGAATGCCTGAATGCTCATTGGTTCCTGACCCTTGCAGATTCCCGCGAAAAGTTGGAGACTTGGCGTCGATATTACAACGAGGAACGTCCTCACTCGGCGATCGGTTATAACGTCCCGATCGCACTGCATAATCCCGGTGGCGCTACCAGCCAGCCATCGTGATCAGAGCCGGAAACTCTAATTCCCGGCGGTCCAAGGTTTGGTCCCAGAGCAGCAGCGCGCTTTCAGATGGGAGTTTTCAACTTTTGCAAGAGCGAGCAAACGGAGCCCTTATCGTATCGTATGGGGTTTTGTCGATCGCACTGCATAATCCCGGTGGCGCTACCAGCCAGCCATCGTGATCAGAGCCGGAAACTCTAATTCCCGGCGGTCCAAGGTTTGGTCCCAGAGCAAGAAAAACCCAAGAATCTCCCAAAAAATGGAGGGAAGTCGGGCCGCGCGCCTCATTACATAGCTAAAATCATCCTTGCAATTCCGGAACCTTACTTCACAATTGAAAGGATGGATTGGGCGAAGAATTGAAGCCGAACCGTTGAACTTGGTCAACGAAAGCCCTGCGGTTGCGCTATTGGGCTTTCGTCAGGTCGGTAAAACGACGTTAGCACTCAATATTGGCGAAACCCGACATTGGCGAAACCCGACCGTCCATTTATCTCGACCTCGAATCGGAAGCAGATCGGGCCAAACTGTCGGAACCGGAGCTTTATCTTGCAAGCCATGAAGACAAGCTGGTGATCCTTGACGAAGTGCATCGCCTGCCAAACGTATTCGAGATCCTGCGGGGCTTGATCGATCGCAACCGCCGCGCCGGACGGCGCGCCGGCCAGTTCCTGCTACTTGGCTCAGCTTCGATCGATCTCCTCAAACAATCTGGAGAAACGCTCGCTGGCCGCATTGCCTATCTTGAAATGCAACCTGTCGACGGATTGGAAGTGCCGGCAGATGCACTCGAGAGACTTTGGCTACGGGGTGGTTTTCCCAATAGTTTCCTCGCTTCCAGCGACCGTGGAGGTATGCGCTGGCGACAAGATTTCACTCGCACCTATCTCGAACGAGATTTTCCGCTTCTCGGGCCACGCATTCCTGCCGAGACGCTGAGGCGTTTCTGGACCATACTGGCACATCACCAGTCTGGTCTTCTCAACGCAGCTGAACTCGCTCGTTCGCTGGGCGCTCATATCGGCTCCATTCTCTCAGAAGTTGGAGCCTCCGGCAAACCCGGCGCGGTTCACTTCAGGGCGCACAACGGTAGCTGAGACGCTTTATGGCATTGATGACAAGTGGACTGGGGATCTCGCAGCGGCAATGACTCATCGCGATGGGAAAATAAGGCCGGAGCTATGGCCCGAAGAGCGATTATACTTGACTATGATTATCATCTTCATTGGAATTGGAGGGCATCATAATCTGGAATATCCATGACACATCGTTTGACCGGCTCGATCAAGGGCCAAACAACACCAGCCTTCGCGCTCCTTGACCAGCATTCAAAAAGACTCGGCATTACAATCGCGGGTGATGATACCGAGAAGCGTTTCTCGATCTGGAGCAGCACCGCAGTGTTCCGTCGTCTCAATGAGAATTGTACGGTCGAGCTGGAGAGCTCGGATCGACGCTTCTTGCTGACGCTACAGAGCAATCTTGCTGAGATCTTTGAGGACAATGGCCTTACCATCACCTGGGATGAAATCAACGAAGGCGCATTGGCACCGGGGCTTTCGTTGATGCATGTACATTCCGTGACGCGCCGCTCTCCCGGCTTTACTCGGGTGCGGCTGACCGGCGAGGAGGCATCTCGGTTTGCCACCGGCAGCCTTCATTTCCGGCTGCTTCTGCCTAGTGATCCTAGAACGCCAGAATGGCCGCGAATCTCCCGCACAGGCCGCATAATCTGGCCAGAAGAGAAGATCCACAGGCCTGTCTACACCGTCGCGGCACAGGAGGAGGACTGGCTGGACTTCGACATCTTCCATCATGACGGCAGCCCCACCTGCCACTGGATGGATAGGAACCCCGTCGGCGAGACGGTCGGCGTCATGGGTCCAGGGGGTGGCTGGTGCCCGTCAGCGCCAGTGCTGCTGCTATACGGGGACGAGACGGCTCAGCCGGCCATCGCCCGCATGCTGGCGCTTGCAGAAGGCAAGGTCTCTGCGGTCCTGGCGAGCAGTGATGAAGATCTCGGCGCGTTGGCTAACGATAGCAGGGTCTTCCGAACCGATGATCTCGTTCAGGCGCTCAAATCCGCGTCAGTACCGGAAGATGGCTATGTCTGGTTCGCAGCTGATGCCGAACGGGCGCGCGAGGCTCGCAGCCATCTGACTGGTCTCAGGTTGGCAAAGAGTCAATTCATGGTGGCGGCCTATTGGAGTTGAAGTAGAGCTCGCGGCTGTGATGGCCTGCCCTGGTCCATCAAGCCGCGAGCTTTGCGTAAGGGCCTTCACGCTCCAGCAGTTCGGCATGCGTTCCGACCTCGACCATGCGGCCCTGCTGCATAACGACCATCCAGTCCGTATTGCGGATCGTGCCGGGTTTCGGCACGTAGAAACGCGGCTAGAGCGAGAGCAGCGTCAATTCGCCGAAACCGGATTCGCCAACAAAAGCTGCACATGCGGGGAGATATCGTGCTGCACGGGGACGACCGGGCGTGAAGGCAAAGGTGAGATCGTTGGGACGGATCTCGTTACGCAAGGTCGAGACGGTGCAAGCATCCGGGCTGTCGGTGATCTCCGATTCGGTCGCCAGCTGCTCGAGATGGCGGAGGAAGCCGGCGCTGCCGCGCATATAGGGCTCGACGACAGCGGTGATCTTGTCGAGCGGCCGGAAGAAGACGCCGACCAGAAGTAGGATACCGACGAAACTGCCGGTCGACATCAAGCCCGACAGAACATAGCCCGGACTGACCACCCTGATAATCATCTGAACGGCCTGCAAAAGAGCGGCGACCGTATGTGAGGTTGTATAGTCCCAAGAAGCGGGCCGGTATGGCTCAGACCGTGGATCCACCTACGAAGGATAAATTCGATGCCATTCGAACGAACAAGTGCCGCACCTGCGTCCTGATTCAGCGTGCGCTTATTGCAATAAATGTCCGATTACGAACGCGCACCCCCAACTGTTCAACAAAGCAGTGCTGACGGTCGACCGCCTTCAGTTGGGTGGTGGATGGTGAAATTCACCCCGTAAATGCGCTTGAGGTTATCGGGCGTCATAACCTCACGTGGCGATCCTCTGGCGATGAGGCTACCCTCCCGGAGCGCAATGATCTCATCACAGTAGCGGCTCGCCATGTTGATATCGTGGAGAACCATGACGATGGAGAGCCCCCTCACCCTGGTGAGCGTCTGGACGAGATCGAGCACCGCGATCTGGTGCGCAATGTCGAGTGCCGAAATGGGTTCGTCGAGCAGGAGACATTTCGTATCCTGTGCGATGAGTGCGGCGATCCAGGCGCGCTGCTGTTCGCCCCCGGACAGCGTTTCGACGGAACGCTCCGCAAGCGTCGTCGTTTGCGTGAGGTCGAGTGCTTCCTCCACCTTTTCTTCATCCAGCCTGCCAAAAGCGCCAAGAGGACCATGCCAGGGATAACGTCCGAACTTGACGAGCTCGCGGACGCTGGTTCCCGCGGGCACCGGCGTCTGTTGTGGGAGGTAAGCAAGGTGCCTGGCGAATTCGCGGTTCGACCAGGTTTCCAGCCGGCGTCCATCAAACAGAATGTGTCCGGTGCTGGGCCTGATCTGCCGGGCCAGCAGTCGGACCAGAGTGGATTTGCCTGAGCCGTTGTGTCCGATGAGACCGATCGTTTTGCCTGCCGGAAGGTCCAGATCCAGCGGCTGCAGGATCGTGCGGCCGGTAACACTGAAGGAAACTCCCTGCAAGGAGAACTTCGGCGCCATCTGTGCGGGGACTGGGTCTGGAAGCGGCATGGGAATATCTCTCCTGCTATCGCTGGAATGGAAGGGTTTGCAATGACAAGGGCTATCTGCTCAGTGTCTCTGCTGACGGCGCAGTTGCCAGAGGAACCAGGGTCCGGCGACGAGCGCGGCCAACAGGCTCGGCGAAAGCGCCCAGGGCCAGACGAGATTACGGCTCAGCCACTCCGCGAGCGTCATCAGCAATGCGCCGATGAGACCGCTGGCAAGGCTTGCCCCTGCTGCCTTGCGAAAACCCAGGGCCGCGGCTGCATGAGGCACCATCAGGCCGATAAAGCTGATTGGACCGACAACCATGGTACCGGCAGCCGTCAGAATCGCGGCTAGAGCGATGCCGGCCGCACGCACCACGGCCACACTCAGACCGAAACCCGTGGCTGCTGCATCACCCAGCGTTATCAGGTCTATCTGCCGATGGAGCGAAAGACATGCGAGAAGCCCCGCAAAGCCCATCAGGCCTGCAGCGACTGACGTGCCAAGATCCACGCCTGCGGTCATGCCGGAAAACCATCCGAGGAGTGCTGCACCTCTTTGTCCGCCGCCGGCAAGCGCGATCACGAGCATTGCGTTCGCCATACTTGCGAGGCCGACGCCGAGCAGCAGCATGCGCGTGGGTTCAAAGCGCGCTCGAAGCCCGAGCAGTGTCACGACCAACAGGGCGGCAATGGCGCCTAGAGAGGTGATCGCCAGTTTCGTTGCAACCCCGAGCGTCGGCAGAATGACGAAGGCGACGGCAAGAGCAAGGCCTGCGCCGTGGCTGATGCCAAGAAGATCGGGGCTGGCAAGGGAATTGCGCAGCAAGCGCTGCAAGATGAAACCCGCCACAGCGAGGCATAGGCCGGCGCCGCTTGCGGCCAGGAGCGGCGGAAGACGCCAACGCCAGACCAGAGCCAGATCGTCCCGACCCGCCAGTGACCATCCTTCCGGTCCGCGCCCCAGGAATGACGCGAGCGCAAATGCAGCCAGTAGAAGCATGGCCAGGATCATGAGCTGCTTAACGTTCCCATGGCCGCGTGCCGCAAATGCGAACGTGAACGGCTTCGAGGCGTTGAGCGGCGCCCTTCGCGCGAGAAAAATTAGCAATGGTCCCGCCAGGAGCCCTGCAGCCGCCCCGACCGGCAGATCGCCCAACCAACTGGAGAGCAAACGCATTACCTGGTCGGTCAGCAGCAGAAGAAGGGCTCCCGTAACCCCGCAGCGGACCAGTCCCGCCTGGGCCTCGCGCCAGATCGCGCGCGCAAGCGCCGGGGCGGCCAGCCCCACGAGACCGATCTGGCCGAACTCTGCTGTGACGGACGCGGCCAGCAGCGAAGCGATGAGAAGCAGGATCAGCTTCACCGTGCGCACGGAAAGACCGAGGCTCGCTGCCGCACCATCACCGAGGGAAAGCAACCGTAGCGGTCGCTCCAGCAGAAGAAGCGGACCGAGAGAAAGAACTGCAAGCACCGCCAGACGAAGCGACGGCCCCCAGCCACTCTGCTGCAGCGAACCGGCCTGCCAAGTCAGGAGATTGCTGAGAAAATCATGATTGAAAAGAACAAGGCCGGCATAGGCAGCGTTGCAGAAGAGATTGATCATCACCCCGGCCAGCACCAGTGTCTGGGACGAAAGGTACGGCCCCCAGGCAACAGCGAAAGCAATCGCAACAGCAGTCAGCGCTCCGGCGAGTGCCACGATCTGATATCCGTGCGACCATAAAGCCGGGGCGAAGACCAGCGATGCGGCGAGGAAGAGCGCCGCTCCTCCGGAAATGCCGAGGAGGAACGGTTCGGCAAGCGGATTGTCGAAGGTTCTCTGGAACACGCCGCCTGCCAACCCCAGGAGGCAGCCGGAAACCAGCGCGGCAACAATGCGCGGCAACGTCGCGTAGAAGAGTATGGCCGGTTCTTTGACCTGGATGATGGCCAGCACGGCAAGAGCAAGAGCCGACAAAGCCAGGAGGCAAATCAGGACGAAGCCACGCGTTGGACCCCGTCCGGCAAGGGTGATGCTCATGGTGTACCTGCTCCGAAGGGGACTTGAAGCGCGCGCGCCAGCGCTTCGGCAAGATGAAGCGTCGAAAGACATCCCCCGAACGGATAGAATTGCTGCATGCGCACCACACGTCCTTCACGAACCGCGGGAAGCCGATGCCAGAGCTGGCTGTCGCTTAGCGCCCTGTTCGTCTGCGGAGCAAGTGACGGGATCTCGATCTGCATGAAGACACAATCTTTCAGCGGCATCAGCTGATCGAGCCCGACCTGAATGAAACCATTGGCATTGGTTGGTCCCTGCCACGCATTTCGTAAACCCAGACGGGTGACCACGGACCCGGGCATGCTGCCATTGCCGTAGACCATGGCGCGGCTACCGCTTTGATCCGGCAACAAAATGCAAACCGGGCGCACTCGCTGAACGCTGGCGGCAAGGCTCTGCATTCGCTGCTCTATGTTGGACAGGATGGCCTCGACGTGACTGGACGGAAGGCCCGCAGCACGTCCGCACTGGCGGAGAATGGCTGCCGCCCGCCCATAGGCAATTTCGCCCCTCATATCTTCGACGACCTCGACAGGCGCGATCTCGTTCAGGCGCGGCGTCATGAACAGGCTTGCAACGCCAATGAGAATGAGGTCCGGGCGGAGCCTGTCCAGCAGTTCCAGGTTGACTTCCCAGAAGGGCCCGATGTCGACGGTCGCGCCGGGCAGGACTTGCGGCATGCGTTGGTTGTAGTAGCCTGTATCAGCAACGGCGAGCGGCGTGACCCCCAAGGCAAGAAGAGACTCGGCGGCAGCCCAATCGACGGCGGCAATGCGCCTTTCGACCTCGGCCAGAACCGGCATAGGAGGCAGAAGAGCGGCAAGGCTGCCGGTGATGAAAACGCGTCTGTTCATCATGACATTCGTGGAGGCGCGACCTTTTGGCCGCGCCTTCCTCAATCTCAAAATTCGACGGTCAGCTTGCCGATAACGGCACGCCGATCGCCCTGGTAGCAGGAGTAGCTCGCCTCGCAGGTCGAAAAGTACTTCTTGTCGAACAGGTTTGTCGCATTCAGGGAGACCTTAGCATGCTCGTTGATCCGGTAACTTGCGCCAAGGTCTACCAGCGTCCTGCTGGGCACTGAAAAAGTATTGGCATTGTTGCCGTAGACCTTGCCGACATAACGAACCCCGGCCCCAATCGATGCGCCTTCCAGAAGCCCCGTCTCGAACGTGTAGTTCAACCAGGCCGCGGCCTGCTGTTCAGGCACGAGCATCGGGCGTTTCCCGACATTGCCGGTCGCATCGCGCGTGATCTCCGCATCGGTGTATGTGTAGGAACCGACAAAATCCCAGCCGCCGCCGAGGCTGACCTTGCCTTCCAGTTCCAGACCGCGCGACGCGATCTCGCCCGTTGCCACGGCAAAGCCATTCGAGAGATAGTTGAGGACATTCGTCTTCTCGATATCGAAATATGCGATCGTGAAGAGCCCCTCGAAGCCGCTAGGCTGATATTTCACGCCGACTTCCCACTGCCGACCGTTGGATGGATCGAAGGTATTTCCCTTTTCATCAACCCCGCTGTTCGGGACGAAGGATTGGGAATAGCTGACATAGGGCGCAACACCAATCGAGGAGACGTAACTGAGGCCAGCGCGACCGGAAAAGCGGCCGACATCAATCTTGGTATCTGCACCTGTCAGGCGATTGTGGGTGTCCAGATCAAGCCAGTCATACCGCCCCCCCAGAGTTGCGACGAAGCCATTGCCAAACTTGATCTGATCCTGGGCGTAGATGCCTGTCTGGCTGTAGCGCTCCGTATAGCTGATCATCGGTGCTGTAGGCGCCGGAACGGTGACACCATAGACCGGTGCATAGGGGTTCAGCGATGGAGCGGATCCCTGAAAACGCCGAACGTCAGCATCAGACCAACTATAGTCGATGCCGAACAGCGCCTGATGTGAGAGCGCTCCCGTGTCGAATTCGGCCAAGGCCTGATTGTCTATCGTGAAGGTATCGAAGCTTTCGTCAAAATGTCGCGCTATACGGCTGAGGCCCGATGCTCCAAGGCCGGACAAAAAAAGGTTGTCGAGTGTGAAGTCAACATGTCCGTAGCGCGCGTTCTGGCGGAAGGTCCAGGTCTCATCAAAGCGATGTTCGAACTCATAACCGATGCTCTGTTGCTCCTGGGTACTCTGGTTGAAATTGGGGTCGCCTAGGAGAATGTTCGTCGGCGTGAAGAGCATGATCGTGCCGCCGCTCTTATCCTTCAGCGCCTGACCGGTCACCGTCAGCGTGGTGTCCTCGTCGGGCTTCCAGGTTACGGCCGGCTGAATCATTAGCCGGTCGTCGACGATGTCAGCACCGTTGGAATACTCGAACTGGGTGTTGGCGTTCCTGGCGACACCGATCACGCGGTAAAGAATGCTCTTGTCCTCATTGACCGTGCCGCCGATATCGAAGGCTACCTGCTTGCGGTCATGGCTTCCGTACTGAAGCTCGATCTGCCGCACATTGTCTTCCGTCGGCTTCTTGGAGGTCTTGTTGACGATGCCGCCGGCATCACTTTGGCCGTAAAGCGCCGAGGATGGGCCGCGCAACACCTCCACACTATCCAGCGCGTATGGATCGGTCCGAAAAAAGCTGTAGCTGCTGGACACCTGCCGCAAGCCATCAAGATAGGAACTCGTGGCCTGGGCATTGAAGCCACGCATCATGATCCAGTCATAGCCCTTGGGATCGGGTCCGTAGGTTTCGATGGCGACACCCGGAACATAACGAAGCGCCTCAGAAACACTCTGCGCATTTTGCGCGTCAAGTTGTTTGCGACCCACGACCGATACCGATTGTGGAACTTCAATCAGCTGAGCGCTGGTCTTAAGCGCACCAATCGAATGGGAGGGGACGAATGTATCCACGCCGTTACTCTCCCCTGTAACCAGAATCGGATCGAGCACGGTCGTTCCGCCAGCCGCAATACCACCCGCATCCGCCGCCTGCAGATTGACGAGAGCGGCCGAGCCCGGTCCGCTGATCCGCACCGTGAGGCCGGTTCCCTGCACGAGCCGCTGCAACGCTGCCGATGGCGTGAGGCTGCCGGAGACGGCGGTCGAGGTCTTGCCAACGGCGAGCGCCGAGGAGTAGCTGATCTGCCAGCCGCTCTGACGGATGAAGGTGTTAATGGCAGCAGAAAGCGGCTGGGCGGGAATCTGGAAGCTGCCGGTTTCCGCGGCGCTTGCGACAACCCGCGCCTGCGCATGGGCGGCAGCCGGAAGAAGTCCCGCGATGCAGGCGAGAATGCTGGACGCCAGAAGCACATTTGTCCTTTGACGGCGGCGCTCGTAGGCAACCATGTAGACGCGTGAATTTTTCCCCGAAACCATGCTCGTCCAAACCCTCTCAACAAGACCCCAGGACAGATGCGCGTCATGCGCCAGCCCTTCTGTCAGCAAGGACGCAGCACGGTTTGTAAACCGGCAAAAAAAGTTGAATATTTAGCGAAGGATTATGATGCCGCCGGGAATCCGGTAGAAACCGACACCGGCCGCATCGGCAAGCGTCCGCAGCGCGCCCTCGACATTGTCGAGACGGTAATTGCCCGTGACCACTAGTCTATTCACCCGCTCATCTGCCACCACGATGGGTCCGCGGTGGTAGCGGCGCAATTCTTCAAGAACGGCGCCGAGGCTGGCGTTTTCAAAGATGATGCGTCCCTCCCGCCAGGCAAGTGTAGCCGATGGGTCGGTCGCACGCACGGGCGAAACGGCGGATGCCGTGATGCTAACCGCTTCACCTGGGACAAGCTCGGCCTTACCCATGCCCTTGCCATCACACAGACAGAGAACCTGAACACGGCCGCGCTCCAGCACCACCTGATCTTCGTCATCACCGGTTCTGACGGAGAAGGCCGTACCCAGAACCTGCACCTCACCATAATGACCGCTGACGGTAAAGGGACGGGCAGGATCATGCACGACATCGAAGAAAGCTTCGCCTCGCAGCAGGCGGATGTGACGTCGGCCGCCCTCAAAGTCTGTCGCTACGGCCGTGTCGGTGTTCAGCATCATCATCGAGCCGTCCGGCAGACGAACCGTGGTCTGGCGGCCGGTTGCAGTCTCAAAGTCTGCCTGAATGGCAATCGTGAGCGCCGAATATTGCCAGACGCCGACGGCAATCAGAACCGAGGCTGCAAGCGCTGCGGCGTGCAGCGGCCAGCGACGTGTCTTCGGCCGCAACAGCGCGCGCCGATCCACCGGCAGCGTTTTCACCGCATCGCTGAAAGACCTGGAGTTCCACAGGGTCTCGAGACTGCGGAACTCTGCGTCATGCCGGGGATCTTCTGCCAGCCATGCCTGGAACGCCGCATACGTCGCAGCATCCGGCTCGCTGTTTCGTAG
This sequence comes from Rhizobium sp. Root149, assembly GCF_001427345.1. NCBI lineage: Bacteria > Pseudomonadati > Pseudomonadota > Alphaproteobacteria > Hyphomicrobiales > Rhizobiaceae > Rhizobium > Rhizobium sp. Root149. The sequence continues at coordinate 383,564 of NZ_LMGD01000023.1, forward strand.
CCGGACAAACCAGTCGAGCGCCTGTTCCGCTACCGGATCTGCGGAGGTAAATCCGCTGCTCGTCCCATCCGTGTCGTGTGCGTTCTGGTGTCCCACTCAGGCAATCCGATCGAAACGTGTTTGCAGGGTCCTGTTACTTTGACGCACGAGTACGACAAACCCGGAAAAATTCTCTTGAAGATAGCAAAGCAGAGCCGTTGTCGCGGCAACCGGACGGAGTCGGAGGATCAAGAAACGCGCCATTGTGTTCCTTATTTCCGGTCGAGACGCGCCATCGCGTCCCGGCAATGGGCCATGGCAAGTTTCAGGTCGTTGAAAACCGTGCGTTCCGAAATGCCGAGATGTTCGGCAATACGGACATTTGACCACTCTTCGATGCGGCTGAGCACCAACACCGCCTGAGCGCGCTCCGGCAGCGCTGCAAGCGCCGTCTGAAACACGCCGAACGTCTGCTTCTCGATCAAAGCCTGTTCTATAGAGGGGATATCAGCCGAGATCCCAGCAAGCAAATGCTCGTCCAGCCCCTGCACTTCAGCGCCCGCCCGTGTCCTACGGCGCCGCAGATGGTCCAGCGCCAGATTGCGGGCCGTCTGGTGGAGAAAGCCTTCGATATGCTCGACACGTCCGCTTTCAACCGCCTTGTGAGCGCGCAGATAAGTCTCCTGCGCCAGGTCTTCCGCCGTCTGCGGGTCGCGCACTATACGCATGACGGTCCAGAGAAGGGAGCGCCGGTGGGCGGTAAAAATCGCGTTCAAAAAGGTAGGCAAGCCATCTGCCTCCCCCACGAGTGTTGCAAAGCTGTCGGGAGGGCAAGATCATCTACTCGATGAAGCACCTTTCGCCATTGGAAATGCATCAGGGGCATTTGGCACTCAAAACATCCGTTAGTCGCCGTCGTTGTGCCCTTTCTAGATCGGCACCCGCGACCACGCAACCGATAACTTGAGATTCAGATGCAAGTTATTTCCTCATAATTGGGACCCATTCATTGGGCCGGAACCGAGACAACAGACGAGTTTGGCGATACGATGAATGGCATGCTCAGCCGACCAACTTATCTCCACCTGCGCCTATTACGTCAGTGCTTATGAATGATCCTTACACCAAGGTTCTGGATTACGGAAACCCAACCTCATGAAGCCGTGTCATCCAGCGGCAACGCCTTGGCCAGCATTTTCTTGACGGTTAGCCGCGCAAAAGGCGGACGCATCATGATCGGAATAAGCCATGACTGGACAAGAATTCCAAGGCGGCTGCGCGGCACATAGTGCCCACCAATCTTCTTGGATTGTGCCTGAAGTGCAAGTGTCAGCGGTTTGAGACGCGCTTCGTAACTGGCAAGTGCTTCGGAAACCGGCTTTGCTGCTAGCTCCTCTGCGAGAATATAGGCACCGGCCATGGCAGTCGACGTTCCCTGACCCGACAGAAATGTCATGCAATGAGCCGCGTCGCCCAGAAGCACGACACGGCCTCGCGACCAGTCTGGAACCTCGACCTGCGCAATCGTATCGAAAAAGCAGTTGTTCCAGTCGATCTCCTGATCAAGAGTTGCGGAAATCATACTGGGCCAGCTTCCAAATATATCTTGAAGATTGCGCTGGCGATCTTCAGCGGCGACACGACCAGTCTCTTCATCACGCCAGCAGAAAAGGGTAGCAGCCGTACCGTCACCGACGCGGTAAAGCCCCGCCTGCCGATCGACATCCATGAACCCGACGAAGCTCGAATCCATGGCTGGGCCATCCGGCAACCGCCATGCGGCGGCGCGATAGCCAAGCGGGCGCAAAAACATCTCATGCGGGCCGAACCAGAGATGCCTTACCCGGCTGCGATAGCCATCCGCAGCCACAACCAGATCGAAATCCTCAACCTCACCATTGGAGAAGCGCACGGAAAGGCAGTTGTCCGCCTCGGTCATGGCGTCGATCTGCGTTGCGAAACGGACGCCAAGCCGTCCATCAAGATGCTCATGCAGAACCCGCACCAATGCATCACGCATGATGGCCAGCATCTTGCCATCGGCTGCGGCGGAAAAATGCTTGTAATCATAGCGGAAAAGCGGGGTATCATGGAGATTGCGATACTCTGACCGGCCTAGATCCAGAGCATTTGCACGAAGGCTTTCAATGATCCCCAACCGTTCTGCCACGTTCCAGCCGTTGACGTGAATGCCGACCGCGTAGCCCGCCTCACGGACGGCTTCGGCCTTCTCGACCACGACCGGCGTTATTCCTTGGCGCAGCAGGCACGCGGCCAACGTCAAGCCGGCAGGACCGGCACCTGAAATCAGCACACGCATGCTCTGCCCCGCCAGGTTCAAAACTTGATGCTCAGGCGACCACCGAAGGTTCGCCCCTTGCCAAGCTGATAGACATTTCCGAAGGATGGTCCGGCATTGAAGCCGTACACCGAATAAGTTTCGTCAGCGATGTTGTCGATGAAGAATTCGGCAGCGACCGCCTCGTTCTTTTTCCATGTCAGCCCGGCATCGAAGAGGGCATATTCTTTCTGCCCCAGCGTATTGGCCTCATTGAAATAGGTCTTGCCGATGTAGGTCATACCGGCCCTCGCAATCAGCTCGCCATGATCGTCAGGAAGATCGAATGTATATTCGGCTCCGAGATTGGCGGTTACGCGCGGCGCATACGGGACCTGGTTTCCGGTCAGGTTTACGCCGGGATTGGACGGATTTCGGTACGCACTGAAATAAGTATCGTTATAGGCAATGCCGCTCTTGATCTGCAGAGCGTCGGTTGCCTGCCAGCGTGCCGTCAGGTTGGCACCCTTGCTTTCCACCTCACCCACGTTTTGCAAATATTGACCCTGCACAGGACCGACCGAAAGCTGGTAATCATCCGTTCTCGTGAAGTAGACGGACGAGGCGAGCTCGAGAACTCCGTCGAAGAGTGAGGCCTTCAAACCGGCTTCATAATTGTAGGTATGCTGCGGATCGTAGGAGAAGCCGATATTGCCGGGCGTGACGGCGCGCGTAAAACCACCCGCCTTGAAGCCGGTGCTGAAAAGGCCATAGGCCAGAAGTTCATCGGTAATCTTGTAGCTCACGCCCGCCTTTGGCGAGACTGCCGAGAAATTGTCGGAATTGCTGCGCGCATTTCCAGCCAGCGCTGTATCAGCCTTCACCTCTTCATAATCGAACCGGACACCCGCCAGCAGATCCAGCCTGTCCGTGGCATGCCAGGTGGCTTCGCCAAAGGCAGCAGAAGAACGAATGTCCTGATGCGAGGTCAAAAAGGACGCCGGTACGTTCCGCTTGAAATCGAGGTCCTGATAGTAGAGACCGACAACATAGTCTATTGCATTGCCGGCATCGGGATTGGAGGAAAGGCGAAGCTCCTGACTGAACGTCTTTTGCCATTCCGGCGTATAGCTGCCGAAAATGGTGCGATCCAAGCTGCGATTTTGATAACCGGTCTGGGATGTCACCGTGGCTTCGCCAAGATCATAGGAAGCGGTGATCCCGAAATTGTTGCTGGTCAACCTGTAATGGGAAGGAACCGGTAGCGCTGTTCTGTCATCCAGCATGGATTCCATCACGAAGCGCTCTTCACCAGACGATCTGGTGGTTCGTCCGGCCGAGATCATCACGTCCAGCGGGCTGTCTGTCGGCGCATAGCGCAAGCGGACCTGGCCCCAGCGATCCTTGCTTTCACCGACTTCCGCCCGTGTAACCATATCCTCCATCTCGCCCTCCTCGTTGAGGGCGCTGAAGGAAAGATCCCCATAGAGTGTATCTTCAATCAGAGGCGTGTTTACATATAATCCGGCCTTGGGGCCCAGATTGGTCAATGTGCCATTGACCTCTGCGCGCAATTCGTCGTCCGGTTTGCGCGTGACAACATTCACCACCCCGCCGATGGCACCACGGCCATACAACGTCCCTTGAGGGCCATAGAGCACTTCAATACGCTCCAGCGTTTCCGGCAGCATCTGGCTGAACAGCGCTTGATCCTGCGGAAGGCCATCGACATAGAGCTGAGTGGAGGGGTTGTAGAAGTCGACCGACGACTGACCGCGCAGAGTGATGTTGCTGTAGGCGCGGCTTGAGCGCTGGCGGATATGGATATCGGTAAAGACCCGATCCAGTTGGTCAACGCTGGTGAAGCCGCGGCGCTCCAGCTCGTCCGCCTCCACCGTTGCCACCTCGCCCGCTGTACTAAAGGCATCCTGCAGACGCTTCGTGGCGGTAATCACCACACGTTCAAGCGTAATACCCTCGTCGTTTGCTTTTTCCTGTGCGATGGCGCTGGAGGAAGAGAGGGCGGCGATTGTCGCAAATGCGGTCGCGCTCAAAAGGCTTGTTTTGGACATGGTTGATCCTAGTTGCTGAGGATGAGGCGACGAGGGTTCGCCAGAAGGATGTCGCGCAGAAGACGCGGGCTCGACAAGGCTGCAATGCCAAGCAGGGCAGCAGCAATTGCGAAATTCACATGATGGCCAGCAGCCTGACTGATGAAGCCGGCAGCGATAGAGAAACTGATAGCAAGGATGGCGTCCACACTTTGGAGCAGCGCGAAATCGGTTCCGGCCTGATTGGGAGAGCACCAGCCAATCATGCTGGCGTAAAGTGCCATCATGCTGAAGGCCGCAGCCGCCGCCTGCAAAAGAACAAGCGCCCCGATGACCGGGCTGGAGGCCGAGCCAAAGGTGGCACAAACCCCCAGAGCGGTAAAAACACTCCCGTTCAGAAGGGCTGCCGCGACAAGCGCGCGCCCCCCGAGGCGCCGCAGGAAAACACTTGCCAGCACGGCGGCACCGAGGCCAGCCAGGGCGCCACCGACACCTTTCAACCAGCCAATCTGCGCCAGATCCAGACCGGCATCGATGAGATAGGGGCCGATCAGGCTCATGCCCAGACGCAACCCCGCCTGATAAACAAGCAGGAAAAGAAGGCCGTGGCGCAGGCTGGCGCTGGCGAAAGCTGCCCGTAATCCCGGGCGCAACTGAGACTGATCCTTCTGGAGGAGCCTTTCGGTCGGGCCAGCGACAATTGCCGGTAAGGTCATGATGACAACAAGAGTCGCCATGAAAATCATGGAAGCAGACCAGCCAAAGGCGGCATAAACAGGCAACCAGGCACCCACGCCCAGCAGAAAACCGAAATAGCCGCCAAAGACGCTGGCAGCACTCACCAGCCCTCGACGCTCCTCGTTGACCGCCTCGACAGCCAGGGCATCGGTTGCGATGTCCTGCGTGGCCGCAAAAAAGGCGATGGCCAGCAGCACAGCCAGCAGGGCCTCGAAATGATCCTGCGGAGTAAACCATGCCATGGCGAGGAAACTGATGGCAATCAGCGCCTGGCAGGCAAGCAGCCAGGGGCGGCGGTGCCCAAGTCTGGTTACGCCATAGCGATCAACGACCGGTGCCCACAGAAATTTGCAGGCCCACGGGAGGAAAATCAGCGAAAGTAGCCCAAGCTTGTCCAGCGCCGTGCCGCTTTCTCGAAGAACAGTCGGCAAGCCGGTCTGCACCAGACTGCCAGTAATGGCCTGGGCGGCGTAGAGACCGGCAAAGAGACTGGCCATTTTGAAGTTTGAAGCATGCTGCGACTTTTGCTTTGGGTTCATTTTTATCAATCCTGCGTCGCATCCGGGCCTAACGGTCCCGTTCGCCCGCCGCCACCTTGATCGGGACCGCAACCACCCCGATCCGGGCCAATTTTCATATTGTGCCACCCACCGGGAGCGACGGAGCAGTACGCGGCAGAAAGCGGACTATGTCGCCCAGCAACTGACGCAGATTGGCGGGCTCATTGAGATAGAAATGGTCGCCGGCGTAGGTTTTGGATTCGAAAAGCCCGGCCGCGATTTCTCCCCAAGCCAGTATGTCCGCGTCGGACACTTCGCGATCGGCGCTTCCACGCAGGGCAAACACCGGACTGAGAATCTTCATGTCGCGGGCGTAACGATAGGTTTCCGTCAGCTGAAAATCGGCACGTATCATGGGAAGGAAGAGTTGCAGCAATTCCTCATTCGCAAGCACTTCTTCCTGCGTGCCTCCCAGACCTCGCAGTTCCTCCGTCAGTGCGCGATCGTTCATCTGGTGGCGCCAGGGGTGAGGAGTCGGCAGATGAGGCGCGCGGCGCGCCGAAACGATCAGGGCCTGCGGCTGGCGATTGATTGTCTGAAGATGACGCGCTGCCTCGAACGCCAGCAGCGAGCCTAGGCTGTGCCCGAACAGGACGACATTCGCATAGAGATCTGCCAGTTTTGTCAGAACTGGTGCAAACCCGGCCAGCAGATCCTCGACGTTTGATTGAGGTGGGTCACGAAAGCGGCTGCCACGACCGGGCATCTCCATCCTGTAGACATCAATGCCCCTCAGCGCGTCGTGGTCAGGCCAGCTGCGAAAGAAGTTTGCCCCTCCCCCCGCATGATGAAAAAGCACCATGCAGGTTTGAGCACGGGCGTGATTTGCCACACCATAGGGCAACCATGGCGAAGACAAGGATGAATGTTGCATCACAAGCCTTCCTTGAAACCCATGGCATCAAGCTGTGCCTCGACAGCCTTGCGGATGACGAGCGCAACCATCTCGCCTTCGTCACGTGCCAGAAAATGTCCGCCTTCAAGCCTCACATGGTCAAAGGCAGCAGAGGTACGCCCTCTCCAGGATTCAACGACCTCGCGCGAAACGAGTTCGTCCTCGCTGGCCGAAATTGCAAGAATGGGAGCGCCGATAACCGCCTCGCTCCAATACCCTGCGGCCATGGCAATATCGCCTTCCATTGCGGATTTGAGGGTGCCGAGCATTTCAACGTTGGTAAGAACGGATTGCGGCGTTCCGCCCAGAATCCGTAGCCTCGTTTCAATATCGTTGCCGCCGAAGAAGCTGGCGATATCCGGCAGCTTTTCGTGAGGACCGGGGCACACGCCCGTCACCACAAGCTGCGGTATTCTGTAGCCCTTCTCTTCAATGCGACGGGCAAGTTCGAACGCAACCTTGCTACCCAAGCTCCAACCGGCAAGCACCAGTGGACGATCCAGATAAGGCGTGACGAGTGGCAGGATGTCTTCCACCGCCTCGGCAAGAGACGTGAAGGGCGGTTCACTGATACGACTTTCCCGACCGGGCAATTGTACAGGAGAAAACTGCCAGTCCGGCGCGAAAACATGACGCCAGCCCTTGAATGCGGAAGCACCGGCAACTGCATGGGGAAAAGCGAGGATGTTCACATTGGCGGTGCGCCTGGGTGCGCCGAAGGGAAACCATTTCGAGCGTTTTTCCGCCAGATCGCGACCTTCAGCGATGAGGACTTCGATATCGTGGCTGCGCGTGTTCAATCGAGCGCGGTCCATCACGTGCGCCCGCTCGCCGGTTTTTTGCCATCGCGTCAGCAGATAAACGATTTCACCCCGATCGAGGCAGTTCCACATGGCAGAGCCAGGGGCCGCGAAATAATCTCTCAACTCTTTCATGTCCGGCTGTGTTGCCAGACGATCGAGCAGACTGGAGGGCATGAGTTCACGCGCGCGGCAGACCTGTGCCGTCACATCTCGGAAGCTCTCGCATGTGAAGCCCATGTCCTCCATGGTCTGCCGGAAGTTAGCTACCATGTGCCTTGGCCAAAGATCGCCATGCAGGAACATGCCGTCGGGAGCGAGGGCGCGATGGACATGGCCGAGAAAGGCCGCCATATCGGGATAGGCCCCAGAGGATTCCAGATTGAAGATTACATCCTGGCTGTTGTCCGGAAACGGCAAATCGCAGGCATCGCCCACCTGCAATCGCACGCGCCTGCCATCAAGGAGCTCCCGCGCGGCGGCAATGTTATCTGCGCTAAGGTCAATGCCTGTGAGGGAGAGCGGCCTATGACGACGGGAAATGAACGCGAGCGCACCGCCACGACCGCATCCGATATCGGCAAACCTCAGCCCGTCGAGCAGCGATGGACCGATCAGTTCTGACACCAGCCGCTCGAAGGGTGCATTGGAGCCTGCGGCAGGCTCCGGACCTGGCACCTCATCTGGCAGACCCTCGACAGGCGCATACCCCCAGTTCAGGAACGCTGCCTGCCGGTCTATGCCAACCCTGGAAAAGGCATCCGCGAGCGTTAGATAGGCGCTACGGTTGCGTTCAATCGACGCATTCATCGGTATTTCTTCTTTCTTCTGCAAATTTAATGGGGTTCGGTCGGGGCGGCGGTGGGGGAGGCAAGGACTTTTCCCTGGCATTTCCCGCCAGCCGCAGGATGCTGACCCAAGCCTGCCCCAGTGCAGCGAGATAGCCATCGGTCTGCCAAGGCACGCTGTCTGGAACCGCTATGGCTTGCCGAAGTTCGTCCAAGGCCCTCAGAATGGCTGCGGGAAACTGCTCATGCACCACCTCCCAGAACGGTGCCCCGCGTGGAGATCCAAAAATCTGCGCACTTGGCTGGGTAAAATAATGGCTTTTCACAAAGCCATCCGGGGCCAAGAGATAGGAACTTCCCACGCCATCCTTGCGGTAATCCGGCGCATAAAGAGAATGGGTCCAGATCGCCGGACCGAAACTGTTCACCAGATTGATGACGCCTTCCGGCCAACCAATGGCCATGCGGTGCATGACAAGGGAATGATGATCCGGGTCGGAAGGATCGAGGTAGGATTGCAGCAGGAGATTGAAGGGGACTTCTGCCGCACTGCCCTGAAAACTCTGGAAGGGCATCCCGTTCTCTGCAAAGGATTTCTCGCAGCGAAAAGCCTCAAGGCCGCCGATGGCACGTCCCAGAATATCCAGCGTGGAGTAGAGAAGCTGGGGACTTGTCGTCATTTCTGCAAAGGCTGCAGGTTCGCTATGTCTGGCCGCAGCCGCATAGTCGATCGCGTGCCGCACGGCGGGCAAATGGGGGTAGAAGGAATTTACGTGATAGCGCAGTCCCCGCTCTGCTGCGAGACGGCGCACGGATACGACTTCGCCCGGATGAACCGGATGCTCCTGCAAGACATGAATGCCACGCTTGATCAGCGCCGTAGCCAGCCTTGTTCCCTCCCCTCCGAAAAGCGTGGTCCGCACCACGACGCAGGCCAGGTCGATCTCTCCCTCCGGCAGATCCTCCACGCGGTGGTAAAGTGGCACGCCAAGATGCGCAGCGAGCGCGCTGGAGCGCTGGCTGCCGCGCGCCACGATGCCGCGAAGGCGGTAGGCGTTCGAAGCCTTGGCAAGGGCCGCGAGGTAATGCTCGCCAAAGCAGGTGCCGACAACCACGACATTCAGGTTTCGCTCAGCCATGAAGCGTCTCCAGCCACTGGCGAAGTCCGATCGCGGCGCCCTCCAATTCCGGTGTGAGTGACCAGCCGGAGATTGGTCGAGCCCAGTCGTCGGCTCCGCCCCGCAGGACTTCCGAGAAAGTCGCAAGGATCGAAGCACCGAGTCCGGCCGGGAACAGACCCTCTATCTCGTCGAGATTGAACAGTAGCTCCCGCTCTTCTTCGAGCACTTGAAAATGCAGCGCGGTCTGTGGTTGGGCAGCATATTCATAGGTCGGCATGCCCAGAACCGGATCGGCGCTTTCCGGCAACGCATAGCTCTGGCGGACACCCAGCAGCGATGTGAAGACGACTGGCAGCGCCAGATTGGGAATATCGGCGAATTTGCCGTCAGGCCGCTCGGACATCGCCCAAATGCCGTTTGCAAGCTCAAGCGACAACCCCTCTCGGATCGCCGATGCCGTGCGCACCATGACCTGCATGAAACTTGGATCATCCGAGAAATCGAAGGAAACGGGCATGATTGCAGTTGCCTCGCACACAATGTTGATCACCTCGGCATGAACCGGCTTACGGTCGCTATAGGCCAGCTGCAACGTGAACCGGGATCTGCCGCCGAGATAAGGGACCAGCGCGACGGCAAAGGCCGAAATCGCAAGCACCGTGCCGGAGAAGTCATCCCGCGCAGCAAGATCGCGCGCCTTCAGCCATACATCGCGGCTCAGGGCCTGGCGGGTAATCGCGAAGCGAAGCTGCGGCAGGCTTTCGGGACTTTGCAGCAGCGGCAGATCCGGCGGGCCCGGCAGCTTGCGTCCCTCTTCACGCCATTTGGCACGGTCAATCTCCGCAGCGCCGGTTGCGTCCATGATGTCAACGGCGCGCATGTAATCCGCGCCCGAAAATGAAAGTTCCGGCAGAGCCCGCTCTGACTGGAGCATCCGGCGACCGATCTCGCGCAGCATCACCTGGAAGCTTTCGATGTCGATGAGGGTGGTATCGATGTCGAAATGCAGGCGCAGACGCCCTTCCGGCAGAAGCGAGGCACGCCATTCGAAATGTGGCCAGCGGGACAGGTCGAACATCTGATGGCTCATGCGCTCACGTGTGGCCAGAAGCTGACGGTCCACGTCCGCGGGACCACCCGCGCGATAATCGTCCCGGGCAATGCCGCTTTCCGGAACACGGGAATGTACCCGCGCGCGACCATCACCACCTACAGTCATGCGCAGCGCCGCATGACGTTTCACGAACTCGTTCCATGCCCTTTCAAAGGCATCGAGATCAAAGTCTCCCAGAGTCTTGTCATACTCGACATACAGATGGCGGGCGGTTCCCCCCAGAGGCCGATCCTTGTCACGCCCCCGCCACCAGCTGCGTTGCAGGGACGACAAAGCTACTGTTTCACCGGCGGCCATAGCATGAGGACGCAGGTCACCATTCTCCAGCAGGAGACCGGATTGCTGGCCAGCCGCTTCTGCCAGAACACGGCGAACAGGGTTTATCTGCGCTTCTTCGTGACCAAGCTGCGCATCAATTGCTGTGATCAAGGCACCGACCGTATCGAATGAAACGGCCGTTTCACCGGAAAGGCGGATACCGAAATTTGAAGCGATGCGCTCACGTAGGTCGAGGAAAAGCAGAGAGTCCAGACCGAGTTCCAGCAGCTTGCGGTCCGGCAATATCTGCTCTGGCGCAATGGACAACAGTTCGGACAGATGAGCTTGGACGATTGAAGCCACATCTGGGGCCGCATTCCCCCGTTCCCCTCGCGCACCCGCGAGGTATGCGGCAAGCAAGTGCAAATTGCCGTTCTGGCGCAGGGTATCGGCGGGGATGTCGATTGCGAACTGTGTTTTGATGGACTGGGTCAGTTCCAGCATCATCAGCGAGTCCAGGCCCAGTTGCAGCAGGTCCGCATCCGCCGCGATGGCCCCCTCTTCAAGCGCCAGAAGTTGCGCCAGCGTCCGGCGCAGCCAGGCTTCCTCACCGCCCTCAGTCTTGGGCTGGACGGCGCGAACAGACAGTGGCGGCGCGCAGACCGCAAGCGATGGCGGAATTTTCTCGCCCGCAGCAGACAGTTTGGGCCAATCGATTTTCGCCGGCATCAGCACCGCGTCTGACTGGAACAGGGCCTGCCGCAGCAGCGCAAGGCCTTCATCCTCATCAAGGCCCAGCATGCCCTGATCGGCAAAGAGGCGGCCGAGATCATTGCGCTCTGCGCGACCGTCGTCCCAATATCCCAAGGCCAGCGCCTGAACCGGCCAACCGGCGGAGCGTGCTTGGTCAGCCAGTCCCTCCAGAATTGCATTGGCGGTCGCATGGGCCGTTTGCCCGTGTTGCCCGAACACGGTTGCTGCGGAAGACGCGAAGACCAGACTGCCAGGGTTGAGGCGTTCCAGCCAATCCAGCAGGGTTTGTGCAGCCGGAACCTTGGGCGCAAACACGCGCTGCAACAAAGCCGCATCCGTTTGGGCCAACGGCTCATCTTCCAGATGACCGGCAAAATGGAAGATAGACGAAATGGCCCGCCCCTCATTCACCGCCGCCTGCAGAACCCGTTCCAGTGATGAGCGGTCGCTAAGATCCACGTCGTCCCACAGTGTTACCTGCACCCCGCAAGCTTCCAGTCCGGCAAGCCGAACCCGCTCGGCGGGTGTTGGTTTTCGCCGTGCAACGAGCCAGATGTCTTTGATGCCTTCGCGAGCAAGCCATTCCGCTGTCGTCAGCGCCAACGGAGAAAGACCGCCCGTCAGGATGCTCAAGCCATGCGCGGATTTTACAACCGGTGACACTCCTGTTTCCATCGGCTGAAGACGCGGCACGAAAAGGCGGCCACGGCGCATCGCAAGGATATCCTCATCCGCTCCAGCAAGCGGCAAGTGCTCGATCGGTTGCGCGTGATCGATATCGAGCCATCTCAGATCAAACTGGGAAAGCTCCCGCTTTGCAACGCGAACTAGGCCGCGCAAGCCGCCCAAGAAACCGGATGATGGCCGGTCCCACGGAGTGGCGGCGAGAGCGCCCTGCGTCAGGATTACAAGCGCCGCATCGATTTTCTGCATGGCCTGAAGGGTCTGTAGCACACGCGCATACAGGCGCACCGGGTCTTGGCTTTGCGTAGAGCGCAAATCCAGCGCCAGCACATCGCCGGAGCCGATCGCGGTTGGAATTTCCCAATCCTCTGACCTCGCATCCGCGGTGGTGGAACCTGCGGACGCAACCGGATTGAGCTTTCCCTTCGGCGCAATCAAATGCGTGATACGTCGTCTCTGATACGGACCTGTGGCAGGCTCCCATTCCCAGCGATAGAGAAGCGGTCGCGGCTTTTCCGCATCGACGGACCGCAGGTTCTCGATCCAGAGGCAAGGCCAGCCTTCCGAGTCTACGACAGTGATATCGTAGCCGCCACCCTCATTTTCTCGCGCAGTCCATCTTCCCCGGAACTGCAGGTCTTGCGTGCCACTGATGGCGGATGCGACAAACCGGGGTGCCTGGGTTCGCGCTCCCAGTACCTGATGCAGCAGATCGCTGAGGCCTGAGACCTCTGCAATCTCGCCCTGTTCGGGAAGAAGTGGCATTGGCCGCATGCGCTGTGCCGTTTGAGCTATACTGATCAGTGGTGGCGCGGACGCGACATCTTCGCGAAGAACAAGCTCACCCTGCTCCAGCGCCCAATTGCTGGCACCAGACAGGGCTCGCGGGCGGAAGGTTACTCCCTCATGCCGCCAGAAGCCGCGACCAGAGCGGGAAGCCAAGGCTTCGACAAGACCTGCAAGCGTAGCCGTCTCGAAGCGTTGGCCCGTCACGGATGGTGCATCTGTCTTTGGCTCCCGCGCCTCTCCATTGAGCGCGAGGATGATGTTTTCGCCAATCCTTGCCGGTGCCTGATCTGCGGTGGGGTAAGCGGTCCAGTCCGAAAAGCCGCTTTGCGTCAGAAAATCGCCCCAGATCGCCAGCGGAGGAAAGAGTTCGCCCCCTCGCTCCCTTATATCGGAGAGAACTGGCACCAGCGGCCCGAAGATGAAATCGAATAGCGGCTTGGGCGTCGAAATTTCACGCAGCACAAGCAGACCACCAGGTGCAAGCAGCTGGCGCGCACGCGCGAGAACCTGCGTCAGATCGCGCCCGTTATGCAGCACGTTGGCGGCAATCACGAGGTCGTATCCGCCTTCAGAATGCCCTTGATCGGCGGGGTCGCGCTCTATGTCAAAGGTCGCATAGCGCAGGAAAGAATAGTTTGAAAACTTCACCTTCGCACGGCTGAGGAAAAGCGGCCCAAGATCGGTAAACATATAGGTCGTGCGATGAGCCGGAAGGATAGGCAGAACGGAACTGGTGGTTCCGCCGGTTCCCGCGCCAATCTCGAAAACGCGGATCGGACGATCCGCAGGAAGGCCATCGACAAAGGCCTGAACGGCATCACGCGCCAGGCTATTGAGGAAAATTGAATCGCGCTGGCGTTCGTACATCTCCTCCGCATCGTCTGTTTCGGCAGAGGGAAAGACGATCGAGACCGGATCGGCCTCACCTTTCAGCATGTCGGCCAGTCTCGGTCCCACGCGCGCTGCCATATTCGTCAGCCGTTGATATCCGCGCGCTGCCATATCCGACAGAATGGGATGCGTGTCTTCCAGAGGCCTCACAATCAATCGAGCGAAGGTCTCGCCCTCCTGCATCAACGCTCCTTCTTTCACGAGGTCGCGAAGCAGCCTTTGCGTCAGCTGGCGGTAAGCGGGCAGTATGCCGCCGAGCTCCATGACCTGTTCAAGCGAAAGTGGCGCGGAATCCGCGAAAAGCCCCAGACTGTGCATGGCATGGGCCGTGTAAATGGCATGCAGCGCCGCAGAGGCGGAGGCTTCTGTCTCGAGTGCAGACCAGTCATGCTCCGCGGCGCGTTCGACTGTCGCCTTCTGCATGTGGTGGTTCAGCAAGTCCCAGCTATTGGTGGGCGGCTTGTCTTCCGCCTGCCGTTCACCCTGCAGGGTGCACACCGGCGCAAAGGCTCGCCGTCTTGGCGGGTTCGTGTCCGGAAAGGGGCGATCCTCGATGGCTGATCTGCCCTGATCCACGAAATCGTGAAGTTGGCGTGCCAGTGCCGCTGCATCATTGCCCACGACATCGATACGGTGAGGCATCAGGGTTCGATGGTGGTCGAGCGTGGCCGCATAGGCTTCGAGTTCACCATCAAACTGACCATCGAGCAGCGCTTCGGCATGCACAAGCGCCAGCGCGCGCAAAGAAGCAGGATCGCGAGCCGACAAACTCATCCGGACCGGTCCCTGTCTGTCCGGGACAGGTGCCCGCAGCCTTGGCGGCAAGGCCTCGACGATGACGTGGCAATTGGTGCCACCGATACCGAAGGAACTGACACCGGCAACACGTTCGTCACTTTCCCAGCGGCTCAAGGACTGCGGCACGGTGAACGGCGTCGAAGCCAGTTCCAGCGCCGGATTGGGGGACTGGAAATTCACGCAAGGTGGAATTAGCCCGGTCTTGACCGCGAAAGCTGCCTTCAAAAGACTGGCAACGCCGGCTGCCGTATCAAGATGGCCGGCATTTGCCTTGAGCGAACCAAGCGCGCAGGGCTGCGTCCGTTCGTTGCCGGATGCGCGGAAAGCCTCGGCCAGCGCCTGCACCTCAATGGGATCGCCAAGCGGGGTTGCCGTCCCATGCGCCTCGATAAAGCCGATCCTATCTGCGCAGACGTCCGAAAGCGCCATGGCTTCCTCGATGACGGCCTTCTGGCCAGCAAAGGAGGGCGCAGTGAAACCGGCCTTGCCGGTACCGTCATTATTGACAGCCGAGCCACGAATGACGGCAAGCACACCGTCTCCATCCTCCAGCGCACGCCGCAACGGCTTCAGCAGAACAACTGCAACACCGTTTCCAATGAAGGTGCCGGAGGCGTCGGCATCAAAGGGGCGGCAACGTCCATCAGGTGAAAAGATCATGCCAGGCTGGTGAAAATAGCCGGCAGCCATGGGGAAGGTCAGGGCAGCACCGCCAGCAAGCGCCATGTCGCATTCGCCGCTGCGCAACTGTTCACACGCCATGTGCACCGCCACAAGCGAGCTGGAGCAAGCGGTCTGTACCGTCAATGCCGGTCCTGTCAGCCCCATCTTGTAGGCAACGCGCGTTGCAAGATAATCCTTGTCATTGCCGATCAGACGCTGGAATGTTCGTGAAAGGCCCGCCTGCAAGACAGTGTCGCGACTGGCGAGATAATGCGTGCTCATGCGCGCAGCACCGAACACGCCCACTCGCTGCCCCGAATGGATGCCCGCAGGGCCGGCCATTTCCAGCGCTTCCCAGGCACAGGTCAGAAACAGCCGCTGCTGGGGGTCAATTGTCGCGGCTTCGGCTGGAGAATAGCCGAACCAATCCGCATCGAAATGCTCGGCATCCTCTACGATGCTGGCTATAGGCACGAAATCGGGTCGCTGCAACAGCGCCGGATCAAGTCCCTCACGGATCAGATCGTCCCGTGTCACCCGCCGGGAAAGGACCTCGCCATCGGCAATCCGCCGCCAGAAAGTGAAGGGATCCTTCGCTCCCATGAAGCGGCAACCGGCTCCGATGATGGCGACGGGCTGCACATCGCCGTAAATTTCAGAAAACAGACCATTGTCGAAAGAACGCATCGTCCTGTCCAATTCAGTCAAGAGCGTGGAATTTATCGAGCGTCCGGGCGACGGCGCTGCGCATTCAATTGGCGTGCGGCTCGGCGATGCCGCATTGTCAGGTCGCCCTCATCCGGTTTTGGAGACGCGTTGGGAGAGAGATATCCTGCCAATGCGCGAATGCTGGCGTGGGAGAACAGGGCCACCACCGGGAAATCTCGTTCCAGCGCCTGCCGCAACTTTTGGTGCAACCTGATCAAGGTCAGCGACGTCGCGCCAAGCTCGAAAAAATTGCGTTCCGGGTCCAGGGTGCCAAGTCCTGGTTCGGCACCCAGCAGCTGCGTGATCAACTGCTCCAGAGCAAGATCGGCTTCCTGCTCTGTCGTGACGGGTGCGCCCTCTGTCATGACGGGTGCGTCAGCGCTGACCTGCGGGGCAACGGCAGCCGGCACAGGTTGCCTGCCGCTGACCGGCGGCAGCAGTTCCTGCCAAGTTGTGTCGTCGGCTGAAAGGCGTTCCAGCATTTCGCAGTAAAGCGAAAAGACGCCGCCGATCCATTGAGCGTCGAACAATTCCTCAACATAATCCCAGTTGAACACCAGCTCGCCATTACGCTCGACGACCTGATGGTCGATCCAGACCTGCGGTGTCTGGGTAATCCCGCCGGTAAAGCGACCCAGCCAATCCGTCGTCGTGCCATCAGAGGCAGTGTTATCGACGCCGACCCCGCTGGTGAACACGACCGGCACGGCCAGAGCCTGTGCATTGCCGCCGCGCCGCGCCGCCTCGCGCATCACCCGCACGGCAGAGACCTGCGCATGCTCAAGATCCGACATCAACCGGTGCTGAAGCGCCTGTGCCACGTCCTTGAAGCTGCCGCCTGTGCGCGCATCGAAGGGCACCAGCAAAAGAGAGGTGAAATCGCCGACCAGAAGATCGATCTGCGGATGAATTTCTTCGCGCCGGAAAAGCGTCAGATTGAGGCTGAAGAAGTTTCCGCCGCCTGCCTGCCGCAGACTTGCGGCATAGGCTGCCAGCAGCGCGGCATTTGCCGATAGTCCGTTATGGGCAGCCCGCGCCCTGAAGCGCTCCCATCGATCAACCTCCAGCCTTGCCTCCAACCGGCAAAAGCGCGGCGGAGTTAGCGTTTCAGGTGAGCGGACCAATGCCAGGCTCGGACCGGCGGGAAGGTCAGCCAGCCGCTCGACCCAGTATTCGAGGCTGGTGGCAAAGGCTGGCGTGTTCTCCTGCTTCTGCCGATGCAGCACGACATCGCGGAAGGACAGTTCCAGCGCGGGCAGCACCGCATTTCGGTTGCGCGCAAGCGCTGCCCATTCCGAGAGCAGCATCACCATGCTGCGGCCGTCGCAAATCAGGTTGTCCAGGCTGATCAGCAAGCGGACGCTACCGGGAAGCTGTGCCGCTCTGATGTCGAAGAGCGGCCATTGCGCTGTATCGTAGACGCGATGGCTCATGTCGCGGCGCTGGCGTCTCAGCCACATGTCCAGTGCCTGTTCATCGCCATCCGGGATATCGCAGGTCATGAAGGAAAACACCGGAACACTGGGAAGAATGCGTTGTGCACCATCACCCTCGATCACGGCGCGCAGCATGCCGTGGCGTTGAACCAGCTTGTTCCAGGCCCAGTTCAACGCCTCGAGGGAATGCTCCGTCACGTCGATTTCCGCAAACAGATGCGTAGAGACACCTCCCAGGGGAAACAGCGGCTGGCGGCCGATGAAATAGGCCTGCTGTACATCAGTCATCGGGAAGGGCTTGAACTGATCGTGCAGATTTACCGTCAGTGCGGGAGTTTCAGCCCTAACGCTCCTGTCTGTCATCATATCGATGTGGGCGGCCAGCGCCTTTAGCTCCTGTAAGGAGAAGATGTCGCGCAGCGCCACCTTGCGGCCAAGCACCGAACGGATACGCTCCGCCATGCGAACCGCAATCAGACTATCACCACCGGCGGCGAAGAAGTTCGCATCACGGCCGATATCCTTGCGACCCAGCAGCTCCGACCATATCGAGGCCAGATCCCGCTCGGTCTGTGTGGCAAGGGCAGCAAGGCCCATTTCCACTATCCTGTCGTCATTCGGCATCGGTAGACGCTTGCGGTCCACCTTGCCATTGGCAGAAAGCGGCAGGCTCTTGAGCGGCATGAACTGACGCGGCACCATATAGCCCGGCACCATGCCTTCGAGATATCGCGACACCCGCTCCGGCTGAAATCTGGCCACTGACGCACTGTTGCGTGCAATCAGGACCTGGAGGTCGCCGTTCATGCCCGGATCGACTGCGCGGGCAGCCGCAAAGCCGGCAGCCTCCAAATGTACGCACCATTCCGCGCCACTTAACAGCGGCTGGCGACGAGCGCTTCTAAGATCGACAAGCGCACCGAAGCCGCGTTCGATCAATGCAGCAGTGACATCGATCATCGGACCGTTGGTGGTCAGTTCAACGGCGATCAGATGGCCGCCGGGCACCAGCAGGTGTCGGCAATTTGAGAGCAGGTGATCAATATTCTGGCCGCGATGCAGAGAGTTGAAGGCGACAATGACGTCGAACCGGTATTCAAGGGCTGATGGCGGCTCTGTCGACGGGTCAAGCACCTGCCAATCGATGCGGGGATCATCAAGCCCATCGGCGCGCGCCTCATCCAGCAGCAGCGGCGAAGGATCCGAGATGGTGACATTTGCCACTTCGGCATCAACCATCGCCAACCAATCGCGGGTGGCAGCGCCGCTACGCGCCCCGATCTCCAGGATGTTCAGCTTACGTCCGGCGGCATCCGCCATGGTCTGGATCACACTGCCAATGGCCTTGTGTGTGGCAATGGCACAGGGGTGCTGGCGCGCCAGTTTCTCAGGGCTGAGAAGGCCCTGGCGGTCATAGAAGACCTCCAGCGGATCGGTCTCGCCGCGTATCACCTCGAGCAATCGAGGCGCAATTTCCTCCAGCCTGCCTACAAGGGCTTCGGATATGCCAAGCGACAGGCCGCGTACCTGCAAAGCCTGCCAGGAGGCTGGCTCTAGGAGACCGATCCAGCGACCGTTTTCATGGCGGATCTTGCCGCTCTGCTCCAGCAAAGCCAGCCAACGTAGCAAAAGCCCATGATAATCTGAATGAAGGGCAATCTGTTCGACAATCTCAGGTCGAGAAAGGCTGGCATCGCCTTCGTCGAACAGCCCCGCCGCATGGAAGAATGCCGTAACGCAAGCGGCTGCAACATCCTTCTGCCATTCAGCGAAATCGCTCACAGAAGCGCTTGGGACGATAGGCGCAATGAACCGGTCGGCGGTTTCGCTCAATGTGGCTGCAATTCTCTCAGCCTCTTCGGGAACGGCAACTTCAATGCTGTGAAATGCCGCGTCACCCTCCTCCAGAAGCAGCCAGCCCATCAGCCTGCGACCGGTGTCATCTGAACCGATAACCCCGACAACGGCCTCCCGCACAGCTGGATGAGCGGTCAGAGCAGCCTCGATTTCGCCGAGTTCAATGCGATGGCCGGCAATCTTGACCTGCGTATCGCGTCTACCGAGAAATTCGATTGTGCCGTCAGGCCAATAGCGGGCCAAGTCGCCCGTCCGGTAAAGCCGCTCTCCGTCTGGATGGTGAATAAAGGCGGCATCCGTTCTTTCGGGATCGCTTTCATAGCCGATCGCAAGACCCATTCCCCCAATATAAAGATCACCGATCACCCAGTCCGGCCGATCCCGCAACCGGCCGTCCAGAACGCGATAGGACTGGTTCGAAAGCGGATAGCCGTAGGGAATGGAGCGCCAGGCAGGATCGACAGCCTTCACGTCGAACCAGTTTGACCAGATCGATGCCTCCGTTGCGCCTCCCATGGCAATCAGACGCGCCTGTGGCACAGCCTGGCGAAGATTTTCGGGAAGCTTGAGCGGTATCCAGTCGCCCGAAAGCAGCACCAGCCGCAGGCTCGAAAGCTTGCGCGACGCCTCACCCAGCAGCAGATCGCAGACCGCCGGTACCGAGTTCCAGACGGTGACCCCGTGCTCTGCCACGAGTTCAGCCCAATGCTGCGGATCGTGCGTACCCTCCGCATCCGGCAGCACGAGGGCGGCACCTGCGGCAAAGCTGCCGAAGAGATCGTAGACGGAGAGGTCGAAGCCAAGCGCGGAGAAGCCGAATATACGATCCTGCTGCGTCACCTCAAAGCGACGATTGATATCGAGCACCGTATTGCAAGCGCCGCGATGATCGATCAGCACGCCCTTTGGCTGGCCCGTGGAGCCCGACGTATAGATGACATAGGCATGATCGGTCGGCGAGCGGTCCGGCAGGGGCAATGCCGCCCCGCCACCCGCCTGCTCGCCCTCATCCGCGAACAGGATCTTGCCGGAGAATTCCGGCAGACGACCGGCAAGCCGCGCTTGCGTCAGCATGAGGCGGGCATTGCTTGCGGCCGCAATTCGTGCAAAGCGCGGCGAAGGCATGGCGGGATCAATCGGCACATAGACACCGCCCTGGGAGAGGATCGCAAGGCAGGCTGCCGCCTGCTCTGGCCCCTTTTCCATGGCAATGAATACGCGTTCGCCGCGCTCCAGTCCTGCTCCCTTCAGTCTGGACGCCAGACGCAGGGACCAATCCTTCAGCGCTGCATAGGTCCAACGGCCCTTGGCCGTGATCAGTGCGGTCGCATCTGGCAACCGTTCTGCCGTATCAAAGAAAAGCTGATCGAGCAGGCGGAGCGGCAAATCGCTATCGGTAGCATTCACCTGAAGTCGCACGGCCTTCTGTGCTGCGGGGCGCAGATCGCCAACCGGCTGTTCCCAGAGTGCCGTTTCATCGGCAAGTCGTTCAAGAAGCGTCTGGTAGGCCTGGAACATGTCCTCGATCATACCTGCGGGGAACAGGCCCTGGACCACATCCCAGTTGAACACCAGGGCGCCATCCTGTTCGGCGGCCTGATGATCGAGCCACACCTGTGGCGTCTGGGTGATTCCATAGACGTGGCGTCCGAAAACCTCGTTTTCGGAGGTTCCCTTGGTAGGGTCTTGCAGGCCGAGCTGGCTTGTAAACACCACCGGTGCCGTCAACTGGCCGCCATCGGTTCGCCCGCGATTGATGTCGCGGATCACATCCACAGCACTGTAGGAGCGATGTTCAAGCGATTCGAACATACGGCTCTGCACATCGCGCAAACGTTCCCGCAGCGGGTCGGCCCCCGCGCAATCAAGCGCAAGCAAGGTCAGGCAGGTAAAGTCGCCAACAAGGCGAGGAACATCGGCATGCGATGCCAGCCGGTCAAAGATCGTGAGATTGAGCGAGAAGCGCGCCTGGTCGCTCCAGGCGGAAAGCACTTCGCCAAACACACCGATCAGCAGGCCTGCCGGTGTTACTCCCACCGCTTGCGCACGCTCGCGCAATCTTTGCCACCGAGCCGCTTCCAGCCCCGCCTGATGCCGGACAAAGCGCGGATTCTTGATACGTTCCGGTGCCACCGCAAGAGGCAACTGCGGCGCTGGCGGAAGATCGGCCATGCGATCCATCCAGTAGGCGCGATCTCGCTCCCGTTGCGCGCGGGCGGCCTCGGATGGTGCAGCCTTCGACATGACGCAATCGCGGAAGCTGATTTCGAAAGGCTGCAGTCCCGCGGCTTGCGGACTTCCCGATGTGTAAAGCCTTTGCCATTCCTGCCAGATGATCTGGCTGCTCATGGCATCGTTGATCAGCATGTCTATTGAAATGTGCAGCCGGTCGCGCCCGCCGGGCAGACGGGAAATTCGGATGTCGAACATAGGCCATATGCCGGGGTCAAGTACCTGATGAGACAGTTCGTCCCGCGTCTCAAGCAGATGGTAAGCAATCGCGTCTTCATCGGCCCCGGTCAGGTCCTGGGTCGCAAAATGATAGGGCGGCACGTCAGGCAGAATGCGCTGATGACCGGTATCATCGACAATGAGCCTCAGCGCATCGTGACGCTTCACCAGAAGGTTCCAGGCAGTTTCAAGCCGCTCCAGATCCAGTGGGAATTCGGTTTCCGTTTCCAGATAGGCGTGGCATGCAATGTTTCCGAGCACATGTTCGGGATCGCGGCCAATCCAGTAGGCGTATTGCAGGTCTGTCAGCGGGAAAGGCAGATGCCGGTTTTGTACGTCTGCGATAAGTTGTACTTCCGGTTCCGAATTCAGCAATTCGGTCGTCTCACCCACCAGTCTGCACAAATAGGTCGAGAGCTTCCCCGGCGTGGCGTTTTCAAAAACGCCCCTGAGCGGGCAGGTAACACCAAGATCGCGTGATACGATGCGAGCGAAATCCATAACCAGAATGGAATCGAGTCCCAATCCGATCAAGTCGACCGCATCGGAAAGCGAGGATACATCCACTTTCAGCACATGTTGCAGCCGTTCGGTCACGAAGCGGTCGATGATCTCTGCGCGTTCCTGTGCAGAGAGCCGTTTCCAGTCAGGGCGAGCCCCTGTCTCCTGTGTCTGGACGCTGGGGGCGACATGCTCCAGCAGATTGCTGCGGCCAAACGCCCGGTAAAGCGGCGCGAATGCCGACCAGTCAACATCGACCGCCACCCAGTTTCCTGCGGACGTCTTGAGCAGCCGTTCCAGCGTTGCAACGCCGCGCGACGGCTCGAACTTGTTGATGCGCGCACGGCGCAGCAGATCGAGGAGATCGTCCTCCAGATCGGAAAGACCGCCCTTCCCGCCCCAAGGCCCCCAGGCGATGGCAAGACCGGGAAGCCCCTGAGCGCGGCGCATGCGCACCAGCGCATCCTGATAGGCATTGGCGGCACCATAATGGATCTGCAAGCGCGACCCCCAGATCCCTGAAATTGACGAGAACAGGGCAAACGTCGCGAGATCACGGCGCTCACGCGTCAGTTCGTGCAGAACCCATGCGCCATGGATCTTCGATTGTACGACGGCGCTGAACGCTTCGGCCGTGATGGTTTCCAGCGTATCGAACAAGCCAACGCCTGCGCAATGAAATACGCTGCGCAGCGGCAGGCCGCTCTGGTCTATCCTTTCGAAGACCGCCCCCATGGCGGCGATATCGGCAAGATCGACACGCTCGTAACGAAGATCGACACCGGCGAGGCGGTAGCGCTCGAATGTTGAGCGAGCCAATGCGCCAGGCTCTCCTCGACCGGTCACAACCAGATGGCGCACCCCGGAGGCAACGAGCCAGTCCATGAGATAGCCACCGATTGCGCCCGTTCCGCCGCAAACGAGATGAACCCCATCGCTGCTGAAGCCGTCCGGCATTTCCGTTGCGGCTTGTGCAACGGCGGGCTGGATTCGGGGTGATTGCCAGCCGGTCTTGTCCCTGCGTAACATATCCTGCGCTGCAAACAGCGTATCGAGGCAGGGCAGCAATTCGGCCAATGCTTCGGGTGGTTGCACGTCGGGAGCGATGTCGACAAGCAGCAGACTGATGTCCGGGCATTCTATAGCCAGCGATCGAACAACTCCCCAGAAGGCGGATTGCAGGGGATGCACAGTCGCTTCGTCCCCTTGCGCTCCCTGTGTCAGAATCAGCAGGCGCGAGCGACGCTGCGCCTGCTGGCAATCCTTGCAGTAGGAAACCAGAGACCAGAGGGCCGCGTCATCCGGAATACCGCCGCAGGCGAGCGCATCAAGCCAGACGCAAACAGCCTGCTGTTGATCCGCCGTCCCCCCCGGATTCAGATCAGGCGATATATGGGCAGTATCGAAACCGGCCTGTTGCGCCGTTTTCGAAAGCAGAGAAACCGTATCATCGGCGCCGCCAATGAAAATCAGCGGCGGGCGCTCCGCTCCTGCTTCTGGCAAGGTGACCGCATCCCATGAGACTCGGTAGAGCGGGAGCGGCTGGTCGCTATCGCGGTTCGGAGCCGGAAGGCTTCTGTTCACCGAATTTCCTGAAGCATAGTCGAGCCAGTAGGACTTATGAGCGAAAGGATAGAGCGGAAGATCTGCCGGAAGCGCTCGTTCGCCCCGGAAAACGGCCTCGGTATTAAAGGACATCCCCTGTCGGTAAAGCGCGGACAGGCTTCGGCGCACAGCCAGGCCAAGCCGGTCTTCCGGACCGGTACTTGCCAGGAAAAGACCCTCCGTCAGCCCGAGGTTTTGGGCCTCCCGTTGGGTCAGCATCGTCAGAACCGGACGTGGCCCGATTTCGATGAACGTATCGCACCCCCTCGCTATGGCCACCTGCAAGGCATCCGCGTAGCGAACCGGGCGTTCTGCATGTTGGCGCCAGTAAAGCGCGTCTGGCCCGCGATCGAGCACCTGCCCTTCAACGGTGGAAATAACGTCGATGCGCGACCTCTGCGCGTTTGCACTGCCTGCAAGCACCTCGAAAGCATCAAGCATCGGGGTCATCAGCTTGCTATGAAATGCGTGCGATACATGCAGCCGTCGCGCGCTGACGCCGCTGGAGTTGAAAGCCGCCTCTGCCCTTTCGATGGCATCAGCAGAACCGGCCAGCACCACATCTGTGGAACCGTTCACGGCAGCGAGCGAAATGCCGTGACTGTCTGCGTAACGCTGGGCCTCCTGTTCCGGGAGGCGCACAGCGAGCATGGCGCCGGGTTCCGACAGCCGCTGCATCAGCTTTCCCCGCAGAACCACGATCCGGGCGGCATCTTCCAGCGAAAGCGCGCCGCCGTGAACGAAGGCGGCAAACTCGCCTATCGAGTGGCCGATCATCGCGTCCGGTTCTATGCCGAAGCTGCGCCACAACCTGGCAAGGGCGTACTCGACCGCAAAGATAGCAGGCTGTGCAAATTCGGTATTCCGCAGCAGAGCATCGTCACCATGGAAGACGACTTGGGCAAGAGAGCGGCCAAGGTGGATGGATATCGCCTTGTCGGCGGCATCGAACGCCTCGCGGAATACAGGTTCGCATTCGTAAAGGCTGCGGCACATGCCAGGGAATTGTGAGCCCTGCCCTGTAAACAGAAACGCCACCCGCTTCGTTGAGGGCGTGCCGTTTGATGCCACGGCTCGTGTCAACTCTGCGCATAATGCGTTTGCATCTTCACCGACAACGGCAATCCGGTGCTCATGGAAATGTTCACGATGGAATGCCGCACCGTTCGCAAGGGCGTTGGCGTCGGCAGCGGGGACCGAAAGCCGTGCGATATAGTCATCTCGCAAGGTCTCGATCGCATCGCGGCTTCGCGCCGAGAAAGCAAGCAGAGGCGCGGGCATAAGAGATGAAGGCTGTGCCGCGGGCAAAAGATCCGGTGCCTGCTCCAGCAGAATATGGCCGATCGTTCCGGCAAAGCCGAAGGATGTCACACCGGCACGACGCCGCTCGCCTCGTTTGGGCCAGGCCGTGCCGGAGGTTGAGAGAACGGCGGGGATCTGACTGAGATCGATCTGCGGATTGACCTCTTTCAGATGCAGGTGTGGCGGCAGATAACTCACCTGAAGCGCCAGTACTGTCTTGATCAGACCGGCTATTCCGGCTCCTGCTTCCAGATGGCCGATATTGGTCTTGACCGATCCGAGATAGAGCGGATCGTTGTCAGCCCTGCCCGCAAAGACATCTCGCAGCGCCTGATACTCGATGGGATCACCCAGCCGTGTGCCCGTGCCGTGAAGTTCGATGTAATCGACATCCAGATTACTCCAGCCAGCGCGATCCAGCGCACGCTCCAGCATGCGCCGCTGCGCTTGCGCATTGGGAGCAGAAAGGCCCGCACTCGCTCCATCCTGTGCAAGAACACTTTCCCTGATGACCGCTCGGATGGGGTCTCCATCCCGCAGGGCATCGGACAGACGTTTGATCACCACAACGCCGATACCCTCTCCTCGCACATATCCATCGGCGGACGCATCGAAAGTTTTGCATTTGCCGTCCTGCGCCAACATGCTTGCGCGCGACAGAACCAGATCGATCTCCGGTAGCATCTGGAGCTTGACGCCACCGGCTATCGCCATGCCGCACTCGTTCAGTCGCAGGGACTGGCATGCATAATGAACCGCAGCATGCGATGCGGAGCAGGCAGTATCGACGGCCATGCTGGGGCCATGCCAGTCAAAGAAGAAGGAGAGCCTTCCGGCCGCGGCAGCAAACGCGGTGCCCGTTCCATAATAGGGATCGAGATGTGAACGATCACCCGTCGCAAAGGGTATGTGACCGTAATCTCCTGTCCCGATGCCAATGAAGACGCCGGTATCGGTGCCACGAATGTTCGAGGCAACAATGCCTGCATCCTCCAGCGCATGCCAGGTCGCTTCCATCAACAAGCGTTGTTGCGGATCAGTATTGATCGCCTCACGCGCGCCGATGCCGAAGAAGGCTGCATCGAAGCCATCCACGCGTTGCAGGCAAGCACCAAAGCCCGGAATTTCCTGCTCAGGCGCGAAGCGGTCTGCTTTCAGGGGCCGAACGGCGTCGCCCCCTTTCAGCAGCCATTTCCAGAAAAGTTGCGGATCGGCGAAATCTTCGTCGCCGCCGGGAAACAGGCAGGAAAGCCCAATGATCGCAAGCGGCTCCGCGGCAGGCGTTCTGGAAGGCGCATCGCGAATGTTCGGTGTTGGCGACGCATCGTCCCGGCGCATCAACCAATCGACCAGAGCGTCGACATTTGGGTGTTCGAACAGAAGACCTTCGGGCAGGCGCACGTCGAAGCGCCGCTCAAGCTCGGCAATCGCCTGCAGAGCTGCCAGTGAATCAAAGCCGAGTGAGAAAAGGCTCGCCTTCGAATCGATTGACTGCGCTGCTGCCGGTCCGAGAACCTTGCGTACAATCAGCAGAACTTCGGCCTGAAACAGAGCGCGGTGATCCAGGGCCGGTTTTGCCTCTGCTTCCGCCTTGCCCCCCTGCCCGATTGCTTCAGCCAGAACCAGCGAGCGCTCCTGATAGGCCCGGCGCATATCCGCACGGCGAACTTTCCCGCTGGTCGTGCGCTTCAAGGTGCCCTTGCGGATCAGCACCACGTCGTGCAAAGCAATGCCATGCTCGCGCGCGATGACATCCCGAATGACGGCGGTGATGTCAACCGCGTCGAATGTGTCGTTGCGTCGAACTTCCTGTACGATGACGACCTTTTCCGCGACGTCTTCGCCAGTGATGGAGAAGGCTGCGGCAGAGCCACCGACAATATTGGGATGCGCACCGGCAAGGCTTGCCTCAAGATCGTTCGGATAATGGCACTGCCCCCGGATGATCATCATGTCTTTCAGACGGCCGGTCACATAAAGATGACCGTCAAGGACGAAACCGAGATCGCCGGTTCTGAGGTATCCGCCGTCTGCCTGATCCGGTTGCGCTGGCCTTGCCTTGAAGGTTTCTGCCGTTGCTTGCGCCTTGTTCCAGTAGCCCCACGCAACATGATCCCCCGCCACCCAGATTTCGCCAACCTCTCCTTCATTGAGGGGCTCCAGACTCTGCGGATCTATGATTCTGACGTCCTGCCCGTCTCGCTCCGCTCCGTTGGACACATAGGTCCGGCTTGAAGCTGCATTCTCCAGCACCTCCACAGCTTTGCCGCCTTCCAGGGCATTGCAATCCACGGCCTGGAAACGAGGCCCGGACATATCGAAAGAGGTCGTAACCAGAAGCGTTGCTTCCGCCAGGCCATAGGCTGGTCGAATTGCCTCCCAGCGCAGCCCGTGAGGGGCAAATGTTTCATAGAAGGCCTTGATCTGCCGGGGCAGCACGGGTTCCGCCGCCGGAACGAAGCTTTCCAGCGCGCTGAGATCGAGATCGCGGCAACGCACGGCATCGTATTTTTCAACGCAGGCATCCATGGCAAAGGCAGGCCCAGGCAGCATGCCCGCTCTTTCCTGTGCGGCAACCTCCAGCCAGTTGAGCGGATCCACCACGAAGGAGCCAGGCGACATCATGATGGCCCGTCCGCCCGCAGCAAGCGGAGCCAGAACACCCATGATCAGGCCCATGTCATGAAAAAGCGGCAACCAACTCGCGACGACCGGGCGTTCTCTCGGCGCAAGCAGGCCTTTGATGAAATCGAGATTACGCATCAGCGGCGCGTGCCCGTTGACGACTCCCTTCGGATCACCAGTGGAGCCGGATGTGTATTGCAGGAAGGCGGTGTCATCCCCGTCCGGCATGTTTCCCCGCCAGTTGCATTCTGCCTGCGGCGGATCAAGGACAACCAGCTTGGCACCGATCTCCTCGCCAAACGTCAAAATGGCAGCTTCTGAATCGCGAAGGACTTCAGCCGACGTGATGATGACCGATGGGCGGCAATCGGCGGCAATCAGCCGGATTTTTTCTATGACGCGTGCCACACGGGCCGTTCCGGGCAGGTTTACAGGCACACCGACCATGCCAGCATACATGCCACCGAGAAGGGCAACCATGTAGTCCAGCCCCGACGGCAGCAATATCAGTGTGCGGTCACGCGGTGAGGCGATTTGCAGCAGACGGGCCGCAAGACCGCGAGCGGTCGCGGAAAGCTGTGTATAGCTCATGGTTTGCGGTGCGGCACCAGCAACAGCACGGTAATCGAGCGCAATATCCTGCCCGCGCAGCCGTGCCCAATACTCTATGCTGGAGACAATTGTCGGGATTTGAGAGCTATGAACAGATGACATGGGCGAACTCCAACGAACATGCAGTGCAAGCCCTGGCAGGGGCGCGGAACCACACTTTAAAACCTTGACATTTTCACTCAAGAAATACAGACCGGTGAGCGGAACGCCACCATGATCGGGGCGCTTGTTGTCCTGATCGGGTCAATTTTCTCGTGGGTGCCTCAACGGCCTCAAGACAGTTGTTATTTGAATTCTCGAAAGGAAATGGCAGATGACGCTAAACTTCGAGGAGCGCCTGCTAAAGCAAGCCCAGCTTGAAACCCTGCTGCCGGTACGGCGCGCAAGTCAGGCTGAACTGGCTGACGTGGAGATCGACGGTGATTTCCGTCGTCTGGGTATACGCGATGGTCTGGAAGTCTCGATTTACGATCTGGTTCTCAACGCGCCTTTTAGGCGCAAGGTCGTTTCCGATGCCGGCCTGACAATGGTTTTCCTCACGAACGCGGCTGGAGCAAGCCTGATCAGACCTTGCGCGGGCAACGCTGCCGAAATCCGGCTGGACTATGACGCGCGCACCGCGATCATGATCTACTCTGATCGGGACCTTGGGGGACAATACGACGTTCCGGCGAACACACGCTTTAGCGGCGTGGAAATTCGCGCCACCGACGCGTTTCTTCGACGGCTCGATGTGATCGAGACATTCCGAAATGCGCGAGACAGTCATCCCCTCACCCTGGCCACGAACAAAGCCATCTGGATCGGCCGCTTCCCGATTACGTCCACGATCGAGGCTCTCGTCTCGCATTTAATGACATCAGGCCTTGGACAAAAGCGCGACGATCTATCAATGGAGGCACGTAGTCTTGACCTGCTGACAGCCTCCATATCCGTCATGCGCGAACCGTTGTTCTGCCAGAAAACGAAATTCCTGCGAGACACCAATGCCTTGCTGAAGGCAAAAACCATTCTCTTGCACAATCTGGATAAGGCATGGACGATTCATGATCTTGCCCGACAGGTCGGGCTTAGTGAAAAACGTCTGAAGGAAGGCTTCCGCCAGCAGTTCGGCTTGCCTGTCTACAGCTTCCTCCAGAAGTCGCGGATGGAAGAGGCTCGAGCAATACTGGCGCAGAAGGACAGCACGGTCACAGAGGTCGCGTTGGCCGTTGGCTACGCCAACCCGAGCCGCTTTTCCCAACTCTTCCTGCGCCAGTACGGCATGACGCCTTCGGTATTCAAGCTGCAGGGCCATACTGCCCGATGAACTGGCCGTGGAGGATGCCGGTGTCTGATCTACGGTGGCTTTGATGATGTAGACGCCAGCGGGCTCTGTTGCAAAAACTCGATTTAAGGGCGAAAGAGCGCTGACAGTTTTCTGCGAGAGTTTTAGGAAGCGATTTTAAGTGGCGCTATTTTAAGGCGAGATTATTTCATGGGCGGTTCGCTGGTATTGCCGCTATGGGGTGATACCGCGATCTTGAGCATATGATGGGTGAAAAAGGCGCACCTGTTAGCCATTCGACGATCTATGAATGCGTTCAAAACTATGCGCCAGAAAAAGGCAGCAAAACGATTTCTCGCTAAGGCCCTAAATGGCCTCAAGAATCGGGAGAAGCCAACCATCATCAACACCGACAATGCACCTACCAACGGCATCGCGATCGCAAAGCTGATGGCGAAGGCAAATGCCCTAAGGAACTGATGCACCCGCAGGTCGAATTTTCGAACGATGTCGTCGAAGCCCGCAGCAGGCTTGGGATGGGCAACTTCGGCAAGCTAGGCTCCATTGTCGAAGCTTCGATCGTGGCGAGCTCGTCGTCACTGATAGCTGCCGCCAGATCGATCCGCCGATCTCGCTTGACGAGACGAAGGTAATCTTAGAAGTCCGTCAGGCCCGTGCGCGGCCGGCCGTTCTTAGTAGTGATCACCGGCTCACGGACTGCGGCGTCCTGGTAGGTGCCAAAATTCTTCGAAACCGCAGCGGCTGTCACAATCGACGTCATTGCGGATCTTCTTTGTTCCGAGATATACGGGCTTTCTGGAATTTTCCGATCAATCTTATCGACGTGGAGGGTCGCGATAATGCCAAAGTTGACAATA
Organism: Rhizobium sp. Root149; assembly: GCF_001427345.1. Lineage (NCBI taxonomy): Bacteria > Pseudomonadati > Pseudomonadota > Alphaproteobacteria > Hyphomicrobiales > Rhizobiaceae > Rhizobium > Rhizobium sp. Root149. Next base: position 413,966 of record NZ_LMGD01000023.1, read on the forward strand.
GCCTCGTCAAGCAACACTCCTGTATCGCGCCGGAAGCATTCCTGCTGAAGTTTGTTGCCCATCATCTCTGGGATCCGGAAAAGCGTCTTACGGATCCGGACCACGGCATGCCGGGTGATTTCGATTCCAAGCTTCGCACTCAAGGTTTTTCCGGTCATCCGGTCCACATGTGCCGGACACGGTGCGTCGGCGACTATGGACCTGATCGACGCTGACAGAGTGGCAAGGACTTGATGGAGCTTTGCCTCTCCTGCGCTCAAGGCCGCCATTCGACTGGCAATAGTGCGACTCCGCGGCCGAGGAAGCGCAAAGGTGTGAAAGCCGCAATCGGACACGTCCTATCTAAACTCGTCTCGAACTGCAGCACAGGCAGTCTGCGCGATATCAGGGAATGAAGGCGAACTGAACTTATGCCGCCTCTAGGCGGCGCGATGATATCCTGTTCTGACATTGTTGCGCGTGGTCTGGCCGAGATCGAAGGACGCCATCATTGAGCGGAGTGTTTGCGTCTCATGCTCCAGTGTGGCTGCAGCGGCGCTGCTTTCTTCAACCATGGCAGCATTCTGTTGAGTTGCCTGATCCATACTGTTCACCGCACCATTCACCTCTGAAAGTCCCGTTGATTGCTCCCTGGCGGCGGTGGAGATGGCCACCACATGATCATTGATCTGAACAATGAGATCGCTGATTGTCTGCAACGCTCCGCCCGTATCACGCACAAGCTTCACACCTGTGGCGACTTCGCCGGTCGAGTTCTGGATAAGGTCCTTGATCTCCCGTGCAGCCTTGGCCGAGCGCTGCGCCAACTCACGCACTTCCTGTGCAACGACAGCAAAGCCTCTGCCTGCTTCGCCCGCCCTTGCCGCTTCGACACCCGCGTTCAATGCCAGCAGGTTTGTCTGGAACGCGATTTCATCAATGACACCGATTATACTCGAGATCTTAGACGAGGACTCTTCGATCTTGCTCATGGCATCGACCGCCTTGGCGACGACCTCGCCAGATTGTTGCGCGCTTGTTTTCGCAGTCCCCGCAACGTCGCGTGCTTCCTGCGCACGTTGAGCAGATACACCAACGTTGGATGTAATCTCCTCAAGCGCCGCAGCTGTTTCTTCCAGGCTCGCCGCCTGCCCCTCGGTACGACTTGAGAGAGCCGAGACACCTTCCGAGATCTCGCGCGTGCCCTGGGTGATGATCTCGATACTGCTCGAAATCTTCTGGAAGGTCTCGCACAGCTGGCTCACCGACTGGTTCAGATCATGCCGTAAAAATTCGAATTCCGGAGCGAAAGGCTGGGAGAGCTTGAAGGCGAAATCTCCAGAGCAAAGACGTTTCAAGGCTTCCCCGAGTTGACCCACGGTCTGGACGCGCGCTGTCACGTCGGTCGCAAACTTTACGACCTTCACGACCTTGCCATGGATATCGAGAATAGGATTGTACGAGGCGGAAATTGTCACTTCCTGCCCGCTTTTGGTCCAGCGTTTGAACTCAGCAGCCTGATAGCGTCCCTCGCGCAGTTCTTTCCAGAAATGCTTGTATTCCTCCGTGGCAGAAAAGCCCTGCGCGACGAAAATGCTGTGGTTTTTGCCAATGAGCTCCGCCGTGGAGTACCCCATGAGTTTGAGAAAGTTCTCATTGGCTCCCATGATGTTGCCATCGACATCGAATTCGATGATAGCCTGCGATCGGCTGATGGCTGCGATCTGGGCAGCATAATCGACATTCAGAAGCCGTGCCTTTGCATCGGCCCACTCGACCACAAAGCCCGCAAGCTTCTCCCGGTTCATCAAGGGCGTAACGACAAGATCGAAGATGAGCCCGCCAACCCGGATGGTCGCGCTGTGCCGATTACGGAGACTGTTCAACATATTCCGTTGATGAGACGGGTTCTTGTGAAAGACGTCTATGTTGCTGCCAATCAGTTTATCGACACTGAAGCGGGGTAGATCCTTCTTCAGATCGCTCTCCGCTTTCTTAAGCAGTTCGATGACTGAAGGATTCATGTAGACAATATTGAAGCCCGCATCGGCAATCATCACGTTAGCCTGTAACGCGTCGAGCGCAAAATCCTTGACTGCTGATTTCAGTTTGAAAACTGACGCAACGCCCATTTCTACTCCCTCATTTTCAAACACAGATGCTTTATGTGAGTGGATTATAGTATACAAAAATTGAAAATACACTAACCAATCGCCCCAACGTATATGTTTACGCATGAAATTTACCAGAAAACTAATGGATAAGAAGTTATACTCAGCTATCGAAAGATGGTTGTTCAATCAAAACAAGATATTCGATCAGATCTTCTAAGGCATTTAGGATAATGCGGCGTCGTGAACTTACGAGTGTCTGCGTTGGCGCCCCACCGACGATAATCACCGCTTCAGGACCGATGCATTCCTCCAGTTTGTTTAGATAACTGTTCAGGCGCGTCGGGGAGTAGCTGCTTGTACTCAGGCATATGTAGCGCGCCGAGTAACGAATGCTTAGACGGGCAACCTCCGCGGCAGGCAAGTCTGGTCCAAGGTAAAGCACGTTCCAGCCATTTCGTCTGGCCAGGATTGCGGAGCAAAGGGCGCCAAGTTCATGACTTTCACCTTCCGGCGTTGTCGCCAAGATCCATGGCGCTGCTCCGGCCGCTGGGGACAGCGAATCAAGTTTGCCCAAAAGGATGCGTTTGACGCACGCTGTCACGAAATGCTCGTCGGCAATCGAAACCTTTTTCCCGGCCCAAAGTTTTCCAACCTCATGCATGAGGTATGGAACAGTGTGGAGAAGGAAATTGTCGACGCTCTGCTGTTCGGCAAGCGGGATCAACCAGGCTTCGAACTCTCCAAGCCTACGGGAGATCAGCAGGTCGAGGCCTTCGCCCAATCCGGCTTCGGCATTGATTTTCCGCTCGAGGCGATAGAGTTCATCCAGCGAGTACCCGACCAGATTACCGATGCGGTAGCCTGCATCACTGCCTTTCTTCAACAGGCGGAAACGCTCTGCCTGCTCGAACGTGTAAAGACGCCGTTTTGATTCTGTCCGGCATTCTGGGGTGAGACCATAGCGCCGCTCCCAGGCGTGAATAACGAGCTTCGTGATGCCCGCATGCTGCATGAGCTGGCTCAGGTTCAGAAGTTTATCGTCAGGATCGAGTGGCTGCACGTCGAATCAGGCTGCAAAGTGGACCGACTCGATTATGTTCCACGGACTTGAGATAGGAAAGCTTGCCTTTCCAAGCTATGATCAAAACAGATGTCCGATGGATTGCATGCCGTTCAGAACATGCTGAGAGATGATTTTTCGTGCGGCTTCCACGTCCTTGGCAAGGGCAGCGTCAAACAACTGCTTGTGATCTAGCGCCACCGCTTCTCCGCGAAAGCTTCTTGCCAGAAGATGATATCGAAGGAATCGATCAAAGACAGATGACAAGTTTGCCATCAGGGTGATGGATCCACAGGCAGACACTATTGAGCGATGAAATTCCCAATCATATCGCACCCACTCGATAGTCCGGGACACATCACCTGACAGCAGGATCCTTTCTGCGGCAGAAAGCTTGTGATAGGCCTCCACAATGCGTCCCTCCCACTCCAGATCACCCGCTGGAAGTGAGGTCTGCATGGCATGGGTTTCCAGCACGATCCGCAAATCGGCCAGCTCGCGCAACTCGCGACGCGATGTAGGACTGACCTCGAAACCTTTCTGACCTTCGGCCCGCACGAGGTTTTCCGCAGCGAGGCGGCAAAGAATCTCGCGCATCGACGATACGCTGATCGAATAGCGCTCTTTCGCCTGCTCCAGCTTGATCTTCGATCCTGGTTTCAGCACACCTGAAATGATATCGGCACGAACTTTGCGCAGAACCACGTCACTGATGGTATCGATTGTCTCGCCGTCAGCATTTTGCATGAGCGCTTCCTTGGAGTGGAGAAATGGAAATCGTCAGCGCTCCAACCGGTTTCGAGCAAGAGCATGCTCGACGCCGCCCTGGATATGGGTCACCAGGATGGCTTTCGCGGTATCTTTGTCACGCTTGAGCGCGGCATTGAGAAGGTCTCGATGCTCAAGCGCTGCAATTTCGCCACGATAGGATAGCGCAACCATCTGGTAGCGCAAATATTTGTCGAAGACAGAAGCGTGCGTATCCATCAGTAACTTGGATCCGCAAGCAGATATCAACGCCTGATGGAACTCCCAGTCATAGCGCTTCCAGTCTTCTGCCTGTGTGGTATCGCCAGCGGCCATGATCCCTTCCATGCGGGAAAGCTTGTAATGAGCAGATACCAGTCTGGCCTCCCAGTCCACACCACCGTGTTCGAAGGATTGTTCAAGGGCATGTGTCTCAAGAAGTAGCCGAAGTGCCGCAATCTCTCTGAGATCTGCTTCCGAAATAGGCGCGACCTCAAAGCCTTTCTGTCCCTCGGCAAGAACAAGCCCCTCCGAAGTCAATCGGTTGAGGATTTCACGCAGCGTGCTGACACTGGTGCCGTAGATTTCTTTCAGGCTCTCAAGCTTCAGTTTCTGGGCCGGCGCAAGGCGACCAAAAATGATATCGGTGCGGATACGCTTGTAACCGCTCTCGGCAACGGAATCAGGATTGGCTTTCTGAAGCAAGGGAGATCTCTGGTATTTTGATGATCATCCTACATATCACAAAACTGCTGCTTCTCAAGCGCACTTCATTGCAGGGCACCAAATCCAGCATCAGGTTCTCGGGACGCCTTCAGGCCTCATCTGGCGCTTCAAGGCGGCAATTCTGAAAATCGCATTCGGTGCGCCGTAGCCACAATAGTTCCGACGCTCCACAATCTCGAAGAAGAACCCCTCCCCGAATGTCCGGCTGTAGATCTGGAAGTATTCGCCATGCTCATCGCGATCATACAGGATGTTTTCGGCTTTCAAGCGTTCCGTGAGGTCAGGATCCAGTCCGAACCGCGCCTCGACGTCACCGTAATAATTGGGTGAAATGGAGAGGGTCTCGAACCCGTTCTGGCGCAACGCGGCTGCTGTCTGAAAGATGTCGCTGGTGCTGAAAGCCAGATGCTGAACTCCAGAGCCGAATTTTTCGGCGATGAAGTGTCCGGCAAGCGTCCGGCGATTTTCAGCCCCATTCAGGGTGATGCGCAGATTTCCGTTCGCATTTTCAAGTGCCTGGCTCCGAACAACACCCGCCGGGTCTATGATGTCGACCATCGGCGTTTTGTGAAGGTCGAAGATCGAGGTGTAGAACAGGAGCCATGTCAGCATTTCGTCATAAGCGACGGTCTGCGCGACGTGATCGACCTTCAGCAGATTGGCAGGCGTAACCGGCACATTGGTCTCTTCCTCCACCGCAATGAAATCGATCTCGGCAAAGCGACCGAGTTCACTCTGTCCGTCAATGAGATAGATAAGTCCGCCACCGACACCTCGGATCGCGGGAATGGACACCTCACCGGCCGATACCGGCTGTACGAATTGCTCGGCACCCAGCGCCAATGCACGCTGCAAGGTATCCTGAGCGTTCTTCACCGACAACGCCATCGCATAGGCGGAGGTGCCATGAACAGCGAATGATGTGCTGGCAAAACCCTCCTCTTCTGTATTCACAAGCAGCCGAATCCCACCTTGTTCGTAAAGCGAAACCTGCTTGCTGCGGTGAACCCGGGTCTTGCGAAATCCCAGTGTCTTCAGAATCTGAGTGAGGTTGGCAGCGTCGCGCGCGTCGGCGGAAAACTCGACAAAGGCGACACCTTCAACATCTGACCGTTCCGGCATGATCGGTGTCGTGAGGGTCTGGTTTCGTTGCAGGCGCCGCACCTGGTCACCGAGGTATATCAGAGATCGATGACCGTCTGCCGCGATTGGCCTCGTTGCCCCACCTCGGAACTGATCGTTGAAGATTTCGAGGGAGAAATAGTCATCATAGCCAGTGTCGGCTATGGCTGCCGTGAAAGCGGTAACGGGCAGATCGCCCTCACCCGGCATGTTCCTGAAATGCCTCGACCAGTAAAGCAGGTCCATATCGATGAGCGGGGCATCCGCCAATTGTACGATAAAAATCTTTTCCTTCGGTATGGATCGGATCGAATTGATGTCGATCTTCCGCGACAGACTGTGAAAACTATCCAGGATGAGCCCAACGGACGGGTGATCTGCTCGGCGGACGATTTCCCATGCATCGCGGTGGTCGTTGATGTGACGCCCCCATGCAAGAGCCTCATAGCCAACCCTTAGACCACGCTTCGCGGCTCTTTCGCCCAATTCGTAGAAGTCAGCAGCAGCCCGATCAATCCCACCGAGCGACACCGGTGACACATTGGAGCAGACCAGAACCAGATCGGTTCCGAGTTCCTGCATGATGTCGAACTTGCGTTCGGCTCGGTCGAAAGTTCGCTGCCGGTGCGATTCCGGCATGCCTTCGAAGTCGCGAAAGGGCTGGAAAAGGGTGATCTCGAGACCAAGATCACGCGCCATGCGTCCCACCTCCGCCGGACTGCCGTCGAATGCAAGGAAGTCGTTTTCAAAGATTTCAACACCGTTGAAGCCGGCTGCGGCGATTGCCTCCAGCTTTTCGGGAAGTTCTCCGCTTATGGAGACGGTAGCAATCGAGGTTTTCAAGGCATCCTCCCGCTTGCAGCCAAGCTCGTCAATTCGAGAATGGACAAGATATGAGTTTATGAAATCCATATTTAGCGTTTCGATGTCAATGTGAAAGCATGTTTCATCATAGATTTTTAAAAAACTATGTTGATTTGATGTGTGACTCATGCCAATCCTTACCCGTCAGCAAGGGAGTGCTGCCTGCACAGCTTAGGAGGAGCAAGATGTTTGAGATGAAGTTGAAGCGCCGGAGCGCGCTGTTGGGTGCGGCGGGTCTGTTGGCCGCCATGTCTTTTGCGGGCACCGCTGCGGCCATCACGCCCGAGGAGATCAAGGCAAAGGGCAAGCTCGTTGTTGGCATCCAGGGCGACAATCCTCCGTGGGGCTTCGTTACCAGCGGTGGCAAGCAGGATGGCTTCGATGCCGATATGGCGACTCTGTTTGCCAAGGAATTGGGCGTTCAGGTCGAGTTCGTACCGCTTGAAGTCAACAACCGCATCCCGGCTCTGACATCGGGTCGCGTAGACGTTCTTTTCGCGACCATGGCAATGCTGCCCGACCGCGCGAAGGCCGTTCAGTTTTCCAAGCCCTATAATGCCAATGCCATTGTTCTGATCGGTCCCAAGGACAAGTCTATCAAGACGAATGAAGACATGGCGAACATGACGATATCGGTCGCCAAGGGCGCGGCTCAGGATACGCAGGTTACGAAGAACGCGCCGGCTTCTGCCACCATCCGCCGCTACGATGGCGATGCGGCAAGCATTCAGGCACTCGTGTCCGGTCAGGCTGAAGCTCTGGGTGGCAACATCTTCTACCTGGATCGCGTCGAGAAGGCTGCGCCGGGCAAATTTGAAAACAAGCTTGAGTTCCAGAAGCTGTACAACGGTGCATGCACGCGTTTGGGCGAGAAGGAACTGAATGCAGCGCTGAATACCTTTATCGACAAGATCAAGGCTAATGGCGAGCTTCAGAAAATCTACGACAAGTGGATGAAGGTCCCGGTTCCGCAGTTCCCGGAAAGCATCGAAGGCATTCCGTTCACGGCAAAATAACGCCCCTGAACCTCGATTGGAAACACCATTGTCGGCATCCGTGAACGATGCCGACAATTGCAGCCCGCTGCCTTGATTTTCGATGCGCGCTCGCTGTCGTCTCCTGCGGAGCATATTATGAGCAATACAATTTTCGTGCTGAACGGCCCTAACCTGAACCTTCTGGGAGAGCGGGAGCCGGCAATCTACGGGACAACAACCCTTGCCGATATCCATCGCGCCTGTATCGAACGCGCTGCGCCCTTGGGTTTCGAGATCGATTTCCGGCAGACGAACTTCGAGGGCGAACTGATCGAGGCGGTCCACGCCGCCAGACGGGAGGCCTGCGGGATCATCATCAATCCGGCAGGATACACGTTCACCTCGGTCGCCCTTCTGGACGCGCTGAAGATGTATGCCGGACCGAAAATCGAGCTACATATATCCAATGTGCATGCGCGCGAGAGCGTTTATCACAATTCTCTCATATCGCGCGTTGCGACCGGCATCATGATCGGTTTTGGTGCCAGAGGTTATGAACTCGCAATCGAGGCAATGGCGGGCATGGTGCAGGCGCCTGCCGCGATCGGCAAGGCCTCCTAGGATCGCCCATGAACTATACGCTGGATTTCACACCGGTCATTGAAGGTCTCCCCAATCTGCTGATGGCATGTCTCGGCACCTTCACGCTCGCCATCTGCGGAATGCTGCTTGCTACCGTTATCGGCATTGGTGGTGTGGCGCTTCGCCAGTCACCGTTTGCACCAGTGCGATGGCTTGTCATCGGCTTTGTCGAACTCATCCGTAACACGCCGTTTCTGGTGCAGATCTTCTTCATCTATTTTGCGCTTCCTCTCGCGGGGATCCGGCTCGATCCGACGCCGACAGCCATCATCGCGCTGGGTATCAACGGCGGAGCCTACGCGATTGAAATCATTCGTGGCGGAGTGCAATCCATCCCCAATGGACAGATGGAAGCCGGGCTCGCTCTGGGGCTGCATAAGGCGCAAGTCTTTCGGCTCATCATTCTGAAACCGGCTCTGAGGGCAATCTTTCCGTCGCTGACCAGCCAGTTCGTTCTCCTGACACTCACCACGAGTATTGCGTCGGCAATTTCCGCCTACGAACTGACATCCGTATCGCAGCGGATCGAATCCGATAGTTTCCGCAGCTTCGAGGTCTATTTCACTGTGACGATTTTCTATCTGGTGATCTCGTGGCTCATGATGCGGCTCTTCGCATTCTTCTCGGCGCGTTACTTCGCCTATCCGGTCAAGTGAGGAGAAGACCATGGGTCACGATGAATTCGTCTTCCTGCTGATCGGCCTGAAGTGGACGCTTGCTCTTTCCGTGGTTGGTTTCGTGTGCGGTTGCGTGGCTGGGCTCATCATTGCCCTGGCTCGAACCTGCGGTATTCGACCGGTCGAAACGGCAGTCGCTGGCTACATTGCGGTCTTTCAGGGCACGCCACTGCTGATGCAGTTGTTCGTGGTGTATTACGGTTTGGCACTGATCGGCATCAAGATTGATGCCTGGGCGGCGGTGGCAACCGGGCTTACTTTGCACGCGAGTGCCTATCTTGGAGAAATCTGGCGAGGCGCCATCGAGGCTGTTCCACGCGGCCAGACCGAGGCCTCCAAAGCGCTCGCATTGGGTTATGTTTCGCGCATGAAGGATGTCATCCTGCCACAGGCATTGCGCATCTCGCTTCCCGCAACGATCGGCTTTCTCGTTCAGTTGATCAAAGGAACGTCGCTGGCATCAATCGTGGGTTTCACCGAACTCACACGAGCCGGAAACATCATCTCCAACCAGATCTTCCAGCCGCTGACCGTCTTTGGAATCGTCGGCATTCTGTATTTCATCATGTGTTGTCCGTTGACGATCTACGGCGCCTATCTGGAACGCAAGTTCGCCGCTTCGGCACGTTGATGACACACGCCGTGATGCGGCCTCACTATTCTCGGAGTTCAGCATGAGTGACACTTTGATCGATACGACCGGCACAGTGCCCATGATCAGCATGACGGGCGTTGCGAAATGGTATGGCGCTTTCCAGGCCTTGAAGGACGTGAACATCACGGTCAACAAGGGGGAGAAGATCGTTCTTTGCGGCCCTTCTGGCAGTGGAAAGTCGACGCTCATTCGCTGCATCAATCACCTGGAATCCTATCAGGAAGGCCAGATCAAGGTCGGCGGCATGGTGCTTGGCCATGAGGCTAGAAGTATCGACGCGGTGCGCCGTGAAGTCGGCATGGTTTTCCAGCAGTTCAATCTTTTTCCGCATCTCACCGTGATGGAAAACTGCATGCTGGCACCCATGCGCGCCTTGAAAGTCAGCAGATCCGAGGCAGAAAGCCGCGCTCGGCAATTGCTGGCGCGGGTTCAGATCGCCGAGCAGGCAGATAAATATCCGGCGCAGCTTTCGGGCGGCCAGCAGCAGCGTGTGGCCATAGCCCGCGCACTTTGCATGCGCCCGAAGGTGATGCTGTTCGATGAGCCGACCTCCGCCCTCGACCCCGAGATGGTGAAGGAGGTTCTCGATACGATGATTGCGCTCGCTGATGAAGGGATGACGATGATCTGCGTCACGCACGAAATGGGCTTTGCCCGTCAGGTCGCGGACCGCGTCATCTTTATGGCCAGCGGAGCGATCGTTGAAGAGGCGCCGCCCGCCGAATTCTTCTCGAATCCAAAACACGAGCGAACGCGGAAATTCCTCGGCGAAATTCTCGGTCACTGACCGACACGATCTGGACCATCATTCCACTCAGTCACTGACGTCGGGACCAGTTTTCCGGCGCGATGCAACTCGACCCTCGATCAGGATCACACAGGACCTGAACATCAAGAATTCAAGGTGAACGCCGATGATCAACGGCAATACGAAACTCATCGCGCATCTCGGCTATCCGACCCATACCTTCAAGGCGCCGCTGATCTACAACCCCTATTTTCAGGCAAGCGGCATCGACGCTGCTGTTGTGCCGATGGGATGTCGACCGGAAGACTATCCTGAGTTCCTCAAACTCGTCTTCCGGCTTTCCAACATCCACGGCGCGCTCATCACCATGCCGCACAAGATCACGACGGTTGGGCTCCTTGATGAGGTGTCCAAGAACGTCGAAGTGGCCGGTGCCTGCAATGCCGTCAGGATTGCCGAAGACGGGCGCCTGATTGGCGATATGTTCGACGGCGAGGGCTTCGTGCGCGGCGTTCTGCGCCATGGTCGGCAAATCCTAGGAAAACGCGCCATCATCACCGGGGCGGGCGGCGTCGGCAGCGCTATTGCCGCCTCACTTGCCCATGCTGGCGTGGCAGAGATTTGCATATTCGATACTCATGCCGCCATGATGCGCGAACTTGCTGAGCGCCTCCGCCACCATTATCCAGAACTGAAAGTCTTGACCGGTTCAAACGACCCAACAGGCTTTGATATCGTCGTGAATGCGACGCCGCTTGGAATGAAGGATGGTGATCCCCTGCCCTTTGAGGTCGAGCGAATTTCTCCTGACGCCTTCGTCGGGGAAGTTGTACTGAAACAGGAGATCACGCCGTTCTTGGCCGCCGTTCGAGCACGCGGCTGCGATTTCCAGGTCGGGGTCGATATGCTGTTTGAGCAGATCCCTGCCTATCTCGAATTCTTCGGCTTTCCGACGACGACCGCTGAGCATCTTCGCGAGCTTGCGGCGATCTGAAGCCTCGCCTCCGTACATCTTATCCGGCCCTGCATCTTGGCAGCCGTGCCCTCCTCGCGTAAACATGCCTGACAAGTACGCGCCGGAAGGGGAAGCCGATGGATCTGGAAGCAATGCCTGCGGAAGCGCAGAACAAATCTCTGGCGTTCCGGATCAGTTCAGCGCTGCGCCGCGATCTCGTGAACGGCGTGTTTCGCGCAGGGGACCGTCTCCCAAGTGAGAGCACGCTCACGCGGGAGTATTCTGTCAGCCGAACCGTCGTACGCGAAGCTATCGCGATCTTGCGCGCCGATGGTTTGGTGGAGGCACGCAAAGGTGCCGGAGTTTTCGCCCTTGCCGCTGCTCCTGTTGTTGAACAACCCTTCCACGATCTGACCACTGAGCGGATTTCATCGGTGATCGAACTTCTGGAATTGCGCACAGTCTTCGAGGTCGAGGCCGCGGCGCTTGCTGCGTCCAGACGCTCCGCTACGCAGATTGAAGACATTGTGGAGGTGCATCGCATTGTCGGTGAGTGCCTGGGTTCCGGCGCCCCGACCCGTGATGCCGATTTCAACTTCCATATGGCGATTGCACAGGCAACCCAGAACAGGCGTTTCCCGGAATTCCTTCAATTGATCCGTACGGGAATCATACCCCGTGGCGATTTGCAGGGTTCTCCTCCTGGAGCAAGGCCAAAGGATTACAATCAGCATCTCCAGCAGGAGCATGCAATGATCGTCGATGCAATCATCGAGGGCGACCCTGAAGCAGCGCGGGCTCATATGCGCGCTCACCTCAAGGGCAGTCTTGAACGATACCGGGCTCTGCTGCGTTCGCAGACAAGTGCGCACGCCGAGGTTCGGCAATAGAGCTTGTCACACAGGATAACGGGCATGTATGGTAAGTTGACCATAACTTGATTGAGGTATCCATGTCCCTGCCCGTATTTCCAGCTGCCTATCCCGATCCCGGCGTCACGCGTCGCGTGCTGTCCGAAAACGCTGAACTGATGGTGGTCTCGTTCCGTTTTGACCAGGGCGCTGAAGGCAAGTTGCACAGTCATCCACATGTCCAGTCCACCTATGTCGCGAGCGGAAAATTCCGCTTCTTCCGTGACGGTGAAGCCATTCTCCTCAATCCGGGTGACAGTCTTGTCATCCCCGGCAATGTTGAACACGGATGCCAGTGTCTTGAGCAAGGTGAACTCATCGATTGCTTCACCCCGCGGCGCGACGATTTTCTGTCTGTCTGACATTTGCGGGACCTCTAAGGCTCGCTTGACATGATGCCCCTCCTGTGACAGGTTCAATCAAACCTGTCTGACAGGATATGGCCCCGACAGAGGACGGAGGCCGTCTGGAGGAAGAATGTCATTCAATCGCCCGCGCCTTACCGGCGCTGCGGGTCAGATCGGCAGCATTGCAGTCACCCTGCTTGGCCTGTTGATGCTGACCTTTTTCATCGGCCGGCTCATGCCGGCTGATCCAGTCCGCGCCATTGTCGGTGAAGATGCCACCCGGGAGACCTACGAGCAGGTCTATCGGTCGCTCGGTTTTGACCGGCCGCTTTGGGAGCAGTTCATCTATTATCTGAGAGATATCTTTTCCGGCAATTTCGGCACCTCCATCCGAACAGGTCAGCCGGTCATTCAGGACATCATTCATGTGATGCCCGCCACCATCGAGCTTGCGACCTTCGCCATCATCATCGGCGCGGCGCTGGGTGTACCGATGGGAGTTCTCGCGGCAGTCAAAAAAGATCGCTGGCCGGACCATGCAATCCGCGTCGTGAGCCTGATGGGGCATTCAATGCCCATCTTCTGGACCGGCATGATTGCGCTGATCATCTTCTACGCTCACCTGGGCCTCGTCGGTGGTAGCGGTCGTATGGACCAGTTCTACATCGGTCTTGTCGAGGATCGCACGGGCTTCCTGCTGATTGACAGTCTGCTTGCCGGTGAAATGGATGTCTTCTGGTCCGCCTTGAACCATCTCATCCTGCCAGCGTCGCTGCTTGGTTATTCGTCGGCAGCCTACATCACCCGCATGACTCGAAGTTTCATGCTGGATCAGCTTGGACAGGAATACGTCACGACTGCGCGCGTCAAAGGCCTTTCGCAAGCGCAAACGATCTGGCTGCATGCCTTCGGGAATATTCGGGTTCAATTGGTCACAATCATTGCCCTGGCCTATGGTTCGCTACTGGAAGGCGCTGTGCTGATCGAAACTGTCTTCGCCTGGCCGGGCTTCGGCCAATACCTGACCAGCAACCTGATCATTGGCGACATGAACGCTGTAATGACCTGCGTTCTGATTGTCGGTGTCATCTTCATCGGCCTCAATCTGCTCGCCGATATCCTATACCGCGTCTTTGATCCGAGAACCCGCTGATGAGTGCCTCCACACAATCGCTTCGTATGCCTGAATGGCTGAATGCGCTCAGAAACATATTGCGCTTCCTGGTGCGCAGTCCCACCTCGGCCTTTGGTCTGTTTGTCATATCTGTGCTCATCCTAGCCGCGGTGTTTGCACCGATCATTGCCACGCATGACCCTTATGTCCAGAACCTGGCGAATACGCTCAAGGCACCCGGCAACGGCCATCTGTTCGGCACGGACGAACTGGGACGCGATATCTTCAGCCGCCTCATCTTTGGCGCACGGATAACGCTCACCATCATCTTCCTTGTTTCGATCATCGTCGGCCCCATCGGCCTGCTTATCGGCGCAGCTTCCGGCTATCTCGGCGGAAAGTTCGACACCGTGATGATGCGGATCACCGACATCTTCTTGTCTTTCCCGAGCCTTATCCTGTCGCTCGCTTTCGTCGCAGCGCTTGGCCCAAGTCTGAATAATGCCATTATCGCAATTGCCTTGACCTCATGGCCGCCGATTGCGCGTCTTGCCCGCGCTGAAGCGATGACCTTCCGAAAGGCAGACTACATTGCGGCTGCGCGGCTTCAGGGTGCCTCGCCTATGAGGATCATCGTGAAATCCATCATGCCCATGTGTCTGCCATCGGTGCTTATTCGACTGACGCTGAACATGGCGACTGTCATTCTGACGGCTGCAGGCCTGGGCTTTCTGGGGCTTGGCGCCCAGCCACCGATGCCGGAATGGGGCGCCATGATCGCAACAGGCCGTCGCTACATGCTGGATAACTGGTGGCTCGTCACCTTCCCGGGCCTCGCCATCTTGTGTGTCAGCCTTGCCTTCAACCTTCTGGGCGATGGGCTGCGCGATGCGCTGGATCCCAAGCAGATGAACCGGAGATAGATCCATGAACACCGTATTGGACGTGGAAAATCTGCGGATCCGCTATGCAGGCGCGGAAACCGAAGCGGTACGTGGTGTTTCCTTCACGCTCGGACGAGAGCGGCTTGGCATTGTCGGCGAATCCGGCTCGGGCAAATCGACGGTCGGCCGGGCGCTGCTCCGGCTTCTGCCCGGCTCAAGGATCACTGCCGACCGCTTGCGCTTCGAGGAACTCGATCTTTTGCAGCTTTCCGAAAAGCAAATGCTCAAGGTTCGCGGGCGGCGCATGTCGATGATCCTGCAGGATCCGAAGTTCTCGCTCAATCCTATCCGTCGCGTCGGCGATCAGGTGGCTGAAACCTATCTCAGACATTTTCGATGTACTCGCAGCGAGGCACGGGACAAGGCAATCGCGATGCTGGAGGCAGTCAAGATCCGGGATGCCGAACGCGTCTTCCAACAATACCCGCACGAGATTTCGGGAGGCATGGGGCAACGCGTCATGATTGCCATGATGTTGTTGGCGGATCCTGATCTGGTCATTGCCGATGAGCCGACATCGGCGTTGGATGTGACCGTCCGGCTTCAGGTTCTCGATATTCTGGACGGGCTGGTGCGCGACCGAGGCATCGGCCTGATCATGATCAGCCACGATCTCAATCTCGTACGCAACTTCTGTGATCGCGTCCTCATCATGTATGCGGGACGTGTCGTGGAAAGCCTGAAGGCAAGTGAACTTGAGCACGCGCAACATCCCTACACTCAAGGCCTTCTTGCGGCTCAGCCGCGCATAGGCGGCCCGCGCAAGCCCCTGGCCGTGCTTGATCGCAAACCGGAATGGCTGGAGGAAAAGGCCTGATGTCCGTTACTGTCGACGTCAAAAATCTTTCGATCTCGTTCGGCGATGGTCCTGCTGCCGTCAAGGTTCTGCCGGATGTCTCGTTCGGCGTAAACCCGGGCGAATGCTTCGGCCTTGTGGGCGAATCCGGGTCTGGAAAATCCACCGTTCTCCGCTGCATCAGCATGCTCACCGATTTCTGGAAAGGTGAGATTCTGATCGACGATCGATCGGTCAGAGATATCCCGCTTATCCAGCGATGCCGCATGTTGCAGATGGTGTTTCAGGATCCCTACGGGTCGCTCCATCCGCGCCAATCGGTCCGCACCGTGCTGCACGAACCGCTCGTCATTCACAAGCTTGGTGACCGTGAAGAGCGCATGCGCAAGGCGATCACGGATGTCGGTTTGCCGATCGCGTTCCTCGACCGTTTCCCCCATCAACTCTCGGGCGGCCAGCGGCAACGTGTTGCCATTGCGCGTGCCCTGATCCTTGAACCCTCCCTGCTGCTGCTGGATGAGCCGACCTCGGCGCTGGATGTTTCCGTGCAGGCAGAAATCCTCAATCTGCTGCAGCGTCTGCAGAAGGAACGCGGCTTTACCTACATCATGGTCACGCATGATCTGGCCGTCGTCGACCATATGTGTGACCGCTTTGCAGTCATGCTGAAGGGTGAGGTGACGGAAATCCTGCCGCGGGACGCGATTGCGGAAAATCGCGCAACCCATCCCTATGCTCGCGAACTGGTTGGGGCCTCCCTTGCCTATGAGGGGCGGGCCTAAGCCCCTGCCCTTCTGATTTCGTTTCAATCCGGCGCTGCAAAGGGTTCCAGTTCGGCATCGAACGGAACTTCCACGACATTATTGAAGACAGCCGTCGCCAGCATGATGCCAGCCAGCGCAACAAGGTCGACTAGCGTCTTGTTGTGGTATCGGATCTTGAGAGCGGCCCAGATATCCGGCGGGATGTCTTTCGAGTTGCGCACGATGGCCCGCCCGAAGTCATTGAGTAAGCGATCCTCTTCGCGCATTTCCAGCTCATCGGGATCGGCACCCGACTGGATGAGCGCGCGCCGGAAGAAAGTGACGGCTATTTTTGAGCCGACTTCTTCGGAAATGACCTTGCAGAGCACCTGTATCGCGCGATCATCCACCGCTGGCAGAAGCTCCTCCCGCAAGGTGAACCATTCTGCATAAATCCGGTGTGCCTGTGGTGAATGGAGAAGCGTTCGCTTCATGTTGGTCATGCGCCCGCGAAGCCTGATTTCCTCATCATGCGCTTCCCGAATGTGGTCCGGTGCAGTGGCGTAATCGATCATCGGGATATGCGGCATGCGGTTCTGGTCTCCATTCCGGTCGCCACAGACTATAGCAAGAGAAGGTCATATTGAACGCGAAAGGGAGCACGTGTCACCACGTGCTCCCTCGATGTCCGCCCGGGAGGAGGTTACAGGCGGGTTATCTCGCTTTGGTGACACCCTCGAAGCGCGAGAGCCAGGGGCTGACAATCATTCCCTTCACGTCAGCGCGATAGGCGGACGTATCGATGACTTCGGAGAATGGCTGGATCGGCATCACGAGCTCGTCCATATAGACCTGAAGCTCTTCATAAAGCTTGGCCTGCTTTGCCTTGTCCCGTTCGACAAGCGCCCCCTCGATCATCTTGTTCAGCTTTTCATCGAAGAAGCTTGTGCGCCAGCTTTGATAGTTCGTCAGCTTGGCTTCGTCGGAATTATTGGGGTTGTAGGCCATGGATCGGAGGTTGTTGTCCGGGTGCGGCTGTTGGCCACCACCGCCACGACCGACCAGCAGTTCAAACTTGCGGTCGCGCATGGCGCCGTAGATCTGGTCACCGGATCCGCTGATGATATCAGCCTTGATTCCTGCCTGACCCAGCGTGTTTTGGATAGCCGTTGCGGCCTTCAGGAACGGGTCCTCAGACAGCACACGCAGGGTTGTCTGGAAGCCGTTGGGGTAGCCAGCTTCAGCCAGAAGCGCTTTCGCCTTCGGAATGTCCAGCGTGTAACCCTGATCCGGCAGCGAACCCATGACACCCGTGCTCAAGGAGCGCTGATGTAGCGTACCGTAATAGGGCATGATCGCATCATTGATGCCCTTGTAGTCGATGACATAGCGCAGCGCTTCCCGGACTTTGCGGTTGGCGAACCGCTCATCTTTCATCGATACGGCAAGGTAGTAGAAGCCGGAGCCGGGCGTGGACTGGATGACGATGTTCTTGTCCTTGTCCAGTGCCGCAAGATCCGGCGCCTGAAGCGAATAGGCGACGTCGATATCACCCTTTTCCAGCATCAGACGCTGGGACTGCGATTCTGGCAGATGGCGCATGAGAACGCGGCGCATTGCAGCCTTCTGGCCCCAATAGGCGTCGTTGCGAGTGAGAATAATGTACTCGTTCGACTTCCACTGCGTCAGGGTAAAGGGGCCAGAGCCCGCGGAGTTCAGCGTCAACCATGCGCCGCCCAGATCCCCGTCCTTCTCGTTTTTCAACGCCGTCTTGCTGTCGATGATGGAGCCAGGGCCGTTCTGAGCCAGAATCATCAGCAGCAGTTCAGGGTCGTCCGCCTGCGGCAGGTTCAAGACGAAGGTCTGATCGTTCTCGACGACGAAAAGCTTGTCTGCCTGATCCAGCTTGAAACCGCGCGTTTTCAGGAACGAGGACTGCGCAAGATTACGTTGGAGAAGACGCTTGAGGCTCCAGGCAACATCGGCAGCAGTAACCGGATTGCCGGATGCAAACTTGGCGTCCTTGCGCAGATGAAACCGGATGGAGCGCCCATCTGCGGCAATCTCCCAGCGCTCTGCAAGCCGTGGCTTTACGCTACGGTCATCGGGCGACAGTATGACGAGCGTGTCATAGACGTTGTTCAGGACCTGAACCGTTTCGCGGCCTGTGATCGCCGCCGGATCAAGCGTCAGAATATTGCTCATGGTGGTGGCGACCACCAATTGGTCCTTGGGCGTTTCCGCCAGAACCGCAATCGGAGCCGCACCGAGCAGAAGCGCACCAAGCGCCGCAGTTGCCAGGAAATGTTTCATGTTACCTCCCAATTGTCCGCATGCGCTGCGGGCCATGTCAAAACGATCCGTCCACCCGTTCCTCCACGGGAAAGACAGCAGTTACAAAAGTGGCTGGACGACATCCGCCAGCGCCGCTCCCAGACATGCGGTAGACGGGCCATCCAGATGAACCCCGTCTGCAGCGGATGCTGAAATCACTGAACCCGCATCAAAGAAGCTCGCCCCGGTTTCCCGTGCCACCTGCTGGAGCACGGGCATCAGGCGCTCGGACTCTGCGATGCTTCTGCCACCGGCGGGGACCCCACCCGGCCCCGCAACACAGGGCGGCGGTGAAACGATCAGCACCTTCGGCTTTGCCGTGCGCGGCTTGTAAGGAAACGTCTCGACGATCTCCACCAGCCTGCGCAGTCCCGAATAGGCCGCTTCTGCCCGCCCTCCATGAGCTGGCTTGATGTCGTTGGTACCCAGCATGATGATCACCAGATCCAGCGGCATATGGCTGGCAAGTGCCACTTGAAGCGCCTTGGCGCCATTGCGGCAGGCTGGACCCGCGTGGTCATCGTAGCAGGTAGTGCGTCCGCCAAGTCCTTCGGTGACGACCTCAACTCCGGCGCCGAGCTTGGATTGCAGCACGTTCGGCCAGCGGAATTCCGAGGGATGGCGCAAACCACTGACGGGATCTGCACCCCAGGTCAGGCTATCACCAAAGGCCAGGATTGTTTTCATGGCCAACCTCAGCGAACGCGATTGTTGGCGATAAAATCGAAATCGATGTCCTCACCCAGCCCCGGACGATCGGGAACGTGAACGAAGCCGTCGCTGTCCATCGGGTCAGAGAGTGATTTCAGGTAATCGTGCCCGTCATCATATTCGAGGAAGGGATGCAGCAGACCGCGCTCGTACCAGCGGCAGTTCTTGGATGCCGCAACGACATGCAGGTTCATGGCGGTATTTCCATGCACCTCGCATTCCATACCGAAGCACTCTGCCATACGCATCGTTTTCAATGCAGGTGTAATTCCGCCGACATCGTTGACGCCGGTCCGCAGGATATCGCAGGCGCCAGCTTTCACCCATTCGGCACGATGCCAATGCTTTCCGGCCGCACTCTCGGGCCCGACAACGGGAATATCCAGATTGTCCGCAAGCCATTTGTAGGAGGAGAGCGACTGCTCATCCATAGGCTCCTCGATCCAGTCGAAACCAAGCTTTTCCAGGCCGCGACCAAGTTCGAGGGCGTCTGTTCGCGAATACCAGTGGAAGGCATCGATCATCAACCGGATATCCGGACCGACAGCTTCACGCACAGCGGCGCAGGCCTTGAGGTCCATCTTGACATCCGGAGCCCAGCTGACCGGAGGCATCCATGTATGCAGCTTGATGCCTTTGTAACCGCGCTTGACGAGGGTTTCCGCGAAACGTCCGTAGTCTTCCGGCGTCGCAAGACCACCTTCCAGTTCATCGCCGCACATGATCGATCCGTAGGCGAGGACCTTGTCACGATAGGCGCCGATCAACTTGTATACAGGTGTGTTCAGCGCGCGGCCTGCGAGATCCCAAAGTGCACAATCGACGACAGCCAGCGTCCGATCCGTGAGCTGCGCGGCAGAACCACGTTGCCAGTGGGCCAGTTCCTGCCACAGCTTTTCTCGATCCCTGTAATCCTGTCCGATTAGAACCTTCTTGACGAACTTGTCGATGACATGCGGACGAACGATTTCCGGCGCAGTGAAGGAATGACCCTCCTGCCCGTCTTCAGTTCGTATGGTCAAAATCGCCTGCTCGACTTGATGCGGCGGACCGGGATGCGCATGACCGGCGCTATCTGAGTGGCGGCGCGTCGTGGTGCGGAACACCTGCGCGGAGACTTCGGTGATAATCATAAGCTACCTGCAGTGAGTGGAGAGCTTCTCCATCGTTGTCATGCAAGATTTAGCGGAATATCGCGCAACTTGTCAAATAGGTTATTTCGATATGTCATACAGATTTCTACTGATGCACCCAACCCTGGGCCAGTCGGGAGCGTCGCTCACGCGAGATCGACGCCGTCACCCGGAAACCGTTTGCAGCAATCGTCATGCTTCGGTGATGAACTTTCTCCGAGAGACAAATAACTTGACAATCATATTCATGTTTTTTATTCGACGAGAATAAGGCGGCGGATAGCTGCCCGAATTTCTCGACATCGACGTGCCATTCGCGCGGCCGCTTTTGCGTGCGCGCTCCCTATTGCTGTGAAGAGGTTTATGATGCTTACCCGCTCCGCCCACCACCTGCTCGCGTGCACCAGCGTTATCACCGTGAGCCTCATGACGGCTGCGTTCGCCCAGGACATTCCTGCCGCGGAAACGGTGCTGGACCGCGTCAGTGTGAAGGGCGATCGGCGGGTAGTTCCGAAAGGCAGCGCCACCGATACGCCGCTGACCAGCGAGGTGAAGCGTGATGCGCTCGACGCCAGGCAGATCACCAGCCTTTCCGATCTGGGGCGGGTCGCGGAACCCGGTGTCAATTTCAATCGTACGACGGGCGCTGTAAACATTCGTGGCCTGGAAGGAAGCCGGGTACTGACCACAATCGACGGCATTCCACTGCCTTACCTGAGCGATGTCACGCGTGGCCTGACCGGTGGCGGCGCAAGTGGCGGCAGCGATACCGTGAATTTCAGCGCTCTGTCTGCGGTCGATGTCATGAAGGGAGCGGATTCCAGCCGTGCCGGAGGTGGTGCGCTTGGTGGCGTTCTCGCCTATCGCACGCTTGAACCGGAAGATCTGATTGGTGAAGGTCGCAATTGGGGTGGGCTTGCCAAGACAACCTACGACAGTTCGGACAAGAGTTGGCAGGGTGCAGCGGCCATCGCAGGCCGCATGGGCGGCACCTCTGCCCTGTTTCAGGGAAGCTACCGCAAGGGACATGAAACGAAAACAACCGGCAACGTAGACGATTATGGTGCCACGCGGACGCAGGCCAATCCGTCTGATTTCAGTGAAAACAACCTCCTCTTCAAACTGCGTCAGGAAATGTCCGATGGGCATACGATTGGATTGACCCTGGAGCGCTACCGTAAGGACCGCGACACCGACATGCGCACTTTGCAGGCGGTGAACGGTAATTACCGCCCCGGCAACTATGATGCGCAGAAAGACAATGATCGCGACCGCGCTTCAATCGACTACAAGTTCGAGAGCGAAAGCGATGACAGCTTCGTAGACACAGCTTGGGCATCGCTCTACTATCAGAAGCTAGGCATCATGGATGGGTATAGGGGCTATCGCTCCACCAGCATCATTGGTGCCATTGGGCGCGAGAATACGACGGATCAGAAAGAGTTTGGCCTGATCGGGGCCGCTCAAAAGAGCCTCGATCTGGGCGGCTTTGAGCACCGCTTCACATTCGGCTTCGATCTGGCTCGCCTGACAAGCGAACAATATTCGGCAGGTTATGACGCATGCCCGGCAAAGCCAGCCAGTGGCGTCTATACGGGCGCTGCCACCGCCTGCAACAACCTGCACACCAACCAGGCTGATACTCCCAAGGTGGACGGTCATCGTATCGGCTTTTACATCGACGATGAAATCGTGCTGGGGCAATCCGGTTTCCGCCTGACACCGGGTGTACGCTTCGATTGGGTGAGCTACGAACCGCAGATGACGGCAGCCTTTGCTCGCAATGCGTCCAAGCCGTCCCTCCCCGGCTCCTTCGATGACACGGCCATCTCCCCGAAACTCAGGCTCTCCTACGATCTGGCGCCTGCCACAGAACTCTATGCGCAATGGGCCATGGGGTTCCGGGCGCCGACCGCCGGTGAGCTTTACAGCCGCTTCGGCGCATCAGGCACCTATCTTCGTCTTGGTAATGCCTCACTGGAATCCGAAACCAGCCAGGGCTTCGAACTCGGGGCGAACCTGGGCGATGACCGGCTCGGCGGGCGGCTGAGCCTCTTCTACAACCGCTATCAGAACTTCATCGATAGCCGGAGTCTCACGGCTGCTGAGGCTTCTGCGCTTGGCTATTCCCTTTCCGACTACCGCCAAGGCGGAATTACCCAGTACCGCAACATCTCGGACGCGGAAATCTACGGCCTCGAAATGTCCGGCCAGAAGAAATTCGACAATGGCTTCCGCATTGGTGCAAGCCTGGCTGCTTTGGGAAGCAAGGATCTGGACAACAACACGTTCATCCGCTCCGTGGCCCCTATGAAGGCGGTGGCAAGCTTGGGTTACGACACCACCACATGGGGCGTCGGTGTCGACCTGATTGGCGTTGGCGCATCCCGCGATGACGATGGTAAGGGCGGAACCTACTTCCCGACGAATGGCTATGGCCTTGTAGATCTGACAGCCTGGTGGGAGCCGGAACAGACAAAGGGACTGCGCATCAATGCCGGTGTCTACAATGTGTTCGACAAGACCTATTACGACTACGCATCGGTGCGCAGCAATGCCAACACGCAGGCCCGCGAATTCTATTCAGAACCCGGTCGCAGCTTCAAGATATCGCTGACGCAGCGCTTCTAAACAGCAAGTGGGGCGCGGCTCGAAAGGGAGCCGCGCCCTGCTCTTTCGTAATGTCTCCGAATGCCCGAAAAGACGGTTGTTCACCGGTTCAGCGATATCGCGCCTGTGGCAGAATAAATGGCACGTCGGCACTTGGCAGTCGCCCAACAACCCCCGACATCCCATAGACCGGCGCAATAACCTCATCCGTCAATGTGGCCGAACGATCGCCAAGCGAAACAAGCCTTCCCCTATCCAGGACAGCGACTTGATCGGCGAACTCAGCCACGAGATTGAGATCGTGCAGGATGGCCATTACGATGCCACCGTCATGGGCAAAACGGCGGGCGATTTCCAGCACGCTGATCTGATGGCGCAGATCAAGGCTGGAGGTCGGTTCATCCAGAAACAGTGCTCTGGGCTCACCCTGCCAGATGGTTGAGGGAAGTTGGGCCAGAGTGCGCGCAAACTGCACGCGCTGCTGTTCGCCACCGGAAAGTGTCGGGTAGAGACGATGCTGGAAACCTGCGAGACCAACCTTCATCAAGGCCTTTTCCGCTTCGCGATCAGGCTCCATGGCTCCACAGGCGACTGCGCCCATCCGGACGATTTCCAGCACCGTGAATGGAAATGAAATATCGAGGGATTGCGGCAACACGGCCCTTCGCTGCGCCAGAGCCCGGGCATCCAGCGCTGCAAGGTCTTCGGTCCCGTATCGGATCGCGCCTCTGGAGACGGGTATTTCGCCCGTAATCGCCTTCAGGAGAGTGGATTTGCCTGCTCCGTTGGGACCAATGACAGCGGTGAAGCTTCCGCGCGGAAGATCCAGTGTGATGTCGTGCAGAAGACAGCGCGAAGCGCGCTCGACAGACAAAGCTTGAACCGTGATCATAGGACAGACCCCGAGCCGCGTCGCGCCAGCAACAGCATAAGGAAGACAGGAGCTCCGAACAGAGCCGTGATGATGCCAAGCGGTAATTCCGCGGGTGCGACGACAGTACGGGCAACGCTATCGGCAACCAGAAGAAGGACAGCGCCACCAAGCGCGGATGCTGGCAGAAGAAAGCGGTGCGACGGCCCGATGATCATTCGCAGAAGATGCGGGACAATGATCCCCACGAAGCCGATGGAACCGGCCACCGCAACCGTCGCACCACAGGCAGCGGCAACGGCTAGAACGATAAGTCGCTTCAGCCTTTGCACACGGATCCCCATGTGAAACGCGGCTGCATCCCCCAGAACCAGCGCATCGAGCCCGCGCGCAACTGACGGCGTGATGGCGACGACCATGAAGACAAAGGGCAGGACAGAAAGAACGCGCGCCCATGACGCTCCACTGAGCGAGCCGAGGGACCAGAAGGTGATGTCGCGCAGTTGTCGATCGTCTGCGACGAAAATCAGCACCCCCATGAGCGCGGCGCTAATGGCGCCGACAGCTATCCCGGAAAGAATGAGCGTCGCCGTCTGGGTCTGGCCGCCGCTGGTGGCGATCCGATAGAGCAGCCAGGTGTTCAGCAACCCGCCGAGGAATGCCATGAACGGTAGAAAATGGCTGCCGAGAGCGCTTGATATCGCAAGCAGCGGCCCTCCTCCGAGTACGATACCCATCACCGCAAAGAGAGCTGCACCCGACGTAACCCCGACGACGCCGGGATCCGCAAGCGGATTGCGGAACAAGCCCTGCATCATGGCGCCGGATACGGCAAGACCTGCGCCAACCAGCATCGCAAGGGCGGTTCGCGGCAGACGGACGGCTTCCAGCACGACGCGCTCCTGCAATGCAAGAGAAGAGCCCTGCCCGTTCACATATTGCCAGACATGCCAGAGATTGACACCCGTGGCGCCGACTGCGAGCGAAAGTGCTATGGCTGCAAGCAGCAGGATCGTCAGGCCGACCAGCGTAAAGAAGCCAAGGCGAGACCGATCGCCTGTCTCCTGAAGCTTCAGAAGCCGCAGCGCCGCTTCAACCACTTTACTGGCTCCCACCATACAGTTTCGCGGCCAGCAGGCGAACCGCATCGGGTGTGCGTGGACCAAACCCCGTCAACAATAACCCGTCCATGCCAAGAAGAGCACGTGCCTCTCCGGCGGGCGTCGACTTGAAGGCAGGCAATTCAAATACTTGTTCGGGGGTGAAACGATGATTTCCGGTCTCCATGACCAACACGAAGTCAGGCTTGGCGGCAATGATCGCCTCATCTGTCATCGGCTTGTAGCCCGAAACCTGCTCGGCGGCATTGATGCCGCCTGCCATGCGGATGAGTTCGGCGGGCTCCGTATCTTTACCGCCCACCATCACACGTCCGTTCGCGAGCGACAGTACGAACAGGACACGCTTTTTTGCAGCGGTGCGATTGGCGTTTTCGGCAATCGCAGCATCTAACTGCGAGCCTACCCTGTCAGCGATGGCGGATGCCTGAGTGTCTAAGCCGACCGCGGCTCCAACATCTCGGATCTTCTGCGAAACCGACTGCGCGTTCGGCTTTGACGCGATTGTAACGACTGGAAGGCCGCTTGCGCGGAGAACGGAAATGGCATCCGGCGGGCCTGAACCCTCCTGCAACAGGATAAGGTCCGGGTTCTGCCCGATAATTCCTTCCGGAGACAGGGCCCGCATATAGCCCACATCCGCCTTTTCTCTCGCTTGCGGCGGATGGATGCTGGTGGCATCAACGGCGATGATCCGCTCCTGCGCATTCAGCGCATAAAGGATTTCCGTGACCGTGCCTCCAACGGAAACGATCCGCTTTGCCTGCGGAAATGATTTTTTCTCTTGCGCGCCTGCAGCGGTCATATTCAAGCTGGCCAGGACTGCAAAGAGAGCCAACAATAATCTGCTGATGCGCGGGTGAAGCACGATCATCCTCCGGGTGCGGATTGCTACTTAGAGTCACGCTTAAACATGACTGTTAAAATCCACTATTAGGACTTCCCAGGCGTCGTGGCAACATATATCTTGACTGCAATACACCACTTAAAAGGGACCGAGAATGTATATCGCCATGAACCGTTTCTGTGTCGTGACCGGCTTTGAAGAAGCCTTCGAAGAGATCTGGCGCACGCGTGAACGGCATCTCTCAACCATGCCCGGCTATATGGAATTTCATATGCTGAAGGGCGCCAGCCAAGAAGATCACACGCTCTATGTGTCCCATACGGTTTGGGAAACTGCGGAGCATTTCACTGCCTGGACCAAATCCGAGCAATTCAGGGCGGCCCATGCGCGTGCGGGTCAGAACCGAGGCAAGGTGGAATATCTGTCCGGTCCGCACTTCGAGGGCTTTGAGGTTATTATTCATGAGGACCGCAGCGGCAAAAGCGCGGAGGCTGCATGAGCGCCAATACTCTTGTTGATGAGGAAAGGTTAGCGCGGGCACGTGCCGCGCTTGCCGAGAAACCGGATGGTGTTATTGAAGCGCTGGCCGATCAGGCAGGCGTCAGCCCTGCAGATGTCCTCGCAGTCCTTCCCGCTGGTTCGGTGATCCGGCTACCGGCAGCAGATTTCGGCGCTGTCTGGTCAGACCTTGCCTCTTGGGGCGATGTTCTTTTCATTGTCCACACGTCCGATATCGTTCTGGAAGTTGACGGTCCCTTGCCACAAGGTAGCGAAAGCCATGGCTGGTTCAACATTCACGGCGATAGCCCGATAGGTGGACATATCCGCAAGGCCAACTGCTTCGGCATCGCTTTGGTGGATCGACCTTTCCATGGGCGTCGTTCGTGTTCCGTCTGGTTCATGAACGACCAAGGGCGCGCCATGTTCAAAGTGTTCGTGCCACGCGATGAGGCGCGTGAATTGCGGGAACCACAACTCAAAAAATTTGAAGCGCTGTTCGAGCAAAAACGCTGACGGTCGTGTCGGGTGGACACCGGAGATCGTGAAAGTTCAGCACTGACAATGGCCCGGTCCGAAGATAGGCCGGGCCATTGTCTCTAGGTCATGCCACCTCAGGCAGTTGGTGCAACATCTTGTCGAGCGTCAGCGGATAATGGCGCAACCGTACGCCTGTCGCATTATAGATGGCGTTTGCAATCGCTGCAGACACGCCGCAAAGACCGAGCTCGCCCACACCCTTCGCCTTCATGGGTGACGAATAGGGATCGGCCTCCTCCATGAAGATGACTTCCTGATGCGGAATATCGGCGTGAACCGGCACCTCGTAGCCTGCCAGATCGTGGTTGACGAAGAAGCCGCGACGCTCGTCGACAGCAAGCTCTTCCGTCAGCGCGCCACCCACACCCATCGTCATGGCACCAATAACCTGGCTCCGGGCAGTGACCGGATTGAGAATGCGGCCAGCCGCACAGACGGCCAGCATGCGGCGAATGCGGGTTTCACCGGTAAACCTGTCGACGCCGACTTCGACAAAGTGCGCACCGAAGGTCGATTGCTGATGGGTCTCCGAGAGATCGCCCCATTCAACCCCGTCCTCGCCGGTCAGACCCTCGGGACCAACCGCATCAGCCAAAGGCACAGCGCGGTTTCCGAGTCGCACCTGGCCATCCTCGAACACGGCATCTGCCGAATTGAAGCCGAGCTTGGCAGCGATTGCTTCGCGCAACTTCACGCAAGCGGCATAAACGCCGGAGGTCGAACAGTTCGCACCGAACTGCCCACCTGAACCAGCAGATACCGGGAAACGGCTGTCGCCCAGATGCACAGCCACGCGGTTGATCGGAAGCCCGAGCATTTCCGCTGCGGTTTGCGCTATGATCGTATAGCTGCCCGTGCCGATGTCCGTCATGTCTGTCTCGACCGTCAGGATACCACTCTGATCGAGCCGAACACGTGCAGCAGATGGAAGCAGCAGGTTGTTCCTGAAGGCGGCAGCAACACCCATGCCGATCAGCACGTTGCCCTCCGTGCGAGACCCAGGCTTGCCGCGATTTTGCCAACCGAAGCGCTCAGCGCCGAGATCGAGACATCCATTGAGATTGCGCTGCGTGAACGGACGCTCCGGATTTTCCGGGTCCACCTGGGTGTCGTTCAGCTTTCGGAAAGCAACGGGATCCATGCCGAGCTTTTCGGCCATTTCATCCATTGCGATCTCAAGGGCCATCAATCCCGGCGCTTCACCAGGCGCACGCATGGCATTGCCTTCCGCCAGGTTCAGGGTGGCAAGCCGCATGGCCGTCATTCTGTTTTCGCCAGCGTAAAGCAGACGTGTCTGCATCACTGCTGCTTCCGGCTGACCACCAGCGAGGTCGCCTGACCAGCTTTCATGGCCGATGGCGGAAATCTTGCCGTCTTTGGACGCCCCGATGCGGATGCGCTGTATGGTGGCCGGACGATGCGTGGTATTGTTGGCCATCAAGGGACGCGGCAACGCCACCTTGACCGGACGTCCGATTGCCCTGGCCGCGAAGGCTGCAAGAACTGCATCAGCGCGCAAGAAAAGTTTGCCACCGAAACCGCCGCCGATGAAAGGCGACATGAGCGTGATCTTTTCCTTGTCTATGCCAAGTGTTGTAGCCAGATCACCGCGCCACCAGTCGATCATCTGGCTGGAGGTCCAGAGCGTCAACTCGTCGCCGTCCCAGGCAGCAAGCGAAGCGTGCGGCTCCATCATCGAGTGGGACTGGTCGGGCGTCGAATACTCTTCGTCAAGCGTCACCTCCGCCGAACGGAAGGCACCGGCGAAATCACCAACGGATGTATCCGGTTCGGAACCACCCGCATCTTTCGGCTTCACGGCTGATGGCTTGGCCTCTTTGAGAGAGAAAGATCCGGCTTCTTCAGCATATTCGATCTTCAACAGCGCGGCTGCGTCTCTGGCCTGTTCGAATGTTTCCGCCACCACCACTGCGACCGCCTGATGGTAGTGCTGGATTTCGCTGCCGCCGAACAGTTTGGCCGTATTGAATTTTCCCTTTTCGCGATCACCGACATCAAGGCTCGTCACCACTTTGAGAACGCCCGGCGCCCGCTGAGCCGCCTCACTATCGATGGCAAGGATATGCCCCTTGGCGATGGCGGATCCGACAGGGTACCCGTAGGCATATCGTCCGGCAGGGTCATGCCATTCATAGGCATACTTCGCCTGACCACTGACCTTCAGCTCACCGTCAATACGGCGGATGGGCTGACCAACCACCTTCATCCGGTCGATCGGGTTCATTTCGGCTGGTTTCTCGAATTTCATCTGTTCAGCCCTTTGCTTCAGCCAGGGCTGCGCCCAGCGTACGTTCGACAAGGTCGAGCTTGTAACGGTTCTGCTCGGTTGGTCGCGCATCGGCCAATGCCGCTCTGGCCGCCTCTCTGGCACCTGCTTTCAGCCGTGCATCAGCCTCATCGACACGCCATGGCTTGTGCGCCACGCCGCCAATCGCAAAGCGGCCTGTTCCATCCGGCTGGACGACCGCCGCGACCGATACCAGCGCAAAGGCGTAGGACGCGCGATCGCGAACTTTACGATAGACGTGTTTTCCACCAATCGGCGCGGGCAAGGTAACCGCTGTTATGAATTCACCGCGCTCGAGATTTGTTTCGATGTGCGGCGTGTCACCCGGTAGCCGATGAAAATCGGCAATCGGTATCGACCTGCGGGTGCCGTCACCTTTAACTGTTTCAACCTTTGCATCCAACGCCCGCATCGCTATTGCCATGTCGCTCGGATGCGTCGCAATACAGGCCTCACTCGTCCCAACGACTGCATGCTGCCGTGAGAAGCCGCCAATGGCGGAACAGCCACTACCCGGTTGCCGCTTGTTGCATGGCTGGTTCGTATCGTAAAAGTATGGACAGCGTGTGCGTTGGAGAAGGTTGCCGGCCGTCGTTGCCTTGTTGCGCAATTGACCGGAAGCACCTGCGACAAGCGCTCGGCTCAGAACCGAGTAATCACGCCTGACGCGCTCATCGGCTGCGAGTGCCGTATTGCGCACCATTGCGCCGACGCGCAAACCGCCGTCATCCGTCGGTTCGATCTTGTCGAGGCCGACGTGGTTAATGTCGATGAGATGCAGGGGCGTTTCGATCTGAAGTTTCATCAGATCGAGGAGGTTCGTGCCACCTGCGATGAACCGCGCGTCCGGGTTCGAAGCGGCCATCGACGCAGCCTGTTCCACCGAAGTCGCCCGCTCGTAAGTAAAGGCTTTCATGCGCGGCTCCCTGCGACGTCTGTGATCGCTTCAACGATGTTCGAATAGGCGCCGCATCGACAGATATTGCCGCTCATTCGCTCCCGGATCTCTTCTGGCGTCGCAGTCACCTTGGCTTGCATATCCTTGGTGACATGGCTTGGGATGTTGGCCTTGATCTCTTCAAGAACCGCTACCGAGGAACAGATTTGTCCCGGTGTGCAATAACCGCACTGGAAGCCGTCATGCTTCACGAAAGCAGTCTGCATGGGGTGCAGAGCGCCTGGCTGGCCAAGACCTTCGATTGTGGTGATCTCGTCACCCTCATGCATCACGGCGAGCGAGAGACAGGAATTGATACGCTGTCCATCGACCAGAACAGTGCACGCACCGCACTGGCCGTGATCGCAGCCCTTCTTCGTACCCGTCAAATGCAGGTGCTCGCGCAGAGCATCCAGCAGCGTGGTACGGTTGTCGAGTTCCAGCTTCTCGGCTTTTCCGTTAACGGTGAAAGAAACGGTGGTAGATGATTTCATTTTGGTTTCCGCAGGCTGTGCCGCCCCAACACCGGCGACTCCGGTTGCCGCGATGGTTGCGGCCGATGTTTTAAGTAGGTCGCGTCTCGAAACTTCAAGATGAACCTTTCCTGGCATGTGGGTCTCCCATTGCCGATTTCGCGGATCCAGACACAGGACCCGCCAGATACGTGCCTCATCTGGAACCGCCGTCGACAACGGTTAGACCAGCTCTGCTCAAACTAATGTGAAGCAACCTTTTGGCTGGTTCCTAATTTCCGCGCGAGCCGCCTGGCGAGGCTCCTCCGCGCGTTTTAAAGGTATAAAAGACATAACGTTATAATCTTTGGATTGACGTATTCCGCTCCGTTGTGACACAGTCCGCCAATCAAACTTGCGCTCGGCAAAGCATTGGGATGGCTCGGTCTGTGAAAGATTCAGTAGCGGTAATTGGAGGCGGGCTGATTGGCATCAGCTGGTCGGCTCTGTTCGTGGCCTACGGTTGGAATGTGCTTCTGTTTGAGCCAATGGAAGATGCACGGGGTTCTATTCCCTCGCGCGTCGATGAACTGAGAAAGCAGGTCACGGCCTTGTCGCCGGAACTTGTCGACTCTGGTTCTTTGACATGCACACAGACACTCGCAGAGGCCCTGGAAGGCTGCGTCTGGATCCAGGAGAACGCGCCGGAGAAGGTTCCGCTGAAACGAAAGCTTTATGCAGACATTGAAGCGACCGCTCCCCGGGATGTCACCATCGCATCCAGCACGTCATCCCTCGTCTGGTCGGATCTGAGTGCCGAGATGGCCAATTCTTCAAGGCTCATTACCGCACATCCGTTCAATCCGCCGCATCTGATGCCACTCGTGGAATTATTTGGCATCGACAGTGAACGACTGGACGCGGCCGCCGACTTTTATCGCTCCGTCGGTCGCCATCCCGTCAGGATGAAGCGGGAAGCTGTCGGGCACATCGCCAATCGCCTCTCCTCCGCTCTGTGGCGCGAGGCTGTCAACATGGTATCAGAAGGCATTGCCGACGTTTCAGATATCGATGAGGCACTTGTCTATGGCCCAGGACTCAGATGGTCCGTCATCGGTGCGCATATGGCCTATCATCTGGGCGGCGGCCCGGGCGGAATAACACACTATCTCGCGCACCTCGGCCCCAGCCAGGAAAAGCGCTGGCAGGACCTCGGCTCACCCAGTCTCGACACGGCAACGCGGCAAAAATTGGTGAATGGAATTGAACTGGAGGCACGTGGCAGATCAATTGCTGATCTTGAAGTGCAAAGAGACGAGGCGCTTATCTCCGTACAACGCGCCTTGCAAGGCAAGCGGCTGTGAGTGCATTCTTTACAAAGACCGAGCTTCTCGCTCCAATACTCAACCTCTATTCTTGCTGGACCGCTTTCTAGATGGCTGAAATCCATTCGCCAACGCCGCTCTACCATCGCATCTATGCCGTCATGCGTGAGCGGATCATCAAGGGCTATTATCCCAGCGATGTTGCAGTCCCGAGCGAGGCGGAACTCTCCGAGAGTTTTTCGGTCAGTCGCATCACAATCCGCAAGGCGATGGAAATGTTGACGGCTGAAGGGCTCGTCACGCGCACGCGCGGACGCGGCACCTTCGTCAACGACCGCACGAAAGAAAACAAGCTCAACCGTGCCGTGGTGTCGAACATCAATGGTCTGTTCAGCTATCTCAATGCGGTTGGCCAGAGCACGCGGCTAAAGGTTATCAGCCTTGATCTGGGCGAGGCCCCGCCGCGGATCTGCGCGCAAATGGGTGTTTCGCCAACAACCCCGCTGGTTCGAGCGGTGCGTGTCCGCTTCCTCGACAAGCGACCCTATTCCCTGTCCATCGCCTATCTTCTGCCCGAAATCGGCCAGACGCTGAAGCGTCAAGATCTGGCGACCACCAACATGATCGATCTCGTGCAAGAGGCGGGCGCGACAGTCGAGCAGGTCGAGCAGACATTGACTGCGACCCTTGCCGACGATTACGCTGCCAAGCATCTGGAAATTCCTGTCGGCGCACCGTTGATGCTCGTCAACCGGTTGTTCTTCAATGCAGATCTGAAACCGTTCTACGTCGCCGAAATCTTCTATTGCGCAGACCGGTATGAGTATCGCGTGTCTCTCAAAAGAGAGGACGGCAAGGATTTTTCGTTAGGGAATTAGAGGCGGAAAGGGCGACGCATCAGTGCGCCCATACGTGTCGCCAAGGCATCAGGTGGTTCGGTTATAGCCTGGCCCACAAGGTCGCGAAGCTCATCGAAGGCATCCTGCGGCCAGACGGCTTCGATCAGTCGCAGGGCCTTCTGGTCTACCTCTACCCTGCTCAGTCGGCGCGCGCCATCGCCCCTTGGCACGAGCACCTGTTCGCTCGCCTGGGTGCCATCATTCCACCAAATCGTAACGCGTGAGGGGCGGTTTTGCGGATATAGGGCATCGAAACCCGGGTCGGCTTCAATGCGGATCTTCTTCGCCATGGATTGGATGTCCGGATCGCTCAAAACGCTTGGCCCAAACGCATCATGCCGGACCGATCCGGATGTGAGAGCGATAGCAGCCGCAAAACGGAAGCTGAAGCGCGCCGCCAGATCATTGCGAGGCGTAGGTGAATCGTACTGCAGCGCAGTCGAATAAACGTCGACCCGCACATCGGTAATATCTGCGAGCGAGCGACGTTCCACCTTTGCTCGAAGCATTTCGAAACAGTCCAACATCGGCCCGAGATGAGCACAGACAGGATGCCACTTGAGATAGGCTTGCTCGATCTCATAAGTCGACCAGTGTCCATCCATTCCGATTCCGGATGTGAGAAGATGGGGATTGAAACACTCGCCAGCACGCGGCCCAAAGAAGCGTTCGAGGGTTCGCTCCGATGGGTTCAGGCCTGCCAAACTGCTTCGAGCAGCAACGATGCCGTTTTGAACGCCCAGTCCAACGAAGAGATGATGGCCGGTCGCGCCTTCCATGCACGTATCGCGGAAGGGAAACAGCGCAACGGCAGCGGCGTTGCCTATCGCAGCTTCGAGGACATCGACACGGACGCTCTCGTCTTCGCCCTGCGTGAGAAGACACGCTGCCGCAACAGCTGCGCCGATGCAGCCAAATGTACCCGTGTCATGCAGCAGGGGCTGCATTCCGCCTAGCGAGGCGCCTATTCTGGCACAAACTTCGTAGCCAGCAACCACAGCATCAAGCATCGCCTGCCCGCTTGCTCCGGTTTCTTCAGCAATAGCCAGTGCCGCTGGCAACACATGGCTCATGGGATGACCGCGCGCTCTGCGATGCCCATCCTGAAGCTGCAGAACGGTCATCGCAGCGCCATTCAGAAAGCCTGCGACAGCCGCCGGAACCGTTTCCGGCATCCCGACAACAGAGGCTTTGCCCTGCCCGCCGCTCGCTGAAAATGCACGGCGCGTTCGCATGAGTTCCGGGTGTGCTGCACCCGCAGCCATGACCGCCAAAGTATCGAGAACGTAGTCGCGATAGGTCGCACGGACCTCCGGTGGCAGAGATTTGAAGCGGGTCGCTGCCGCAGCAGAAGCGAGAGCTGTGGCAGCGTCGTCCATATCCTCAACCCTTCGTTGCTTGCTCGACCGCCGCGCCTGCCTTCATCATGGCATGCAGCATATCAAGCCGTGGCTCGACAGGTGCCGGATACACATCGCGGCCATGTTTCAGACCCAGCGCAAGGAAGGTTTCCACCAGCTTGTAGGTCAGTGGGCCAGGATTGACGACCGGAACCGGCAGGTTCGCCGCCAGATATTCGCCTGCCTGATGCATGGTCGTTGAACCGAGGCAGATAACCTCCGCGCCATCTTCTTCGATGCAGCGCATCGCCACGTCGCGCATGCGTGGAAATACCTTGTCTTCCTTGCCATCCAGCAGATTGGCGAAATCCGGCGGCTGATCAAAGCTGCGGACCGATGCACACTGACGATCGAAACCATATTCACGAATGGCCTTGCGATAGCGTGGCAATGCCGGTTCCCACTGGGCGAGTACGGAAAACTTTCCGCCGAGCGTCAGGGCGTAGAGCATCGAGGCTTTGCCCGCCCCAATCACGGGGATCGAGAGAACGGAACGCAACATCACCATGCCGCTATCAGACATAGTATCGATGCAGACCGCATCGAAGCCTTCCGCTTCCGCGCGACACCCTGCTTCGAAAATTGCGAGATCCATCAAACCCCAGTCATGCGGCGACATGAAGGATGTCGGCCCGCAGGTGACGGGGCGATAGGTCAATTCCCAGTCTGCCGGCAGCGGTACATAGCGCGATTGAGCCTGACGGTTCTTCACGCCCTCTTCGTCGAGCGCGAATGGGACGATGATCAGAATGCGGGTCATGGGTTTGCCTCCAGATAGTCGGCTCCAGCCGCACCGATGGCGCGGATCATGTCGTGCTTTGGTGAAAGCGGTGCAGGCCATGTGGCCTTGCTGTGCGTCAGCTTCAGATCGAGTGCGATGGAAGCCAGCTTGTAGGTCAGCGGTCCCGGATTGATGACCGGCACGCCAATCCGTTCCGAAAGCCAGGAATGCGCTTCATGCATTGTCGTTGAGCCGAGGATCAGCACCTGCGCGCCATCCTCTTCCACACATTTGCGCGCTGCATCCAGCAGAAGCGGAAACACCTGGTCTTCCTTGCCGGATAGCAGGCTCTTGTTATCCGGTGTCACCCCGATGGAGCGCATGGAGGCGCATTTGTGCTCCATGCCGAGTTCGCCCAGCGTCTTGGTGTAAAGCATCTTCCAGCGGTCCCACATCATCAGGATGGAGAACTTGTCGCCCAGCATCTGCGCGACCAGCATGGAGTGGCGCCCCGGCGCAATGACCGGAATTTTCAGCACCGAGCGCAGCATTGACATACCGCTGTCGGACATGGTGTCGATGCAGACGGCGTCGAAGCCCTGGCTTTCAGCATCCAGCCCGGCATCCAGAATGGAGAAGTCGGCCAGTGCCATATCGTGCTGGCTGGAATAGTTTTTCGGGCCAACACGAACCGGACGGTAGTGGAATTCGATGCCCGGTCCAAGATCCACCGCCTGCATCTGCGCCTGCCTGCGGGCAAGATCCTCCTCGCCCATCGGGAATGGTACGATGACCATGACCTTCTTCATATGCTGTTCCTCCACTTCATGTTCTTTTTGACTGATCACGCGGTTGCTGCTGCAATCCTCGCTGCACTGATGCCCGCCAGCCGGCCAAAGGCCGTCGCACTCAACAGGCCGTTGCCGGACAGATAACCGTAGTTGGAATCGCCAGAGACACCACGGGCCGCACCGCCACCCGCCATCAGGTTCGGAAGCGGCGTGCCGTCCGCGCGCAGCACTCTGGCCTCGGCATCAATCACCAGACCGCCCTGCGTGTGGAACAAGGCACCATTCACCTTGACAGCGAAATAAGGTGGCTGGAGCAGTTGCTCCTGCGAAAATTTCCGCCCGAAGCGATCCGGCTCACCCGTCTGCGCGGCGCGTTCAACCGCCTCCAGCTCAGCCGCGACCGCCTCGACGAGAAGGCCCGTCACTGTGGCCAGTTCTTCTAGGCTGTTGGCCGTCTTGACCACGCCCAGCTTGCGCAATTCCCGATAGTCGTGGAAGCCCATGGCGGCCTCCTCGCCGCCGGAACCGTATATATCCCAAGCCACATTCCCCGGCTGGGATGCCACTTCCGCCGCATGTTCTGAATAGCCGCGCATTTCGTTCGAGAAGCGGCGACCTTCCAGATTGAGCAGGATTCCGCCTTTGGTGATGACAGCCCAGGTCAGCGGCAGACCATGCGGATGCGCCACAGAGCCGTGTCCCTGATAGGCGCCCATATCGGCCAGTCCCGCACCGAGTGCTTCGCCCCATTTCACGGCATCCCCGGTGTTGGAAAGGTGACCGCAGCATTCCGCATCCGCAATCTCTGGAATGTATCGGCGAACCATTTCAGCATCGCCTGCAAAGCCGCAGCAGGCCAGAACCAGCGCCTTGCAGCCCAGCATTTCCTGCGCGCCGTCAGGTCTGCGGAAACGAACGCCGGCCACGCGGCCAGCGGCGTCCACATACAGGTCCTCGACCGACGCCCCGGTGATAAGATCGATGCCCGCATTGGAAACTGCAGAAAGCAGGTTCTGCTCAAGATCCGCACCTGTACGGCTTTTCGGCCCGTGCATGCGTAGGCGCGAATGGCCGGGATAGAGAAAGCCAGTCACCAATTCGAATTCGACCTGATGCTTCTCCATCAGCCAGTCGATCATCGGTCCCGCCGCCTTGGCTGCCGCCAGCGCTTGATCGTAAGGCGTGTGATCATGCGTCTTGGCAACGAGATCCTGCGCGAAGAGTTCCGGACTGTCCTCGATACCGGCCTCTTTCTGCAGCCTGGTGCAGGGTGCCGGAATGAGACCTGCGGAAAGCGAGGTGGAGCCGGTCGGGTTCTCATCCCGCTCCAGAACCAGAACCTCCTGCCCCTCATCATGAGCGGCAAGGGCCGCCACCAGCCCGCAAGCCCCTGCCCCGACGACGACGACTGGAACTTCGAAATCGAACTCAACGCCTTGAGCGGAAAGTACGGCCATGATCATTCTCCTCCGCTCATCTGATCAGTAGGTCGTGCGGTTTGCTTCCGGTGTGCCGTACCGCGCTTCCAGCTCCTGAATTTCCGGCATGCGGGCCATGTCAAAGAACTCCTTGAAGTTCATGACGTTAGGCGCGATCGAAGCGATCGTTTCCTCGGTCTTTAGAACTTCCAGCGTCTTGCGGGCCGCTTCGCAGGCCGAAAGCAAAAGCCAGTTCGGATAGATGATCAGCTTGAACCCAAGCGCTTCGATTTCAGAGCGGGTCAGGAACGGCGTCTTGCCCGAGGTCGCCATGTTGTAGAGCAGCGGAATACCTGGGAAGCGTGGCGCGATGTGCGGAAGATCTTCCGGGCCGGGGCTTTCAACGAAGATCACGTCGGCTCCGGCCTCGCGGTACATCTCCGCGCGGTCAAAGGCGGCGTTTCGTCCATGAAGTGCCAGCGCATCCGTGCGGGCAATCACGACGAAATTCTCGTCAATACGTGCATCGACGGCAGCCTTCACCTTGGCGACCATGTCTTCCGCAGAGATCAATTGCTTGCCCGCCAGATGGCCACAACGTTTCGGCAGCACCTGATCTTCCAGATGTACGGCTGCCACGCCGCCACGCTCGTAAAGCTGGATGGCGCGACGCACATTCAGGGGACCGCCAAAACCGTTGTCAGCATCGGCAATCAGTGGAACATCTGAAGCATCGGCGATCCGCGTAGCGTTATCCACCATTTCGGTCATGGTCAGCAGACCGACATCAGGATAACCGAGCCGCGTGGCAGACGTGCCAGCGCCAGTCATATACATGGCCTGAAAGCCAGCCTCAGCAACAAGGCGTGCATACATGGCATCAACAACGCCAGGAGCCATGAGGGCTCGTTCGCCTGCGAGAGCCTGTCGCAGGCGTTGG
Source organism: Rhizobium sp. Root149 (assembly GCF_001427345.1). NCBI lineage: Bacteria > Pseudomonadati > Pseudomonadota > Alphaproteobacteria > Hyphomicrobiales > Rhizobiaceae > Rhizobium > Rhizobium sp. Root149. The sequence goes on from NZ_LMGD01000023.1 coordinate 451,940, forward strand.
GTCCGGGTAAGAGACATCGTATTCTCCGTTTCTCCGTAAAATCAGAAGGTTCCGGCCAAGCTTTAAGAGGCCGGAACCCCGTTCACATTCCGAGATAGGCCTGACGCAGTTGCGGATCGGCCAGTAGTTTGGCGGCCTCCCCCTGCATCACGAACCGGCCTTGCTCGATCACATAGGCACGTTTTGCGACCGTCAGCGATTGCATGACGTTCTGCTCGACCAGCAAAACCGCAACGCCTTCGGCATTGATCTTGGTAATCAGCCCGAACATTTCCTCGACCATCAGCGGGGACAGCCCGAGAGACGGTTCGTCCAGGATGATCAGTTCCGGCTCGGACATCATGCCGCGACCGATAGCCAGCATCTGCTGCTCACCACCGGAAAGCGTGCCTGCCAACTGATCCAGGCGCTCTTTGAGGCGTGGGAAGATCGCGCAGATATGCTCGAAATTCTTCTTCACATTGCCGGAAGCTCGACGGAATGCACCGAGCTTCAGGTTCTCTGCGACCGAGAGGTTCGGAAAAATCTTGCGGCCTTCCGGTACATGGGCAATGCCCATGGAAACCACGTCGCGCGGTTTCTTGCCGGTCAGCGTCACGCCCTTGAAGGAAACGCTGCCCGCCGTCGGGCGAATGAAGCCGGAAATGACATTGTTCAACGTCGTCTTGCCGACACCGTTGGAACCGAGGAGCGCGACGATCTCGCCCGCTTCCACCCGCATGTCGATGCCCTGAAGAACGGACATCGAGCCATAACCCGCCTTGATGCCGGAAATCTCAAGCATGATTTTCCTCCTGCAGGCGTGCGGCGGCACCATGGCCGAGATAGGCTTCCACGACGGATGGATCTCGCACCAGTTCACGTGGCGGACCGTGGGCAATCATCTTGCCCTGGTTCAGCACGTAAGCCGTTTCCGCAAGGCTCATCACTGCCTGCATTACGTGTTCAATCATCAGGAACGTATGCCCCTCGTCGCGGATCTGACGGATGATGCCGACGATCTCGGTGATCTCAGAGGGAATGAGCCCTGCCATGACCTCGTCCAGAAGCAGAAGCTTCGACCCTGTCGCCAGCGCGCGTGCCAGTTCCAGACGCTTGCGGCCTGCTATGGTCAGCGAGGACGCGGGCCGATCCAGCATCGCGCCCATGCCCAGACGTTTGCCCACATCGCGTGCCACAGACATGGCTTCGTTGCGATTGTGGTGGTGGAGATAGGCTCCGACCGCAATGTTCTCCTGCACCGTCAAACCGGCAAAGGGCTGCACGATCTGGAATGTGCGGATCATGCCGAGTGCACAGATGCGGTGCGGCGGCAGGCCGGTGATATCCTGGCCCTTGAAGCGCACCGTGCCTTCATCGGCCTTGGTGAAGCCAGCTATCATGGTGAAGCAGGTCGTCTTGCCAGCACCGTTCGGTCCCAGCAGGCCGACGATCGAACCTTCCGGAACATCCAGCGAGGCATCGGTGACGGCCTTCAGGCCGCCGAAGCTCTTCGAGAGATTGCGAACCTCAAGCATCGTCTGCCTCCTTTTTCTTCGTGAAGGCACCAAATTTTCCTGCAAGTCCGACCAGACCCTGCGGCAGGAACCGCAATGCACAGATCAGCACCACAGCATAGAGCACGAAGTTCAGCCCCGGAGCATTTGGCAACAGGTGCTTTGCACCTTCGCCCAGCAGATGCAGACCAAGCGTTCCCAGCAGCGGACCCCAGACGGTACCAGCGCCGCCGATGATCGGGCCAATCAGCGCTTCAACGGAAACCGCGCTGCCATAGACAACCGTGCTGTCGATGAAGAGCCAGAGCTGAAGGTAAAGGACGCCCGCCAGACCACCGAAGGCACCCGAGATGGCCATGGCCTGAACCTTGATGCGGTAGGTATCGATCCCCAGAGCGCGCGCTGCATCTTCATTCTCGCGCACCGCGATCAGATAGGCGCCAAAGCGGGAATATTTGATGAGTGCGGTCAATATCATCACCACGGCGACGACCACCAGCAAGGCGGTGTATACGACAGTGCGATCTGCAAATTGCAGGTTGGCAAGACCGGGGGCGAGCTTCAGCTGAAGGCCACTGCCACCGCCGGTAAATTCGAAGGATGACGCGCAGATACGCAACACTTCAGCGAATGCCAGGGTGACGAGTGCGAAATAGGAGCCGCGGAGACCATAGCGGAACGCCAGCGCCCCAATGAAGGCACCCATGGCGGCACCAGCCAGAATGCCAGCGGCAAAGCCGACCCAGGCATTCACGCCATACTTCACCTGAAGGATTGCCGAGGCATAGGCACCCGTGCCGTAGAGCGCGGCATGACCGAAGGAGGAAAGACCTCCGAAACCGCCGGTAATGTTCCATGACATGGCCACAACGGCGATGATCAAGGCATTGATGGTGAAGCCCATCCAGACCGGAGATGAGGCGAAATAGACACCAATGAGATAGGCGACAGCGGCGGCGGCAAGCGCCAGCTGGCCGATGGATTGCGATTTCATCAACGCGCCCTCCCCAGAAGACCTGACGGTTTGAACAGAAGGATGAGGATGAAGGCGAGGAAGATGCCGATCTGGCCAAGGCTCTCACCCAGGAACAGGCCGCAAAGGGATTCGATAACACCCAGCAACAGACCTGCAATCAGCGCTCCTGGCAGACTGCCCATGCCACCCAGAACAACTGTGGTGAAGGCAACGAGTACGAAGGTATAGCCAACCTGAGGGGTGATGTAGAAGGTCGGCAGCAGAAGGCAGGCAGCCAGCGCCACGCAGGCAGTGCCAATGCCGAAGCAGATGGCATAGGTGTGGTTCACATCAATGCCGACGAGCTCGGCGCCGCGCTTTTCGATGGCAACCGCGCGAATGGCAGAACCGGTTTTCGTGTAGGCCATGAAGCACCACAGAAGCGGAGCAACGGCAATCGCTGCACAGAAAGCGATCACACGACCGAGCGGCAGAAAGGCGCCGAGGATCTCAACTGTGTCATAGGCATAGGCGATATCGGCGGTACGCGTATTCGAAGTCCAGAAGTAAAGCGCGAGGTTGTCGATGATCATCGAAACGGCGAGCGTAATCAGCAGAACATTCTGCTCGGAGCCGCTGCTCATCGGCGCAATCAATCCACGTTGTAGCGCATAGCCCAGTGCGAAGAAGGCTGGCAGTACGATCGGTATCGCCAAATAGGGATCGATGCCCAGATGATACCAAAGAAAATAAACCGCATAGAGTGCCAGCATCAGCAGGCTTCCATGCGCAAAATTGATGATGTGGAGCACGCCGTAAATGAGGGTCAGGCCCAGCGCCACCAGCGCATAGACTGCTCCCATCATCAGGCCGCTCAACACAGCGGGAAAGATCAGACTCGACATCAGGGCTCGCCTCTCCGTCTCAGGAAGAACGCCTCCGGCCAATGCTGTTGACCGGAGGCGGGATCACATCACTTCTTCGCCGGGATCGGGAAGACGGCTTCTGCGCTTGCATACTGCTTCGGGAAGACGAGCTCGATCTTCTCGCCGCGGATCTGCGTGTTGACCGGCTGCGAGTTCACGTTATCGCCGTTGACGAACTTCGTCGGGCCATAAGGCATGATCGACTTGTCGAATGTCGAGGCAGCGAGTGCTTCGATCATCTTCTGGCGATCATCCGTCGCGGCGCGCTCGAGTGCATCGGCAATGACCTGGATGGTGGCGTAGGACACCATGACGTCATAGGTCAGGTCGAGCTTGGCCTCTGCCACCTTGGCAGCCAGTGCCTTGGACTCATCCTTCGTAGGATCGTACCAGTGATTGCAGTCCATCACGTATTGGGCGACTTCATTGTTTTCTCGGACGAATTTGATGTTGGATGCCGCGCCACCGAGGATCGAATAGATTGCCTTCAGCTCGACACGCTGCTGGTTCAGCGCACGCGCCATCAAAGTGTATTCGTTCAAGTAGTTGGACGGGATCAGAATGTCGGCCTTCGACGCCTTCACGCGCAGCGCGATGTTTGAGAAATCGCGCTGTGGGGTTGGGTGCGAAATGGTTTCGACAACCTGGATACCCTGCTTTGGAAGCTGTTCGGCCAGGATCTTCGCCATGTTCGAACCGAAAGGTCCATCTTCGTGAACGATGGCTGCAGTCTTTACCGGATTGCCTGCGCCCTGGTTGAGCAGCTTCAGGTTTTCAAGCGCCACACTTGTGCACTTGTTCACACCCGGCGTGAAGCGGAAGACGTTTGGTAGGCCGCGAGATACGACGGTTTCAGCCGTACCGATCGAGAAGACCTGAGCAAGATTGTATTTCGCAGCAGCCTGGGATGAGGCAAGACCGAGAGCCGAAGCGGTTGCACCGGTGAAAGCGCAGGCGCCTGCCTGAACGAGGGTGTCGACGCCAGAGGCTGCGGCTTCCGGGCGGCTCTGCGCATCCACGACGACCAGTTCGATCTTGCGGCCACCCATGCTCTTGATACCGCCGGCAGCGTTGATTGCTTCTGCGGCAAACTTTGCGCCGGCAGCACTCTGGGTGCCGTTATAGGCAAGGTTACCCGTCAGCGGCTCGATCACGCCAACCTTGATGGTGGATGTTTGTGCACGCAGGATGGAAGGTGCGGCAAGGCCTGCAACCAGTGCGCCGGATACCTTCAACAGGTCGCGGCGATCAATCTTGTAGCTCATCTTTTTATGCTCCCAGTTTTTTTATGACGGCGAAAGTTACCTGCTGATCCGCCCGTCAACGGGCCAGCCAGGCATGCGAAGCCATTCGTTCTGTTTCGAACGCCTTAATTTTTTCCATGTAGGTGAAGGTCATCTCGATCTCGTCGAGACCCTGCAAAATGCATTCCCTTGCAAAGGCGTCGATGACGATGGGATGACGACCCAGATTTCCCGGCAGAACGAGTTCGGAATTCTCAAGATCAACCGTCACTTCGGCATCAGGAAAGCGCGCGAGATAATCCGCCAGACCGTCACATTGTTCACCAGACAGGCGAACCGGCACCAACCCGTTCTTCAGCGCGTTATTGAAGAAGATGTCACCAAAGCTCGGTCCAATCACCGCACGAATGCCGTGGTCCACCAGCGCGTAGACCGCACCCTCTCTCGACGATCCGCAGCCGAAATTATCCTCCACCAGAAGGATGGTCGAACGCTCGGCACCTTCCCTGTTCAAAGGAAAAGCGGGATCAAGCTCACCTGCCTCATTCCGGCGGATGTCGTGAAACAGAAACTGACCATATCCCTGCGCACGGTCTGCTTTGAGGAAACGGCCGGGGATGATCTGGTCCGTATCGCAATTCACGCCGGGGACGGCGACAACGGTGGAGGTTTCCTTGACAAAAGCCTTCATCACCATCTCCTCACACCCGCCGAACATCGGTCAGACAGCCTGTAATGGCAGCGGCAGCGGCCATGGCAGGGCTAACCAGATGCGTTCGTGCACCCGGTCCCTGTCGACCCACGAAGTTGCGGTTGGAGGTGGAAGCACAACGCTCGCCGGGGCCAACCACATCGCCATTCATGGCAGCGCACATGGAACAGCCGGAATCGCGCCATTCAAAACCTGCCTCGCGGAAAATCGCTGCGATGCCCTCTGCCTCAGCCTGTTCCTTCACCTGGGTTGAACCAGGAACAACGATCGCCTGAATCTTCGCCTTGCGACCCTTGAGGATGGCGGCGGCAGCGCGCAGATCCTCAATCCTGCTATTGGTGCAGGAACCAATGAAAACCTTGTCGAGCTTCAGGCCGGAAAGTTCTGTGCCCGGCGCAAGCTCCATATATTCCAATGATTTGGTCGCAGCTTTACGCTTGTCCGCGCTATCGAAGCTCGATGGATCCGGCACGCGGCCCTCAATGGAAACCGCATCTTCCGGGCTCGTGCCCCAGGTCACCATCGGCGCAATATCAGCGCCTTCGAGCACCACTTCCCGATCGAACATCGCATCATCATCGCTCACCAGCTGACGCCAGTGGTTGACCGCTGCGTCCCACTCCTGCTCGTTCGGCGCAAAGTTTCGGCCCCGCACATAGGCGAACGTCGTCTCATCCGGTGCCACCATGCCGAAGCGGGCTGCCGCCTCGATGGACATGTTGCAGAGCGTCAGCCGCCCTTCAATAGACATGTCCCGAACGACCTGTCCTGCGAATTCTATGGCATGACCGCCAGCACCGGCAGCACCAATCTTGGCAATCAGCGCCAGCATCACGTCCTTTGCGGTAACGCCCTGCCCCAGCGTGCCATTGATCGTGACTCGCATGGTTTTCGGGCGCAACTGCCAGATGGCCTGTGTGGCAAGTACATGCGCGTTTTCAGACTGGCCGATGCCGAAGGCAATCGCACCCAGTGCCCCTTGCGTCGACGTATGGCTGTCGGAGCAGACTATGGTCAGGCCGGGAAGCGTAATGCCCTGTTCCGGCGCAACCACATGCACGATACCCTGGGACCGGCTGGAGAGACCGAAATGGCGAACACCGCCCCATTCCATGTTCTCGTCGAACGTATCGATCATACGCGCAATGGCCGGGCTGGCAGCATCCTTGGAGGTGCGGCCAAGCGTCGGGACATAGTGATCCGCCACGCCGAAAATCTGCTTGGGTCGGCGCGGCTTCAATCCACGCCGCTTCAGGTCGGCAAACGCATGAAAGCTGCCTTCATGGATCATGTCCCGGTCGATATAGAGCAATGAGGGGCCGGAAGGATGACGCAATATCTCATGCTCATCCCAGATTTTGGCCAGCATTGTTCGTGGTGCATTCATATGCGCCATGTTCAGATCTTTCGGTTCTCTGTCGTAGCTCCAGACCGGGCGTTGCCACCCGCGCCTGAGCGGTCAGGCTGGCTGACCAGCCTTCATGAAAGCGGCACAGATTTCGCCAGCCGGCGCGTTCCACACGCCCTCGTGCGAAAGAATGTAATCAAGCACTTCCCGCAGATATTCGACGCGGTATGGCATGCCGGAAACCCAACTGTGGATCGGCAGGCTCATCACGCGACCGCCATAATCAGCGCTTTCGCGATAGAGCACATCAAAGCGATCCTTGACCTGCTGAACCCAATCCGCTTCGGACTGGAAGTATTCATCCGCGACCACCCGGTCGTCGGTCTCATAGGCCATGGGCATGGCAATCAGCACGCCGTTCTTCGTACGCATCTCGTAAGGCAGATCGTCGTTCGCCCAATCGAGGCCATAGGTCACGCCGTTCTTCGCCAGGAGATCCGGCGTATTGAACCCTTGCGCGCGGCCCGGAGAAAGCCAGCCTTCAACCTTCTGCCCGCTGGCTTGCCGCAACAGGCCAAGCGCTTCGGCGATGATGGCGTTTTCGTCCTCTTCGGACAGACCGGAATGGTGCACCTTGCCCATATCGAGTCCGTGGGCGACCACCTCGTGCCCGCCTTCAACCACTGCGTCCAGCAGCGCCGGATAGCGGTTGGCGATAATGCCATTGACGGCAAAGCTTGCCTTCAATCCCTTCTCGCCCAGCAGCCTCAGAATGCGGAAGATGCCAACGCGATTGCCATAATCGCGGTTGGTGTAATAGCGAAAATCCGGATAGGGCATCGAAAGCGCGCCCGGAGCCTTGAACGGCTTCGAGGGCATATCGAGCGGGAAGTGCTGCACATGCGTGACGATGGAAAGCGCAATGCGCGCGCCGTTTGGCCAAACGATCGGAGCACGTTGAAACAGGTCGCTCCAGTCGTAGCGGTCGTGATCCATGCCATAGTGGCGCTCAGGATATTTCAGATAATCCTCGGGCATCGACATCAGCGTGTCTCCTTCCCGTTATTATGCGCGGCAATCGCCGCGCTCATCGCGTCATAGGCCCCGGTGGAGTGATAGGCCGCTGCAATCTCGCGACCTGTCGTCTGCCAGACACCGTCGTGACCTGCGATATATTCGATAGCTTCGGCAAAGGCGTCGATGCGATGCGGCTGACCAACGAGATAAGGATGCAGCGGAATGCACATGACGGTGCCGCTTTCATCGCCTTCCTTGTAAAGCTGGTCGAACTGCCGTTTGATGATTTCGCCATAGTGGCGCGGCGTGACCTTCTGCGTGTTGTAGACGATCACGTCATTCATCTCGAGCGAATAGGGCATCGAGATCAACTTGCCAGACTTCACCTTGACCGGCATCGGCTGGTCATCGTGGAACATGTCGCAGGTATACTGAATGCCCGCCTCGGACAGGATATCCATGGTCCAGAAATTGTTGGAAAGCGCCGGCGAAAGCCAGCCCGCCAGTTCCTGCCCCGTATGCTTGCGCACCGTATCGAAAGCATCGCGGATGATTTCCCGCTCTTGCTCAATATCGAGATTGTAGACATAGCGGGTGTTGTAGATGCCGTGGGAGAAAAACTCCCAGCCGCGATCGGCGCAGGCCTTGATAATCTCCGGATGGTGATCGCAGAGCGCAACGTTCAGAGAAACGGACCCGCGGAAACCAGCGCGATCCATCGCTGCCATCATCCGCTGCCAGCCCGCACGGTTGCCATAGTCGCGGTGCGAATACTGCAACACATCCGGGTTTGGTCGCGCCCACGGCGTGCGGGTCGGATTGTTCGGAGGGTTATACTCGTAGAATTCGATGTTCGGGGCGATCCACACCGCGATCTTTTTGTTACCAGGCCAGACGATCTTCGGGCGGTTTGGCCACGGAAGATAATCGTAGAGGCCAAGATCGGATTTCATCGGTTCGGCAGACATATCAGCGCGCCTCCGGCTGATAGGCCTCGTACCAGGCAATGGCATCCGCTACCGGGATCACGTCGCCGTATTTGATCGCGATATCATAAAGGTTGGCGAAGTGCGGGCTTTCATGCTTGTCGGCCACGCATTCTTCCGGAACGATAACGCGATAGCCACGGGAAATGGAATCCACCACGCAAGCACGCACGCAGCCAGATGTTGAGCCACCCGTCAGCACCACCGTGTCGCACTGGTGCCAGACCATCAGCGATTGCAGATTGGTTTCGTGGAAAGGAGAGGCCATGCGCTTGTTGATGATGATGTCCTTGACATGATCGATCTTCAGACGCGGATCGAATTCTGCGCGACGCGAGCCAACCTTGATGTTCTGCAGAGAGTCCGGCGTATTTGTCCGGGTGCCCCACACGCCGCAGTCTTCACCGGATTCCATATAGGCCACATAAGTCCAGGTGACAGGCAAACCCTTTTCCCGCGCCAGACCGGAAAGTGTATTCACATAGTCCAGCTGCTTGGGATCAGTCTCGTAGGCCGTTACGAATTCGCCGAGGCTGGTATAGGCGCATTGCAGATCTATGTTGATCAGCATCGGCTTTTTTCCAAATCCGAACCGCTTGCGCGTAGGGTTGGCCTTGGCCTGCTCATACAGTTGACGAGCGGTGAGCGACGACAATTCCATTTGGGCCTCCTGCATTTCATGCGCCGTCCGCATCATTGCCCATTCGGGCTTATCCCCAACGGATCGGCTTTTCATTAATCCCTATTGTTATCACTTTATATCATTTGTAAAGTCCATTTTGAGTTGCTGATGTTGCGATTTTTGGGGCTGCTTCCCGTCGGTGCAATTGCCCAGGGAAACGCTTCGCTTTGCCGCCCGTTTGAGCAGGCTGGCACAGGAAGGAGGAGGGAAACGGATGACGCTTTCACCATGTCCACCACTTGGCGATGACCAGTGGCCCGAGCCGATTGAAGACTTGCGTTCAGGCTTTGCCGGGCAATTGAACGTCTACAGAACCATGGCACACAATCCCGCCCTTCTGCGGGCCTGGGCACCTCTGCGCCAACATCTGGTAAAGGACAGCGCGCTGGGGCCTCAACGCTCCGAAGTGGTCATTCTTCGCACTGGTCACCGCCTCGGTTCCCGCTACGAATGGGCGCATCACGTCAGCCGTGCACGCCAGCTGGGATTCACTGATGAGCGGATTCGCGCAATCGCCGCCATGCCCGACGGAGAGGATGGACTGATCGTGCGCGCGGTCGATGCAATATTCGACCAGCATTACATCCCTCCTGAACTCGAGCGCGAACTGGCGCACACAATAGGTCAGGAGGCGGTTTTCGATCTGATTGCGACAGTCGGCTTCTACAGCGTGCTGGGCGGCATTCTCATGACTTATGATACACCCGTAGACGATGCGATTGCAGCCGAACTCGAGCGCAACCCGATCTGACCTCACCGGAACTTCTTCCTCTTCAACGCATTCTTGAGCAACAAACCAGCTTGCTCAGGACGTGTACCGTGAAAATTGCGATTGTTGGCCTTGGACCGACTGGACTTTACACATTCTCCGAACTTGTTCACGCCGACACTCCCATGGACATCACCATCTATGACGAAGGTGAATGGGCGGGCGCTGGCACACCCTATTCGCGTCAGGGCGCCAGCCGTCTCATGCTGGCAAACATCGCCAGTATCGAGATCCCGGTTCTTAATGGGGTCAGCTATCTCGACTGGCTGAAATCCTGTCCGCCCCGAATTCTCTCCGATTTCGGAATCGAGCAGGAGGATCTGAACGAGAGACTGTTCACGCCGCGCCTGCTCATCGGTTGCTACTATCACGACCAACTCCTGACCTTGCAGCAGCATGCGGAACAGCGCGGCTATACCGTGAGGCTAAACGAGAAGACGACCATTACCGACATAGCGGAAAAGGCCGGTCGCTTCCGGATCGAAAGATCTGACGGTTGCGTAGATGAGGGTTTCGACCGGGTGATCGTCGCGACCGGGCATGATTTCGGGGAAGACAAAGCAAGCTCATCCTACTATCCCAACCCGTGGTGTGGCCTTCTCTCGGCAGATGTTCCGGCTGCTCGTATCGGCATAATGGGCACCTCGCTCAGCGCAATCGACGCCTGCTTGGCAGTGGTTGCGCAGCACGGAGAGTTCGTTGAAGGCGATCAGGGAGAACTGACCTATCGTACCGACGAACAAGATCTGAAGGTAAGCTTCATGTCGCGTAATGGCATCCTCCCCGAAGCCGACTTCTACTGTCCAATTCCGTATGTTCCGACGACAATCATGACAGAATGCTCGCTCATGGCCTGTACGTCGAAGCCGAACGTACTGGATGCCATTTTTGATCTGTTCGCCAGGGAAATCACTCTCGCCGATCCGGCCTATGCAGCACGGGTCAATCTGAGCGATCTCGATGCAGACAGCTTCCCTGAAGCCTATTTCGCGGAACGCATGGGAGGAGACGCATTTGCCTATGCGAGGAAAAATCTGGCAGAGGTAGAGCGAAACAAGGCCGCAAAGCGGACGATAGAATGGCGATACGCCATCCTGCGCATGCATGAGCAAGTTGAAAAACTGGTGCCGTTTTTCCCAGATAGCGATCTCTCACGTTTTGAACGCGGCTTGAAACGCGTCTTCAGCGACAATTATGCCGCGGTTCCTGCGACCTCGATCCGGCGCCTGCTTGCCCTGAGGGAAGCGAATGTTCTTGATGTTGTGACTTTGGATGATGATTACGAGTTGATCCGATCGCAGACGACGACAACAATTCGTTCTGGCGAAGACTCTCATGTGTTCAATGTCTTTATCGACGCACGAGGACAGAAAGCGCTGCGGACGGAGGACTTCAAGTTTCCAAGCCTGCGAAAAATCCTGGTCGAAGATGGTCAGGACATTCCGGAGGTCGATGACCGGTTTGCTCTGATCTCGCCGTCGTCACTGCGAAAGCGCGTCTATCTGGCAGCCCTTCCCTACTTGATGCATGACCGGCCTTTCGTTCAAGGCATTGTGTCTTCGGCAGAAATCGGCGCAAAGGTCGCCCAGGACATTGTCTCTAACCTTGACGGTGTGCAGATCGAGGATGGACGAGAAGTTGCCTTGCAGGAAGATGTGATAGCTGCCTAATGTATCCTCAAACGTCCGTGCTGCGCCGTACGACCGCGCATCCCCATGACCAAGAGGAAGACATTCGTGAAGCCAAAGGCAGCCCACCCAGCGCCAACCGACGCACTCCAGCGCAAATCGGTCAAACCGGTCGTCTGCTATCCGACAGATACGCTTCCCCGCCCGAATATAAGCGCCTACCAGGCACTCCGCGGTGACCTCGAACTCATTGAAACGGTTGTCATCCCCCCGCGTGAGGCCCGGACGTGGGAAGTTCCGGCCGGTCACTTCTGCCGCATGCTATGCACGGAAGGGCCGCAGGTTGGCGATCTGAACCTTTTCAATCTGCATGATCTTTCCGAGCGATTCTATAGCGGGAAGACACGCGCTCTGAACGGCACGCATGTCGGCGTCGGCGATCAGCTTTTCTCAAGCTTCCCCTATCTGCGGCCGATCGCAACCATTACCTACGATACGCTGGACTGGTATGGCTTCGATGAATTCGGCGGTTCCGTGCATGATGTGATCGGAACGCGTTGCGACCCTTATACACATAATCTGCTCAGCCACGGCGGGCAGTATCACCACTGCTGCCATTCCAACCTGACGCGTGCTCTGGCGCAGAAAACCGGCCTTACCCTGCCGGAGGCGGAACCCCACGTCCATGACGTTCTGAACGTTTTCATGTGCACCGGCTTCACCCGCGATACGGGCCAGTATTTCATGAAGGCGAGCCCGGTTCGTCCGGGAGACTATCTGGAATTTTTCGCAGAGATCGATCTTCTCGGATGCATGTCAGCCTGTCCCGGAGGCGATTGCTCGTCTGAACATTCGTCGGATACTGCCGCCTGCTACCCGATGATCGTTGAAATCTACCGCCCACGCGAGGCACCAGCCGGATGGAAGAGTCCGGCCGTCAACGGTTATGACCGCAGCCACGGCGCATGATGTGATTTTCACGTATCCTGCTGAAGGATGCCATGATAGGAGCGGCTCGCTTCTAGAACAAAACGGGCCGCTTGGACTATGACACCTGCCTTCTACGCCGATTACATCGCAGACCTTCAATCTTTGCTGGGGCAAGTCGATGTTTCAGCGGATGATTTGCAGACATTTGATGTGCACATCGAACTGGCGGCTGCTGGAAGCCTGATCGTTTATGAAAGTAAGCGGCGCAAAGGTTTGACGGACAGCCTGTTTTACGGTCGCCCCAAGGGCAGCGCTTCGAACCAGAAGATTTCGAAGGAAACGGCCTTCAATGCAGTGAGCCGCTTTTTCTCGCTTGGCCAGTTTCTGGCGCTGACGGACAAAGCCTCGGATACACTTCGACTCAGTGACGAGTTTCCGCACTGCGCTGTCAGAATTGCCTATCGCAAGAAGGGCAGTCCCAAGGCTCAATCCATGGTCATGGTATTCATCGGCTTCAACGACGAAGCTGATGCACTGGCCTATGCAAAGTCCATCGATGCGCCGGAAATGCTGATCGCTGACCGTCCCTACAAGGGCAAGCGCGCCTATGAGTGGAAGTAAGCGCGCTTCAAAACCGGATGCTGAACTGCACCCGATCCGCCGGAAAACGGGTGATGGAATACTGGATCGGCTGATCGGCGAGATCCGTGTTCAGGGATCGGGTCACCAGCATGATGGCGCCCGGCGTAAGCCCCAGAATATCGAGATCCTCCTGATCGGCATGGACGGCGGAAACCTCGGTCGATTTGCGTAGATAATCTGTCACGCCAAAATCCAGAAATGCTTTGGTTATCGACTGTTTGCGCCTGAAAGCTTCAGCAAAGCCAGCGAAACGCTGACCTGGAAGCCACGTGACGGAGCGGCCCACCGCCTGGCCGTCAGCGCTACGACGCGTTTCCAGCCGGCAAACATCCGCACCGACCGATAAGCCGAGATAGGTCGCCACTTCGGCATCCGCTTGTTCCATGCATTCCCGCAGGAGCTCGCCGCTGAATTGCTGTGCCTGATCCGCCAGACCCGCCGTGAAGCGCGTGCGCGGACTGATGGGGAAATCGAAGCGGTCTTTGCGGGCAATGCGGGTGCCCTTCCCCTTTTCCACCAGCAACAAGCCCTCGTCTGATAGCGCCGCAATCGCTGCGCGGACGGTGTGGCGGTTGACGCCAAATTCCGTCGCCAATTGCATTTCAGACGGCAAAGTGCCCGCCTGGTCGTAAAGGCCTGCAGAGACGTTCGCGCGAATACGATCCGCGATCTGCCGCCAGATGGCGACCCCCTTCTGACGCTGCAACATGCCTACCCCTGTCATATGCGTGTCACGCACAGGTTCTAAAACTCTCATCAGTTGTCTAGATGTCTAGATAACTAGACAAGTGGAGTCAAGCGCTGTGATCGAAACCGCAGAAACTCATTCCTTCGGACCGTTGGAAGCCAAGCGCGCTCTGGCGCTGCTGGCCCGCGCCGACCATCAGACTTTGAAGCAAGTCTGGGACAGTCTTCCGGCAAGGCCGCATTTTCGCAAAATCCGTGGCCCTGAAGTTGGGCTGGTCATGGTCAAGGGTCGCATTGGCGGCGGTGGCGACCCGTTCAATCTGGGCGAGGCAAGCGTTTGCCGCGCCTCGATCGAGACGGATGCAGGCATGGTTGGCCACAGCTATCGCCTGGGCACCGATAAGGCTGCCGCTGAGCTGGGTGCTGTTCTGCATGCTCTTTGGCAAAGCGACGATTACCGCCAGCACATCGAGAGCACGCTTCTGAGCCCGATCGAACAGCGTGCTGAAGCGGAAGCCCGCACCCGCAGCCAGCAAACGGTGGCCACGAAGGTCGATTTCTTTACAATGGTGAGAGGCGAAGACTGATGGTCGCAACAGCAACTCTTCTTCCCGGATTTGCAGATCCGGTTTTCGACGCCCAAAGCAGTTTTCGCGCAGCCATGGATGCACTGGCGCGTCCCAGTACCGTCCAGCAAATAGGCTGCACGCTGACCCCGCCGAAAGGCCTCAGCGCCGCGTCTGCAGCCCTGATGCTGACGCTCTGCGATTATGATACGCCGGTCTATCTGTCTGCAGCACTGGCTCAAGGTGCCGTTCCCGGCTGGCTCGGCTTTCATGCCGGAGCCAAGGTCACGAGTGACAAATCCACCTCCGCCTTCGCCTTCTTCGACAAGAGCAGCCCCCTGCCTGCGTTCAGCCAGTTTTCTCAGGGCACGCAGGATTATCCCGACCGCTCTACGACGATTGTTCTCGAAGTTGCCAGCCTCGAGGGTGGCGCACGGCTTTCGCTCTCCGGCCCCGGCATCAAGGGCGCGAACGAGATTTCGCCGGTCGGACTGCCTGCCACTTTTCTCGATCAATGGCGCGCCAACCGCGCGCTGTTTCCACGCGGCATTGACCTGATCCTGACCTGCGGCAACCGTCTGATCGGCCTGCCACGTACGGTCACGATCAAGGCTCTGGAGGTCTGAACCATGTATGTTGCCGTTAAAGGTGGGGAAACCGCCATCGCCAACGCCCATCAACTTCTGGCCGACCGCCGCCGGGGCAATCGCGATCTTCCAGCCATCACCATCGAGCAGATTGCCGAGCAGCTGGCGCTCTCGGTCGATCGCGTCATGGCGGAAGCATCGCTCTATGACCGTTCACTTGCAGCATTGGCTGTGAAGCAATCCCGAGGCGACCTGATCGAGGCAATCTTTCTGCTGCGGGCCTATCGCACCACGCTGCCGCGCTTCGGTACATCAGAGCCGATCAATACCGCCAGGATGCAGATCGAGCGGCGCGTTTCCGCCACCTACA
Organism: Rhizobium sp. Root149; assembly: GCF_001427345.1. Classification (NCBI taxonomy): domain Bacteria; kingdom Pseudomonadati; phylum Pseudomonadota; class Alphaproteobacteria; order Hyphomicrobiales; family Rhizobiaceae; genus Rhizobium; species Rhizobium sp. Root149. Next base: position 467,485 of record NZ_LMGD01000023.1, read on the forward strand.
AGGATCTGCCGGGCGGCCAGCTTTTGGGGCCAACTTTTGACTATACGCACCGTCTGCTGGACCCTGATCTGCTTCACGATACGCCCGTTGAAGCGCCCGTTGGCAGGTCCGACGCGGATGAGCCGGTCATGCGTGTCAGTGAAATTCTGGCGGGCGAAGGTCTGATCGAAGCGGATGGCGAGCTTCCATCAGAGCACATCGCCGGTGACCTGACCCGCGAGCCGATGGAGTTTCCGATGCCGCGCGACTTGCGCCTTCAGGCACTGGCACGCGGTGACGAGGGCTTTCTGCTGGCTCTGGGTTATTCCACACAGCGCGGTTATGGCCGCACGCATCCCTTCGTCGGGGAAATCCGCATCGGTCTGGTGGAGGTTGAACTGGATGTGCCGGAACTGGGCTTTGCCGTTTCTCTCGGTGAAATCCGCGTGACGGAATGCCAGATGGTGAACCAGTTCAAGGGTTCCGCCAAGGCACCGCCGCAGTTCACCCGCGGCTATGGCCTCGTCTTCGGCCAGAGCGAACGCAAGGCCATGTCCATGTCGCTAGTGGATCGGGCGCTCAGAACGCAAGAGTTTGGCGAAGATGTTATTGCCCCGGCGCAGGACGAGGAATTTGTCATTTCCCACTGCGACAACGTGCAGGCAACCGGCTTCGTGGAGCACCTGAAACTGCCGCATTACGTGGATTTCCAGGCCGAACTGGATCTTGTGCGCCGTATGCGCACCAAGCACGCCCAATCTCAGCATCATCAGGAGGCCGCCGAATGACTGCGCTGGCAGACTATAACTTTGCCTATCTGGATGAGCAGACCAAGCGGATGATCCGTCGGGCCATCCTGAAGGCCATTGCCATTCCCGGCTATCAGGTGCCGTTCGCAAGCCGCGAAATGCCCATGCCCTACGGCTGGGGAACCGGCGGCGTGCAGGTGACCGCCGCCATTCTGGGGCCGCATGATGTGCTCAAAGTCATCGATCAGGGCGCTGACGACACCACGAACGCCGTCTCCATTCGCGCCTTCTTCCAGAAGGTCGCCAATGTTGCGGTGACCACGAAAACGTCGGAAGCAACGATCATCCAGACCCGCCACCGCATTCCGGAAGAAACCCTCGGCGAGAGCCAGGTGCTGGTCTATCAGGTGCCGATCCCCGAACCCTTGCGATTTCTCGAGCCGCGCGAAACCGAAACACGGCAGATGCATGCGCTGGAAGAATACGGCCTGATGCACGTCAAGCTGTATGAAGATATCGCCCGCCATGGACGGATCGCCACGACCTATGCTTATCCGGTGAAGGTTGCCGGACGCTATGTCATGGACCCCTCGCCGACGCCGAAATTCGATAATCCGAAGATGAACCAGTCGGCAGCCCTTCAGTTGTTCGGTGCCGGACGCGAAAAGCGCATCTATGCCGTACCGCCCTATACCGATGTCGTGAGCCTCGATTTCGAGGATCACCCCTTCGAGGTGCAGACCTTCGAAAAGCCCTGTGCGCTGTGCGGTGCGCGCCACGTCTATCTCGATGAGGTGGTTCTGGATGACAGGGGCGGCCGCATGTTCGTCTGCTCCGACACCGATTTTTGCGAAACCCGCCGGGCAGAAGGCCATCGTGGCGAGATGCTGGCCGAAATGAAGGAGGCAGCGGAATGAGCGATCAACCTCTTCTGAATGTGCGTGGCGTTTCCAAATTCTACGGAAGCCGCATCGGCTGCACGGATGTGAGCTTCGATCTCTGGCCCGGCGAAGTGCTCGCCATTGTCGGAGAATCCGGTTCCGGCAAGACAACACTGCTGAATTGCCTCGCAACGCGATTGATGCCGACGACCGGCTGCGTGCAGTATCGCATGCGGGACGGCAATCTGCGCGATCTCTACCAGATGAGCGATGCCGAGCGCCGCTTTCTGATGCGAACGGACTGGGGCTTCGTACACCAGAACCCGGCAGATGGTCTGCGGATGACGGTGTCCGCCGGTGCCAATGTGGGCGAACGGCTGATGGCTGTCGGCAATCGTCATTACGGCAATATCCGCAGCACGGCGACCGACTGGCTGGAACGGGTCGAAATCGCACAAGACCGCATAGACGACCAGCCGCGTGCCTTTTCCGGCGGCATGCGCCAGCGGTTGCAGATCGCCCGCAACCTCGTGACCTCGCCACGTCTCGTCTTCATGGATGAGCCGACCGGCGGTCTGGACGTATCGGTGCAGGCGCGTTTGCTCGATCTGGTGCGGGGGCTGGTCAGCGATCTTGGTCTAGCCGTCATTGTCGTGACGCATGATCTGGCCGTAGCCCGTCTTCTGTCCCATCGCATGATGGTGATGAAGGGTGGACGAGTGATCGAGCAGGGCCTGACGGACCGTGTGCTGGATGACCCGCGCGAACCCTACACCCAGCTTCTCGTATCTTCGATCCTTCAGGTTTAGGAGCTTTGTCGTGACCACTCCCCTCATCGTCTCCGACGTTTCGAAAAGCTTCACCATGCATCTGCGTGGCGGCTTGCGCCTGCCGGTCGTTTCCGATGTCAGTTTCTCGCTGGCGGCAGGTGAATGCGTCGTACTGGGCGGCCCGTCCGGTATTGGCAAAAGCTCGATCCTCAAAATGCTCTACGGCAACTATGCGGTCGATACAGGCCAGATCCTCGTTCGCAACGGGGAGCAGATCATCGATCTGGCCTCTGCCGAACCGCGTGTGGTGCTGCAAACCCGCCGGGATGTACTGGGCTATGTCAGCCAGTTTCTGCGCACGGTTCCCCGTGTCTCCGCTCTTGATGTGGTGGCTGAACCGCTGGTTGCGTGTGGCACATCTGTGTCGGAAGCCCGCGAACGGGCGGAAGCTTTGCTCGCTCGCCTGAACCTGCCAAAGGATCTTTGGCAGCTGCCACCTGCCACCTTTTCCGGCGGGGAGCAGCAGCGTGTCAACATAGCCCGCGGCTTCATTACAGATCATCGGGTTCTGCTTCTGGATGAGCCGACGGCTTCGCTGGATGCCGCCAATCGCGCCATCGTGGTGGATATGATCCGCGCCAAGAAGGATCAGGGTGTCGCGCTGCTCGGCATCTTCCATGATGAGGAAGTGCGTGAAGCCGTCGCAGACCGCATTCTGGATGTCTCACAATTTTCGCCCCGAAAGGTCGCCGCATGAGCCGCGTATTGAGCGAAGCGCCAAGCATTCATGAGACGGCGAAAGTCGAAAACACGACTTTCGGTCGCTATACAGAAGTAGCCGAGTTCTGCCGCATTCGCGACTGCGCGATTGGCGACTATTCCTACATCATGGAGCACGGCCATCTCTGGAATGTGGAGATCGGCAAGTTCTCCAATATCGCCGCCTTCGTACGCATGAATGCCACGCATCACCCCATGGAGCGGGCTACACTCCACCACTTCACCTATCGCGCCGGCAACTACTGGCCGGGACAGGCTGAGGATGAAGAAGATTTCTTCGCTGCGCGCCGCGCTAACCGGGTGGTGATTGGCCACGACACCTGGATCGGTCACGGTGCAACGCTGCTGGCTGGCGTGAAAATTGGCAATGGTGCCGTGGTTGGCGCAGGCGCGGTCATTTCGAAAGACGTGGCCCCCTATACCGTGGTCGGCGGCGTGCCCGCAAAGCTGATCCGCGAGCGCTTTCCGGCTGACGTAGCGGAGCGGATGGAGCGCCTTGCCTGGTGGGACTGGAGCCATGACCGCTTGTTCGAAGCTTTGCACGATTTCCGCAGTCTGGATGCTGACGCATTCCTGCAAAAATACGCATGAAAGCAAGTAAAATCTGCGCGTTAGCAGATTTTACATTTCTTACACAAAACGGACATCGGCACTTTACATTAGCGCAGTATGGCTTGGCTCGAGATCACCGGATGGTGCGAGCTGAGCAGGGGAATGAGCGAGGCAACGGCTCGAATTCCCCGAAAACCGGTTCCCGCTTTTCGATCCGTTACTCTGGCGTCAATGAAGGACGAAGGACAAACCATGCGCTTTCAGCTGGAAAACCTGACACGAAAATTCGGCACCAATACCGCCGTGGACAGGGTTAGCCTGGATATCCCATCGGGCCAGATGGTCGGCATCATCGGGCGTTCGGGGGCTGGCAAATCCACCTTGCTGCGCATGATCAACCGATTGGTCGATCCTTCCGAGGGCAGCATCCGCTTCGGCGAAATGGAAGTATCCACGTTGACAGGTCCAGCACTACGGCGCTGGCATCGCGACTGCGCCATGATCTTCCAGCAGTTCAATCTGGTGCCGCGTCTGGATGTTCTGACGAATGTGTTGCTGGGTCGACTGAACCATCGCTCCACCGCGCTCAGCGTGCTTGGCCTTTTTACCCGTGAAGAGCGATTGATGGCAATTGCGGCGCTTGAGCGGTTGGGGATAGAACAGACCGCACTGCAGCCGGCAGGCACACTTTCCGGCGGCCAGCAGCAACGCGTTGCCATTGCCCGCGCCCTGATGCAGGCACCGAAAATGGTTCTGGCCGATGAGCCGATCGCCTCACTCGATCCGCTGAATGCCAAGATCGTGATGGATGCCCTGCGCGAAATCAACGAACGCGAAGGCATTACTGTCATTACCAACCTCCACACGCTGGATACGGCGCGCAACTACTGCGAACGCATCATTGGCATGGCAAAGGGCAAGGTCGTGTTTGACGGCACACCGAACGAACTGGATGCCGATGCCGTACGCCGCATCTATGGCTCCGAACAGGGCGGCATCGACGAGGCCATGACCTCGACCTCCATCTCTCTTCCCGGTGCTGCAAGCAGCAGCACGAAGACATCTGCGGGGCAGATACGCTGGGCCACGGGCACTGCGTAATCCGCAACGATCGAAGGCCCGCGTCAAGGGCAAGTGCTTTCACATCCCACCAATCCATCCGTTACAGGGGATCGAACCATGTTGAAGAAAACCCTCCTTGCCGCCGCAGCGCTTCTTTCGCTGGTGGGTGGTGCATCTGCCGCAGACATGAAGGAATTCCGCATTGGCCTCATCGGCGGCGAGAATGAAGCAGACCGCCTGCGCAACAACCAGTGCCTTGTCGATCACCTGAAGAAGGAATTCGGTTTCGAGAAGGTCTCGCTCTTCCCGGCAGCGGACTATGACGGCGTCATCCAAGGCCTGCTTGGCGGTACGCTGGACTACGCAGAGCTTGGTGCTGCTGGCTATGCCAAGGCCTATCTCGCAGATCCGAAGGCCGTGGAGCCAATCTTCACGACGGTTCAGACCGATGGTGCCATGGGCTATTACTCGATCATGGTTGCTCGCAAGGATAGCGGCATGACCAAGGTCACCGACATCAAGGGCAAGAAGCTGGGCTTTGCCGATCCGGACTCCACCTCCGGCTACCTGATCCCGACCGTCACACTGCCTGCTGCCATCGGCAACGTCCCCGTGAAGCAGTATGTGGGTTCCACCGGCTTTGGCGGCGGTCATGAAAACCTAGTTCTCGAAGTGCTGAAAGGCAATTTCGATGCCGGCACGACTTTTGGTTCTGGCGTTGGCAATTTCAAGGACGGCTACACTTCCGGCAACCTGCGCAAAATGGTGGAAAAGGGCATCCTGAACATGGATGACCTCGTCGAGCTCTGGAAGTCGCCGCTGATCCCGAATGGCCCGATCGTTGTTCGCAGCTCGATCACGCCGGACATGAAGAAGAAGATCACTGCCTTCATGATGGACCTGCCGAAGAAGGACGCAGCCTGCTTCTCCGCCATCCAGGGCGGGGCGTTCAAGGGCTATGCCGAAGTAAACGTCGACTTCTACAAGCCGATCATCGACGCCCGCAAAGCCACCATCGGCGGCTGATCAGCCAGCCAACCAGGCGGCGGCCTCGCTGGTCGAGGCCGCCGTTCCCTTTTCGCGCAAGATGAGCCAGATCATGAACAGCAGCAAAATGTCCGGTCCTGTGCTTTCCCAAAGCGGTCAGCTCGTCGAGCAGCATTGGCGCGAGCTGAACGGCCGCCGCCGGACCTATACGGTACTCGGCAGCCTTGCCCTGTTGCTCGCTCTTTCGGGTTCGCTCTGGTATGCCAACGATGCCAATTCCGGCAAATTCTTTGATCGTCTTCCGCATCTGTTCGATTTTCTGCAGGTCTTCGTTCCTCGCGACGGTATGGAAATCTTCCGCGCCATGTTCGACCTGCCCTCCCCTTACGATGACGGAAGTCTGAAATACGACTATCCCGATGGCCGTCACTACCTGACCGACAGCTTTTATATTCCGGAATATTTCTACCGCATGCTGGAGACGGTCAACATTGCCATCTTCTCCACCATCATCGGCGCACTGGGCGGCTTCTGCCTCTGCTTTCTCGCTGCACGCAACATGACGCCAAGTCGCTGGCTGCGTTGGCCGGTACGCCGTTTCATGGAGGTTCTGCGTGCATTTCCGGAAGTCGTTATTGCCGGTTTCATTCTGGCGATCTTCTCCATCGGCCCCATTCCGGGCATCGTCGCCATCTCCGTCCACACGATCGGTGCCCTGGGCAAGCTGTTCTTCGAAGTCGTCGAAAACGCTGACATGAAGCCGGATGAGGGTCTGCGTGCCGTCGGCGGCAGCTGGCTTGAGCGGCTGTGGTTTGGCATGGTTCCGCAGGTGATGCCGAACTTTTCCAGCTACATTCTTCTTCGCCTCGAGATCAACGTGCGCGCCTCCACCATCATCGGCGCTGTCGGTGGCGGTGGTATCGGTGAGGCTCTGCGACTTTCGATCAGCCGGGGCGATGCGGCGAAAACCATCGCCATGATCATTCTTCTTCTCCTCACGGTGATTGCTGTGGACCAGTTTTCCGCCTGGCTGCGCAAGAAGCTGGTGGGCGAGCAATCTTTCCAGATGAGTGCGTGACCGCCATGACCCTGCTTTCGACACCCGAATACGAACGTCTGGCGGCCCGCCACGAGCACCTTCTGACGCAGAGCAGCTGGAAGACCTATCGTGCGCCGCTGCTTGCCACGGGCCTGATTGTCTACTTCATGTTCTGCTGGTGGTTTTTCTCCATCGGCAAGGTTCTGGGAAGTGCCAACTACAGCATTGCGGGCAATTATCTCGCGGACTGGGTTTCCTACGAAATCCGCCCGGAGCTCAACATAGATCGTGATGGTGCCATCACCATCTCCTATTCGCGGTTCGATCCCATCGGGCCGAACCCGAACCCGGACTGGATAAAGTCCGAAACTGCAACCGTGACCCGACAGCCCGTTGCGAGTGCGCAGCCGGAGGCTCCTTCCGCATCAGCCCCCGCACCTGCACCTGCACCGGCGGTACCTGCCTTCAACTTCATGGCAAACGCGCCGAAGGCCGAAGCAGCAACTAGCACCACGACCATCGCGAAAGCTCCGGTCACGGAAACAGCCATCGTCAAGTCCAGCATCGACCTTGGTCGCAGTGCCAAGATCGTGGTGGATCATCAGACTGTCATTCTCACGCGCGGCAGCGAAACCGTAGAACTGAGGCTGGATAATGCCGCTGGCACAGTGACAGCGCAGGCACTGCTTCCGACATGGGTAGAGCAGCGGATGGCCGGTGGTCGCGCCTATGCCTATTTCGGTTTCGCTGGCTGGGCGGAAGTGTCTGCAGACCGTGTGCGTATTCACAACCGCTTCTTTGGCTGGGCGAACTTTTTCTTCGACATCAATTCCGCCTTCTTCGGTAAGTCTCCCGGTGAGATCCTTACCCTTGTGACAAGCGGCCCGCGCATTGATGCGAGCCAAAGCAACCTTTCGCTCGCCTGGAACGATATTCTCTATAACCCGTCCTGGCAGCATCTGGACGTGTGGAGCAAGCTGCTTCAAACCCTGGTCATGGCTTTTGTCGGCACGGTGCTGGCCACGCTGCTTTCCTTCCCGCTTGCCTTCATCGCTGCCCGAAATATTACCCGCAACCGACCGTTGAACCAGTTCACCAAGCGGCTGTTCGACTTCCTGAGGTCGGTGGACATGCTGATCTGGGCGCTGTTCTTCACCCGCGCCTTCGGTCCCGGACCTCTGGCCGGTATCTCGGCCATTTTCTTCACCGATACGGGCACGCTCGGGAAACTCTATGCCGAGGCGCTGGAGAACCTGGATGACAAGCAGCGCGAGGGCGTGAAGTCGGTTGGTGCCTCACCGCTCGCCATCCAGCGTTATGGTGTCGTGCCGCAGGTTCTGCCGATCTTTGCATCGCAAGCGCTGTATTTCTGGGAGTCGAACACACGCTCGGCCACCATCATCGGCGCTGTCGGCGCAGGCGGGATCGGTTTGAAACTCTGGGAGGCCATGCGCACGAACTCCAACTGGGAGAACGTTTGCTACATGGTGCTTCTCATCCTCCTCGTCGTTTTCATCTTCGATGGCATCTCGAACGCGCTGCGATCCCGGCTCATCGGCACGGCACGCCATTAAGCGAGCCACACGCAATCACCCTGCGCAAGCAGCCCATGCAAGGTCAAATTCATGTCTGAAACCGTTTTCACCAACGCCCGTATCGTTCTCGAAGATCGCGTCCTGAACGGCTCTCTTCGCGTCCGGGATGGGAAAATCCTTGAAATCGACGACCAGCCAAGCCAGATCGGGGAAGATCTGGAAGGTGACTATCTGATCCCCGGCCTAGTGGAGCTGCACACGGACCATCTTGAAACGCATTATTCGCCCCGTCCCGGCGTTCGCTGGCATACGACGTCAGCCATTCAGGCGCATGATGCGCAGGTGGTGACATCCGGAATTACGACCGTGTTCGACTGCCTGCGCATGGGCTCCGATGAAGACGGCGGCTTCGAGCAGGGCGAAATGCGCGAGCTCGCAACAGCCATTCAGCAGGCCCAGAAAGATGAGCGCCTGCGCGCCGACCATCTGTTTCACCTGCGTTGCGAGGTATCCTCCAACAATGTTCTGGAGCACTTCGCAGATTTTGCAGAAGACGATTTCGTGCGCCTCGTCTCGCTGATGGATCACGCGCCCGGACAGCGCCAGTTCCAGTCAATGGATCAATACATCCTCTATTACAAATCAAAGCGCGGTCTGACCGATGCGGAGTTTGCGGAGTTTGTGGCGCGACGGGTTGCTCTGTCAGAGCGTTACGCAGCGCCGCATCGCCTGGCACTCGTCGAACAGTGCCGTGAACGCGGCATAACCATTGCGAGCCACGACGACACGACGCTGGACCATGTGGACGAGGCAATTGAACACGGCGTACGCCTTGCGGAGTTTCCGACCAGCCTTGAGGCAGCCGAAGCATCGCACAAGGCTGGCATGAGCGTGTTGATGGGGGCACCGAACATCGTGCGCGGCAAATCCCATTCCGGCAATATTGCAGCCAAGGAATTGGCGCATCTTGGCGTACTGGACGTTCTGTCTTCCGATTACGTACCGCTCAGCCTGCTTCACGCCCCGTTCATTCTGGCCGATGAAATTGAAACGATTTCTCTGCCGCAGGCGCTTGCCATGGTAACATCTACGCCAGCACGCACGGTTGGGCTTGATGATCGCGGTCGAATTGCCGAAGGGTTGCGTTCAGACCTCGTGCGGGTTCGCAGACACGAAGGCGTACCGGTGGTGCGGTCTGTATGGCGTGAAGGAAAGCGGGTAGCCTGATGGTTTCGAGTGGCGCGAACACGGACGGCGCTTTGCTGGCAGTCGTTGGTCCAAGTGGCGTTGGCAAGGATAGCCTGATCAATGCTCTTCGAGACCGCTTGCATGCGGACGCACGCGTTCATTTCGTACGACGCGTGATCACAAGACCGGCGGATGCGGGCGGTGAAGACCATGAGGCCGTAACCGTTTCCGAGTTCGAAAGGCTCTCAGCCGCAGACGCATTTGCCGTCCATTGGCAAGCACACGGCCTGTCCTACGGAATTCTGCGCTCCGCCGCGGAAGCCTACAATGCGGGTCAGACGGTTATCGTCAACGGTTCTCGCGCCGCCCTGCCTCTATTTGCCGGATGCTTTACCAATACAATCGTGGTCAACATCACAGCCGACCCGGATGTGATCGCTCAACGGCTCGCATCTCGCGGACGAGAGGATGCCGAGCAGATTGCACAGCGCTTGAAACGAGGCTCAGATCTCTGCGTCCCCTGTCATCTGCCGGTTCACGATATCGACAACAGCCGCGATCTGGAGGCGGCTGTCGACGCATTTCTCAAACTAATTCAGCGGTTGAACCTGAGATCAGTCAAAACCGCGTAATGACACTGATACCGGTGCCCTTGGCCTGATCGAGCGTGATCAGTTCCGGAATGGCCTCTTCGAGGCTGATCCGTCTCGAAATCATCTGCTGCGGCTTGACCTTGCCCGACAGGATCATGGCCATCATCGCATCGTAGCGCCATGCCTGCATGCCATGGCTGCCGTAGATCTCCAGCTCGTGGCCGATAACCTGCGCCATGGGGATCTTCGGAGTTGCATAATCATCCACCATGAGACCAACCTGAACGTGGCGGCCTCGACGGCGGAGGTTCTTGATGGAATTGAAGCAGGTGGTTGGATGGCCCAAGGCGTCGATGGACACATGTGCGCCACCCTTGGTGATCTCACGCACCGCTTCGACAACATCCGGTACATTTGCGGCATTGATGCAGGCAACAGCGCCGCACTGGCGCGCTGCTTCCAGCTTTTCTTCCGAGAGATCGATAGCGATCGGGTTGGCACCCAGAGCCGCTGCTATCATGATGGCAGACAATCCAACACCGCCGCAGCCGTGGACGGCGACCCAGTCCCCGGGGCCGGTGCGGGCCTGATCGACAACGGCACGAAACGACGTGGCAAAGCGGCAGCCGAGGCTCGCCGCCGTTGCATCATCGACTTCTTCAGGCAGGTGTACGAGATTGGTATCGGCGTAGTCGATGCCGACGAGCTCAGCGAAGGAGCCCCAATGCGTAAAACCGGGCTGGAACTGGCTTGGGCAAACCTGCTGATTGCCGGAGTGACATTCGGAGCAATGGCCGCAACCTGAGACGAATGGCACTGTCACCCGGTCACCCACCTTGAAGCGCATGACGCCCTTGCCGGTCGCCACGACCTTACCCGCCAGCTCGTGGCCCGGAACATGCGGCAGGTTAATATCGGAGTCATGCCCCTTCCAGCCGTGCCAGTCGCTACGGCACAGACCGGTTGCCGCGACCTGCAAGACCACGCCTCCAAATGTCGGCTCCGGATCCGGCACATTACGGATTTCCGGTGTTTGCCCGAACTTTTCGAAATACATGGCCTTCATGATCGTCTCCCGTTTGAGGATCGGTTTAGCGACCAATCATGAAGGACTCAAGCATGCTGATTGATATGCAAGCCACCCAATACGAGGATGGCGGTATTATTGAAGTCTGCCGCATTTTTCGATCATGTAGGCCTCAAGGTCGGCAACCTGTTCCGGCGTCAGGAAAAGGCCCTGCTTCGTGCGCCGCCACAGAACGTCTTCCGCGGTTCGCGCCCATTCCTTTTCGATGAGCCAACGTACTTCGCATTCATAGAGCGAACCGCCGAAATGGCGGCCAAGATCAGCCGGCACACCGGCAAGACCAACAATATTGCCTGCATCGGTGCCGTAGCATCGAACCAGACGTTCCGCATGGATCTTCTCCAGGAACGGAAAGCGGGAGCGAAGCTGCCGAACCTGCGCTTCGTATCCATCGACCGGAAAATCAGCGCCGGGAAGCCTGCTGCCCGCGGTCCAGGCTGGCCCCTTCAGTCCGATCTTCTCACCGATCTTTTCCAGTGCATGTTCGGCCAGACGTCGATAGGTCGTTAGCTTGCCGCCGAAGACGTTAAGCAGCGGAGCATCTGTACCTTCGCCCTCGATTTTCAGCACGTAATCGCGTGTTGCCTCCTGCGCCTTCGATGCGCCATCGTCGAACAGCGGGCGAACAGCAGAATAGCTCCAGACAATATCCGATGGGCGGACCGGCTCGGCAAAATACTCGCTGGCCGCATTGCAAAGATACGTTATTTCTTCCGCACTGATACGAACGTCCTTCGGATCTTCCTTGTAGTCGCGATCTGTCGTGCCGATCAGCGTGAACTCGCCCTCGTAAGGGATCGCGAAGAAGATGCGGTTATCCGGATTCTGGAAGAAGTAGGCACGAGGATGGTTGAATTTCTTGCGAACGATGATGTGGGAACCCTGCACAAGGCGAACATTGTGCGCATTGTTTTTGCCCATCACACCGTTCAGAACCTGATCGACCCATGGCCCCGCAGCGTTGACCAACATGCGCGCCTGGATGGATGAGGTCTCGCCGGTTTCGGCATGTCGCAGCGCAACATTCCAGATGCCGCCGTCGCGGCGCGCCGAAACCACCTTCGCACGGTTGAAGATGCGGGCGCCACGATTGGCGGCGTCGCGGGCGTTCAGCACCACCATGCGGGCATCATCGACCCAGCCATCGGAATACTCGAAAGCGCGTCCAAAAATCGGCTTCAGCGCCTTGCCAGCCTCATCCTTCTTCAGGTCCAGCGTCTTCGTTGCAGGCAGGAGCTTTCGACCACCAAGGTGATCATACAGGAAAAGACCGAGCCGGATGAGCCAGGCCGGACGCACGCCGCCCTTCTGATAGGGCAGCACGAAACGCAAGGGCCAGATGACGTGCGGCGCCATGGCCCACAAGACTTCCCGCTCCATCAGAGCTTCGCGCACGAGACGAAATTCATAATGTTCGAGGTAACGCAGACCGCCGTGAATGAGCTTGGTTGCGCCAGAGGAAGTGCCGGACGCGAAGTCATTCATCTCGGCAAGTCCAACGGAATAGCCGCGTCCGGCCGCGTCGCGTGCGATGCCGCAGCCGTTAATGCCGCCACCGATGACGAAAAGATCCAGAACTTCGCTCACAACCCGTCTCCAAGATTTGTGTTCGCACATGCGAAAACATCAATATTAAAATCGCATCCAAAACGAATGTCAAACGAAGATTAAGCGAACTAGTTCCGAAAGTTCCTTATCCTGTGGTTTCAATGAGCCGAACGTCGCTTTCCAGGCAGATTGTACGGATTCTCTCCAACGGGCATTGATCCGTTATGAACGTGTGAACCTGCGAAAGATGCCCTATACGCACCGGCGCTGTCCGCTCGAACTTCGTTGCATCTGATACCAGGATCACATGACGTGCATTGGCAATGATGGCCTGAGCAACTTTCACTTCGCGAAAATCGAAATCAAGAAGTGCGCCATCTTCATCGATTGCAGACACGCCGATGACAGCGAAATCCACCTTGAATTGGCGAATGAAGTCAACCGCGGCCTCGCCCACAATGCCTCCGTCAGAGCCGCGAACGACGCCGCCTGCAATGACTACCTCGATCTGCGGAAAAATCCGCAAGCGATTGGCGACATTGATGTTATTCGTAATGACCATGAGGCCGTTGCGTTCGGTGAGCGCCTCGCCCACAGCCTCGGTGGTAGTGCCGATATTGATGAACAGGGACGAATTGTCCGGAATGAGGGCGGCGGCAGCGCGTCCGATATCCTGCTTTGCTCCTGATGCGATTGCCCTTCGGGCTTCGTATTCGACGTTTTCGTTGCCGCTCGGAAAAATGGCGCCGCCGTGGACCCGTGTGAGCGCGCGAGCATCGCACAGATCGTTCAAATCCTTGCGAATGGTTTGAGGCGTGACCGAGAAACGCGCTGCGAGATCCTCCACGGAAACACGGCCTGCCGTTCTAGCCAATGCTATGATCTCTTCCTGTCGGGGGGTGAGCAGCATTTTCGCTTCGCTTTCCTTTGTTTCATCTAGATGGAAAGCGAAGATTTATGACAAGTCAAGCGAAAGAGGCGGAGCTATTGCCAGCTCCGCCTCCCAATTTGCGCATGGTGGATGGATCTTATTTGATCATCGGCAGCAGTTCGTTCACCGACTTCTTCGCATCACCGTAGAACATGCGGGTGTTCTCCTTGAAGAACAGCGGGTTCTCGATGCCGGAATAGCCGGTGCCCTGACCGCGCTTGGACACGAAGACCTGCTTGGCTTTCCACACCTCCAGAACAGGCATTCCGGCGATGGGCGAATTCGGGTCTTCCTGGGCCGCAGGATTGACGATGTCGTTCGAACCAATGACGATGACGACGTCTGTGTTCGGGAAATCGTCGTTGATCTCGTCCATTTCCAGCACGATATCATAAGGCACCTTCGCCTCAGCCAGCAGCACGTTCATATGCCCCGGCAGACGGCCTGCAACGGGATGGATTGCGAAGCGTACTTCCTTGCCTGCCGCACGCAGCTTGCGGGTCAATTCGGAAACCGCACCCTGTGCTTGGGCAACCGCCATGCCATAACCCGGAACAATGATGACGCTATCGGCATCGTTCAGCGCGTTGGCCACGCCTTCCGCATCAATGGCAATCTGCTCGCCGCTGATTTCCATGGCAGGGCCAGTCGTTCCGCCGAAACCACCAAGGATGACCGATACAAACGAACGGTTCATGGCCTTGCACATGATGTAGGAGAGGATGGCACCGGACGAACCGACGAGTGCGCCGACAACGATCAGCAGATCGTTGGAAAGCGAGAAGCCGATGGCCGCTGCCGCCCAGCCGGAATAGCTGTTGAGCATGGATACGACAACCGGCATATCGGCGCCGCCAATTCCCATGATGAGATGATAGCCGATGAAAAAGGCCAGAAGCGTCATCAGAAGCAGTGTCCAGATGCCCGCCCCGCCGACATAGAGAAACAGCAGGATGACAGACAGGATTGCAGCGCTTGCATTGAGCAGGTGACCGCCGGGAAGCTTGGTCGCCTTGCCATCCACTTTGCCCGCCAGCTTGCCGAAGGCGATGACCGAACCAGTGAAAGTGACCGCACCGATAAACACGCCGAGGAAGACTTCGACCTTCAGGATGACCTGCTCGACATGCGTTTTATGGGCAAGAATTGCGGCAAAGCCTTCCAGCGAATGGCGCGCCGTCTCGTCCATGGCCAGAACACGGCCAAGTTCGATATGCGCATTGAAGCCGATGAACACAGCCGCAAGACCGACCAGCGAGTGCATGGCCGCGACAAGCTGCGGCATTTCCGTCATCTGTACGCGTTGCGCCACGACCCAGCCAATGGCGCCGCCCGCGGCAATCATGACCAGCGACAGGAACCAGTTGCCAGCGCCTGGGCCATAAAGCGTGGCCAGAACGGCAAGCCCCATGCCGACAATGCCATACCAGACCGCGCGCTTGGCGCTTTCCTGGCCGGATAACCCGCCCAGGGACTGAATGAAGAGAACCGCCGCAACGACATAGGCGGCTGTTGTAAATCCGTATTCCATGTGGCTCCCCCTGCCCTCAAGACTTCTGGAACATGGCGAGCATGCGCCGGGTGACCATGAAGCCACCGAAGATGTTGATCCCCGCCATGAAGACGGAGAGTGCGGCCAGGATAATCACCAGAATGCTGCCCGAACCGATCTGCATCAGTGCGCCCAGGATGATGATCGATGAAATCGCGTTCGTGACCGCCATGAGCGGGGTATGCAGGGAATGCGACACATTCCAGATGACCTGGAAGCCGACATAGCAGGACAGCACAAAAACGATGAAGTGGCTCATGAAGCTGGCAGGCGCATAGAGCCCGGCCAGCAAAATGAGCGCACCGCTGACGGCAAGCAGGGTGAACTGGTTACGGGTCTGGGCCTTGAAAGCTGCAGCTTCCGCCGCACGCTTTTCCTCAGGCGTCAGTTCTTTCACCTTTTCCTTCGGCTTGGCCGCGGCAATCGCCTGGATCTTCGGCGGCGGTGGCGGATAGGTGATGGCACCCTCCTTCGTCACCGTTGCACCGCGGATCACGTCATCGTCCATGTTGTGGACGGGCACACCATCCTTCGCGGGCGTCAGATCCGTCATCATGTGGCGGATGTTCGTCGCATACAGCGTAGAAGCCTGCGTTGCCATGCGGCTGGGGAAATCCGTGTAGCCGATGACGGTCACGCCATTTGAAGACACGATCTTCTGGTCAGCCACAGTCAGATCGCAGTTGCCGCCGCGCTCTGCGGCTAGGTCCACGATCACCGAGCCCGGCTTCATGGCCGCGACCATGTCCTCCAGCCAAAGCTTTGGCGCATCACGACCCGGAATAAGGGCGGTCGTAATGACGATATCGATGTCGGGCGCCAGTTCGCGGAACTTCTTGAGCTGCGCCTCGCGAAATTCTGGCGAGGACGGTGCGGCATAGCCGCCCGTTGCGGCGCCATCCTGGGCAGGACCGGCGAAATCGAGGAAGACGAAATTTGCGCCCATGGATTCGATCTGCTCGGCCACTTCCGGACGAACGTCGAAGGCATAGGTGATCGCGCCGAGCGAGACTGAGGTGCCAACAGCAGCAAGACCTGCAACGCCCGCACCGATCACCAGCACCTTGGCGGGCGGGATCTTGCCTGCCGCCGTAACCTGACCAGTGAAGAAGCGGCCGAAATTGTTACCGGCCTCGATCACCGCGCGGTAACCGGCAATGTTTGCCATGGAGGACAGGGCATCCATCTTCTGTGCGCGGGAAATGCGCGGCACCATGTCCATGGCAATGACGTTCGCGCCCTTGGCATTGGCAGCCTCGAGAAGCTCCTTGTTCTGGGCGGGATAGAAGAACGAGATCAGCGTTTTGCCAGGCCCCAGAAGCTCCACTTCGGATTGCTCCGGCGGACGCACCTTGGCAATGAAATCCGCCGAGCCATAGAGAGCGGCGGCGCTCTCCAATACTGTCACCCCTGCCTTCGTATAGGCTTCGTCGGAAAAGCCGGCGGCTTTACCCGCGCCCGTCTCGATGAGGCATTCATATCCCAGCTTCTGAAGCTGAAGGGCGCTGTCAGGTGTCATTGCGACCCTGGCTTCGCCCGGAAAAATTTCTTTCGGAGAACCGATTTTCATCTCTATATCCCGCTCCCAGGTATCCGGCATAATCATGCCTGGATAAGTGCGTCTGCTATCAATCCCCGCGCAGACTTTAACCGACCGTAAATTCCGGTCGAGAGATAGGCGTACACGTCACCAGCACCGCTGACTAGTCTGAGAAACGCCTCAGCGGTACGCCAAAGACCGATCGGTGCGATTTTCCACCGATCGGTAATTTAGTGTGATTTTTGATTAGAATGGGTAGTGCTGGTTCGGATCCTCAATGGTCACCCAGCGCAAGTCTGTGAACTCGGCAATGGCAGCCTTGCCACCGAAACGCCCATAGCCGGAGCTTTTCACGCCGCCGAATGGCATCTGGGCTTCGTCTGCCACCGTTGGACCGTTGATATGGCAGATACCCGCTTCCAGGCGAGAGGCCAGTTCCATCGCCCGCTTGATGTCGCGGCTGAAGATGGCCGAGGAGAGCCCGTATTCCGTTTCGTTGGCGATACGGATGGCTTCCTCTTCGCTGCTCACGCGAATCACGGGCTTCACCGGGCCGAAGCTCTCTTCATCGAAGGAGCGCATGCCGTCTTTCACATGGTCCAGCAGTGTTGCGGAAACCACGCTGCCCTCGATCTTGCCGCCTGCCGCGAGTGTTGCACCCTTTTCGACAGCGTCATCGATGAAGGCTTGCATCTTTTTGGCAGCATCCGGGTTGACCAGCGACCCCAGCACAACATGACCGCGCGGATCACCCGCTGGAAGCTGCGATGCGCGGGCGGAAAGCTTGGCGACGAATTCATCCGCCACCTTTTCATGTACGATCAGCCGCTCGGTCGACATGCAGATCTGGCCCATATTCATATAGCAGCCAAATACGGCGGCGTTGACGGCTGCATCGATATCCGCGTCTTCCAGAACGATCATCGGCGCTTTGCCGCCAAGCTCCAGCAGTGCTGGTTTCAGATGACGACCGCACAGCTCGCCAATAATCCGCCCAACCTTGGTCGAGCCCGTGAAGTTGACGCGACGGACCTCCGGTGCCGAAATCAACGCCTCGACGACCTGAGCCGCATCTTCCGGTGCGTTGGTAATGACGTTGACAACACCATCAGGAAGACCTGCTTCGACCAAGACCTCACCGATCAAGACATGCATGCCGGGGCAGGCTTCCGAGGCCTTCAGAATAACAGTGTTGCCGCAGGCGATGGCCATGGCGACGGCACGGGTTCCCAGAATGACCGGCGCATTCCAGGGCGCGATGCCCACGCAAACGCCTGCAGCCTGACGCAGGGCCATAGATATGGTGCCGGGCTTGTTGGAGGGAATGACCTCGCCCTGGATCTGTGTGGTCATGCTGGCAGCTTCCCGCAGGATCCCCGCCGCAAGCATGGTGTTGAAGCCGCCCCAGCCCGCAGTGCCGCCAGTTTCCGTAATCATCAGTTCAATGAAACGGGGCGCCTTGCTCTCCATGATATCGGCAGCCTTCAGAAGAAGCGCGCGGCGCTCGCCCGGGCCCGTGCGCGACCACGCCGGGAAAGCAGCCTGCGCGGCAGCGATGGCGGCCTTTACATCATCCAGACCGGATGCCGGAGCGCTGCTCGCTACTTGTCCGGTGAAGGGGTCAATACGGTCGAAACTCTTCCCGGATATCGCTCCTACCTTCTTGCCGCCGATAATCTGTTGAATTGCGTGCATGATCTTTCCTCCTGCGTTTGGGCTTTCGCCCGATGACTGTTTCTCAAAGGGGATAGTGTGCCGGCGTCTGATTGACGGTGATCCAGCGGAGTTCCGTGAATTCATCAACGGCACTTTTCCCGCCGATGCGGCCATAGCCGGAGCCGCGCATGCCGCCGAAAGGCATTGCAGGATCATCGGCAACAGTAGCCGAGTTGATGTGCAGAATTCCGGTTTCCACTTGCATTGCGACCCGCATGGCGCGCTTGATGTCGCGACTGAACACGGAACCCGACAATCCGTATTCGCAGTCATTGGCGACACTTACGGCCTCGTCAGCGTCTGCAACGCGGATGATCGAGACAAGCGGACCGAAGCTTTCTTCTCGGTAAAGCCGCATCGAACTGTCGACGTGGTCAATTACCGTCGCGTCCATCAGGGAGCCGTAAGCCAAGCCGCCGCATCGGATCTTTGCTCCCCGTGCGCGGGCATCTTCAACAAGGGCGTTCAATCGAACCCCCGCTTCGGCTGAAATCAGAGAGCCCAATGCCATGTGATCCATCACGGGATCACCAGCCCGCAAGCGTTCTGCACGCTCCGTCAGACGTTCAACAAGCTCATCCGCGACCGTATCCTCGACAATGATCCGCTCGGTCGACATGCAGATCTGTCCTTGGTTAAAGAAGGCGCCAAAGCTTGCTGCCTTCGCAGCTTCTTCCAGGTCCGCATCCGCAAGGACGATCAAGGGAGCCTTGCCACCCAGTTCCAACAGGCAGCGCTTCAAGTATCTGGCCGCGATCTGCGCGATCGTCCGCCCCACGCGTGTGGAGCCCGTGAAATTGATACGGCGGACGACAGGATGCGCAATCAGGCTTTCCACGACGCGGGCTGCCTCGTCAGGTGAATTCGACAGAATGTTGAGAACGCCATCCGGCAGACCCGCGTCCTGCATGATGCTGCCCAGCATGCGCTGCGTCGCCGGGCAAAGTTCTGAACTTTTGAAGATAACAGTGTTACCCCATGCCAGCGCATAGGCAAAAGAACGCACTGCCAGCAGGATCGGGGCATTCCACGCTGCCATCGCGAGGCAAACGCCAGCCGGCTGCCGGATACTGAAGGACGTCTCAGCGCCTCGGGAGAGAAGCTGAAGATCAGGATCAACCTCTCCGGCCAGTTCCGCAGCCTCATGAAGAACTCTGGTAGCAAGCTCGACATTGAATTCGCACCACTGGCGGGTGGCACCTGTCTCCGCCATCATGACCTGCGCCAGCGGATCCGTCGATCTCACAAGTCGCTCGGCTGCGGCCAGCAGAATGTCGCGTCGTTGTGATGACGCGGTCCGGGACCAATCCCCGAAGGCTCTTGCCGCAGCAACTGCCGCCGCTTCGACATCGTCAGGCGTGGCAGACGCCGCGGCAGTGACGGGGGCGGCAGATAACGGACCCGAGCGAAGGAAACAGGCATCAGGAGATATCTGCGGCGACTTGCCACCAATCAGCAGCGGCGCGACGAAACGAACCGCCTCAGCAGCGTTTTGCGGCTCCCCGACAGTGCTCTGATACTCGGCCATTGCCGCCTCCTCCCAAAGGCTCACATCACATTACGGGGAATATTCGGTGACTGAATACCAATTTCCGGTCAGTTCTTGTATATTTCTGGCGAATACGCATCTCCCGGGAGAAAAAATGGATATGGGTCAGGTCACGGTCGATGTTCTGATGCCGGCACTTTCCAACCGCGTCGTGATTGTGAACCGCCAGGACCGGTCAGATCAGGTGGCTTTAGTGCTGCTTCAAACCGGCTCCGTCAGAAGACAGGAGCTGGATGAAGACGAGGAAATTGTTGCGCCTGCTCTTTGGATATATTCTGCAGGCCGTGGAGCGCGCCTGGCTCTGGTCGCCGGAAGCCGCGCCTTCGTTCTGAAAATTCCGTCGTCGCTGGCCGTTGACATTTTTCCGACTGATCCGGAAGGGCTCGCCTGTCGGGCCTGCCTCGAAAAGTCGATGCAACTTCCCCTCTCGACACAGGCCGCTGAAAACCTGTCGCGTCGCTGCCAGGAACTCTCGCAGGAACTGGGCAGGGAGATGGGAGGATCGTGGCTCATGATCTCTGCGCTTCTACAACTGATCGTCGTTACCATCTGGCGCGAAGTCGGCGGCGACCTGAACGGGATCCAGCAGACCGGCGTTGTGGCATTGCTTCAGCGATTTCGAAATCTTGTCGAACAGGAGTTCCGTCACCAGAGGCCAGTCAGTTTCTATGCTGGCCAATTGGGTGTATCGCCGGACAGGCTGCACGCGATCTGCACACGTGAGCTCCGCCGCTCCCCGCTGGCCTTGATCCATGAACGACTGTTTCAGGAGGCACGCATCAGGCTGGAACGATCAAACGCCTCGGTGCAAAGCATTTCCGCGACGCTGAACTTCAAGGATCCTGCGCATTTCAGCAGGTTCTTTAAAAACAGTTGCGGCCAGTCGCCATCAGCCTTCAGAGATGCAGCGAGGGCCGCCGACCGCATGCAATCAGCCGCAGCCAGTCTGGAATATCACGATTGGCCGTAACGCCTATGTTGCCAGCGCCCTGACAGAATTCAAGCCAAGAATTGCTGCACCAATCAGGCCCGGTTCGATCTTACATTGTGCGGGAACGACAAGCGGACGCTGAAACTTTCGCAAGATGCGGGCGCGGACGGCGCGATCAATAGCTTCGATCAAGGCGATCGAATTCGACAGACCGCCGCCTACCGGGATGATTGTCGTGCCGGTGACATTGGCGACAAGCGCCAGCGGCCCTGCCAGCACATCGAGGTAAACATCGATCGTGCGGGAGGCGCGCACCTGCTGCGCTTGCCAATTCGCGACAATGCTCTCGCTGGACAGGTCTTCATCATGCAGATGCCTGTGCAGTTTTTCCATGCCGCGCGCACTGCAAATCGCATCGATACAGCCGCTGAGCCCACAACCGCAGGCAAATCGGGGCAGATGAACGGGAGGGTTGCCTGCGTCCGTTGCCGCCACAGGTCCGTGGCCCCATTCGCCAGCAAAGCCACCTTCGCGGTTGATCAGCTGTCCATCAATAACCAGCCCACCACCCACGCCGGTGCCGAGAATGACGCCAAAAACCACGCGGTGACCCTTGCCGGCTCCAATGCCCGCTTCCGCCAGCACGAAACAATCCGCATCATTGGCAACAAGAACCGGCAAGCCGAGTGCGGCTTCCAGATCCTGTCCCAGGCGGCGTCCGTGAATACAAGGCACGTTGGCAACCACTGCTCGCCCAGTTTCCGGGTCAATGATGCCCGCAATGGAGAGCGCAACGCACTCAGGCTGTTCGTCGCTGAGGGCGATGACGGACTTGAGAACGGCTACGAAGGCATCAAAATCATGGATGGGCGTCGCCTGCCTTGGCACGGGCCGAATATCCTCCGCAGAGAAGGCAAGCGCGCCCTTGATTGCCGTCCCTCCGATATCGAAACAGACAATCATGGAGCCACCACTTCGATTGCATTCGCGCCGCCAGAGACGAGAGACCCGTCGATCCACGTCGAGTGCCAACCCAGGTCACGATCCAGAATGACAAAATCCGCGTCAAAACCCGGCCGCAGCTGTCCCTTGTTGATGAGCCCCAAGGCTTCTGCCGGATAACGGGCCGCCATGCGCAATGCCTCAACAAGCGGCAGGCCAAGCGTGAGATGCGTATAACGGACACAGGAAAGCATATCGATATCCGCTCCTGCCAGCGTGCCATCCGCCAGTGTCAGGCGTCCACCATTGCGATAGATCCGGCGCCCATTGAGTTCAAATCCATCATCATCGGTGCCGATGGTCGACATGGAATCGGTGACGAGAAAGATGTGAGACGGCCCGCCCTTGCCGCGAATAGCGACCCGCATCGAGACCGGGTCGACATGAAATCCGTCGGCAATCAGGCCACAGGACAAACGCCCATCGTCCAGAGCGATACCGACAAGTCCTGGCTCACGATTTCCCATCTGGCTCATGGCGTTGAACAGATGGGTAACCATCGACGCCCCGGCCTCGACATAAGGGGCAATCGCATGCGCCTGTGCATCTGTGTGGCCCAGGCTGACGATGTAGCCGGCCTGCACCAATGAGCGGACCTGGTCGCTGGTGACGCTCTCGGGCGCAATGGTTGTGATCGCCTGTCCGAAAGCGCCACGGGCTTCGACCAGTACGGACAGATCATCCGGCTGCATGGGGCGGATCAGCGCCGGATCATGGGTGCCCTTTCTGGCGTGTGAGAGATGTGGCCCTTCAAGATGAAGGCCGAGATAACCCGGCACCTGCTGTTCGAACGCAGCCTTTCCAGCCGTCAAAGCCTGATCGCGAACTTCAGGCGTGTCGGTGATCAGGGTGACCATGACCGAGGTTGTGCCATAGGCGGCGTGAGCCTTGCAGATGGTCTCGATACCGGCCACGTCCGGTTGATTGTTGAAAAGCACGCCGCCGCCGCCATTGACCTGAAGATCGACAAATCCCGGTGCCAGCAGGCGATCTCCCGCCTGACGCAAAACGAAGCCATCCGGCACATCCGATTGCGGCACGATGTCATTCACGGTTCCGCCCTCGATCAGCAAGGCATGATCGTGAAAGAGAGCTTCACCATCGAAAATACGCTGGCAGGCGACGGCAAGCGACTGTTTCATCGGGTTTCCGTCACCTTCTGAAGGGCCGCGGGCTTATCCGGGTTGAAGCCGCGCTGGCGGGATAGCTGCTCAACCATGCCGTAATACGGTATAATGAGGCACAAGGCATCCGTCAGGTGATTACCCGTGGTTACGAAAGGCAATTGTTCCGCACCGCTTGCAAGACGTGTGGTAACGAAGGTCTTCGCATTCTTGGCAACCAGCTTGGACGCCGTTTCCGCAATCGATGCTTCGGCAGCGTCGCGCGCGGCAAAAGCGATCACAGGAAATGCAGGCGCGACCAGCGACACCGGTCCGTGCAGAACTTCCGCAGACGAATAGGCTTCTGCATGCAATTCGCACGTTTCCTTGCATTTCAACGCCGCTTCAGAGGCGATGGCAAGCGAGGGGCCGCGACCCAGCATATAGAGGGACTCAGCCGATGCGAGAGGATCGAGAATCGCGCTCCAATCCAGTTTCAACGCAGCCTCGAAATGCGCTGGAAGAGCCGTCACCGCGTCGATAAGTGCGGCATCGTTCTTCCAGTGGGCGATGATTGCAAGACCGGCCACGATGGAGTTGACGAAGGATTTCGTCGCGGCCACGGCAAGCTCCGGCCCCGCCGCGATATCGACAGCGACCGTCGCCGCCTGGCTGAGTGGGGATGGCACCGTATTGGCCAAGGCAATCGTCAATGCGCCACCTTCAACCGCCGTCTTCGTCAAGGCCACGATATCCGGACTTGCGCCCGACTGTGACACGGCAATTGCGGCGCCACGCGACAGCTTCAAAGGTGACTGGTAAATGGAGGCCAGTGATGGGCCAACGGAGGCAACCGGGATACCGAGTTCCAACTCGATCGCATATTTCAGAAAGTGGGCTGCATGGTCGGATGAACCGCGGGCAATGGTGACAACCACCGCAGGATCGCGCACCCTCAGTGCTTTACCAGCATCTGCCAGAACAGCAGCCTGTTCACTCAGCAGCCGTGCGGCTACAGCCGGGATCTGATCGATCTCCTGTCGCATAATCGATGTCATGTTTGGCCTTTCAATTCCTGCGCGCCTTCAGGCGCCGATCGTAAGTTCTGCGACGAGATCGTAAGCGTCGCTGCGATAAAGGGCGGTCGAGACTTCCATCACCCGACCTGAATCAAGATAGGCTATACGCTGAACGCTGAGTGCTGCCGAACCGGTAGGTACGCCCAGCAATTCCGTCTCCTCTTCCTTCAGAAGTACCGCGGAAATACGCTGGTTTGCCCGAACCGGCTGGATGCGGCGCCCGGACAGTGCCTGGTATAGCGAGTTTTCGACGGCATCCGGATCCGGGAGAATATCGTCCGGAAGACTTGTGCGCTCCAGAGCAATCGGCATCTCGTTGGCCGTACGCAGGCGCACCAGGCGCGCAACACGGGCGTTACCACTTAGTCCGAGCGTCATGGTCTCCTCCGGAGTCGGATGAAACAGACCTCGATCCAGCCAGCGCGAACCCGCTGTCATGCCTCGCCTGCGCATGTCTTCCGAGAATGACGTCAGTCGCGTCAGCGATTGCTGCATGCGAGGAACCGGCTTGCTGACGAAGGTGCCAGAGCCACGTCTGCGCACGAGAAGCCCCTGATCAACGAGATCGTCGATGGCCTTGCGCACAGTGACACGTGAAATCGCCGCTGCATCCGCGATATCACGCTCGGCCGGCAAGGCATCGCCATGCTTCAAACGACCATCCTTCATGGCCTGTTCGATCATATTCTTGAGCTTGACGTAGAGCGGCCCGCCGCTTGCTGCCTGCAATTGCTCAAGAGGCAAAGCCACCTCGTTCAAAAACCCCTCCTGGTGCGGCGCGCAAGAGCGAGAGCCTGCGACCGCGTTAGATGCGCCACGAAAATCGGGTGGACAATACCAATCAAATTCCAAATAGGCAATTGGTTCTATCTGCAGCAAAGAGAGAAACTGGAGTCGCGATCCTATCACCCTCTTTTTAAATGATTTTTTCTACATCAACTGCAAAATTTCTTAAACAGCAAAGATTCATCTAGACGATTGGACTGTTTTTGGTATTAAATGTTAACAAAAACTTGGATGAGCGGAACAGTTGTCGGAGAACCGGGCGGGCGATCCTCAAGAAACATCGCAACAGGTGAATTCTGAAAATGAATTTCATGGAAGCGATATTTCTCGGATTTTCGGTTGACGAAATCGCTTCCGTAAAACAATCTGTGAAAAATAATTACGCAGTGGGGAATTGACCATCATGAAGGTCGCAATCATCGGGCTGGGCTTCCGCCTCGGATATCTTGGCCAGGTTTTCAAGCAGATGGACCCGGATTTCGAAATCGTCGGCTATGTGGATCCGGCGCCTGCCGGCATGGAACGTCTTAACGAAGCTGGTATTTCGCCTGGTCGGTCCTATGAAACGCCGCAGCAATTGATTGAGAGCGAAACTTTCGATCTCCTGATGATCGGTTCTCCAAACCATTTGCACCTCGAACACATCCGCATCGGACTCGAAGCAGGCCTTACGGTCTTTACCGAAAAGCCGATCGTCGTTTCGATCGAAGAGAGCTATGCTTTGGCCGCGCTTCTGCAAAAGCACGGCCACGACCGCCTGCTGGTTGGTCTCGTTCTGCGATACTCGCCGCTCTATAAGGATCTGAGGCAGGCGCAGGCGGACGGTCTGCTGGGCGATGTTGTGTCCATCGAGGCGTCCGAGCACATTGCGCCCTATCACGGTGCCTTCTTCATGCGCGACTGGCGACGCTACAGCCGTTACGCCGGCAGCTTCATGCTCGAAAAGTGCTGCCATGACCTCGATCTGTACAACGGCGTCGTTGGCGCGCGGCCTCGTTTCGTGGCAAGCTTCGGCGGCCGCAAGAGCTTTACGCCGGAGAATGCTCCAGAAAACACCGGCGTCAACGATTTGCATGTCTATCACCGCAAGCCGAGCGGCTGGCTGGGTTCCGACAAGGTCTTCGACAGCGACGGCGATATCATCGATTACCAGACCGCGATCGTCGAATACGAGAACGGCGCTTCGATGACGTTCCATACGAATCTCAACGTGCCGGATGAATTCCGCCGTTTCTGCGTGATCGGCTCGAAGGGCATGGCCGAAGGTGATTTCGTTCGCGGCTTCATGGATGTGCATGACGCGCATTCGAGCGAGAAGCGTGTTGCGAACCGCTACCAGGCGCCCTCGCTGACCTCCCATCACTACGGCGCGGATGAGCAGATGGCGGCCGATGTGTTCGCGCATATCACCAAAGGCACGCCGCTTCCCGTTTCAGCTCTGGATGCGATCGAGGCGGGCATTCTTGCGCTGGCCATGGATGAAGCGCGCAACGGACGCAAGGTCGTGGACCTTGCACCCGTATGGCGTCAGTATGACGCTTGCCTGCATGGCTCAGGATCAGCCCAGGCAAAGTCTGCGTGATGGGGGTCGCCATGGATGCCCGCAAAAGCGCCGTCATCTTTGCCTGGCTGCTGCTCGCTCCGGCACTGCTCTACGTCCTGACCATCGTCGCCTATCCGCTCGTAGACACGTTCATCCTGTCCTTCACGGATGCATCGCTAAAGCGGACGACCGAATGGGTTGGCTGGGCGAATTATGAGAAGATATTCAACGCGAGTTTCGCTGAAGTCATCATCCGCACCTTCGTCTGGACCTTCTTCTCTGTCGCGATCAAGATGATCATCGGCACCTTCGGCGCAACAATGCTGAACGCTGCCGTGCCCGGCCGCGCGCTGTTTCGCGTTTTGACCATGCCGCCTTGGATCGTGCCGATGGCAATCGGCATTTTCATGTGGGGCTGGATGTATAACGGCCAGTTCGGCATGATTTCCGGCATGCTGCAGCGTGCCGGCTTGACGGATGGCCCCATTGCCTTCCTGGCGCAGGGTTCGACAGCTTTCTGGGCAACGATCATTACCGACGTGTGGATCGGTGTGCCGATGGTCACCCTCTATATGCTGGCCGCCATGCAGGCGATCCCGCAGGATCTTTACGAAGCAGCATGGACGGATGGCGCGGGACGTTTCTACCGCTTCCGCCGCATCACCCTGCCGCTCCTGGTGCCATCGATGATTACCATGTCGATGCTGTCCCTGATCGCCACGTTCAACTCGTTCGACATCATCTGGATCCTGACCCAGGGTGGGCCGAACGGCGAAACGACGACCATGATCATCGACACCTACCGGACCGCAATCGGCTCCAAGAAATATGGCGAAGGCGCTGCACGCGCGGTTCTGATCTGCATCTTCCTGTCGATCTTCTGCCTTTGCTACTTCCGCGTCACCAGCCGTCTCGCATCAGGAGAGAAGCAATGAGAGAGCCTCCTCAGCTTATCAACCGCTATCGCTGGTATGAGATCGTTGGCATCTATTGCGGCATCGGTGTGTTTCTCACCTTCGTGCTCGCTCCCTTCGTCGAGGGGTTCCTTGTCTCGTTGAAGCCCTTGAGCCAGTTGTTCTCCTCGCCTTACCGCTTCATTCCGGAGAACGGCTCCTTCCGCGCCTATGTCACCATGTGGGAGAGCGTGCCCGGCTTTGGCCGCTACATCTTCAACTCGTTCTTCATCTCCACAATCGTTACCGCGGTCGTGCTTTGCATGGTCGTGCCCGCGGCCTATGCCTTCGCACGGTTCGAGTTCAAGGGGCGCGGCACGCTTCTGGGCGCCTTCCTCGCCGTCAATATGTTCTCCGGCGCGGTGCTTCTCATTCCACTGTTTCGCCTGATGCGCACGCTCGGGGTTCTGAACACCTATTTCGCCATGATCGTTCCGGGCGTTGCCTTTCTGATCCCCTCGGCGATCTGGCTTCTGCGAACCTATATGATGCGTATTCCCAAAGAGTTGGATGAAGCCGCCTATGTTGATGGTGCGAGCCATTTCTACACGCTGCGCCGTGTAATCCTGCCGATTGCCATGCCCGGCATCACGGTCGTCGCGATCACCACCTTCATCGGCTCCTATGCGCAGCAGTTCATCTTCGCCCTGACGTTCAACGCCAAGAGCGAATACATGCCTCTTCCGGTCGGGCTTTACGCCTATTTCGGCCGTCAGGAAGTGATCTGGAACGAGTTGATGGCCGCGAGCTTCGTTGGCATCGCGCCTGCCATGATCGTGATCTTCTTCCTGCAACGCTATCTCGTCAGCGGCCTGACCGCAGGCGCGGTGAAACAATAAAACAACCACCAGAGAATGGGAGACTAACCGTGAGCATAACAGTAAAGACTGGGCTTTACGCAATGGCGCTGGCCGCTTCTACAGCGCTTGGCACGCTTGCCGCACAGGCCGCCGACAAGGAAATTTCCTGGATCTATTGCGGCGACAAGATCGACCCGATCCATGAAAAATACATCAAGGAATGGGAAGGCAAGAACGCAGGCTGGAAGATCAAGGCTGAAGTCGTCGGCTGGGCGCAGTGCCAGGACAAGGCCACCACGCTTGCAGCAGCCGGCACGCCGGTTGGCATGGCCTATGTCGGTTCGCGCACTCTGAAGGAATTCGCCGAGAACGACCTCATCGTTCCGGTTCCGATGACGGACGCCGAAAAGAAGAGCTATTACCCCAACATCGTTGACACCGTTACCTTCGACAACAACCAGTGGGGCGTACCGATCGCCTTCTCGACCAAGGCGCTTTACTGGAACAAGGACCTGTTCAAAAAGGCTGGCCTTGACCCTGAAACGCCGCCGAAGACCTGGGCTGAAGAGATCGCTTTCGCCAAGCAGATCAAGGAAAAGACAGGCATTGCCGGTTACGGCCTGCCAGCCAAGACCTTCGACAACACGATGCACCAGTTCATGCACTGGGTTTATACCAACAACGGCAAAATGCTCGACGGCGACAAGGTCGTTGCCAACAGCCCGGAAGTTCTGGCCGCCCTGCAGGCCTATAAGGACATCACGCCCTACTCCGTTGAAGGTGCAACCGCTTACGAGCAGAACGAAATTCGCGCCATCTTCCTGGATGGCAAGGTCGGCATGATACAGGCCGGTTCGGGCGCCGCATCGCGTCTCAAGAAGACCACCATCAACTGGGGTATTTCCACTCTTCCATCTGGCCCATCCGCCAAGGGTCCAGGCACGCTCCTGATCACCGATAGCCTTGCCATCTTCAAGGGCACCGGCGTCGAAGAAAAGGCGACCGAATTTGCCAAATTCATCACCTCCCCCGGCCCGCAGGGTGAGTACGAACTTCAGGGCGATGCCGGTCTGACGCCACTTCGTCCTTCCCCGAAAGTGGATGAATTCGTTCAGAAGGACCCCTTCTGGAAGCCACTCATCGAGGGCATCAATTACGGCGGCCCGGAGCCACTCTTCAAGGATTACAAGGGCTTCCAGAACGTTGTGATCGAGATGGTGCAGTCGGTGGTCACCGGCAAGGCTGAGCCTGCCGCAGCTCTGAAAAAGGCGGCTGCCGACATGGAGCAGTACAAGTAACAACCGGGTTCAGGGCGCGGTCAACTTTTTCGCCGCGCCCAGCCACCCTTCCTCTTTCCGCTAAAGCCGCTCGTTCCGGCGAACGGAGAATATGTTTTGGGACAGCTCTATCTCGACAAAGTACAGAAGTTCTACGGAGACTTCGAAGTACTGAAAAGCATTGGCCTTGAGGTGAAGGATGGCGAATTCGTCGTCTTCGTCGGGCCGTCCGGCTGTGGAAAGTCCACGCTGCTTCGCATGATTGCTGGTCTGGATTCCACCAGCGCGGGCGACATCGTCATCGATGGCGTGCGCGTTAATGACAAGCCGCCGGTCCAGCGCGGAATTGCCATGGTTTTTCAGTCCTACGCGCTCTATCCACATATGACCGTTTTTGAAAACATCGCATTTCCTCTGCGCGTCGAAAAACTGCCGGAGGAAAAGATTCGCGAGAAAGTGGGAGCGGTCGCGAAGATCCTTCAACTCGACAAGCGGCTGCAGCAAAAGCCGGGCATGCTTTCCGGCGGCCAGCGCCAGCGCGTCGCAATCGGGCGAGCGATCGTTCGCGAGCCAAAGATCTTCCTGTTCGATGAGCCGCTTTCAAACCTTGACGCGGCCCTGCGTGCAGACATGCGCATCGAGCTGTCGAAACTGCATCGCGACCTCAAGGCGACCATGATCTACGTGACGCATGATCAGGTGGAAGCCATGACAATGGCTGACCGGATCGTTGTTCTCAATGCCGGGGATATCGCTCAGGTCGGCGCACCGCTGGAGCTTTATCACAAGCCGCAAAATCTGTTCGTGGCGGGCTTCATCGGCAATCCGAAGATGAACTTCCTGCCTGTTACCTGCGAAGCGGTTGACGCTGGCGGGATTACCGTATCGTTCGAAGGTCAACGTATTGCGGTGCCCGTAACCCCGCGTGACGGTATTGTTGGCAAGACGCTGACCCTCGGCATCCGCCCCGAGCATATCAGCCTCATCTCCGGGGATCTGCGCATTACGGTCACCCCATCTGTGATTGAAAGGCTTGGCGTCAACACGGTAGCCTACGCATCATTGTCCAGCGGTGAAGGCTTCTGTTCGCTTCTGCCGGGCTCGGCCCCGATCAGGGTGGATGAACCCATGCCAGCTGGTATTCGCGCCGCCGATTGCCATCTGTTCGACGCAGACGGCATTGCGTTCGAGCGTCATGTTGATTGGCAAAAGCTTGAAATGCCGGAAGTTACTGCTGCCTGATACACGCGTTCGCGTCTTCCCCCAACCGTTGACGCTGCTTCAGGCACCGGCGCCCGCCTCCCTCGCGGGCGCCGCTTATTATTATGCCAGGATCATGTTGGTTTCAGTCAGCACCGCAAGCATGCACAGAACCGGAATGCCTGCGGCGAGTTCATGCGCCATATGGCAAACCTCCCTGCGAAGGTCTTCGGACGCCACGTACCCGGTCAAAACGATATGTTGGCCATCCTGCGCAATTTCCACCTCTTCGAACTGACCTGACAGGGCGTAGCGCAATTCCGCCGCCAGAGAATGCAACTTCCAGCAGGAAGTTGAAAAGAATGAAGGGACCGACAGAGAGGAAGACAGGAACATGGCGCATTTACCTCACGCTTACACATGTTCCAAACGCGAAGAAAACGTTCCTGTTCCGAAATATTCATGTGCCGTTCAGGATTCAATCGATAAAGGCAGATCGTCCGCTCACGTAATTTCAGCTTGCAATTCGATCGATGCGGAACCGATCCGATACATATTCTGTTTTGGACCGGTATTCGTGACGTTCCCTAAAATCAGACAACAGAAAACCGCCCCAGCAATGTCGGAGCGCGGTGAGATGAGGACAAGATGGCCGCTTTTCGCGTAGAGAAATCCAACTGGAAGATTTCTGTAATCAACTTTGCCTGGATGGCATTTGTATTGGGCGTTGCTGCCATTTCTGTGATGAGCACCCAGGTCTGACGAGGAGTGGCCGTCTTTCGACGGCCTGTTCCTTTACCAGACGAGCCCGCGCGCTGCGACGGCCTCAACGCGTGTAACAACACCCTCTCGATGAAATGTCATCGTGTCGAACAGGTTCGAGACGACACAGGTGTGATTGGGCACAATCCTTATGCGCTCGCCAATATCCGGGCGAATTCCGTCGACGCGAGACAGATCGACCGTCGCATGCTCTTCTGACAAGCCAACGATCCTGGCATCCGGATATTCCAGAATAAGCCCGTAATCGCCAAAGCCCAGCAGATCAGATGTCAGCGCCTTCGACCCTGCATCGAGTATGGCCCTCTCCGGCGTTGGTCGAGAAACGACCGTCGCGAGAATATGCATCGCACAATTTTCCAAAGCGCAATGCCCCGCCCGAACCATGGATCGATCATTATAGATGTAGGTCCCGGCGCGGTGTTCGGTTGCTGTGGGAACCAGATGGGCGTTAAAAAGGCTGGGTGTACCGCCATTCGAACGGATCACGCAGTCAATACCGTCGACCGCAAGGTAAGCCATGGTTGCGATGAAGAAGTGCTCGACCGCCTCTTCCGTGTTCGCCTTCGGATAGGTCATGAGTCCGCCGAACTTCAGGCTTCGGCTCGCGACGATCCCCCGCGCCAGAGCAGCGGCTTCGTCCGGTGTCTGGACGCCGCAGCGCCCGCCGCCAGTATCGCATTCTACCAGTACGGTCAGCGGCTTACGTCCTGTAAAGCAAGCGGCAAGACCGGTGACGGTAACGATACTGTCCGCGACGACCTTCAAATCCGAGATGCGTTCATTCAGCGCTGCAAGCCGCGCCAGTTTCTGCTCACCCAGAATATTGAAGGCAATCAGGATATCTTCAAATCCGGCATCGGCAAAAACTTCTGCCTCCGTAATCTTCTGGCAGTTGATGCCTCTGGCGCCTGCCTTCACCTGCTGGTGCGCAAGACTCGGAATCTTGTGGGTCTTGATATGGGGTCGAAAGGCAAGACCATGTGAATCCATGTAGGATTGAACACGCTCGATATTCGATGCCAGTACATCCTCATCAATGACCGGCAGCGGGGTAGAGAGCGTTGAGAGCAGATCGCCCGGCCTTGGAGGTTGAGCGGACGAATGCTTTGCGAAATCCATGTCAGGCAGCCTCTATTGAATGCGGATTGGCCATGATCGGCCAGATATCGCGTCGCGCGCGGCGATAGGGATTCGTCGCGGGATTGTTCGGATAGGGCGTCCCGGCAGAGCAGTAAAGAATCTCGGAGGCAATCTTTGAGAAAGCCGCATAGAAATGGTTCGTCGATTTGATAACCAGTATATGCTTCGTTAACGGATCCACGCCGAGCGCCGTGAAAAGAGACGGGTCATAGCTCTGCACACGAACCGAACTCAGGATGATGTCAATTCCGTTCAGCCGGATATGCGCCGCATCTCCGAAGGGCGCTATGCTATCCCCAAACCTCATTTCGGCATTCGGCTGAAGTTTGACCACCGTGACCAATCCGTCAATCGGATTGCCGGTGCCCGGAGCAGACTTCGCACCGAACCGAAGCGGGATCTCAGCCCCCTCACCTGCCGCCATGCAGATCTGGACCGCGATCGGATCCCAGATCATGCCCACGGCCACGTTCGTGACACCTTGTGAAAGAAGTTCGGCCAGAACAACGGTCGCGTCACCTGCCGTGCCGCCGCCCGGATTATCCCACATATCGGCAATCACCACGGGACCGACCGCGCTGGCCCGCGCTTTTGCAACCGCCTCTTTCTCATCGATCCAAGGCATCATGAACGTTCCGCGCCTGGAAAACAGTTCAAGGCCCAGCTTGTGTGCCAGCGCCTCGCCCTTTTCCCGCTTGCCGTTGGTGACTGCTATCATCTTCGTCCCCATTTCCGGCACATCGCCCGCCATGAAGCCGTGAATGACCGAGAGTGAAAGCACGTCTACATCGCTTTGCTCTATCTCCGTCAACCTGTCGACGAAAGATCGCATCGGCTCGCGTGAGGTGGGGAATACGTCGATCATCCGGCAATCGAACACGGACATGACCGGACTGACGCGCCCCTCAAGCGTATCGATGGCTATCCGCCAGAGGTCTTCGGCACGCTCGACGAAATCCGTGTGGGGAAACTCCTTGAAGACGACGAAAAAATTGGCCGCCGCACAGCGCTTTTCCGTCAGGTGACTATGCGGATCAAGTTCGGCACAAAGGAGAACGTCCGGCCCGACCATCTGCCGGATGCGTGAAAGCAGATCTCCTTCCGGATCGAGATAGCCATCAGCGACCATGGCGCCGTGCAGGCCGAGTACCACCGCGTCTACCGGCATTGCATCACGCAATTGATCCAGGATTTCATCGCGCAGACTTTCAAAGGCACGCCGATTGATAAGACCTGCCGGATCTGCCCAGGCGGCGGTTCCCTCGATCAGCGTCCAACCTTTCTGCGCGCAAACCTTGCGGCCAACGGTAATCGGTGCCGTGCAGAGCGTGGGCGTAACCGGATGCTGCCCCGGAGGCGCATACAAGGATTCCTCGAAGGCACGTCGATCGATGCAGATCGGGGCGAATGTATTGGTTTCCGTTGCCAGAGCGGCGGTAAAGATGCGCACAGTGGTCTCTGCTCTCGTTCATCAATCGATCGGTAAAAGGTTCAACCCATCGGGTTAGGCAAGTAGCCGGTAAAACCGGAAATTTTCCAGCGCCCTTCATGCAGACGGCAGTAGTACAATGTCTGCCATTTCATGACGTCGAGCGTACCATCTGCTTTCTTGATGCCACCATCGAATTTCTTGCGAACCAGTGCGGTCTCACCTTCGATCTCGATCTCCTCAAGACGCGTCGTGGAGAAGATCGCGTGGCGTGGATCTTCTCCATATTCGTGACGAGCGAAATCCTGCGCTTGCCGCAGCCACTCGTCGCGATAGGCCGAGAGGCTGGGGAATGCCAGACGCCAGTTATCCGGATTCGGATCCCGGTTACCGGAAATTCCAAGGAAGCCTTCCTCCACGAAGTCGTCCGCGACCATGGACCAGTCCGCCGCAAGGAATGCGTCGATGTCACGCGTGACCAGCATCTCCCAGACTGAATGGCGTGCAGTATCTGTTTGCGGGAAGGGATTGCGGTATGGATCGCGCATAGAGTGCTCTCGTCTAAATTATTTTCACAATGCTTGAAAAGCTCTGGTCAAAATCCCGCGAATATGGTCCAGTGTCAACGATCTAAGAAAATAATTTCCATGGAGTGTCATGTCGATCAAACGTTATGGAGCCGAAAAAGCGGGCGCCGGCGGGCAACGCCTTCCCTTCGCTCGCGCAGTAGAAGCAGACGGCTGGCTTCACGTGTCCGGTCAAGTTGCCATGGTGGATGGCGAAATCATCCATGGCGGCATTGTGGAGCAGACACATAAGACGATCGAAAACGTCATCGCCATCCTGCACGAAGCGGGCTACAGCGTCGAACACGTTGTCCGTTGTGGTGTATGGCTGGACGATCCGCGCGACTTCTGGACCTTCAACCGGATCTACCAGAGCTATTTCGGCGAGCATCCACCGGCACGCGCCTGTGTACAGGCCAGCATGATGGTTGATTGCAAGGTGGAAATCGACTGCATAGCCTACAAACCAAAGGTTTGAGGCTATGGAATCAATGGATATTTTCGCTACTCTTCAGGAAGAACGCAGCCAGTTTTCGGCCTCCGAACAGCGGATCGCCGACATCTTGCTGGGTGATTTCGATTTCGCGGTCAACGCCTCGATCATCGAGCTTGCTGAAAAAGCGGAAGTATCTCCCCCGACAGTCACGCGTTTCTGCCGTCGCCTGGGCTGCCAGAGCTTTGCGGATTTCAAGGTGAGACTGGCAAAGTCTGCCTTTGTCGGCATTCGCTATCTGAACCCGGAAGCCAAAAGCACAGAGCCCGCCGATGTGGCGGAGGACGTGATCACCAAAGCGCAAAATGCGCTGTTTCTCATCCATCGCACGTTGGATCCTGTCATGCTGGAAAAGGCCGCTGACCGGCTTTCGCGCGCGGACATGGTTTATGCATTCGGATCTGGAGGCAATTCATCGCTGATTGCCAGCGAAATCCAGAACCGCCTGTTCCGCCTGGGCTCACGCGTGACTGCGAGCAGCGACCACAACATGCAATTGATGTTCACGGCTGCCGCGCACAGCAATGATGTCCTGATCGGCTCTTCTTTCTCCGGTCGAAATCAGGAGCTGGTGCGTTGCTTCAAGCTTGCTCAGGACAATGGCATCAGCACGGTGGCCCTGACGCAGAGCGGCAGCCCGGTTGCTGACGCTGCCGAAGTGGTCATCGGCATAGACCTGCCCGAGGGCGATAACATCTATCGACCGACCTCAACGCGTTTCGCCTTCCTTGCAGTCGTCGACATTCTGGCGAGCCTTGTGGCCTACCGAAACCGCAAGCTTTCCACAGTGACGCTGCGCCACATCAAACAACAATTGGTCGAGCACCGCGATGGCGGCGACGACCGGCAGATACTGGGAGATTAGCCATGCCCCGCTCCGTCGCAGTTGTGACAGGCGCCGCTGGCGATATCGGCCGCGCCATTGCCCATCGACTGGCGGATGCGCACGATCTCGTCGCTCTTGTGGATATTGATGCTGCAGCCCTGGAAGTGGCTCAAGAAACGCTTGAGGGCTCTGAAAACTTCGTACCGATTGTCTGTGATATTACCAACGAAGCAGACGTCGCTCTTTTGGCAAAACGGGTCGGCGATCTAGGATCAACCAAGACGCTGATAAACAATGCTGGCGCCGCACGCGCCGTATCTCTTCAGGATACGACTGCAGACATCTGGCGGCAGGATGCGAGCCTGAATCTTGAGGCGGCGTTTCTCACGTTCCGTG
The DNA here is from genome assembly GCF_001427345.1 of Rhizobium sp. Root149. Classification (NCBI taxonomy): domain Bacteria; kingdom Pseudomonadati; phylum Pseudomonadota; class Alphaproteobacteria; order Hyphomicrobiales; family Rhizobiaceae; genus Rhizobium; species Rhizobium sp. Root149. Next base: position 503,830 of record NZ_LMGD01000023.1, read on the forward strand.
CGTTCGAAGATGCGCTGAAGTCTACCAGCGGGTCGGTCGTCAACATCGCCTCGGTCAATGGCATGGCGGTCTTCGGTCATCCGGCCTACAGCACGGCAAAGGCTGGGCTCATCCACTTCACCAAGCTTGTCGCGGTCGAATATGGCAAATTCGGCATCCGATCGAATGCTGTTGCGCCGGGAACCGTACGTACGCAGGCCTGGGAGGCGCGGGCCGCTGCAAATCCGCAAGTGTTCGAAGAAGCCAAACGCTGGTACGCCTTGCGTCGCATCGCTACCGCGCAGGATGTCGCCAATGCCGTGTATTTTCTTTCCAGCGAACAGGCGGCGGCAATCACGGGAGTATGCCTGCCTGTCGATTGTGGACTGACTGCCGGGCAGGCCGAATTGGCGCGCACCTTTTCTCAATCCGAACACTACTGATCGATCACAAACTCAGAAACCGGCCGACCAAGAGCCGGAACCGGACGCGGTCCGGAAAGGGAACCATCATGAACATTCCGCTCTTTCGCCTCGAAAACAGCTGGGAGCCCGTGGACGGCGACGCCTGCGGCCGCTTCGTCTTCAATCTCGTCAACCTGTCGGAAGCACCACTCAGCGGCTTCAAGCTGGCCTATACGTCGCTCACCCGTATCAAGGATTCGGAAGTGCCACGGTGCGACAACGCGGTCTTTCTGCGGCGCAATGCCAACTTTCATCAGTTTGCGCCGACTGAAGGTCTGGTGCTGCAGCCGGGTGAGAGCTGGCAATTCACGGTCGCGCCACTTTGGCGGCCGGCCCGCCATCGAACCGACGGGGCAAAGTCTGCCTATTTGACCTTGAGCGACGGAACGCATCTACCGGTCAGCGTTGACGATACCCTGCTGGCAGGTCGTCCGCCCGAGCCTGCACCTGTTCTCATGCCGAAAGGCAAAGTTACCCAGCCATTCTCGCTGCTGCCGTGGCCAGCGTTCTGTGAACTGTCCGCAGCGTCCGTGGTGCCAGTCGCGCTCTATCCGGCGGAGGGCACAGCGGTGGCCCATAAACAGGCAATGCTACGCCTGGGATCACTATACCGTAGACTGTTTCAGGTGGGACATCAGCCTTTCGCTTTGACGCCTGTCCATGAAGGCAAGGCCATTCATTTCGAAGAAGACACGAACCTTGCGCCGGAAGCCTATCGCCTCAGCTTCGATGATGAGATCACCTTGGCATTTTCAGCCGATAGCGGATGCCAATATGGTCTGACCGCCCTCGCCCATCTGCTGCACGGCGCGCGGACCGAGCCGGAAACCTTCCGCTTCCCGGGATCCGGCATCATCGAGGATGCGCCGCGCTATGGCTGGCGCGGCTGCCATCTGGATGTGTCTCGCCAGTTCTACCCCGTTGCCGATGTGACCCGGTTAATCGACATACTGGCCTGGATGCGCCTCAACATCTTCCATTGGCACCTGACGGATGACGAAGCATGGCGGCTGGAGATCAAGGCCTATCCGCAACTGACAACACTTGGCGTATTGCGCGGACCGGACGAGCCGATGCTGCCGCAACTGGGCAATGGTGCAGAGCCGGTGGGTGGCTTCTATTCCCAGGCCGATGTGAAAGCGATTGTCGCTCATGCCGCAAGTCTTAATGTCGAGGTTGTGCCGGAAATCGATATTCCAGGCCATAGTACCGCGACGCTTGTGGCCTTGCCGGAACTGGTTGACGGACAGGAAGCCCCCGACAGTTATCGTTCAGTGCAGGGCTATCCGAACAATGCGCTCAATCCGGCAATCGAACTGACTTACGATTTTCTCGGCAAGGTCTTCGATGAGATGGTGGAGCTATTCCCTTCCAAGCTCATTCACATCGGTGGGGATGAAGTGGCGGCCAATACCTGGATGGCGTCACCGCTCGCCAGAAAACTGATGAATGAACAATGCATTGAAGGCACTTTCGGGCTCCAGAGCCATTTCATGAAACGCATTCAGGGCATGCTGTCCGAGCGCGGCAGGCGACTCGCCGGATGGGATGAGGTATCCCACGGTGGCGGTGTTGACCCGGAGGGTACGCTGCTTATGGCGTGGCAGAAGCCGGAGGTCGGCGTCGAACTGGCCTGTCAGGGTTATGACGTGGTGATGACACCCGGGCAGGCCTATTACCTCGATATGGTGCAGGACGAAGCCTTCCAGGAACCAGGGGCAAGCTGGGCAGGCACCGTGCCTCCAAAACACACCTACACCTATGAAGCGGTTGGCGAGTTTCCGGCAGAACTATCGTCTCGCATGCGCGGCGTACAGGCCTGCATCTGGTCGGAGCATTTCCTCAATCGCGACTACTTCAACCATCTGGTTTTCCCACGCCTCGGGGCAATCGCGGAAGCGGCCTGGACGCCGAAAGACAGCAAGAACTGGCTTCGCTTTGCTGCGATAAGCCCGCTCATGCCGAAGCTGTGAGGACGTAAACCAGATGACCCTTCGTATTGCCGTCGGCGGCATTCATACCGAATGCTCCACCTCCTCACCCGTCCTCATGCAGCCGGAGGATTTTCGCGTGCTGCGTGGCAGGGAGCTTCTGAACGCAGACTATTTCAATTTTCTTGATGCGGATGATGTCGATCACCTGCCGCTTCTGCATGCTCGCGCAGTACCCGGCGGCCCGGTGGCTCGCCATACCTATGAGGCATTCAAGGCAGAGTTTCTTGAATTGCTGAAAGCCAGCCTTTCGCTGGATGGTCTCTATCTGGCCATGCATGGAGCCATGAATGTGGAGGGAATGGATGATGCAGAAGGCGACTGGATTTCGGCAGCACGCGCCGTGGTTGGGCCGGACATGCCTATTGCTGCCAGCTACGACCTGCACGGCAACGTGACCCAGAAGATCATCGATCAGCTCGATATCTTTGCCGGTTACAGGACAGCACCGCATATCGACGTTCGGGAGACAATGGTCCGCGCCTGGTCGATGCTGATCCGCACTCTGACCACAGGAGAAAAACCGGGTATTGCCTGGGCACCCGTTCCAGTTTTGCTGCCCGGCGAGCGGACATCAACGGAAGATGAACCGGCCAAGAGCCTCTACGCCAAGCTACCTGATCATGACGCCGCTGAGGGCATCTGGGATGCCAATCTTATGGTCGGCTATGTATGGGCCGACGAACCGCGCGGGACAGCCTGCGCGGTGGTGACCGCCACAGACAAGGCAGCCGCCAAGGCAGCTGCCGAAAGCATCGCGCAATCCTACTGGCAAGCACGGCAGGATTTTCAGTTCGGCCCTTTCACGGCGCCTCTGGAAGAGGTGCTTGAACTGGCGGAAAAAGCAGAAACGAAACCGGTTATTCTGGCCGATTCCGGTGATAATCCGACCGGTGGCGGCGTTGGTGACCGCGCAGATGTTCTGAAAGCGCTCCTTGCCAGAAACTTCGAAGGTGCGGTCATCGGCGGCATCACGGATCGGCCCGCAGTAGAAGCCTGTTTCAAGGCGGGCGCAGGGTCTACTTTGAGGCTCACGATCGGGGGCTCGCTCGATCCCGCAAGCCCCAGCGTCGAAGTGGACGCTCAGGTGGTAAGCCTCGACGATCCCGGCTCCGAACCCGAGCGTCAGGCCGTAGTGAAGATAGCGGAAGTTACCGTGATCCTGGCCGCTCGCCGCCGCCCCTATCACAATATCGCGGACTTTACGCGTCACGGCATCGATCCGGCAACGGTGCGTCTATTGGTCGTCAAATCCGGCTATCTCTCTCCCGAGCTTGCCCCTATCGCGAACCCCAACCTCATGGCGCTGACCGATGGCGTGATCAATCAAGACATCGAGCGCATATCCAACAAGCGTCGCCAGAGGCCGTGCTATCCCTTCCAGAAGGATTTCGAGTTCACAGCCGAAGCGAGATATTCAAGCCGGTGGATTGATCGACCGTGAGCAATGCGCTGAAAACGACATGGGCAGACAAAAGCCTCAGGACCTCTGCCCTTGCCATCTTCTTCTTCGGAACGACCGGCGCGGCAACATCCCCCTATCAATCCCTGATCGGCATTCAAGAGCTGGGTCTGAGCGATAGCGGCTATGCGGCGCTGATGTTCGCAGCAGCCATCATCAACGTTTCCGCAAGCGTCATGATGGGTATCCTCGCTGACCGGATGGGCGATTATCGGACCTCCATTCTCTACGTGTCTCTCTTCGGCGTCCTTGGCTTCGGCATCGTCTATGCTTTCGCCAATGTTCCGGCGTTTGTCGTTTCCAAGCTCCTGCTGCTACCGATCTTCGGAGCATTGAACTCGCTGATTTTCGCCAATGTTCGCGCCAATTCCGCCCGGCTATCGAGCAGCCAGCTGATCGGCGTTAACTCTACTATCCGGGCGACGATATCGCTCTCCTGGGTTCTGATGCCGGGGGTTGTCGGGGTCATGCTGGCAGGCGCCAGTTCCATGCTTCCGGCCTATCTCATTGCAACACTGGCGGCGATCATCTGCTTCATCCTCGGCGCCTTCTTCCTTCCTCCGGCTCCCAAGATTGAAATAGAAGGCGGTGAGGCCCGCTCGCGATTTCTGGCCTCATTGGGAGAGGTGCTGGATCCTCGTGTCGCCATGCGGGTTCTGGCAATCGCGCTGATCTGTTCGATGCTTCATATCAACGATGCCGTCCGTCCGCTTATCGTCACAGGCAAGGCAGGCGGCACGGTCGCCGATCTTGGCATCATCGTCGGCATCGTTGCCGCTCTGGAAATCGTCTTCATCCTCTTCTGGGGCAAGGCCGAGACTTGGATGAAACCGGTACGGGCACTTGCGCTGGGAGCCGGTCTTTATGCGCTCTATCTCGTGCTTCAGGGACTTGCGACCGAGCGATGGCACGTTTATGCCCAGACCGTGATCAGCGGAATCGCTGCAGCGGCGATCATCAGCCTTCCCATCACCTATCTGCAGGATCTGATTAGCGATAGACCTGGCCTCGGAAGCTCGCTGATTGCGGTGAACATATTCCTCAGCGCCGGTCTCAGTGCGGGGATCTTCGCAATTGGCACGCGGATCGGGGACTACTCATTCGCCTCCATCCTTGGGGCGATCGTCGGCAGCTTCGGCATCATTCTCCTTTTTGTTCTGGAAAGCGGCAAGACAAGGAAGACATCATGATCGGCATCCAGCCATCAAAGCCCGTTCTGGAAATCTGCGTCGATAACGCAGAGGGACTCTTTGCTGCCATCGAAGGTGGTGCCGACCGCATCGAACTCTGTTCCGCCCTGTCCGTTGGCGGGTTGACGCCCTCCTTCGGACTTATGGAACTTGCGGGTAAGCAGACCGTGCCGGTGACGGCCATGATTCGGCCGCGCGCAGGCAGCTTCGTGTTCTCGAACGAAGAGGTCGATATCATGCGGGCCGACATTGATGCAGCCCGGGCCGCCAATCTCAAAGGCGTCGTTCTGGGGGCAAACCGGCCCGATGGGACGCTGGATATCGAGACCCTGAAATGGCTCTGTAGCGATGCAAAAGGCCTGGACCTGACCCTGCATCGTGCATTCGACATGGTGGGTGACAAGGCGGCAGCGCTGGAGGACGCGATCGACCTCGGCTTCTCGCGAATCCTGACATCCGGCGGAAAGCCAACTGCGCACGCAGGAATGGAGATGCTGGAGCAGCTCATCAATCAGGCTCAGGATCGCATCATCATCATGCCCGGCTCCGGTGTGCGGCCTCAGAATGCTTCCGAGCTTCTGAAGCGCCTGCGGGCCACGGAGCTGCACGCCTCCTGCTCCGTTCGATTCACCGAAGGCGACGCGCAACTGGTTGAGCTGAGTTTCGCTTCACGCGAAATGCTGAGAACAGACGCCTCCACCGTTCGTCAGCTGAAGCAGATACTCTATTCGCACGTAGAAGCACGCTTGGCTTCCAGTTGATGGAGCTAGCGCCGTCGCCCGCGCGCTGTCAAAGCGTTGCGGATGGAGAAGCTCGAATGAATGCGCGTTACGCCTGGTAGTTTCGAGAGAATATCCGTGTGAATGGTCTCGAACTCGCGCGGACTTTCCACCTCCACACGCAGGAAGTAATCCCAATCGCCCGTCATCAGATAGCATTCACGGATCTCGGGATGCTTGCGAACGGCATCCTCGAAGCGGTTCAGAAAGTCTTCCGTCTGGCGATCCAGCGTGATGTTGATCATGACAGCGATGGTGCTGCCTTCCTCGCCGGAACCGATCAGCGCCGTATAACCCCGGATGATTCCATTCTCCTCAAGAAGCTTGATCCGGCGCAGACAGGCAGAGGGCGAGAGCCCAACAGACTCCGCCATTTTGGCGCTGCTCATGCGAGCATCCAGCCGCAGCAGACGTATGATATTGCGATCAATGGCATCGAGCGACTGGCTCATTCATGAATCCACTATAAAAGCGCTGCTTTCGCGATTGATTTGATCACAAACGCAAGAAACAAGCAATAATCGCGCGCAACATGCACGATCGAAGCATTATCATCTGGTGCATTAGATCAGGAGGAGCGCAGAAGCGATGGACATGGTCTCATCCACGGAATGGCAAAAAACCGGCGCTCCCGGCTATCTCTCGGTCGATCTGTCGGCGCTGGGGAGAAATTACAGACGGATCGTTTCCACTGTTTCGCCTGCGCGTGCTGCGGCTGTGGTGAAAGCCGATGCCTACGGCCTCGGTGCAGAGAAAGTTTCGAGCGCGCTCTATCAGGAAGGCTGCCGCGACTTCTTCGTTGCGCAATATGGTGAGGCAGTGGCGCTTCGCCCTGTTCTGTCCAAGGATGCCGCAATTTATGTGCTGAACGGGCTTCAGCCGGGCTCCGAAACGGACTGCGCTCTTCGCGGCATCATCCCGGTGCTGAATTCGCTGGAACAGGTCGCCCGCTGGCGCGCCGCCGCGACGCTGAGCGGCCGCAGACTTCCCGCATTGTTGCAGTTTGACACCGGCATGTCGCGCCTTGGCATGTCCGTTGAAGAGGCCGAAGCATTGGCGGCAGATGCGCAGCTTCTGGAAAACATCGACGTGCGCTACATCATGAGCCATCTGGCTTGCGCCGACGAGGCGGACGATGTTCATAATGGTCTGCAGGCAGAGCAAATGGGGCGTATCGCCGACATTTTCCCCGGCATACCGGTTTCCTTCGGCAATTCCGGCGGCTCATTCCTGGGCGAGAAGTTTCGTGGCGCGATGGTTCGACCCGGTATCGCGCTTTATGGTGGACGCCCCACGGATATGCTGGAGCAGCCGATGGAGCCGGTCGTGAGGATCGAGGGTGCCGTGGTCCAGACACGGACTATTCCGGCAGGAACAGCAGTTGGGTATTCCGCAACCTACATTGCACAAGAGGAGCGTCGCCTTGCAACGGTTTCGCTCGGCTATGCCGATGGTATCCTGCGCTCGCTCAGCAGCAAGGGCGCATTCGTCTATCAGGGCGTGCGGCTTCCGGTCGTCGGGCGCGTTTCAATGGACAGCACGATCATAGACGTTTCGGATCTACCCGATGGCGCGCTCAGGCTGGGCAGCCGGGTGGAGTTCATTGGCGACAGTCAGACACTCGAAGACGTTGCCGAGCAGGCAGGCACAATCTCCTGGGAGATTTTGACCTCCATCGGCAACCGCTACTACAGACAATACATCTAATTCAAAGACCAGCAGACGGGGAATATCATGAAGGTCACCATTCTTGGCGCGGGCGTCATCGGCGTCACATCGGCCTATTATCTCGCGAAAGCCGGTCATGAAGTTACCGTGCTCGACCGTCAACCCGGTCCGGCGCTGGAAACCAGCTTTGCAAATGCCGGCGAAGTATCCTTCGGCTATTGCTCTCCCTGGGCTGCACCCGGCATTCCGCAGAAGGCGCTGAAGTGGATTTTCATGGAGCATGCGCCGCTCATCCTTCGCCCCAAGCTCGATATGGCGATGCTTTCGTGGATGCTGCAGATGCTGCGCAACTGCACCTCGGAACGCTATGCGCTGAACAAGAGCCGCATGCTGCGCCTTGCTGATTATGCGCGGCTGGCGCTCGCAGAAGTTCGTGCCGAAACCAATGTCGATTACGACCAGCGCATGCAGGGCACGCTGCAGCTTTTCCGCACGCAAGCCCAACTCGATGCCTCCGCCAAGGATGTGAAGGCGCTGGCAGCGGATGGCATTCCGTTCGAGGTTCTGGATCCGGCAGGCTGCATCCGCGTCGAGCCTGCACTTGCCCATGTGCGCGAAAAGATTGTTGGCGGTCTGCTGACACCAAAGGATGAGACGGGCGACTGCTTCAAATTCACCAACATCCTGTCGGACAAGGCCACATCCATGGGCGTCCGCTTCGAATGGGGCGTGAACATCAAGGCGCTTGACGTGCAGGGCGGCGAAGTCAAAGGCGTGATGACGGATCGCGGCCTCGTATCCTCCGATGCCGTTGTGGTCGCGCTCGGCAGCTATTCGCCACTGCTGGTAAACCCGCATGGCATTCGCCTGCCCGTTTATCCGGTCAAGGGCTATTCCTTGACGATCCCGATCGTGGATGAAAGCCGCGCACCGGAATCGACCGTGATGGACGAAACCTACAAGATCGCCATCACTCGGCTTGGCGACCGCATCCGCGTCGGCGGCATGGCGGAAATCTCAGGCTATACGAATGATCTCGGCCATGCCCGTCGTCGCACGCTGGAACATTCGGTGACGGATCTGTTCCCCGGCGGCGATGTTTCGAAGGCGAGCTTCTGGTCAGGTCTGCGCCCGATGACACCCGATGGTACGCCAGTCATTGGTGCGACCAAGGTGCGTAACCTCTATCTCAACACGGGCCATGGCACGCTGGGCTGGACCATGAGCTGCGGCTCTGCGAAAGTTCTGGCCGACATCGTCAGTGGCCGTACACCTGAGATCGAGACCAAGGATCTCGCGGCGTCCCGCTACGCAGCTTGAACACGAGGACAATGACCAAGCAAGGCCTGTTGGAAATAGAACGTATATCGGCCGATCAGACCGTTGATATCCGCCATGTGGTTCTCTGGCCCGAGAAGGCTAAGCCGGATGTTGTCCTGCCGGAGGATGCCGATGGTACGCATTTCGGTGCGTCGATCAACGGCGCGCTTGTCGCTGTCATCTCCTTGTTCGAAACACCGGAAGGCATCCGATTCCGCAAATTCGCGACGCTGCCTGAATGGCAGGGCAAGGGAGTTGGAACGCAGCTCCTGACCCATGCCATTCAATGGTCGCGGAAGAAGGGCGAGCGCCGCATCTGGTGCGATGCCCGTGTCAGCGCCCTGCCCTTTTACGCTCGGCACGGGTTTGCCGCCCAAGGCGGCGTTTTTGAAAAGAGCGGCGTCGCCTATACGGTGATGAGCCGGGAGCTTTGACCGCTCTTCCTCATTTTACCCTTCCAGCCCGTCTTTTTCGGCCATAACCCGCACGAGCAGAAGCATGACGAGCGCCTGACCGTATGGAGCCGGAACATTGGGGATCTGGCGGTAGAAGTCCAGCGTGTGGCCCATCGGCGTCCCGTCCGAAACCTCCAGCACAATGCCTGTTTCGTCGATCCGTTCGAGAACTGCTGCGAGCGCCCTGCGTGCCACGGACTTCAGGTCTTCGTCCAGAATACCAAGATCGATGCCGCGCAGGATTCCGTAGGCGATGCCGGCGGTGGCGCTTGTCTCTTCCGGCGAATTCGGATCGCAGACCAGAGTGCAGAACATACCGTTGGGTCGCTGATGCTGGGCGAGTGTGCGAACCTGTGCGCTCAAGACATAGGTCAAATGCCGCTTCAGATGCTCCGGCACCTGTTTAACAAGACTGAAGAGTTCGGGAATGGCGACCGTAATCCAGGAATTGCCGCGTGCCCAGAAGGCATTGGCAAAGTTGTGGCGTCCGTTGAACGTCCAGCCATGATACCACAGTCCCGTCACGGGATCGGCCAGATAGCGCTCGTGAACCATGAACTGGTAGAAGGCTTCCTCGATCCAGTCCTGACGGCCAAACCGCTGGCCCGCCCGGGCAAGGAAAAGGCACGTCATGAACAGCGTATCGTCCCACAACTCGCCATCGTTCATGCGCTCCTTGACAACATGCTGAAAGCCGCCATCCTCTGTGCGCGCAAGTTTTGTCATCAGCCAATCGGCCCAGTCCTTGACGAGTGCCTCGAAATCAGGCCGGTCCACATGGTCAATTAGGACGGCCAGAGGAAGCATGGGAGAGGAGGAGTTGACCTGCCGGGGCGGCAGTCCACGCCCGATCTGCCAGTCGTACCAGCGGGCGATCGCCTCCATCAGGGACTTGTCGCCGACGGCTTCAGCATGACGAATGAGACCGTAGATCCCGACGCCGACTTCCCAGTCCCACTCATCGAACTGGAGTTCATAGCCATTTTCCGGCGCTGCGGCGGCATCGTTCATACCCTTGAGGCGTGCCAGACCGACGGCCACGCGCGAAAGGGTTTCGGAGAGAATATGGGGCTGCATCAGCATTGATCAGATTCCTGCATGCGAAGGATCAAAAGGAGAATGCGGCTTCGGTCCGCACGAGAGGGTCGATTGTTCGATTAGGAAAGGCGTAGGCCTTGCCAGCCACCTGCAGCCCATCGCGCCACGACAGGGCGAGGTCAGGTTTGCCGGGAAGCGAAACTGCCAGCGTCAGATCGCTGCCGCCGAGTGACATCCGGATGTCCGACAGTTGAGAGACAAAGGCTTTACGCGCTCCCTCATCTGCCGCGTCGGCCACGATGGTGAGCCATCCGCAGCGGTTCCCCGCGACGCGATATTCGATGCCATCACCCGGACCGGTAGTGACTGGTGTGATGGTGCCCGTTGCGGTGAGTGCTGCAATGCCCCCACCGCTCGTCAGGATAAGCCAGTTGTCGACCAACTCCACCTGATCGAATGCGGCAGCTTCCACATAGGCATGCGTGAAGCCAATCCGGGGGCTTTCTCCCAGATCGTAGAGCATCAGGCTCGCATTTTCCAATTGAGCGGCACGCGGCAGAGATCCATTTCCGGCCCAGAAGGAGGGACGCTGGCTCCCCCATGGATCGTCTTCTCCAGGGTGGTTGACCCAGGCGCGCGCGAAAGGATCAGCAGCAAAGCGAAGGTCCATCACATGCTGCTGGTGACCGCGACCACCCGGTTTGCCATCCACCATCGAGGAGAGCTGAACGTGCGCGGTCTTGTAGAGCGCAAGGCGCGCAGCCTCATCATGACCCTGGACGTAGTGGGCGAGAACGGCGACCCCGGGCTTCGGCTCGACGTAATCCAAGACATGTGCAGGCGGCTCGTAGGTGCCAGCACAGAACATGGTGAGTGCAGCCACGCCATCGTTCAGGAAGCCTTGACCGAATGCGACCGTCGCAAAGGGAGCAAGTTCGGTCAAAGGACCGCCGCGCAACTCCTTGTCATAGGCACGCCCCATGCTTCCGGCGGGAACGCCACCGGAGGTGTGCAAAGCGATCATGGTAAAGAGGCGGTCCAGCAAAAGCTTGGACCGGCGCTTGATTTCTCCGTCCCCGAAATGCTCAAGCGCCAGCAGACCAATGAAATCGATGGGGTAATAGGCGGCGGAATTCCATTCTGCGAGCCCATGCGTTTCGACAGAATCGAACCATTTGAGTAGCCGCTCTTCCCCGAGCGCCGCCTGCTGATCGCCGGTTCGGCCCGAGCAGGCAAAGCGCTTTTCGGTGAAAAGGCGCCCTGCCAGATATTGCGAGACATGGAAGCAAAGAACGTGGTTTTCGCTCCAGAACCACATCACATCATTGCCGGGCTCATCGACCCAGTAGCGATAATTCAGAATGGAGGCTTCGATCTGCTCCCAGAGAACTGCCGGAATCTGGTTCCGATAAGCCCCTGCGAGCCAGAGGAGCGGCACCAGCACGAAATCGGAGCAATCCCTCCGCTCGTCAATGGCCGCGAGTGTATTGGCGATGATCTCGCGGAAGGTTTCATCGACCTCGCGACCGAGAGCGAGATAGGCGATGGCTTTGCCCGCGCGCTGCTCGCCATGGTCCGCCGCAAAGGTGAGTGCCGCCCGCTTGCGCTCCGCCAGTGACTGATCCCGCATGTCTCGTGCAGCGTCCCGCATCGTCGCAAAGGCGATATGGCGGGAAACGGACACGTTCCCGACCGAAAATGTAAGATCCAGCGGATGATAGCCATCCGGCAGTTTGTCGATGCCCGAGAGAGCGAGCGTTCTGTCGCCTGCCTTCAGATCCGCGGTCACATCAAGGATCGGTGGCTTGTCGCGCATGTGAACGCTTGGCAGGATGCGCGCCCGCACCCGCACATCAACCGACGGCGCATGCGAAAAGACGAGAGAGACCTTGCCATCTTTCGAATGAAAGGGAGTAGGACGGACCTCGGTCGCCAGATCCTTCACCAGGGAAATCGTTGCATCGGAGGCATCGACCGGAAGTTCAACGTGCAGAGGCTCCGTGCCAAGTGAGGTGAGTTCGAAGTACCAAAGCGCATCGCGCTCTGCCAGTTCCTCGCACAGAACCACGACCTCGCTTCCTCTGGCCTTCAGCGGCAGGGTGATCTCCGTCTGGCTCTCCTTGTTGCGTTTGAAGGGCTCGAAGACCACGACTTCCGCACCGTCGACCCAGATCCGAATGCCGCCGCAGGTAGCAAGACGGAAGGAAGCCGGTCCATCCTTGGAAACCGATATGTGCGTCTTCAGCCAACGCTCCAGTTTGGTGGGACGATGCCAGAAACCGGAAAATTCGACACGACGATTGAAGCCGGGAAGGTAGAGATCATCGACCGGGATGACATCGGGCAAAGCAACGGTGCGAGACTTGATTTCCTTCCACAGGGCAATACGACAGGGTAGATCACCGACATCAACGAAGCCGTTGATGAAGCGGTAGTTCACCCGATCTTCCGCAAGGGCGACCTCGCCCGGATAGTAGGTGGCGCGAATGGATGACATGGCCCAGGCGGTTATTGCGCCACCCTGCCCGACGGTGAATCCGATTTGCGGCGTTTGATGTTTGCGGGTCGAGTTGATGTTCATGCTCATGTCTCCGCCTGACTTTGCTGGAAAGAAAGGCTGTCTATGTCGTGTTTCGAAAGTTCAGAAATGAGGTGTTTGACGCGCGTTGGCACCCACGCCTCCAGTGCAGGCCACGGTACGAGCCTGTAGTCACCAATGTCATCACTGGTGCGCGTAAAGCTCCAGCTCGGCGCGAACCGCCAGTTCTGAAGTTGTGTGCGCGCGAGCTGGTCTTGCTCTTCCGTCGCGTGAAAAAGACCCGCATCTGAAAAGCGATTGGACAAATGAATTCCGCGCTGACCCGCCAGAGCCCCGCACATCTCGTCTATGCGCTCGCCAGCCTCCAAACGCATGGTCTCACCATCTGCCCAATGCGCATGCTTACCAGGTTCGAGGAAGAGAACCGGCCTGCCCGCTTCAACCGGCAGGGCTCCATCAGGTCGTTGCATGACGAGCCGCGAACCATGGCGCGACGCCTCTACCTGCACGACTTGGCCGTATGCATCGAGATGCAGCCAGACATGCTCCAGATCGTAGAGGTGCTGGATATCCCAGTCATACCAGATTGCATATTCGATGACGCAGTCTGCAACCGGCTCGATCTGGAATTTGGACGAAACGGATTGAGCGGTCTCGCGATAAATCGCAAACCCGGCCGCTAAGGGCGGAAAGGGCTCGGCATCATCCAGGCGCAACAGCGGACGATGCGCATGGGCGAGTTCCGTCTCCGCACCTTCAGCACGGAGACTTCCCAGATCACCCAATGTGGCAACGCGCCCGTTCACTGTGCAGCAACCCCCGTCAGATCGAGGCTTTCGGCATAGTGACAACGAACCTGTCTTCCTCCGGCAACCGACCGCAGGGCCGGAACCTCTGCCTTGCATTTGGCATCCGCATAGGGACAACGCGGGTGGAAGGGGCAACCCGTTGGAATGTTCATCGCATCGGCAATTTCGCCTTTCAATGCCACACGCTTGCGCTCGCGATTGCCGCGCGGGTCCGGCTGCGGCACTGCGGCCAAAAGCGCCTCGGTATAGGGATGCAGGGGTTTGGAGAACATCTCTTCCGTCGGGCCAACCTCCATCAGCCGACCGAGATACATCACGCCGATGCGGTCCGAGATGTGCTCCACCATGCCGAGATCATGGGTGATGAACAGATAGGTGAGCCCAAGCTGCTCCTGCAGATCCTGCAGGAGATTGATGTTTTGCGCCGCCACGGAGACGTCGAGAGCAGAAACCGCCTCGTCCGCCGCGATGAAGCTGGGATTGAGCGCCAAGGCGCGGGCAATGCCGATGCGCTGACGCTGGCCGCCGGAGAAGGCATGCGGATAGCGGGATACATATTCCGGGCGAAGACCGACAAGCCGCAGCAGTTCCGCCACCCGGTCCTCAATCTCCGAGGGACTTCCGACTCCATGAATCGTCAACGGTTCGCCCACGAGATCGAGAATCGTCATGCGCGGATTGAGGGACGAATAGGGATCCTGGAAGATCATCTGCATTTCGCGGCGGATCTCGCGCATCTCGCGGTCACCAAGCGAGGTGATATCCACGATCGACCCGTTCGAGCGACGAAACAGGATTTCGCCCTCGGTGAGATCATAGGCCCGCAGGATCAGGCGCGCGATGGAGGACTTCCCGGAGCCGGACTCACCGACGAGGCCGAAGGTTTCGCCCTTCTTGATGTCGAAGGTGATGTCGTCGACGGCACGCACTTCCCCGACTTTCTTTCGTAGCCAGCCGCCATGAACGGGGAAGTATTTCTTCGCCCCACGAATGGAGATGAGGGTATCGTCCTGCATGGCCTCGGCCTTTTCACTGGTAACAGTCATTCTGCGGCCTCCGAACGAAACTCTTCGGCGAAATGACAGCGCGACATCTGGCCATTCGGAAACCGGACTTCCGGCGGGGTGATAACATTGCAGATTCCGCCGACGGCCCGCATGCAGCGGGGATGGAAGGAACAGCCCGGCGGCACATTGAACGGATCAGGCACGGTGCCCGAAATAGTCTTAAGGCGCCGCGCCTTCTGTCCGCCGAGCTTCGGAATGGAGCGAAGCAAGGCCTGCGTGTAGGGATGTTTGGGCTCATAGAAAATTTCGTCGACGGTGCCCGTCTCGACCACACGCCCGAGATACATCACCGCCACGCGATCCGCGATGTCCGCCACCACGCCGAAATTATGCGTGATGAAGACGATGGCCATGCCCAGTTCCTGCTGCAACGACTTGAGAAGATGTAGGATCTGCGCCTCGGTCGTCACATCCAGCGCCGTTGTCGGCTCATCGGCAATCAGGAGCGTGGGGTCACAGGCAAGCGCCAGTGCAATCATCGCACGCTGGCGCATGCCGCCGGAGAGATGATGCGGA
The DNA here is from genome assembly GCF_001427345.1 of Rhizobium sp. Root149. Taxonomy (NCBI): domain Bacteria; kingdom Pseudomonadati; phylum Pseudomonadota; class Alphaproteobacteria; order Hyphomicrobiales; family Rhizobiaceae; genus Rhizobium; species Rhizobium sp. Root149. Next base: position 519,107 of record NZ_LMGD01000023.1, read on the forward strand.
TAACGATCGACGATATCGTTCGGGCGGGGCATCTGCACCTTGGTCAGAAGCTCGATGGCGCGCGCTCTTGCGTCTGCCTTTGAAACATTCCGGTGCAACATGACGGTGCGCATGATCTGCGTGCCGATGGTGTGAACCGGAGACAGTGCCGTCATCGGCTCCTGGAAGATCATGCCGATTTCGTTGCCGCGCAGGTCACGCATGGTGCGGCTCTGGCGGTCTTCGGAAGAGATCAGAACCTCTTCGCCGCTTTTGCGACGAAACCGAATTGCGCCGCCGGCATCGAGCGCCTGTTTCGGCTGCAGCCGCATGATGGAACGGGCCGTGACGGATTTGCCTGAACCGCTTTCGCCGACGATACCGAGAACCTCACCGCGATTGATGTGGTAGGACACGCCGTTGACGGCTTTCACAAGGCCTTCGCGCATGGGGAAGTGAACATTCACGTCATCCAGTTGCAGAAGGCGTTCCGGCGGGAAAGGATTGTTGGTCTGTGTCATAATTTTCTCCTGCCTCAGCGACCATAAGGATCGGCCGCATCGCGCAGGCCATCACCGAGGAAGTTGAAGGCCAGAACCACGAAGATGATGGCGATGCCGGGTGATAGCAGCCAGGGCGCCAGACTGATGGAGCGCAAGTTCTGCGCGTCCTGCAGCAGCACACCCCAGCTGACGACGGGTGGACGCAGGCCGAGACCGAGGAAGCTGAGCGCCGTTTCACCGAGGATCATTTCCGGGATCGCGAGGGTCACGGCGGCAATGATATAGCTGGTCATGGCAGGCAGCATATGGCGCGTGATGATGCGGTATTCCGATGCACCGGCCAGCCGTGCGGCGAGAATGTAATCCTCATTGCGCAGGGCAAAGAAACGGCCACGCACGACACGCGCCAGATGGGTCCAGCCGATCAGGGCCAGAATGAATGTGATCAACACATAGACGAACAGCGGATCCCAGGCGATTGGCAGCGCAGCCGCCAATCCCATCCAGAGCGGAATTGTCGGGACAGAACGGATGAACTCCATCAGACGCTGAATGAGAGCATCAACGAGGCCGCCATAATAGCCGGCGATCGCGCCGATGAAGAGGCCGATGACGAAGGAGAATGCCACGCCGATCAGACCAGCGGACAGGGTAACGCGAGCGCCATAGAGCAGCCGCGTGAACAGGTCACGTCCAAGGGAATCCGTACCCAGAAGGTTCACCTTCTGGCGTTTGTCGGCAGCACCGAAGAGATGGATCTTGGTGGGAACCAAGCCAAGCAGATCGTATTCCGGTCCTTCGACAAAGAAGCTGATCGGTACGATTTTCGTCGTATCTCGCTCATAGATCACGCGCGCCGTTTCCGGGTCGCGGGAGCGTTTCAGCGCATAGATGAACGGGCCCTGGAACTTGCCATCGTGGAACAGGTGGATGTTTGCCGGAGGCACGAACGTGTTCAACTTGTCGATGTCAGCCGGGCGATAAGGCGAAATGAAATCGGCAAACAGTGCCGAGAAGAAACAGAAGATCAGAAAGAACAGCGAAGCCATGGCAAGCTTGTGCTTGCGGAAGCGCCACCAGATGAGCGTCCACGGCTTAGCCGTATAGCTGCGGCCTTCCTTCGTGGTCTGCTCACCGGCAAGAGGCGGCACTTCGCGTTCTTCGGAAGCCATGACGGCATCGTAAATCGGATCGGACATGGTGTTGGAAATCTGGGTCATGAATCTAGTCTCCTTACGCCATGCGAATGCGCGGATCGGAAACCGCAAGCAGGATGTCGGATAGCACCGTGCCGATGACGGTGAAGACGCTAAGGATGAGGATAAAACTTCCGGCCAGATACATGTCCTGCATCTGCAAGGCTTTCAGAAGCAGCGGGCCTGTTGTCGGCAGGTTGAGGACCACGGCGGCAATGATATCGCCGGAGAACAGAGCGGGAAGCGCCCAGCCCACCGTCGAGATGAATGGATTGAGAGCAATGCGGACAGGATAGCGCCAGACAACCGTGCGTTCGGTAAAACCCTGCGCATATGCCGTTTCGACATAGGGCTTGCCCAACTCGTCCAGCATGTTGGCACGCATGACGCGGATGAGACCCGCCGTGCTGCCAAACGCCAAAACAACGATCGGTACCCAGAGATGTTCGAGCAGATCGACGAACTTGCCCCACGACCAAGGTGCCGTCTCGTATTGTCTTGAGAACAGCCCACCGACATCCATGTTGAAATAGGCGTAACCCAGCCACATCAGGATGAGCGCCAGCATGAATTCCGGAATGCCTTTGCCGATGAAGCCGAAGACAGTGAAGATGTAGTCAAAGAACGAATACTGGCGCGTCGCGGAATAAACGCCGATCGGGATCGCAATGATCCAGGTGAAGATCATCGAAAGGGTGGAGATCGCCAGCGTCAGGCCGAGCCGGTCCCAGATCATGTCCTTGACGTCCATGTTCCATTCAAGCGACCTGCCGAAGTCACCATGCATGACGATGGCACTGATCCACCGCCAGTACTGCACCAACAACGGATCGTTGAGGCCGAACTCCTGCCGCATCGCCGCTTCCTGCAGTTCAGTGATGTATTCGCCCGAATGCCGCAGCTGCGCCACGTAGGCGGTGACATAGTCGCCCGGCGGAAGTTGGATGATGACGAAGGAAATGAAGGACACGAAGATCAGAGTGGGAATGGCCCACAGGATCCGGTTGACGATGAGGCTGAGCATGGCTTCCCTTTCCGGGCACCGGGCGCATGGTCACCGGGCCTGTTGCCACGAAAGGTGACAAAAGGCTCGCCGAAACAGCTTTGGTCCGGTTCAGTTCAATGGAAAATGACGCCCACGATCACCAAGTGCCGCGGGCGTCTCTTCATCATTTTGCGAAGAAGAACTGCGCCGGGAAGGCCAATCCTTCGCCGCGCGTCACGTCGTCGTTGATCAGACCGTCGCGGACATTCTTCACGGTATTCTTGGCAATGACCAGCGCCGGGGTTTCACCCACGAGACCAATGACATAACCCTGTTCGACAAAGGTGCGGATCATCTCGTTGACGGCCTTGTCCGCCTCTTCCTGGGTGCCCGCAACGGAAGCCTTTTCCCAGGCAGCCCAGAGCTTGCGGATCGGATGATCCTTTGGCGGCTCAATGCCCGATACGCCCTTGGTTTCGTGCCACTTGTAGTATTCCTGACCGTATCCATCGTCACCAAGGATGAGGCGCGGATCGGAAGGCACGATGGAAAGGCGGTCGAAGGAGGTGTACTGCATCTCGAAGCTGTTGTTGTCGCGGTTTGCATCGAACGCCGTACGGTCGATAATACGCGCCTGAAGCTCGATACCGATGTCCTTCCAGCTGTTACGAACCAGTTCCAGCGTGTTCGCAAACGCATCCTGGTTGGCTTCAACAACGATGGTCACGCGCTTCCCATCCGGGCCCAAGCGGAAACCGTCGGCATCCTTCTTGTTCAGACCGATCTGGTCGAGCAGCTTGTTTGCCTTTTCGGGATCGAATTCAGCCCAGTGCTTTTCAAGGTCTTCCTGATAGTAAGGTGAACCGGAGACCGGCGATGCAGAGCGCGCTTCTCCGAGACCGGACTGGGCCAGCTCGTTGATCGTATCGCGATCGACACCGATGCTCAGCGCCTGACGGAACTCGGCCTTCGCATACAGCTCCTGCAATTGCTTGTTCTTGGTGGTGAGGTTGGGCACGAGCGACCAGACTTCGGAGTTGGTCCACTTCAGAACCTTGTAGTTCCCCTTCTTCTCGTTTTCCTTGTAGAAGGTGAAGTCACCATTGTTGGTGAAGCGCTGTTGCATATCCAGCTGGCCCTGCACGACCATCAGGTTGAAGCTTTCCTGCGCGTCGAAGAGCTTGTGCTCGACGCGATCGATATAGGGCAGTTGGTTACCCGCCTTGTCGACCATGTAGTAATAAGGATTGCGCTCCATCACCATGACATCGGCCGGTGGAGGTGTCACGATCTTCCAGGGCGTAATGACCGGCAGAGCGGGGTTCTGGTTCCAGGCCGTGATCGGGCCCTTGGAGCCCCACAGATCCTGCCACTTCTTGACGCCCTTTTCCGAAACGGCCTTGTCGAGAGCGGCCTTGTCCACATACTTCGGATGGAAGTTCTTCAGGTAATGCTTCGGCTGAATGAAGGTTGGGCGGTCAAGGCTTGGCTCTCCAATCGAGTCCTTCGCCATGATCGTCAGGAAGTAGACGTAAGGTGTTTCGAACGACACCTTGAAGGTGCGCGCATCTACGATATCGACCTTCATCGGCTTGCCGCCAGGCGCATAAAGCGTATCAATCACCGGCACGATGTCACGGTTCATGAACACGTCTTCATACCAGAACTTGACGTCTTCCGTCGTGACCGGCTGGCCGTCGGACCACTTGAGGCCTTCAAGAAGCGTGAAGGTGAATTCCTTCGCATCCGGGCTCATCTTGTAGCTTTCGATGAAGGTTGGCATCAGCTCAAGCTTGCCATCCTCGCCCATGACGAATTTCACGGCGCGTTCTTCAAGCAGCTTGGTCGGACCCCAGCGATCGCCAGGCCCCTTGTAGGCGCGATGCCACGTGCCCCCAAATGTACCTGCCTCACCGAGATCCAGCACACGGGGCTTTGCAGGAAGACGCTTTTCAACCGGCGGAAGCTTCCCGGCCTTCACCTGCTCGGCCAGCATCGGCGACTCCTGAAACGCAAGCGCCGTCGTGGCGGCACAACTCGTCAGAAGAGCAACTATTGATGCAATGAAAATTTTTCTATTATTGCGCATGCCCGTCCTCCCAGATGGAAAAATTTCGGCGATAACCACTATATTTCCCATTAAATCGCCCTGAAACGGACGATCTTTCATCGGAGTGTGAAAATCAAGGACAAAAATATTTTCATTTTTCGCATCAGCGAAGGAGGTTCGATGCCGCGCTATCCCGCTCGATGAGACGGCAACCCAATTCAATGCGTTGGGTCGGGTGATCGTGTCCGCTGATAGAAAGCCGCTGCTCCAACGCCTTCAGTGTGGCCACGGCGAGCGAGTCGAGCGGAACCCGGACTGTCGTCAGAGACGGAACTGTGAGGTCGCCTGGGGCGACCCCGTCAAATCCGACGACGGCGATGTCACCGGGAATCTGGAAACCTTGCGCCTGTAACTCGCTCAACGCCCCGATCGCAAGATTATCTGCGGCACAGAAGACTGCCGTGTGGCCATCCAGGCCGCCGTGGCGAGAGATGAACGACCTCAACGCCTCCCGCGCATGGTCTGGTTCATACCCATCCGCATAAATCGTGCGACCAAGGTCCATTGGAAGGTTCTGTTCCATATAGGCATCATGGAAACCGTCGAGGCGCCGCATTATGGTACTGCGTCCGCGCCATGTCAGATGAAGAATGCGCCGGTGGCCGCGCGAAAGAAGCCACTGCGTTGCAAGCCGTGCTGCATAGCGGTTCGCGGGCGCAACCGTATCTACCGACATGGTCGGGTCTTCGCCATTGAGTAAGACAATGGCGTAGTTCGAAGCCGCGAGCGGCCGTAGAAGTTTCGGATTATCATCGTAGACGAGGATGATCCCTTCTGCGTTGACCGCCTTGGCGCCCGCAAGAATCTCTGCCGCGTTCAACTCAGGTGAGCCGTTGTGCGCTACGATCTTGATACCGCGCCGCTCGCATTCGCGGGAGAGCGCAGTCAGCAGCGTCCACGAAACCAGGTTGATGTCGTTGTGCGGCAGATTGCCGGGCGGCACGGCAAGGTAGATCGTGCTGAGGGAGGCGATTGCGCCTTTCTGCTGCCGCTTGGCGAGATAACCCAGCCGCCGAGCCGCCTCCAGAACCTTGATCCGAACCTCGGCGGAAATCGGCGCCGTTCCATTCAGCACGTGCGACACCGTGCTGAGCGCAACGCCCGCCTCCTTGGATACATCCTTGATGCCGATCTTGCGCTCTGTGCGACGGTCCAAATTCTATCCCCTATTCGGCGTAAAATGGATTGGTGAACAGCTTGGGTTCCTTGCCATGCCACACTTCGAAGCGAACGAACTGTCCCTCGAAGCGGTGATCCAGCACAAAGCTTGCGGCATCGGCGTGTTGTACACCAATCTGCCCCTTCTCGGTAATCACCCGAACCTCGTCTCCTACACTCAGGCCACTGAATTCGACCGGAACACTTGTGCCAACAGACACCTGCGAACCAAAGTCGGGAGTAGTTTCGCCAAATGGCTTTGCCATCGCTTCGTCCGGCGAATGACATACGACATTGCGACCCGCCCGAACCGCCTCGAGGATCGCCGCAATAGAATGGCCTTTCGACAGAAGCCGGTTTGCGGGCCGTCCATGACGACGACGGTTCTTGAGATGGAAATCGCTGCCACCCGTCGCCGGGATCCGACGGCCCTGCACCAGCAATTCCTGCCAGAATGCGAGCCCCTGCTCGTTCATCACGGACCAGTTGCCGTTCCAGATTTCGTAGGCATCGAAGCACACATCGAAACCTGATTGCCAACGCCCACCATCGGAATTCTGAAATGGGTGGTTGATGACAATCGTTGCCCCGTTTGCCTTCGCCTCCAGCATCTTGTCGGCAACATCTTTCGGCGAGCGGCAGCGCCAGTCCTCGACGGGTTTTGCCACGCCATGAAAGTTCGTGTGGCCATAGAAGGAGGTCAGTTCCATCGCGGGGATGACCAAAATGTCGGGATCGTCCGGGCGAATGAAATTCTGCGAAATGGTGTTGTGGTCGGTAATGGATACGAAATTCAGACGCGCGGCGCGGGCGCGGTAGATTGCATCCAGAACCGTGACACCGCCATCCGAGTGCTCCGAATGACTGTGCAACTCCCCGACCAACCACTGCTTCTGTTTGTTGATCAAGCGGATCTGGACATCAACCTTGCAGTTCGGCCCGATTTTCACGATCCCGAGCACCACATGCCACGAGCCAGGCAGCGGCCCTGCATCATAGCCCGGGGTCGCGCGATCTTCTTCAACCGTGATGTGGCCGCGTTCTGAGCCGGTCCATCCACGCATGCGGCCGTTTCGCGCGACGCCGAGATCGATCACGCTGCCACCGCCGCCGAAGGGATAGTGATAGCTGACTTCGATGCGGTCTACATCAGGACCAACCTCGAAGGGAATTTCGACAAAGGATTTTTCGCCTTCCGGAAATGCGTCGATCGTTACATCGATCTGATGATAGGGCGCGTTCATGACTTGCCAGTTCCTGTCAATTTCAGTGTCACGATTTCAAATGGTTTGAACGTCAGCGCCACATGACCATCCGGGGAGATCTGCAATTGCTGCGGGTCGCGTTCGAGGAGATCCACGGTCTCGATTGTTGCGATGGCGCTATGAAGCCGAAGCGCAATTGTTCTCTGTCGTGCTCCCGTCTCCCACAGGCGAACGATGAGGGCATCATCGCCTTCCGCCCGTTTGACCGCTTCGACTGCGACGCCTTCTCCTTCAACCTCGAAGGGCAGCGCAGCCGCAAAGCGCCCAGAAACCACGCGGAGTGGATTGTTGAATTCCTCGGCTGCCTCATGGACTGCGACGAGATTGCCATCATGCAACATCAATGCATAGCGGAAGCGATGTTGGCCCTGATCTGCCTGCTCCCATGGATAGGTCGGCGAACGCAGCAACGTCAGTCTCAGCATATTGCCCTTGGCGTCGTAGCCATATTTGCTGTCGTTCAGCAGAGCCGCACCAAAGCCCGGTTCCTGCATCGATACCCAGCGCTGCATGGAGCATTCGAACCTTGCGCGATCCCAAGATGTGTTTCGATGGCTTGCCCGGCTGACATGGCCAAACTGGATCTCAGCCTCGACCGTTGCAGAGTTCAGCGCCAGCGGGAAGGCAGTCTTCAGCAGCGTATTATGCTCATGCCAATCGATATAGGTATCGAACTCCACTTGCCGCGCGTCCGCTTCAAGAGAAACGATCTGTACAATACGCGAGTTTTCATAAGCCCACTCGAAACGGAGGGCCGAGCGCAGAGGCCCCTGCTCCACAATCCGGCAATCAACCGGAGCGCCCAGCTCATAGGGCTGATCCTCGAAATCGGCATCGATATCCCAGGCATCGAACTGCACGGGCATGTCACGGAAGATCTGGAGCTGGTTCGCAATCGCTCCTGACGGTAGCAATTCCCGATCTGCGAGACGGTCGAAAATCGAGGTAATACCGCCCGTGTCATTGAAGCGCACGACAAGGTTCGGGTTTTCGAGCGAAGACAGCGTCACAACGGGCGCCGGGCCCTGTTCCGGCGATGCTTGAACGGAACTTAGGCCGAGCGCCGCCGTGTTGGCAATTGGGATGGCGAACTCTTCTGCGCCATCCGCGCGATGTATGACCTGCCGAGAGGCAGCGCCAATGTCCTGCGTGGTAACGGCCAGACCACTGCGCAGGCGCGGCAGCGTATTCAACACGGAAAGCCCCTCACCTGTCCGCAAGGCATCGAGAAGTTCGGCAGTCAGCCGTGCAGCCGTTTCAAAAAACTCTGCATAGTCGCGGTCACTGTCATCATAGACCGCGCCGATGGAGGAACCCGGCAGGATATCGTGAAACTGGTTCAGCATCACAATATCCCAAAGCGCGCGAATTTGCCTCAAGGGGTAGGCATGACCCGCTTGCCGCTGTGCGAGAACAGCCAGCATTTCGATCTCGCGCAAGGCGATTTCCGCCAGACGGTTGTTGCGCTTGTTCTTGGCAACCGATGTCAGCGTTCCACGATGGAACTCCGCATAAAGCTCGCCGACCCATACTGGATAATTCTCGGGGTTTGCCTTCATCCGCTCGATCAACCGCTCGAAGAAGGGTCGCATCGGGGCGTGTTCAACTTTCGGGCAGCCAGGAATGCCGCGTTCCATGCGCCGAATGTTCTGCAGCATTTCCCGCGTTGGGCCACCACCGCCGTCACCGTGGCCATAGACCAGGAAAAGTTCTGTGTTCAACTCTTGCTGGCCGTGCCTGCGCCAGGTGCCCATGACGTGGCTGGGTTTCAGATCCGGGCAGTAGGTCGTGCCGATGCTTCTTGAGTCGTAAGGCTGCGTTGTCAGGAAATAGGCGGGCACTTTCGTGCCATCGATACCCTGCCAGAACAGGGTCTCATCCGGCATCCGGTTGGTATCGTTCCAGGACAGCTTGTGTGTGACGAAACTGTCGAGGCCCGACTTCTCCATCAATTGAGGCAGGGAAGCGGAATAGCCGAACGTATCTGGCAACCAAACCATGCGTGGGCGGATGCCAAAGGTCTTTTCATGATAATCGACACCATACAGGATATGGCGAACCAGGGCTTCGCCACCGGCAATATTGACATCCGGCTCCAGCCACAGCGCGCCTTCGATCTCGAAACGGCCCGTCTTTACTTCAGCCTCGATCCGCTGGAACAGTTCAGGATAATCGTGTGACAGATAGTCCAGAAGCACGCATTGGTTATACATGAAGCGGTAGTCTGGAAAGTCCTGCATCAGCGCCAGCGCCGTCGCCATGGAGCGAGCCATTTTCTGGCGCGTTTCTCGCACCCGCCAGAGCCATGCAACATCGATATGGGTATGACCCGTCACGGTGATCGTCGGCTTCGCCTCGAAATCCAGCGTCTCATAAATAGGTTGGGCCGCAAGTCGTGCCGCAGCAACAGAACGGAGGAAGCGCGCATCATCGCCTGGCCGAAGGTCGACCAGATCCAGCGCCTTCTCCACATGGTTCATGATGAAATGACGGCGCGGATCATCTTCGGCCAGAAGGCGTGCAACATCGAGCGGTGCGCGCAGATCATAGTAGAGATCATCGACTTCAAGATCATGCGTGTAGAGCGCGCAGGCGAACCCCAGCTGCCTGCGGTCTTCGATCGTTCCAGCTTCAATGAGGATATCAAAGGCCTCGCCTCTTTTGCTCTCAGCGGTGAGCAGAAACTCGCGGTGATTTCCGTCCACTCCTTGGCGTATGGCGCCATTGACCCGCACGAGACATTGCGGATCGCTTCTGCCCATCACGCTGCCAAACGCCGCCTCTACTCTGACGACGATGCGTTTTCCTTCGGCTTCTGGCGGAAGCGTGATCTTGCCACCGAACCAGTAATAGCCATCCGGTTCACCCCAGATGAGATCCCGGGACACGGCCGTCCATCCGGCACGATCGCTGGCCACCATGGCAGGGCGATTGGCCGCGGAACCGGGCGCGTAAACCAGCGGGACATTGATGTCCAAAGGAGTAAAGATGCGCTCACGCAGGCGCGCCAGCAGGTTATCAAGCTTCTTCAGGCGTTTCATGAGGTCATTCCAGATGCAAGGTCAGGAGCAGATAGGTCTGTGTCGCAAAGCCCTAGCGGTAGCTTTCACGACCACACTGCAGCTTCGCGCTCGCGCACGACGATAGCCTCTGCGCCCCAACCAGACGGAAGCGGCGATGGGCGCCGGAATTCGACGTCGGAAAGCTGAAGCCCGACCACGTTCAATGCGAAGAAAGCAGGCATGCCTCCGGGATAAGGCACAAGACCGATCACCTGCCCGTTCTCGTCCTTGACGAAGGCATTGGCGCGACCTGCAGCATCTGGCGAAGGGGCCAGATCGAAATGCGTCGGGCGCATGTCATACCGTTGCCCACGGAAGCGGCCATCCCGCTGGTCAATCGCCAGTTTCCGGAAGGACACGTTGCGAATGCCGGACGCGCTGTCAGCAACAATGTTGATCGCGCCCTCCATCGTGCCGGTGATGTTTTCGAAGACGATATCCTCGACAGAGCCTGCGGGCGTGCCCGGCCGCCGGTCCACGACATTGATGGTGATCGCTTCGCCCGACCCCCAGAAACCGTCCGGCGTCTCGCTGGCCTCAAGGCGAATATTGCGATGAACGATATTGCGCACTCGGCCACCGTCTCGCGAAAAGATGCCGAGCGCGCGATTTGAGCGAACGATCTCGCAATCCTCGAACAGGATGTTTTCGAAATCGCCGTAGCTTTCGGTGCCGATTTTCAAGGCACAGCTTCGGCTTTCGATCCTGCTATCGCGAACCGTGATATCCCGGCAGGCACCGACGGCTTTGCCATCCGATCCCCTGCTCGTCTTCAGGACGACGCCGTCGTCGGCAGTCGCGATATCGCAGTCACGGATGGAAACGCGTTCGCAGGAGTCGATCACCATGCCGTCCGTATTTGGCATCTCTCTGTCATTATCCACTTTGACGCCGCTGATCGTCGCATCATGGGTCGAGATCAGGTGGATCGTCCACATCGGAGAGCTTCGGACCGAGAAGTCGGAGAGAGACACATTCCGGCAACGATCGAAGACGAGGACCCTTGGCCGGTGCGCCGCCGGAATATGCGTGCCCATGTCGTCCAGCCGACCGACAACGTAATCCGGTCCAGGCGCCTTGATGACGCCCTTGCCCGAAATGCGCACATCGGCGGCATCCTGCGCGAGAATCATCGCTGTGTTGGAGTCTTCGGCAATGACATCAATCGTGTTGTCGGCATAAGCCGCATAATCGGACAGAAACTGGAGCACTGCACCTTCGGACAGGTGCAGATCGAGACCGCTTCGTAGCCGCAGCCCCCCTGATATGTAGAGACCGGGCGCAAGTACCAGCCTCACTCTATCTCGCGCGGCCTTATCGATCGCTTCCTGTAACGCAACGGTTTGACAGCCTTCTAAAGCAATAAAAACATTTTCATTGCGTGACATGGCTTAATCCTCCCCAGGCATGCAAATGATGCAATGGCGTAGAGTTTTAGCCGGATTATCGAGCCTTACAAGTGAAAATAGGCGATCAAGCGCAAGTAAATTCGCTGGTATCACGCTCTCAATAATGAAATTATTTTTATTCCGCCGCTTTCAAGCGACTTTCAACCAGGAGACCACTTTCATCTAGGATGGGATGCGCCACGGAAACGATGTGCGCATTGATGCGCTTGAGGTCGCGTAGCAGATCAAGGTGCAGCGAGCTGGTCTGGAGGCTCTCGGTATTGCCTTCCTGCAATCGCTTCAAATGCTGCTCGGCGGACTGCTTTTCCATCCGGCGAACTTCGACCTTGATTTCCATCATCCGCTTGGCAAGCGCAAAATCTCGGGTAACGAAAATGGTCTGCGCAACGCGCAGGTTGTCCAAGGTAAGGTTCATGAGCTTGGTCAGCTCGGCATAACCATCCTCCGAAAACTTCAAACCAAGCGAGATCTTCTTGCTGATCTGCGGAACGAGCCCCTTTTCGATGATGTCGCCGATATGCTCGAGATTGATGGCATAGTCGATGATGTGGATCGAGCGTCGGCTGTTTTCCTCATCCAGTCCAACGCGGCCCAGTTTGGAGAGATAGACCTTCACTTCCTGCTGAAGATTATCGACGCGCTTTTCCAGTGGCCCCACGTCTGCGAGTTGCGAGAAGTCGCCGCGAGTGAATGCGTCGGATGTCTTGATCAGCATCCGTTCGATCAGGTCGCCAACCCCAAGCACTTCACGCGTGGCACTTGCCAGCGCGACAACGGGTGTCGATAGCTCTGCCTTGTCGAGGAAACGGGGTTGCGTGTCGTTCTCGACCTCCTGCGGAATGAACTTCGCCATAGCGTTAGACAGCAGCGAGGAAAACGGCCAGGCGAGCGCTGCCAGCACAAGATTGAAGGCGAGATGCGCATCAACCGCCAGCATTGAATGGGGCGTTGGGAGTGTTTCCAACAGAGAACCGCCGTAGCCTGCAAGTGGAAGTGCAACCGCGCATCCAACACCGCGGACCACCAGATTGCCGAGCGTGACGCGTCGCGCGGGTGCTGCTCCTCCAAGCGAAGCGATAAACGGTGGAATGGCGCCGCCAAAATTCGAACCCAGTACCATGACGACAACCAGTCCGGTTGGTACTGTTCCAGACGCTGCCATCGACAGGATCAGGATGACAGCCGCCAGACTGGAGGACGATACGAAGGCGATAAAGGCGGCGAGAGCAAACGCCACGATCCAGGCATTATCCAGAAGGCCGATGAATGCCACCAGCGCCTCCGAATGCCGCAGCGGTTCGGTTGCAGCGCTCATCAGATGCAGAGACAACAGCATCAAGCCGATACCGATAAGGGCGCTGCCAAGCCCTTGGCGGCTGGTCGAGCGCCCGCGATAGACGACGATCCCGATAAAGATCAGGAGGGGGGAAAGCCAGCCGATGCCAAACCCTACAATCCAGGCGGTGATCGCGGTCCCGACATTTGCGCCGAGAAGGACGATTTGCGCCATGCGTGGCTTGATCAGATCCTTTTCGACAAAGGAGGCTGTCATCAGCGCCGTCGCGGTAGAACTTTGCAGGGCAATAGTGGCAAAGAAGCCGGAAAAAAAGGATCGAAAACCGTTTTTTGTGCCGGATGCGAGGCCGGTCCGCAGTTTTCCGCCGAAGGCTCTGGAGACGCCATCCTTCACCTGTGCGAGACCGAAGAGCAGCAATGCAACTGCTCCAAACAGGTTTATCATGACGGCTGTCGAGCCCATTTCTCGTCTCTTTCTCTGACTCGCAAATCGGAATCGAGCGAACAGTATCTCAGGATTCAGCCAAAACTCTGAATGTTACGTTAGCGCCGGGCGCACTTTGGTCCTGACGATTCGCACGATGAACAGACTATCACCATCTGCGCGGAAAGATGCTGCTCGCGCGACCTCAGGAGACCACGCGAGCGACGGCTGGTACATTTCAGTCTATGCGAACACCATTTGCGTCGAAGTAGTGGAGATCTGCCGCAGACGCTGCGACCGACAGCTTATCACCCGTTTCGATCCGCGAACGGCCAGAAACACGGAATGTGATATCCGCACCGGACGGCAGGGTGCCGTAGACATAGCTTTCTGCTCCAACCAGCTCCACTGCACCGACGGTCACATCGGCGCTGAAGGCGGCATTGGCAACAGAGCCATCCTGCAGTTTCAGATCCTCGGGACGAACGCCAATCGTCGCGGCCTTCCCGGCACTGATTTGGCCCAGCGCAAAACCGCCGCGAGCAACATCAATGAGGTTCATGGAAGGAGAGCCGATGAAGGTTGCCACAAAGGTGGTAGCTGGTCGCTCATAGAGTTCGATCGGGGTTCCGACCTGCTCGATCTTGCCACCGTTAAGAACAACCAGCCGGTCGGCCAGGGTCATGGCCTCCATCTGGTCGTGCGTGACATAGACGCTCGTCGTTCCCAGTGCGCGCTGAAGACGCTTGATCTCGACACGCATCTGAACGCGCAGTTTGGCATCGAGGTTCGACAACGGCTCATCGAACAGAAACGCTGATGGTTCGCGAACGATCGCGCGACCCATGGCGACACGCTGACGCTGACCACCGGAGAGCTGGCGTGGCTTGCGCTCCAGATACTGCTCGATTTCCAGCGTCGCAGCAGCCTTCTTGATCCGCTGATCGATGACATCTGCTGGAGTGTTGCGGTTCTTCAGGCCGTAGGCCAGATTCTGGCGCACCGTCATGTGCGGATAGAGCGCATAGTTCTGGAAAACCATGGCGATATCGCGCTCCGACGGCTCCAGGTCGTTGACCACGCGGTTCCCGATGGAGATCTCGCCCGACGAGATACCTTCCAGACCGGCAATCATGCGCAGAAGCGTGGACTTGCCGCAGCCGGAGGGGCCGACCAGCACGAGCAATTCGCCATCTGCAATGTCGAGCGACACGCCCTTGATGGTTTCTACCGCGCCCGCATAGGTCTTGCGTACGTTATTCAGGGTAATCTTGGCCATTACTTTTCAGTCTCCACAAGGCCCTTGACGAACCAGCGCTGCATCAGAACCACCACCAGAATGGGCGGGATGATAGCAAGGATCGCCGTGACCATGACATAGTTCCACGGGGTTGCTGCGTCTGCGAAATCCACCATCTTGCGCAGACCAATGACGATGGTCGACATGCGTGCATCATTGGTTACGAGAAGCGGCCACAGATATTGTGTCCAGCCGTAGATGAAGAGGATAACGAAGAGCGCCGCGATGTTGGTACGCGACAGGGGCAGCAGGATATCCTTCATGAAGCGGAAGGGGCCTGCATTGTCGATACGAGCGGCTTCGACCAGTTCGCCAGGAATCGTCAGGAAGAACTGGCGGAACAGGAAAGTGGCGGTGGCCGATGCCATCAAGGGAAGCGTCAGCCCCATGTAAGTATCGATCAGCCCCAGATCGACAATGACCTTGTAGGTCGGCAGGATGCGAACCTCGACGGGCAGCATCAGCGTCACGAAGATCATCCAGAAGAAGACCATGCGGAACGGGAACTTGAAGAACACGATCGCATAGGCCGAAATGAACGAGATGATGATCTTGCCGATGGCAATGGCGAGAGCCACCACAAGCGTGTTGAACAGCATGCGCTCGAGGCTGACGCCAGCAACACGCTCAACACCGCCTGTCATGGCGCTGGTGTAATTTTCCACAAGGTGGTCGCCGGGCAGAAGCGAAATCGGCGGCCTGAGGATCTCTGCCGACGTCATCGACGAGGCAACGAAGGTGTAATAGATCGGGAAGGCCACGATAATGATGCCGATGATCAGCATCAGATGGCCGAAGAGGTTTGCGATAGGTCGTCTTTCGATCATCTCGGCCTCACGAATAATGCACGCGCTTCTCGACGAAGCGGAACTGGAATGCAGTCAGGGCAATGACGATGATCATCAGGATGACCGACTGGGCTGCGGAGGAGCCGAGGTCGAGGTTTACGAACCCGTCATTATAGACCTTGTAAACCAGGGTCTCCGTGGCCTTTGCCGGGCCACCATGCGTGACAGCATGAATGATGCCGAACGTATCGAAGAAGGCATAAACGGTATTCACCACCAGCAGGAAGAACGTCGTCGGCGCCAGCAACGGGAACACGATGGTCCAGAAGCGCCGCGATCCGCGCGCACCATCAATGGCTGCAGCCTCGATAAGAGACTTCGGAATAGCCTGCAGGCCCGCAACAAAGAACAGGAAGTTGTAACTGATCTGCTTCCAGGCCGCCGCGACGACCACCAGAACCATTGCCTGATCGCCATTCAAAAGCGGATCCCATGCAATGCCGTTACGGCGCAGGATATAGGCGAATGTACCCATGGCGGGGTTGAACATGAACAACCACAACATGCCGGCAATGGCGGGCGCTACGGCATAAGGCCAGATCAGAAGCGTGCGATAGAAGCCCTGGCCTTTCGTGACGCGATCGGCTGCTGTTGCCAGCGCAAGCGCGACCACCATAGCAAGAATTGCCGTGGCGGCGCTGAACACAACGGTTACCTGCAGAGAATGAATATAATTCTCATCCGACAGGACGTACCGGAAATTGTCCAGTCCAACAAAGCCGCTTGCAAGACCAAAGGGATCTTCCCTTTGCATCGATTGATAAAGCGCCTGACTGGCAGGCCAGAAAAAGAAGATCACTGTCAATATGATCTGCGGTGCGACCAGCAGATATGGCAGCACCTTGTTGGGAAAAACGACGCGTTGCACGGCGGCTGTCCTGTGAATGCGCGAGCCCGGAAGCAGATGTGCCTTCGGGTCAATCCACGCGATTTGAAATCAGGGAACGACAGGCATATCGAGGCCCGCCTGTCCCGGCAAAGGCAGCCCGCGACAAATCCATGTCGCGGGCGCCTTTTGGAGAAGTTAGCGGCGAGCCTGCTTGATGGCAGCGTTGCCGCGTTCAACGATCTTGTCCATCGTTGCCTTCGCGTCCTGCTTGCCTGCGAGCAGAGCTTCATATTCTTCGTTCATGATGTCACGCACCTGCGGGAGGTTTACGAGACGCACGCCCTTGGAGTTTTCCGTCGGAGCCTTGCCCATCATCTGAAGGATCGGCGTTTCGCGGGCCGGGTTCTTCTCGTAGAAGCCAGACTTCTTGGTGTCCTCATAAGCAGCCATCGTTACCGGCAGATAACCGGACACCTGGTGCAGACGAGACTGGATCGGGGTCTGGGACAGGAAGTTGAAGAACTGGGCAATGCCCTTGTATTCGGCATCGCTCTTGCCGCCGAAGACCCAGAGGCTGGCGCCGCCTGGGATCGTGTTCTGCGGACGGCCTTCGCCCGGATAGTAGGGCAACTGACCGATGCCGTAGTTCATGCCGGACTTGATGATGTCGCCCAGACCGCCGGAAGACTCGGTCATGATGCCGCATTCACCAGAGGTGAAAAGCTGCTTGGCTTCGGATGTACGACCGCCGTAACGGAAGGTGCCGTCCTT
Organism: Rhizobium sp. Root149; assembly: GCF_001427345.1. NCBI lineage: Bacteria > Pseudomonadati > Pseudomonadota > Alphaproteobacteria > Hyphomicrobiales > Rhizobiaceae > Rhizobium > Rhizobium sp. Root149. The sequence goes on from NZ_LMGD01000023.1 coordinate 536,242, forward strand.
TGCGAGTTCAGCCAGCTTGCCGAAATGCTCCACGAAAAGCGGGGAGTTGACCTTAAGCTGCACATCCGTGCCACCGAGGCCGTTCTCATTCGTTCCGTAGGAGACGTTGTTCCAGGCCGCCAGGTTTTCGGTCTGGATCCAGGTCAACCAGGTGGATGTCATGCCGCAAGGGCTAGCGCCGCTGGACTTGATCTTCTTGGCGGCTTCAAAAATTTCTGGCCAGGTCTTCGGCGCAGCATCCGGGTTCAAGCCCGCCTTCTTGAAGGTGTCCTTGTTGTAGTAAAGGATCGGCGACGAAGAGTTGTAGGGGAAGGACAGCATGGTGCCGTCCGGCTTCGAATAGTAGGCTACGATACCAGAAAGGTACTTCGACTTGTCGAACGTGAAGCCGCCCTTCTTGAGGACATCGGCAACCGGCATGACGGCACCTTCGGCACCCATCATGACGCCGCTGCCTGCATCAAAGACCTGAAGGATTGCGGGAGCCTGCTTGGCGCGGAATGCGGCGATGCCGGCATTCAATGCTTCCGGATAGGTGCCCTTGAATACTGGTACGATCTTGTACTCGGTCTGGCTTTCATTGAATTCCTTGGCGAGCTGCTCCACAACTTCGTTGTTGGCGCCCGACATGGCGTGCCACCACTGCAATTCGGTGGCTGCAAAGCTTTGCGTCGCTGCCAAAATTGCACCTGCTGCGACGGCGCCTGCATAGAACGTGCGATAGGACATTCATTCCTCCCTGACATTTTTCATGGCGTGGCATTCAAATCTTGATGGGCCACATTCGTTGGTGGCGGACCTCCCCAGCCTCCAAGATTACTGTTTTAGAATGTCAGAGCCAGAAGGAGAAGTGAAAGATTGCAAAGCTGTGCAATTTTTGTTGAAAACGTCGAGAGCCACGGAAATCAACAATCCTGTCAGGGTCTTAAAGCGGCTATTTCAACTTTTGGGCGCGAAGTTCCGCTGTGAGCGGAGAGCATATTCAACGTTTGGCGCGGATCATGGGGCGGAATGCTTGCTGCTCGCGCTTGTTTTCATACATCAAGGCATCTGCACGCCGCACCACGGACTCGATCTTTTCGCCTTCGTCACTCGTGGCAACGCCAATCGATATGCTGAGAGGCGTGTTCGAATAGAACTGATTGTTGATCTTCAGAAGCTCATTCACGGTGTCTGCCATGGCCGCCGCCGCGACCTTGTCTGCACCGGGCATGAGGATCGCAAACTCATCCCCACCGATACGGGCGGCGTGATTGGGGCGGGAGACGGCGCCTGTCACCACCTCACCGAGACGGCGCAGCAGAGCGTCCCCGGCGTCGTGGCCCATCGTGTCATTCGTTTCCTTGAGGCCATTCAGGTCCAGAATGAGCACAGAGACCGGGCGCAACGGCTTGCGTTCCAATCTGTTCAGTTCGTCGATGTAGAAAGCCCGATTGTGAAGCTTGGTCAGGACATCATGCTTGCCGAGATATTCGAGATAGGCTTCGGCCTTTTTGCGCGCCGTGATATCGGTCAGCGCCACCTGCACCTGAGCCCAATCGTCCTCGTGACCGGGAAGCACGGAGAATTGCAGCAGAACGTGCTTTTCAGCCCCATCCAGCGCGTAGTTGACCACCTCGCGCTGATGGAAGAGATTGCCGTTCCATAGCTCGATCAACTGCTCCTTGAAGTGCTTCTCCATTTCATCGCGAAAGATTTCACCCTGACGGTGCAGAAGCGTGTTGCGGTCAGGCGCACAGAAGAGATCAAGCGTCGCCTGATTGACGTCGATGACACGGATCTCACTCATGCACTGGCGAATGAATTCCGGGTGCACATCCGTAAAGACACGGAAATCGCTGATGCCGCGATCGCGCAGATCCTCCAGCATGTGCTTGATGCGGCTGAAATCTTCCACCCAGAGCGATACCGGCGAATGCTGGAAGATACCTTCCGCATATTGACGGTTTTCTGCCTCCCTGCGGCGTGCCGTTTCTCTTTCGGTCACATCTTCCGTTGTCAGCAGGATCCGCTCCAGCGTATTCTCATATCCCGGCATCACGATACCACGCAGCTGGATATCGAGCCTATGGCCAGAAATCGTATAGTTCACAGCCGACCCTGCGAACTCGGTTTGCCCCTCGAACAGGGCTGAGAGCTCATTGATATGGCTCTCCAGCATTTCGCCGCGAAATATCTGCCCAAGACTCTCAACCAGATGGGCCTGGTCGGTCGCGCCGAAGAGCTCGAGCGTCTTGCGATTGACAGCAATGACCCGGATCAGACTGGCGCAGGCCGCAACGCGTGAGAGGTCAGCCCGCAAGTAGGAACGAATATCGTTGATGCCAGCGGCTCTCCACGCCTGCAACTGACGCTGTACGTCGCTAAAGTCTTCCATCCACATTGCAATGGGAGCAAGATTGAAAAGATCAGACTGATCGTTCGGTGTCATGGGAGAAAGCTTTCAAAACGACAGCGGCAGATTTCGATTCGGTAGACCGCGTCTCCAGTCTGATGTTTAGCCATCAAGAAGCAAGGCATCAGGACAAATTTATGATCCTGTGTTGTCTTAAGGCTGCGACGAACGGCAGCTCAGATTTTCAATTTTTCCATAATTCTGGATGCCGTGTTCGCTGCACCATCCAGTGATAGTGCGGGCTTCATTCGCTGCGGCGAGCAATCTGCGGCTGAGATAGCCGCCGCGAGGGTCGCGCCATTCAACCTTACCTCTGACACGACAGTCGCAAAACCGAGCGCTTCCAGCTTCTCGGCCCGAACGCTTTGTTCCGTCTCTCCACCTGACGCAAAGGGGATCAGCACGTTATTGCAGCTCGCCCGCAACAGGTCACAAACGGTATTGTACCCTGCTTGCGAAATGGACAACTGAGCATTCATCAGCAGGTTCGGAAAATCCTTGCGGAAGCGAAACAGGCTGACGCTTGCAGGCGTCTCGCGCTCAATCCGTTCGAAATCCGCCTGCGGCATATTCGGGCCCGTTATGATGCACCACCGACGTGTGTCGGAGAGCTCGACGCGAGCTGCAATCGCGGCTTCGATCAATTGCGCACCGACCGCGCCGCCACCCGCCGAGACGACGACATCAAAACGATCTTCGCTGGGCTGCGGCGGTTCCGGCGCGACCAGCCCCGTATAGAACACCTTGTCTGCCACGCGCCTTGCGAGGGGAAATGTGTCTTCCAGACGAACAAAATTCTCGTCGCCATGGACCAGGACCCCGTCGAAATGCTCTTCAATCAGGGTCGCGGTTTCTTCATCGCGGCCGGGCTTTCGATTTTCCTGCAGGATATCCCGCACCGAGCTAAATAGCAGCGGCTTGCGCGGATGCGAGCGAATGGCCTCCAGCAGCGGCAGAAGTTCGAAACGCATCTGGCGACGCCCGAATGGAAATGCCTCGATGATGACGGCGTCAGGATCTGCTTGGCGAAAGGCAGCGAGAAGCATCTCAACGCGCAAGCGCATAAACGGCTCATCCACCGGATTGCCACTCGCGTCAGACAGACCCGAAAAGCTGCTGTTCGACGACAGGATGACCGGCAACTGAACGTGACGGACGCCCTCCCCCGGAAACCCCTCTATGATACTGCCGCCAGTGACGACGGTGACATCCAGGCCCGCCTGCGCCATCGCCTTCGCAATACGGCTTGCACGCACAAGGTGCCCGATGCCCAGAAGATGCTGCACATAAAAGAAAACGCGCTTTCGGCTATCGGAGGCTTGCACAGCGGATGTCATGGGATCTTGGACCAGCTTGTCGTGAACAGTCTATCGAGATCGCGAATGCTGTTGTGATAATCGAATTCGCTTCGTACTTTGGCTTCGGCAGTCGTCGACAGCCGGTCTCTGAGCGCCGGATCGCGAATCATCCGATCCAGTGCGCCAGCCAGTTGGTCTATATCTTCGGATTCCACGAGAAGACTGTTCGTCTCGTTCTCGAACAACTCGACGATGCCCGACACTGTTGTGGATACTACGGGCAGACCCTGGCTGGCTGCCTCAACCATTACGTTCGGCAGGCCGTCACGGTCACCATCCGACGTGACACGGCAGGCAAGCGCAAATAGATCACTGGTCCGGTAATGCTCCAGCACATCCCGTTGATCCAGCGCACCTTTCCACGTCAACCGCTTCTGGAGATCCAGTTCATCCGCAAGCGCTTTCAATTTCGAAAGCTCGTCACCACCGCCGATATGGGTGAAATGCCAGTGCAGATCAGGCGGCAATTTGGCAAGCGCCTTCAGCAGAACGTCATAACCCTTTTTCTTGACAGCACGCCCGACGCTGAGGATCTGCACAGGATCGAACGCATCCGCACCGGTTCGTGAAGGCCTTGACCCCAGAAAATGCGGGAATCGATCAAGATCCAGCCCATGATAGCTCAGATGGACATTGTTACGGCCCCTCGAAAGCAGGGTCAGCTGTTCGAAACCAACCTTCGTGCACGTTACCGCCCAGTCGGCATGCGCCAGTTTTTCCTGAAGCTCCCAATCTTGCGATGTCCAGATGTCCTTGGCATGGGCCGACACTGTCCACGGCGTACCGCTGATCATGCTGGCATAGCGCGCGACCGAGGCTGGTGTGTGAATGAAATGCACGTGGAGCCACGCCGCATCGCGCGGCCATTCTGCCACAAGCACCGCAGCTTGACCGAAACGCCGGAAACGGTTGCGCGAAAAATCCCGCTTCACATCCGCCCAAAAGGCTTTCAGCGCGCTGGCAAAGCCCCTGGCGCGGCAAACCCGCACCAGCGCCTTCAGAACACGAAGCGGTTCTTCGTGCAGATATTCCGGGAGATACCAGACCTTGGCCTTGATCTCGTCGTGAACCGGATGGCGCTTCTTGTCGGTCGGCCTGCGCATGGCCACCAGTTCCAGCGGATAGCCCGCACGCTCCAGACCGAGCAGTTCCTGCGCGATAAAGGTTTCCGAAAGACGCGGATAACCCTTCAGCAGCACGACAATCTTCTTCTTTTCGGTCACGGCTTTCAACCCTGAACGATCTGCAGGTGGTTTTCGTCCTTGCGCTTGAACCACTCCGCAACAATGCGCGAAATATTGGGCAAGCCTTCAAGTTGCATGCCTGGGGCGCTGACGGATGGCGGATCGCGCTTTAAAAGCTCCTTGATGGCAGAGGCGAATTTCAAGCTATCGGCCGACTCGTCAGCGGAAAGCATGCTGACCAGTCCGAGCTCGGAAGCACGCGTCGCACGTATCAGCTGCTCTTCACGCGGCTGCGTCCTTGGCACGATCAGGGCGGGCTTATCAAAGGACAAGATCTCGCAATAGGTATTGTACCCGCCCATGGCGAGAACGGCCTTTGCACCGGCAATACGGTCTTCCATCCGGTTGTCGAACTCGATGATCTCGAGAAGCGGATGCGCGTCGCACGCCTCCTTGAACCTGCTTCGCAGGTCTGCCGACATGTAGGGACCCAGCACTATGACTGCCTTGTGCGTCAGTGTCGGATCGGCCTCATAGGCAGCGATCACATCGCGAACAAGATCCGCCCCGTCACCGCCGCCACCTGTCGTCACCAGCAGGTAATCGCCTTTTTCCGGATTGGGCAGGGCTGCATCCTTGGAAGCGTTACGCTGCAGAAAACCTACGAAATTCATCTTGGACCGCACACTCTGCGGCACATCGATACCGGTCAGCGGATCATAGAAATCCGGTGGCCCGTAAATCCAGACATCGTCGTAGAGAGCACCGATCTTGCGCAGAACATCGTTTCGCTTCCACTCTGCCTCCAGCAGGTGCGGCGCGTCCATCACGTCCCGAAGTCCGAGAATAAGCGTCGTGCCCTTGGTCTTGAGGTAGACCAGCGTATCCTCCACCTCGCTGCGCAGACCAAGAGGCTCCTTGTCGATGATGAAAATGTCGGGCTCGAATGTTTCGGCTGTGTGCCGGATGATGGATTGCCGCATCTTCATGGTCTCATGAAGATCGATATGCTGGTCCATGGACGTATATTCGCCGTTGCGCAGTTTGATGACGCTCGGAATCTTCACGAAATCAACGCGTGCGCGGTAGTCGAACGCGCCCGCGATTGTCGCACCAGAAATAATGAGCACGTTCAGCCCACGATAATCCTCGACCAGCGAGTGAGCGATTGTGCGACAGCGCCGCAGGTGTCCAAGCCCGAAGGTATCGTGGCTGTACATAAGGATGCGAGCGTTTCCAAGACGTTTCGACATGGATCTTGGTCTTCTCCTAGAACATTCGATTGGCTGGAAAACGCGACCCGCGCAATCCGGTCAAACTCATTTATACGGGTCGGCTGCATCTCTAAGACCGTCGCCCAGGAAATTGAAGGCGAGGATGACAAATATTACCGGAATGACTGGTAACAAGAGCCATGGGTAAAGCGCAAGAACACTCACGGAGCGGGCTTCGGTCAGAAGCACGCCCCAGCTGGTGATCGGAGGCCGAAGCCCAAGACCTAGGAAGCTGAGGGTGGTTTCGCCAAGGATCATGCTCGGAATTGTGAGCGTGGCACTGGCGATGAGGTGGGACATGAAACCGGGCACAAGATGCCGCCCGATGATACGCGGGCTTTTTGCTCCCATGAGCTGAGCGGCAAGAACATAGTCCTCTTCCCGAAGCGCAAGCAGCTTGGAACGTACGGCACGGGCAAGACCGGTCCAGTCTAACAGCCCGAGAATAAAGGTAATTCCGAGATAGACGAGAAGCGGACTCCAATCCACAGGCATGATTGCAGCCAGCGCGAGCCATAGCGGAATGGTCGGGATCGATTGCAGCATCTCGATGATGCGCTGGACCACGAGATCAAACCAGCCGCCCCAATAACCAGCCAGTCCGCCGATCACAATGCCGAGAACGAAGCTCGTGGCAACCCCCAGAAGACCAATGGTCAACGAGATGCGCGCGCCGTAGAGAATACGCGAAAAGATATCCCGGCCCAGCCTGTCCGTCCCGAGCAGGAAGAAGTGTCCGTTTTCGGCCGGGCAGACCAGATGCAGGTTCGCATCGACCAGCCCCCAGAAACGATAAGGCTCGCCACGGCAGAAGAAGCGCAGCTTCTGCACGTCGCCCGTATCGTCGGAATAGACCCGCCGGAGGGTCGTCATGTCGAGCGTCATCTTCTGCCCGTAGACGAAGGGGCCGACAAACTTGCCATCATGGAACAAGTGCACGCCCTGGGGCGGTGCAAAGATATGATCCATATTTCGAGTATGCACCTTGTAGGGCGCGAGGAATTCCACGATCACGATCATGAAATACATGATCAGCAGAGCGATGCCTGAAAACAATGCGAGCTTGTGACGCCGAAAGCGCCACCACATCAGTTTCAGCTGAGACGCTTCATCCAGCGTAGAACTGCCCGATGCGGCATCATCCGCGTAAGGATCGAAAGGTGCTTCGCGCACGTAATGCGGCAGAACGTCCCCGTCTGTGCCAGGCTTCGTCGTCACTTCGTGCTCCCTCCCCGCAGGCGGATACGCGGATCAAGGATGGCCAGTGCGATATCCGAAACCAGCACGCCAACGACTGTCAAGAAGGCCAGGAACATCAGGAACGAACCGGCGAGATACATATCCTGTGCCTGAAGTGCCCGGATGAGCATCGGTCCCGTTGTTTCCAGAGAAAGAACCACCGCCGTTATTTCAGCGCCGGAAATGACGGCAGGCAGGATCGACCCGATGTCGGAAATGAAGAAATTGAGCGACATGCGGAAGGGGTACTTCATCAGCACCTTGAAGGGATGAAGCCCTTTGGCGCGCGCCGTCATCACATACTGCTTGTGAAGCTCATCCAGAAGATTGGCGCGTACCCGGCGAACCATGCCCGCCGTTCCAGCCGTTCCGATGATGATCACCGGGATCCAGATATGCTCGAGGATGGATTTGAACTTCTCCCAACTCATGGGCTGGGAGAGATATTTCTGATCCATCAAGTGACCGATGGACGTGCCGAACCAGATATTGGCCAGATACATCAGAATGAGCGCGAGCACGAAATTCGGAACAGCGAGACCGATCAGCCCGAAGAGGGTCAGTCCGTAATCGCCCCAGCTGTACTGGTGCGTGGCCGAATAGATGCCGATGGGAAAGGCCAGCAGCCAGGTGAGGATGATGGTGACGGTGGACACGAGGATCGTCAGCCACAAGCGGTCGCCCACCACATCCGACACCGGCATTCGGTACTCGAAGGAGTAGCCGAAATCGCCATGAAGCATGCCGCCGACCCAGTTCAGATAGCGGATCGGCATTGGTTGATCGAAGCCATAGCGCGCCTTCAGATCCTCGATTTCCTGCATATCGGCCTTCTCGCCGATCGCCTTCAACTCTTCCACATAGCTTTCGAAAAAGTCACCCGGAGGCAGCTCAATGATCGTGAAGATCAGCATCGAGATAAGCAAAAGGGTGGGTATCATCACCATGAAGCGCCAGGCGATGTATCGGATCATCTCACGCATGGTCGTACCAGAAAGTGTCAGGCATGTAGACGCCCAGATAGGACATGGGATCGAATCCGTAGAGTCCATCCTTGGGAACGTTTCTCATGCGGCTGGAATGAACGACAGGCTGAAGCGTTGCATTGACGGTTCCGATGGTGAAAACTTGATCCGTATAGATGCTCAGCATTTCGTGCCAGATATGCTCACGCTCCTCGTGGCTTGACGCACTGCGCCAGGCGGCAAAGAGCTTCGACAAGGCGATCGCCTCTGGCAGATCGGAAGGTTTGCCATCGCTGCCGCCAGAGAGATGATAGAGGCCCCAAAGCGGCCAGTGCATCTGGTCGTCGGTCGTTGGCGCCAATTCCTTCGGCGACATGTCCGCCGTCGGGACCCCGTTGTCGAGCCCTTGAGCGACCGTCATGATCGTGTCGCCACCCTTGACGCGACGTCGCAGCAGTTCGCGCTGCGAGACACGAACGAAGATCTTGATCCCGATCTCCGACCAGTGGTCGCGAACGAGTTCCAGGACATCACCTTCAACCGTGTTCTCGCCCGCTGTTTCAATGATGATCCGGGCTGAGCGACCGTCCGGCAATAACCGCTCACCCTCATCGCCACGCCTGTTAAGACCCGCGTCGTCGAGCAGTTTATTGGCAAGCGAGGGATCGAATGCCGACCAGGCTTCGCGATATTCCGGCTTGAATAGCGGACTTTCGGGAAGGATCGTATTGGAACTCTCGCGCGCGAGGCCGAAGAACGCAGCCTTGTTGATCTCACGCCGGTTGATTGCCAGGGAAAGAGCGCGTCGCACACGCACATCCCGCCACAGGTTCCGCCAGACTTCATCCTTGCAATTGAGGTTTGGGAAGAAAACTACGCGCGACCCTTGAATCCGCTTCCAAAGGTCGACGTTCAGAGGATAGCGCTCCTCTGCATTCTTCAGGAAGGTGTAATCGGCGAAGTCCAGGTTTGTGACCTGCAGATCACTTTCGCCGGTTCCGGTCTTGGCAGCGACGAGGTCGCCTGCGCTCACATCCATGAATATCCGGTCGATATAAGGGAGCTGAAGCCCGTTCTCGTCGACGCGGTGATAATAGGGATTTCGCTCAAACACAAAGCGCCCCGCTGGCGGCGCCGTTCGCGGTCGCCATGCATCAAGGGTCGGCAGATCAGGATTTTCGGGCCGCACGGTGCGCGACATTTTCTGGTGCAAGGCTACCCAGTCCTCGACACCCTGCTGCTTGATCAGTTCCTCGAGCTTTTCCTTTGTCTGATAGCTCACATGGAACTGCTTGAGGTAGTTGGCTGGATGCATCAAGCGAAGCGGCGATGGCGAGGCGATATCCGCCATAAAGTCCGGATTCGCCTCATCCCAGCTGTAGCGGACAGTCAATCTGTCCAGCGCCTCGAACTTGGGCGGCTTGCCACCGATCTTGAGGCTGGCGGGTACGCCGCCCTTGTAGAGCTTCTTGTTGTGGAACATGTCGTCCCACACGTAGCGGAAATCGTCGGACGTAAAGTCACTACCATCCGACCACTTGTGCCCCTCGCGCAGGCGGAAGGTGAAAATCCGGTCTTCCTTGATCTCGAAGCTTTCAAGGATGTCCGGCTTCAGTTCGAGATGCTCGTCATAGCCTGCAAGCCGCGAATAGGAAAAAATCGGCGCATAGCGAATGTCGCGCTGGCTGCCGATCATCATGCGAACGGTGCCGCCATGCCGCCCGGGCAGTTTGCCGGTTTCCGCAAGCTTCACGACGCGCGGAGTTTTGGGCAAGCGTTCCGCCACCGGCGGCAAGGATGTGCCGTTTGCGCCAGATCTCAGGAACTCAGAATCCTGGAAGGCTGCAAAGACACGACTTGGGACAAGTGTTGATGCAAGAAGAGCAAGTGTATGCCGACGGCTGATCATGGGCGCAACTCCCGCACATCAACATTGCGGCGCGCGAGCACCAGATGCCCTTCACCGAGATCAGCATGCGCGAGATCGCCCGGCGCATCTTCCTGAAACTGGCGTGCCCATTGCTTCCTGGCCTCGGCGCTTGGTTGACCGATTGCAGCAAAGTCGAGAGGCCTGTCCAGATTCGGCGTCGGAACTGCAGCGAGAAGCTTCTTGGTATAGGGATGAACGGGATTGCGCATGATTACGTCACAAGGCGCAATTTCCACGATGCGTCCGGCATACATGACAGCGACCCTGTCTGCCATGTAGTTCACCACGGCAAGGTTATGCGAGATGAACAGGTAGGTCAGCCCGAGATCCTTCTTCAAATCCTTCATCAGGTTGAGGATCTGGGCCTGAATGGAAACGTCGAGCGCAGAAACTGGCTCGTCACAGATCAGCAGGTCCGGCCCAAGCGCCAGAGCGCGCGCGATACCAATTCTCTGGCGCTGTCCACCGGAGAAGCTGTGCGGGTAGCGACCCATGGCGTTTTCCGGCAGACCAATCGCTCTGATCAGACGCTTCACGGCGTCGAGACGCGCCTTGGCATCACCACGTTGATGGATTTCCAGTGGCTCGCTGACGATATTGCGGACCGTCATACGCGGGGAAAGCGAAGAGATCGGATCCTGAAAGACCATCTGAATTCGCTGGCGCAACAGGTTGAGATCTTCGCCACGTGCGTTCAGAACGTCGATGGGGCCGCGCTCGCTTTGAAACAGCACTTCGCCTGCATCAGCTGTGACGCCTCGCATCAGGATCTTGCTGAGCGTCGTCTTGCCGCAACCGCTCTCGCCTACAAGGCCTAGCGTTTCACCGCGCCGGATATCGAAACTTACGTCATTGACAGCGAGCGTCGAGGGCGAAGCGCCCAGACCGAAGCCGCCGCCGCGTTTTGTGACAAATGATTTGGAGACGTTCCGAACACTCAAGACCACGTCGCTATGGGCCTCGGCATGCTTTTTCCGGTCCACGAGACCCACCGCATCGACCTCGATTTCGCGCAAGGGCTTCAGTCTCGCGCTTCGCGGCATTTCGAAGTCTGGCACCGCGGCCATCAAGCCTTTCGTGTAGGGATGGCGCGCATTGCGGAAGATTGCGTCGACGGGGCCCGCCTCCATGACCTCGCCCCGATAGACGACAACCACTTCGTCGGCCATGCTTGCCACAACACCCAGATCATGCGTGATCAGCAGCATGGCCATGCCGAGGCGCGACTGAAGATCACGCAGCAGTTTGAGGATCTGCGCCTGGATCGTCACGTCCAGAGCGGTGGTCGGTTCGTCGGCAATCAACAGGGAAGGTCCGCATACAAGCGCCATGGCAATCATGGCACGCTGGCGCATGCCGCCGGAAAGCTCGAACGGATACATGTTGAAGGCGCGGGCAGGGTTGGAAAATCCGACCAGCGACAGCATTTCTTCGCACCGTTCCTGTCGCTCCTTCGGCGACAGCACTGTATGAATCTTCAGGACCTCTTCGATCTGATTGCCGACCGTATGCATCGGCGAGAACGAGGTCATCGGTTCCTGAAAGATCATTCCGATGCGATTGCCCCGGATACTCCGCATCTTGCGGCCCTCATTGGGCAGTGCCAGCAGGTCGATGCGCTCTTTAGTATCAGGATCGTTGAAAAAGATATGACCGCTCGTTTGCGCCGCGGGGGTCTCGATGCCCATCACGGCACGACCAAGCACGGATTTTCCAGAGCCGGACTCACCAACCAGCGCCGTTACCTTGCCGGGCCGGATACGCATGCTGATATTTTTGACCGCATGGATGCTGCCGCCCCATAGCGGGAAGGACACCGATAGTCCTTCGATGCGGAGCAAGTCGGTCTGCTCATTCATTCACGTATTTCCCGGCAGCCCTGTGCGGTCTATCGATCAGGGCGGGTTCCCTTTGTTTTTTAGGACCGTATCGCAGCATATTGCCTATGTCTATGTTCCAAGCCTACAACAACGCGGACCTGAAGCGCCATTTGCACCGGAAAGATTTCGGCAGGATGACGGCGACCTCAGATTGTTTGGCGAGCCTTGCGATTTTGCCACCCGTAACGTCAGCCGCCTTTGCGATGGATCAAATGTCACCATGACCAAGCCTGAACTGCAGAAGAAGGAAGCGCGCGAAAGGCTGGAAGAGGCGCGAAAGCTCATTTCGGCCGGGGAGTGGAAGGCTGCGGAAACAATCCTTGCCTCGATTGCAGCTCCTTCGATGGCGGATCCCGCCTTGCGGCTGGGAAGCGAAACCGTCCTTGGCATGCCGCGCAAGGTCCAGTCCGCGCTTCTGAAAATCGCTAAACTCCGTTCGGACAGCGTTGCCAAAGCTGGCCTCCAGTATCTGCTCGTCCCTCCACCATCGCTTCTCTTGCCGCTCACGGACTTCAGCCTGGAGGAGCGTCGAGACATGAACGAACTCAACCGCCAGCCTGTCCCGCGTATGCTGCATCAGATCTGGCTTGGGCAATTGCCTGTTCCGCCCTCGGCGGCGAAGTGGAAACGCCATGCTGAGCAGAACGGCTTTCGCTACCGGCTGTGGCGAGAGGCGGACCTGGAAGCCTTGAATGTTCCTCGGCATCCTGCCTTCGTCGAAATGATGGAGGCGGGTGACCTGCCGGGTGCGGTGGATGTCGCGCGCTATTTCATCTTGCATGCGCAGGGTGGGATTTACCTGGATTGCGACTGGTATCCGGCACGCGATGACCTGACCTTTTCGGATGTCCTGCCCCTCATCGGATTGTCAGCTCTGTTGGAGGATACGCCGCGTGACACGGGACTGGGAGGCGCCTTGCTGACGAATTCCTTCATCGCAACACCTGCGCGTCACCCGGTTTTTGCACGCCTTCTCGACATCATTCCGGAAGCTACACGCAGGTTGCCGGATGGTCCGGCCTGGTGGTCCACCGGACCGCTGATCATGACGCTCCTGTTTCGGCGAACGACATTCACCGTTCCCGATGCCGCTTTCGTTGCTGCCAATCTTCAGCGCCGAGCACCGATTGAGGAGGTTGAAGCAGCGCAGTCAGAAGCGCAGGCCTCGGGAAATGGTCTACTGATTGGTTGGAAATCCTGGTAGATCAACTGGCCATGAGTTCAGACGCACGGCGCCATTGGCACGCCTTGTGCTGAGCGGTCATGCGCAGGAAATTCTCCAGAAAGTTCCACGCGGCCTCGTCATGAACGAGATGATGAGTAAGCAGGCCCAAGGCAGGAACGGGTTGATCGACGTAACCCAACAACTCCTCGTACAAGGTCTCGGCATCTTTCCCGCCCCGTACGCCACGCCAGTTCATGATGTCTACATGCGTATTGAGGAGCGGAGGGTTTGAAGGCCTTTCACGCCCAAAAACAGACAGAGACCTGTAGCCGAGCTTTGGCAATTGCTCGGCGATCTCGGAGGAAATCCGGTTCCACGGCGGCACCATCATGGGAATGAACCGTTGGCCATGCAGAGCCTGCAGTTTGCCAAGGCCTGCCTGAATTTCGATCAAGATCACCGGAAGCGGGCGATCATTGCCGAGTTCCTGCTTCTTTGCGGGCGGCTTTGAGTAGCTCTGGTGAGACCAGCCATGCACAGCAACTTCAACCTCCGGGAAGCGCGCCAGATACTCGACTAGCGGAAACCCGGTCTTTTCCGGTATCACCGCCAGCGTTGGCGGAACAGAATGGCGTTCACATAACGTCAGCAGCCGGTCGAGAGCAGGCGTAACATCCACCGCATCGTCATCACGCAGCCACAGCGTCAGCGTGCGACCTTCGGCAGCCAGTTGATCCAGGCGATCGCGCCATAAAGTATCGAACATGCTTACCTCAAATTGGAACGAAGGATGGAAGCCAGTCGGCCCGCAGCCGCCTCAAGGGAATGGACACGCTCGGCGCGGTGCCGCGCGTTTCCGGCCAGTTTCGAACGCAGATCGTCATCCCTCAAGAGCAGTCGAATGGTATTTGCATAATCTTCAGGATCCGAAGATTTGGTCAACAGCCCGGTCTCTCCGTGAGATACGACTTCAGGCACGCCAGCGGTTTCTTCTGCGATGACTGGCACACCCGCAGCCTGCGCCTCGAGATAGGCTAAGCCGTAAGCCTCTCCATGCCCCGGCCAGGCGTAGATAGACGCGTGCGCCAGGTGATCCGCAATCTGCTGCGGCTGCAATTGACCGAGAAACGAGATACGGGCTGACGGAAAATCTGAAAAGCAGCCTTCAACCTCCGCTCTTGCTGGTCCGTCACCAATGATCGACAGCCGCCAGTCTTCGTCCTTTAGGAGCAGCAGCGCCGCAGCGAGCGCCCGGTAGCTGCCGAGCTTGTCGCCCTCGCGCATCATTGCGACTGTAATCAGTTGCCTCTGTTCGGGTTGAGGGGTCAGGTCGCGGAATGGCGTCACATCGATGAACGGCGCCAGCCGTTCGCATCGTGCCTTGGGAGCGGCATCCAGAATGCCCCGTCGGTCTCGTTCGGTCAGGCAGATGTTGACGGCTGCGAACTTCAATCCTTCAAGAACCCGCTGCTGCGAAAGCGCCCAATTTCCGATATTGCGCCGCCGCGAGTAGGATGATTCTGCAGTCACGTAAGGGATAGTGTGGGCGCGGCATAGCTCCAGTCCGAGGAGATCGGGTGACTTGTAGTACGGATGATAGCAAAACCAGAGGTCTGGCTTCCCCTGATCTGCCCATAGGGTATCTATGCGCTCGATTTCGCTACCCGCATCCATGGCGAACTGTTCCGCAGTATCCGGCGTCGCTGAATAACTGCGCAGTTCTGAAACGACGTCCACCTCATGACCGGCTATGGTCAAGGCCCTTATCAACTGCCGCGCCATCAGGCGGTCCCCCGAAGGAACAGGATGGTATGGCGATTTCAGTGGAGCATAGAAAGCGATTTTCATAGTGCTGAGATAGGAACGAGGATGCCACTCTTTGCAAGTCTGCCGATCAGAATTAATTGATGCGCTTCTGCCCGTGCTTGCCTATCTAACCTTTACCGCACCCTTGACACAGGTGGTATGGAACCTCAACTGAGCGCGACGGAAAAGCGCTTCGTGCACCATCGCACGCCACATCGCAGCATCACGGAGAAAACCCCTTGAGTCAGGCAGAGATCGCGAACCATCCTCTTGTCACCGCGATCCGCTCCAAGACGATCAAGGCCGGCGTGATCGGTCTGGGCTATGTCGGCCTGCCACTCGCCATGAGCATTTCACGCGCCGGCTTCCAGACGCTTGGTTTCGATATCGATGCCGAAAAAATGGTACGGATCGACGCGGGCAACAGCTACATCGAGGCGGTGCCGAGCGACGTTCTTGCTGCCGAGCGAACCGCGGGCCGCTTTTCCGCGACAGATGATTTCGGGCGTCTTGCCGAATGCGACGTGATTGCGATCTGCGTCCCGACACCCTTGACGCGTTATCGTGATCCAGACTTGAGTTTCGTCGAAAACACCTGTCGGCAGATCGCGAACGTGCTGCGCCCCGGCCAGTTGATCGCTCTGGAGTCAACGACCTATCCAGGAACGACCGACGAGATCATGCGTCCCATTCTGGAGGCCTCCGGCTTGAAGGCGGGTGAAGATTTCTTTCTCGGCTATTCGCCTGAACGGGAAGACCCGGGCAATCGCGACTTCAATACCTCCAACATACCCAAGGTCGTTGCAGGCGATGGCGAGCTTGCCAGTGAGATGATGAAAGCCTTCTACGGCGCCGTGGTCGATACGATCGTGCCCGTTTCTTCCGTGCGAACAGCCGAGGCGGTGAAGTTGACGGAAAACATTTTCCGCGCCGTCAACATCGCCCTCGTCAACGAGTTGAAGCTCGTCTACGACGCAATGGGTATCGATGTCTGGGATGTAATCGAGGCCGCCAAAACCAAACCGTTCGGCTATATGCCTTTCTATCCGGGTCCGGGTCTTGGCGGTCACTGCATTCCGATCGATCCGTTCTACCTCACATGGAAATCACGCGAGTTCGAACAACCGACCCGCTTTATTGAACTTGCGGGTGAGATCAACACCTCCATGCCACGCTACGTGGTGGAGAAGCTTGCCGAAGGGCTGGACCGTCGCCTTGGCAAGGCGCTCAGCCGCTCTCGCGTTTTGATCATGGGATTGGCCTACAAAAAGAACGTGCCGGACATTCGCGAGAGCCCTTCCCTTCGCCTTATGGAGTTGATCCTCGAGCGCGGTGCGCAGGTGGAATATCACGATCCGTACCTCGAAGAGATTCCCAGAACACGCGAATACGGGCACCTGAAAGGCCGTAAATCCGCGAACCTCGATCACACGACGGTTGATGCTTTCGATGCGGTTGTGATCGCGACCGACCATGATTCCGTCGACTATGCGAGCCTTGAACAATGGGCGCCGCTTATCATCGATACTCGCAACGTCTACGCGCGGCGAGGAATTTCCTCGGACAAGGTCATCAAGGCCTGATCGACTGGAGAAAATTTTGAGCAGACTCGATAGTTTCATCAACCGCATGAGCGCCCAACGGGACCTGTTGAACCATGTGCGTGATAACCTTGCCTTGCCGGAAGCCGGCGAGGTCTTCGAAATCGGCCTCGGCAATGGCAGAACCTACAGCCATTTGCGGGAGAATTTTCCCGGGCGGCGTGTCATCGCCTTTGACCGGAAGCTCGCTTCACATGCCTCTGCGACACCCGCAGCGAACGATTTTGTGGAGGGCGAAATCCGGGAAACGGGACAGGCTTATCTTGGCCGACAGGCTGCGCTGGTGCATGCCGATATCGGCACGGGCTATGATGACAAGGATGCGATCACCCTGACATGGCTTCCGCAAATGGTGTCCGGCATGCTTGCAAATGGCGGAGTGGCGGTCAGCGGCCTGCCCCTCGATCATCCAGACCTGGAACTGCTTCCTCGCCTTCCCAGCATCGCGGAAGGTCGCTATTTCCATTACAGGCGGCGTTAAAGAATTGCCTCTTGGGAAAATCTCTTTCCCAAGCCGCCAATCCGATCGCGAAGAGTTTCAGCGAGAACGCGACTAATTTCGAAACTCATTCTCGGATTGTCGGAAACGAGCCGCAGCAGGCAGTCCCGGCCGATCTTGAGCGCTTCGACATTCGTCAAGGCAGTTGCGGTCATGGCTCTTGGCTGATCGGAGAGAAGGCACATCTCGCCCAGCATGGAGTTTGGCTCCGCCTGCGTCGTTTCACACCGTCCGCATGGACTGGAAGCGGTCAACCTGACATTGCCGCTCAGGAGCACGAAGGTTGCTTCCGGAACATCGCCTTGCGCAAAGATCATATCGCCAGGCTCATAGGATATGCGATGAGAGGCGAATGCCAACAGTTTCAGCTTACATGGATCCACCCGGTTGAAGTACGGAATGTTCCGCAGTAGCTCGACTTCTTCCCTCAGCAACATAGCGCCGCATGCCCCCTTCACGCGTCGGATGCCTCCACCTCAGGCAACCAACGATCTGAATATTCCACTGTCTCGATCCAGCGCCTCGAACGTCCCGTCCTCAGCGACCGTGCCGCGGTCGAATACAATCACTCGATGAAACAATCGTGACAGGGAAGTGTTAGAAAGAACCCAAATGACTGTCGGATCATTGTCCTGTTCCTTCAGGAAATCAATAACAGCCTTAACGATTTCCTCCTGAACGCGCCTGTCCAACCCCGGCAGAGCGCGGTTGAAGATGTAGAAATCGGAACGTCTCACCAACGCGCGGGCCAGGCTCAGCTTGTGGCGCTGCGTAAGGGTCAATCGGCGCCCTCCCGTTCCAACCTCGAAGTTCAACCCAAGAGCGATGAAGCTCTCGAACAGTCCCTTCTCGCGCATGATTTCGCCAGCGATTTTCCTGATCTTCGCCGGAGCATCTGCAACACGATGAGACAACTTTCCGAAAAGCACATTCTCTCGAAGTGTCGCCGCGGCCATGTAGCGGTGTGGATCATATCTCTCGATCCGGTCCCGCAGGTTCGCGGGCAGATTGGCGTAGAATTTGTCGCGCGCTGCCACCACCGCATCCATGATATCCTGCGTCAACACACCGAAGCGATAGCGCGGCTCGACATAGTGCAGACTGAGGCGGACGATGGAACGTGCCTCCTCTTCCGTTATGCCTGCTCCGGTGCGGGATTGCAGGCGCTGCAACAGCTGCTGATACTTGGCGATGTCCTCGGCGCTGACGCGGTCGAGTTGCTGGAAGAACGGATGTTCCGGCGGCAGATCTGCGAAGATTTCGACCAGATCGTCTGCGATCTTCAGACCCATCTCATAGAGCATGTCATAAAGACCGCTGACTTCGAGCACCTCGAACAGATACTCGCTTTCCGTCACATCGCCGTCGGCGCTGGACGAAATGCGCGTCGCAGCAAACAGAAGGTTTTCCGCAACAGTCGCTTCGGCGTTATAGGCCGCCGGGTCAAAATGGGCGACAATGTTCGAGAGCCCTTCAGCCTGAAGCGTTTCTCTCAAGGAATGACGCATCTCGACGATCCGCCCCGCCAGCGCCGGGTTTTCCTCCGGATCCAGATAGGAGTGCAGAGCAAGCTCCATGACATCCGGCGTCAGTTGAACAGCATCGAGCGCGCGCATGAGTGACTGTTTGAGATCGTCGTCAAAACCGCGCAAGACCGATGTCGAGCGGCGATCTATCCAGTCTGCATTGAGGTCGAACGCACAATTCCCGGCCAGTTCCGCCTCCCGGATCTCCCAGTTGCGATGAGTGGCTTCCTCGCCGCTATAGGACACGGTCGTCGTTGGCGCGTGCTTCAATCCATAAAGCAGATTGTCTTTCAGGCTGCCATGAAAGAAATAGCTGTCTGCCGAAGCATAGGTGACCTTGCGGCCCGACACAGCCTCCGGCAGTTCCAGCAAATCGGCATCGCCAAGACTAACGCGCCCGGAGGCAGGCCAGACAATACGGGCAAAGGATTCCGCCAGGCTTTCGCCCCCGTTGCCTGCATTGTCGATGATGGCAACGGTTTCGCCACGCTCGATCTTCAGCGTCACATTGTCGAGGGTCTTTGCGCCACTTCCGTCAATGACCGTCAGATTGTGGGCCGCGAGAACCGTACCCGCATAGGCAGGCGTGACGGGCTTCACCTCATGCAGGGACGGATCGACGAGTTGTCCTGGCTCAAATTGTTCCAGAACCTGCTCATACTTGACCTGAACGTCCTGGCGTGACTGATCCCAATCGATCAGTTCCTTCAGAGGGCCTGGCAGATCTTTGTAGGCGTTGATGACAGCAACCAGCTGGCCAACATCGAGCGATCCCTTGAGGGCGAAATAACCGCCGATGGAATAGAAAAGGAAGGGGGTCAGCTGGGAGAGGAAGTTATTGACGAATTTGACGAGAAACTTCCACTGATAGAGTTCATACCGGATCTTGTAGATATGGCCGAGCCGATGCGCGATATCCGCGCGCTCGTAATTGCTCGTGTCATATGTGTGGATCGTATCGATGCCGTCGACGATTTCTCCAACCTTGCCGGCAAGATGACGCGCCGTGATCTGCCGCTGACGTCCAAGATCAATCAACCGACGCCGCATTTTCGGAATGATGCCCACCTGAATGGCAACCATGACGAAGGCAATCATCCCGAGCGCGAGATTCTGGAGAAAAATAAAGAAGAGCGCCGCAGCAGCCTGCCCGCCAAGCATGACCGGTTGGACGAAAGCATCTCCGGTAAAGCCACCAAATGGCTCCACCTCGTCTTTGACCATCGTCGAGACTTCAGCCCCATGGGCCTGTTTCAAGGCACTGGGCGGAAAGCGTAGAACCCGATCCACCAGTTCGAACCGGATTCGTCTCAGCAGCCTTTCACCCAGCCGACCCTTGTAGGTGTTGATGTAGAATTTGAAGAGGCCGTTGACGATGACAAGAAACAGAAAGACGCCGCTCAAGGCCATGAGCATGGACATACGATCCAGCTCGAAGCCCTCGAAACTCCAGCTCAGATCGGTGAAGGGCACCGCGAGGGTGAACTCCATGAACAGCGCCGTGGAGTCCGCCGTTTCGAAACCGCTTCCCTGAATGGGGCCGTTGATGATCTGCTTCGGCAAATCGAACGCGGCGAAATAAGGCACCATCGAAAGCAGCACGATGGCCAGGATGAACACCTGCTGCCGCCGGGTATGCTTCCAGATATAGCGTAGTAGGTTGCGTTCCATGGGCGGCGTTTCATCGATCTCATCACAAACCGATTTACGGCCGAAGCACGAGACGGTTCAAAGAATGGACCTATACAAAGTCTTGTGCGTGCAGCCAATCGGATTGAAATGCCCCTACGAGGCCATCATGCCGAAAGTTTGGTCGGGTGTGTCCGTTTCGCTGCATGAGACGGAGGCAGGGTTCACCCCGTCTTTGAAGATCCCGAATTTGCACAAAATTTAGTCCTGCAAATATTATAAACAAAGCATTGACACGAACCGAATCCAGCGTTCTATTTGTATAGTCAAAAGAGACCGGAAACATCGGTCCGAGGGGAACAGCGCTGCGGGCAACCAAGCTCGAAAACGGGAGCAACCATCATGCTGAAAAGACATTTCCTCAAGGCGGCCGCCTGCGCCGCATTCTTCCTGGGCGCATCACTGAGTGCCCACGCCGAAGATATCCTTGCAAAGGCAAAAGCAGCCGGGACCCTCAAGGTCGGTACCGAGACGGCTTTCGCGCCATTCGATTTCATTGATGCCGGTACGCATTCGGGCCTCAATGTCGATCTGTTCGCCGAAATCGGCAAAGAGCTTGGCGTGAAGATCGAATGGGTAACGCTGCCATGGGAAGGCGTGTTGCCCGGCCTTGAAGCTGGGAAGTTCGACGTTGTTGCGGGACCAGCTACGATCACCAAGGCACGCATGGAGCGTTATCGCTTCACATCGCCGATCGCCGAGGCGACTGTGGCAATTCTCAAAAAGGCCGGCGCGCCCATCAGCAAGCCGGAGGATATTGCAGGCAAGGCCGTCGGCGTCGGCAAGGCGACGGCGCAGCTGGCTCAATTGACCGAATTTTCCGCAACATTGCCGACCAAGGTCGATATCCGCGAATATCCGGCCTTCAACGATGCCTATGCCGATATGGCGGCTGGTCGTATCGTTGCGGTCGCAAACTCGCTCCCGAACATCGCATTCGTCGCCAAACAACGGGCCGGCATGTTTGAAGTCGTGCAGCCACCTTTCGGAAAGAAGACCTATTTCGGGTATGTTGGCCGCAAGGATGCAGACTACGCTCCGCTAATGGACGCCATCGATGCTGCTCTCATCAAGATGAAGGGTGACGGTCGCATGGCAAAGCTTCAGGAGAAGTGGTTCGGTACGAAGTTCGATACGCCGGACACAGTCAAGGAACCCGCGATCTGACAACGGGATCGATGAGGAACGGCTTCGATGGATCCTGAGCCGTTCCATTTCTCAGCTGCGCCTTCCCTGGCGCGACTGCTCCGGGTGAGCCTATGACGTTCAAGCTCTTCAACCTGCTGGTACAGGCTTCGGTCTGGACGATCGGCATCAGTGCCATTTCAATCGCGATCGGCTTCATCCTGGCTCTTGGTTTGTCTGCAGCGCTCTTGTCGGCACGAAAACTTTACCGGCGCCCTGCGGAGTTCTTCATCAGCTTTTTCCGAGGTGTGCCTCTCCTTGTGCAATTGCTGCTGATTTATAATCTGCTGCCCTTCATCGGCTTGAATGTACCAAGCATTGTCGCCGCCATCGTCGGGATGTCACTTTGTACCGCAGCCTATCAGGCGGAGAACCTACGTGGCGGTTTCGAGAGCGTACCGAAGGGCTTCATCGAGGCTGCCGACATGGCAGGTCTGTCCCCCCGGCAGATTTTCATGCGCATCAAAGCGCCTATTGCGCTCAGGTTGACGTTCCCGGCCCTTGTAAATGAGGCCATCATGATCCTCAAATCTTCTTCGCTGGTCTCGGTCGTAGGCATCGTGGAGATCACACGCATGGCTCAGGATCTCGCATCCTCAACCTACATGCCAATCGAGATCTTTTCGTCTGCCGCCATCATCTACCTGGCGATTTGCTCGATCGTTGCGATGACAGGCAAGTATGTCGAACGCTCTCTTCCGGGAGCTACAAAATGATGTTGGATCCAAACGTCATCCTGCGTCATATGCCAGAAATCATGAGTGGTACGGCGGTCACGCTGGCGCTCTGGATTGCAGGGATGTTGCTGGGCGTCATTCTGGGTTTCATTATCGCCACCCTGCGGCGCTACGGAAGCCCCCTGCTCGACGTGCCGCTGGGTCTGATTGTCGAAGTGTTGCGCGGAACGCCGTTCCTGATCCAGATTTTCCTCGTCTACTACGGCGGTCCGTTCATTGGCATATCGCTGGATCCGATACCCTGCGGACTGCTGGGCCTGAGCATTTATGCGGCCGCCTATTATTCCGAGATATTCAGGGCAGGATATGGGGCAGTGCCGCATGGTCATGTCGAAGCAGCAGAATGTCTCGGTCTGTCACGGTTGCAAATCATCCGCCGCATTCTGCTGCCTGAGATGGCGCTGATCGTGCTGCCGCCCTCGGTCAATCTTGCCGTGATCCTCTTGAAGGAGTCGGCAGTCCTGTCGATCATCACCGTGCCGGAGCTCACGACGACTGTCAGCGCGATTGGCTCGCAGGAATATGCCTTCCTCGAGGCCATCTTCCTTCTCGCCCTGATTTACTGGTTCATCGTGGAAGCCGCTGCCCGCCTGGGACGAGCGGCCGAAGCTCGACTTTCGACCTACAGGTTTGCCGCACCATGACGCTACCCGCCATTTCCGTTCAAAATCTCGTCAAGCGTTTCGGCACATCGACCGTTCTCGAAGGGATCAACCTGACGATTCCGGCGGGACAGGTCTCCTGCCTCATTGGTCCGTCCGGCTCGGGTAAAAGCACGCTGTTGCGCTGCCTCGCATTTCTTGAGGAAGCGAGCGAAGGCATGATCACCGTGAATGGAGAAGCTCTCGGCTTCTTCGAGAACAGTCGCGGCGAACGCGAAAGACTGCCGCTTGCGCAGATCCGGCGTGTTCGCTCGCAGATCGGCATGGTCTTCCAGCAGTTCAATCTCTGGCCACACATGACGGCGCTTGGAAATGTTGCTGAAGCTTTGAAGACCGTGCACAAGGTGCCGAAGGCCGAGGCTGAAGAGCGCGCATTGGCGCAGTTGACAAAAGTAGGCCTTGCGAACCGCGCGGGCCATTACCCGTCCCAGCTTTCGGGCGGACAACAACAGCGCGTTGCAATTGCCCGCGCACTTGCACTGCAGCCCAAGATCATGCTGTTCGACGAGCCGACTTCCGCACTGGACCCCGAACTCACTGGCGAAGTTCTCAACGTCATGCGCGACCTTGCCACCGAGGGGATGACCATGGTCGTCGTAAGCCATGAGATCGGCTTTGCCGCGACTGTAGCGCAGCAGATCAGCTTCCTCGATCAGGGCCGGATCCTGTTTACGGGTGCGCCAGGGGACGTTTTTGCCAAGCCGCGCCACCCGCGCCTTGAGCAGTTTCTGGATACTTATCTCGATCGCGGCGCATCCATGCTGGTATGACATCAATGGATACGATCCCGGATCCTGCTCGAAGAGATACAAGCGGCAATCGCGACTCGCTGCATCAGCGGATCATGCGCGACATAGAGCAACGCATTCTCTCTGCGGAATGGATGCCCGGAGACCGGATCCCCTCCGAACAAGCCCTCACAGAACAATATGGCTGTTCCCGGATGACCGTGAACAAGGCTCTGACACAACTGGCTCAGTCTGGCCTCATCCTGCGGCGACGCAAGACCGGAAGCGTCGTCAAGCGACAGGATACGCGAACCGCAATCCTCGCCATTTACGATGTGGCCGATGAGGTGAAGTCGCACGGTCTGACCTATCGTTACACCATCTGCGAGCGTCTCCAGCGTCACCCAACGATGCAGGAAACGACCTGTCCCGGCTTTCGGGAAAAAGAGGCCCTCCTCGCGCTCACCGTGCTACATCTGGCCGACGACGAGCCTTTTTGTCTCGAAGAACGGGTCATCAGTCTTTCCGCTGCCCCAGACGCCGCAGAGGAAAGTTTTGCGGACCTTGCACCCGGCGCGTGGTTGCTCAATCACGTCGCCTGGACCTCCGGCGAGCACAGAATCTCTGCCGAAAGCTCCAACGCACGTGTGTCCAAGCTGCTCAAGGTCACCAAGGGCTCGGCGCTCCTCGTGGTTCAACGCCTGACCTGGCGGCAAGGTGAGCCTGTCACCCGTGTTCGGCTAAACTATCCGGGCCATCAACACAGACTGACCGCTGACTTTACACCCATCCAGGGCTTGCGCCCGAACTCCTGAACACCTTTGGAGCACAGACCATGGCACGTCCAGACAAACTGAAACTTGGTACATTTGTCTATACATTCGGTTTTAATCCGGCCGCGTGGCGCCACCCGGCGGCAGATGTGCATGGCGCGAACCGGATCGACCATCTCCTGAACGTGGCCAAAATCTCGGAAGCGGCGAAGTTCGACTTCATGTTCCTGGCTGACTCCCCGGCGGCAGCCATTGGAGATGCCGAGGCGCTTTCCCGTTCTCCGACGAAGATGAACCGCTTCGAACCTCTGTCACTGATATCGGCGCTGTCTGTTCTGACCGAGCGACTGGGTTTTGTCGCGACGGCATCCACGAGTTTCTACGAGCCATTCAATCTGGCACGCATTTTTGCCTCTATCGACCACCTGAGCGGCGGACGCGCCTGCTGGAATGTGGTGACTTCCGACCACGATGAAACCGGCTATAACTACAATTTCGACGGACTTCCGCCACACAGCTGGCGTTATGAGCGCGGTGAGGAATTCGTCGATGTCGTGTTTGGCCTCTGGGACAGCTTCGAGCCGGACGCGCTCGTGCTCGATAAGGCCTCCGGGCTCTATTATGACAAGAACAAGCTGCATGTGCTGAACCACAAGGGCAAGCACTTTCAGGTGCGGGGTCCGCTCAACATCGCAGCATCTCCGCAAGGTCGCCCCGTCATCGCCCAGGCGGGTGGCTCGGAGCCCGGCATGGAACTGGCCGCCAAGACCGCCGAAATCGTTTTCAGTCTTGCCTCAAACCTGCAGCGCAACAAGGCGTTTGCGGAAAACGTCAAGGGGCGCATGGCGAAATACGGTCGTAGCACCAGTGACCTGAAGATGATGCCGGGCGTCGTCATCAATGTCGGCGCAACGAAAGCGGAAGCGCAGGCGAAGGTGGATTTTCTCATCGACAATCTGCATCCGGATGTTGGCCGCTGGATGCTGGGCGAGTTCCTGGAAACGGACCTATCCGGCGCACCGCTCGACCAGCCGTTTCCGATGGAACGCTTGCCCGCCGAGCCCAAGGGTTCGAAGGCGCTGTTCGAGGAACTGACGGATTACATCCAGCAAGGACATACGCTGGGAGAACTCATCCGCCATTATGCCGAGAAAAGCACAGGCAACGGGATCACCGGCACGCCCACGGAAATCGCGGATTTCATGGAAGAATGGTTCGAGGCGGGTGCAGCCGATGGCTTCATTCTGATGTGCCCTACACTACCGGCAAGCCTGACCGATTTCGTGGAACTGGTCCTGCCGGAACTGCGCAGGCGCGGGCTCTTTCGCGAAGAGTATGAAGGAAAGACATTGAGGGAAAATCTGGGCCTCTCCATGCCGCAGAACCGCTATACGGCGGCCGGCAACGCGTGAGAACAGGGGTGGCGCAAGGCCACCCCGTCCAATTCAACCCTCGTCAGAACCGGGCGTGCGCCCGGAAATGATCTCGCGCTTGCCGACATGGTTTGCAGGACCGACCAGGCCCTCTTGCTCCATCCTTTCGACCAGTGAGGCCGCACGGTTGTAACCAATGGACAGGCGGCGCTGGATGTAGGAAGTCGAGCACTTGCGGTCTTTCATGACGACCTTGATCGCCTTCTCATAAAGATCGTCGCCTTCTTCCGCACCCATGTTGGTCCGGTCGAACACTGCGCCTTCTTCCTCGGCCTCTGCTTCGATCTCGCTCTCATCTTCGGTGACGGTGCCGAGATAGTCAGGACGTCCCTGCGCCTTCAGATGCGTCACGACATGTTCGACTTCCGCATCGGAGACGAATGGTCCGTGCACGCGCATGATGCGTCCGCCCCCTGCCATGTGCAGCATATCGCCCTGCCCCAACAGATGCTCGGCACCCTGTTCGCCCAGAATGGTGCGGCTGTCGATCTTGGAGGTGACCTGGAAGGAAATGCGCGTCGGGAAGTTTGCCTTGATCGTGCCGGTGATGACATCGACCGACGGACGCTGTGTCGCCATGATCAAATGGATGCCTGCCGCACGCGCCATCTGCGCCAGACGCTGGATGGCGCCTTCGATTTCCTTGCCGGCCACCATCATCAGATCAGCCATTTCGTCGACGATGACGACGATATACGGCATCGGCGAGAGATCGAGTTCCTGATCTTCGTAGACGATCTCGCCAGAATGTCTGTCGAAGCCTGTCTGAACGCTGACGGTGATCGTCTCGCCCTTCTCCCGTGCCTGTGCTGCCCGCTGATTGTAGCCATCGATATTGCGAACACCGAGGCGCGACATCTTGCGATAGCGGTCTTCCATCTCGCGAACCGCCCATTTCAGCGCCAGAACGGCCTTCTTGGGATCGGTCACGACCGGGGTCAGCAGGTGCGGAATGCCATCATAGACAGAGAGTTCCAGCATCTTGGGGTCGATCATGATCATGCGGCACTCTTCCGGACGAAGCCGGTACAGCAGCGACAGGATCATGGTGTTGATGGCAACCGACTTGCCAGAGCCGGTGGTACCAGCGACCAGAAGGTGCGGCATCTTCGCCAGCTCGGCAATGACAGGCTCGCCACCGATCGTCTTGCCCAGGCACAGCGGCAGGCGATGCTTGGTCTCCCAATAGTCCTCGCACTCGATGAGTTCGCGGAAGAAGACCATTTCGCGCACAGCGTTTGGCAGTTCGATGCCAATGACGTTACGTCCGGGGACCACGGCAACGCGCGCCGAAAGTGCTGACATCGAACGGGCGATGTCGTCGGCCAGACCGATGACGCGGGATGACTTGACGCCCGGTGCCGGTTCGAATTCGTAAAGCGTTACCACAGGACCGGGGCGAACATCGATGATTTCACCCTTGACGCCGAAATCCTCCAGAATGCTTTCCAGAAGGCCCGCGCTCTGCTGAAGCGCATCAGGCTGCAGCGCCTCGGTCTGCTGTCCATAGGGCTGCTGCAAAAGAGAGATCGGCGGGAACTCGTAATTCTCGTCGCTCGGACGCACGGTGCGATGATCGTCAAGGCCCGGAAGCGTGATGGTTGGACGCGATGAAATCGGTACGATGGTTCTGTGCGGCTGAGCCACCTGTGCAACAGGCGGTTCAAACACCACTTCCGGAACAGGCGCGGCAATTTGGGATTCCGCGGCAATTTCCATCGCCTGAGATGTCGCTTCAGCAATCAGCGGAAGATCATCAAGCGAATGAGCGCCCTGCCAGACCGTGGTCCAGTTGAAGGAAACGGTATTCGAAATCGTCAATTGATTGGCAACAGCGACATAGGGTGCAACCGGTTCAGCAGCCGAAACCTGCGGAGCCGGGACCGGCTCGCTTGCGGCAACTGTTTTCTGCGGCTCTGCACGCCGAACCTCGCGATAAAGGGAAACGATCGAATTTTGCAATGCCGGGCGTGGCTGGCGAATGACTTCGGCAGGACGACGCGGCAGGAATGGTGTCGCGACAGGAGCAGAGGTCACAGCGACGTCGGCCACCGCAAAATCCCCCTCGAAGAACGCAAAATCGGAAAGCCAAGGCAGACTGGTTTCCGGCTTTGCAGTCATCGGCGGTGCCAATTCCGGCTGAACGGAAACCTCAGGGCTCTGCGGCGCTGATGGCTGCACCGCTTCGGCAACAGGTGCCGGGGCCTCGGCTGGCGCTACATCCGGCTTCTGTTCGGCCTCTTCCGGCTGATAGTTCGGGCGCGCACGCTTCACGATCAGGGCTCGTGGTGATGGCTGCGGCCGGACCTTGGGCTGAACCGGTTGCTGGTTGGCAACAGGCTGCTGCATGGCTTGCGCTGCGCCCTGCAGCGCATTGACGAGGAGTTCCGGTGCAAGTGTTTCCGCCGCCGCTTGGGGCTTTGCCATATCGAGCGGTTCAACCAGACGGCTTTCCGCCGCGGGCTTGCGCTCTTCCGGCGCCAGCGGTGAGAGCTCATTACGCATGCGCTTGGGAATAGCGCTCTCCGGTGTGCGGGTAAAGCGAACATTCGGCGCCAGCTTGAATGCGGCCTGCCACGGCGCCTGATCCAGCGGCACCTGCGGCGGGCGCTGAGCGGTCGTCATCCGGTTATCCCGAACGGGCTGACCCTGCGGATCCGGCTCCACAGAGGGTTCGTTCTGGAGGGAATTGGGGAAGTTGTTTCGATTGAATTGCATGATACCGACCGCGTACAAAATGGCATCACTATGAGTAAAAAATAAAGGTTAATGGCTCCTTTAGATCGAAGTCGAGGCGAGCTTGCAGGGCGGCGAAATTTGCCCATCAAAATCAAGGCGGCGGAGCACCATATACCTGAATATAAACAATAATTTTTCGACGCTTTTTCGGTCGGCCGCGTTCACTTTTTCTCTTTGCGTCTACCCGAAGGATTGCTCTGAGAGCAGGTCTTCCGCCTCATCGCGATCCATGGCGAATACCTTGGCTCCAACCTCGAACGAAAAACCCTGGCGGGCAAAGGCCGACAGCTCTTTCGCCTTCTGCTTGTCATCCAGCTCCGTACGTCTGAAGGGTCCAAAGGCACGGCGGCGGGCATAGATGACGGCTGCCACGAGGTCGTTTGCTTCGCTCACCGCCTCGTCGGCAATTTCGCGGGCCACACCCTTCTGCACCAGCGTCTGGCGGATTGCCTTCTTCGATTTGCCGGCGCGTTGCGACGAACGCGTCCGAATATCGGCATAGGCGTTGTCGTCCAGCGCCTTCACGTTGTAACCAAATGCGACAGCTTCCGCTGCCAGAGCAGTTATTTGCTCCGCAGTAATACCTTCGAATTTTTCGCGCGCCTTGCGTGCAATAGCATCGGCCAACTGTCGCTCGGTCATCATCCGCTTCGAAAGACGGTAGGCCGCAGAATTCTTGGCCCAGGCCAGCATGCGTGGCGTGGGCTTCGTATCCTGCTCTTCACTTTGACTCGTTTCCATCATCCCGTTCTATCGGATTGGAAGCTGATCTGTGAAGCAATGAACACGGAGATTCAGGCCGAGGCTATGGCCTCGATCTTTTGCATGCCGCCAACGATGGCACTGAATTCATTCCAGACGGATCTGGCGCCGTTTCTCCAGGCATCCAGGTTTTCCGGCTGGATTACCTTTCCACCCTTTGCAGCAGCCTGTTCCATGGACCGAGCCTCATCCTCGACAATCAGCCGATTGAAGTACTCCGCACCGTCCTGCGCAGCCTTGGTCAGAACTGCCTGCTCTTCCGGGGACAGCCCGCCCCAGAAACTCGCCGCAAAATAGACCACGCCCGAAGCGCGGATGTGGGCGGTCTCCGTCAGGTACGGCACGACCTCATAGAGCTTGAACCCGGCATAGGCCGACTTCGTCAGATCCATGGCATCCGCCACGCCGGTCGAAAGCGCGTTATAGGTTTCCGTGATCGGAATACCGATGGGAGAAGCGCCATAGGCACTCCAGAGCTTGGTATGGAGCGGGCTTTGAATGACCCGGATCCGCTTGCCGCGGAGGGCATCCGGCGACGTGATCGGCTCCTTCGTGAGCAGATGACGGGCGCCGTAGTCTATGAACGCAGATGCTATGAAATTCTGTGTCGCGAGTTTCGCTTGCAGCTCCGATCCGGTTGCTCCTGTGACGACCCGGCGAAGATGTGCCGGATCCTTGAACAGGAAGGGTAGATCAAGGATCTGAAGTTCTGGTACCCAGCCGGAAAGAGCCGAAACGGTCGAGAGGCTTGCCTGTACGGAACCGAGGCGGCTCGCCTCTGCCACTTCCTTCTCCCCTCCCAGCGCGCCGTTCGGCACGATGTTGAAGCGGAAGCGCCCGGGCAGTTTCGTTTCAACCTGCTGTGCGATAAAGCGCCAGATCTTTGTCTCAGGCTTGTCCTCGCCAAGGAGAGAGGCAACCGTGATCGTCGTCGTTTTGGCGGCTGCCGATCGCGCCAGAAACGGTGCCGCCAGCGCAGCGGTCATGGTGCTCTTCACAAAAATACGGCGCGAAATGGAAGACATGTTCTGAGACCTTTCAGAAAAGCAACGTGCCGAGGCACAGTAAAAACACGGATACAAGCAGCGCAGCCAGATAAGGCAGGACGGCGCGAAACAGTTGTGACGCGGGAACGGACGTTACGCCCGAGACGACATAGATGAGCATGCCGAGTGGCGGGGTCAGGCCATGGATCATCAGGTTGACGACCAGAATGACACCGAAATGGATCGGATCGAGACCGGCTGCGGCAGCCGCCGGAACAAGGATAGGACCAAGCAGCAGGATCGCTGCGCCAATATCAAGCACCAGACCGGCGACCAGCAGAACAAGATTCGCCATCAACAGAACGAGCACCGGCGAACTGCCGAGCGAATGAACGATTTCCGTCAGCGAAGCTGCCACGCCATCGACGGCAAGCAGAAAGGCAAACGGTGCGGCAGAGCCGATCAACAGACCGATGGCTCCCGCCTCCAGAGCCGACTGACGGAAACAGGACCAGATACGGCTTGAAGCCGAACGCGCGGCGAACGACAGCAGAAGCGTGAAGCCTGCAGCGAGCGCTGCGGCCTCCGTCGGCGTCACAATGCCAAAGCGGATTCCGGCAACGACGATAATACCCAATCCAAATGCGGGAATTGCACTTTTGGCCGCACTCCACCTTTGCCGAGTGCTCGCCTTCTGCATGGATGGACCGGCCTTCACGGACAGGCTTATCGCAATCGCCAGACAGAGCGCCATCAGACCTCCCGCGAAAAATCCTCCGGTCAGCAGCGAACCGACCGAGAGATTTGTCGCCGCGGCCAGCAGCAGGAATGCAATAGAGGGCGGGATGACATTGTCGAGCACGGAAGAGGCAGCGATGATCGCTCCCGCCTGCGCAGGCGGATAGCCATTTTTCACCAGTTGCGGCTGAAACGTGGAAGCTCCAAAGGCGGCATTCGCGACGGATGAGCCTGACGCGCCCGAAAAAATGACACTGGTCAAAAGGACAGTCTGCGCCAGTCCTCCCTTTCGATGACCGACAAGGGAAGCAGCGAAGGTAACCAGTCGCTCCGCGGTGCCGGAAACCGTGAGCAAGGCACCGGCCAGCAGAAAGAAGGGAATCGACAGGAGCAGGAAGCGCGACATTCCATTGATGGCAGAAGACACGAGTGCCGGTTCCGGCAATACACCTCCGAATAACGGAGCGAAACAGGCGGCTGCGAGGAAGGCATGTGCCAGTGGTGCCGAAACCAGGAGCCCGACCCCGGCGATCAACGCCATAAAAAGGCTGGGCGGCCAATCACTATCAACCGTCGCGATCTTCGATGACCCATAAAGCAGTCCGGCAATCACCAGCGAAACGAACAGCCCTCCTATCCTACCGGTAAGCACGCGATCGCAGCAAAGCATGGCGAGCAATAACACACCACCGGTGACGAAGAAGGAAAACCGGATCCATTCCGGCAGCCCAAGCGTGGGCGATACCCCACCAATCGCTGAAATGCTGGACAACGCCCCATTGACCAAAGCCAGCCCGGCTGTAACCGAGACTGCGTCGGCAGCGACATCGAAGGTCGTTGCGAACGAGGCTGGCAGCCATCGCCGCAAGACATCGAAACGCATCGAAAGGGGTCCGCGATAGGCAAGCGGGATCGCCAAGGCAATCAGCGCAAGATGCAGCCAGATCGCCAATTCTTCCTGCCCGAGAAAGCCGGTCCGGAACAGGTAGCGGGCGGCAACATTGGCCAGCACCAGCACGAGCAGGACTGCCATGAGGCCTGCAAGCGCATTCCCCAGCGACCGCTCCAGCCTATCCCGAAAGCCCGCAATCAAGCGGGCCACCAGCCATGGAAGTGATGGACCGGCCCCCGGCCTGAACCAACCTTCAACGCCACGCCCGCCTTCAAGGCAGCATGAAGATAAGATTTCGCGGATTTGGCGGCATCTTCGAGGGAGGCTCCCTTTGCCAGTTCCGCGGCCAGCGCGGCAGCCAGCGTACAGCCGGTTCCGTGATCATTGGTGGTTTCGATCCGCTCTGCTGTCAAAACCACTGTCTGGTCAGCGGTGATCAGGAAATCCGTACTTTCAGCCGAACTGCCATGCCCGCCTTTGATGAGAACGGCCTTTGCGCCAAGGGACAAGATCGCCCTCGCCTGCACCTGCATCTCATCTGCGTTTTTGGCAACCGGCTTGCCTGTCAGCAAGGCTGCTTCGGGCAGATTGGGGGTCACGACTGCAGCGAGCGGTATAAGCCGCGTTCGCAACGTTTCGATCGCGTCTTCCCGCAGCAGTCTATCGCCAGAGGTGGCAACTATGACCGGGTCGACAACGACCGGACCCGCAAAGGCGGCGAGTTCGTCGGCGATGGTTGCGATAGTTTCACTGCGCGAAACCATGCCGACCTTCAGGGCGTTGACCGGAAGATCCGAAAAGACGGCTCGCATCTGTGCTGCGATCGTGGCGGGTGATATGTCTTCAACGGCTGTCACACCGCGGGTGTTCTGCGCCGTGATCGCTGTCACAACACTGGCGCCATAAACTCCGAGTGCGGAAAAGGTCTTCAGATCAGCCTGAATACCTGCGCCGCCCCCGCTGTCTGATCCGGCTATGGTCAGGGCAATGGCAGTCATCGTGCTTTATCCTTCAAACTTGCATCCACAGCCTTGCGAAAGGATGCGGTCGCTTCGGCAATATTCGGCGCCCTGAACAGGGCGGAAATGGCCGCAACACCATCTGCCCCCTGCGCGATGACCGAGCCGATACGCTCCATCGAAATTCCCGCAATCGCTCCGACCGGCAGAGACGGGTTCAACTGACGGATCTGGTCACGCAAGGCGCGCAGACCTTCCAGGCAGACTGGTGGATCGGGGTTGACCTTCGAAAGCGTTTCGAACACGCCGCCGATGCAGGCGTAATTGACAGGCGCGCTTCCCGCATAGGCGGCATCGACAGGTTTCTTGACCGTCACGCCTATGATCGCATCCGGCCCCAGCAAGCGACGGGCCATTTCGGCATCCATGTCCTCTGCGCCCAGATGGACACCATCGACACCAGAGGCGATCGCGACATCCACCCGATCGTTGATGACGAGTGGAACCCCTGTTCCGGCAATCGCCTGCCGGATGGCCGAAGCCCGCTCGATCATCAGCCGAGTTGACGCGGATTTGTCGCGATACTGCAGAATAGTGGCGCCGCTCTTCGCAGCAATCGCTGCCAGTTCCGGCAGGTGACCGACATCGCTTAAGGATGCGTCGACAATGGCGTTCAATCGATAGTCTACCTGCCTCATGCTTCGATCCTTGCCCGTTGATTAAGTTCATGCTCGTCCAGCGAGGCTAGTGCATCGAGGAAGGCAGGTTCGAATGTTCCGGGTCCCTGTGCATGGGTGGCAGCGATCTCGGCGGCACTGCCGGTGACGGACAGCGCGCAGGCCGCAGCAGTCAAGGCATCGGGCTCAACTGCCATGAAGGCGGCAATGATGCCACCCGAGAGGCATCCGGTACCGGTAACCTGCGCCATCCAGGGATGACCGTTGCGGATCGAAACACGCCGTTCGCCATCAGCCAGTTCATCAACCGGCCCAGTCTGGATGCGAAGGCTGGCGCGCGTATCGCATATCACGCTCATCTCTGCCCGATTGCCGCGCACGATAGTGGGACCGAGCGAAATGAGTTCGCGAGCGAACTCCAGCCTGCCCGGTGAATAATCGCAATGGACCGGATCCATGATCCACGGCTTGCCGCTGGCATTCGCGATATCGACTGCGATACGAATCACGGCCCGACGCTCAGCATCTAATGTGCCGAGATTGATGGTCAGCGCATCGGCCTTCGCCACGAAATCGGCGATTTCATCGCGGGACGAAGTCATTGAAGGTATGCCGCCCACGACAGTGATACCATCAGCAGTAAACTTCTGGACCACGGTATTCATCAGGCAGTGAACCCGCGGCCGCTGGGCGCGAACACGGGCCAGAATCGCGCCGGCATCTACAGCAGTCGGCTGCCGCTTGACGTCACTCATTTCAGCTCCACGGCAATATCGTCCACAGCAGGCGCCTTGGGGATCAAGCCACTCTCGGCCATGAAGGTGCCAAAGCGCTGATAGCGGGTACGGTCCAGCGCCGCAGGCCGTTTGGCAAGACGTGGCAGCGTGTCGACGAAAGCCTTCCGGTTCAGCTCATTGTCCAGATCCGGATAGGCTTTGAGGAAGAGGCCAAGAGCCTCATCCGGATGATTAGTCAGATAAACTGCGGCCTTTTCCACGGCCTGGAGAAAGCGCGGGAGACGGGGATCGGCAACAAGCTGTTTGCGGGTCACGAAAACGAGCTCGTCGTACACCGGCACGCCGTGCTCCTCGGGAAAGAATGCCTTGCCCTCATGTCCTTCGATCCGCATCTGGGTCAGCTCGAAGTTTCGAAAACCGCCAATCGTGGCGTCCACTTTCCCGGCGATCAGGCTTGGCGAGAGCGAGAAGTTGACATTCACGAGTTCGACGTCAGAGAGTTGAACACCCTCCCCGGCCAGCATGCGCTTCAACATTGCATCCTCGAAACCGGAAACGGAAAAACCGATCTTCTTGCCTCTGAGATCCTTGAGCGACTTGATCGGGCCGTTGGCCAGCACCGTCACCGTGTTCAGCGGGGTCTCGACCAGCGTACCGAAGCGCACCAGAGGCAAGCCGGCGGCAGTATCGAGATAGAGGTTGGGTTGATAGTGGATGCCGATATCTGCCTCGCCTGTCGACACCAGACGCGGGACGGCAGAGGGATCCGCCGGCGGAATGAGCTTCACCTCAAGCCCTGCATCCGCAAAATAGCCCTTCTGCTGTGCCACAACCAGCGGCGCATGATCCGGGTTCACGAACCATTCCAGCAAAACATTCAGCTTGTCTGCGGCATAGGCAGACGCAGGCACGGCAAGGGCAGCCAGCGCGACGAGCGCTGCAAGAAAGCGTTTCATGAAGAAAGTCCCGATTTGAATTTGGCAAAAGAAGGAGTTGAGTGATTGAGCTCGCGCGCCCAGGGAGCAAGGCCCACCGTCAAGCGGTCCACCCCGAGACGGAGAGCCAGCGTGTAAAGCGCCAGCACGCCCATGGCGGCAAACATCACATCGGTCTGAAGACGCGCATTGGACTGCATCATGACAAAGCCAAGCCCTCCCGCCGCGCCTACCCATTCGCCAACAACCGCGCCCAGCGGGGCTAGCGGAGCAGCGATCCGCAGACCGGAAATCAGGGATGGAAGTGCCAGCGGAAGGCGTAGATATCGCAGTGTTTGCCAGTGGCTCGCCTGCGTCAGCGCCGCGGCATCCAGCATGGCGCCATCAGTTCTGCGCAAGCCATCGTAGAACGCAGATGCCACCGGAAAGAAGATGATGATGACGGTCATCGCCACTTTCGAGGCTATCCCGAACCCGAACCAGATGACCAGCAATGGCGCGAGCACAAAGACCGGAAAGGCCTGGAGGACCAGCACAAGCGGCCACACGATCTGCCCAGTCCTTGGAAAGGCTGCAACAGCGAGCGCCGTGCCAGCACCGAGCAGCGCACCCAGAACCAATCCAACAAGAATCTCGCTAGCCGTCAGCAGGCTGTGATGGAGGAGAAAGCCTGTCTGTTTCAGATAGACATCCAGCACTGCCATGGGCGTTGGCAAGAGATAGCGCGGCGGCTCCAGAAGAACGATGACACCCTGCCACACCAGCAGGAGAAGAATGACAGCAAGCAGCGTTCGTTGAACCGTCATGCGCGCCACTCACGGCGTCGCGACGTCCAGCAGTCAAACATGTCGGCAGGGCAATATGCCACGGCCCGCTCCCCGATCATCACATTCGATCAGGATCAGCGGATGAAGCGAAGCAGCGCTTTGCGAGCGATTTTCCGTTCCTACGCCGGCATGACCCGGATCAGGTTCAAGGGTCCGGCTCACCGCCATCTCAGCACCGTACAGGTGCTCCCCTCGGAATTTGCGCTGAATATGGTGAGAAACCAGCCGTTGTCAACGAAAAGTAGGATGGATGGAAATCGCTAGCCCATACCGATTCATGGTTGTGTGCAAAGATCGATAGGCGTTGAATGCTGATACTATTCCGGCTAGACCGGAGCATGGCTTTCAGGTTCGTACATACAGCCGACATCCACCTCGATTCTCCGCTGCGTAGCCTTTCACTGCGCAATCCGGAGCTGGCAGAACTCATTGGCGATGCCACACGGCAAGCGCTTGTGCGTATCGTCGATCTCTGCCTTGAAGAGAGGGTCGATGCGCTGATCATCGCCGGAGATCTTTACGACGGCGACCAGACCTCGATGAAGACTGCGCGATTCCTGGCGACGCAGATGCAGCGGCTGCATGAGGCGAATATCAACGTCTTCAAGATCCGCGGTAATCACGATGCTCTATCCCGCATCACCCAGGAACTGGTACTACCGCCTTCGGTCAAAGTATTTTCCGGGCGCGCCGAAAGTGTTGAATTGAACGCCGGGAACCACACGGTCGTCATCCAGGGCCTCAGCTTTGCCAAGCCACAGGCTCCCGAAAGCCTTCTGCCGAAATACAAACCGGCAGTTTCCGGCGCAATCAACATCGGCATCATGCATACGAGCCTCGCTGGCGCGCCAGGCCATGATCTCTATGCACCTTGCTCCGTCGGCGAACTGCATGCCTCCGGCTTTCACTACTGGGCTCTTGGCCATATTCACCAGCGGACGCATCACGCCGGAGAACGAACGGTCATCATGCCCGGCATGCCGCAGGGGCGTGATATCAACGAGGCAGGAGAAAAAAGCGTCACGCTGGTGACTGTTCAGGACGACGGTAGTCTGACGATCGAAGAACGCCTCACGAGCATTGCACAGTTCTCTCGCATCGACGTCGATGTGTCAGGCCTGACGGAATGGACCGATCTCGCCGAACACATCAGCTCCACTCTGGAGCGTGAAAGAACGCGTACTCTCTCCAGTCATCTCGTTGCGCGTCTGCGTCTGATTGGCGAAACGCCTCTGGCCTGGACGATGCGCCGTGACATGGATCTGCTTCTGGCTGAAGCCGAACAGCGCGCGGAAAGGACCGGACGGGTCTGGATCGAAAAGCTTGAGCTGGATGTGCGCCTACCGTCGGCGCCTGTCGGCGCGTCAGGTGGAGATCCAGTGGTTGAGCTCAAGGAGATTATTCACAGTCAGGTCATCCCCTCGGCGGGTTACAGGGAACAGGTGCGCGAGCTCGTCACCCAGCTTCTTGATGATCTTCCCGCAGAAGCAAGGCAGTTTGCGGGAAAGGATACCGAAAGTTTCGACAGCCTCGTCGATCAGCTGATCACACAAGGTAGCGAAGACATCCTTTCCCGACTGGCCGCCGTTGATCGGGAGAAGAACTGATGCGTCTTTCCCGGCTCGATCTCACGCGCTACGGCAAGTTTACCGATCGTGTGCTCGACTTTGGAGCACGTCGCGAAGGTTTGCCTGATCTGCATATCGTCTACGGTCTCAACGAGGCGGGAAAGTCAACGGCATTCTCCGCCTATCTCGACCTGCTGTTCGGTATTCCTGACAAGAGCTCCTACGATTTTCTGCATGCCTATAGCGCCATGCAAATTGGCGGGCGGTTGGAGATCGACGGTCGCGGACAGGATTTCATTCGCATCAAGAAGCGGACAAACGCACTCCTCGATCACTCTGGTCAACCACTGCCGGAAGCCGTTATTGCATCTGCACTGGGCGGGCTGACGCGCGACTCCTACAGAGCCATGTTTTCTCTGGATGAGCATTCGCTGCAGGATGGCGGACGTGCGATTGTTGAAAGCAAGGGTGATCTGGGGGAGCTTCTGTTTTCCGCAAGCGCGGGCCTTGCCGAACTGAGCCGCGTTTTGAACGCAACCGAAGAAGAGGCTTTCGCCTTCCACAAGAAGCGAGCCCGCACCACGCAACTGGCCGATTTGAAGCAACGACTGGCTGGGTTGAAGGCGGAGCGGGACGAGATCGACACCTATGCCCCGGCCTTCGCCGGCCTTGTTTCGACCCGCGATCAAGTCCAGAAGAATTACAGCGCAGTCCTTCAAGAACTTTCAGGCGCGCAGGTCGAGGCGTTAAGATTACAGGCGGAGTTGCGGGCGCTGCCTTTGCTGCGCGAACTGCGGCGCACGGAAGAAGCTCTGGCGCCCCTTGCAGATCTTCCGCGTCCGCCCAGAGAATGGGCCGCCCTTCTTGCCGAAGCTATGCGCGATGAAACGCAGCTGGAAACAGAGAGGGCCGGTCTTGCGGCATCTATCGAGCGCCTTGAAAATGAGATTGCGGCAATTGCGATCGACACGAAGATCCGCGATGCAGCAGATGCAATCTCTGCGCTGACGGTGGAAAAGGCGCGCCATATCACCGGTGTGAAGGATCTTGAGAAACGGCAGTTTGAGCTGGCCGAAAGTCAGGCACTTCTGCAGCAGGCTCTGCGGGCTCTCGGCAAAGAAGGTGAAAATCAGCCTGAGACGCTTATCCTTTCACCGGCCCTCACGGGCAAGCTTCGCGATTTGATCGAAACCCGATCTGGCATCAGTGCGACGTTGAAGACCGTTCAGCGCGAAGTTGAACGCATTGAAGCCGCCATTGAACTTGCCGCCGTAAAACTGGCGGACCATTCCTCGTCCGATCGTGATGAGAGAAAGGACCGGCAGGTGACCGCGGTCCTCGAGCGGCTTCGCAAAAGCGACACTCGTTCCCTTATCACGTTGGAGAAACGGGGATTGGAGCGACTACGGCGGCAGGTAGAACAGACCGCGACCGCTCTTCTGCCCTGGGAGGGGACCGCCGACGAGCTTAGGTCTCTGAGAGTGCCCGAACCTCGGCAGATGGAGGCTTGGCGTCAGCAGTCTGCGGAGTTGGACCGGCAGACGGCCCGCATGAAGGAAAGCCTGCGCGAAACCCGCACGCGGCTTGCGGA
The DNA here is from genome assembly GCF_001427345.1 of Rhizobium sp. Root149. Lineage (NCBI taxonomy): Bacteria > Pseudomonadati > Pseudomonadota > Alphaproteobacteria > Hyphomicrobiales > Rhizobiaceae > Rhizobium > Rhizobium sp. Root149. The sequence continues at coordinate 575,682 of NZ_LMGD01000023.1, forward strand.
GACGGAGGCGCGTCTTGCTGCATCGCGTAGCGAGGCGGAAAATTTTGATGACGCATCCGCCGCCGCGCTACGCCAGCGTCGAAACGAGGCATGGCAGCAGCATCTAAGGAGTTTAACTCCGGAGACCGCGCAGGCCTTCGACGCCTTGATGCAAGAGTACGACAAGGTCAACGACAGCCGTCTTTCCCACTCCGGGGAGTTGGTTGAGTGGCGGCGGCTGCGGCAAGAGCGGCAGGCGCTCGCGGTGAAACTACGGGAGACCGAAGAGGCTCTCGCCGAGATCAGCCAGGAACGAACGGATCTGTTGCATCGTCTGATGGAGGTACTGCCTTTCGAGCGTGGAAAGGAAGCTGACATCCCGGCTGTGATCTCATGGATCGAAGGTTTCTCCAGAGCGCGGGCAGACTACCTTTCCGCTTACGACAGCTGGGCCGAAGCCAACGATAAAGTGGAGGAGTTACAGGAAACGGAACGGCAGCAGCTAGAAGAACTGAACCTGCTGCTTTCGGATATTCCAGACATTCAAACTTCACCAGCTGATTTCGAGGGCAAACTCGACACCATCAGCCACTGGCTGGCTGCAGGTCAGGAACAGGCCCGGGAGCGGCACCAGCAAGCGAACAGACTTGGCGAGCTGAAGCGTGATTTGAGTGAGCGCCAGCAGGATCTGGCGAACGCGCGCCAGGCGCAAGATGAATGGCACGCAGAGTGGACCAATGCGCTGAACAGGACGTGGTTCGCGGACGAGACGGACCCCGCCGCGGTGCGCGGCATTCTCGATCGACTGGCAGATCTGCCCCGTCTCATTGGACAGCGCGATCAGCTGGCCCATCGCACGGAACTGATGGCACGGGACATTGCGCGGTTCACAGAACAGGTTCGAGAGCTTGGCGCATCTGTCGGCTGGACTGAGACTGATGAGGATGTGATCGCCCTTGCCGGCCGACTGGAACGTGGCAGACAAGAAGTGGAACAGCTGCAATTGCACCGGCAGTCCCGGATGGCCGATCTTGGAAGGCAGAAGGAAGCGCTGGAAGCTGTCGATCTAAGGCTTGCGGCCCATGCATCGCGCAAGGCAGAATTCACGTCATTCTTTGGGGTCGAAAGTCTTGAGGCCGTCAGCCAACATCTGGAGCGGGCCGCAGAGCGCGACAGGTTGGACGTACGCGCGGCCGAACTTCGCCATCAACTGCTAGACATGCTGTCTGTGAATAGCCTGGATGATGCTGTTCGCATGCTGACTGACCTGGATGCAGAACGCGCGGCGTCGGATGTTCAACAGTTGACGCAAACGATTGAGAACCTGTCTCAGCGATCGCGCGAACTTTACGCAGAACTGACGCGTGCGCAGGACAAGATCGACGCGGTTGGCGGCGATGATGCCGTGGCTCGCCTTGAAGCACGACGCGCGACCATCATTCTCGATACTCAGGATCAGGCCCAGCGTTATCTTCGGTTGCGCGCTGGCACCATGGCTGCTGAGACTGCATTGAGCCTTTATCGTGAGAAACACCGCAGTTCGATGATGACCAAGGCCTCTGCTGCGTTCCGGCAGATGACCCGAAATGAATATTCAGGCCTCAGCACCCAGCCCGATGGCGGCAAGGAAATTCTGATCGGCGTAACGAGGGATGGAGGCTCCAAGCTATCGGATGCCATGTCGACCGGTACGCGCTACCAGCTCTATCTGGCACTGAGACTTGCGGGCTACGAAGAATTCGCGGCCGTTCGCCCGTCCATTCCCTTCGTCGCTGACGACATCATGGAAACATTCGACGAACCGCGTTCCGAGGAGGTTTTCCGGCTGTTCGGACAGATGGCGACCATGGGTCAGGTGATCTATCTGACCCACCACCGGCATTTATGCGATATTGCAAGATCCGTGGTTCCCGATGTTCAGATCCACGAATTATAGGCAAACGGCTATGCAGTTATCCTATCCTGCCCTGCCATGGCATCGCCCGCGCTGACGAATTCCGAATAGGCCATCATAAGCGGTGCAACGCCCTTGATGTCGTCATCGCGCAAAACCTCGGTCAGATAGTACTCAGGCGTACCGTCCCGGTAATTGCCATCGAAACCACCAAGCCCGGCCACGCAGCAGATGTTGCCGAGAACCGTTCGGCCATCTGCGTTCTTGATCATGGCGTTGGTCATCAACCCATCCAGAGCTTTCTGACCGGTATCTGCCAAAGCGGGTGAAAGTCCGGGCAGGCGCGCAGCCTTCATGTACGCATAGGCCAGCATCGCCGTTGCGGAACTCTCTGCATAGTTGCCGGCGAGTTCCGGCTGGTCGATGACCTGCAGCCAGCGACCATCGGGAAGTTGCAGTTCCTGTAGCCGCAGCAGCAGGGACAGCAACCTGGCAGAAAGCTGATTGGTGGAAGCTCCCGGTGGCAAGGCATCGATCAGATCGACAAGCGCCATGGCCAACCAGCCAAGGGAGCGTCCCCAATGTGCGGGTGAAAGACCTGTCGCCGGATCTGCCCATTTCTGTTGCCGCGATTCGTCGTAGCCGTGGCGATAGAGATTGGCATCCTTGTCTTCAGTCAGGCGAAGAGCCGTCAACATTTCGCCAAGTGCCTGCTCGGCAAGCCTGGACTGCCGAGCGGCAGCCGCATATTCCGCCTTGAATGGCAAAGCCATGTAAAGGCCGTCCAGCCAGACCTGATGCGGGTAGCGCAGCTTGTGCCAATGTGGTCCGGCCTCAATCCTGGGATGCTTTTCCAGCTGTTTCGCCAGCAGATCCGCCGCCTTGCGATAGCGATCGTCGCCGGTGCGCCCCGCAAGGTAGAGAAACGCACGACCGGGAAGCACGTTGTCGATGTTGTATTCGTCAACTGTGTAGCCAGCCAGTTCCCCGTTTGGGCCGACCTGAGCGTCTGCGAGCCGCTTCAGATGACGGAACCAACGCTCCTCGCCCGTTGCCTCGTGCAGCATGATGAGACCGCGATAAAGACAGCCGTCTTCGTAGCAGGAGGCTCCTCCCTTGTAGAGGCTGTAGTCTCGGGCATAGGCGTCGAAATAGTCAGGCAGGTTGATGTTCATGCGGAAACACTCTGCAAAGAAGGAGTCAGGACGATCCCATCACGGCGATCGAATGCGGCATTTTCGGCAATGATCCCGCCATGACGAAGGGGGATGAAGCCGCAGGCCATGTCCGGCACATCCGGTTTGGCATTCGGATCGAATGTGAACCGATAGTTCTCGATTGAGATTCCTGTCACGGGCGCTTCTGGCAGGCCATAAAATGCGGCTGCGGCAGTGCCCACGTTGTCCGCCACGACATTTCGAAGATGAATTCCGGATATCTTCGGCGTAGCATCGGTAACAGGAAGCGGCGAGCGGGATTGAACGTAATCGGACTTTCCGTCCGCGTCACAGAAGTAAAATGCGTTGATCACGAGCGGCGTTGCAACCCGGTCCATGTAGCAATCATCCAGTGAGATATTGCTCACCTGACCACCGCGTCCGCGCCGGGTCTTGATGCGTAGGCCGCGGTCGGTTTCCCGCAGAGAACATCTGCGGATGGTAACGTCGCGCACCGTGCCGCTCATTTCGCTTCCGATCACGACGCCGCCATGCCCGCGCTGCATATGGCAATTCTCGATGAGGATGCCTTCACAGGGTTGGTCCAGTCCACCTTTCGGATCCCTCTTGCCCGCCTTGATGGCGATACAGTCATCGCCGACGGAGAAATGAATGCCCGCCAATCTGACATCCCGGCTGCATTCCGGGTTCAAACCGTCGGTGTTGGGCGAATGGGGATCGTTGGATATGCGCAGATCCGCAGCCAGAAAGTCCCGACAGAAGACGGGATGAACTGTCCAGGAGGGTGAATTGCATATCGTCAGACCGGTCACTTGCACATGGTCGGAATGCGAAACGAACAGCGTGCGGGGACGCCGGGCGCCATCGCGGGTTTCCTTCGGCCACGTCCACCAATCGGCCGCATCGGCGCCACCGTTGATCAGCCCGGCTCCGGTGATGTTCAGTTTCTGGCAGTCGATGGCAGTAATGAGACTGGCAAAGCAGGCTTCCGCCACCCCTTCCCAGGTTCCAAGAACCCGACCATCGGCATGGCGTGCAGGCAGGATAGGATAGTGCTTCCGGTTTTCATGACCCAGCAGAACAGCACCTTGCTCCAGAAGCAAAGTCATATTGCTCTTCAGAAACAGAGGCCCTGAGCGGAACGTACCAGCGGGAATGACAAGGGTGGCATCATTCGGAAGCGTATTGATCGCCGCCTGTATGCGTGGCGCATTATCGTCCAGTTCCGGTGATGCTCCCTCGTCGACGATGTTGACGAGCCTGCTCTCCCTACTGGTATTGATGTCGAGCTCGTCTTTGTCGCACACAAGTCGATATCGTGTCGAAGGTTGCAGGTCGTAGATCGTGAATACGGCCTGATCGGCAACTCCGGTGGCAACGGTCTCATTCTCATCGTTGATGAGACGCCAGTTCACCAATGCGGGCAGGAAAAAGTGGCTCTGTTCGGCATCAATGCTGATAGTCGCCGTGCGGGTGCTCACGGCAATCAGCGCTAGTCGCGACATGGACAGGTCCTCGGAAAACGGGAGATCGGCCCCGCGCGACATCTACGCGCGAGGCCCTGGGAGGATCAGAATTTCTTCAGGACACCGTTCACGCCATCAATGATGGTTTCTGCAGCTTCCTTGGAATCAATCTGTCCGTAAGCGTATTCTTCGAGCGCATCGAGGAAGACGGAGCGGATTTCCGGATGCTCGTTCAGCGGGGAAACGGTAGGGCCGCTGGCCTTGACGATGATGTCATGCGCCTTCAGAAGTTCCGCCTCGATCTTACCGCCATCCGTCAAGGTCTTGGCTGCAATCTTGCTGGCGGGAAGACCGCGGGATGTACCGAGGATCTTGATGGCTTCCGGCTCGTTCAGCAGGCAGTTGACGATCTGGGCAGCAGCCTTCGGATCCTTCGAACGCTTCGAGATCGAGAAGACCATGGAAGGTTTGCGGTAGACACCATCGGTCTTCGCATCACTTGCCTTCAGGATGGCGACAGGCTCCAACTTCTGGCCCTTCAGTGGGTCAGCATATTTGGAGAAGGTCGAATCCCATTCATAGGAACCGGAAATGCGGCCATCCGCCCACTTCGGGCTTTCGAACAGGTTGAGGTTGCCTTCTGCCGCGACAGACTTCTGCGACATCACGACACCCTCCTTGACCATCTTGCCGTAGAAATCGATGGCCTTGGCCAGTTCTTCAGGCTTCCAGGCAACCTTCTTCGTTGCAGGATCGACAAGATCCTTGCCCGTCGACTGTGTCGCATTCAGCGAGATCAGAAGAACCGCGGTCTCCTTGACCGCATTCATCGGATAGGCATCAGGCCCGATCTTTTCCTTCACCGCCTTGGCGGCCTTGAAAAGTTCGTCCCAGGTGGTCGGGATTGCAACGCCTGCCTTGTCGAGCGCCGTCTTGTTGAACATGAACACGCGGCCCGTCGTCGATACAGACAGGCCGTTCAGCTTACCGTTCATCGTGCCAGCGGCAAGATCATCGGCGGACCATTGGCTGAGATCGATCACATCCTTGAACTGGTTGAGATCGGCGAATCCATCACCCTTGATGGAAAAGAGTGGCAGCCATGGCCAGTTGATCTGCATGATGTCGGCTTCGGTACCGCCTGCGATCTGTGTCGTCACCTTCTCCAGATGACCATCGAAACCGGTAAATTCAGCAGCGATCTTGTGGCCATATTTGTCACCGCAGACCTTCAGGGCCTCCTGTGTTACCTTATGTCGGCTGTCGCCACCCCACCAGGACATGCGCAGATCAGCAGCTTGGCTGACCTGCCCAAGGCTGGTGGCTGCGAAGGCTGTAGCAAGTAGAAGTTTCGTCAGTTTCATGGTCGTTCCTCCCCGAACGTGTTTAATCAAGCTTGGCTAGTGAGATGTTTTCGCCGCTCACGCGGTCGAACAAATGGATGTTTTCCGACTGCGGCGCGAGATAGACCGTATCGCCACTGATCTTACTGCGATCGTACTGGGCAGACGGCACCACGGCGATGACCTGAGAGCCCTCGACCTTCACGTAGAGATAGACCTCGTGGCCCATGAACTCGACGTGGGAAACCTTGCCCGCAAGCGTGCCGGTCTCATCGGATGACGCCACGCGGAAGTGCTGCGGACGAACGCCGAGCGTCAGGCGCTTAGCTGCACCCTGGCTCAGACGGGCCATGACGTCCGATCCGAGCGGAAGGTGCTGGCTGCCGATGGAAAGCGTTGAATCTGCCAGATCGGCTTCCAGCAGGTTCATTTCAGGGCTGCCGATAAAGCCTGCGACAAAGGCATTGGCCGGGCGATTATAGAGTGTGACGGGGTCGGCCACCTGCATGATGCGGCCTTCCTTCATCACGCAGATGCGGTCGCCCATGGTCATGGCTTCCGTCTGGTCGTGGGTGACATAAACGACGGTAGATTGCAGACCGTCTGCTTTCAGCTGCTTGTGAAGATCGGTGATGCGAACGCGCATCGAGGCGCGAAGTTTGGCATCGAGGTTCGATAGCGGCTCGTCGAACAGAAAGACCTGCGGCTTTTTGATGAGCGCGCGGCCCACTGCTACGCGCTGCGCCTGCCCGCCAGAAAGCTGCTTCGGCAGGCGTTCCAGATAGTCCCCAATTTCGAGAATATTGGACACGTCGCGGGTCGCCTGCTCGATCTCCTCCTTCGGACGACGCTTCAGGCGCAGACCGAAGGAAAGGTTTTTCCGGACCTTCATATGCGGATAGAGCGCATAGTTCTGAAACACCATGGCAATGCCACGCTCGCCGGGCGCCTTGTCGTTGACGAGGTTGTCGCCGATACGGATTTCTCCGCCCGTGACCCGCTCGAGACCCGCGATCATGCGCAAGGTCGTGGATTTGGCGCAGCCGGATGGCCCGACCAGAACCATGAACTCGCCGTCATTCACATCGAGGTTGATCCCATGCACGGCTTTGAAGCCGCCATAGTCCTTTTCCAGATTTCTAAGCTGCAAGCGAGCCATCGTCTTATCCTTTCACGCCACCGGCGGAGATGCCTTCGATGAAGTATTTCTGGGCCACGAAGAACACGATCAGCGCAGGCATGATGGTGAGCACGGACATGGCCAGGATGCGGTTCCACTCGAAGGCTTCGGTGGTATCGATCGAGAGTTTGAGCGCCAGCGAGACAGGAAATTTGTCGACCGACGAGATGTAGATGAGCGGGCCGAGGAAATCGTTCATCGTCCACATGAACTGGAACAGGCAGACCGAGATCAGGGCGGGTGTCAGAAGCGGCACCACGATGAACAGCAGAACCTGCCAGGTGGAAGCGCCATCAACACGGGCGGCCTCTTCCATGTCGCGCGGAATGGCGCGCAGGAACTGCACCAGCATGAAGACGAAGAATGCATCCCCCGCAAACGCAGACGGAACCCAGAGCGGCAGGAAGCTGTCGAGCCAACCCAGATCCCGGAACAGGAGATACTGCGGAATGCGGGTCACGACGTTTGGCAAGAGCAGCGTCGCGATCAGGGAAGCGAACAGGATCTTCTTGCCCGGAAAATCAAAGCGGGCGAAACCGTAGGCCACGGCGGTGCAGGAGATGGCCGTGCCGATGATCTTCGGAATGACGATCAGGAACGTGTTCCAGAAAAAGCGACCGAACGTGTAGGGCGTCGAGGTTTGCCAACCGTTGACGTAACCGGCCACCGTACCCTCGTGCGGAATGAAGCCTGCGCCCGCAAAGATTTCCGAGTTGGGTTTGAACGACGCCCCAATCAGCCAGATCAGCGGATAGAGCATGACCAGACCAACGGAAAACAGCACGCCATAGCGAAGAGTAGCACTGATGATCTGGCGGCGGCGCTGCGCCTTCAAGATCTGTTCCGCTTCGCGATCAACGGAGAGTGGTGTGGAAAGTGCGTGATCTGTCACGGGATCAGCTCCTCTTGTCGCCGGCGTAGTAGACCCAATGGCGCGAAGACCAGAAGGCGATGACGGTCAGGACCATGATGATGGCAAAGAGAACCCAGGCAATTGCGGAGGCATAGCCCATATCGAACCGCTTGAAGGCCTCCTCATAAATGTACAGAGGCAGGAGGTAGGTGGACTTCAGCGGACCGCCCTGCGTGATGATGTAAGGCCCGTTGAACTCCTGGAAGGCCTGAACCATCTGCATGATCAGGTTGAAGAAGATGACCGGCGTGATCAGCGGCATGGTGATGTGCCAGAAGGTGGCGAATTTGCCCGCGCCGTCAATGGAGGCTGCCTCATAGAGAGACTTATCGATGCTCTGCAAAGCCGCGAGGAAGATCACCATGGCCGAGCCGAACTGCCAAAGCCGCAGAAGCGTGATGGTGAACAGCGCATTGGTCGGGTCGCCGAACCAGTTGACCGGCTCGAAGCCGATGGCAGCCAGGCCCATGTTCACGATGCCGACATCCGCAAACAGATAGCGCCACATGACCGCAATGGCGATCGATCCACCGAGAATGGAAGGTACGTAGAAGGCGGTCCGGAAGAAGTTGATGAACTTCAGCTTGTAATTCAGAATGACCGCTATGAAGAGTGCGAAGGCCAGCTTCAGCGGAACCGTCGTGAACACATAAACCAGCGTAACCCACAACGACTTACGGAATGTGCGATCGCTGGTAAACAGCTTCACGTAGTTCTCGAGACCGGTAAAGACCGGAGCGCTCATCAGGTTGTAATCGGTGAAGCTGAGATAGAACGACGCTGCAAATGGCAGTGCCGTAAATACCATCAACCCGATGATGTAGGGCGCCAGGTAGACCAACCCCAGGAAACGGCTATCCCCGCTCATGCCCAACCTCCGCATTTCCTGCGGCCGAAGAACATGTCATACAGGTCTAGGTAGCCGGCATTCGGCATTTGCTGCACCGGACCAGCATCAGAAATGGGTCTGAAGGCGCTTACGCAGTTAGCCGGACGATGAATAATCTTATAGTCTGAAATCTGCATCTAAAGTCGTCGGTAAAATCCTATCCCCTCAGCGAAAATTCCCCTGATTGGTACGATCTTGACCCGCTCCTCCCATTGAACAGGCGATAGAGCTATGCAACTCCATCAGTTGGGCGTAATATCCTTGTCATACGAGTTGAAGAGAATAGAGGCTTCAGGACAAAAAGATGGATAAAAACGAACATGGGCCTTTGGGCGCAATTCCGGTTCATGCCCTGACTCTGAAGCTAACCCGTTCTACGATCAAGATGTTGCACTCACCCAGCTGGATGATCGACAAATCGAATAGCGTTCACGATCTTATCATATGTCTTACAGGATCAGCGACCTATGCTATTGGAGATGAGGTTATCGAAATACGGCCGGGAATGGCTCTGCTGATCGATGCCAACACCCGTTTTATCGGCCGGTCCACATCGTCCGAACTTTATACGGGTGCTGCACAGCACTTCACGCTGGATGTATTCGGTCGGATGGACATGATTCAGCAGATGGAACTGCGGCGCGCGGTGCATCTGCCCCGCTGGGACATGCTGGAACCACTCGTCAGGCATTATCGAGAGACCGCACCCTTGTCATCCACAACGCTTGCCCAGCATCACATGTTCATGGTGTTCCTGATTGCCTATATCGAGGCGGCGTTCCTGGGGTGGCGTCAGCAGGTGGAAGCGACCGTCGACAATCCCGATGCTCTGTCACTTGCGGTCATGGTCGCTGCCAGCCGCATCGCTGCCGAACCGCTCAACAACGAGATCGTGGACCTCGTCCTGGCGTCCATCCCCTATAATGTGGATTACTTCCGCCGCATTTTCAGACGACAGGTGGGTCTGACGCCGACAAAATATCAGGAATTCAAAAGGATGGAGCGCGCGATGGGCCTGCTGGCAGCAGGCCGTTCAGTGAAGCAGACGGCGGAAATGGTGGGCTATCTCGATAGCTATTACTTCTCCCGCATGTTCAAGCACTATATTGGCGTTTCCCCCGCGGGCTACAAGGAGGCCGAAAAGCGACACCGGGATGGACACTTTCCCCGCGGGGAAGAGGACGGTCAGGTTGTCTATCCGATTATCCGCCGCATCGAAGAAGACGGAAAAGAAGCCGTCGCGCTATGAAATCCACTGGCTAATTTGACAGTTGCCGCTATTCGGTGAAGCATCTATTCCATTGAACTGATTTAGTTTCCTTCAGTACTCGCATCCAGCGAGGGAGTTCCCCGATGACCAGCACGTCCCACCGCCACTCCTTGGACATCAACCCGAGTTCAGCGGCAGAGGTGGCCATCCGTCAGGAGTTGACGCTCGTTGCACTGGGCAAGCAACCCGCAGATACCGCCTTGCGGGTGGGTCGTCTTTTGGATGTGGCGACGCGCACCTGGAGCATGGATCAGGAGATTGTCATCAAAGGGCGCCGCATCGCCTATGTCGGTCCGGCAGGAAGCTATACGGGCCAGGTCGAAAGGCGCGTCCATGAACCGGATCTGGCAGCAATCCCTGGTCTGGGCGAGGTCCACAAGCATATCGAAAGCTCGCATCTGACACCGGAATACGAGGCAGCACTTGTGCTCCCCCGTGGCAACACCTGGACTTGCGAGGCGAGCCACGAGTTTTCCAATGTGAATGGCGCGAAGACGCTGGAATTCTGGCTGAAGGCACGCGAGGCCGGATCGCCGCTCAAAATCTTCCCACTGCCCGGCTCTGCCGTACCGCCGACAGGCTACGAGCATGGTGGCGGCTTTCTTGGTTATGACGAGCAGAAGGCCTTTCTCAAGGAGAGCCTCATGGTTGCCGGTCTTGACGAGGTCATGGACTGGCCCGCCGTCTGGAATCGCGACAACCCCTCCTATGACCGACTTTGGGGGATGATCCGCGCCACATTCGAGCAGCGCGGCGTCGTGGAAGGACATGCCGCAGGCATTCGCGATCTTCCGACCATCAACGCCTTTGCTGCCGCCGGACTTTCGTCAGATCACGAAGCTTGGACGTTCGAAGAGTTCTGGGACAAACTCACCCATGGACTGTTCATGGAATTGCGTCCTCACAGCCTGCCGGATGTCATCAAGGGTCTCCTGCAAAAGGGCCTCCAGGACTGGTCGCAGATCGCCTTCACCACGGACGATCGCAGCGCATCCGACACACTGAAAATGGGCGCGACCGACTATAACGTCCGTCTCGCCATCGAGTCGGGACTTGCACCAGAGATCGCCATCCAGTGCGCCACCATCAATCCTGCCCGTCATATGCGCCTCACACCCTGGGTCGGATCGATCGCGCCGGGACGTTACGCTGACATCGTCCTCTTGTCTGATGTACAGCGGCTGGAGATCGCAAAAGTCTGGGCAGATGGGCAGCACGTATCCGAGGGCAAGAGCTATCTGCTCGATGTTCCCAGGATTGACTGGCCGGAATGGGCAACGAAGACAATCAATATTGGACGCGACCTCACCGCTGCGGATTTCGCCATCCAGGCTGAGCCGGGTCGAGAAACCATGAAGGCCGCGGTCCTTCGCCCGTTTCATTGGGATGACGATTTTCTGACATTCGAGCTGCCGGTCGTGGATGGGCAGGTCCAGCGGGATGAAGCGCGCAACATTACCAAGTTTTCGGTGATTGATCGCTTTTCGGGTAAGGGCGCCGTCTCAAAAATGTTCTGGATCGGTTGCGGACCGCGCACGCCGAATACGGCTCTTGCCTGCTCCATGGCACATGACAAGCACAATATCTGGTGCGTCGGCTCTTCCGATGAAGCCATGGCGAAGGCCGTGAACGCCATTGCCGCCAACGACGGTGGTTGGGCGCTTGTCAGAGGCGGAGAGGTGGTCGCGACTGTTCGCTACGAAGTAGCGGGACTGATGACGTGCCGCCCGCCAGAAGAATTGCATGAGGAGATGCAGACGCTTTATGCGGAAGGCGAAAAAATCGACTGGATGTATGAGCCGACCTTCAGCCCGCGCTGGTTTCCCGGCTTTCCGGAGCGACTCGCCTTTGCGACACTGACTTGTGCACCTTGGCGCTGGGTACTCGTTGCGCCAAGCAATTACGCTCCGCAAGGGCTCGTCAACGTTCAGACAGGACAGGTGCAGCCGGTCGTCTTCTGACCGGCTGATTGAAGGTCACCCGTCAGCGGGTAGAATGCAGCACTGCTCCGGCACTGGAGAGAGAACGGCGCGATCCCCCGTCTCCAGCGGTTCGCTGAGAGAGCCATTACCGAGATAGCTCTGCCCCTCGGCTGCGCACTGGTACTGATAGGCGCGGCCAAGATAGGTGCGGATTCCGAGGGTTACCGGAATTCCGTTCCCGTCTCGCGTAACGGCCAGACCATCCGGTCGTGCAGCCAGAATGAAGCGATCCGGTATTGCACCGAGACGTTCCTGGGAAAGCTGAAGCAGTGCGCCGTCCTTGGTACGGGCCGTGACCGTTTCGCCGAGACGCTCAACGACGGTCATGTCAATCAGGTTTTCAAACCCGACGAACCGCGCGACGAAACTATTGGCAGGCCGCTGGTATAGCACTTCTGGCGTATCAAGCTGCATGATGCGGCCAGCATTCATGATCGCAACACGGTCGGAAATCGAAAAGGCCTCTTCCTGATCATGCGTGACATAAAGCGAGGTCGTGCCGTTTGCCCGTTGCAGGCGGCGGATCTCGACCCGCATGTCGACGCGCAACTTGGCGTCCAGGTTGGAGAGTGGCTCATCGAACATCAGCAGAGGCGGCTCGATGACGAGAGCACGAGCCAGCGCGACGCGCTGCTTCTGACCGCCGGACAAGGCCGCAGGCATGCGGTCTGCGAAGCTTGAAAGACCGACGCGCTCCAGCATGCGGTCTGCGCGCTTTTTCCGCTCCGCCGCGTCAGCTCCCCGCTGCTTCAAGCCGAAGGCAACGTTATCGCGCACAGAAAGATGCGGGAACAGGGCGTAATTTTGAAACACCAGACCGATATCGCGCTGATGCGCGGGAAGGCGTGTGAGATCCCGGTCGCCGAGGCGAATCGTCCCACTACTTGGTTGGAGAAACCCAGCCACAAGCCGCAATGTCGTGGTCTTGCCGCATCCGCTGGCGCCCAGAAGAGACACGAGTTCACCTGCAGCCACCGCAAGCGTGAGATCCTTCAGCACCTGCGTGGAGCCGTAGTGGGCGGAAACATTTTCGAGCGTCAGAGATACGGTCACAGCGATTCACTTTGTCAGGAAGGTAAGGCCAAGGGTGGCTTCTACAATGGCCATGACGCCAACAGTCAGCAGCATCAGCAGAACCGAAACCGAGGCGATGGTGGGGTCGAAGAACTGTTCCATATGCGCAAGAATCTGGATCGGCAGCGTGGAGACACCTGGACCGGTGAGAAACAGCGAAATCGAAACATCGTTGATCGACGTGATGAAGGCGAGAATAAACGCGGCGACCACCCCGGCGCTGATGTTGGGTAGCACAACAGTGAGGAAGGTTTTCAGCGGCGGGCACCCCAAGCTGATCGCGGCCTCCTCAATGGAGAAATCAAAAGACGCAAGGCTTGCGCCCACCACACGCACCGCATAGGGGAGCACCAGAAGCGTATGCCCCAGCAGCAGCGTGGTATAGACCGGCAATTGCAGACCGATCGTGATGTTCTTCATCAGAGAGAAGCCAAGCACAATCTCCGGGACAAGAATTGGCAGGACGAAGACGTTGGAAAGCCAGGATGGCAGGCGGATCTTGAACCTGTTCAATGCATAGGCCGCAGGAATACCGATGAGCAGCGCCAGAAATGTTCCGAGAAACGCGATCTGGAGGCTGGTGATGGCGGTGGTGCGGAACGCCTCGATCTGGAAGATATTGCTGAACCACTTCAGCGTGAAACCCTGCGGGGGAAAGGTCAGGAAAGGCGTATCGCTGACAGCGGCGCCCAGGATGATGAACAAGGGCGCGATCAAAATCAGGAAGATGAGAGACGCAATCGCGATCAGCGCGGGATGAAGCTTTGTCTGCATGATCATGCTGCCATGGGGTTCATGCGGCGCGCAAGCCGCGTCATCAGGACAACGATGGCAATCGTCACGACAACCATGATGGCGGCAACCGTTGAGGCACCAGTCCAGTCAAACGTCACCATTGCCCGCTGATAGAGGAAGGTACCCATCATCATTTGTCGCTCGCCGCCCAGGAGTTGCGGAGTGGCATAGGAGGTAAAGCTTCCTGTGAAAACGAGCACGGCGCCGATGATGAGGCCCGGCATGGCAAGCGGCAGGATGACTTGGCGGAACACCGCAAACGGCTTGGCGCCAAGCGAAGACGCGGCCTCAACCACATCCTTGGGGATACCTTCCAGGACGCCCGCAAGGGTCAGGATCATCAACGGTACGAACAGATAGACCATGGCCGCAATGACAGCGCCCTTGGTGTAGAGCATGGAAAATGGCTCTGCGATCAGGCCCAGCGAAAGAAGCGCAGAATTCAAGATTCCGTTCTTTCCGAGCAGGATCAACCACGCGAATGAACGGACAACAACGCCCGTCAACAGCGGGAAGACGGCGGCGATGATCATGATGCTCTTCAGGCGCCCCGGCATATGCGCGACCACATAGGCGGCGATAAAACCTAGAACGACGGAGATAACCGTCGTAATCAGCGAAATCTCGATCGTCCGCATCAGGACCGTGCGTCGCAGGCTGCTGTTGAAGAACGCCATGTAGGGGGCAAGCCAACCCTTGGCATCCGTCAATGTTGCAAAAAGCGTAGAACCGACAGGAAAGATCAGGAAGATCAGGACCAGCAATGTCGCGGGACCCGCCAAAAGCCAGGGGCTTAAACGTTTAACCATCTTGTTTCGAAGCCACCTGTCCGCAAGCATTCATCGGAAGCGATTTCCAGATTTCAATGGAGAATTTTCGCGGCACATACCGCATCTAGAGCGCAAGAATGCCCAAATGTTGCAATGCAATCAAGTGCGTCGGCCCGGCAAAATACCGGGCCGACGCAAATATCATCAAATATCCGCACTTACTTGCTGAAGATTTCGTTCCAGCGATCAATCCAGTCGGTTTTCGCCTGATTCAGCTTCACATAGTCCAAACGGTTCAGCTTGGAGATCATGTCTGCGCCATAGGTCCAGATCTTGGCCTGTTCCGGCGTCAGTTGCACCTTGGTAGACACCGGCGCGTCAACGCCCTGCTCTGCCTCGATCTGCTGGATTTCCTTGGAGAGAATGAAGTTGATGAACTGATAGGCCAGTTCGACATTCTCCGCGCCCTTTGGAATGTTGACGGTGTTCAGCGTCGCGATATCACCGTCCGAGAGCTGCGCCCAGGTCATGGTCGGGACCGCAGCCTTCAGCGAGGCCAGCGTGAAGTCCTGCGTCACCGCAACCTTGGCTTCACCCGTGGAAACGAGGTTCACCATTTCGGATCCGGTATTGTAGTTCTTCGCAACGTTGGCCTTCAGCTTGCCGATGGATTCGAAAGCCTTGTCCGCATCGCTGAAAGCATCAACCTTGGCATTTTTGCCAGCCTGCAGAACCACCATCGGACCAGCCGTCGTCGTGATGCCCGGAAGCGTGACGGCACCCTTCAGATCGGCGCGCCACAGATCGTTCCAAGAGGTAATCGGAGGATTGACCTTGGCACTATCGTAGACGATGCCAACACGACCAATGGTATAGGCTGGGCCGTAACCGCCTTGCGGGTTCTTGGCGATGTCATAGAGATCGGCCAGGTTCGGCAGCTTCGCCGGATCAACCTTCTGGAAGAGGCCTTCGGCGATCC
Source organism: Rhizobium sp. Root149 (assembly GCF_001427345.1). Classification (NCBI taxonomy): domain Bacteria; kingdom Pseudomonadati; phylum Pseudomonadota; class Alphaproteobacteria; order Hyphomicrobiales; family Rhizobiaceae; genus Rhizobium; species Rhizobium sp. Root149. The sequence goes on from NZ_LMGD01000023.1 coordinate 591,394, forward strand.
CAATCTGCGAGAAACTGTCGGTCAGGTAAATGACATCAACGCCCTTTCCATCGCGAAGCTTCAGCTTGTTGAGGCGATCAGCGTTGTTGCCCGTCTCGAAGACGATGTCGCAGCCGCAGATCTTCTTGAACGGCTCGATGATGTTGGCGTTCAGCTTGTCGCCGTTATAGCCCCACCATGAAATGGTCAGGGTCTTGGCCTGTGCGGCCGCACCAAAAGTGCCGGCCATGACAATACCAAGCGCCATCGCAGAAGCGCGCAGGCGGTTCGAATAGGTCATCTTGTTGTTCCTTCTCTGGGGAGGTCGGGTGAACCAAGCGTGCTCAAGGCCCACCGCTCGCTAAAGCATACCGACAGATTCCGGAACATTTCAAGCCAGAGAATCAAAGACCTTATAGTTCAACCTGGAAGGGTATCATGCAAGAATCTCCCAGAAGCCACGATAAAGCATGTAAAGAGCAACGGCGAAAATCAATCCGGCAAAGAGGGTATTCAGAGTTCCCTTTTTTGTAGACAGATGATCGGCAACGACCCCACCCGCTAGCCCGCCCGAGATGCCGCCCGCAATGAAAATTCCTGCAAGCGCCCAATCCACATAACCCGAAATCGCATAATTCAGCGCGGTCGTGAGTCCGAAGGCCGTGACAGCCACAAGGGAAGAACCAATTGCGAACAGAATAGGCATGCCCGTGGAAGCAATAAGCCCCGGGACAATCAAAAAGCCTCCGCCGATGCCGAAGAAACCGGAGAAAATTCCCGTCATTCCGCCAAAACCGGCGACTTTGGAAACGTTCTCTCTCGAACATTGGGCACCCGGGTTCCCTTCCGATCCCCGTTTCCGGAACATGAGAACACCCACGAAAATCATCAGGAAAGCGAATAGCATCAGCAGCTTTTGACCATCGACCAGCTTGCCGATACTAGAGCCGATCAAGGCTCCCAGAATACCGGCCACGCTGTACACACCGGCGCAACGCCATTTCACATGACCGGCGCGTGCGTGGCCCAACAAGTTTGTGAACGCATTCGCAGAGACGGCAAAGGCGCTGGTACCGATTGCCATGTGCGCATTTGGGACCCCAACCAGATAAACCATAAGTGGAACCGCAAGGATCGACCCCCCGCCCCCGAAGAGACCAAGGGTAAAGCCAACCAGTACGCCTGAGAGCCCGCCGAGCCCGTATTGCATCGGATCAAGAACCATGGTGAAAGCTCCCTGACCTAAGCAAAACGGTTCTGGAACAGGCGATGGATCGCCATACCACCGATCATCGCGGCGACGAACAGAACGATTTCCCATCTGCCAAGAGCAAGACCGGCGAAAGCCGGCCCTGGGCACAAGCCCACGAGACCCCAGCCCAGTCCGAAAAGGGCAGAGCCCGCGATCAACTTACGGTCCGGATTTCGATTCTTAGGAACATGAAATGAAGTATCGAACACGGGGATTTGGCGGCGAGCCTTGATGCGATACGCGATCGCCGACGGAATCAAGGCACCTCCCATGACGAAAGCGAGAGACGGATCCCAATCACCGGCAACATCGAGAAAGGCAAGGACACGCGCCGGATTGATCATATCCGAGATAACCAGGCCGATTCCGAAAAGGATACCCGCAACGACTGCGACGATAACCCGAGCATTCATGAGCTTACCCCCGGAAAGTGACGCATGATCAGGACGGTGACAGCGGCAACCGACATGAAAACCACCGTCGCGACGATGGAGCGCGGAGACAGGCGCGCCAGACCACACACACCGTGACCGCTGGTACAACCGGAGCCGAGCCGTGTGCCGAAGCCAACGATGAGACCGCCCGCGACCAGAAGAAGCGGCGACGAAGACACTTCGATGATTGGGAACCGAAGGAATGAGGCCGCAAATGCAGCCCCTGCCAGGATGCCGCCCAGAAAGCCGACGCCGAGCCAACTGATGCCTGAGCCCGTCAATCCAAAGGCGGACGCGGCAAGACCGGAAATCCCGGCGATGCGGCCATTTAGCAGCAGATAAATCGCCGCCGACAAACCGATCAGCAGACCGCCGGCCAAGGGCAAGAGGAATGAACTATAAGACATCGCTTGCTGCCGCCCTCAAAGCGTATTGATCGGGATTTTCAGGTACTGCACGCCATTGTCTTCCGCCGCAGGCAACTTGCCCGCCCGCATGTTGACTTGCACCGACGGCAGGATGAGCTTCGGCATCGCAAGTGTAGCGTCCCGCTCCGTCCGCATTTTTACAAATTCGTCTTCGCTAACCCCGTCATGGACATGAATATTACCTTGACGTTGCTCCGCGACCGTAGTTTCCCACGCATAGTTGTCTCGACCCGGCGCCTTGTAGTCATGGCATAGGAACATGCGCGTAGAACCGGGTAACTGCATCAACCGCGTGATAGAGCGATACAGGGTGCGGGCATCGCCGCCGGGGAAATCACAACGCGCCGTACCATAGTCCGGCATGAACAAGGTATCGCCGGGAAAAACGGCATCGCCGATCACATAGGCAAGACATGCGGGCGTATGTCCTGGAACATGAAGAACAGTCGCATCGAGTGAGCCGATCTTGAATCGATCGCCATCCTGAAACAGTTGGTCGAACTGGCTGCCGTCGCGCTGAAACTCCGTACCCGCATTGAAGATCTTGCCGAAGACTTCCTGGACACGAATGATTTCGCGGCCGATAGCAAGCTGCCCACCAAGCTCCTTCTGCAGAAGCGGGGCAGCAGACAGGTGGTCGGCATGCGCATGCGTTTCAAGAAGCCATTGAACCTCGAGACTTTCGGATTTTACGTAATCAATCACTTCTCGTGCAGAGGCATTCATCGTCCGACCTGAGGCAGGATCGTAATCGAGAACGCTATCAATGATGGCACACGCGCTTGAGCGAGGGTCGCGCACGACATGCGTAACCGTATATGTTGCAGGGTCAAAGAACGATCTCACTAGCGGTCTAGAGGAAGGCTCTTCCAGAGCTGAAGCAACGATCTTCGAGGCAAATTCCAGCGGCGCATCCAACATGGCGACAATCTCCGTTTACGCCAATAATACATATTTACGGTAACTATGCAACTATGTATGTTTGGTTTTGGGTTTGGCGCCTGCCGCGATATGTTTTCTCGGCAAAACAGGAGATTCGCTTGTCAGAAGATTGCACCGTGGAACGAGCAGTTGCTCTGCGCATCCATGATCCCGCTCCAGAATTTACAGCGCGCTCAACCCGCGGCCTCGTGAAGCTGTCAGATTACCGAGGGCGCTGGCTGCTTCTCTTCTCGCATCCAGCCGATTTTACGTCGGTCTGCACAAGCGAGTTCATAGCCTTCGCAAAGGCGGCCCCCGAATTCGAACGCTTGAAATGCGCCCTTCTGGGGCTCTCGGTCGACAGCCTCTATGCTCATCTCGCCTGGCTGCAGGATATAGAGACGCGCTTCGGCGTCAGAGTTGATTTCCCGCTGATCGAAGATTCCGGCATGGCCATTGCACGCGCCTACGGCATGCTGGACCGGCATTCCTCCGGAAGCGCCACTGTCCGCGCAACCTACGTTATTGATGCATCCGGCATAATCCGCGCCATTGTATGGTATCCGATGACAGTGGGGCGCTCTGTTGCGGAGCTTCTGCGCTTAGTTGAGGCCTTGCAGACATCAGACCGGGAACAGGCGCTCACCCCTGAAGGCTGGAAAGTTGGCGACAAGCTCATGGAACCTGCCGCTGCTTCGCTTGACGACGCATCTGCTGTCCCACACGGAGATATCTGGTACTTCAGGGAGCGCTCAAAATGAGGAAAACGACTCTCCCACTCGAGCAAATGATAGAAGCATCGGGCGAAGCGGCTGAATTCATTCGCCTGTTTTCAACCTCAAGCAGACTGATGCTGCTCTGCTTCCTGTCGGGACGCGAAGTCTCAGTCGGCGAAATACAGGAAGGGCTTGGTTTCAAGCAGCCAGGCCTCTCCCAGCAACTGGCAGAGTTGCGCCAAGCTGGCGTGGTCCAGACGCGACGCGAATCACGTCAGATCTACTATTCAATCGCGGATGCACGCGTGGCGCGAATACTGGATGTTCTGGTCAGCATGTTTTGCAAGGGCGAGGAACCGCCACCGGCGCATGCATCTATTGAAGGGTCATCCTCTTGCGCACCGACACTTGGCGAGATGGCACAATGGGCCGTCATCACATCGGACACAGGTTTGAAGTAGTGCAGGAAAAGAAAAGGGCCGCGATTGATGCGGCCCGAGTGGATGCTTCAAATTTTCTTTGCTTCTCTGAACGGTTACGTCAGTGAATACATGCATCGGCAGGATGTACGAACGTTAAATTCTTCACTTTGCTTCGAACAGTGGTTGCGACTATACTGCGCAGCAGCATATCCCACAATTACCAATATTCAGGTATATATCAGATAAATCCAATATTAACTTCGTGGCGCATGGGGATGACGCTATTCAGCCTCCGTTGCGCGGCTGATGTCCATTTTGTGTGGAACCTGCTGATCGCCTTCCGCTCTATCGCGGTGAAGCGCAGCCCTTGCCAAAAGCATGAAAGTTATCGGCGTTGTTACCGTGACAAAAATTCCGATCAGAATTTCGTGGATGACAAACCGCTCCGCACCCACGGTGAAAAAGATCATGGAAGCAACCATCGTACCGCCGACGCCCCAACTCGTCCCGAGGGTCGGCGCATGTAGCCTCTCGTAAAAACTCGGCAAACGAAGAAGTCCGATCGTACCGATGAGTGTGAGTGCCGCACCCAACAAGAGGAAAAAAGCAACCGCGATTGCGGCCCACACCGGGAAATCGGAAATTGGCTGTATCATTCAATGACCTCCCCTCTCATCAGAAACTTGGCAAGAGCAACCGTTGCAACAAAGCCCAGCATGCCGATCACGAGGGCTGCCTCAAAATAGACCGTTCTTCCAGTACCAATCCCGAATGTGACAAGCAGCAGCATTGCGTTGATGTATAGCGTGTCCAGAGCGATAATCCGATCCTGAGCACGCGGTCCGCGCAACATCCGAACGGAGGCGATGACCATCGCGAGTGCGAATATGAATTGAGCCAAAGAAACGGCTGTCAGCAGAATGATTGCACTCATTCGAAAATCTCCAGCAACAGCACTTCGTACCGGTTTTTGATCATCGCAACCCACTCGTCTCGATCAATGAGATCAAGCACATGCAAAAGCACTGTCTTGTTGCGCGAGTCATATTCCAGCCAGGCAGATCCGGGCGTGGATGTCAGAATTACAGCAAGAACTGCGAGCGCAAAGGGATTCTCCGTTTGGACGGGCAAAAGGATAAACCCGGAGGAATCGGGCCTTTTCTGTCCCATGACAATCAATCGCGCCACGGAGAAATTGGAGCGGATGATATCTACAATCACGATCGCGGCCAGTTTCGGCAAAAGATACCATTTTTTGAGACGAGGCTTCTCCGGACGCAAGGATGCGAGCGCCCAGCCAGCAACGAATCCGACCAAAGAGCCGAGGATTAGGTGACCAAGCGTGAAGCCGTTGAGTAGCATCCACATGATCATCAAACAGAAGGTCAAGATCGGGAACGGAAGCATCAGGGGTCTCCCACCTTTGTCGGTGCGCCTTGATATCCCGGAACCCGATACGCCTTCTGGACGGCCTCAATGTAGTTGGCAGGGTTGCCCAGTGTGCGGATGGTCGTATCCATGTACTGCATCGCAGGCCCCGCCCATACGGTCAGCAGCAATGTCAGCGCCAGCAGGAACATGACAGGCGTCAATTCGATGACCAGGACCCGTGGCACCGTTCCTTCAAGCGAGCCCCAGAACGTCCGGATACCGACGCGTGTCATGGCGATCAGCGATGCAACGCCGGACAGGATAACGAGAACGATCAGGGTCCATACCGCAGCGGTAGGCGGCACCCCAATTGCACCGGCACCAAGCATGGCTGAGAGCATTGCGAATTTTGCGATGAACCCCGAGAGGGGCGGCAGTCCGGCAAGCAATATGCCACAGGCGGCAAAGCAAAGACCGAGAATAGCCATGGTTCCAGGCATAGTCACGCCTTCGGCTTCGTCGATCCCGTCCTCGTCACCCTCGCCATAGGCTTCCATCGTGACGGCGAGAACGTTTGCGCCCGCATCCTGCCCTCGTTCCACAAGCTCGATCAGCATGAAAAACGCACTGATGGTGAATGTCGAACTGACCAGATACAACAAGGCTCCGGATGAAACGACCCCATCATTGATGCCGAGAACCATCAAGAGCGTACCGGACGACACGAGTACCGAGTACCCGGCCAGACGACCAAGAGCCTGGGAGGCGAGCACCCCGATAATGCCGTAGATCAAGGTGACCATGCCACCCAGCAACAGCGCGTTGGCGCCAAATCCATCCAGCGGCCCATCGCCAAACAGCAGCATGGTGAGCCGAAGAATGACATAAATGCCGAGCTTGCTGAGAATGGCGAAGATTCCGGCAACGGGCGCCGAGGCGGCACTGTAGGCCGTTGGCAGCCAGAAGCAGAGCGGCCACATACCCGCCTTGATCAGGAACGCCACGCCAAGTACGCCCGCCCCTGCCTGCAACAGCATGAGCCGATCCGGCTCGATCTGAGGAAGGCGGGCGGCCAGATCCGCCATGTTCAGTGTTCCAGCCGTTCCGTAGATCAGGCTGACACCAATGAGGAAGAACAGCGCGGCGACCAGATTGACCGCAATGTAGTGCATGCCTGCCTTGACGCGAAGCGGACCGGATCCGTGGAGCATGAGCCCGTAGGACGCAGCCAGCATGACTTCGAAGAAGACGAAGAGATTGAACAGGTCACCGGTTAGAAAGGCGCCGTTCAGGCCCGCAAGCAAGAGCTGGAACATGCTGTGAAAATGCGCGCCTTTGGCATGCCAGCGTGCAAGCGAGAAGACCAGCGCCGCAATTCCGAGTAGAGCCGCCAGGAAAAGCATGAGTGCGGAAAGCCCATCCAGCACTAGGACGATGCCAAATGGCGCAGCCCAGTTCCCGAGCAGATAAACGCCGCCAAAGTCGTTCGGTCCGCTTTCGATCTTCAACAGGATGAAAGCAATGAGGACCAGAAGCAGCGTCGAGATGACGCTGATCATTGCCTTGGCAACGCGTTGACGCTCGTCCAGAAAGAGCAGCAGTGCGCTTGCGAGGAGAGGCACTAGAATGGGTGCGATGATCAGATGATGCGACCACTGGATCATCGCTGTTCCTCGCGTCCATCGACATGGTCGTTACCGGTCAGCCCGCGCGATGCGAGAAGGACAACGAGAAACAAAGCTGTCGTTGCGAAACCGATGACGATAGCCGTCAGCACCAATGCCTGCGGAACCGGATCGGAAAGGGTGGCAGGCAGAACATCGTCCGACAGAATCGGAGGCATGTTGCTCTTCACTCCGCCGACGCCGAAAATAAACAGATTTACAGCATAGGACAGAAGCGAAAGCCCGACGATCACCTGATATGTGCGTGGACGCAGGATCAGCCAGACGCCGCATCCCGTCATCACACCGATGGCAAGAGATAGAATCAGTTCCATCAGGTTTCCTCCGCCTTGGCCGCTTCCATGGCCCGCAAGCGATTGATGCGGATCGACTGGTGCGCAAGTGCCACGAGTATCAGCACGGTCGAGCCGACAACGAGCATGAAGACGCCGAGATCGAACAAGAGCGCGGTCGCTGCCGGTACTTTGCCAACAAGAGGCAGGTCGAGATACTGGAAATGCGAGGTGAGGAAGGGATAGCCAAGTAGCCAGGCTCCCATTCCTGTTGCCATCGCAGTCAGGAGACCAACTCCCATCCAGCGAAGCGGTAGAATACGGATGCGATCTTCCGCCCAGCGCGTGCCGCCCGCGAGATACTGAAGAAGGAAGGCGATCGACATTGTTAACCCCGCCGAGAATCCACCGCCCGGCATGTCATGTCCGCGCATGAAAAGATAAACCGCGAATGTGATGATGACGGGGAACATCCATTGCATGATTACGGATGGTACGAGCAGGTAGTCGCGTACGGTGTCACCCGGAGCACGTTCCGGCTGCTCCTCGTCGAACCGAGCCTGAATACGTTGTTGCTCGGGCACGGCAAAGCTGTCGGCGGCGGGGCGGAAACGTCGCAGAAGCGCATAGACTGTCAACGCGACGACACCAAGCACCGCAATTTCGCCCATCGTGTCGAAGCCGCGAAAGTCGACCAGAATGACATTGACGACGTTACGCCCGCCCCCTTCAGAATAGGCATTCTCAAGGAAATAGTTGGCAATCGCATCGGGCACCGGCATCGTCATGACCGCAAACGCGATGAAGGACATGCCGATGCCACAAGAAACAGCGAGCACCAGATCCCGGAAACGCCGTGCGCGTGCGCGAATCGTCATCTGATCGACCAATAGAGCATTTCGTTTCGGCAACCAGCGCAGACCCAACAGGATCAGGACTGTCGTCACGACTTCTACCAGCAATTGGGTGATCGCCAGGTCAGGTGCAGAGAGCCACACGAAGGTTACGCAAACGACCAGACCGACGCCGCCCAGCAGGACAAGTGCCGCCAGCCGGTGGTATTTGGCGAGATAGGCTGCGGCCAGCGACATTCCAGCACCCAGCGCCCACAGCACGGCGAATGCCGGGTCGACGCCGGTGAAGACGAAGGGGCGCGCTTCGAAACCCGCCAACCATAGCGGTAACAACCCGGCAAGGAACCCGATGAAAACGATCCAGCGAAGTTGTGGCTGAAGATTGCGGGTGCCAATCCTGCTCTCGGCCCAGCGCGCCCAGCGCCAGGAAACGGCGACAAGAACGCGCTCGAATATTCGTTGCCCGCGTAGACGGCGAATGAAGGGCGGTCCATCCTCACACATTGCCAGGTAGCGACGAATAGCAACATAAATCAGAACACCACCGATGAGAGCGATGGCGCTCATCAGAAGAGGGATGTTGAAGCCGTGCCAGATCGCAAGGCTGTATTCAGGCGTTTTTGCGCCGAGTACGCTCATGACCGCCGTCGCCAAAAAGGGTGCGATCGAAATCGAAGGAACGATCCCGACGATCAGGCAGACGATAACGAGGAACTCGATCGGAAACCGCATCCAGTGCGGCGGCTCGTGCGGCTCCGACTTCGGCAAGCCCTCAGGCTTCGGTCCGAAAAACACCGTATGAATAAAGCGAAGCGAATAGGTGACGCTGAACGCGCCAGCAAGCGTGGCAACGTAGGGAAGAATCCGGTCAAGCCAGGAATCGGCATGTGTTTCGACGGCTTCTGCGAAAAACATCTCCTTCGAGAGAAACCCGTTCAGCAGCGGCACCCCGGCCATGGCTGCGCTGGCGACCATGGCAAGCGTTGCCGTAATGGGCAGGTAGCGCAAAAGGCCGCTCAGACGGCGCATGTCCCGTGTTCCGGTTTCATGGTCGATGATGCCCGCCGCCATGAAGAGCGACGCCTTGAAGGTCGCATGGTTCAGCATATGGAAAATCGCGGCTACGGTCGCGAGCGGACTGCCAAGGCTGAGCAGAGTGGTGATCAGCCCCAGATGGCTGATTGTCGAATAGGCCAGGAGCCCCTTCAAGTCCTGCTGGAAAATGGCGAAATAGGCGCCTAGTAACAGCGTAAGCATTCCGGCAAGGCCGACCAGGAAAAACCATTCATAGGTACCGGAAAGCGCGGGCCATAGACGCACCAGCAAAAACACACCAGCCTTTACCATGGTTGCCGAATGGAGGAAGGCCGAAACCGGGGTCGGTGCCGCCATCGCATTGGGCAGCCAGAAATGAAAGGGAAACTGCGCGCTTTTCGTCAAGGCGCCGAGAAGAATGAAAATCAGCGTCGGAAGATAGAGTGGATGTTCGCGGATCACGTCGCCGGAGGCAAGGATCTTGTCGAGATCATAGGTGCCGGTGATATTACCCAGGAGAAGCATTCCGACCAGCAGGCAAAAGCCACCGATCCCGGTGATGGTGAGCGCCATTCGCGCACCATCGCGTGCCGCAGCATTGTGGTGCCAGTAGCTGATCAGCAGGAACGAGAATATGCTTGTGAGCTCCCAGAAGACGGAGAGCAGGATTACGTTGCCGGATACGACAATCCCGAGCATGGCGCCCATGAACGCCAAGAGAAACGAGAAGAAACGAGGGATCGGATCGTCTTCCGACATGTAATAACGGGCGTAGAGAACAACCAGCAAACCGATGGCGGTGATCAGCGTGGAGAAAATCCAGGCGAAACCATCCATGCGCAGCGTGAAATTAAGGCCGAACTGCGGAAGCCACTCCGCCTCGAAGCGCAGAACGTTTCCGTCAACGACGTTCGGATAAGCCAGTATGCACAGGGCGAGACAGCACGCGGTTACCGTTGCGGCAACCGCCACGGGTAGATCCCGAGAGGTCGTATTGAGAATGAACGCCGACGCCAGGCTGCCAAGAAATGGCAACAGAACAATAAGTACAAGAATGTAGGGCCCGAGCGTTATCCCAAGGACTTAAACCTTTCTGGTTGAGAACGCACCATCCAGACTTGCAAAGCAGAGCCTCTGGAAATCAGCGCAGAAACGATTTATATGATCACTGTCGACCAATATGGGCAGGTTGTTGAGATGGGTCAACCCGGTAGCAGCAGAATATTGACGCCTGCGCTCTGTCGCGCGGCCCGTGGCTTTCTGGATTGGACGCAGACGGATCTGGCGGATCGGTCAGGTGTATCCCGAAGCACGATCCGGGATTACGAAGGCAGCCGTCACGATGTTCATCGCGCGACCGAGGCACAACTTCGGCAAGCATTTGAAGCGGGTGGCGTGCGGTTTATTTCAGCTCCAGGAAATTCAATCGGTATTGGCGGAGCTTCCCCTTGAGCAAGGCGGGCGACTAGAGCATTTCCGGCAAACTCGGGATCACTCTGACACATCGATTGTGTGACGGGATCAAGCCGAGACACGAAGGGCATATCCCTTGAGACCTTCGAGTGTATCGGCGTGGATATCGGTGCAAACGCGCAGTGGAGTTTGCCGGAAATGCTCGGCTTTTCAGGTCGGACCGATGCTTATGCCCTGCCAACCATCAACGCATATCCAATACCGCGTACAGTCAGAATGGGTGCGTCTTTGCCATCCAGCTGCATCTTCTTTCGCAAACGGGCGATGAGGTTGTCGACGGTATGTCCGCTAATCGAGGTCGGATCGCGATTGGCAATAACGTCCAGTAGAAAGTCTCGCGAAAGCGGCTCACCCGGCCTTGAGGCAAGGGCGACCAGTATATTCATCTCACCGGCGGTCAATTCCAGCAATTGTCCATTCGGGCGAAAGAGTTCGCGGCGAACGACATCGAGGATCCACCCGTCGAACGTGATCACCGGCTCGCGTGAGCGTCGGAGCACACTTCGAATCCGCGCATGAAGCGTTTTCAGATTGATCGGCTTCGTAACATAATCATCGCCGCCAGCGTCCAGGCCTGCCAGAATATCGTCATCGGAATCGCGCGCAGTGACGAAAATCAGCCCGTAAAGAGAACCGAGCCTGAGCTTGCGAGCAGCTTCAATGCCGTCACCATCTGGCAGGTTCACGTCGAGAAGAATGATGTCAGGCTGATGGCTCTGCAGACGTTGACGCATCTCCGCCAGGGAGCGGGCTGCGAAAGTTGTCATGCCGTTCTGTTTGAGAAATGAGCAGATCAGCTCCAGGCTCTCAGGCGCATCTTCAACCACAAGAACCGTTGTACTCATGACGTTACTCGATACTCCGCCGCTGACTTGCGGCACTGACTGCGTTTATTCGGGATATGCTGAAATAAACGGCGTCCCGCAATTTCGAGCACGTTTCTATGTGATGCTGCGGTTCTGCTGTCAACGCCTGCGCTGCTGCTTCGGCAAGTATCTGATCTCCCATGTTCGCAGCACTTCCTTTCAAACGATGGGCAATCTCCCTTAATCCGACGTCAGTCATGTCGGCATTCTGAAGAAGGTCGTGCTCATCTGCCAGGTGCTTCAGGAACAGGTCGTTCACGTTGGAGTATATTTGTTCACCGGGCAGGATAATGGAATCGTCGTCGCTTGATGCACGCAGCAGACGCGCGGCGAGCTCTTCGTCAGACATCGTCAAGCTGAGCGAAATTGCCGGACTTTGCTGAGGATCTTTGCCATGTGACACGGGCATTTCGTTCCTGAACATGACGAGGGAGGCTGATGCGGGCAGAAGCGGCTTGAGATCTCGCAAATCATCTGCCCCGTCGAGTGCAATCACGCCTGGGAAGGACCGGGCTTTCAACATGGCTTGAGCAGCCGAAAAATCCCGCGCAGGGAACAAGCGCAAATCCAGTCTGCGCAGCCGTAATTGCAGCGTCTTGGGAACTTCCCCGACGAGCAATACATCATCGCCTCTTTGCAGAAGACCAGTCGACTTTTTTCTCTCCGGCAGAGAGGCCAGAAGATGCAAGAGAGCGTCGATGTCAATTGGCTTGGAAAGATGCCCGTCCATCCCTGCGGCGAGTGACCGATCGATATCTTCGCGCATCGCATTGGCCGTCAATGCGATGATGGGGAGGCCTGTGCACCGGCCGCCAAGCGCCCGAATACGTCGGGTGGCTTCGAAACCATCCATTCCCGGCATCTGTAGATCCATAAGCACGACATCGAACGAGCGTTGCTGGATACGTTCGAGAGCCGACAGACCGCCATCGACAACCTCGCAGCGATGCCCCGCTGCCGTCAAAAGACCAGAGGCAACAGCCTGGTTCACCGGATTGTCCTCGACGATGAGGATATTCAGCCTTTGCCTTCCAACCACATCTTCCGTGCCAGCAGCATTGGCGACGGTGAGTTCCGGCGCCACTGGCAAGAGTGGCAGGCTCACGAGGAAAGCGCTCCCCTCTCCGGGCGCGCTCTGAACCGCAATCGTTCCCTTCATGGTCTCTACTAGACGCCGCACGATAGCCAAGCCAAGGCCCGAACCGCCGAAGCGCCGCTTGATGGTTGCATCAACCTGCACGAATGGCTGGAAGAGATTAGGAATTTCGTCTGAGGGAATGCCGATACCGCTATCCTTGACTTCAATCGTGACCTGGTCCCCTACCGGATCCCGCTGTATATCGATAACGACATAGCCCTTTTCGGTGAACTTGACCGCATTGCCTACCAGATTGAAGAGGATCTGCCGTAGACGCGCTGCATCACCCAGCACCCAGCCAATGGAGGCTGTCTCCTGCACAAGCCTCAGTTCAATCGCCTTTTCCCTTGCGCGCGGCATCATGAGGTCCACAACATCCTGGGTCAGGCGTCCAAGATCGACCGGTTCATGCAGAACGACATCCACGCCGCGCTCCAGACTGGAGAGATCCAGCACGTCATCCAGAATGGCACGCAAAGCCTCCGCGGAGCGACGGACAACGCTCAATCGCTTGCGCACCGAAGCGCTGAGTTTCTCGCTCAGCAAGAGCTGAATCATGCCAAGGATGCCATTCATCGGCGTGCGGATTTCATGGCTCATGACCGCGAGAAACTCGCTCTTGATCCTTTCTCCAGCCTCGGCCCGATCCTTCGCAGCGATCAGTTCGCGGTTGATGCGTCGCATCTCTTCCATGTGCAAGAACTCGACGCGTCGCATGCGGTTCAACTGGATACGGGCCATATTGCCTGCGACATAGGCGACGGTCGCCACCAGAAAAATAGACGAGAGATCCAGCAGGCTTTCAGGATCTGGCCGCAACACGCCCCAAAACATAAGGCTGATAATCCAGGCATAGGCGCTGGCCAGAGCAACCGGAAAAGCGCGGCCAGGCAGATACATTGGCAGCGCAATCGCGATCAGCGGGATGAGAGTCCCGCCATGCCGTGTCAGAGCAGGGTGATTGAAGATCAGCGCATTGAAAAAGAAGAAGATGATGGTTTGCGCATAACTCGCGAACACGATCTCCCGCTGAGAGTTGGCTTTCGCCAGGGCAAGCAGCGTCGCCACGCACAAAATCGCAAGACCGAACCGAATGCCGAGGAACTCATAGAGTATCGGCGGTTCGATCATCATCAGGTCCATCGGGGCAAACGATACGCTCGCCACTGTCGTCGCAATGACGCAAAGGCGGGCAATGTTGAGTGTTTCGGCTCGCGCAGTTTCTGCATAGCGGGCCTCGACATCACGGTCGCGAAATTCGCCGGTCCATATGATCGCATGACGCTGATCAACCGGTTGTTGTTGCATTGAGGTCATGGAGACAAACGCTACTGAGGAAACTACGCCTGTTATGGCACAGTTCCCTCAGATGACGAAAGGCTGCCGGTTCTCACATAGCTTGAGACGTCAGTACTTTCTCCAGCGCAATCTTGACCTGTTCCTGATGGTAAGGCTTGCGCAAAAGAGTGGATCGCTCCGGCGCGCCAGGAGGCGCATGTGTTTCGCCCGTTGCGAAAACGACATGCAGTGCCGGATTATGTTCCACCGCACGTTTCGCAAGGCTTCCGCCATCAATGTCGGGGAGGCCAACATCGGTCACAAGCACGTCGATCGGTTCGGAAGAAAGAGCCGCCAGAGCTTCCGCTCCATTGGCTGCCTCGATGACCTGATAGCCGAAATCAGCAAGCATTTCCGCTGTGCTCGACCGGATCAGCATATCGTCTTCCACCAGCAGAACAACTGTTTCGCTTGCCAAGGCTTGTGGCACGACCGCTGTGCGATCACGCAGAACAGTTTCGGCAACCTCAGCCTGCTTCTGGTTGGCAATCACATGACGAATGCGTCGCGCAAGCGCCTCCCGCGAATAAGGCTTCGACAAAAGCTCGACGCCTGCATCCAGAATTCCGCCATGAACGATAGAGTTCTCCGTGTATCCGGACGTGAAGAGAACGGCGAGGTTCGGTAGGCGTTCCTTCGCACGTCGCGCCATCTCGCGGCTTTTCATGGGACCGGGCATGACGACGTCCGTGAAGATGACGTCGATGGGCAGGCCGCTCTCGACGACATTCAGACCCGCCTGCGCGTCCTTTGCCGTGAGAACTCTGTAGCCGAGATCTGCAAGAGTTTCGACGACAGTGTTGCGAACCTCTTCGTCGTCCTCAACGACAAGGACCGTCTCCGTACCGCCAACGATGGGACCGGTCTGGATCGTGACCTCGCGATCTTCGTCAGCGATGGAGCGTGGAAGGTAGATCTTGACGGTCGTCCCCTGACCTATCTCGCTGTAGATCTTGATATGTCCACCGGACTGCTTGACGAAGCCGTAGACCATGGACAGTCCGAGACCTGTTCCCTTGCCTTCAGGCTTGGTGGAGAAAAATGGCTCGAAGACCTTTTCGAGGATTTCGGTAGGCATGCCCGATCCGGTATCTGTGACGGCCAACATGACATACTGACCGGGCGAGACTTCCGCATGGGTGCGCGCATAGTCCTGGTCGAGGCTTGCATTGCCAACTTCGATTGTCAGCTTGCCCGAGCCATCCATGGCGTCGCGCGCATTGATGGCCAAATTCAGAAGCGCGTTCTCCACCTGCGCCGGATCAGCATAGGTATTCCATAGACCGCCAGATGTTATGACTTCGATCTCGATTGCTTCACCCAACGAGCGTCTAAGCAGATCATCCATGCCGGCAATGAAACGGCTGATGTTGATGACCCTCGGTTCGAGTGCCTGACGCCGCCCGAAGGCCAGTAGCTGGCTGGCAAGCTTTGCACCGCGGCTGACACCTGCCAGCGCATTGCTGACACGCCGTTCAGCCCGACCGTTACCGGCAACATCCTTCAGCAAAAGCTGGAGGTTGCCTTGGACGACTTGCAGCAGGTTGTTGAAGTCGTGCGCGACGCCGCCGGTCAACTGGCCAATGGCTTCCATCTTCTGCGCCTGCTGCAGCGCCCGCTCCGCCTGACGACGTTCAGCCATCTCTGTTTCAATACGCGCCTCAAGGCTTTCGTTGAGCTGCCGCAACTGCTCTTCGGCACGCTGTCGGTGGCGGATCTGCCTCTCCAGACTGCTTGCATGCTCCTGAAGGCTGAGTTCCGCCTGGCGCTGCTCGGTAATGTCGGTATGGACACCAACCCATTCCTCGATCTCGCCTTGCGCGTCCAGAATGGGCACGGCCCGGATGATGAAGGTCCGATAGACCCCATCGTGACGGCGCACCCGATGCTCCCAGATGTACGTCGTCTTTTCAGCGACAGCCTCCCGCCAGCTGGCGATCGATCCCGCCCGGTCATCCGGATGAACGGCATTGGACCAACCATATCCCTGGTATTCTTCAAAGGTCTGACCCGTCAACGCCGACCAGCCAGGCTGCGCACCCACCATTCGTCCGTCAGCCGTGTTGGTCCAGAGAACACCATGAACGGCGCTCACCGCGGCCTTGAACCTGTCATTGCTGCGACGAAGTGCAATTTCGCTCTGCTTGCGGCTTTCGATGTCGATAATCAGGATGTAGAGACCGTCGACCACGCCCTCAGACGTCGAGCGCGGAATGTAGCGAACCTCTGCGGTGCGGCTTTCGCCGTCTGGACGCCGGATCACAGTGTCCGTGATGACAACCTCACCCGCCAAGGCACGGTCCAGAAGCGGCTTTCTGGCCTCGTAATAAGCTTGCCCAATCACCTCTGAGGCGTGTTTGCCTACCACCTCGTCTGCGTTCAGCCCGAACCACTCGATGTAGCCCTGATTTGCAAAGCGATAGACGTGGTTGCGATCGAGAAAGCCGACGAGGATCGGCATTGCATCGGTCAGCCGGCGCAACTCCTCACGGCTCTCTGCCAAAGCGCGAACTGCGATGACTTTCTCGGTGTTTTCAAGAACCGTGCAAAGGACGCCGTCCACACGGCCGTCTTCGCAATAAATCGGCGTGTAGAAGAGATCGAAGATCACATCTTCTGCTTCACCATGGCGGTACAGCGTCATGACCTGATCGCGGAAAGACTGCACCTCGCCACGGAAACCGGCTTCCAGGATCTTGCGGTTCCAATCCCAGATCTCCGGCCAGATATCCTGCACCCGCGCACCCAGAGCGCTTGGGTGATAACTCCCGGCAATTTCGACATAGGCGTCGTTATAGATCATCACATGATCCGCACCCCACATCAGAACCTGCGGGATGGGAGAATTGACGATCGAATTGACCTTGATCCGCAAATGTTGCGGCCATTCGGAAATGGGGCCCAACGAAGTCTGCGACCAGTCGAACTGCCGAATGAGTTCACCGGTCTCACCGCCGCCGAGAGGCCAGTGCGCGGACACGAACTGAAGGTTCATCAGAAACCCCAAATATAAGGAAAATCGCTGCGGCGTGATATGGTGCGCAATCGGTTTTGTCCAAGGGATTCTGAGTGCCAATCCGATATTTTTTCAGGTTCGGAAACGGCAGCAAAGAAACTTTCGGCAAGCGTGGCCGTTTGACCACGCCTTTCAGGTCAACAAATGCTGGAAATCGCGATCGTCATGATCTTCCGCCAGCGGGAGCTGGACGATGGTTTTTCCGCGCGCTGAAGTGTAGATGGCCGTCATCAACTCCGCTGAATGATAGCCTTCGGCGATGGTCGGGAGGTATGTATCCGGCTGTCCCGTTAGTGCACGATGGATATCGGCGAAGAAGCCAGGGAAGCGCGGTGGCACCTCTTCCGTGCCTGCCACGATGGCATCCACCTCAGCCTGAAGCGATGGGTCACGCGCTATAAATGTCCATGGCGCCGAGCAGACGTTGTAAGGCTCATCGCTTGACGTGATCGTCACCTGTTCGAAGCAGGCCCTGAAGCGCGAAATGTTCCCGGCAGATCCGAGCGTAATCGACGAGGTGACCATCGCGCCTTCGGTGGTGCGCATGGAAATGGCGGCGCAATCCTCTGTTTCGATGGGGTTGACCCGCGTATCCAGGAAAGCGGCGACTTCGCACACATTGCCCGCCAGATGCGTTGCGAGATTATGCAGATGGCACGCGTGGCTGACGATGACGCCGCCCAGCTCTCCCGCCCATGTTCCTCGCCAGCGCTCTGCGTAATAGTCCGCGCCGCGCTGCCAATGGGTTTCCAGTGAAATCACATAGGGACGCCCCAGCAGTCCTACCTGTTTCAGCCGATGCGTTGCGAGATAGCTCCGGCCATAGCGGTATTGGAACACCGGGAACAGCCGACCGGTGCTATTTCCGGCTGCTAACATGAGCTTTCGCATGTCTGCAAGCGATCCGGCCAAGGGCTTTTCGCAGACCACATGCTTGCCCGCCTCAAGCGCCTTGACCGACATGGACACATGCAGCCCCGGGGGCAGGCAAATGTCGACAATATCGATCGACGGATCAGCAAGCACCGCATCAAAACTGGTGACGGCCTGCGCCCTGGGCGCAAGGCTGGCTGCGTCCTCGGCGCGGGCAAGGTTGAGATCGCAAACGCAAGCGACCTCGAACGCCTCTGGCAGTTGCAGATATCCGACCACATGGGCCTTGCCGATACCGGCTCCGATGACTGCCACGCGAAATCGACTGCTCATTCTACTGCTGACTTTCTGCCTTTGCCTGCGCCTGAAGCGCGAGTTGCGTCGCAAGAAACGCATGCGCCTGCGTCATCGCAACCTCGGTTCGCTCGATGATATCGGTATAGAATTTGCCGAAGAATGGCAGTCCCGCGCCGGTCGCTTCGAAATGCTCGACACCCTTCTGATCCGCCAGAAACACATGATCCTTGCCGGGTCGTCCCGCGATATCAATGTATTTACGAAGCTCGATCGTGCCATGCGTACCGAGGATGGTCATCCGGCCATCTCCCCACGTCGGCAGGCCATCCGGGGTAAGCCAGTCAACGCGCGCGTAACCTCTACCGCCATTGCCTTCCAGCAAGACTTCGCCGAAATCCTGAAAGTCCGGGCGGTCGGGATTAGCCACATTCCCAATATGCGCAGTGACGACGCTAGCTTGCGTCGATCCGGTGAAGTGTAGGAACTGATCGAACTGATGGGCACAGATGTCGGTCAGAATTCCACCATAGCGCAACCTTTGCCAGAACCAGTTAGCGCGGAGTGATGGATTATGGCGGTGCGGTCCCAATCCGACCGTTTGCACCACTTTGCCAATGCGCCCTTCCCTGATCAGTTGATCGGCCAGCGTGACGCTTTCAACCTGCAAACGCTCCGAGAAGCATACAACCCACTTTCGGCCCGTGGCGTTGACGCACTCGCGGATTGCCTCAAGTTCGGAAAGCGTCGTACAGCCGGGCTTGTCTACGAAAGCGTCCTTGCCCGCCTGCATGACGGCAATGGCGATGCCTGCCCGCTGGTCGTTAATCGCGGCCGATACGATCAGTTGCACGGAAGCATCGTCAAGCAAGGCATCCGGCTCTACCATCGGCACATCAGGATAGGATTCGCCAAATCTCTGGCATTGAGAAAGCGGGGTTTCAGCGCTGGTGGCCCAACCGGTGAATTCCGCCCCCTCGCCTATGAGACCATTGATCATGCCGTAGATATGGTTGTGATCAATGCCGATGACGGCAAATTTCAGGGGCGGCCTCATCGCTATCGCTCCAGTTGAATGCCGCGTGCGCGCAGCATGGCTTGGATTTCGACGACCGAACCCGTTTCGATCGACGCATTTGCCGCTATGCCGGTCAGGATGGACCAGGCACCTGCAACATGATCGGATGCACGATTGAAACGGTCCGGCTCCATGCCTTCAGGATCGAAGATATAGCCGAGCATCACCGGATCAGCTCCGCCGTGATGCCCCTTGGCCTTTGGCACCTCCAGCATCCGGGGCTGCTCACCCGCCAGATGAAGCTCCGTGGTGATCGCATCCTCGTCAGCATGCGCGCGCTCACCCCCGAAGACTCCATGTACTTCGACGTGGCGATGAGTGATGTCGCCCTTGGTGCCTTGGAACTTGATCTCCAGACCTTCCCACGGCGAATAGGCGGTCAGCGTGTAATTCGCCGTAACACCGGATGCGTAGCGGATATGCGCCTGCATCGTATCCTCGATACCGATTTCCTTGTCGAACACACAGAGGTCGCGGTAGTAGCCATCGGCAGCTTCCGCATCCAAATAGAGGCTTTTGAGTGCTGCGTCTTCCGCCATATTCAGCTCAAAATCGCACTTGTGCGCGACAGGACAGTCGGCACAGCGACGACCGCGATCCTCAAGACCAAATTCGATAGCTGTCTCCGGACGATAAAAGACGCGCTTTCCTGAAGCGAACACTTGGGTCGGAACAGTGCCCAGCCACCAGTTCAACAGATCGAAATGGTGCGTGGACTTGTGAACCAGAAGCCCGCCTGAGTTCTCCTTCTGGCGGTGCCAGCGTCTGAAATAATCCGCACCATGGACGCGATCCAGATGCCAGCGGAAGTCTACGGCCGTCACGGTGCCAATCGCGCCGGAAGCGATCAACTCGCGGATCTGCGTACGGGCTGGAGAGTAACGATAATTGAAGGTGACCTTGACCTGACGACCGGTGCGTTTCTGCGCATCGATGATAATCTTCAGGCGTGAGAGATCGATGGTGAGCGGCTTCTCGCAGATGACATCGCAACCAGCTTCGAAGGCCCGAACGATGTAATCCGAATGCAGGAAATCAGGCGTTGCGACCACGACCGTGTCCGGCCTCTGCTCGGCAATCAGACGGTCGAAATCCTCAGCCAGATAGGTTGCCACACCGTTGGTGCCGGGAACCGATGCGGCTTGGGCTGCTTCGCTCAGCCGATGCGGATTGCTATCGCACAAAGCCACGATTTCATGTTTATCGGAGTAGTCCTCGATCACGGAATCCCGGAACATCTTGTGCCGCGATCCGCATCCTACGATAGCGATTTTCACTGGATTCTGCCTTCAATCTCTGTGGGTTCGACGCGTTGCCCCGCCGCATCGAAGTAATGCAGGTCGAATGGGTCAAAGCCAATCGTGACAGGGTCTCCGGTACGATAGCCGACCTTGCCATTGTCGCTGACCAGCAATACCTGACCCGAAGAGAGCGTTACGTGCATGAGCGTTTCGTTGCCGAGATATTCCACCAGCTTCACAGTTCCCTCGGCGGTGACTTTGCCTGATCCGATGCGGACACTTCCCGGGCGCACACACAGCGTCAGTTCCTGATCGGTCGTGCCAAGGGCTGGCAGCGCAAAGGCGGGAAGGCCATCCACGACAGCCTGATTATCGGAAACCTTGGCCTTCAGCATGTTGATCTTCGGGGAGCCAATGAAGCCCGCGACGAAAAGGTTCTGCGGCTTTTCGTAAAGCTCCTGCGGCGTGCCTACCTGCTCTATCTTGCCGCCGCGCAGCACCACGATACGGCTGGCCATGGTCATGGCTTCCACCTGATCGTGCGTCACATAGATCATCGTTGTGCCGAGGCGCGTGTAGAGAGAGGCAAGCTCGGCGCGCATTTGAACGCGCAGCTCCGCATCGAGATTTGACAGCGGCTCATCGAACAGGAAAAGCTTCGGTTCGCGCACGATGGCGCGACCAATCGCAACGCGCTGCTTCTGACCACCGGAAAGCTGGCGCGGCTTGCGATCCATGAGCTTTTCGATCTGCAGAATACGTGCGGCTTCCGCGACACGCCGATCCACCTCAGCCTTCGGCATCTTGAAGTTCTGCAGGCCGAAAGCGAGGTTCTTGGCCACGCTCATGTGCGGATAGAGTGCGTATGACTGGAATACCATCGAAAGCTCGCGCTTGGACGCAGGCAGATCGTTCACGATCTTGTTGCCGATCGCGACCGTGCCCTCGCTGATGTCCTCCAGCCCGGCAATCATGCGAAGAAGTGTCGACTTTCCGCAGCCGGATGGCCCAACCAGCACCAGAAACTCGCCATCATGAATATCCAGGTTCAGGCCCTGGATGATCGACAACGCACCGTAGCGCTTGCCGACATTACGAAGTGTCAATCCAGCCATTTCAAGCCATTCCTTACTTCATTCCGGAGGTGGCGATGCCACGAACAATCAGCTTCTGGAACATGATGAAGGCAATCACCACCGGAACCAGGGAGAGAACAGACATTGCAAACATCTGCCCGTAGGATGACTGGCCTTCCTGATCGAGGAAGAGGCGCAGCGCCAAAGGCACGGTGTAGCTCTTGATGTCGTTGAGATAGATGAGCGGAGCCAGGAAATCCTCCCAGGTCCATATCAGCGAGAAGATGGCCGCCGTGCCCAGTGCCGGAAGGGAAAGCGGCAGGATGATCGCCCAGTAGATCTTGAAGGGAGAGCAGCCATCGATCATCGCCGCCTCATCCAGTTCCCGCGGCAACTGGCGAAAAAACTGCACCATCAGGAAGATGAAGAACGCATCCGAGGCCAGAAACCGCGGCACGACGAGCGGCAGATAGGTATCAACCCAACCCAGACGGAGGAACTGCACATACTGCGGAATGAGAACGACGTGATAGGGGA
The DNA here is from genome assembly GCF_001427345.1 of Rhizobium sp. Root149. Lineage (NCBI taxonomy): Bacteria > Pseudomonadati > Pseudomonadota > Alphaproteobacteria > Hyphomicrobiales > Rhizobiaceae > Rhizobium > Rhizobium sp. Root149. The sequence goes on from NZ_LMGD01000023.1 coordinate 613,693, forward strand.
TCATCAGCGTCATCATCATGAGGCCGAACAGAAACGTGCGTCCCGTGAACTGCAAGCGCGCAAAGGCGTAGGCCGCAAAGGAGCAGGAAATCAGATTTCCGATGACGGACAGGACCGTCACGATCGTTGAGTTGATGTAGAAGGTCGTAAAGCTTACCGGAAGGCCGTGCCAGCCATCGACATAGTTGTGCCACTGGAATTCGGTCGGCCACAGCGTAAGGCTGCCGAAGATATCATTCTCGGGCTTGAGCGACGAGGCGAGCAGCCAGAGCAGCGGATAGAGCATCACAATCGAGACGCTGATCAGGAAGAGATGCTTGAGCAGACGCCCCATGCGGGCGCGCTGATCGCGCTTCACGCGCAACTCATGCGCCACGCGCGCGGCTTCCTCCATCTCGTGCGCGAGGGTCATGTCAGTCGCGCTCGTTTTCATAATGCACCCAGTATTTCGAGGTCAGGAAGGAAATGGCCGTGAAGATCGCGATGATGATCAACAGAACCCAGGCCAGCGCCGAGGCATAGCCCATGCGGAAGAACTTGAAGGCTTCATTGAACAGGTAGACCGTATAGAACAGCAGACTGTCTGCCGGAGCGCCCGTACCGTTCGAAATAATGAAGGCGCTCGAAAAGGTCTTGAAGGCCTCGATTGTCTGCAGAACGAGATTGAAGAAAATGACAGGTGCCAGAAGCGGCAGCGTGATGCGGGTGAACTGCCGCCATTTGGGCGTTCCATCGATCTCTGCGGCCTCATACAAATCTTTCGGAATGCCGCGCAAACCGGCGAGGAAGATCAGCATCGGCGAGCCGAACTGCCACATGGCCAACACCACGAGCGTATAGAGCGACGTATCGGGATTGGTGATCCATGCAGCGCCCTGAATGCCGAAATAGCCAAGAACAGCATTCACCACGCCGTCGGCGGCAAACAGCTGGCGCCAGAGAATGGCAATCGCGATCGAGGCACCCAGAAGCGACGGCAGATAAAAGATGGCGCGGTAGAGCCCGATTGTGCGCAACCCCTTATCCAGCAGCATGGCGACACCAAGCGCCATGATGAGACGGGCCGGAACAGCGAGCGCCACATAGGTAAAGGTTACGTTCAACGCCTTCCAGAAGCGCCGGTCACGCGTGAACATGTATTCATAGTTGGCGAGACCAACCCATCTGGGCGCGTTCACCATATCATAGCGCGTGAACGAAAGATAAAGCGATGCCAGGATAGGGCCGAGCGCCAGCAGGAAGAAGCCGAGCAGCCAAGGCGTCAAAAAGGCATAGGCAGGCGCGTTTCGCGCGATGAAACGTCTCATGAAACTTGCTTTCAGTGGAGAGGTGGAGCCCCGCGACACCTGTTGCGGGGCTCTTGCAGGTCAAACCCTTTACTGGGCGCGTTCCACGATATCGGACGCATCGGCGATAAACTGTTCCGCCGCATCCTTCACCTTGGCACGATCAAGCACGACACTGGTGCCAATGCGCATGAAGGCATCACGCACTTCGCCCGCACCCTTTGGCGCCGGGAGTGGAAGCGCGCCGACCTTGCTCTGGATCGCATCGAAATAGGCGACCGACAGCTTTTCGGTTTCGTTCAAGCCCGGTGCCAGAGCATCACGCACCGCCTTGGAGGCTGGAATGCCGCGTTCGAGACCGAGGATCTTGGTGATGGCCGGATCCGTGACCCAGGCATTCATGTACTTGATCGCGCTTTCCGGATCCTTGGTGTCGCGAGAAAGCGACATGAACATGGAAGGCTTGATGAACTGGCCGGGCTTGCCACCCTTCTTGTGCGGAACCATGGCCGCACCGATCTTGTCCTTGGCAACGGCCTGAATGCCGACGAGCTGGTTCGACCAGTAATGCGACATGGCGGTGTCGCCAACGGCCACGCCGGATTCCGCGATCGGCGGGTCCAGGATGACAGTCTTGTCCTTGGAGCGCACGACATCCTTCTTGCGCAGGTCCGCCCACATCTGCCAGTAGCTGGCAACATCGTCCACAGTGGCTGCAACCTTGCCATCAGCCCCGTAGAACTCGCGGCCGTTCTGACGAACCCAGGATTCAAACGCCTCGATCATCAGCGAAAGGTCGTCTGAACCTTTCACCTTGCCGCCGCTCTTCGCAGTGATCTGTTCGCAAGCCTTGGCAAAATCATCCCAGGTCCAATTGATCAGATCCACATCCACGCCAGCTTCCTTGAAGACGCGCGTATTGTGCACGATGACCTGGCTGTTGGAGCCGATATTCAGGGCATAGAGCTTGCCGTCTACCATGCCGCCGGCGATTGGCCCCTGATCGAAATCCTTGATCATCAGGCTCTTGCCGACATATTCATCCAGCGGCTTCAGCGCGCCGCGGCGCACATATTCGAACAGATAGCGGTAGTCCATCTGAACGAGGTCCGCCATGTTGCGGCCCGCGGTCTGCGTTGCCATCTTGGTCCAGTAGTCGCCCCAACCAATGGTTTCGCCGGACACCTCGATACCGGCATTCGCCTTCTGGAAGGTTTCGATGACAGCGAACGTGCGCTTGTCACGCTCCGGGTTACCCCACCAGTAGTGGCGAATACGGGTTGCGGCCTTGGCAGGCACGGCCGAAAGCGCACTTGCCGCAACGCCTGCCCCGACAGCCCCCAAAAGCCGCCGACGTGTTAATTCCATCATGTCATCCTCCTCCAGATTTCGGATTTATCGATCCGGCGGCTTCTGCCGCTTGTTCACCTTGCTTACCAGTTCGCACCCTTCTCCCGGGGATGCGCTGTATTCTCTCACGTCAGATGTGGCTTCTCAGAAGTTCCGTCAGGCAAAGCATGGCCATCGCCTGTCCATAGGGCATCGAAGTCAGCTTGATCTCGCGGTAAAAATCGAGGTCATTGCCCATGGCGGTTCCAAAAGATACCTGCGTCAACTCACCTTCCGGATTGATTTTCTCCACAACGCCGCGCATCGCCCGTTCCGCCGTTTCGAGATAATCGCGACTCAGGTAGCGCTTGCGAACGCCCTTCATCAGGCCATAGGCGAAACCTGCCGTCGCGGAAGCCTCCAGATAGCTGCCCGGATCGTCGATCAGGGTATGCCAGAGACCCGAAGCGTGCTGATGTGCCTTGAGCGCTGCAGCCTGCCGATCGAGAACCGAAAGCAGATGCCTGCGCAGGAAATCGCCTTCCGGCAGATCCAGCATCTCGATGAATTCCGGAATTGCGATCGTGATCCAGCTATTGCCGCGCGCCCAGCGAGCACGGGCAAAATTGTGATTGCCGTCAAACGTCCATCCGTGGAACCACAGGCCTGTCTGCGTATCCATGAGATACTGCGTATGGATCAGAAACTGATACTTCGCCTCTTCTACGAATTCCGGGCGGTTGAGAACGAGACCGATCTTGGCGAGCGGCAGAACGCTCATCATCAGCGTGTCGTCCCACATCTGCTGATCATTCACGTTGTTGTAGACGATGTGCTGCAAACCGCCTTCACGAGTGCGCGGCATTTCGTACATCACCCACTCCGCCCAGGTTTCCAGGTAGGGCTTCCAGTGAGGGTTCGGCGAAAGTTCCATCAGGTGAGCGAGCGTCAGGAATGGCGCTACAGTGTTGATGTTTTTGGTTGGCGTTCCTTCTGCCAGCCGCGCATCAAACCAACCGGTGATGGTATCCATCGCCTGCTTGCTGCCGGTAAGCTGCCAGTACTTCAACAGCCCGTAGAGACCGATGCCGTGCGTCCATTCCCAGCCTGCCCAACCCTTCGTGTCGATCACGCGGCCATCTTCAAGGCGCAGCAGGAACTCGCCCGTCCTGTCTTCGATGTTGACGAGATTATGCGTCAAACGCTCGATGAGAGCGCATACTTCCGCTCGCTGAATGAAATGCTGTTTCTGCCTCAGCAGCGGGTGCATGCAACAATTCCTCGCATAAAAAAATTTTCGGAACATCATTCCGGAAAATAAGAAATCACATCCCTTAACGCTTTTCAATCCTGTTTTTTCGGTTAGGCTTGTGAAAGAAGGCTCTGCTAGACACCCTGCTCGTCAGCCGGTTGACAGACTGAGCTTTAAATTTCAGAATGCAATTCCAAATTTTGTGAAACGCGCCTCATGTCCGATCTTCAAGTCAAAACCGAAAATGTTGCCGCCGTGCTGAAGGTCTTTGCGGTGATGGAGGCGCTCGTCGAAGACAAGCGAGCGAGCCTTGCCGATCTGGCGCAAAAAGCGATGACGTCCAAGACCACGGCCCATCGCCTGCTGCAGACAATGGTGGAGCTCGGCTATGTCGAACAGGATCCGGAAACGGAGAAATACGGCCTGACGCTCAAGCTGTTCAGCCTTGGGGCGCGCTCCTTGAACGAGCATGCGGATATGCTGAAAGTGGCCGATACCGCCATGGGGAGGTTGTCACGCGCCACAGGCGAGGCAGTCAACCTGGGCATCCTGGATGATCGCGATCAGCGCGTGGTCTACATTCACAAATATGATTCCGTCTTCAATCTCTCGATGAAATCGACGCTTGGTCTGCGCAACCCGCTCCATAGCACATCACTTGGCAAAGCGCTTCTTGCATGGCGCAATGACGAAGAGATCAGCGACCGCCTTGCCAAGATGGAGTTCACGCCTCTCGCACCGAATACGATCACCGAGCGCGGTCGCTTCTCAGAAGAATTGAAGAAGACACGTGAACGTGGCTTTGCCGAAGAGATAGAGGAAAGCGAAGCAGGCGTGCGATGCATGGCCGTTCCGATCTTCAATCATCTTGGAAAACCAATCGCGGCCATGTCGATCTCGTTTCCTCTCTTCCGTTTCCAGGAAGATCGCAAGCCGGAATATATTGCGCTTCTGAAGGATGCCAGTTCCGAGGCCTCCCGCTCGCTCGGGTTCGAAGCATAAGCCTGGCTTCAAACGTCCCATGTCGGGTTGTCATGCGTTGGGAAAACGGTCACAACCAAGCGAGTTCGACAGGGGAAACACATGCGTCTCGGAGGCCTTGATCTGAACCTCGTGGTTGCGCTTGAAGCCATACTGCGGCTGAGATCCGTCTCGGCAGCAGCACGCGAGACGCATCTCACACAGCCTGCCTTGTCCCGCGCACTGGCCCGACTTCGGGATCACTTCGGTGATCCAATCGTCGTTCAGGTGGGCCGCCGATTCGTACCGACGGCTTTCGGCGAAACACTTTACCTGAAGGTACAGGGACTGATCCAGGAGGCACGAAGCTTCAGCCAGATGCGTGCTGATTTCGACCCTTCAAGGGAGGTGCGAGAGTTCTCGATCCTGTGCTCTGACTACGTCACCGTCGTATTCCTCACGCGTCTCATCCAACGACTGTGTCTACTGGCCCCCGGCATCACCATTCGCTCGATCTCCATCGACAATCACAGCGAGGAGCTGTTCCTGAAGGGCGATATCGACTTTCGAATCTTGCCGGACGACTTTATCGATCCGACATTTCCCGGCAGCCCACTGTTCGAGGATCATTTCGTCAGCATCGCCTGGGACGCGAACCCGGACATCGGCGAGACGCTGGACGAGAAGACCTTCCTGACCTCCCGGCATGTTGCAACAGCCTTTGGTTCGCACCGATTTGACAGCCATCTCGAAAGTTATCTCAAAGTCGCAGGGATTGATCTCAAGGTCGCAATGTTCGTGCCGAGCTTCGTCCTTCTGCCCAGTTGCGTCATAGGTACGCCGCTTCTGGCGACGATCCACGCCCGTCTGGCAGCCCAGCTTCCCACCAACCTGCCCTTGCGGCGAATGAAACCTCCCATCGACATTCCGCCGATTCAGCAGACATTACAATGGCATCCCAAGCGGGCTGATGACCTGGCCTTCAGATGGGTGCACACCGTCATGAAGGATGTACTCCAGGAGATGCAGGGAGAGCCCGCACCTATAGCATGATCAGAAATCATGCATTGAATGATTTCAAGTCATTCGACACATATGTCGCAATCGCCTACCAGTGTTGTCCGGGACGCTGGGAGGCAAGGAATGAAACAGGACGCAGTTCGCCTGACCGGTGAGGCCGAAGCCAAGGCGCAGCGACGCGTAGCCTTGCAGTTGCAGCAGGCGACGGTGCGCTTCGGTGCAATCGAGATACTGAAAAATATCGATTTCAGCCTTCATGAGCGAGAGTTTGTCTGTGTCATCGGCCCGTCGGGCAGCGGCAAGACGACTTTGCTGCGCGTGCTGGCCGGGCTGCAGAGGCCAAGCGAGGGCCTCGTGCTTTACCGCGACAGGCCGCATATGCAACCGTCCCCGGAAATTGCGATTGTTTTTCAAGATTATGCCAACGCACTTCTGCCGTGGCGAGATGTAGCGGGCAACGTCGCCTTAGCGCTCGAAGCAATAGGCACACCCAAGGAAGAGCGTCGCGAAAGAATTGCTGATCTTCTGGAGACTGTTGGTCTGCATGGGCATGCGCATCATTACCCGTCGGAACTTTCCGGTGGCATGCAACAGCGGCTACAGATTGCCCGGTGTCTGGCACAGAACCCCAGCGTTCTGCTGATGGATGAACCCTTCGGGGCCCTCGATGCAATGACCCGCCAGCGTCTTCAGGACGAACTGCTGCGGATCGTCAGCGATAGGGGTATCACCGCGTTTTTCGTAACGCATGATCTTGAAGAGGCAATCTATCTCGGTGACCGGGTTATCGCACTTGAGCCAAGACCCGGCCGCATTGCCGAAGATTTTCCTGTCTGCCTCTCTCATCCGCGAGATCAATTGGAAACCAGGGAGAACCAGGCCTTCGTTACCCTGCGTCGACAATTGTTCGACTTTGTCTGGCGGTACGAGAAATGAGGAGCTTACGTGGCCTTTATGTCCCTGTTTGTCTCATCGTCCTCTGGCAGGGCCTGGCTCTGATCTACGGCATCAGGAGTGACAGTCTTGCCGCACCGGTCGAGATCGCCTCTGCTCTTGTGGCTGCCATTGTGAGCCCATCTCTCTGGTTGGACGTGCGGGACACCGTCGCTGCCGCGACCTTGGGCCTGCTCGTCGGGGGAATGCTCGGATTTGCAACAGGCATCAGCCTCGGGTTGCTGCCTCCGGCCTCGCGGTTGCTACGTCTCACAATCGAAGTGCTTCGACCGGTTCCGGCAATCGCGCTCGCACCGATTGCCATTCTGGTCTTCGGCTTCGGCTACACGATGGAAATTGCGATTGTGGCCTTCGCGACCTTCTTTCCGATGCTGATACTGACGGAAAGCGCGGTCGGACAAATTGCGCCGAGACTTTCGGAAGTAGCCCGCGCATTGAACCTCTCGACTTATGGCTACATCAACAAGATCGTCATTCCTTCAGTCATTCCACGTGTCTTCATTGCGCTTCGCCTGGCGGCCGGCTTGGCGCTGATCGTCGCCATCACCGTGGAAATCGCTGCCAATCCGATCGGTCTGGGCAACCGGCTGATCAAGGCAGGTCAGTCACTGCGACCGGCGGACATGTTTGCAACTCTTTTCCTGGTGTGCCTCCTGGGCTGGCTTGTGAATTGGCTTTTTCTGCAGATCGAGAAGTTTCTGTTTCCAAAGCGAGGGAGCGAAGCACAATGACCAAGGTCGAAAAGTTTGCGTGGTCGCTCGGCTCCTGTCTGGTCTTCGCAGGCCTGATTTTGGCATGGCAGATGGTTGCAGATGCGCAGCTTCTCCCCAAGGCCTTCTTTCCCGGTCCGGACAGAACATGGGCCGCTCTGCAAAAGGGGTTCTCGAACGGATCTCTGTGGGCGGATACTCTTCTCACGCTTCGCCGCATGGCGCTCGGCTGGGCTCTGGCCTCTTTGACCGGCATCGCACTTGGCGTTGTGATCGGCCTTTCGGAGCGAGCGCGGATCTTCATCCTGCCGATGTTCGAGGCGATACGTCCTCTTCCCGCCTCTGCCATTGCGCCATTGGCAATCCTGCTCTTTGGCCTATCCGATACGATGATCCTGATTCTCGTGGCATTCGGTGCCTTGTGGCCGGCTCTATTGACCACGGCTCATGGCATTTCCGTCGTGCATATCCGCAGGCGCGAGGTGGCCCGCTCGCTTGGAATGACACGTCTCAGTTTTGCCTGGAAGATCGCTCTGCCTGCCTCGATGCCGGATATTCTCAGCGGATTGCGTCTGGCACTGACCGTTGCGCTCATCCTTACGGTCGTTGGAGAGATGATCACCGTACAGGGCGGGCTTGGTGCTCTCATCATCAACGGTGCGCGACGCTTCAATTCCCCGAACATATTTGCAGGCATCGTCCTCCTCGGTCTGATCGGCCTGCTGACGAACGCGGGATTGTCCATCCTTCAAAATCATCTCTTACGCTGGCAACGCAGATAATTCACAATTTCAAGAGGGGGGAGACCATGATGAAGTTTCTGAGGGGCATAGCCGCGTCGATGCTACTGGCATTCGCTACAACGGTTCACGCCGATGAGGCAAAGACGGATGTGAAGCTTCTGTATACTGCGGCTTCGCCCTTTGTGGCCGTATACGTGGCGAAAGAACAGGGGTTCTTTGACAAGAACGGTGTTCGGGTTGAACTGCAACTGGCGCAGAACGGTTCGGTTCTTCTGGCGGGGATCCTGTCCAACTCCGCGCAAGTCGGCTTGCCGACCCCAACCGTCATTCTGCAGGCCATCAACAACGGTATGGATTTACGCGTTTTTGCTGCCACAAACATTTTCCCGGATTCCACCGCTGCCAGCCTGATTGTCGGCACCGACAGCGGAATCCGAAAAGCGGCAGACCTGAGCGGCAAGAAAGTAGGCGTACCGGGCATCGGAGGGCTTCTGGATGTCGTCATGCGGAAATGGGTCGACGAAAACGGCGGCGATAGCGGCAAAATGAATATTGTCGAAGTCATTCTGCCTCAAACGGGTGACGCACTCAGGTCGAAGCAGGTCGATGCGGTCACCTCGGTGGATCCGTTCGCAAGCCGCGCCGTTGAGAGCGGAGCAGGCACCATCCTCGGCAGCTATATGAGCGTCATCGAACCAGGCTCGCCAGCTGCACTTTTGACAACGACAGGTGAATGGGCCTCGTCCCATCCGGAGGCGATTGCCGGCATGCAGCGCGCGCTTGAAGAAGCGGCGGCATTCATCGCAACGCATCCTGGCGAAGCACGTGCTGCCATTGCGAAATACACGTCGCTGCCTTTGCCCGTGCTGGCAAACATCCCCATGCCGAACCTGACAAATCTTCGCCTCGACCCGAACAAAAGCCTCGGCTTCTGGCAGAAGATTGCGCTGGAACAGGGCCTCATCACAGAACCGGTAAACCTCACCAAGGTTGTCATTCCGTTCCGCCCCTGAGGAGGCATCGCGGGCATTCATCTCTATCTCCAAGCCTTTTCAATCAAGGAAACACATTCGCATGGCCAAACGCATCATTGACCTATCCGTACCGCTTATGAGCGGCATAGCATCGGACCCGCCCGGACTTGGTCCAAAAATCGAATACATGGCACACGATCAGGGTGCGCGCGAGTTTGAGCAGATTTTCGGCATCCCAGTCAGCTCACAGCTGGAAGGCAAGGGTGCCGCGGCTGAAAAATGCATTATCACAACGCATAACGGCACGCATATGGATGCACCGTGGCACTATCACCCGACCATGGATAACGGCAGGCGGGCCCTCACCATAGATGAGGTACCGCTGGAATGGTGCATGGGCCGAGGCGTGAAGCTGGATTTCCGCCATCTGCCCGACGGCCATGTTGTGACTGCTGCAGAGGTGAAGCAGGAACTGGTACGCATCGACCATGATCTGAGGCCCGGTGATATCGTCCTGGTCAACACGCGCGCAGGCGAACGCTATGGCCAAGATGATTATGTCTCCGCCGGGTGCGGAATGGGCAGGGAGGCAACTCTATGGCTGACCGGGCGCGGCATGAAGGTCTGCGGCACCGACGGATGGAGTTGGGATGCGCCGATAGCCTCCCAGATGGAGCGGATTCGCGAAACGGGAGACTACTCCCTGTTCTGGGAGGGCCATAAGGCCGGAGCCGAGTGCGTCTTTTGCCATATCGAAAAACTCGGCAATCTGGAGACGCTTCCGTCGACCGGCTTCGATGTCATCTGCTTTCCAGTCAACGTGAAGGCCGCGTCAGCCGGCTGGTGTCGTCCCGTCGCAATTCTCGACGAATCCCATTGATCGAACTTCAAAAGGAAATCCAATGCGTTTCGCCACTTTGCCTGATGGCAGCCCCGATGGCCGCCTTCATCTCATTTCCCGTGACAATGCCTTTGCCGTGGCCGCCGAGGCGTGCACAACTCTTCAGTCACTGCTCGAAAACTGGGACGCCTTGATCCCTCATCTGGAAGCACAATCCAGCGCCTTGAACAGCGGGCAGGCCAAGACTGCGTTTTCATTTGAGCCGACGTCAGCGCTGGCGCCACTGCCCCGCGCCTGGCAATGGCTGGATGGATCGGCCTTCGATAGCCATGGCGATCTGCTGGCGTCGGTCTTTGGCTTCGATGCAAAGCAGGGTAATCCAGACACCATTCTCATGTATCAGGGGATTTCCGACCGCTTTCTGGCTCCCACCGAAACAGCAGTCTTCCCGAGAGAGGACGACCAAATCGACTTCGAAGGTGAATTCGGCGTGATCGTGGACAAGGTTCCGATGGGTGTGAGCCCTGAACAGGCGGGTCGCCACATCCGTCTGCTCGTGCAGATCAATGACTGGAGCCTGAGAGCGATCGGTCCGCATGAGATGAAGACGGGCTTCGGTGTGTTGCGTTGCAAACCTCGTTGCTCAATGGCGCCTGTCGCCGTGACGCCAGACGAACTCGGTGCATCCTGGCGTGACTACCAGCTGGATATCGATCTGGCAGTCGATTTTCGGGGAGAGAGGTTCGGGGCGGCAAACGGCTACGCAATGTCCGCCGGTTTCGATCGTCTCGTCGCACATGCGGCATATTCTCGCGATCTCGTCGCCGGGACGGTTATTGGCTCCGGCACAGTGTCCAACGCAACTTACCGCGAAGTCGGCTCTTCGTGCATAGCGGAGCGGCGGGGCATCGAGATCCTGGATCATGGTCAAGCTTCGACTCCGTTCATGCGTAACGGAGAATATGTCCGCATGGAGGCCAGACTACCCGGCGGCCAGCCGCTTTTCGGCGCGATCGACCAGACTGTCAGCGTGCTCTGAATTGCCCGCTATTTGGTAGCATCCCGCATCATATCATGGATGACTTATCTAAACGGCAGACTTAGAGTGACAGGCGGCGCGCCGCCAGTGTAGCGCGCGCCGCCAGTTCCGGCTCCGTAAGGCGCTGCCGTCAGTTACGCATCTTCAGCAGGGATGAATTCGAAATGTATGTTGGTACACAGGTCACGGCCCGGGACGACGATGATTTTCGCGTCTGGGCGCAGTTGGGACTGAAACACATCTGCGCCGATCCGCCAGGAGACCCGGCCAGCTGGACGCTGGATGATATCGAGCGGCACAGAGACAAGGTCGAGAGCTTTGACCTGATCCTGGATATGATCCAGCTGCCTCTGCCTTCGCAGCCAATCGAAAAGGCATCCTATCCGGATATTCTTCTGGCCGGACCAGATCGCGACCGTCAGATCGATGCCGTATGCCGCATGATCGAAAACATCGCGAAAGCGGGCATTCCCGCAGCGAAATACAATCTCAACCTCATTGGCATTCCCCGCACCGAGATGGAGCGAGGCCGCGGCGGCTCGCTGAACGAGGCATGGCGCTGGGAAAAGGCGGACCCGAACGCTGCGCCGGGCCTTGCAGGCGTCTTGTCCGAAGACGAGAACTGGGAGCGGATAGACTACTTCCTGGAACGCGTCGTGCCCGTAGCCGAAAGCAATCGCGTTCGTCTGGCCTGCCATCCGCATGATCCTTACACGCCGCCCGGCTACAAAGGGGTAACCCGCGTTCTGGGCACCGTGGAAGGTCTGAAGAAGTTTGTGCTCATGCGCGAGAACCCCTACCACGGCCTCAACTTCTGCCAAGGGTCGATCGGGGAAATGCTGGACAATCCGCATGACGAAATCGACGATATCATTCGCTGGTTCGGCAGCCGCGACAAGATCTTCAACGTCCACTACCGCAACATACGCGGCGGCAAGCTGTCCTTTATGGAAACCTTCCCGGACGAGGGCGACATGGACATGGTTCGCTCGCTCAAGGTCTACAAGGAAGTCGGCTATAAGTACATGATCATGCCCGATCATGTTCCAACGATATCGGGACGCGATCCCGTCGGCGTCGCCTTTAGCTTCTGCTATGGCTATATTGCCGCCCTGCTGGAGGCACTGGATCGCGGCCACCTCTGAACAGGCGGCGGCCTGCCTAAAAATAGATTACCGCGCGGGCCTCTCCTGGGAAGAGCCCGCGCGGCATGGATGCCAACTTACTCCGCTGGAGAGAAACCCGGAGAAGCTGGCACCTCACCATGCTGCCGCAGTGGGCGGCTGCCGGTTAGCAAACGGGCGAGCATGTAGAAGACAGGCGTCATGAAGATCCCGAAGAAGGTGACGCCGATCATGCCTGAAAAGACGGCGATGCCCATGGCAACGCGCATTTCCGCACCGGCACCCGTTGAAAGCACGAGCGGAACGACACCCATGATGAAGGCCATTGAGGTCATGAGAATTGGACGCAGTCTCAACCGGCTGGCTTCCACCGCTGCCTGGAAGGGCGTTCGTCCATCGAACTCAAGCTCTCTCGCGAACTCTACGATAAGGATCGCATTTTTCGCAGAAAGCCCGACGAGCACCACCAGCCCGATCTGTGTGAAGATGTTGTTGTCGCCACCGGTCAACCAGACGCCTGTCAATGCAGCGAGTACACCCATCGGCACGATCATGATGATGGCGAGCGGCAGGGTCAGGCTTTCATATTGCGCAGCCAGAACGAGGAAGACGAGCAGCAACGCGAGCGGGAACACGACGATACTGGAATTTCCGGCCAGGATCTGCTGATAGGTCAGATCTGTCCACTCGAACTCGATACCGGCGGGAAGTGTCTCATTCAGGATCTTGGTGATCGCCGCCTCTGCCTGACCGGAGGAAAAACCGGGTGCCGGACCACCATTGATGTCTGCGGCCAGGAAGCCGTTGTAACGGGTCGTGCGTTCCGGACCGGTCTGGGCATCCACCTTCAGAAGAGCCGAAAGCGGTATCATCTGCCCCGACTGGGAACGAACCTTGAGCTGGCCGATATCCTCCGGCTTGGCGCGAAATTTCGCATCTGCCTGAACCCTGACGCTGTAGGTGCGCCCGAACGCGTTGAAGTCGTTCACATAGAGCGAGCCCAGATAGATCTGCAGCGTCTCGAATACATCGGTTACGGATACGCCCAGTTGCTCGGCCTTTGCACGATCAAGATCGGCGTAGAGCTGAGGTACATTGATCTGGAAGCTCGAGAATATTCCGGCCAGTTCCGGTGTCTGATAGGCTTTTGCGAGAACTGCCTTGACAGCTTCATTCAAAGCCTGATTTCCAAGCCCGGCACGATCTTCGATCTGGAGCTTGAAGCCACCCGTGGTGCCCAGGCCGTTGACGGGCGGCGGCGGGAACATGGCGATGTAGGCATCCTGGATTCCGGCAAACTTCTGGTTCAGCGCCATGGCAATCGCACCACCTGAAAGCTCAGGCGACTTGCGCTCCTCGAAGTCATCGAGCACAGCAAAGACGATGCCCGCATTCGAGCCGATTGTGAAACCATTGATCGACAGGCCGGGGAACGCGATGGCATGGGCAACGCCAGGCTGTTCCAGTGCAATATCGCTCATTCGTTTGATCACGGTTTCAGTGCGGTCGAGGGTTGCTCCATCGGGCAATTGTGCGAAGCCGATGAGATATTGCTTGTCCTGAGCCGGGACGAAGCCACTCGGCACCGCGCTGAACATGCTGTAGGTCGCGCCCACGAGTGCCAGATAAAGGATCATGACCAGGCTTTTGCGCGACAGAAGCCCGCCGACCGTTCGCCCATATCCATTGGACGCAGCGCCGAACGCACGGTTAAAGCCGCGGAAGAACCATCCGAAGATCGCATCCATGAACCTCGTCAGCCAATCCTTTTTGGCGTGGTGGTCCTTGAGCAGAAGCGCTGCAAGCGCGGGAGACAACGTCAGGGAATTGATGGCCGAAATGACGGTCGAAATAGCGATCGTCAGTGCGAACTGGCGGTAGAACTGACCGGACAGGCCGCTGATGAAGGCGAGAGGCACGAACACGGCAACAAGCACAAGTGCAATCGCGATAATCGGGCCGGAAACCTCCTTCATGGCCTTATAGGTTGCATCGCGTGGACTGAGGCCGCTCTCGATGTTTCGTTCGACGTTTTCCACTACAACGATGGCATCATCGACGACAATCCCGATCGCCAGAACGAGGCCGAACAGCGTCAACGCGTTGATGGAAAAGCCGAAGGCATACATCACGGCGAAGGTACCGATGATCGACACGGGAACGGCGATCAACGGAATGATGGAGGCACGCCATGTCTGGAGGAAGACGATGACGACGAGGACAACAAGGGCAATCGCCTCGAGCAGGGTATCAACGACCTTTTCGATTGAGGCACGTACGAACTTGGTTGTATCGTAGACGATCTCGTATTTGACGCCCTGCGGCATTGCGAGCTGAAGCTGATCCATCGTCGCCTTGACGTTATCGGCGATCTCGATGGCATTGGAGCCCGGTGCCTGAAGCACGGCGACAGCAACAGCCGGGCGACCGTCAAGCAGCGAGCGCAACGAGTAGTCGGCGGCACCGAGTTCGATCCGCGCGACGTCTCGCAGACGCGTGATTTCTCCGTTGGCACCGCTTTTGACGATGATGTTTCCGAACTCTTCCGGCGTACGCAGACGACCCTGAGCGTTGACGTTGAGCTGCAGGTTGACCCCCGGCTGGCTTGGCGATGCGCCAATCGTGCCTGCGGCGGCCTGTACGTTCTGGCTCCGGATGGCATTAGAGACGTCGCTTGCCGCCAGACTATGTTCGGCAGCCTTCTGGGGATCAATCCAGACACGCATCGAGTAATCGCCAGCGCCGAAAACCTGCACCTGGCCGACGCCCTGGATGCGGTTCAGCCGGTCCTTGACGTTCAGTGTCGCATAGTTGCGAAGATAGGTGATATCGTAGCGCTCGACATCCGAAACCAGATTGACCACCATGATGAAATCCGGTGAGCTCTTGACCGTGGTCAGTCCCAAGGCACGCACTTCGGCGGGCAGGCGTGGCTCTGCCTGCGATACCCGGTTTTGCACGAGCTGCTGGGCCTTGTCAGGGTCGGTCCCGAGCTTGAACGTGACGGTGACGTTCAGAACGCCGTCAGATGTCGCCTGGCTGGACATGTAGAGCATGTCTTCAACGCCGTTGATCTGCTCTTCGAGCGGGGTGGCAACCGTTTCGGCAATGACCGTCGGGTTGGCCCCAGGATACGTGGCCCTCACGACAATCGAAGGCGGAACGACATTCGGGTATTCCGAAATCGGCAAAGATCGCAGACCGATCAATCCGGCGATCACGATAAGGATCGACAAGACGGCCGCGAAAACAGGCCGGTCGATAAAAAAGCGGGAAATATTCATCTCGAAACCCTCTCTCCAGAGGTAAGCAGAAAGCTAAGCGTCCCTGCCCCACGGCCAGAGGGCCGCAGGCAAACAGGAGGATCGGTGGATTGTGTCAGGACAGACGTGCGTTTGCGCGCGCGGCGATTTACTTGTTGGCGACCTGAGCTTCGTCCTGCGGCGCGACGACGACACCGGGGCGAACGCGCTGCAGACCATTGACGACGATACGGTCGCCCGGATTGAGGCCCTTTTCGACGATTCTCAAACCATCGACTGCAGAACCAAGCTCTACCTGCCGATAGTCGACTTTGTTTTCACCGTTGACCACGAAGACGAATTTTTTGTCCTGGTCGATCCCGACAGCCTTTTCGCTGACCATCAAATGATCCTGCGCTTTCGGCTGCCCCATACGCACGCGCACGAACTGGCCGGGAATGAGCTTCGAACCGGGATTGTCGAAGACTGCCCGAACCCGGATCGTACCGCTCGCGGCATTCACTTCATTGTCGATCAATTGTAGCTTGCCGCGAACCGGCGCATCGGCTGCGAGGGTTACAACTTCCACCGGAACCTGATCGATTGCCGGAACGCCGTTTGCGACCGGAAGATCGGCAAGGATGCGTGCCACCAGTTCTTCACTGGCATCGAAGCTGGCATAGATCGGATCGCTGGAGACCAATGTGACCAAAGGCGCGGAAGCAGAACCTGCCGCCACCAGATTCCCAACGGTAATTTCGAGCTTGCCCGCACGACCGGCAATCGGCGCCCGGATTTGCGTATAATCCAGGTTCAGTTGCGCGGTCTTGAGAGTAGCCTTTGCCGATTGCAGATTGGCAAGAGCTTCGCTCTGTACGCTTTGACGTTGGGTCAGATCACTCTGGGAAATCGTGTTCCTGGCCGCGAGACTCTTTCCACGCTCGAGTTCGGAGCTTGCAAACTCAAGCTTTGCCTCAGCCGAAGCCACCTGCCCCTGGGCCTGCGCTACCTCGGCACGATAGGGTTCGGGATCGATCGTCACCAGAAGGTCGCCAGCTTTGACGAGACCACCTTCCCGGAAATGAACCGATTGTATGGCACCCGCGACGCGCGGGCGGACCTGAACGCGATCAACGGCTTCAAGGCGCCCCGAGAATTCTTGCCACGTCGTGACGTTTCGCGGATTGACGACTGCTACGGTTACCGGAACGGCTGGTGGCGGCGCGGCAGCTGCCGTCGCTTGTGCTGCGACTGCTGACTGCGACAGATCCAGATAGATCGATCCGCCTGCAAGCAGGACGGCCGCAACCGCTCCGGTGCCCCACAGGGCCCAGCTTTTGGACTTCGATATCATTGTTACTCTCCTTGCGACCCTGGGAGTCGGTCGCCTTCATTCCTCAATGCAATTCGTTTTATTCACTCAACACGTGGACGAAGTTCGCGAATTCATCGCGCAAGACGTCCATCCACCTGCCACTCTCGCCTCGATAAACATCGGGCCATTCAAGAGCAGGCGGGAAAATCTTTTTGGTAACCGAGACACCTGAGGCTGCCAGCCGATCCGCATATCCATCCACCTCATCATGCAAGGGGTCGTCGTCTGATGTCACAACAAGTGCAGGCGCGACACCCGAAAGCCGCGAACAGATACAAGGCGCCGCATAGGGATGCTGGGAACCGCAAGCATTCCCCAAATAGTGGCTCCATCCTTCAGCCCATCGACGGGCCATCCCGATTTCGTCCGCCCTCCGAAAGGATTCGGACGTCATCATCGGATCAATCATCGGCGACAGGAGAAGCTGCCCGGAAAGATCCCCCGGCAACACGTCCCTCGCCTTCAAGGCAACGCCAGCGGCAATATTGCCCCCGGCTTCCTCCCCGGCAACAAAGAGCAGGGATTTGTTCATGCCACTATAAAGCTTGCGTTTGGTGCTAAGGTAGGCCAAGGCCATGAACGCGTGCTCCATGGCCTGCGGAAACCGGTTGTCAGAGCCGCGCGCATAATCGGCTTCAATGACAGTCGCACCCGCCGCAACCAGCGCTGTCCCAACCGGACGCTCAGCTTGAGACATGCTGCGTCCTTGAAACGCATCACCGCGAAAATACAGAACGATTGGCGCACCCTTGGTTTTCGACACCTCTCCGTAGAGCCGCATTGGGATAGGCGGCGTCAGAGGGCCATTCACTCCAATGTTTTCCCAACGATCGGTCATAGGCATCCTATCGGTCGGCATGAGACCGCGCTTGCTAAAGTGTACCGTTGCATATTATTGTTCGGCGAAATTTGCACAAGTCATCCTCTTGGGCATCACTATTCGCAAAATCCGAACAATGAGGCACGCCCATGGATCAGCTTTCGGCAATGCGCGTTTTTGTGCGCGTCGTGGAAACTGGCAATTTTACGCGCGCTGCCGCCGCGCTCGACATGCCCAAGACCACAGTGACGAACATGGTACAGGGCCTTGAGCAGCATCTGCGCACGACGCTTCTCAACCGCACGACCCGGCGCGTGATGGTCACCACCGACGGCGCCCTCTACTATGAGCGCGCGCAGCAAATCCTGTCCGAGATCGATGAGCTAGATGGGAGCATGTCGAATTCGCAAGCCCAACCTTCCGGCCGCTTGCGCGTGGAGATGGCAGGTGCCTTTGCGGATTTGCTCGTCTTGCCCAATCTATGCGATTTTCATAACCGCTTTCCGCAGATCCGGCTCGACATCGGGGTTGGTGATCGCCTTGTTGACTATATTGCGGAGAACGTTGACTGCGCACTTCGGGCAGGCACTCCAACCGATCAGTCGCTGATTGCACGCAAGGTCGGGGAACTTGCCATGAATGCCTATGCTGCACCCAACTATATCCAGAAATTCGGTGAACCGCAGCATCCGCGAGATCTGGAGCAGGATCATTTCTCCGTCGGTTATCTCAACGCAACTTCTGGCAGGGTCATGTCGGCAGAATTTCAGAACAGTCAGGAAAAGATCGAGATCAGTCCGCGCTATCTAGTCTCGGTCAACGATGCGCGCTCCTATGTCAATGCGGCGATCGCGGGACTGGGCGTCGTGCAGTCACCGCGTTTCATGGTGCGAGACGCTGTGGCGCGAGGAGAGCTTGTCGAGGTATTGCAGGATTGGCATTGCGAGAGCCTGGCGCTCTATATCGTCTATCCGCAGACCCGTCACCTGTCGAACAAGGTCAGGGTATTCGTGGACTGGCTTGCCAGGCTGGTTCACAATCTGCGCGTCAGCGATCAGCACTGAAGGGTGAGCAAAGGCACAAGCTTGCTTTTCCGCGCCTACCGAGCAATTCGCGTTGAAAGTATGATTGAAGACAGCGTCCGCTCCACGCCGTCGATGGTCCCGATCTCGTCAATGGCTTGGTCCAGTTCGAGAATGGATGGCGCGGCGAGAAGCGCAATGAGATCAAAGCTGCCGCTGACGGAATGAAGAGTAGTCACCGGCTTCAACCTATCAAGCGCACGGACAACCTGTGACAGGGCCTTGGGCGCAATCGTAATCAGGATATGGGCGCGGATGAGCGAGGAGGCATACTGTTCTGACAGACGGATGCCGTAGCCCGCAATCACACCCTCACGTTCCAGCCGCTCTATCCTCGCCTGAACCGTAGTTCGCGACAAGCCGAGTTTCTTTGCCAAAGTCGCTACAGGGATACGGCTGTTTTCGCCGAGAAGTGCAAGAAGCTCGCGATCTTTTTCAGTCAGCATCGAAACATCATTATGATCAGATTGATCGGCGTTCTGCAAAATTTGATACCACATAATGCTCATAATCTAGCTATGAATCAACAGTCTCTCCTTGCACACTTCTAATGTTGAAATCTGAAGGGGACGCTCGGTGAAAAACATTATTGTTATTGGTGGCGGCAAGATCGGTGGGGCCATCGCGCTCATGCTGGCATCGACAGGAGACTATCAGGTCACGGTGGCCGATCGTAACGAACAGCAGCTGGCAAACCTGGACAAGCATCCTGCGATTGCCCCGATTAGGCTCGACATTTCGGACCGGGCGGAACTTATAGGAGTTCTTACCGGCAAATTCGCTGTGCTCTCTGCCGCTCCTTTCAATCTCACGGGCTTGATCGCCGAGGCTGCCAAGGCGAGCGGCGTCCACTATCTCGACCTTACCGAAGACGTCGCCACGACAAAACGGGTGGAGCAACTGGCGCAAGACGCCGACGTCGCATTCATACCGCAATGCGGGCTCGCACCGGGTTTCATCTCCATCGTCGCAAATGACCTTGCGAAGAATTTCGATAGTCTGGACAGCGTACGCATGCGCGTTGGTGCGCTGCCACAATATCCTTCGAATGCGCTCAACTACAATCTTACCTGGAGCACGGACGGGCTGATCAACGAATATATCGAGCCTTGCGAAGCGATCGTCGAGGGTAAATTCGTCATGGTTCCCGCCATGGAGGAGCGCGAAGAGTTTTCCCTGGATGGCGTGACTTACGAAGCCTTCAATACATCCGGAGGGCTCGGCACACTCGCCAAAAGCCTCGAGGGACGCGTACGTACCATGAACTACCGGACGATACGGTATCCGGGTCACCAGGCGATCATCAAGGCGCTGCTCAACGACCTCAACCTGAAAAATCGACGCGATGTTCTGAAGGATCTTTTCGAGAATGCGCTGCCTGCCACAATGCAGGATGTGGTGGTGATTTTCGTGACTGTGTGCGGCTGGAAGGACGGAAGATATCTGCAAGAGAGCTATGCCAACAAGGTGTATGCTGGCGTCGTGGCCGGAAAGAGAATGAGTGCAATCCAGATCACGACCGCCGCCGGCATCACGACCGTCCTGGATCTGCTGGCGAATGGCAGGCTTCCTCAGCGAGGCTTCGTGCGCCAGGAAGAAATTTCGCTCGAGGATGTGCTCAATAATCGCTTTGGCCGCGCCTACGAACCGAAGACCATGGATTTGAAAAAGGCGGTCTGAACAGTTGAGCGCAGGACTAGCGGAGGGCGACTGCCCCTCCGCTGGCTCGGTCAGGCCATGTAGGAACGCCTCTGCTTCAAAATAATCGCTTCGACAGAACATGAAGCAGGGCTGACTGCAATCCTAGTCAGGTCAGATCGTGGAGATCCTTGCCGAGCGGCGGGCCGACCCGGAACTCGGAAAAGCTCACGTCCAGCCCTTCCCGCTCCGGCGTGCAACACATGGGGCCCACTGTGTATGAGCGAGCAAGGGGAAACGGGCACAGGCGCATCAACTGCCAGCGATGCCCATTATCCGACATCTGAAGCTTCAACACACCTGCATCAACGGTCACACGCAGATGTATGTCCGTGGCATCTCCGGCGTAGATCGCTGTCGACCAGTCCGACTGGTCGACAGTCAAGACGCTACCGATACACGCTGCTCCATCTGTCCATTCGATCCCGGCCTTGATCCAACGCGCTTCGTCGATGCGGACCATGATTCCTGCCTGATCGTAGAGAGACTCGTAGCGAGCCTTCACGCGCAATGAGGCGGAAAAGCTGCCCTCGCATGTGGCCCCGAAAAAATGCCCACTGTCACGCGTGAAGCCATAGTGCGTCTGCCGCCAGAAATCACTTTTGCTGTCAGTCGTTACGTGAAGCGTTTCTCCGGTGAGAGACCACACTTTCGGCTCGTTGAGCCACGTGCATGTGGTAAACATCAAGTGAATCCTTTCCGACCATCGGGGCGAGTTTTGCAAGATGTATCAGCAGCGGCAAGCCCCTTGATCCTCCGAGAATTCATCTCAACCGACCAGCCGTCGCTGCGAATGGCTGTCAACCTGCACCGAATTCCAGATCCCATCTCTCTCATAGCGCCAGCCGAGTTGACCTTGGTCGTCAATCGCAAAGAGAGAAAGCCAACCATTGTCGAAAAGCGCACGAACCTGTGGATGGCGACGCAGGATGTCGGAAATCGCTTCCTTTGGCGCCTCGACGGCAACGGTCAGCCGCAGTGGTTCGTGCACAAAACCTTCGCCATCATGCACCGACTGCCAGGGAAGGCCAGCGCGCAGATTGCCGCCATTGCCCTCGACGACACCGATTCCGCCGACGACATTGTGCAACAGTTTGTTTCCGGCGCCAAACAGCGAGGGGGCGACCGACGAACCGAAATACTGGAGGCTGATCCAGCTGGCCACGACGACCGGGGCCGTGAGGATAAGCTCAAGCACCTTGAAGCCTTCGTCCCTGCTCCAGACATAATCATGCAGGAAAGCCTGCCCCTCCAGCGACCGCCCAGCTGTACGCGCCCGGGGAGCGGCAATGAAGGCGCGGCACCCGGCTAGCCCGAGTTCAGGCCGAACTTCGGACCAGTCCTTTGCGCGTGCCATGACGTTTTCGGCTGTTGCCCGTGGAAGACGCCGCGCCCGCTCTGCCCGGGTCAGTTGGCCCGCTTGCCGCAGCCACTGCCGGATCCGCACCAGATCCTCGGCCCGGATATCGTGAGCCAGATCCTCCTCGAACAGCGTGATACTATCGGTCGTCGTATCGTGCAGTCCGCCGATGAAAACAGTGTCTGCCGGAACAGTGATACCCTTCTCGACAAGCTTCCGGCGAACCTCGGCGTCATTCAGGAGATCGGCAAGGAGGCGCGCATTGACATCCCCCGCATAGCCGCCGCAGGCGCCGCAATGCAGCGCGCTGGCATAGGGATTGTTGACCACATTGGCGCCGTGGCCCGAGATCAGAACATAACGCGCGAAACCCTCGGTCAGAGACATGGCCTTCAGCACCGTTTCGGCAAACACCGCCCGTGTATCAAGATCCAGACCCGCAGCAAAACGGGGCTTTGCCTTATCTGGCCCACGGCCTTTGCCAAAGCCCAGACCGTCGCGCAGGAGCTTGCCGGCATAGACAGGCCCCATGGCTTCGACAAAGGCGAAGGATGAGACGGCGGCAAGCTTGAACCGGCCCCATGCACGCACGGCGCGGGCACCAAACCGGGCTTGCCGATCGACCTCCTCATCGTGATCGACCGCGCTGCAGGTGAAGACGGACGGCTTCAGCAGGACCGGCAAGCGCTGCTCGGACACATCAGACGCAAAACCCTTGTGACTTGCGCCAAGCCCGAAGAAGCCAGCAAAGCCCAGCGTGCGGATTGCGGGATCAATGCTCTCAAGCGAACAGCGGAAGACCTCCGAACGCACATCGATGCAGAAGGCCGCCTGAAGCATGGGCCGCAGTTCCACAACCTTAGCAGCAGACGGTGCGGCCAGCGTGGCAGAAAGCCGCCGTTGAGCGGCACGCTCCGCAGCAAGCTGCAGAATGCCATCGATCACGGTGTTCCGTTCGATCAAAATCGGCTCGGCATGAATGCGGCGGATCCGCTGCCATTGTCCTTCGATGGCCGCCTTGTGACGGGCATAAAGTGCCTCTTCAAAAACGAGCCGGATCGCCAGCAGTTCGAGCGCCGTCGTATCCGTGCGACCTTCCACCTCTGCCTTGAAGTGGATATGACGGGCGTATTGCGCCCAGCCGCCGAGGGTTAGCAGTAATTGATGGAAATAGGTTCCCGGCTCAGCCCCAAGGCCGAGAGAGACGGCTGCCCGCTCGATCGCACCCTGCGGCGTTTCCGGCGTTTCATCGACATGGATGCTGAAGCCTTTCAAGCCAAGGATCTCCGGTGTCAGGTCATGGGTCGCAAAGGCGCGCCATGCGGCATAGAGACCATTGCGCCGCGACGCGGCCCAGAGCGCCTGTCCCTGATCGAAGAAACCGGCAGCAAAGGCGCCGATCCGCTCGCTCACCAGACCCGGCCAATCTTTCCCCGTTGCCTGTGCGGCAAGCTCGGCAATGGTGGGCAGCGATACAGCAGGTTGCGGCTCCGTTGTCAGCGCCAACTTGAGCGCCGACAGATCGAGCCCCTTGGCGGCAGCACTCGATTGCAGAGCCGCCATGAGATCTTCGTCCGTGATCTCTCCCTTGTTTATCTTTTCGGCATAATGGGCACGCGGCAGCGCAAGGCGCACGCCGCAAATGCGCGCCAGCCGCGCGGAGGTCTGCTCGAAGGTCTCACTGATCTGGCCGAGGAATGGATTGACGGCAACAGTCGCCGTCAGAGGCCAGGCCGGGGGGATGGCGCGGACAGCCTGATCTGCCGCCTTTGCAAGCGCTTCACCGTGGAGCGTATCAATTGTCGTCTCGGTCATCGGTTTATTCCTTGATGGCAGCAGGCGTTGCGGAAACAGGGCGAGTAAGGGTCCAGCCGCCGAGCAGGCGATCGAAAATGGCATTCACATAGAGGCCATTGGCAAGGTGGACACGCAGGCCCGCCGCTGCCGGATGATAGGCCCAGAGCGGAAACAGAGACTGGGCCACGGCCACAATGCCGAAGGTGACGACAGCGAGCAGCATCAGGGTCCACTCAAGCGGGCCGGGTTGGGGCGTTGCAGGCAGCGTGCCATGCATCATCTGGTCGGAGATGCGCTGTAGAGCGAAGTAGGCCGTGGCCGCGGACATGGAATAGAGCGATGTGCGCCAGGTGAGCGCCCAGGGTGCGGCATCTGCCAGACCCTGGGCGATCAGATAGGCGACGCCGAAGATGAGGATTGCGCCGAGCGCCAGTGCCTGCGGTGGCTTGTCCGCAAAGCCGAAGAGCACGCCAATCACCGCATAGATGGCAAGCGCCAGCAGGAAGGCCCGGCCCACGGCCTTCGCATTCGGGATCGCGACCGGCCCCGGCCGACGGATGGAAGCAACCGTTTCCACCGCCGAGCCGGACCCCAGGAAAGCATGGGCCTTGTAAAGCGAATGGGCGACAATGTGCAGGAGGGCGATGGGGAAGAGTGCCAGACCACATTGCAGGATCATGAAGCCCATCTGCGCCACCGTGGACCAGGCGAGCGATGTCTTGACCGCCGACTGGGTGAGCATGACCAGACTGCCGAAGAGCGCGGTGAAGCCGCCGACCATGACCAGAACTGCCAGCACGATTGGCGCCTGCAGCATGACATCCGCAAACCGGATCAGCAGGAAGCCACCGGCGTTGACGACGCCCGCATGCAGGAGAGCGGAGACGGGCGTGGGCGTTTCCATCACTTCCGTCAGCCAGCCATGCGTGGGGAATTGGGCGGACTTCAACAGTGCCGCCACGGCAAGGAGTGCAGCGCCAGCTACGGTCAGTGGCAGGCCAGCGCCTTCCCGCGCGGCAGCAAGGATGGTAGCTATGTCACCTGTCCCGAAGGAAATGGCGAGCAGGATGACCGCGCCGACCAAAGCGACATCGCCGATGCGGGAAATGATGAACTTCTTGCGCGCGGCACGACGGGCCGCAATGCGGTCCGGATAGAATAGGAGAAGCTGGTGCAGCAGCAGGCTGGTTCCGACCCAGCCGAGCACCAGTTGCAAAAGCGTGCCGGACTGGACAAGCAGCAGGACTACTGCAAGCGTTGCCGTCATCCAACCGGTAAAGGGCCCTTGCCTTTCCTCGCCATCGAGAAAGGTGCCAGCATAGCGCAACACCACCCAGCCGATGAAGGAGACAAGCAGCAGCATGACGAGGCTGACGAGATCGAGCCTGCTTGCCAGCGCAACATAGCCGTAACCGATCGCCGGACTGGTGCCGGGACCATAAGCGTAAAGCGCGACGCCAGACAGGATCGCAACCAGGATGGCGGCGAGAGCGGCAAGCTCGGCCAAACGAATGGCGCGGCGTGGACGAAGGCCGGGCGACCGGAAGGCATACCAGGAGGCACCGGCCAGAAAGAGCGGTGCGAGAAGCGGCAGAGCATGGATCATGGCATTTCTCCGATCGTTGCCCCCTGTTTGGGAGGTCACAGGGGCGGCTCACAGAGGAGTTATCAGGCACGTGATCGCAATAAAAATACATTGTTTCTTCATAAACGTTCTATAAAATAGAATGATGTCTGACCTGAACTATCATCACCTTCGCTATTTTCGTGCTGTCGCCCATGACGGCAACCTGACGCGCACAGCCGAGCGGCTGAACCTTTCCCAGTCGGCATTGTCAATTCAAATCAAGCAGTTGGAGGAAAGGCTCGGGCATGCGCTTTTCGAGCGGCGGGGGCGACAACTCTATCTTACAGAGGCAGGGCGCATCGCGCTTGACCGTGCCGACACCATTTTTGCGGCTGGCGAAGAACTGGTCGAGACGCTGAAAGAAACCGGCAGAAATCGCCGGGCCATCCGCATTGGCGCGTTGGCGACGCTCTCTCGCAACTTCCAGATCGAATTCCTTCGCCCGATTCTTGGACGTGCGGATGTCGATATGATCCTGCGTTCGGGAAGCACCGCAGAACTCTTGCGCGCACTGGAGACGCTGAACCTCGACATCGTACTTCTGAACCAGCCACCGATGGCCGATTCCGTCACGCCATTTATCGCGCAACACGTCTACCAGCAACGTATCGGCCTGATTGGCAAACCCTCCTACGGGCAACCGGGTGCAGGCCTGGCGGATCTGCTGGAAACACATCCCGTCATCCTGCCGACGCTGGAAAGCGGCGTCCGCGCACAGTTCGAAGCGCTTGTTGCGCGGCTTGGTATCACGCCGCAAATCGCCGCCGAAGTGGACGACATGGCAATGATGCGACTTCTGGCACGCGAGGGAGCAGGCCTTGCCGTACTGCCACCGATTGTCGTCAAGGGCGAGTTGGAGGCAGGCACGCTGGTGGAGTTCGATGCCTTGCCCGGAATGGTCGAATCCTTTTATGCCGTGACCATCAAGCGGCGCTTCCCCAATCCACTGATCCAGCCTTTGCTCAGCATACCGATTTAAGCCTTGTCCGATCCGTTGTTTCTCGCACGGTGACAAGATCGAACATTAGAGCGGCGGGCGACGCCCACCGCTCCTTGCCTGGTTAGAGAAACACCTACAGAACTATGCCCCTGCCAATCGCAACCGGACGGTCAGGCGACAGCCTTTTCAGAGCCGACACGATCCTTGAGGACAACGAACAGGATGCCGCTGAGAACAAGGACAGCGGCGTAGACCGCAAGGCCTGGACCATAACTCTGGAACTGCGTGCGGCTCAGCGGCAGGAGTGTGGCACCCAGAGCGGCGCCAAGCTGGAATACCGCGAAGATGGTGCCGTAGACGCGCCCGAAGGAGGCAAGACCAAAACTACGCTTGATGATGTAGCTTAACACATCGAACTCGGCACCATAAACCATGCCAATCAGGATGGCGCAGAGATAGACGATCGCACCCGCGGGACCCATGGCGTAAAGCAGGCAGGCGGCCGCGCCACCAATGCAGACCACGCTCATTAGGCGTTTGGCGGAAACATAATCCAGAAGAACGCCAGTCAGGAAGCGGCCGATCAACACGGCAAGTCCGAAGACGGCCTGCACGAAGGCGGCCTGTTGGGGAGTTGCACCACCATCGATCAGCAGCGAGATCTGATTGGTGACAAGACCGGTGTTGACAAAACCGAGGAAGAAGAAGGCAAGTGTCAGAACAATAAAGGTTTGAGTTTTGATCAGGCTCTTGAAGTCCTCGTTGGAAGCGCTCGCAACGCCGCGCGCCGGACGGGTTTCCGGAGATTCGTATAGCAGCAGGGCATTGATCGGCAACACGACCAGCAAAACGATCACACCCAGGCTGACATAGGCCCATTGCACCGAGCCATTCAGGATAATGTAAGTGAGAATGGGCGGCAGCATGGCGGCGCCAAGGCCAATACCGCCATTGGCAATCCCGATTGCGAGCCCCAGCCTCTTCTCGAACCATGTGGAGACGACGCGAAGATAGGATACAGGCCACAGCCCGATGGCCAACAGCGGCAGAAGGCCATACATGATGTAGAAGCTGCTGATATTGCTGCTCAGGAAATACATACCGCCCAGGCCCAATGCGAAGGCGAGGCAGGAGGATAGAACGATGGGTCGCGCCCCAAAGCGATCGATGAGATAACCCTGCAGGGGAGATACGACCATGATCATCAGTGAGACTATGGTCGCCGCAAAGAGAATGGAAGGCTTGGACCATCCAAAGGTCTTTGACAAAGGCTCGACAAACACCCCGAAGACGAAAAGCAGGAATGTGCTGGGCCCGAAGACAAGGCCCACGGTAGCAGCAAAGGTTGCACCAATCGCAGGACGGTTTGATGCGTCCAGAACACTAGGCGGCTTTTGGCCCGCCGCGGCAGCGACGATATTGTCGGTCATTTGTTTCCCTCCCGATGACCATGCATTCATCAATGTGCGGACCGGACAAGACGCCAGTCCGCGGTGAAAGTCTGCGGCTCAGCCTCCCTCGACCGAACCGCGCAAGATCGCATTCACTGCATTTGCCCGCTCAAAAAGCGGGATATGCGCAGCACCCTCGATGATCTCAAAACGCGCACCGACAATGGCTCCGGCCAAGGCTTGTGCAGCTTGCGGCGGCGTAGCCTCGTCAAACTCTCCCACCGCGACAGTGACAGTCATGGTGAGGCTTGCGGCGCAGGTACGACAATCGGCAAGCGCCAGTGCGTCACAACCGGCGGCATAGCCTTCGGATGGGGTTCGGGCGAGCATCATGGCGAGGCCTCGTCCCTCCTCGCTGCGCCTGCCCTGCGGCGTGGTCCAGCGTGAGAGAACCGCCTCCTCGATTGCGGCAAGTCCCTCGGCTCGAACCTTGGCAGCGCGATCTTTCCACATTTGGGGAGCGAGGCTGACAATGTTGGAATCCAGCAAAGTCAGAGTCCGCACCTCTTCCCGCAATGTTGCTGCCACTCGTTGCGCCACGAGCCCGCCGATCGATATTCCCGCCAGATCGAACCGGTTGACGCCGATCGCGGCAAGAATGGCAACCACGTCCTCCGCCAGAGCCTCGACAGTCACAGGTGTCCGTGAAACCTCGCTCAGACCGTGCCCCCTGAAATCGGGACAAATAACGAAATGCGACTTGCTGAAGGCCCTGATCTGGCGCTCCCAGACCGCGTGACAGGTTCCAAGCGAATGCAGGAGCACCAGCGCTGGATGGTTTTCTGAACCATAGAGGGCAACGTGCTGGCAATGACCATCAATATCGAGGAACATGGCTCAGAACTCCTCGCTAAGCGCGGCGAGCGCCTTTTCCACAATGGCGGTCTGTGCCTGCGGTGCTGCCCGCTCTCGCTCCAGCCGACTGATTTCGAGAGAGGAGTCCACCACCAGCTTGCAGCGGTCGTAGCGTCGACGCATGAAGTTTTGCAGCGCTGTCGGCACATGGTCGTGCCGTGCAATTTCCTCCCCGAGGACAAGCCCATCTTCAATGCCCATGCCTGCACCGGATGCCAGCTGCGGTGTGGTGGCATGGGCCGCATCGCCGATGAGTACGGCGTTGCCGAAAACCCAGCTTTCACCGGCCAACACTGTTTCCAGCGGACGGCAGATAATGTTGGAGGTCCGCGTCAACCCCTCCGCAATCTCCTGCAGCACACCGCCATAGCCTTGCATAAGTTCACGCAGAACCTCATGCAGGTTCTCCTCTTCGCGCCAGACCGGCTGCGCCTGGGCTTCCAGGTAGAACATGTACATCTGGTCCGGTGCGACCGGATTGAGCCCAACCTTCGCGGGGCCACCGAGAAAAAACGTCCGGCGCTTGATATCGGGATGGCGCGGCATCATGAGACGCCAACACATCTGGCCCGCGTAACGGGGAACCGGTGCGTCTTGGAACATCTGCTGCCGGGTACGCGAATAGATGCCATCGGCTCCGACGACGAGATCGTATGTCGCAGAGGCACCATTGCTGAAGCGCACAGTAGCAAGGTCGCCATGCCATTCTATCGAGTCCACGGTGACCCCCAGCATGACCGTGGGGGTCAGAGCCAGCAGGCGTTCCGACATGATCTTATGCAGGACCGGGCGCAGGATCCCACCGGCACTCGGTATCGCGCCAAGCGCCTTGCTACGGGTATCCAGTTGGAACAGAAGCCTGCCCTCTGCCGAACAGATGTCTATCCCGTCTGCCGCATAGCCCTGCTCGAGCACGGCGTTCAGGATGCCAAGCCGTCCCATCGCCCGCAGAGTAGGACCGGTAATCGTGATGCCCGCTCCGTAGACCCGCCAGTGCGGATCCTGATCGCAGAGGTGAACCTCCAGGCCGGCTTCGCGCAGGGCGATTGCAGCCGACATGCCCGCGATGCCGCCGCCGATGATGAGAGCCTTGCGACGATCAGCCATGACCGCCCGCCGATGCTGCCAGTTCGCTTTGGCCGAAATGACCGATACCGATACCCGTGTACCAATCATTGACCGCACGGTAGTAAGCGCGGCGGAATGGCAAGCCATTCGCGGCTCCCATTGCCGCCATCCACATACGGATTTCTTCAGCGCCATTTCCGGCCGTATGCACCTGCTCGGTAGCAAAGTTCACCACCGCATCCGGATCGCCTGCTTCCAGGAGCAGTAGCAGGTTTTCATCAAACTCCCGATTGACCATCCCCATACGAGGCGTTGCGATATCGTGGCTGATGCCGCCGGTGGCGAGGATTGCAACGCGCTCCACCCCGTCGTAACGGCGGATGGCATCACCCAAGAACTTGCCGAACTGGTAGCAGCGTCTCATGGTCGGCATCGGGGGCTGCACGCAGTTGAACAAGATTGGCACGATGGGCAAATCCGGATCGAGCCCTGCAAGCTCCAGCGGAGTCAGGGAACCGTGATCGAGCACCATTTCCATGGAAAAGCTCGGATCGAAATCAGCCTTGAGAGCTTCCTGGAGCAGATAGGCGCCGAAGGCCTGATTGCCGGCAAAGACGCGACGCTTCGCCTTCAGCCAATGCTCGATCGGGCTTTCATAGCTTTCGCCAACCCCGATGCAGAGGGCCGGGAAATTATCGAGAAAGAAGTTATGCAGGTGGTCGTTGGATAGCACCACCAGGGCATCCGGCTTTCCCGCCTCGAAATCGCGACCCATGGCCTCATAGGCACCGAATATTTCCGTCCGCA
Organism: Rhizobium sp. Root149; assembly: GCF_001427345.1. Classification (NCBI taxonomy): domain Bacteria; kingdom Pseudomonadati; phylum Pseudomonadota; class Alphaproteobacteria; order Hyphomicrobiales; family Rhizobiaceae; genus Rhizobium; species Rhizobium sp. Root149. Next base: position 644,047 of record NZ_LMGD01000023.1, read on the forward strand.
ACTCGGCTGGAATCCGGTCCGGAAAGTTCAGCATCACAGGAGTATGACTTGCGGTGTAAATGCCCGTCAGTTCAGCCATTTGTCGTCTCCTTCTTTCATCAGGCTGCGAAGTGCCGCAAGCGATACGTCTTCGGGAATGCGCACGCCGATGCAGTGCGCGCGCAGCAGATATGGATTGACGCCTGCCTCATAGAGGCCAGCAACGTCGTTGCCGCTGATCTTCGCGGCCATGTCAGGGCTGAGGTTGAAGCGCGCCAGATAGGCAGCCTTGTCCTGATTGTAGGCCGCGAGATCATCAGGCTTGTGATGAAGTTCGTAGAGAACCTTATCGAGCAGATAGGCCTCGGTCGTCGGCATCATCAGCCGCCAGTTGCTCATGGGGTGTTCCTCCTCCTCAGGTCAGATGGTTGCGAACCCACGAGACAATCGTGGGGACGGTATGCGGGCCAAAGCCCATGTGTCCGCCGGGGAAAAGCCGGACGGACTTCGGGCTGCCGTGTTCGAGAAGCAAGTGGATATCGGCAATGGGGCACTGCTTGTCTTCCTTGCCATTGACCAGCAAAAGCGGCGCACAAGGCTTCGACAGCAGCTCTTGGTCGAGAAGCGACAGAGCCCGAAAACCCTCGACGTATTCGGCGTCGTTCTTCGCGCCCAGCATACGGCTGCGGGTTTCCACCAGTTCCATCAGATAGCTGTCTGGATAGCGGGAGGCCTCCACCCATTCCGGCTGAAACATGTAATGGACGCCACCGCCCCAGTTGACGGCGCAGCGCAACTGCTCCGGAATAAGATGGGCCAGCTTCGTTGCCCAATGCCCCCCGAAAGAGCGACCGATAAGGCCGATACGGTTGCCATCGAGGTCAGCGCTCGCTCGCACCCATTCGATGACCGGCAAGAACTGGATTTCGCCGTTCCGCCGAGCTTTCAACGGCGATTGACCGGTGCCGACATTGTCCATGGCGATCGTCGCGATGCCTTGGGCGACCAGTGCGTTGGAGAGTTCCGTCATCTCCTCCTTCCAGGCATCGACGCCGCCCCACATGATCAGGACCGGCGGCTTTTCCACACCCTCAGGTTTGCGAAGATAGAAGCGGATCTCGTTGGAAAGCGCGTTTTCCGCCTCGAACGGCACTACGACCGGCACGATTGGCGGCTCGGCAAGCGCGCCGAACTTCTCATAGGCCGCGAGTTCCAGGCGATAGGCCTCTTCCTTGGCGGGATGGTTCGGACAAGGAAAACGGCCCAGGAAAAAGAAACCGTAGGCCTGATAATAAGCGTCACGGGCCGCGGCCGTGTTTCCTTCCGCCATCTGCGTTTCGGCCTTCTCGAGAAAGCGATTGGCAGTACCGATCCAGGCGCTTGCCCAGCTGTCGCCGTCCAGACCACGCAGCGACTCAATGGTGTCGAGAGTCGCCTGCGGATCGGTCAATCCCAAGGGATGGATACGTTTGGCGAGACGATCGCGCATCCACTCCTTGGCGTTTTCCAATGATCGTGGTCCGGCAAGTTCTCCACCGGCCTGCACTGTGATCGGCATCGACAATTCTCCATTCGTTTCGGTTTTCGCCACCATCACCAGATCGCTTCCAAGGAGGCGCGCTGGCTTTCGGCCGTTTCGAGAGTGCGTCCAAGATGTTGCAACGCTCCCGCAACCGGGCGAAGCAAGTCCGCATTTTCAGCTGCGACCGTGCCATCTGGCAGGTGAAAGTTGTTCTCGAAGCCGACGCGGACGTGACCGCCCAGCAGCGCCGCCGCAACTGCGCAGGCCGCCTCGTCGCGACCGAAGGCGCAGACTGTCCAGTGCGCAAAGGGAGACTGCCGCGCCACTGCCATGAATTGGCGCAGATCTCCGGGTGCAGATTGCTGACCGGCCGTATAACGTCCGAGCACGAAGAGGACCGGGATATCAGACGCCGGAATGAGTCCTCTCTGGCGCATCCCCTGCAATCGAACCACATCGGTTGCATCGTACAAAATGATCTGCGGAAACACGCGCTCGCGTCGCATCCATTCCAGAAGCGATGCAAATCCAATTTCATGCGCCGCATCCGGGGCGATCTCCCGCAGAGCAATCGAACACGCCTCCGGCCGCAGGGTACGGATGAGTTCGATCTGGTCGACCGGCTGATACAAACCGAGGGATTCCGTTGTGATCTGGGTGATGAGCCGGTCGCCTACCCGCGTCCGCACCGCATCCAGCGCAGCCCTGTAGCGGTGAACGTCAAGACAATGCCTGCCCGCCTCGTTGCGCACATGAAGGTGGATCATGCTGGCTCCCGCGAGCAGGCAGGCCTGGGCACAGTCTGCAAGCTCCATCGGCGTGATGGGGAGCGCAGCATGATCTACTTTCATGTGCCGGCCACCGTTTGGCGCCACGGCGAGCGCAACGCCTCGCCGGCCATTGGCCGTCGTTAAAGTCTCGGTCATCGAATAGTCCTCCCGATGTCCGCGCAATGGAATCCACGGACGAAACCGGCCTCACATCCGGTTGCTCAGAGACTGACCTCCATCAGCAAATTGAGCATGATCAAAAATTGCATAGAGTGTACGCTATGTCAATTTGATCATGCTCAATTTTTTGCGTGCTGTTTGAAATTTCGTCCGCAGGATCTAGCGGGGCGATGGGCAGCGGCAAATTAGTGGGTCTTGTGGCAGATTACTGCCTGAAGGCGGCGCATTAGGGGACCGCCCGGACAGGTGACGTCCGGCAGAGCCTTTTCTGGCATCGGCTAATGTGTAAGCAGGCGTCGAGCGTCAGCTCGTTTCGGGAGACGCGCCCCCTGATGACGATGAAGAAGATTCAGCCCTGGATCACACCGGACCGAGCGCATCCGCGTTGATCACCAAGGCAATGGGTGCAGGAGAGAGACCGTTCAGGACGACCTCGATCTGACGCCTCAACCTGTCCCCTCCACTGTCCAGGTCCAGTTCCGCCTCAGAAAGCCAGATACGGAGGTCCACCTGGTAAATGGCGAAAATGACCTGGGCGATGATGTCCGCCGGCTCGGATGATGAAATGACTTTCGCTCTAAGGGCATCTTCTATCAGTTCGAACAGGAGATGACGCAGACTTTGCCTCGTCCTGTTGAACCGTTCCGCCTGCTTGCCGGATTGATAGAAGTACATCTCACGCAACGCCGCTCGCGACAATACCGGGTTCTCGGCGAAATAGTGATAGTGCCGCCTCAAGATTATCAGGAGATTGGTCAGCAGAGAGTTGTCAACGCTGATCCGGGCGCGAGAATCTTCGATGCATCGCTCGAGTCCATCGTTGACGATGAGAAACAGCAAGTCTCTCTTGGTCTCGGCATAGACGAATACGGTGCCCATGCCGACGCCAGCACGTGCCGCAATCTCGCGCGTTGTGGTATCGTCGAAGCCTTTGGACAGGAAGAGGTCGAAAGCGGCATTCTTGATGCGCAGCAGCTTGTCTTCCTTGTTTTTCTCCCGCAAGCTTTGACGCTTCATTGTCACTCTCGATTCCAGTCTCTGGCGGGGTTACCGCCTGACCAGTATGCGATCGTGCGCCGGATGATCAAGAGGGCGGGCAAAAAAGCGAGGGAGACACAGCCCGCCATCCCCAGCAGCTGTTTCTTGAAAATTGCTAAGCTGGTTCGTCCCAGCGCAGGATGCGAGGACCATACGGTTGTCTTGAGATCAGCTCAAGACGGATGCAGGCCCGGACAACGTCAACCGGGCCTGTCAAGAAAATCAGAACTTGGTCGCGAAGTTCAGCCAGATCGTATCACCCTGCGATCTGTTCTCCGCCACGATGTCATGCTGCCAGGATGCACTGATCTGCATTGCAGGATTGAACGTGTAGGTAATGGACGGGCCGATGGCAAAGCCCTTGCCTCTGTGACCGTCAGCGGCCGCACGAGGCCCCTTGTCGTCCGTCAACTGCTGCAGGTAGTAGCCGACAGCGCCAACCCGCCACTTATCGAAGTTCCAGCCAATCGCATAGTCCCAGACAAATTCGGTACCCGTCCGGTAATCCGTGCTTTCATTCTCAGTATTGAAAATGAGGCGAGCCGTCGTTCCAATTTCAAGACCCTGAGGATCGAGATAGTGATAGCCGATCGTTGGTTGGAACGACCAGTGGTTCAAACCGACGTTCGCGAGGTTCGAAGAGCTGTAGGGGCCTGTCGGCATGGCAACGTCGAGACCGATCAGGAAAGTATTGGCACGATCGAGATGCCAGGCAACACCGACCGTCGCGGTCATATCCGCAAGCGTGAAGGTCTTGTCACGACCGAACGGCAGCGTCAGATCGAGTCGAACCAGCGGAACGACCAACTGCCCCCAGACGTCACCACCGGCAATCTTGAGATCGCTGATGTAGAGAAAACGCATCGTCTCAGCGAGCGAATTGACCTTGAACTTGATCGGCACCTCGTTTCCATTGGAATCGTTTGTCCGGTCGGATGTGTAGTAACTGGTCTGGGACAGGAAATAGAGCCCCGGGAAGGGAGGAATACCACCGGCGTAAAACTGGGGCGAACCCGGTGCATACTGCGTATTACCATTCTCCGCCGCCTTCACCGCGCCGACCGCCGAACTCGACATCAGGGCAGCAAGGGCGAGGCATTTGAAGATATGTCTTTTGCTCATTCCATTCCTCCTCAACAAAACAATGGATGATCACGCCACGTAACTGCGTCGACAGTGGTAGACGCACTGACCATTCCGGCCACGAAAACGAAAAAGCGCATGATTGAACGCCGCAGCGCATAGCATTGCGCGCACGGCTCCAAGTCCTGTCATGACTTGCAAATCATGTTACCTTCACAGTTGCCACAAGCAACGATTCCGGCACCACTAAATTACGTCCCCGATACACATACAATTGAGAATCAGTACGTGCTCATCCCTCTACCTTGCCTATTTAATTTGGTATAAATTGTAAAATCCACATTTGTAATGCTTGGTATTTTTTAGATGAATACATTAATACTCTAATTTTCACCCTGTTCCATTTGCTCTTGCAGTCATGGCCTGTACTGCGGAATGCAGTTGTTCCCGCAACCAGACAAGAGCGGGATCGCGGGTTCGGTAACTGTGCCACTGCAAGGACTGTTGCAGTTTTGGGAGAGCGACAGGCGACGGCACGATCCTCACATCACCCATTGATGCGAACGCCTCACCCAGACGCCGTTGCACGATCGCAAATCGGCTGGAGCCAGCAACAAGCAGTGGAATCGACGCAAAGGAATAGGTGGATACCTCGACCCGGATCTTGATGCCGGCCTGCGTGCAGACGCGCTGCGCAAAGCTCTCGCCTCCGTTCGGCGGCTGCATCACCACCTGCCCCTGGCTCTGAAAAATCTCTTCCGTCAGATCAGCGGTGGCAAATGGACCATTGGTTGCGACCAGACACACAAGATCATCCTCGAGCAAAACCTCCGACGGATGGTTGGTCGAACAGAAAAGCGTCGGAGCGATCAGCAGGTCAGCCTCCCCCCGTTCGAGCAGCACATGAGGATAATTCTGCTGCGGCTTGAACTGAAACTGCATGAACGGCGCTGATCGGGATGCCAGTCTCAGGAATTCCGGTATGATGGTGCTGAGAGAATAATCCGAAACGATCAGGCTCATGATGCGCGTAGATTCACCCGCGACAAAGGATGGGGTGGAGACGACTGCAGCCTCTATCCTGACGATGATATCCCGCAACGGTTCCGCAAGCGACGTCGCCAATGGCGACAGTTCCATCGTGCGACCGACCTGTATCAACAACGGATCATCGAAGTAATCCCGAAGTCGTCCGAGAGCATTGCTCATGGCTGATTGGGTGATGAACATCTCTTCGGCAGCCCGGCTCACATTCCGGACCTGTATCAGCGTATCGAGTGCAACAAGCAGGTTTAGATCGAGATTCTTGAATCGCATGACGCCCTCCCAGACATTCACAACGTAAATACAAATCATTCAGAGAAGCAATTTTGTAAACAGTTTATTTTTCGCTACATCTCGGGCCGGGAGGATAAGTGGTCGCTGCGCTGCCGTGTGCATCGCGGCTCGACTGCCCTCCTGCAGATGGGTGCGCCGCACTTCGCGCTTTCGAGGAGATGATATGTTCAAGTACTTTCCGACCAATTACGTGTGGAACCTTTCGGTCAATCTTTCGATCGAGATGGGTGCCCGTATGGGAGAGATCGAAGAAATGTGCGCGCCGCTGCAGGAAGCAGCAAAGGCGCCTGATGCAGCCGGCACACAGGCCTTTCGCGAGACCTGGATCAAGATGGCCGACAAGCTCGTTTCCCTTGCGGAGGAGGACGAGGTACGCGGGCGACTGATCTCGGCCGGTGACAAGCTCATCCGCGCATCGAACTACATGCTGACCGCCGAACGACTTCTTGCCCATGGGACGGAGGGCCGTCTCGCCCTTTACCAGCGTTTCCTTGCCGCTTTCGAGAAGGGGCTCAAGCTGTCCGGGTCCACCTGTCGGCGCGTGGAAATTCCCTACGAAGGCAAGCATCTTTCAGCCCTCTATGTGCCTGCTGAAGGTGTGGAGGGGCCGCAGCCGCTGCTTGTCCAGGTCAACGGCCTCGACAGTACAAAGGAGATGAAACTCCTTGTGGGTCTTCCGGCCTGGCTGGCCAAGCGTGGCATTGCCTCTCTGATCGTGGATCAGCCGGGCACGGGCGAGGCCCTGCGTCTGCATGACATGACAGCGCGTTTCGACAGCGAACACTGGGCAAGCCGCGTGGTAGACTGGTTGGAGACCCGACCGGAAGTGGATGCCAAACGTATCGGCATGGAAGGCGTTTCCCTTGGCGGTTACTACTGCCCGCGCGCCGTGGCTTTCGAGCCCCGCTTCGCCTGTGGCGTCGTCTGGGGTGCCAACCACGACTGGCGAGATGTCCAGAAGAAGCGCCTTGCTCGCGAAGGCAATTTTCCTGTTCCGCATTACTGGAGCCACGTGATGTGGGTCTGGGGCGCAAAGGACATCGATGATTTCATGGCGATTGCCGAAAACGTGCACCTGCACGGGATTCTCGACCGGATCCGGGTGCCTTTCCTCGTCACCCATGGCGAAAAGGACAGCCAGATCCCGCTTCAGTGGGCGCACGCAACCTATGATCAGCTGGTCAACAGCCCAAAGCGCGAGTTGAAGATCTTCGATGAGCGGACCGGTGGCGTCCAGCATTCCAGCTTCGATAACTCAGCCAATGCCGGGGCCTACATCGCCGACTGGGTCGCGGAAGTCCTTGGCGGTTCCACGACCGCCGGCTGAGCATCTGCAACATCTACAGGGCGGACTTCAGGTCCGCCAACGGGGAGTGAGAAGAATGAATATTGTGGGTCCTGATTATCTGGTCTTCGGAGTCGACGACGTTGCAGCTGCCACCGAATTTCTGACGGCATGGGGATTGAAGCCGGTCGATGTGACCGAAAAGGGCGGGCTTTTTGAAACACTTGATGGCACCGGCGTCATTGTTCGGCATAAGTCTGACCCGTCATTGCCGCCACCACTTCCGACGTCCAACATGCTGCGCCAGCAGGTCTATGGCGTAAAGTCTACCGAAGATCTTGACGCCATCGAGGCAGAGCTTGGGAAGGATCGGCGCGTAACCCGACTGTCGAATGGATCTATCGAAGTAAAGGATGATCACGGCTTCGAGCTCAAGTTTCAGGTTACGGTCCGCCGCGAACTAGACATGCCTGCAGAGAAGATCAACGCACCCGGTGCGCCTGCGCAGCGCGGACCGAATGAACTGGGCGTCTGGGAAGAAATGCCGGCTCTCCCACGCACGCTAAGCCACGTCGTGTTGTTTGTACCGGATATTGAAATCGCTGAGAAATTCTACTGCGAGCGCCTGGGTTTCGTCGTGACGGACATTCTCACCGGCGCTGGCCCCTTCCTTCGACCAAAGGCAAATGATGACCATCACACACTCTTCTTCATCCGGACACCGGACTATATGAAGGGTTGCGAGCATCTCGCCTTCCACATGGGCGGTCCCACCGAGCTCATGGTGGCCGGTACGCGCTTCGTGAAGAAGGGTTTCCAAAGCTTCTGGGGTCCGGGGCGTCACAAGTTCGGATCGAACTGGTTCTGGTACTTCAACAGTCCGCTGGGCTGTCATTTCGAATACGACGCCGACATGGACAAGCACGACGATACCTGGGTTGCGCGCGAAGCCCAGAACGGAGCGGAGGCATCGCAGATCGTCCTGTTCGAATATCGTGAGAAATGGGCACCGGGCGGCGGCCCTCCTCCCGGTGCCAAGCTCTGAGCGGCACGAGAGGACAACGCGGGTATTTCCATGCCGATTGCCACGATCCAATCACAGGACACGCCCGAAGGCCTGCATCTTTGCAATTCAGCAGCGGTGCAGGAGGGGGAGGCAAAGGGCTTTGGTCCTTTGACGGGCTTCAGACGCAAGATCATCGTCGTGAGACGAAACGGAACCCTGCATGCCTGGCTTGACGCTTGCCCGCATTATTCCACCGGGACGCCCATGGCCTGGAAAATCGACGCATACCTGAATGGCGAGCGCACCCATCTCACCTGCCATTCTCACAACGCATTGTTCGAGATGGACACGGGAGAATGCATTCTGGGCCCATGTCTGGGACAGAGGCTGACACGCATTGAAATCGCGGTGGACCAGGCCGGTGACGTTTTCGTCATCCCGCCACGCGAAGGAGGAGAAACATGAATTCCGGAATCAAGAAGATACTGGTCATCGGCGGCGGTTTTGCCGGAATGACAGCCGCGCTGCAGCTGTCCCGTCACGGCTTCGAGGTCGATCTGGCCGAAATTGACGCTGGATGGCGTTCCTACGGCGCCGGCATCAGCCTTCACGGCTCGACCCTGCGTGTCCTTAAGGATCTTGGCCTGATCGAACGCTTCCTGGAGGAAGGCTATGCCAGCGATGGCCTCGCCATTTGGGGAGCCGATGATAGCGTTATCATGCGCATTCCGACCCCTCGCGTGGCCGGTGCGGATATTCCAGGCAGTGGCGGCATCATGCGTCCTGCGCTTGCCGGTATCCTTTCCGCAGCGGTCCGTTCATCATCGGTCAATGTCAGGCTCGGGGTAACCTTCACCGAGTTCAACCAGGATGACGATGGCGTTCAGGTCACTTTCAACGATGGGTCCGTGGGTCGCTACGATCTGGTAATCGGAGCAGACGGTCTGTACTCGGCAGTCCGCGCGAGACTCTTTGAAAATGCCCCGAAGCCGCGCTTCATCGGTCAATCCGTATGGCGCGCCGTTCTGCCGAAGCCGCCTGAGATCGATACGGTAACCATGTGGATGGGCCCGAAACTCAAGGTCGGCCTTAACGGGGTCAACAGGGACCAAGTCTATCTGTTCCTGACGGAAGACCGGGAAACAAACGATTTCGTGGCACCGGAGACCTTCGTGGAAACGCTGCGCGCGCTTCTGGAGCGGTTCCCATCGCCCCTCATTCGTAACATTGCAGCAGAACTTTCTTCGGAAAATCACATCATTTATCGGCCACTGGAGCAGATGCTGCTGCCGCGTCCATGGTCGAAAGGTCGGGTCGTGCTGATCGGTGACGCCGTTCACGCGACCACTCCGCACCTCGCAGCCGGTGCCTGTATCGGCATCGAGGACGCGATGGTGCTGGCGCAAGAATTGGGGCGCCACAACAATGCATTGTCTGCCCTGGAAGCCTTCGAAGCCCGCCGTTGGGAACGGTGTCGCATGGTAGTCGAAAATTCCGGCCGCCTCGCGGACATCGAAGTGAAGGGCGGCAGCCGTGAAGAGCATGCATCCATCATGCAAGTGTCGATGAAAACACTCGCAGAAGCAATTTGAGACAAATTTTACGCCGGTGCCGCGGCTGAGGAGACCGCGCGCCCAAGCCCCCCGGCGGATCATCATTGACTGGAGGAGTCATAATGTCAGGACAAAAATTCGGCGTTGCTGGAGCCACGGCACTCGTCATTGGCCACTGCGCAGGGATGCTTGATCTCGTTGCGCTGCCGGTTTGGGTTGGAGCGCTTGTCGAGCGTTTCGGTTTCAGCCCGCAGCAGTCAGGTACCCTCGCGACACTCTTCCTGCTGGGTGCCGTTGCTGCCAGCATGTTCACGGCAGCGCGCTTCAACGGTCTGAACCAGAAGGTGTTGACGGTGGGCGGATTCGCTGTAACGGCAGCCATCTTCCTCTATGCGTCCACCCAAACCTCATTCTCCACGCTGGCAATTGCGCACCTTGCAGCAGGCGTTTCCGTTGGGACCGCACTGTCCATGGTGCACGGCGTCATGGGACAGAGTGTTAATCCTCACCGCTTGTTTGCCATTGCCGGCATGGCACTTGGCCTGTTTGCAATCATCCTTCTCGCAGCAGTGCCGCAACTGCTCATCCTACGCGGCGGGCCGGTGCTGTTTCAGGTCTTCAGCGGCATCATGGCGGTCGCTGCAGTTGTAGCGGCGCTGTTCTTCCGGAACCCCACGAGCATTACCGAACACGAGAAGAAGCCGTTCAATCGCGTCATATGGCTGACGATCCTCGGTATCAGTATCATGACGTTCAATCAGGCCATGGTGTTTTCGTTCGTGGAAGTCATCGGCAAATCTCGTGGCTTTGAGGCGGCACATGTCCTTGGCGTACTGATTGCGCTTGGGTTCGTGAACTTCCTGTTCCCCGCACCGCTGGCGACATTCCTGCAGAACCGTGTGTCGGCACCGTTGGTGACGCAGATCGGTCCCGCGGTACAGGCTGTACTGGCTATCCTCGTCACCTCGGCGACAGCATTCCAGATCTGGGCACCAGCCGCAGCCGTTTTCGTTGCCGTGCAGATTTTCACGCATACCTTCGTCTTCGGCCTTCTGTCTCAGTTGGACCCGACGGGACGCGCGGCGGCGGCAACGCCTGCGATGCTGATGATTGGTGCCGCACTCGGTCCGATCGTCGGAGGTGTTCTGGGTGAAAACCTTGGCTTCGGTGCCCTGGGTGTTGCTGCGGTGCTCGTGGCGGCAAGTTCCATCACCTGCTTCACGCTTGCCCGGTCAGCAGGCGCAGCATTGAAGGTAAAGACGGCATGAGTGCATTCCCTTCGATCACCAGGATCGTCACCGGACATGCACCGGACGGCCGCTCGGTCATCTGGGAACAGGGTTCCCTGCCGACCGTAGTCGAGATTGCAGCCATCCCCGGCACGCTGTTTCATGAAGTCTGGGCCACGTCCGGGGCGCCTGCCCCGGTCGACAATGGTCCGGATCCAAGCCTTGGACCGCTGTCACTGCCACCACCGCCTGGTGGAACCCGGATTCGCTTTGTCGATATTCCTCCGGATACGGAAGAGTTTCTGAGAAACGGGGCCTCCCGGATGGAAGACGCTTTCGACCAGATTGGCGACAAGGCAGCGTCCACCGTCAAGGGCGATTCACCGCATCCCCTGATGCACCGGACGGAATCGATCGACTACGGCATCGTTATCGAGGGTGAAATGACCCTTGTTCTCGATGAGGGTGAAGTGCTGCTGAAGCCCGGTTCGGTCATCGTCCAGCGAGGCACCAATCATGCCTGGGCCAACCGTTCAGGCAAGCCTTGCCGTATGCTCTTCGTCCTTGTCGCTGGTTCCTACGACCCGGACCTCGCCGCAAAACTGGCAGATCAATGAAGCCGGTATGCCCGACTTGAAATCCTTCAAACCTTCAGCCGCTACAGCAGGATCTCGTTCGACATGAAGCTTGCGACATACCATGACGGAACACGCGACGGTCAACTTTGGGTCGTTTCGCGTGATCTCAATCGGGCCGTTCCGGCGACGGCCATCGCCGGTACCATGATTGATGCGATTGAAACGTGGGATGCAGTGCACCCAGCGCTACAGGCTTTGTCCGATCGCCTGAACGCGGGACAGGAACCGTTCGCAACGCCATTCGACGCCGGGCGTTGCCTTGCACCCTTGCCGCGTGCGCCGCAATGGCTCGATGCGTCAGCCTTCCTGAACCATGGGCGGTTGATGGACAAGGCCTTCGACAATCCTCACAATCCCGATTTTGAAACAATTCCCCTGATCTACCAGGGCGCCAGCGACGATCTGCGCGGTCCGCTCGGACCCATGCATTTCCCGGATGACGGGCTGGGCATCGACATGGAAGGGGAGTTCGGCGTCATTCTGTCGGATGTACCCATGGGAACACAGGCAGATGCGGCGCTTCAACACGTGCGGCTCCTTGTACAGATCAACGACTGGTCGCTCAGAGCGCTTGGTCCGCGGGAAATGCGTGCCGGCTTTGGCTTCCTTCAGGCAAAACCATCCACAGCCTTCGCGCCAGTGGCGATCACGCCGGACGAACTGGGGGACTATTGGTCCGATGGACGAATTCACCTCAGACTGGATGTCGAAATAAACGAGCGGAACGTCGGACGAGCAATCGGAAGCGAGATGCACTTTTCATTCGGCCAACTGATTGCGCACTGCGCACGCACACGGCGGCTGTCTGCCGGTACCATTCTGGGTTCCGGCACGGTTTCGAACGCGGATCGCGAAGCGGGTTCCTCCTGTATTTCGGAAATCAGGGTGATAGAGCTCTTTGATGAAGGTGCGTCACGAACGCCCTTCCTGACCTGGGGTGACCGGATACGCATGGAAGCTCGCCTGCCGGATGGCTCGGCACCCTTCGGCATAATTGACCAGACCGTGGCAAAAGGCTGATGCGTATTCTCGTGACAGGCGCCGACGGCTTTCTGGGGCGCGGACTGGTCAACGCGCTGGCGGCGAGAAACAATCGTGCAGACAAGATCACGCTGACTGACCTCGGGCGATCCGAAACTTGTCCGGATTTCATGGATTTCAAGCCTGGAGATCTCGGAGATCCATCGTTTCTGGATGAACTCACTCAATCCGGCTTCGATCTGGTTTTTCATCTCGCAAGCATTCCCGGAAGCCGGGCCGAGCAGGATCAGGCACTCGGCCATCGCGTCAATCTGATGGCGCCCCTGTCTTTGGCAGACAGGCTGGCGGCGGGGAACGCTGGCACCCGATTTGTGTTTGCGTCTTCCATCGCGGTCTATGGAGATCTTGCGTCCCGCACCGTCAATCCCGATACCCCATGTCATCCGCAGCTGACCTACGGCGCACACAAGCTGATGACAGAGATCCTGCTGTCGGACATGACGAGACGCGGCGCACTGTCCACCATAAGCATCCGTTTTCCCGGGATTGTAGCCCGACCGCAGTCGGAGAGCGGGCATGGCTCTGCCTTCATGAGCCAGCTTTTCCACAGGATCCGGGCCAACGAGCCTTTCGAATGCCCGGTGCCAGCAGAGAGCACCTGCTGGTGGATGTCGAGAGACGCGGCAGTGGGTACTCTTCTGCACGCCGCAGGACTGGCGGCCACCGAGGGATGCATCATCCAGCCGCCTGCCCTCAGGGCGACTGTCGCAGAGGTTGTCGAGGCCGCAATGCGCGTCGCTGGCCGCCGGCCACTCGTTTCCTACGGCAGGAATGATGCTCTCCAGCGGATTTTCGGCAGTATGCCTCATCTTGATGCGAGCCAGGCATTCTCACGCGGCTTTCACGCCGATGCCAACGTAGACACGCTGGCGCAGGCCGCATTTTCAGGAGTTTGATCAATGAAGATACTTGACCTGTCTGTAGCCATTGAAAATGATGTTCCGGCGGATCCGCCGGGCCTCGGCCCCCGGATCGACTATACCGGTCACGCACAAGGCAGCGCCGAAGTTCTTCGCTTCTTTCCAGGCCTCAATATTGCCGATGTACCCGGTGGCGAGGGTTGGGCGGTCGAGCAACTCAATCTGACCGCTCATGCAGGGACGCATCTCGACGCACCCTGGCATTTCGCATCGACCATGAACAACGGCGAGAAAGCCTGGACCATCGATGAAGTACCACTCGACTGGTGTATTCGCCCTGGCGTCAAGCTTGATCTGCGTGATCTGCCCGATGGCTATGTGGCGACCGCACAGGATATCGAGGCTGCCGTCAAGGCAAGCGGCCATGACCTGCAGCCCTTCGATATCGTTCTGATCAACACAGCGGCGGGCGCAGCCTATGGACGTCCGGATTTTCTGGGTCGTGGATGCGGCATCGGACGGGCTGCGACGCACTGGCTGATGGACAAGGGCATTCACATTGCGGGAACGGATGCATGGTCGTGGGATGCGCCCTTCCCCGTAACCGCGAAGCGCTTCGCTGAAACCGGGGATGCCGGACTGATATGGGAAGGCCACAAAGCGGCGCGGGAAGGCATTTTCATGCACATGGAAAAGCTGACACGGCTGGAGGAATTGCCGCCATCCGGCTTTACGGTCTCCTGTCTCCCCGTCAAGATCAAGGGCGGATCTGCTGGTTGGTGCCGTGCTGTCGCAATCCTGTCGTAGACCGCGATCGAAAGCGCAAACAGGTTTCCATTTTTCGAGTTTCAACACATCGAGTGAAGGGAGCTTTGAAAGTTTCCATCGACTACTGAAGTGCTTTCGAGCTTCATCTGGCAGGACATGATCCGGGGCCGCATTGGACGAAATCTATGCCGGAGACCACAAGTGGCTCCGGCATAAAACGATGCAAGAACTTCATATCTCAGAGGGTCTTAGCGACCGGTTCCGGTCCGATAGCGAGTTCCACCCGCCCCTTCGGATCCGTACCGCAGCTGCCCGGCAACCTGTTGCAACTGCTGGACGGAATGGCCAAGCTGGAAGCGAGAGAGAAGATCACTGAGTTTGAAGCTTTCCTGAGCGAGGCCTGCGCCGGCCGCATTCATCTCCTCCACCATCGCGGCATTCTGCTGGGTGGCCTGATCCATGTGATTGACCGCTGTATTGACTTCCGCCAGACCGGAAGACTGCTCTTGCGCGGCGGTTGCGATCGCTTCCATGTGACTGTTGATCACCTGAACCAGCTGTTCGATGGCGCCAAGGCCCTCCCCGGTATCGGAGACAAGCTTGACGCCTTCCGATACGGCGGCGGTCGAATTGCTGATCAGGGTCTTGATCTCCTTCGCCGCATTGGCCGAACGCTGCGCCAGTTCCCGAACTTCCTGCGCGACAACGGCAAACCCCTTGCCCGCTTCGCCAGCACGTGCGGCCTCTACCCCGGCGTTCAGCGCAAGGAGATTGGTCTGGAAGGCGATCTCGTCGATGACCGAGATGATCTGGTTGATCTGATGCGAGGCCTGCTCGATCCGCTCCATTGCAGATACGGCATTGCGCACAACTGTACCGGACTGATCGGCTTGCGCACGCGCATCCCGGACGACATTGCGGGCTTCGGCAGCGCGCTTGGATGTAGAGATGACGTTGGCCGTGATCTCTTCGAGGGCTGCTGCGGTTTCCTCCAGTGATGCTGCCTGCTGCTCTGTCCGCTTGGCGAGATTGTCGGAAGCGTCCGAGATTTCTCGCGATCCGTTCGTGACCATGGACGCGGAACCGTTGACACTCAGGAGTGCCGTCCGCAACTGCTCAACCGAGAGATTGAAATCGCTGCGCAAGGTTTCGAATTGCGGCGACAATGGTGACTGGATTTCGCAGAGCATATCACCGGACGCCAGACGGCGGATTGCCTGGGCAAAGGCAGCGGTAGCCTCGTTGAGATGGGCCTCCGCTTCGGCTTCGGCGCGCGCCTGCATTTCGGCCCGTTCAGCTTCAGCGCGCTGGCGGTTGGCCACTGCATCCGCTTCGAGTTGCAGATTCCGGATGGCTGCCTGCCGGAAGATGTCAACCGAACGCGCCATTTCGCCGATCTCATCCTTGCGGTGCGTATACGGGATAGAACTGGTCGTGTCCCCCTCCGCCAAGCCGGTGGTCGAACGCGTGATCCGCCGAATGCTCGTCGACAGGGCGCGCGAGATGCCCGTACTCAAGGCAATGACCAGCAGGACGAACACAGAAAGACCGACCATGATCGCAATCATCGACGTGCGCGCTGTATCCAACCGGTCCTTGGCTCCACTCAAGAGAATCTGACCGTTTTCACGCAGCAGATCGGCGACATAATCCCGTCGGACAGCCATGGCCTTGACGAAGGCAGCGAGATCTTCGGGCTTTCCGGCGAAGTCCTGCAAGCTCTCCATCGCCTTGATCATGTCGACGATGGCTTTCCCTTCCGGCGTACTGAAAAAGGCATCATAACGGCTCACCAGGGCCGGAGAAACCAGTTCGCGGAAGGGCTGCTCATTCAGTCGAACCTGTGCAATAGCGGCATCGAAGCGGGCTTGCTCGGGTTTCCCGAGACTACCTTTCTGGCCAAAGACCTGGCCCATGCGGTTGAGCACCAGATAGCCTTCGTTCACCTTCATCCAGGCCTGGTAGCCGCGAATATCACGGGCAAGCGCCACATCATCGGTCAGCGCGCTGGCGCGAGAAGACAAGTCAAGCGCAGCAGTCGCGATGGGCTGCACGTATCGCAGCGGCATCAGCGGATCCGTATTGCCAGCGTCCACCTGTTGGCGAAATTCGCCGATCTTCGCGTATGTTGCTTCAAACTTGGACCGAAGGGACTGCGTCAGAGGATCGTCATAGCCCAGCGTCTTCAACGTATCGAGTTGCCCAGTGATCTCCTTGTACAAACCGTCAGCCTTGGCCCGGATCTTTGGACGATCCGCTGGCGGCACTGCGCCTTCCATCGGCATCGTCATCATCATTTCGCCGCCCGCATGCGCAAGCTTCGCCATGAATTCCGCGCGGCTCAGACTATCGTACTGTTGATAGGTGTTGAAACAGACGACCGCGCCCAGGCCGACAACCGCCGCCAGTGGCACCAGGACCAGGGTTGAGATCGATTTTCGAAACGATAGGTTTTCAAGCGAAAGCAAATATACTTCCTCCCCAAAAGAATAAGCCTCCAGTCGAACGACTTTAGGATCCAACGTGAAGTTGATCCCGATTTATTGAGGAATCGTTTAATCTCTTTCATAGTAAAAAATAATAATCTTTATATATGATATATGGTCGCAAACAGGTCCTCGGCTACCGCGACGACGTGTTTTGAGCACCGACTGGCGCATCGCCTCAGGCGCCCCTTGGACTGAGAGAGAAAATTTCTCTGGAATAACAGATGCTTGGAAAATCAGCTGACGAGATCGAAGCGCTCGCCGGGTTTCAAGCGGGTTGATGACCCAGATAGTCACCCTTCCAACGCCCGGACTGTAGATTGGCAAATGTCAAGGTTTTGATCATGTCCACAAGACAGCGCGCCGCAAGCGTCCTCTCGGATGCGCCCAGCAAAGCGATGACCCATGTTACCTTGAGACCATCAATCGGCGCCCATTCGAACTGTGTCAGCGGAGAATCCACCATGCCGCAGAAGGGCATGATCGCATACCCCACGTTGCGTCGGATAAGATCATCCATGGGGGCATATTCGGTCTCGACTGCAACCTTGACCCTGCGGCCGATACGGGCGAACTCCGCCTCGATCAAGGTGCGCAGTCCATCCGGACGCGGTGTCAGGATAAGCTTGCGATCGGCGACGCCATCAAGGCTAATCGGCCGATCTGAACGCAAGCCACAGCCGACTGGTCCAACGAGGTAAAGTTGTTCTTCCAGCAGCGGTTCGATCAGGAGATCGGGTTCAGTCAAAGGAGCGGCAAGGATGCCGACATCGATATCTCGAAAGAAGATGGCTTCACGCAGTTGAAGCGAATGCGCGCCGCGTACCCGAAGACGCACATGGGGATAGGTCTCAAGAAAATCCGCCACCAGCTTGCCAGTCAGCATGCGGCCCATGAAGGGAGGCGCGCCAAAAGCCAGCCGCCCGGATGGCGTGTTGGCCGCATGCACAACCTCTTCAGGAACCCGAGCAATCTCTTCCAGGATCCCCTCGGCGCGGCTGCGAAAGACTTCACCCGCCGGAGTAAGCGTCAAACCACGGCCAGTTCGGTGAAACAGGGAGGCGCCCACCTCCTGCTCAAGTGCCGCAATCTGTCGGCTGAGTGCTGGCTGTGAGATATTCAGCTTCTCTGCAACGCGGGAAAGATTTCCCAGTTCTGCAGCCTTCAGGAAATACTCCCATTTGCGAAGGTTCATCCATATCCCTTGATGTCGCCTGATATGCATTTCAAGTTATATCTGAACTGCCGTTCTGTCTATTGATGAAAGTCAATGCGGCTGGAATAGTTGCGACAAGGGTTGAGGAGCCCGCACAGGAGGAGGAAAAAATGTTCAAGCGCGCATTCATGATCGCGGGTGCACTGGCCGTCGCAGCGGTTCCGGCTTTTGCCCAGACGAAGATTGCAATTGGCACACCGCCGATTGCCGAAGTCGAGGCCGCCTTCGTGGCTAAGGATGAAGGTCTCTTCGAGAAGAACGGCCTTCAAGTCGAGTTCCTGCCGACGGGATCAAACCAGACGCTCGTCGCTGCACTCGTGGCGGGCTCGCATCAGATCGTTGCCGTCTCGCCGACTGTGATGCTGCAGGCGGTAGAAAGCGGAATTGACCTTGTGGTCGTCGCCAATTGCGGCGTGACCTCGCCTCGCACGGCCAAGAACGTCGGCCTCGCCGTTCGCGAAGGTGTTGCCATCGACAAACCGGAAGATCTGCTTGGCAAGAAGATCGGCACTCCGAGCATCGGTGGAACGCTCGATATTCTGTTTCGCCAGTGGCTGAAGCAGAAGAAGGTTTCGGACAAAGGCATTACCTTCATAGAAGTCCCTATTCCGAATACTGCTGACGTCCTGAAGGGTGGAACCATCGACGCCATCATTGCGGGACAACCTTCCCTCGGACGCGCCGTCGCCCAGTCAAATGGCAAGATTGCCTTCCACTTCATGTCGGATCTTCCGGCAGATATTCCCTACACGACCTTCGTAACGACCCGGGAGTGGGCAAAGGCAAACGCGGCCACAATCGCTGCCTTCCGCACATCCTTCGGACAGGCTGCTGACTTCATTGGCAAGAATCAGGTTAAGACGCGGGAGATCGTCTCCAAGTATACCCGCCTGCCGCTCGAAGTTCTAAGCAAGATCGAACTTCCGGAATGCAAGCCGGTGCCGACCGTCGCAGCCATCGACTACCTCGACAAGGCAATGCGCGAAGGCGGCATGCTGAAGAGCAAGATCGACACTGCCGGTTTGATTGCCCCATGAGGCTTGGCGCGGGCGCTGATCCAAGCGCCCGCTTTTCTACCCATTCACAGGTGACATCATGACCCAGATGACCGGCGCGGAAGCGCTGACCCGTTTGCTTGTTCCGGAATCCGTTCCGTTCGTCTTCGGTATTGCGGGAGGAAAGCTGAACCCCCTGCTGCATGCCATCTCGCGCGAGCCATCCATCCGATATCTCGGCGTGCGTCACGAAGCCTCGGGGCCTCTGATGGGGGCGGCCATTGCGGCGGCCAGCGGGAGAATCTGTGTCGCACTTGGCGAGATGGGACCGGGTTCGGCCAATCTGGTCGGCGGGCTTGGCACGGCATTCAACAATAATCTTCCCCTTCTACTGATCACGTCCAACAATCATCTGGCCGCGTCCTATCCGAACCGTGGCATGTTCATGGACCTGGATACGCACGCGCTTTTGAAGCCGCTGACCAAATGGAGCGCGGTGGTGCATGATGGGCGCCGGCTGCCGGATCTGGTGCGAGACGCGTTTCGCCATGCGTTGACAGGTCGAAGGGGACCCGTTCACCTGGATATACCGCAGGAAATTCTCAGCGGCCGTTTCGATTTTGACGAAGATGCGCTCGCAGTCCCACCACAGCAGTACCGAGCTATTGAGGGACCTCGCCCATCGGCGACCCAGATCAGTCAGGCAGCGGAGCTTCTGGCAAATGCAAGGCGACCGCTGCTCATTGCTGGCGGCGGTGTCGTATCAGCCGGGGCGGGCGAGCAATTCCGTGACCTTATGAAGCTTATGAAGGCCCCTGCTCTTGCGACGCAGATGGGTATCGGCACCGTTCCATCGACCTCGCCCTACTTCATCGGCCATGGCGGAATCATCGGCGGCGATGCCATACCGGCCGCATTCCGGGAAGCGGATGTTGTTCTTGCTGTCGGGTGCCGTTTCTCATCCTGGCTATGGAACGAAGGGGGCGCCCTGACCAAGGGCGACGCGCATCTCATCAACATTAACATCGACCCGATGAGCCTCGGCGCAAATACGCCACACGCAGTCGGCATTTGGGCCGATGCCGCAAGCGCACTCGATGACCTAACGGCGGCCTTGCGCGCGCGCAACCTTGCAGATTGCTCGGACTGGCTTCACCGGATGCGCTCCGTATATGGCGGCTACAGGCAGAAGCTTGAACATTTGAAGACGGATGATGGCGCGGTTATGCATCCAGCGCGGCTTGGTTTCGCCCTTGGCAGCCTGCTGCCAGATGATGCGCTGATCGTCTATGATGGTGGACATACATCCTTCTGGAGCAATGATCTGACGCCAGCGCTTGCTGAAAGAACGCGGTTCCACGAACCGGGCATGTGCCAGCTGGGATTTGGGACGCCTTATGCGGTTGCGCTCAAATTGCTGCATCCCGATCGACCCGTCTTCAACATCTGCGGCGACGGTGCCTTCGGTTTCACGCTCTCGGAGCTCGATACCGCCCGTCGTGCCGGCTTGCCGATCATCAACATCATCCATAACAATGCGTCCTGGGGTGTCATCAAGATGGGTCAGCGAAGGAGCTTCGACTTTTCCTTCGGGACCGACCTGGATGGAACGGATTATGCCGAGATCGCTCGTGGTTTTGGCTGCCATGGCGAGGTTGTCAGCTCGGTGGAAGAAATAGAACCGGCGCTGCAGCGTGCGATCGCCTCCGGTCTTCCAGCGGTTCTGGATTGCCGTGTCCGCTTCGAAGCCCATCCCAGCATGCCGTATTTTGCAAAGATGAATGCCTATGGCTTTCAGAAAGGCACAGCCGCCGGACCCCATGCTGCGCTGGTGAAAGGAGCCTGACATGATTGCGATGCAAAGCCAGTCCACTGCTTCCAAGAAGACCGTGCCCGATTCCGAGATGAGCACGCTTGAGCCACGCATCAGGATTAGCGATGTGACGCTCTCCTATGGTGCCTTGCAGATCATCGGCGGGATCAGCGTGGACATCGCTCCGGGCGAAACGATTTCCGTCATTGGCCCGTCAGGGTGCGGCAAAACCACACTTCTTCGCATGCTGGCGGGCCTTGCTCGCCCGACATCCGGCAGTGTGGAGCTCGATGGGGCGGTCCTCGGCGGACCGGATCGCTCCATCGCCATCGTTTTTCAGGATTACGGCAAAGCGCTTCTGCCTTGGCGGACGGCAGCGGGCAACGTATCCCTTGCGCTCGAAGCTCGAGGCTGCCCTGCCAAGGAGCGGCCGGCCATCATTCAGGATCTTCTACAGAAGATAGGTCTTGGACGGCACGCCGACAAATATCCCTCTGAAATGTCCGGCGGCATGCAGCAGCGCCTTCAGATTGCCCGATGCCTTGCGCAGGAACCGAAGGTTCTTCTCATGGACGAGCCATTCGGTGCGCTGGATGCCATGACGCGACAAGCGTTGCAGGACGAGGTTCTGGGGCTTGTCGCAACCACCGGCGCAACGATGGTTTTCGTCACGCATGATCTGGAGGAAGCCATCTATCTCGGTGACCGGATCGTATGCCTCCAGCCAAACCCAGGGCGTATAGGGCGCATTGTCGATGTGCGCCTTGCCCGCCCGCGCGATCAGTTGCTGACCCGCGAGGATCCGGAATTCCTGCGCTTGCGGCGTGAACTCTACGACCTGATCAAGGACGACCACCAATGATTGCCGCATTCGGGAAAAGTTGGCGGGCAGCCCTTCTGCCATTGGGCGTGATCGCCGTCGCGCAAATCACTGCGACGGCAACAAGACTGGAAAGCGATAGTCTCGCCAGTCCGGCCGCCATTGTGCTCGCCCTGTTCAGCGTAATTGCGGATGGTTCCCTCTTGCGCGCAACCTTCGATACTCTGACAGCCGCTTTCTTCGGCTGTATCATCGGGGTCGGGTTGGGATCGCTGATCGGCATCGTGCTGGGCCTTTTTCGTCTCGCAGACGATCTGCTCGACCTGACCATCGAATTGCTGCGTCCGGTCCCGGTCGTTGCGCTCATTCCTGTCGTGATGATGCTTCTGGGCTTTGGCGCCGGCATGGAAGTCGTCATCATCTCGCTCGGACTTCTCTGGCCTTCCGTCGTCCTTGCGCGTGCTGCCGTTAAAGAAGTTGAGCCGAGACTGATGGAGGTGTCGGCTGTACTCCAGCTCGGCTTTTCGGCAAGGCTGCGCAAGGTCGTGCTTCCCGCGATCCTGCCGCAGCTCTTCATGTCGTTGAAACTCGCGGCGGGCTACGCGCTCGTCGTGGCGGTCACGGTAGAGATCACCGCCAATCCGTTCGGCCTCGGCTATGGAATCATGATGGCACAGCAGGCCCTTCGTCCGGCGGAGATGTTTGCCTACCTCGTCTGGATCGGCACGATTGGATGGGTGATCAGCATGGGTCTCAATGCAGTACAACGCATCTTCTTTCCAGCCTATGCGAAGGGAGAACGCCAATGACGGGATTCTCATTCAGAAAATTCGGACTTGGTTTGTCGGGCCTCGCAGCATTCCTCCTGATCTGGAAACTTGTCACCGACGCGAAGATCGTTTCGCCGATCTTTCTGCCCGGACCGGAGCGCACATTCACCGCGCTCATGAATGGGCTGGCCGGCGGCCCTCTTCTGGGACAGACGGTTGAGACAGTAGAGCGCATGCTACTGGGCTGGCTGCTCGCTTCTCTTGTCGGCATTCTGCTAGGCGCGCTCATCGGCGTATCGCGACGCGCTCGAACATATATCGCACCGACCCTCGAATTGCTGCGCCCGTTGCCAGCCTCGGCCATGATCCCGATTGCCATCGCGTTTCTTGGCTTCTCGGACCAGATGGTTCTCGTGGTGATCGCCTTTGGCGCTCTATGGCCGATGCTTCTCGCAACGATCCATGGCTTTGCCGCTATGGAGCCTCGTCTTTATGAGGTAAGCGCAGTCCTCGGGCTCAACCGCCTTCAGGTCATCTGGAAGCTCGCTCTGCCCAGCGCCATGCCCATGGTTCTCGCCAGCCTTCGGCTCGGGCTCACCATCTCCCTTATTCTCGCCGTCGTCGGAGAGATGCTGGCCAGCCGGGAAGGATTGGGCCAAAGTATTCTGCTCGCCAGTCGAAGCTTCCGCTCGGCCGATCTTTTCGCCGGTATCGTCATTCTGGGCGCCATCGGCCTGATAGGCAGCCGCCTTCTATCGATGGCCGAACGCCGGTTGCTGCGCTGGCAGGCCTCTTCCCGCTAATCCAACCTAACTTATTGAAAGTGTCCCATGTTCAAACTCGCTGACGCAACGACTATCATCGATGCAGCTCTGACCGAAGCACGCGTCCGCTCTCTTGCGCCGCTCGCCGTCGCAGTCCTCGACGCAGGCGGGCATCTCATTGCCTACAAACGCGAAGACGGTGCCGGTATCGTCCGTTTCGACATCGCCTTTGGCAAGGCCTGGGGCTCTCTGGGCATGGGGTTCGGAACCCGAGAGTTGACCGAACGCGCCGCCAAGAACCCCACCTTCATCACCATCCTCGCCTCGGTGAGCGGTGGGCGCATGGTGCCCTCTCCGGGTGGTGTCCTGGTTGTCGATCAGGCGGGTGAAGTGATCGGAGCCGTCGGCATATCAGGCGATATCGGCGACAATGATGAGGTTTGCGCGATTGTCGGCATAGAGCGCGCCGGTTTCCGCGCTGCGCCAAAGGGCTTGACGGACTAAACCCGTCAACACCGCGGAGGATGGCCGGGATAAAAACCCGGTCGAAAGAGGAGAGAGGGAGGAAGTCATGCAGTCGATCCGTTTTCTGGCTGCGCTTGCGGCATGTCTGGTGCAAGCCTTGCCCGCGCAGGCGCAAATGTCTGCCAATCCGCCGGAGATCGGCGAAGGTGTGCGTGCCTTCGGCGACAAACTCGGGCCAGACGTCGTGAAGGGCGTCACAACACTATATCGACCCCTGCACGAGGTAGCGTCGAAGGAAGGAGTGAAGGTCGAGAAGGATCTCGCCTATGGTAACGGTGAGCGCCAGAAGCTCGACCTCTACATCCCGTCCACCCTTCCTGAAGGAGCAAAGCCGCCTGTCCTTGTCTTCGCCCATGGCGGCGGCTTTGTGCGTGGCGATAAAAAGGACGTGTCGCACTTCGGCTATTACTTTGCCCAGCACGGGATTGTGACAGCACTGATCAACTACGGCTTCGCGCCCCAGGCGCGTTTTCCGGCAGGTGGGGAAGATGTCGGCAAGGCCGTTGCCTGGCTGCGAACCAATTCGTCAGCCCATCCGGGCGATACCAGGTCGATTTTCGTTTCCGGGAATTCGGCGGGTGCAACCCATGCCGCGACGTTCGGCTTCGTCACCTCCGCCTCAAGCCAGGACGACGGTGTGCGAGGCCTCATCCTGATCTCGATTCCGACCGCCGATGCAGAGGATCTCGCGGCACAGGACAAGGTCTATTACGGTGAGGACGCAAGCCAGTATCCGCAAATGTCGATCATACGGCGTATTGCTGATCGCAAGCTGCCCGTGTTCCTCGCAGTTGCCGAGAACGACATGCCGTCCATCCAGCGCCAGAACAAGAAACTGGTGGATGCGCTGTTCAATCGCGACAGCCGTCTGCCCGTCTACAAGACAGCACTTGGCCACAATCATATCTCGATCATCGAACACTTCGGAACTGCGGACGAAAGCCTCGGTCCGGACATCCTAGAATTCATCCGTCAGAACCGGACGAAATAGATCGAAATCCTCATCAAGGCGAAGCTGGTGGCATCATGCTGCCAGCTTCGCCCGTTTCGAGATCTGCGCGAATAATGTCTGCCGTCTGCTCATAGTGCCGCTGCAGAAGCCGCACGGCCTCATCGCTGTTCTTGTCCAGCACGACCTGCAGGATCTCGCTGTGCTCCTGACTGACCTTGCGCACCCGATACGCCTTTCGAATGGACAATGCACGGTAGCGGTTCAACCGATCCGCAAGCTGCTCGCAGAAACCGATCAGCGGGCGTGAACCGCAGCCGTCGATCAATCGGTCGTGGAAGGCCCTGTGAAGCCGCTCCCATTCAGGGTTGCTCTCGAAACGTTCTGAATTGAGCGAACGCGGCGCGCGCTCCAGCCGGTGATGAGCGACCAAAAGTGCCTCTTCCCAGGCCGCAGTCGCGTTCGCAATGGATTCGCGCAAAGCAAGGCCCTCGACCCAGCAGCGTGTTTTCGTGAGTTCTCCAAGCTCTTCAAGGCTGATCGGCTTTACGAAGAAGCCTCGCTGCTCTTTGCCTATGACCAGATCCTCTGTCGTCAAACGGTTGAGCGCCTCCCGCAGGGGCGTCTGGCCCGCATCATAGGTTTCCATGAGAAACCGCAACTGAAGCTTGCGGCCGGGCTCCAGCGTTGCGGATAGGATATCAGCCTTCAAGCGCTCGTAGATGCTGCTGGTCAGCGTTGCGGGGCTCTCGCCCGCTTTCGACTGCATTTCGATATTCATGCCACCCCACCGCGATTTGTGTGATTTTATATACAATCAAGCGATCAAAGTAAAATATATAAATTTTTGCTTTATGGACTAAATTTTGTATATTACCACACTGGCAGCGGAGGAGCAGGGAATGAGCCAGATACAAGCAAGTCGCTTCAGAAGCGGGTGCACCTGCCGCGGCATTGACGTTCACTGCCATGTCGTACCGTCCAGCTTTCCGGGAGCGCCTGGAGGCGAAACGCTTCCCGGCTGGCCGTCCATGACACCCGTTGAGAACTGCCACGCGACAGTCGTCATTAATGACAAGCCCTATCGAACCGTGAGTGATGCCTGCTGGCTTGCAGAGCGTCGGATCGAAGAAATGGATCGCGCAGGCATCGCGGTACAGGCGCTCTCTCCCATGCCGGAACTGTTCGGCTACTGGATTGACGCGGCAGCGGCAGCGATCCTCATCCGGCATGTCAATGATGTGATCGCAGGTATGGTCAGTGAGGGGGCGGGCCGGTTCGTCGGGTTGGGCGGACTACCGCTGCAGGATATCAATCTTGCCATTGCTGAACTGCATCGCGTGGTTTCGGAGCTCGGCTTCCGTGGCGTCGAAATTGGCAGCAACATAAATGGCGTACCGATCGGAGATCCCCGCTTTCATCCGTTCTTTGCGGAGGCAGAGCGTCTTGGAGCCGCGGTATTCGTACACGCCGTAAGGCCCGCCGGGATGGATCGTCTGGTTGGCCCCGCTCCCCTGCAGCAGGTTCTCGCCTACCCGACGGATGTGGGTCTTGCCGCGGCTTCCGTCATCACCAGCGGTTTGTTGCAGAAGTTTCCGGGCCTGCGCATCGCCTTCAGCCATGGCGGCGGGACACTTGCATCCCTGCTTCCCCGTTTGCAGCAGGGGTACCAGACATTTCCGGCACTGAAAGACAGCCTGTCGCAGCCGCCCGTCGAGCAGGCGCGCAAGCTCTATGTCGATTCCCTTGTATTCGACGCGGATATGCTCTCGCACATCGTATCCGTCTTTGGCGAAGACCGGGTGATGATCGGCACCGATTACCCATTCAATTTCCGCGAGAAAGAACCAGTCAGGCGCATCGAGCAGATTTCTGCCGATCCGACCCTGAGCGAACGCCTGACGTTCCGCAATGCGCTCGCCTTTCTCGGGATGGACGAGGAGACTTTATGACGATGAACAATTTCCCTGTGATCGGGCTTCGAAGCGTCGAGCTCGGGACGCCCGATCTTGCCACCTCCGTCGATTTCTACACGCGGGTCTGGGGGCTGCAGACTGTGGCCGAAGTGGGCGACAAGGTGTTTCTTGCTGCCACAGGTGACGATTTCCACGTCCTCGAGCTCAAACAGAGCAAGCAATCGGAACTGCGCAAGATCACGTTCCGCGTCCGCTCCGCCGACGATCTTGCGGACCTTTTTGCGAAGGCAGTGGCGTTTGGCTGCACAGTCCTGCGCGAACCCGGAACGGCCGATGCACCGTCTGGTGGGCAGCGTTTCGTCATCCGGGAACCGCAAGGTTCAGTGCTCGAATTCGTTCACGACGATCATCGCAAGCCCGCGAATACGGTGGCGAACCGCGTGGAGCGGCTGGCGCATGTGAACATCAATACATCGGACATCGAAGCCCTGTCTGCGTTCTACCGCGATGTTCTCGGCTTCCGGCTGACCGACCGATCCAAGATGATGGCCTTCCTGTGCTGCAACAGCGACCATCACGCGGTGGTGCTGGCAGAAGCCCCCGTGAACGGTCTCAACCACATCGCCTTCCTGATGCCCGATCTGGAATCGGTGATGCGTGGCTCCGGCCTCGTCGTTGACAAGGGTGTGCCGATCGGCTGGGGCGTGGGGCGGCATGGCCCCGGCGACAATGTCTTTGCCTATTTCGTCGATCCCCTTGGCGTCGTCATCGAATACACCGCAGAGGTGCTGCAAGTGGACGAGAATTACCGGGTGAAAGGGCCTGACGAGTGGGTCTGGCCTCCTGGTCGCACAGATCATTGGGGCATTGCACCACCCAAAAGCGATGCCTGCAAGAAGGCCCAGGTTTCCATCGGTTTTTCCGGCGCATAACGCCGCCCGTCTTCAGCTTATCAGAGGCTCATCCGTGACGAACGAGATTTCATTTTCACATCATTACGACGTCCTGATTGTCGGATTTGGTCCCGCCGGTGCCGTCGCTGCCGGCATGTTGGGCGCGCGCGGTCACTCCACACTTGTCGTCGACCGACTGACAGACATCTACGACAAGCCGCGCGCCATTGCCATTGACCACGAGATCCTGCGCCACTTTGACAATATGGGCATTGCTGAAGAGGTGATGCCCTACATCGAACCGTTCACAGCGTCCCAGCATTTCGGCGCCAAAGGCCAGCTCATCCGTCGGATCGACATGGTGCCGGAGCCCTACCCGCTCGGCTATACACCAAGCATGGTTTTCACGCAGCCACCCGTCGAGGCGGTTCTGCGCAAGCATGCCGCTGGTTTCGATTGCGTCACCGTTTCGCTGGGCGTCGAGATGATCGACCTCGACAATCGCGAAAACGAGGTCGTGGCAAAGCTGAAGGACGCCTCTGGCAAGGTGCACACGGTTACCGCACGTTATGTAATCGGATGCGATGGCGCCTCCAGCCGCGTACGCGATCTCGCTGGCATAAAACTGGAAGATCTGGTGTTCGATGAGCCATGGCTCGTGATCGATGTGCTCGCCAATGAGGCGGGACTGGCCAAGCTACCCCAGACATCGGCGCAGTTTTGCGATCCTGCCCGGCCTGCCAGCTTCATCATAGGGCCGCAGAACCACCGTCGGTGGGAAATCATGCTGCTTCCAGGGGAAGACCCCCAGCAGATGACGCAGCCGGATAATGTCTGGCGCCTGCTGTCTCCATGGCTTGACGAAGCTGATGGTGAACTTTGGCGCGCCGCCGCCTATCGCTTCCATGCGTTGGTGGCAGACGACTGGAAGAAGGGGCGCATCATGATTGCCGGCGATGCCGCGCATCAGCAGCCGCCCTTCATCGGCCAGGGCATGTGCCAGGGTTTGCGTGATGTCTCCAATCTTATCTGGCGTCTGGATCGTGTTCTGAAGGGTCAATCGGGCAAAACCCTGTTTGCCACCTACACACAGGAGCGCAAGCGCCATGTGCAGACGCTGACCGGCCGGATCAAGACGATTGGACAAGCCATCTGCGAACGGGATCCTCAGGCCGCGGAAGCGCGCGATGCCCGCATCCTCGCAGAAGGCGGCGGCCAGCCGCTTGTCATCACGCGCCAGGAGATCGTTCCCCCGATCGAAGAAGGACTGATCGCGAAAGAAGGCACGCCGGCACGCGGCCTGCTCTTCCCGCAACCGGCGATCATCAGCGATGGCGAAATCAGGCTGCTCGACCAGATCACGGGTCCAACCTGGCGTCTTGTCCTTGATGGTCGGCGCGTCGCGCAGACTGAGGGAGAACCTCTGGCCAAAGAACTCGATGGCCTCGACGTCGTCGCAATCGCTCCGGTCGTCGATGCATCGGCAGACGGTACAATGCTTTGCGAAAAGGACGGCGTACTTGCCAACTGGTTTGATCGCCACGGCGCTGTCGGCGCGATTGTCCGACCCGATCATTACGTCTTTGCAGCCGCCGCCGACCTTGACGGCCTTCGCCAACAGATACGGGACCTTGCCACGCGGCTCGCCTGAAAGCCCGATGTCCTACGTTCCATTTCCAAGGAGTTATCCCTATGAGACTTTCTACCGTGAAGATTGCCGGTCGCACCACCTGGGGCGTTGTTGAAGGCGAAACGTTTCGTGATGCGGGCGCCATCTTGGCAGACCGCTATGCGGATCTGAAAGCGGCAATCACGGCGGGCCTGGCCGGTGTTGCGGAAGCGGCGGCAAAGGCACCCTCGTTCGAATTGTCGCAACTTGAATGGCTGCCGGTCATCCCCAACCCCGACAAGATCCTCTGCGTCGGCCTGAACTACGAAATGCACCGGAAGGAAACCGGTCGCGCCGAAGTGGACAATCCAACCATATTCGGCCGGTTCGCCAACAGCCAGACGGGTCACCTGAAGCCGATCCTGCGTCCGAAGGTTTCGACGGAACTGGATTATGAAGGCGAACTCGCCGTCATCATCGGCAAGCCAGGCCGGTATATCACCCGTGAAGACGCGCTTGGACACATTGCGGGTTTTGCCTGCTACAACGACGGCAGCGTGCGCGACTATCAGCGCCATACGCATCAGTTCACGCCTGGCAAGAACTTCCCCGAGACTGGTGCTTTCGGCCCGTGGATGATGACGCCGGACGAACTCGGACCACTTGATGACCTTCGCATTCAGACCCGATTGAACGGTCAGGTGGTGCAGGACGCGACCTTCAGCCAGATGATCTTCGATATCGCCCGGCAGATTGAATATTGCTCCAGCTTCACGCGTCTTGAAGCCGGTGACGTTATCGCTTCCGGCACCCCTGGTGGCGTCGGTGCAAAGCGTAATCCGCCGCTCTGGATGAAGCCGGGCGACGTCGTCGAGGTTGAGATCGACCGCCTCGGCATCCTGCGCAACCCGATCGTACAGGAAGCATAAATCTCAGCGCTGATCAGAACCAGGGACCGGCTCATGAAGACGATCGAGTATTCAAGCACCGACGGGCAGGCACTCAAGGCAGATCTGTTTATGCCTGATGAGTCTGGTCCCTTTCCGTTGATTGTTGCGGTACCGGGAGGTGGCTGGATCCGCGGCCATCGTTCGGCGCTGCGGTCCTGGGGCGAGTTATTCGCAAAGAACGGCTTTGCTTTCGCCAGCGTCGACTATCGCCGCGCAAGTGCAGGTGCGCCTGCGTTTCCTGGAAATCTTCAGGACGTCGAAGCGTCTCTGCACCACTTCGCGGCCATGGCATCAACCTATGGCATTGATGGCGAACGCATCGGCATTCTGGGAGCTTCTGCAGGTGGCCATCTGGCAGCACTCGCCAGTCTTTCGTCCATTGATTGCCCGGCGCCAAAGGCGCTTGCAGGGATCTATGGCGTCTATGATCTTATGGCGCACTGGCAGGCGGATCGCGCCATCAATAGCGTGACGGCGCCAGACAAGACCGAACTGCTGCTGGGCGCTTCACCCTTTTCCGAACCGCTGCTTTACCATCAGGCGTCGCCCCTGAGGCAGATCAGCCATCAACGCCGCATGCCGGTCTTCCTGTGCTGGGGCCATCTGGACCGGGAGGTTTCGCCCCAGCAATCGGCCCATTTCGCCGAAACACTTCGTCAGGCGGGATATCCGGTCACCGCACTCGAGCTGCCGGATGCCGCGCATCTCTGGTTCTCCGAAGAAGATCCCGAAATGGCCGGCACCCATTCGGCCCGGCTGGCGGCGCCGCTGCTTCGTTTCTTCGAACGCAGCCTGAAACAGTAGAATTTTGAGGAGAACATTTATGTCGGGATCACTTCGTACCCTACCGGGAAAATCAGTTGCTTATGTCCTGCGCCAGGGAGAAGGCGACGCATTCAACGTTGCCGGTCAGATTATCACGGTCCTGGCAGGAACCGATGAGACTGCGGGTGGCTATGGAGCGGTCGTCTGCGAAGCAACGCTCGACCGGCAGCCTATCCCGCTTCATTACCATGAGCGAGAATATGACACTTGGTTCTGCACACGAGGCCGACTCCGCATCTGGGCGGAGAACAGCTCCCGTATCCTGACCGAGGGCGATTTCGCATTCGTACCGCCGAACGCGGTTCATGCCTATCAATCGGTTGCTCCGCGCACGCAGTTCTTTGGAATCGTAGCGCCCGGCGGCTGGGAAGGTTTCTTCGAAGGTGCCGGCAGCGTCTGGCTCGAACCGGGACTGCCAGCATCCAATCACCCGTTCGATTTCTCACGCATGGGTCCCGCAATGCAGCGTTTTGGCGTTATGCGTATGCCGGAAGCGGTCTACGCCGAGGTCACCGATGGCAATGAGACAGACCGCCAGTTGCCGCAGCAGCGTCAGTCTTTCGTCCTTCAGTCCGGATATGGACCGCGCCACCGTCTGGCTGGCCATCTTGCCACAACGGTGCTGCCAGCAAGCCTTTGCGATGACAGGATGGAGATCCGCACAATCGAGGCCGGTCTCGGGGCAAGCATACCGCCAATCCGGCACGCCGAGACGCATGTCAATCTCTACCTTCTGTCAGGCGCATTGTCGCTTGTTCTCGATGGCGAAGCCTATGTGATGGGCGCTGGTGACTTTGCCAACATCCCGGCGGACACGGTTTATTCGACACAGGTCCTCAGCGGGTCGGCACGCTGGCTTTTGTCATCCGCAAACGGCACCGGCCTCGCCTTCTGGGACAGCCAGGGCGTAGAGACACAGGAATTCACTTTTCAGGCTGCTCGCGATCAGGATTTGCGGCAGATCCTGAGCCCTACGTCAAATCTTGTCGATGTGACGTTGGCGGCCTGATGCGCAGGGCCGCCCGGAGGAGGGCGGCCCTGTACCTGATTTTGATTTGAACCTTGGGAGGTAAGAATGTTCAAAATTTCTAGACGCATGTTCATCGCTGGCGCAGCGGGCGCAGCCCTTGCTGCCCCGACCTTGGCAACGGCAGCGGACTGGCCGCAACGGCCTGTAACCGTCATCGTGCCGCAGGCAGCTGGCAACAGCCCCGACGTGCTGTGCCGCATAATCACCGACAAGCTCTCACGCGCCCTGGGCCAGCAGTTCATCGTTGAAAACCGTCCAGGCGCCGCCAATGTCGTCGGAATGCAGGCGGCAGCGCGCGCCACCAATGACGGATACACCTTCGTCTTCGCAACGTCGGCAGCGTTGGTAACGAACCCCTACACGATCAAGAATCTGTCCTACGATCCGCTGAAAGACTTCGTGCCGATTGCCATGGTTGCGCGCAGCCATCACATCCTGCTTGTCAATCCGGACGTGAAAGCAAACAGTCTTGCAGAGCTCATCGCCCTCGAAAAGGCTGATCCCGGTTCTCTCAGCATCGCCGTGGATGGGCCGCGTAACATTTCCGGCTTGATCGCGCAGGCTATCAACAAGCAGGCCGGAACCAAGATGGCACTGGTTCCCTACAACACGATCTCGAACGCGGTGCAGGACAGCATCAGTGGTCGTACACCCGTGACCATTCAGTCTGCATCGGTCGTCGAGGCCTTCATCAAGGACGGATCGCTGCGTCCGATTGCAGTCGCCGGCAAGGAGCGGATCGCCACGCTTCCCAATGTGCCAGCCATTGCTGAAACGCTCAAAAACATGGAGCTACAGGGTTGGTTTATGATCATGGCTCCGGCTGGAACGCCGGATGCGATCGTCGAAACCATGAGCAAGGCCGTCGCCAAGGCAATTGCCGAACCAGACGTTCTGGAACGGGCTCCCACGCTCGGCTTCGAGATGGAAAAGGGTGAAAACGTGGCTCCGGCTGGCGCGAAGAAATTTCTAGCAGCCCAGCATGCCTATACCGGTCAGGTCCTGAAGGATCTGGGTATCGAACCGAACTGACATCTTTAGGGCATGACTGCAGGGAGGCTGCGAATGAATGAGATCGAACCCCGTCAGCGGGATGCCGGGCGGGCCATCAAGGCGCCTCAGAACTTTGCCGGCGGGCTGGCTCTGGCCGGTGTCGCCGGCCTGGCGCTGTGGTTGCTGAGTGACCTCAATGCAGGTTCGCTCTCCGAAATGGGTTCGGCGCTTCTGCCCCGTGCCCTGGCCATCGGTTTGGGTAGCCTTGGTCTCATCATCGCTGGCATCGCCCTCGTGCGTCATGGTTCGGCGATCGAGAAAACGGAGCTTCGCGGCACCGTTTTCGTTCTCCTGTCCATTGGCTTCTTCGCTGCGATCATCAGTTCATGGCGCATTGGCCCGGTCAACGTTCCGGGACTGGGCCTGATGGTATCAGCCCCCTTTGCAATCATAATTGCCGGATTTGCGACGCCAGAGGCACGCCTGCGCGAGCTTCTGGCGCTGGCATTCGGATTGACGCCGGTCTGCATGCTGATGTTTGGAGATCTGCTGAACTTGCCGATCCCGATCCTGCCGGCCTTTCTCATCGACAGCCTTCCCGAGGGCTGGTCGCAAAAACTGGTGCTGCGGGTCACAGCCGCTGTGATGCTTTGCATCTCCGCAGGCTTGTTCGCTACAGAGAGGCATCTCTCAAATTCGACGGTTGATGGAAAGCAGGACTGA
The DNA here is from genome assembly GCF_001427345.1 of Rhizobium sp. Root149. Taxonomy (NCBI): domain Bacteria; kingdom Pseudomonadati; phylum Pseudomonadota; class Alphaproteobacteria; order Hyphomicrobiales; family Rhizobiaceae; genus Rhizobium; species Rhizobium sp. Root149. The sequence continues at coordinate 677,614 of NZ_LMGD01000023.1, forward strand.
TGGATACGCTTGTTTCAAACCTGTCGCTGGGATTTTCGGTCGCGCTTGGCCTGCAAAACCTGGCGCTTGCTTTCCTTGGCTGCCTCGTAGGCACGCTGATCGGCGTTCTTCCGGGTGTTGGCCCTGTCGCGACCATTGCCATGCTTCTGCCGATTACGTTCAGCCTTGATCCGACTGGCGCGCTGATCATGCTCGCCGGCATCTACTACGGAGCGCAATATGGTGGTTCGACGACTGCCATTCTGGTGAACATTCCCGGTGAAGCAACATCTGTCGTTACCGCCCTTGATGGTCATGCCATGGCTCGTCGGGGTCGGGCCGGAGCGGCTTTGGGCATCGCGGCACTTGGCTCCTTCTTCGCCGGCACCGTTGCAACGATCTTCATTGCAGCACTCGGTGCCCCGCTGACACGCGTCGCTCTTCTGTTCGGACCGACCGAATACTTCGCGCTGATGGTCATGGGCCTCGTGTTCGCCGTCGTTCTGGCGGGCGGCTCGATCATCAAGGCGATTGCCATGATCATGCTTGGCCTGCTGCTTTCCACGGTTGGCACCGATCTGGAAACAGGCGACCAGCGCATGACCTTCGGCCAACCCTTCCTATGGGATGGGATCGATTTCGCCGTGCTGGCAATGGGTGTGTTCGGTGTATCGGAAATTCTGCGCAATCTCGGCCAACCGGAAGAGCGCGATGTCGTGCGGGGAGCAATCGGCAGGCTGCTGCCAAACCGGGAGGAACTACGCCAGTCGATCGCGCCGGTTTTGCGCGGAACGCTTTTGGGATCCGCCTTCGGCATTCTGCCCGGGAACGGCGCAATTCTGGCTCCCTTCGCGTCGTACGCGATGGAAAAGAAGCTTTCGAAAGACCCCTCTCGCTTCGGCAAGGGTGCCGTCGAAGGTGTGGCAGGGCCAGAGTCGGCAAACAACGCCGGTGCCCAGACATCTTTCATCCCGCTTCTGACGCTCGGCATTCCCGCCAATGCCGTCATGGCGTTGATGGTCGGCGCGATGACCATCCATGGCATTATTCCAGGTCCACAGGTCATGACGGGCAAACCCTCACTTTTCTGGGGTATGATTGCTTCGATGTGGATCGGCAACCTGATGTTGCTCATCATCAATCTGCCGCTGGTCGGCGTCTGGGTGAAGCTGCTCAAGGTGCCATACCGGTTGCTATTTCCGGCCATCCTCGTCTTCTGCTGTATCGGCATCTACTCGATCAACTCACAGGCGACGGATGTCCTTCTGATCGGCCTCTTCGGTTTCGTGGGCTATCTGCTGACCCGGTTCGGCTTCGAGCCAGCACCCATGCTGCTCGGTTTCGTGCTTGGCAAACTTCTGGAAGAAAACCTGCGCAGGGCGCTCATCCTGTCACGCGGCTCCCTGTCCACCTTCGTAACCGAGCCCATCAGCGCCGGACTCATCATCCTGTCTGCCCTTTTGCTGATCGTTGCAATCATTCCGAATATCCGCAGAGGTCGTGACGAAGTGTTTGCGGAGTAGCAGGCAGGGACACCCGCTTTGGTCTCTCTGTGATCATGCGCATCATTTTTGCGACGAGGGCCGTCGTTCTCGAAACGACGGTCTTTCAGGGGAACAACACACATCTTCACGGCTTTGGAAGCGACCAGGCAAAATACTGATCCATCAGCGGAATGAGCGCTGCGCCCAGAATTGCGGGATCCGATTGAATGGGGCTTAGCAGCCGGTGCGGATAAGGGGCTTCCAGACCATATCGCGGCTTTGTGGACGAAGGGGGGATGGCAATCAGCATTTCACCCAGGGCGGGTGGAAGTTCACCACCGAAGACAATCGCCTCTGGATCGATGACAGCGCGCAGCATGTCGATCGCCCTGTTGAGTGTGGGCGCAACCTCCTCGACCCATTCGGAAACCTGCGGCCAGGTCGGGTCGAAGCGTTGTCGCAACTCACGAATATTCGCGATCGCGATGCCTGAACGATCGAGCCGCTTGAGCAATTCGCCAAGAGCCGGCCGCGAAGGTCCCTCCTCCAGAGTGAAGACCCGGCTAAGTTCCCCTGCGTTACCGAAAGCGCCGAAGAATGGCTTGCCGTCCAGAACGATGCCTCCACCAAAACCGTAGTTGAAGGAAAGGTAGCCAAAGGTAGAAAAGTTTCGGCCTGCGCCAACGGCAGACTCCCCTATAGTGCCTGTCGTACCGTTGTTTTCGGTCCAGACCGGAAGATCGAAGAGCGTTTCCAGTTCCTTGCGTAAATCTACCAGCGACCAGTCACGCAGGAGTTCCGGCGCATTGAAATATCGCTCGGGGCCAATAAAGAAACCCGCCATGGAAAATCCTATGCCAGCGAGCTTGTCCTGTATAACTCCCCGCTCCGCCAGAACCGCGCGCAGCCGTTCTTTCAAAACGAAAAGCGTATCACGCCTGTTGGTCGGCGCGACCTCCAGCATTTCCTCGTAAACGATACGGCAGGCAAAATCGCACAATCCGAACGCTATGCTGTCGGTATTGACGGAAATACCAATCGTAAAACGTGCTTCAGCGTTCAGCTTAAGCGAAGGGCTCGGCTTGCCCCGCCCGTGAATGACCGGATCGCCCAGGGTGAGCAGTCCCATCTCCAGAAGCTGATCGATGATTCTGTGCACCGAAGGCTGTGTGAGATTGGTGGCAGGCGCAACGGCAGACCGCAGAATATTGGGTGCCCTGCGCACGATCTCGAGAATCATTCGCTCGTTTCCCGAGAGATCGCTCACCTTCTCAGACATCTCAGCCTTTACCTCTCAGTCCGGACATACAACCCCTAGAGGCTTTTAACGCCCTCGGCAATACGTACACAGGGCTCCTATAAAAATTATGCAATAAACATAAAAACATAAGGTCACAACCTGTGTTCTCTACCATTCAAAGAGCTTTTTACCGATGGTGCCGCTATTTACAACAGTCAAAAACCTGTCATAAATATTATACACAAAGCATGATAAATCAAGCTCAACGTCAGAATTGAGCTCGTCTACAGGGAGGGTAACACCGTGGCACAAGCGTCGACCGCTTTGTCCGTTCGCAGCGCAAGTCTGCGTTACGGCACATTCCAGGCCTTGAGCGAAGTCAGTTTCGAAGCATCGCAAGGACATTTGGTTACGCTGCTGGGCCCTTCCGGCTGCGGCAAGACGACACTTCTGAAAGCAATTGCCGGCTTCATTCCGCTTGATGGCGGGACGATTGAGATCAAAGGTCAGAACATGCAGGACGTGCCGCCAGAAAAGCGCGACACGGCCATGTGCTTTCAGTCCTATGCTCTCTTCCCGCATCTGACAGTTGCCGACAACATCGGGTTCGGGCTTCGCCAGCGCAGGCTTGGCGCACAGGACATTGCCGCGCGGGTTGCCGCAGTCGCAGAGCAGGTCGGCCTATCCTCGCAACTGGCCAAGCTGCCGGGGCAACTTTCCGGCGGGCAGCAGCAACGCGTGGCGCTTGCGCGCGCCATGGCAGTCCGCCCGGGGGTCATGCTCTTCGATGAGCCGCTGTCCAACCTCGATGCGAAGCTGCGGGATCATGTGCGCATGGAGATACGGGCGCTGCAGCGCGAGCACGGGTTCACCGCCGTCTACGTCACCCACGATCAGGCAGAAGCGCTTGCCATGTCCGATCTCGTCATCGTCATGCGGGCGGGCGTCATCGAGCAGATGGGACGTCCGGAAGACATATATCGCAACCCCGCCAACCGCTTCGTGGCAGATTTCATCGGCACGGCCAACATCATGCCGCTGCGTATTCTGGACGTTGATCGCACCCAGGGCGAATACAAGGTCAGTTGCCCCCTGGGCGAAGCAGTTGTCCGTTCGGACACCCCGCCGGTCTCAGATCATGTCTATGCCTGCTGGCGACCGGAGGACGCGCACGTCACGAAGCCCACTGCAGACGCACAGAACCGCTTTGACGTCAAAGTCACCACCCGTACCTTCCTGGGAAGCCAATGCGACCTTTCCGTCCATCCGCTTGGTGACGCGACAAGCCGCTATCGCATTCAGACCCACGGGTTTGCTCCTGTTTCCGAAGGTGAGACCATCGGCGTCGTGATTGCGCCTGATGCCATCCGATTTCTCGCCGAGGCTGTCCGATGAAACGGCAGCGTATCACTCCCTACCTTCTCTTGCTTCCCGGGCTTTTTCCCATCGTCGCCTTCATGTCGCTCGTGGTGGGAATGGCCGTGTCGCAGTCGATCGGATATTTCAATTTCGCGGGTGATGACCGTTTCTCGCTGGAATTCTGGGAAGGCATGCTGTCGCAAAGCCAGTTCTGGCGCGTGTTCTGGTACTCGGCGCGTATCGCGATCCTGAGTTCTCTGATCTCGGTCATGCTCGCTTATCCGGTGGCGCTGTGGCTCAGGCGCCCCTTTCCAGGCTCCGATCTGATCAGCGCCATGATCAAGGCGCCGCTCCTCGTCCACGGTCTGGTGGCCGCCTTCCTGTTCGTCAACTTCATTTCCTTTCAGGGTTTCCTGAATGTCGCACTGGTCAAGCTCGGCCTCATCGACCGGCCAATCCGGATGCAGAACGACAGCTATGCCATTGGCGTGGTGATCTTGCAGGTCTGGAAGAACATGCCCCTGGCGTTTCTCGTCATCACCGGCTCCGTTCGCTCAATCGGTGACGACATTCTGGATGCAGCCCGGGATCTGGGTGCAGGAAGTCTTGCACGACTTCGGCGGGTCATCTTGCCGCTGACGCTGCGTGCCTTGCAGGCGGCGCTCATTCTGATCTTTATCGGCGCAGCAGGCGACTGGTCATTCCAGGTGGTGGCGGGGCCGACCAATATTCAGTCCATGGCGCAGTTCATGCACCGCGTTCAGTCCGACAATGCAGCGCATGGGTGGAATGAGGCGGCGGTCGTGGCCGTCATGCTGATGGCACTCTCGCTTTTCGGCTCACTCATCCTTGCAGGCCTGATGCAACTTCTTGTTCGTCGGGTGGGGAGATAATCGATGACCACACTCTCCCGCTCAACACTCTTCTGGCAGCGTCAACTGCTCATCCTGCTTGCTCTTGCCGTCTTCTTCGTCGCCCTGGTTCTTCTCTTCTGCATGGCAGTTCTTTGGTCTCTGGTGGACCCATCAACCCCATGGGCCTATCCTGCCGTGCTTCCGCCGGTACTTTCCTTGCGCCGCTGGGTGGAAATCTGGACGACGAGCGCACTGCCGCAAGCGATGTACAATAGCTACACGCTGGCGGCGTGCGTCTCATTCCTGACCCTGCTGCTGGCCACGCCAACAGCCTATGCCTTTGGCCGCATGGAATTTCCCGGCAAGGCGGCTGCGCAGATGCTGACACTGGTCCCGTTGGTTCTGCCCGGCTTTGTCAGCGCCATCTTTTTCTCGGCGCTACTGATCGAGCTTGGCCTCTATTCGCGATTTCTCGGAATCCTGATCGGCCATACGGTGGGCCTGCTGCCCTATGCTATCCGACTGCTCAGCGTGTCCTTCTCCATGGTGCGGCAGGACCTTATCGATGCGGCCCGCGATCTGGGTGCATCTCGTGTTACCGTCTTCCGTACGGCCTATCTGCCGGTCCTGAAGCCGGGGCTCCTCGCTGCGTTGATCATCGTTTTCATCCTGTCCATAGAAGAGTTCGCGATCTCCTACATCGTCGGCGCACCGGATTTCACCACGGTCCCGACCATTCTCTACTCCTATCTCGGCTACAACTTCATCCGGCCCAATGCTGCGGCCGTTTCCCTGATCCTCGTCGTCCCCAACGTACTCCTGATGCTGATCGCCGAACGGCTTCTCAAAAGCGCGGACCCCGCAGTCGTGACCGGCAAGGGATGATGTCGATGTTTCTGTTCACTCACGAAAACCAAGGAATTGATGCCATGCTTAGAAAAGTAGCATTTCTTGCGCTCGCAACCGTTCTGCCGCTGGCCGGCATCCAGACTGAGGCGGCGGCCAAGGACCTTATCCAGATGAGTTGGGACGAGATCGTGGCCCAGGCAAAGAAAGAAGGGCAGATCAACTGGTTCCACTGGTACTCGCAGCCTGCCATGCGCGAGCAAGTAAAGACCTTCGAGGCCCAGTACGGCATCAAGGTCACCATTCCAGATGGTGACGCCAAGACCAATATCGACAAGATGCTCGCCGAACGCAGCCGTGCTCAGGCAGATATCGACGTCATCTCGCTCGGCGGCTCGACACCGCAGAATTTCAAGGCAGAGGAACTTCTGTTCGGACCTCTGAAGCCCTTGCTGCCGGAAGGTGCCAAGCTTCGCTACGTCATGGAAGGTACGGACAACAAGGGCTATGCGCCTGCATTCTGGGGTAACCAGACAGCCATTGCCTACAATCCGGCCCGGGTTTCGCAGTCCGAACTGCCGCATACGCTGGACGAATTCGTGGCCTTCATGAAAAAGAATCCGGGAGAGCTGGGCTTCAACGTGGAAAATGGCGGTTCTGGCCCGGCCCTCATCGAGAGCATCACGCGCGCTGTCGTAACCGATATCGACTATTCGCAAGGCGCGTCCACGCCGGAAAAAATCGCCAAACTGGCACCGGCCTGGAAGTGGTTCAAGGACAACCGTCAGGGTTACATCATTACCGCGTCGAATGCGGACAGCATTACGCGTCTCAATGGGGGCGAGTTCAAGATCATTGCCGCCTGGGAGGACCAACTGGCAGCGCTTCAGCGCAAGGGCGAGATCTCCAAGGATATCAAGATGTACATACCGTCCTTCGGCTTTCCCGGCGGCGGCAACGTCATCGCCATTCCGGCCAATGCAAAAAACAAGGCCGCTGCACTCGTGCTGATCAATTGGCTGACCAGTGCAAAGACACAGACCGAATTCGCCAAGTCCTTCGGTATTGCGCCACAGCATCCCGAAGCCGATAGCGCCGTCGCCCTGATCCCGGCAGCCGATCGCAAATACTCGACCGTTTGGGCGGCCAAACCTTTCGGCGATGAGATCAAGAAGGGTTTCATCAACCAGGTGACCCAGAACTGAGTGCATCGATGCCTCAGGCGCCGCGGTTGGCCCGATCGCGGCGCACCCTCTCATTTTCTATCAATCAAAAAGAAAGAATTGACACGTGTATCTGACAGACCCGAGACCTGACGCAACCATCGCCCGTCGTGACGTAGCCGTTCCGGATGCCTTGATCGCACATCGCGGCGCTCCGCTTCTGGCGCCCGAAAACACCATTCCAGCAATTCGCGCCGCTGCCGCAAAAGGGGCGCGTTGGGTGGAGATCGATGTCAAGCTCACCCGTGACATGCAACCGGTCATCATTCATGACGATCGCGTTGACCGGACCACCAACGGAACCGGCTTTGTGGGGAACATGACCCTCGAAGAGATTCGCACACTGGATGCCGGCGCCTATTTTGCACCGGAATTCGCCGGCACCAAGGTTCCGACTTTGGAAGAACTTGTGGAGACCGTGCTTGATCTCGGCATCAATCTCCAGCTGGAGTTGAAGCCGACACCCGGCGATGACATCGAGACCGCGGAAGTGGCTCTGGCGCTGATGAAGGATCTTTGGCCTGCCAATCACGAAGGACTGTTCCTTGCCAGCTTTTCCATCCGCTCTATCCATGCTGCGGCTCGGCTGATGCCAAACGTTCCGCGGGCTTACGCCGTGGTCATCCCACCAAAGAAGCCAAAGGCACTTCTTGAAGAGACCCAATGCCAGATCCTCCATCTGCAGCGGGACTTTCTCCCGGAGGATTCGTTGAAGATCCTGGCCGATAGCGGCATCGAATTTGCCGTTGCCACCATCAACGAGGCAGACGTGGCGCAGCATTTCTTCGATTGCGGCGCGCAGACGATCCTGTCCGACATTCCGGATCTCTTTGCACAAAAGTCCGCGTAATCAGTCCAAACAGGTATGGGACTGTTCGGCAGTCCGGAGGCCGTTATGAGCAGCACTACTCTCGACGAGCGCGAAAACGCCCTTCACGGCATCATCCGGGATGCCGGACTACTAGCGCTTGATTGCTATCGCAAACGGCGCGCGGGCGAGTTCAGCCTCAAGGGCCGCCAGGATTTCCTGACAGAGGCCGACGGTCTCGTTGAGGCACGCGTGTTTGCGCAGTTGAAAGCTCGTTTCCCGGAGGATAGCCTGCTCGGTGAGGAAACCGGCGGCGGATCGGGCGGCTCCAGATTATGGGTCGTCGATCCGATCGATGGGACAGCGAACTTTGCTCGTGGGATCGATCATTTCTGCGTGGCTATCGCCTATGTGGAGGACGGTCAAACCGAACTGGCAGCGACCTATAATCCCGTTACCGGCGAACTTTATACGGCGCGGCGGGGACGCGGCGCGGCAAAGAATGGTGTCCCACTAAGGGTTGCAGCGACATCCACGCTGGAAACCGCCAGCATTGAACTCGGTTGGTCGCACCATACGCCCGAGGGTGAGTACATCTCGCTTTTCACCGCTGTCTTTTCCGGAGGCGCCTCTGTTCGTCGTGGCGCATCCGGGGCTCTTGCCCTAGCCTGGGTTGCGGAAGGCCGCACCGATGGTTACGTCGAATACTTCATGAATGCTTGGGATTGTCTCGGCGGCCTCCTGATGGTGCGGGAGGCTGGCGGCTGTACCGGAACATTTTCCGTCACGTCAGCGGATCTTGTCATGGGCGGCCCCGTGCTTGCGGCCGCTCCAGGCGTAGCGGGCCATCTGGCCGAAGTGACTGGTCTTCCTCTCATGACCAGGGAAAATTCGACCTGATCGAACTTTCCTGTGACCTCGATCTTTGTCGATCAAGGATTTACAGCACGGACATCTGGTTCGACTCCGTGTTGAAAGTCGAACCCGGTAGAACTGCGCGCTAGAACCTACCACCGATCCGCGCGCGGGCGCCGGGTGACCTCTCGCCATCATTGTCAATATTGAAAAGCAGATCGAAATCGAGCGTCCAGGCGGCCTCTGCATTCAAAGAGAGACCCGCTGAAACCTGCCCGAACGCGCCCGAACCGTCGAGCCCGGAATAGCCCCCGGTGACCCCGATCCTCGGCGTCAGAACCATTCCGTTCTCCAAATGAATATCCCTCGACAGGTCGACACCAAGGCTCACCCGCAACTGTTCGGTCGTGAAACCCTTGATGTTCAGTCTGTCACCCTGCGCATTGTTGACGGCATAATCCTTTACCGTTTCAGACAGATAAACCGCGCGCAGTTTCGGAACCAGAACAGTGTCAGCGTCCAGCCGCCATTCACCGTTGATGGAGCTATCGAACAGCCAGCGACTGGTATCGAAATCGCCGTCCCAGAACTCGGTCTCGATATCATTTACCGATCCGCCGTAGAGAACATTGGCATTCCAGAAAACGCCCTTGGCGATTTCCATTGAGGCGTAAGGCCCTGCCAGCCAGCCGTTTCCGGTCAGTTCGGCGTCTTTGTCAGTGGGGTCCGTCATCCGGTCATAGTGGAAGGATAGACCTAGCAGCAGTTTGTCCGTGACGAGATAATCTGCTCCGGTGGAGATCATGGCGAAGCTTCCCCAACGATCGCCGTTCTGCTCGCGATTATGGGCCATGAAGGTGCCGTCGATCCAGATATTGAACGGGGAAAGAGATCCACCGGAACCGCGGGTTCCTTTGCTGCCTGCCGACTCCATCTGCACAAGGCTGGTGGAGAAACCCAAGGTCACGCCGCTGGCCGAAGGCTGTATGCGCGTCGTCACAGGGTCTTTGGCCGTCTCCAACCGCCGGCGCTTCATCAGGTCTGGCACCTTGATCGTTGAGGCGAGGAGGTTTTGTCGGGCTCGAACGAAATCCTCAACAAGACCATTTATCTCGTCGGTGACCTTCTTCTTGTCGAAAGCGATTGTGTAGGTCACCGTTCCGGTATTCGATACCCCGAGCGCGCTCGTCAACCGGAAGCCCACCCTCACCTGACCCGCATAGCTGGGATTTGGGGTGAACTGAAGGTACCAGCCAACGGGCGTCGTCGTCGTCGCCTGGGCGAACTGGCCGCGGATAATTGTTGCTGTGCCAGCGTTCGGCGGTTCGACAAAAGTTTTCTCCGCCGTAACGAAAGGACCACCCGTCGCTCCCCGGTGAAGCGGAACGTCAGCGGGCGTCGATCCCGCCTGAACCTCGATCTGCTTGTCGGTCACCGTCACGCTTCGCGGCGCCACCTTCAGGCTATAGGAACCGCTTCCGAGGTTACCCGTGCTATCGCGAGCCTGGAGAACGAAGCTGTAGTCTCCCTCCGATCCGATTTCGAGCGGACCTGTCAGTTCGCCTGTTGAAAGGTTCAGGCTCATCCCCTTCGGCAAGGTGCCCGATACCAGGCTGAAGGTCGTTGCTCCGACGCCGCCCGTCGCCGTAATTGGCTGGCTATATTGTTCGCCTGCCATGCCTTTCGCCAGCTCGCCTCCGTTCGGTGAAAGCTTGATGGCGGCTGCGACAATCGCGAGGCTATAGGTTCCCGACGCGGTGATCCTGTCCGCATCCGTTACCGTCACGGTAAAACTCGCATTCGCCGCTGCCGTCGGCGTACCAGACAGGGCACCATTACTCGAAAGGCTCAAGCCTGTGGGTAACGTCCCACTGACTGCGAAGCTGTAGGGCGCCTTGCCGCCTGTGGCACTAAACCCCTGGCTATAAGGTGTTCCGACTATCCCGGAGGACAGAGACCCTGCCCCTGGCGACAGGATGATCTGTCCCTCGATCAAAAGCGTGTAGACGGCGCTGCCCGTCGTGCCGTCCGCGTCTTTCGCGGTGACGGTAAAGCTGCTTTCGCCCGCCACCATGGGTATTCCGGTGATGGCTCCGGCGGCCGATAAAGTCAGTCCCGCAGGCAGCGATCCGGTCACAGAAAATGTGTAGGGACCAGAGGCTGATGTTCCTCCGGTTGCAGAAATGTTTTGGCTATAGGTTTGCCCGATGTTGCCGGAAGCCAGCGCACCGCCCTGCGGTATCAGAGCCACAGGCGCCGCCCGTGTCACCGTTACCGTATAGGTCTTCGTCGTCGTGCCATCCTGCGCCGTCACAACCGTGGTGATYGTGTTCGTGCCGACGCTGAGGTTGATGGAGCCGGAGGCCGTACCAGACGTGACCGTCGTGCCGTTGACTGTGACCGTCGCCGTCGCATCGCTCACCGTCGGCGTCACCGTANACGCTGAGGTTGATGGAGCCGGAGGCCGTACCAGACGTGACCGTCGTGCCGTTGACTGTGACCGTCGCCGTCGCATCGCTCACCGTCGGCGTCACCGTCAGAGAGGTCACGCCGTTGGCCACCGAGGCGGTGTAACTGGTCGTGCCGCTCGCGAAACTCGGTGACAGCGTGCCGGAGGACAACGAGAGGTTGGCGAGGTTTGCATCCGTCGAGACCGCCGCCGCCCGTGTCACCGTTACCGTATAGGTCTTSGTCGTCGAACCATCCTGCGCCGTCACCACCGTGGTGATCGTGTTCGTGCCGACGCTGAGGTTGATCGAACCCGAGGCCGTGCCGGAAGTCACCGTCGTGCCATTGACCTTCACCGTCGCGGTGGCATCGCTCACGATCGGCGTTACTGTCACAGAGGTCACGCCATTGGCCACCGAGGCGGTGTAGCTCGTCGTACCGCTCGCAAAACTTGGCGAAAGCGTGCCGGACGACAGCGAGAGGTTCGAAAGGCTTGCATCCGTCGAGACCGCCGCCGCCCGTGTTACCGTCACCGTATAGGTCTTGGTCGTCGAACCATCCTGCGCCGTCACAACCGTGGTGATTGTGTTGGTGCCGACGCTGAGGTTGATSGARCCYGASGCCGTGCCGGAAGTCACCGTCGTGCCATTGACTGYGACCGTCGCGGTCGCGTCGCTGACCGTCGGCGTCACCGTAATCGTGCTCACRCCATTGGCGACAGAGGCCGTGTAGCTCGTCGTGCCGCTCGCRAAACTTGGCGAAAGCGTGCCGGAGGACAACGAGAGGTTGGCGAGGTTCGCATCCGTCGAGACAGCCGCCGCACGCGTCACGGTCACCGTATAGGTCTTSGTCGTCGWRCYRTCCTGCGCCGTCACAACCGTGGTGATTGTGTTGGTGCCGACGCTGAGGTTGATGGAGCCGGAGGCCGTACCAGACGTGACCGTCGTGCCGTTGACTGTGACCGTCGCSGTCGCRTCGCTCACCGTCGGCGTGACGCTGAGGTTGATGGAGCCGGAGGCCGTACCAGACGTGACCGTCGTGCCGTTGACTGTGACCGTCGCSGTCGCRTCGCTSACCGTCGGCGTCACCGTAATCGTGCTCACACCATTGGCCACCGAGGCGGTGTAACTGGTCGTGCCGCTCGCGAAACTTGGCGAAAGCGTGCCGGAGGACAACGAGAGGTTGGCGAGGTTTGCATCCGTCGAGACAGCCGCCGCACGCGTCACGGTCACCGTATAGGTCTTGGTCGTCGAACCATCCTGCGCCGTCACAACCGTGGTGATCGTGTTGGTACCGACGCTGAGGTTGATGGAGCCCGAGGCCGTGCCGGAAGTCACCGTCGTGCCGTTCACCTTCACAGTTGCGGTCGCGTCGCTGACCGTCGGCGTCACCGTAATCGTGCTCACACCATTGGCGACAGAGGCCGTGTAGCTCGTCGTGCCGCTCGCAAAACTTGGCGAAAGCGTGCCGGATGACAGGGAGAGGTTCGAAAGGTTGGCATTTGTCGATGCGGTAGCGGCACTGCAAGAGGCGGTCAGTGTAACGGAAGCGCCGGAGGTCTCGGTATTATTTCTGTTAACTTCCAAATCCATATAGATGTCCTCCCCACCACTCGCAGCAGTGTAGGTTCCTGACCGGGAAAACGAACCAGTCGATGTATCGGCATCGGCATATGGGTCAGTGGTATCGGTGAAGATTCGTAAAAGCGCCCAAGTATTGCCACTGCCATCCTGAGTACCCGCCGATTGCCAGGTTACTTTTTCTCCCGCGTTCAGTGAATATGACCAGGATTGAACCCGGTTCGTTGATCCGCCAGGAATATCTGCCACGGTGAGCGTGCGCCCACTCCCAAGATCAGTATTGACATCCTGACAAGTCGCCGCCGCGGCATGCGTAGCGGTCAGCAATATCGCTGCGAGAACAAGGCAAAGCCGCATCAACAACGGCAACACACGTTGAAGCGAGGCAGACATCGCTGGGAAACGATTGAATACTGCAGTTGGTCCCGGTTGGCTGGTTGATTCACCCGCTACTTCCGCTCTGCAGTAAAATCCTTTAACGGCGGGCTTCGCCCCGCCCAATCTGCCTTGCATGCCTGTTCCCTCTGGCCGGGACGTTGTCACGTCACACGAGTGTCTCGCCAGAGACGCTACAGATCTGCAGCAATGGTTTTCGCGCAATTCTACTGCGCGAAAACCATCAGCAGGAAGCCGGGGACGCTTCCACTAATTTAGCACTAACTACAACTAAAACGTGCTCTGGCACGAATCTTCTTGCCATGGTTCAGGTGTATTAACAATACACTTGCAACCTTGATTCACTCAATTATCACGCGAGGTCATGGGCGATCCGGCCAGAGACCATTCACCATTATGCAGTAGTTCATGGCCAAGGAGGGAGATTGATTGCTAAAGGTTGCTCCATTGCCCGTATTACCGACGGCAACTGATCCACCCGTTATACCGGATTGGTAGGTGAAGCTCGTCGCGCCCGTACCCGGCGTACCTGTCAGTTGCACCTGTAACCCGCTGAGCGGTATGTCAGCCGAGGTGCTGGTTGAAGGTACATAGATATTGGCCGCCCCTCCCCCTGTGCCACCCTTGCCAAGATAGGAATTTGCGTTCAACGCAGCGGCACCGACCTCATCCTTTGCGTTTAACGTTGCTGTTACACCCAGAGTGCCAGGCGTTGCCGGAATGTTGACAGTCTGCTGCCCTCCTCCGGTCCCTGTGAAGACTGCCTGGTGATTATGCGGCGGCAGGTTGGCAACAGTGAGGGCTGTGGATGGCACGCCAGACTGGCTGGCGAAAACCTGCTGTGGCAGGCCGGGACCTGTGCCGGAATTGACGATCGCTCGTCCACGCAGATCTGGAAGCGCGAAGGTATTCGTCGTCTGGCTGCCGCCATACTGGTAGCTGATCAACGCGAAGAGCGCCTGATAAGTGCCCACCGGTACGGTTCGTCCATCCGCCGGAAGCCAGTTCGAAGGGCAGTAATTGAAGCTGAATGCACAGACGGTACCGATATAGCTTTCCGGCCCGCAAGCGTGTGCGGGTGTGGGCAATCCCGTTACGAAGAGACCACCCGAGATGGCAAGGGCGGCTGCAAAGCTGGATCTGCTGGCCAAATTGAGAAAAGCAGATTTCATTCAAATATCCTCCGGTATAGAATACGATACACTTTTTGATAATTATTAGTTCAAATACACCACCATAGGTAGTCTATTCACTGGTAAAGATCAACCGGGTTTCTCGAGAAACGGCACTCTCAGGCACAACTGCAAAGATGTAGCGAAAATGACCGGCAAATCCCCGGCATTCCTCATCCATCAACCAAGGTCACGTCAGGGATAGATTCAGGTTCGTCGGTATTCGATGACGCTTGCGCCGATGAGTGCTGACAGGATGATGGCAACGCCGATGATGACGCGCGGCTCCGGCACCTCATGGAAGGCAAAATAGCCGACGGCTGTCACGAAGATGATGGAGAGATAGCCTATGGGCGCGAGAATGCTGGCATCAGCACTGCGATAGGCCTGCAGGAAACAATATTGGCCAAGCTGTGCCAGAAAGCCGATGCCCAGAAGCGGCATCCAGTCGGCTGTCGCCACCGGTTTCCAGGTCAGCGCGCTTGGTATGGCGGTGATGACTGCAAGTCCCACCGTGTAGAACACCATCATGACGGTGGAATTTTCAAGCTTCAAGGCGCGAGTCTGGACTGTTGCCAAGGCACCGAAAACGACCGAGATCATGATCACCGAAATCCGCCAGTCGAAGGCGGCACCGCCCGGCGCGATGATGAACAGAACCCCAACGAAGGCGATGGACGCGCCCGCCCAGCGGATTCGGCTCACCGTCTCGCCCAGCGTCAGTACAGCCAAACCCATGGTAACGAGAGGCCGGGAAAAACCGACAGCATTCACCGTCGCCAGCGGGAGTAGGGTGATCGCGACGAAGTTGCTGGTCAGGGCAATGGCGTTGCAGGTGATGCGGACGATATTGCGCCACGGATAGCGGATCCGGCGCATTTCGTAACGGTGTTTCCAGATCAGCGGCAGAATGAACATCAGGCCAATCATGGCGCGGATGAACACCAGTTGGAACGCCGGATAGGTGGCCCCTTGCATTTTGACCAGCATGGTCATGCCGCCGGAGACGAGCGTCATATCCAGAAGTAGCCAGCCGACGCCCGCCCGAATATCCGATCTATCTCCCGGCTCCTTTGGCCTGTCTTCGGGCACGGTCACACCGGCTGGACGAGATTGGCAAGAAGCCGGAATGCGCCCGGCACCAGTTTGTCCATCTGGTGGTGTAGCACAAGGCTCGTGTGCGTATGGCGGCCCTTGCCGATTTCGGCCGAGAGAAGCGCCCCCTTCAACGGCTGCTCATTGGCGTCATGCATGGCAAGAAGCGGCACATAGGCATCGTCCCAACGGGAAGCGAAGTAAAGCCCGCGCTCCTTGTTCCACCCGGCCCAGTCTGCTGCCTCGATACGGTTGGGGCCGTTCAGAAGAACGTGGTCCGGTTCTAGCACGGTCACCTCGGCGTGAGGGTCCGTCACGCGCCAGCGCAGCGATGGACTGCCGATTTCCAGTGGCCGAACCGGCGTCTCGTCCGGGTTCCAGCCATCTGTCGGGCGATGATACAGCGTCAGGAGATGTCCGCCCTCCACGACAAAGCGGTGAAGCGCACGGGTCGCAGCCACCAGATCGGTGCGCAGGCCGAAGGCAAAAATGCCGACCACGATGGTGGTATAGCCCGAAAGGTCGCCGGAAAGGGCCGACGCATCCAGCTCCACGACATTGAGGCCCATGCGCGCCATCCAGCTGCCAACCCGATCTGCGCCGCCGCCCACATAACCAATCCTTGCCCCCTCGGGCAGTTTCAGATCGAGCGAAAGCACCTTGAGGGAGACCGGCTCATGATAGATTGCGTGGCCGATGTGACGGAAGGATACCGGAGTGGTGCCGTGAGCGGCTGCTCCGTCAACCTTCGTCGCAATCTCGAACAGGCCAGGCGCCAGCGTCTGAGGCAAGGTGATCTCGAAGGCTCCGTCTGAGAGAGAGGTCTTCCAGTCCGCCCCCGTTTCCAGCGTCACGGTGCCCGCCGAACCTTTCAGCTCGGCCTTGATCACATGGCCGCGCGGTGATCCGCCAAGCGGCACGATCAGGGCGTCGGGTTGCAGCGTCAGCGAGTGGCGCGGCGTTACAAGAAAGCTCTCTTCCAGATCGAAAACGCCTTTCACCCTCTGACCGTCTATGTCGGCGCAGATCTCCACATAGGCTTGGCCATTGCCGCCAAGGCTCGACCAGGCAGGACTGTAGAGGTTGGAGAGCGGCGCATCCGCTGCCGCCGAAAGTGTGTTGATCCGTTGTTTCCCAAGCGCGTCCAGCGAGGCCGAAACACCCTGTGGCAAATGAGGCGTGATTTCCACCTCCCTATTGGCTGCTCTATCGCCTAGTTCCACGATCAACCGTGCGCGCCCTCCCGGCACGATGGTTGAAGGCTCGGCATAGGCGCGGTCGAAAATGCCTTGTGCTTCCAGAATGGCAGCGTCGATTTCGGTCAGCTTGCGCTCTATGCGATGACCGTGCAACTTCAGGAAATCGTCCGGTGCGACCTCGCTTACCTGGTGAAGCGCTCCGCGGGCTGTCAACAGCGTGCGGGTTATAGCATCGCGATCGGGGAAGCTGGCGATGGCCTGTGTGATCGCCTCATGGGCTGCTCGCAATTCTGCAGCGATCTGCGAGGGAAGGCTTCCGGCCTCCGCCAGCGCGGCGAGTGATGCTGGAAGACCATTATGGATGGAAGCTTCCGGCTCCCCCGTCCTTCCACCAAGCTTCAGGTGGAGCGGCCAGCGATCCTTGGGCTGTTCAGGCCAGAGCCCCATACCCTGGGATGCGTGGTAGTAACGAGACCACTCGCCGATCCGGTCGTAGTCTGCACCGGTGGCAGGTTCGCGTCCAGACACTTTCAGCATCAAGGTCGCATCCGGTGGCGGCACTTCATCATCATAGGTGTCGCCGCCGCCAGACCAGGCGGGGAGATAGTATTTGGCGATCTTCCACGGTGCCAGCCCTTCCTCGAAATGGTGCGGAAAGGCGGTCTCATCCGCTGCCAACTCAATGGCCGCCTCGGCGGCCCGGGTCATGGCGCGGTGGTGGCCGTGCTGTCCGGGCACATCGAGAAACGTCGGCACCACGATGTCAGGGCGCTCCCTGCGGTAGGCGCGTACCAGACGCTCGATGATCCGTTTCTCGCCCCAGCGATCGAATGTCGCGTCTCCGTCCTTCGAGAAACCGAAATCATGCACCTCGTCGGCGGGGCCATGACCCAGCCAGTGCACATCGGAATCCAGCACGCGCGCTGCCTCCTCCAGCTCGCGGGAGCGCAGAACGCCGAGAGCCCCCAACCGTTCAGGCCCAAGCGCATTCTGTCCGCCTTCTCCTCTCGTGGAACAGGCTATGATGACGCGCATGCCAAGCCCCAGCCGCAACCAGGCCAGCATGCCGTTCTGCTCGTCGTCCGGATGCGCCCCGGTATTCATCATGGTGAGAACCGAGGTCAGGCGGCTCAGTTTGCGGTGAAGCCGAACCAGGGCCGGATCGCTCATCTGTCGTTCGATCCGTTCGCGGGCTGAAAGCATCTTGAACCTCCTGTAAAATCTAAATTTGTGCGCCCGTTTCCTGCAGCGAGATCTCGAGCTTGGGCGTCACCATGTCGAAAAGCGGAAGGGCTGCTGCACCCAGTGCAGCGGTCAATTGGCCGGTCTGGCCGCGCATGATGCGGGGAAGATCGCGTTGGCGGCGGCTTGCCACAGATGTCGGCAAGCGATGCATGCCTGCAATCACGTCATCGATGATTCGATCCGGCAGCGTCCCGCCGAGGATCAGTGTCTGTGGATCGAGAATGTTTTCCAGCATGGCAAGCACCGGACCTAGATGATCGGCCGCTTCACGTATCCATTGGGCAACAATCGGATGGCGCTCAGCGTGCAGGCGTTCCAGCGTCTCGAAGTCCGTGTCGGAAATGCCTGCGGCCTGCAGCTTTTCCCGAAGCGCATAGGTGGAGACGTAGCCTTCCAGGCATCCCCGCTGGCCGCAGGAGGGGCAGGATTTGCCGCGCGGCTTGATGGTGATGTGGCCGATTTCCCCTGCATTGCCAAAGGCTCCACGATAGGGCGCTCCGTCCTGGATCATGCCGAGGCCAAGACCCACGCCGAAATAGACCATGCAGAAATTTGAAATCGCCCTGCCAGCCCCGAACAACCGCTCGCCGACCGCTGCCGCTGTTGCATCATTTTCGACAACAACGGGATAACCGCAGGCCTCGCCCAGCGTCTGGGCAGCATCGCGCCCACCCCAGGCAGGCAATGTCGTCGGTCCGACGGAGGTCATACCCTCGATCTCGAAGGGACCCGGCATAACCACTCCCGCCCCCAGAAGCTTGAGGCGAACGGCCTGTTGCATCATTTTGAATTCACTGGAAAATGTAGCAAGAATTCCGTCTGGCGTTCGATCTTCCAAAGGCAGAATGCGCTGGTGCCGGAGCTTGCCCGAAAGGTCCAGCGCGACGGTCACCACATGGTCAGCTGCAATTTCGACGCCGATCGTGGCGCCGCCATCCGGATCGACGGAGAACTGGATGGGCGGCTGCCCGCGCTCCGTCTTGCGCCGTCCCAGTTGCATCAGCAACCCTTCGCCAACCAGTTCGTCAACGATGTTGGCCACCGCCTGCGCCGTCAACTGGGTCAGCTTGGCGATGTGCGCGCGACCGAGCGAACCATGCTGACGCACGACGGCCAGAACCACCCGCCGGTTGTGCTCGCGGCTGCGTTCCGGATTTTTGCCGATCGCCACGGCGTGGCTGCCGTTTGGGTTCGTCATCCTCTTCTCCTCGCCTCTCAGTCATAAGGGCGGACACCATCAAAGGGCAATAACTTAATTCAACTAAATTATGTTATTGACATATAGGCAAAGCCGATAGACCGTAGGAAACGACTGCGAGGGTGGCAGGAGAGTGGCGAGAAGCCATGTTCATCCTCTTCGTCCGGTCACCAGAAGGTGACCCAAACAGGGAACAGGCCAGACCGGACCATCGGCTGGAAACATGGAGGATCACATGCGCAAGGCAACTTTGTTGGCCGGTCTTATTGCCGGGTTCAGCTTGACGGCGTTCAACGCGGCCCAGGCCGTGGAGATCGAATACTGGCAGTATGTTTTCGACACCCGCGTCAAGGCGATGGACCAGTTGATTGCTGAGTTCCAGAAGGCCAATCCGGATATCACCGTCAAGCAGGTGACGTTCCCCTATGCCGATTACCAGACCCGCGTCATTGCGGCCAACATGTCCGGCAAGGGCCCGGATGTCGTGCAACTGTTCTACGGCTGGCTCGACAAGTTCGCTGCTGGCGGCATTCTGCAGCCGCTGCCGAAGGATGCCTTCCCGCACGACAAGATCGAGGGCGAATTCTTCCCCATCGTAAAAGCCATGAAGCGCGGCGACGACTATTACGGCCTGCCGACAGCGGTCCGTTCACTCGCTCTGTTCTATAACAAGAAGCTGTTCACCGAGGCAGGTCTCGACCCGAACAACCCGCCCAAGACGCTGGATGAATTCGTTGCTGCCGCCCAGAAGATTGCCAAGCACGATGCAGCCGGCAATCTCACTGTTGCCGGTTCCACGCTCGACATGGGCGGGCAGGATCACCAGTGGTGGCGTGAAGTGCTGATCCGTCAGTATGGTGGCGAGCCCTATACGGACAACGATACCAAGGTAGCCTACAACAGCGATGCTGGCCTCAAGGCGCTTAACTTTTATACCAGCCTGCAGCTTGAAAAGAAGATCGGCCAGGCGGGCTTCATGGATGAAGGCCAGGCCGCGTTCCGTGGCGGCAAGGCTGGCATGACGATCGACGGCACATTCCGTCTCGGCTCCTTCAAGACGATCAAGGACTTCGAATGGGGCGTGACAGAACTTCCGGCCAATGCGGAAGGCAAGCGCTCCAACTATGCCAGCTATTTCGCCAATGGCATCGGCGCAAAGACCAAGGGCGATAAGCTGGAAGCGTCGAAGAAATTCCTCGCTTACATTTCCTCGCCTGCGGCCATGGATATCTGGCTGAAGACGGTGGGTGAACTGCCTGCCCGCCGTTCGGCGGCGCTGACAGATGCCAACCTCAAGGATCCGGTGTTCGGTCCCTTCCTGAAGGGTCTGGAATACGCGCATACCACCATGTTCAAGGATGAGGCGGCACAGCGCCAGAACGCCATCGACATGGTCAACCGCGTGCTTCTGGAAAAGCAGCCGGTCAAGGATTCCCTGAGCCAAGCTGCTGAAGCCGAACAGGAAATCATTGACGCTGCAAAGCCCTGATCAGGAAACAACCATGGCAGTGATAGAACAGCAGGGGGCGGCAAAGGGCCGTCCCGGCGGCACCGGTGGTGACCGCTTTTCCATGCACACCAAGCGCCTGCTCTGGGTCTGGGGCTTTCTGGCGCTGCCAATCCTCTTTTACACGGTCATCCGTTTCTATCCCACGCTTCAGGCCTTCTACCTCTCCTTCACCAACTGGGATCTGCTGCGCCCTGCCAAGCTTGTCGGCTTTGCCAATTACATCAAGCTTTTCAAGGATCCGCAGTTCTGGAAGGTGTTCAAGAACACCTTCACCTATCTGATCGTCGGAACACCGATCAGCCTCGTGCTGGCGTTTACGATCGCCTATTTTCTCGATCGCGTGCGCTTCATGCACAATTTCATCCGCGCGCTCTATTTCCTGCCCTTTCTCACCACGGCTGCTGCCATGGCCTGGGTCTGGCGCTGGTTCTACCAGCCGCCGCCGATCGGAGTCATCAACGACATTATCGGCCTTGTCGGAATTCCGCAGCAGCCCTTCATTCGCTCCACGGATCAGGCCCTGTTCTCCATCATGGTCACGGCCATCTGGGCAGGTCTCGGCTTCCAGATCATAATCTTCATGGCGGGGCTGCGCGCTATTCCGAACACCTTCTATGAAGCAGCGCGCATCGATGGCCTTGGCGAATGGGCAATCCTGCGCAAGATCACGCTGCCGCTCCTGAAGCCAACCACGGTCTTTCTCGTGGTCTTCTCTTCCATCGGTTTCCTGCGCATCTTCGACCAGGTCTATAACATGACCACGAATGATCCGGGCGGACCGCTTGGATCGACGAAGCCGCTCGTGCTGATGATCTATCAGACGGCTTTCAATTCTTATGCCATGGGCTACGCGGCGGCGCAGACAGTCGTGCTGTTCTCCATCCTGATGGTCGTCTCCCTTCTGCAGCTCTTCATACTGAGGGAAAAGAAATGAGCGAGGCACCCGCGCTGCACCGCGCCAATATTCGCCCTGGCCGAATCATTGCCTGGACCGTACTGTTCATCGGCGGGCTGATCATGATCTCGCCGCTCGCTTTCATGTTCTCGACCTCCTTCAAAAGCGCCGATCAGGTTTATGACCTGCGCCTCATTCCTGCGGCGCCAACGCTTGCGAACTATATCTCGGTTCTGGCCGATGGCCGCTTCATGCGGTGGTTCCTCAACTCCACGATCGTCGCCGTTGCCGTTACCCTTTCGAACTGCTTCTTTGATAGTCTGGTCGGCTATACGCTGGCCAAGTTCCAGTTTCGCGGCCGTCAGTTCGTGTTCATCGCCATCCTCTCGACGCTGATGATCCCGACCGAAATGCTGGTCATCCCGTGGTATCTCATGTCGAGCCAGCTCGGCTGGCTGGATAGCTATTGGGGCATCATGTTCCCGGGCATGATGACGGCCTTCGGCACCTTCCTGATGAAGCAGTTCTTCGAAACCGTGCCGAATGACTTCATCGAGGCGGCGCGTGTCGACGGCCTCAACGAATTCCAGATCTGGTGGAAGGTCGCCATGCCTCTGGTCACCCCTGCCCTTTCGGCGCTGGCGATCTTCACCTTTCTTGGCAACTGGACAGCCTTCTTCTGGCCGCTGATCGTCACCACCAGCAAGGAGCTTTACACGCTGCCGGTCGGTCTATCGAGCTTTGCCGTCGAACAATCCATCCAGTGGGAAATGATCATGACCGGTGCCGCCATCGCGACGCTTCCCACGCTTCTCGTGTTTCTCGTCCTGCAGAGGTACATCGTGCGCGGTGTCATGCTGGCAGGCCTGAAGGGATAAGACCATGGCGGACATGAACCCGCGCCTTTCCGATACCAGCCGCTTTCCCGATCCCGTCTACAAGGAAACGGTGCTGCGCCCGCTTTTCGACGGCGCCAAGGGACATCACGTCGAAGCCTTTCGCCAGATCGACCGCGCCCATCTGGTCATGCTGGTGGAGACCGGCATCCTTGATACCGGGACAGCGGCGAAAATTGCGCAAGCCCTCGTCGAGATCGATCGGGACATCGATCCCTCCATGCTGGTCTACACAGGCGAGGTGGAGGACTATTTCTTCCTCATCGAGAAGGAGCTGAAAGCCCGTATCGGTGTCGATATTGCAGGCCGCCTGCACACCGCACGTTCGCGCAATGACATCGATCATACGCTTTTCAAGCTTGGCCTGAAGCAGCGGATCGATGCGCTGATGGTCAAGGCACGGACACTGCTGGCTGCCATGATCGATACGGCGGAACGCAACAAGACGACATTGATCGTTGCCTATACTCATGGCCAGCCAGCCCAGCCGACGACGTTCGGCCACTATCTATCGGCTGCAATTGAAGTGCTGATCCGCGATATCGAGCGCTTTGCCGAAGCGCGCCGCATTGTCGATCTCTCGTCCATGGGTGCCGCGGCCATTACGACGTCAGGCTTCCCGATAGACCGGGACCGTGTCGCCCAGTTGCTTGGCTTTGCGCGGGCGCAGCGCAACTCCTATTCCTGCATAGCGGCGGTGGATTACACCACCTCCACTTATTCCGCGATCGAGCTGATGTTCCTGCATCTGGGCCGCCTCATTCAGGATTTCCAGTTCTGGACGAGCTTCGAGGTTGGGCAGATCTATGTGCCAAACGCGCTGGTGCAAATCTCTTCCATCATGCCGCAAAAGCGTAACCCGGTGCCGATCGAGCATTTGCGGCATCTGGCGAGCCAGACCTTTGGTCGTGCCCGCACGATGCTGGATATCATGCACAATACGCCGTTCACCGACATGAATGACAGCGAAGGAGAAAGCCAGGGCGCGGGATACGAAGCCTTTGCCTCCGCCTCGCGCGTGCTGGATCTTCTCGCAAGCCTGATCGGCCAGATCAGCATCGACCCTGAACGGGTGGATGAGAATATCCGCCGCTCCTGCATCACCATCACGGAACTGGCGGATTCGCTGGTGCGGCTGGAAGGTCTCTCCTTCCGTGAAGCACATGAGATTGCCGCCGCAACCGCCAGAAGCGTGGTCGCTTCCAAGGGCGATCTGCCCAATCACGGCTTCCAGCCCTTCTTTGAAGCATTTCGCCATTCAACCAATCGCGATCCGCAACTGGACGAGCCAACCTTCCGGAAGCTTGTATCGCCGGAGCATTTTGTTGCGGTTCGCAAGCGTTTCGGCGGTCCTGCCCCGGAACCGATGGATGAGGCCATTTCGGCTTACCGGCAAACGCTTCAAGCTTTTGAACGCGCCGCCTCTGAAAGCGCGGCTCGCGAAGCGCAGGCTTCCACCGAACTCAACGAGAAATTCACCGCATTGACGGGAGCCCGCTGATGGCGACGATTGAACTCAACAAGCTGGTCAAGCGCTACGGCAAGGTCGAGGCCGTAAAGGGTATCGATCTCGATATTGCCGATGGTGAATTCGTCGTCTTCGTCGGGCCTTCGGGCTGCGGCAAGTCGACGACGCTTCGCATGATTGCTGGCCTTGAGGAGATCTCCGGTGGCGAGCTGAAAATTGGCAATGAGGTCGTCAACGAGCGCGAACCCAAGCAGCGTAATATCGCCATGGTGTTCCAGAACTATGCGATCTATCCGCATATGACTGTCCGCCAGAACATCGGTTTCGGTCTCTATACGTCAAACCTGGACAAGGCGGAAAAGAACAAGCGCATCGAAGAGGCAAGCCGCATTCTGGGGCTCGACGCCTACCTCGACCGGCGTCCGGCAGCTCTGTCCGGTGGTCAGCGCCAGCGCGTCGCCATTGGTCGTGCCATGGTGCGTAATCCTTCGGCCTTCCTGTTCGACGAACCCCTGTCGAACCTCGATGCCCAGTTGCGCGCCCAGATGCGCATCGAGATAAAGCGGCTGCATCAGCGGCTGAAGACCACGACTGTCTACGTCACCCACGATCAGGTGGAAGCCATGACCATGGCGGACAGGATCGTGGTCATGAAGGACGGCCATATTCTCCAGGTCGGCACGCCGTCCGAACTCTATGAAAGTCCGGTGGATGTATTCACGGCCCGCTTCATCGGCAGCCCGTCCATGAACCTCCTCAAAGGTCGTCGCGATGGGGATCAGGTGCGTCCAGCCTCGGGCGGAGACATTCTCATCGGTATCCGTCCGCACGATCTGGTGGCACGCGTGGATGGCAGTGCTGAGACTAGAACGGACGGAACGTCGATCACCGGCACGGTCACGGCTGTCGAGCCGCTTGGCCCTGAAACACTCGTTCATCTGGATGTCGGCGGTGTATCCATCGTCGCAACGGCGCGGGAGAAGTTCGTTCCGGCAGTCGGCAGCCAGCTGACGTGCCATGCCCAGAGCGGCAGCCTGTATCTCTTCGATGCAAAGTCGGAGCGGCTTCTAGGTCGCGCATGATGGAAACGCCCGCACAGCGCACGGCGGTGCTCAGCATCGGACGCATCTATAGCGACCTTATCTTTACGGGCCTTTCCGGCCTGCCCGTTCTCGGTCGCGAAATCTTTGCTAATGGCCTGACGATCTCGGCAGGCGGCGGTGCCTATATCACCGCGGCACACCTGCAACATCTGGGGCGTGAAACGGCGCTGGTTGCCAGATTGGGCGTGGATCCGCTGTCAGCCCAGACAGGCGCCGAGATCAAGGCGACGGGCGTCAATCTGCGCTTTGTCGAATGTTCTGTTGAGGCCGGACCGCAGCTTACGGCGGTAACAGTGCTTGGAGACGAGCGGGCATTCCTCACCAAGCGGGCTGGGTCTGCGCGTCCGTCGACGCTGGAGGCCGCAGTCGCCTGGTCTCATGCCCGCCATCTGCATATTGCTGAATATGCGACCCTGCACGAGATTCCCGACCTGATCGCGCTTGCGAAGGAGCAAGGTCTTACGGTGTCGCTCGATCCAAGCTGGGATGCAGATCTCATCTATGATGAAAACCTGCTTGCCACCTGCCGCGGCGTGGATCTTTTCCTGCCCAACCGGGAAGAGGCAGAAGCTATTACCGGGTTATCAGATCCGCAAGAAGCTCTTGCACAACTCACGCAGCATTTTCCACATGTCGCCCTGAAAGATGGTGCCAGAGGCGCTTGGCTTGCGACGGAAGGGGAGATGCTGCACGTGCCTGCTCAACCCGTGAACGTGGTCGATACGACCGGTGCGGGCGATGCCTTCAATGCCGGTTTCATCGATGCCTGGCTCTCCGCCGCAGATGCCGGAGCCTGCCTTGCCGCCGGGATCACGGCGGGCTCTCTCTCGGTTCAGGCTGCTGGCGGTGCTTCGGTTTTGTGCTTCAGCTGACGCAGACAGAACCTTGGCAAAAAGCAGCTGAGCCGATCGAACCCCATCACACATTGGCCGACTAGGTATAATCCCAAATATATCTCTAAAGCGTCAAACCGGCTGCGCTGTTTGAAATGAGCGCGGCCAACAATCCCTTCCGGGTATTTTCGTTGTGGTCGATAATTGCCTGTCGGGCTTTCTCGGCATCGCGCGCGCGCAGATGGACGAGGATCCGGTGGTGATCGTTGGTTGTCTCCGGATTGATGTCGCGAACGCGGGTGCCCATGTGGAACAACCGTGCGCATTCCTCCAGATGACTCATCACCAGAGTGTGGAGCCGCTGATTGCGTGATCCTTGCGCGATTAAGGAATGAAACTGCTCATTGCGTGAGACGAAGGTGCGCGTGCTCATCTCCTCGCCCATCACGTAGCTAGCATCTGCCAGCTCATCGAGCCGGTCCATTTCCTCAATCGTCAGATGCTGGGCAGCAAGGGCAGCCGCTGCGCCCTCAAGCACGCCACGTACATAAAAGAGATCATTCATATCTTTGATCGTAACGGGTGTAACGCGGTAGCCTCGCCGGGGATAGGCTTCCATGAATCCCTCGACGCAGAGCCTTGCTAAGGCCTCACGCACGGGGGTCTTACTCATTTGCAACTGTTCGGCAAGTTCAGGCTCAGACACCTCGGCGCCGGGCGGAAGAATGCCGGTGATAACCCGTTCGCGCAAAATGGCATAGGCCTGTTCAGTCAAGGATTTTGTCCGCTTCTCGGCCGGAACCTTGGCGGTATCAATATCTGTCACGTATGCCTTCCTCCAACGACGCGCCGCGCGCTGCCCCACCGTCTCGCCCAATATGTAGCACGTCGAAGCTTTCCGCACGTCCGCTATCCGACCGCATAGCACATAATGTATAATGTACTACGTGGTATATCCAACGGAGGAAATGATTAACCTAGGTTCATCGGTGGGCAATATTTGGGCGATGAACCCAGGCCAATGTCTGGCTTGGTGGATTGCTTATTTGTGCTGCATGGGGTCAATCTAAGCTCAGGCGCTGGCTTTCGGCCTTGATTCTTGGCGTCATCGTGCTCGACTTCGGGATCCAAGCGCATTGATCTTCAACCAACACATAATCTAAGCGCTCGCCCCGAATGCTCGCAGCCTGAACCCAAGCCGGTCGGTTCTGGGTCAGTGGAGTTGCTGCCGCACTTGGGATCGTGGCGCTATCGAATTGCCGCCGGTGTCTCCCCTGAGATTCTGCTCCGACCTGAACGGGCATGACATCAGGACCGATGAGCGCCCCTCAAACCGATTAGCAGATCGCAGCGCGAGTATTTATCAATCTGCTCTGAACAATCGGAGCGGAAGTGGCCGAGGCTGTGATCGCAGCCGGACGAGACTTCAGCAGCTGGTCAACAGCACTTCATAGGTTCTGCCCTTCTGCCAATCGCAGAAGGGGTGACGTCGTGTGATGCGATCAAGAACCAGCTTACGAGCGCGCACAGGTGGAGACTGCGAGATTGTTAAAGCAGTGCCTCCTCAAGGCCGCAGCTCGGATCAACCGGGCTCT
Organism: Rhizobium sp. Root149; assembly: GCF_001427345.1. Taxonomy (NCBI): domain Bacteria; kingdom Pseudomonadati; phylum Pseudomonadota; class Alphaproteobacteria; order Hyphomicrobiales; family Rhizobiaceae; genus Rhizobium; species Rhizobium sp. Root149. The sequence continues at coordinate 704,895 of NZ_LMGD01000023.1, forward strand.
GCCCAACAAATTCGATTTCCCCAATCAATGCCCTCACAAGCGCCTGTTGTACCGGCGCAACCGCCGCATACCCGTTCACGAATGTTTGGCATTCCGGCATATGGTAAAGCAGGAATGGCGTGCCAAGCGAAACGTAGACCGTCGGAAGGTATTTCCAAAGTCGTTCCATCGAATGGGGAAAGAGGCCGTGGAGATCTTCCCAACGAGGCCCGAGGTTTTCCTTGGCAGAAACGCCCTCCTCAGCCATCAGATACATGCCAATATCGTAGGATGCCGCATCGATTGGCTCGCCTTTGCGATGAAGGGAAACTTCAAAACCCCGCTCGCGGAGAAGATCAGCGACCAGAAGCTGCGGAAGCGGACCGGAAGGGCTCATCCGATTATCGAGTTGCGCCAGAAGAACCCGCCTGTGCCGGATTGGATCGAGCGGCAGCAGGCCCTGAGTGTCCTTGACGAGCGTAATGGCGGCCTCCGACGCCGTTCGCGACCATTCGGCGTGTTGGGCGAGACCGATCAAGCGGGCGCGATCGTCTTCGGCCGATGGGCGCCCGCCGGTGTGGTGCAAGTTCATGGACGCCTTGAGTGCGAGAACACGCAAGACTGCCTCATCAAGGCGTTCCTGCGTCAGGGCGCCGTTTTCAAGGCCGGCCTTCAGGTGCCCGAGGTCTTCGTCGAGATCGTCCGGGAAAAGCAGGATATCGCAGCCGGCCGCGATGCAAAGCGGCACGAGTTCGCTACGAGGCCCACGGGCATTGAAGCCGACCATGCCGGAGGCGTCGGATACCACAAGACCGTTGAAGCCCAGTTCGTCGCGAAGCAAGGTCGTGCAGAGATCGAAGTTGAGCGTCGCTGGCATGTGGGCCGGGCTGCGGGCCGCCGCGCCCAGTTCGGCGGTAAAGGCGGGAAGTGTGATATGACCGGCCATGACGACCTGAACGCCGTTTGCAATCGTATCCGCGTAGATCTTCCCGAACGTGTCGCGCCACTCGCGCATCGATAAGGTATTGTGTGTCGTGGCGAAATGCTGATCGCGGTCATCAAGGCCGTCGCCCGGCCAGTGTTTGACGCTGCTCGCAAAGCCTGCAGAGCGAGCGCCTTGCTGGTAAGCGGCGGTCATCGCCATGACGGTGGTGACATCGGAGCCGAAGGAGCGGGTGTTGACCACGTTGGAGCGGAAGTTGAAGGCCAGGTCAGCGACTGGCGTCCAGGTGATGTTGAAGCCAAGGTAGCCACCCTCCCTCCCCGCGACCACGCCCATACGGCGCGCCTGTTCCGGATCGCCCGTGGCGGCGATTGCCATCTGATTGGGATAGGGCGTACCGGCCGAGACACTGCTCTTTTCGGAGAACTCGATGTCGCAGGTCATCAGCAGCGGAATGGCAGTCCGCGTCTGGAGGTAGTCGGCGCTGGCTCGAAGCTCCTGCTCCGTGCGGGAAGGCATGCGATGGATGCCGCCGACATGACGCGAAAGCGGGACCGAAAGGCTTTCGGTGGACAGGTCGCGGCAAAGCGGTAGCATGATCTGGCCGAGTTTTTCGTCAAGCGACAGCCCCTCGAAAGTAGATCGGACCCAGGCGAGGGCCTTGTCATCCAGGTTGAAAGGATGAGCAGCCAGCTTCTTCAAGATATGTCCGGTCATTGGATGCGCTTTCCAGTCTCTGTGTCGAAGATATGCAGCTTTTGTTCCGCGAAGCCGAGCCGGACGCGGTCGCCTGACCTGACCGTGGCAGAGGACGGCGCCTTGACGGACAGGCCGATCTCACCCCGCTTGCACCACACCAGCTTTTCCGGACCCATCGGTTCGACCACGTCGATGTCAGCCGCAAGGCCGGAGCCAGGTGCATCGGCATGAATCGTCACATCCTCGGGGCGCACCCCGACGATCACCTTGCGTCCGTCCGCAAGTGGCGCAGAGAGGCCTGCGGCAATGGGCACGGCCTGCCCATCAACGATCGCATCGCCGCCGCTGATCGTGCCGTCCAGGAAATTCATGGCAGGCGACCCCACGAAGCGGGCCACGAACGTATTCGCGGGCCTGTTGTAGATTTCGTCCGGCGTGCCCTGTTGCTGGATGATGCGGTCCTTCATCACCACGATGCGGTCCGCCAGGGTCATTGCTTCGATCTGGTCATGGGTCACGTAGATCATCGTGGACCTGAGGCGCTGGTGAAGCCGCTTGATCTCGACGCGCAGGTCCGAGCGTAGCTGCGCGTCGAGGTTGGAAAGCGGCTCATCGAACAGGAAGACACCCGCATCGCGCACCACAGCACGTCCGATAGCCACGCGCTGGCGCTGGCCGCCTGAGAGTTCCGCTGGCTTGCGGTCAAGCAGCGGCTCGATCTGCAGCATCTTTGCCACATGCGCGACCCGCTTTTCGATCTCCGGTTTTGCCACCTTGGCTACCTTGAGGCCGAAGCTGAGATTGCCGCGCACGCTCATGCGCGGATAGAGCGCATAGGATTGGAAGACCATGGCGATGCCGCGGTTCTTCGGCTCGACATCGGTCATGTCTTGCTCGCCGATCAGGATCTGGCCCTCAGCCACATCCTGGAGGCCAGCAATTGCGTTCAGGAGCGTGGATTTGCCGCAGCCGGAGGGGCCGAGCAGCACGATGAATTCCGAAGCAGGAATCTCGAGGTTAATGCCTTTGAGAACCTCTACACTTCCATAGCGGATGGCAAGGTTGCGAAGCTGTACGCCTGTCATGATTAGCCTTTCACGGCGCCGGATGCTACGCCGCGAACAAACCAGCGGCCCGACGTGAAGTAGACGAGCAGGGGAACGACCGAGGTGAGCAGCGTCGCCGCCATCTCCACGTTGTATTCCCGTTCCCCGTAGGTGGAGTGCACGATGTTGTTGAGCTGGACGGTCATCGGGGCATAGTTGATACCGCCGAAGACGAGGCCGACGATGTAGTCGTTCCAGATGAAGGTGACCTGCAGGATGCCGGCCACCGCGATCATCGGAACGGACATCGGCAGCAGAATGGAAAAGAAAATCCGCCAGTAACCGGCCCCATCGATCCGCGCGGCCTTGAACAGGTCAATCGGTATAGAGGCGAAGTAGTTGCGAAACAGCAGCGTCACGACCGGCAGCGCGAAGACGACATGGACGAAGATCACACCCGCGAGCGAATTGAACAGGCCGATAGTCGAGGTGATGCGGACCAGCGGATAGATCAGAACCTGGTAGGGGAAGAACCCGCCGATCAGCATGACCGTGAACAGGACATTGGCGAAGCGCACCCGCCAGAAGCTCAGTGTATAGCCGGTCACCGCACCCACGGCGATAGCTAGGAAAACGCTTGGAATGGTGATTAGGAAGGAATTCACAAATCCCACCTTCAGGCCTTCGCAGCGCAGGCCGGTACAGGCTGAATTCCAGGCTTTATGCCAATGCTCGAAACTGAACGCATGCGGCAGCGAGAGCAATGTACCCGAGCGGATCTCCTCCATCGACTTGAACGCGGTGACGATCATCACGTAGAGCGGCACCAGCGCCGCGATCGCAATGGCGATCAGCAGCACATAGACCAAAATGCGCGAAAGCGGGGCGGCAAAAGCATTGCGGCGAACGAGAACCGGACCGTTTGTGATGGTCATTGTGCAGCTCCCTTGCGACGGCTCTTCAGGTAGAGAAGCGGTACTGCGATCACCAGCACGAGAAGCAGCAGCGTCGTGGCCGCGGCGGATGCAAGGCCGACCTGTTGGCGCTCGAACATATGATCGATGATGAACTTGGCCGGAACATCCGTCGCGATACCCGGGCCACCGCCGGTCATGGCTACGACAACATCGAACATGCGCACGACCGTAAGCGACATCAACACCAAGGCAGTCGCGATGCTGGCACCGATGCTCGGCATGATGATGAAGAGATGAGCCTTCCAGGCTGGAATGCCCTCGATACGGATCGCCTTCCATAAGTCGTCGTCGACGCCCCTCAGACCGGCCAGCAAAACGACCATGACGAGACCACACGAATGCCAGACTGCGGCGATGACGATCGTGAAGAGCGCCATGTCAGCATTGACGATCCAGTCGAAGGAGGCATTCTCGAAACCTAGCTTGCGCGCCACGTCGGCAATGCCGAAATTGGGGTCAAGCAGCCAGCGCCAGACGAGACCGGTGACGATAAACGACATGGCGAACGGGTAGAGATAGATGGTCCGCAGCGCATTTTCGCCACGCACGCCGCGGTTGATCATCGCAGCCATCGAATACCCGATCAGCAGCGTGACTGGAATAAAGATCACGGCGAACAGCGCCATATTACCGAGCGAAACCTGCCACCGGGCATTCGAGAACAGGTTTATGTACTGAGTAAAGCCAGCGAACCTGTAGTTCGGCAACATGGACGAGCGGGTAAAGGAAATGCCCGCGGCCCACAACACGCCGCCGACATAAACGGACAGGACGACGAATGCGACGGGGACGAGCGTCAGGGTCGCCTGAAGGCGACTGCTTGAAGGCGACCTCACAAACACGAAAGAAACTCCGAATATCTGGTCATTCGGGGGACGTGGCGAAACACGCTCCCCCTATCGTTTGCGGGTCAGCTCGCGGAGAGCCCCTTTGCATAGGCTTCGATGAACTGCTCTGCGGTGAGGCCACCCTTGGTCGAGAAGCGGGTAATGGCATCCTCGACTGCACCAACGATTGCCGGGCTGAACATCATCTGATCACTGCCGGTGGAAAGCTTGGGATCGTTGAAGAAACGCGACGCTTCCGCGATGCAGGGGTTGAGCTTGGACGTATCCGCGCCCTTGAGGATCGGGATCGTGCCATTGGCGACAGCGAAGGCCGTCTGGGTCGGAACGTCTGCGAAAGCCTTGAGGAGCAGATCCTGCGCCTTGGTCATCGCCGCATTCTTCGGCTCCGGGAAAAGGAATACATCACCCGAGATCACCATACCCTGGTCAGCATTGATGATGGCGCATTCATAGTCCTTACCGGCCGTCTTGCCGGCGGCTGCAAAGGCGCCGTTCAGCCAAGTGCCACCCTGCGTCATCAGGGCCTTGCCAGAAATCACGAGATTGGTCGAATCCGGCCAGGAACGGCCAGGCGTGCCGGAGTCAGAATAATCCCGCAGCTTTTCGAAGATCTTGACGGCAGCCTTGAACTTCTCGCCGCGAACGGCGGAGGCATCGCGCTTGTAGATGACGGCGTCATAGGTTTCTCGGCCGGCGACACTCAGGACGACGGCGTTGAACATCAGGCGCTGCCACCGCGGCTCGCCGGACGGCGTGAACGGTGTGATACCAGCGGCCTTGGCCTTGTCGAACGCCGCGAAGACCTCGTCCCAGTTCTTCGGTTTGGCAACGCCGATCTTGTCGAGAATCGACTTGTTGAACCAGAACCAGTTGGCGCCGTTGCCGGAAATAGGCAGCGCCCAGTATTCGCCGTCAACCATCCCGGAATTCAAAAGCGCTGCGGGCAATTTATCCTGCCATTTGTCGGCCTTGGCCGTCTCGGTCAGGCCACGGAGCAGGCCGTTGTTCTGAAGTTCGACGAACTGTGCGCCGGTATTGAACAACATGGCGGCCGGCGGGTTGCCGCCGACGACGCGATTGACCGCCGTCGAGCGGGCGTTTGGCCCGCCGGAGATGGCGTTGTCTACCCACGTCCCGCCGAGTTCGGTGAACTTCTGGGCCAGAACCTTGACGCCAGCAGATTCTGCGGCGGAGGTCCATTGATGAATGACTTCGCCCTTCACCTCCTGGGCGTTCGCGCAGGCCGCGAAGCAGAGTGCCGTGGCGGTGGTTGTTGCTAGAAGCAGTTTGGAAATCAATGTCGCGTCCTCCTCCTGTGTCCCGGAAGAACACTATCGCCGCCACGTTCCATTCGTCAAATAATAGAATGGGCAGTGACTATAACATCAGATTATGGATAGGTTGAGTAGATCGTTGGTCAGGTCTCGGTGTTCGACCTGCCTTCATTCCTCATCGATCCCCATGGACAGGTCCCTCGCAGCTGAAACGAAACGCTGTCCAAGAAGATTGAGCTGCCTGCCGGCAATCTTCTGCATTGCGAATTTTCGTGTCGCGATATGTTCTGCCAGCGGAATTGCAGTGAGTATGCCGCGCCGGATTTCATCGCGCAGGAACTGGTCCGAAAGGATGCTTACACCGTCGGACCGCTCGACGATGGCTTTCAGCACGCTGAATGGCGCCGCCTCAACCAGGTTGGCGGGAAAAGCAAGACCGTTGATCATGAAGAGCGCCTCGATCTGCTTGCGGAATGCACCCCCCGGCGGCGGCATCACCCAGGTGGAATCGGTGAGTTCCACGAGTGAGACCTGTTCTCTGCCCGCAAGCGGATGACCGGCTCTGACGACAATGACGGAGCGGGCGGTAAAAAGGGGGGTCTCCTCAACGCCATCGGGCGTTGGCCGTTGTCCGACATTGGAAATGACCAGATCAATCTCGTGGGTGAGGAGCCGCTCCATCAGTTCCTCGTCGGTACCCTCCGTCACGGTAACCGCGACATTGCCGCCTTCCTTAAGCATTTGCGCGATCACCCGCGGCAGGATGCTTCCCGTTGCCAGCGGCGTTCCTCCCACGCGTAATGGCCCCTCGGCGCCACGACGACGAGCCTCGAGTTCCTTCTGTGCAAGTTGCAGGATAGACTCGATGCTTTCGGCGTGCCGGATCAGGATCCGGCCCGTATCCGTCAGGATGGCGCCGTACCGCCCGCGGTCAACGAGATGCATACGGGTTATATCTTCCAGTCGCGCGATGCTGACAGACAGTGCCGGCTGCGAGATGCCGAGAGCCTCGGCAGCCTTCTGGAAAGACCCGGCACGATCAATTGCGAGCAGGTAGCGAAGCAGGCGTGGTTCGAGATCCATGGTGTCCTACGGGCCGTTCGGTTTTCAAACCTGTTACAGCCTCGCGCAGGTTGCTACAATCGTGGGCGGTTGGGGCCGAGCGTTATGCGACTCCCGACATAGATGGTCCGCCACCGGTCGGTTCTGATGTTTTCCTTGGTCGGTGAGTAGAATCGTCACAAACGCCGTGTCGCTAGCGACCGTCAGTCGGAAGTCCGCAATTCAACATTGAGGCAACTCGCCTGACCGAGGCAGCCGGCGTGCTTTTTCAATCTGGTTCAGAAAATAGTCTGTTCATCAACAAGGGGACGTTCGCTCGGATCATTCATTTCGCGATTCCACTTTCATGACGATTGTCATCATCTATGCTCTCTACCCGACAGATCGCCAGGACGAGCATTCAATTGAGATACAGGTAAACCTCGCAAGTGAATTCGCCGCACATCGGAGCTGGCCGACATTGGCATCCTTGACGACCGCGAAGTCAGCGGCACCTAGCTCAAGGCGGGTGAGTTCAAGGATAGAGCTAAGAAGATGGCGTATTTGCACCGGTTCGAGGCGGTCCTAGCAGCTGAGGATGCTTCATGGCGCTGGTTACAAATTTCAGTGGTTGCGGGGGCAGGATTTGAACCTGCGGCCTTCAGGTTATGAGCCTGACGAGCTACCGGGCTGCTCCACCCCGCGTTATGTTTGAGCATTGTCTGG
>NZ_LMGD01000024.1:0-296010 GCF_001427345.1 Rhizobium sp. Root149
TTCTTCCGTTCCTGTCTCGTGCACAAGGATCTTGCCACAATCAGCATTCGCCAATCTCAATGATCATCAATCCCTCGAGAAACTATCCAGTCAAACCCAGACTTTCTCAAGAACGAAGGACTTCGTCGCCAGCAGCGCCGCCGCCCTCGTCAGTGATCGGCGTTATAGGGAAACCAATTTTATCCGTCAACAGACGATTTCAAAATCATTCAACGAAAATGATAAGTCGTTGATATGGTTGTGTTTATTCGTGCATCCGCCTAGCGTCAGAGCCGGAAGCTCCAAAAACCAGGTCCGAACGTGGGCATCGGGGCGGGTTTGCGTCTAGATAGCGTGGGCCAAACAATCCTGGATATAAGTCTGCAGAAGCTTCCGTGAAACCGGACCAGGCTTGCCGTCACCGATTGACCTGCCATCAACGCGAACGACAGGCATAACGAATGCGCTTGCGGAGGTAATGAAGACTTCCGCTGCGCTCAGGACTTCAGCAACGGAAAACGCCCTCTCTTCCACTTCGAGATCAGATCCCTGCGCGAGAGAAAGTACGGATGCCCTCGTGATGCCGTGGAGAAGCGCGTTCGACAGATGCCGCGTCACCAGAACGCCATCCTTGGTGACGATATGAACGTTCGATGAACTCGCTTCCGTGATCAACCCGTCTTCGACCAAGAAGACATCGTCTGCTCCGGCTTTTGCAGCTTCAGTCTTTATCATTGATGAGTAGAGAAGCTGCACAGTCTTGATCTGGCGGTTCGCCCAACGCCCCTCCGGCACTGTGACGACCGAGAGTCCCGTTTCCCACTTCGGGTTCTCGAGAACGTTTTTCTTCTGAGTGAACATGATGATGCTCGGCTTCATGCCATCGGCGAACAGAAAGTCGCGATCCGCTGCCCCTCTCGAGATCTGCAAATAGATCAATCCGCTCTCAAGATCGTTTCGTTCGATAATCTGGCGATGTAGATCGAGAAGCTCGTCGTCCGATACCGGTGACGGGATACCGAGCGCTTCCAAGGACCGTTTCAGGCGAGCGGTGTGGCCTGAATAGTCTATGAGCTTACGGTTGATGACAGCCGTCACCTCATAGATCGCATCTGCGAACAGAAGACCTCTGTCGAAGACTGAGATCGTTGCCTCGGCCTCGGGTTTCCATTCGCCATTTACATATACGATGCGGGACATGCTCACTCCGGTCATTCTATCAGACGCCCATGCGACGTCGCTGGTCGCACAGAACCAGCAGCATACGATTCGGGCAAGGCCAAGGCTTGACGCCTATGGCGTGGATGCTGAAAAGATCGAAGCTTGAAGGAGAATCGCCATGACACCGCCGATTGCATTTGTCACCCGCATGCCCGGCGATGAAGAGAAGCAGTGGCTGAACGTCCTGCAGCAATCCATGCCGGCAGAGCATATTCTCTCCTTTCGGGATCTGACGCAGGAGGAAAGGCGACTGGCCGAAATCGCAATCGTTGCCAATCCCGATCCTTGTGACGTCGCCGCGCTTCCCGGCATATCCTGGATCCATAGCCTGTGGGCCGGTGTGGAGAGGCTGGTTGCTGAACTAGGCGCCGCTGCTCCGCCCATCGTGCGGCTCATCGATCCGGAATTGTCTCGCGTGATGGCGGAGGCGGTTCTGGCCTGGACCTATTATCTGCAACGGGAGATGCCCGCTTACAGAAAACAGCAAGTCGATTGCCGTTGGGAACCACGCAGCTACCGACATCCCGGCGAAATGACTGTTGGCCTATTGGGGTTGGGTGTGCTTGGCAAGGCGGCGGCGGGACGCCTGATGGATGCCGGGTTTCAGGTCCAGAGCTGGAGCGGTAGCGCGGCAACGCTTCCAGGTGCCGTGCATTTTACTGGAGAGGATGGCCTCAACACGGTTCTTTCGACAAGCGATATCATCGTATGCCTTCTGCCTCTTACTACCGAAACCCGGGGGTTGCTGAACAAACATCGCCTTGGATTGATGCCCAACGGTGCCTCCCTCATCAATTTCGCCCGTGGCGCGATTGTCGACGCGGATGACCTTACCGAGCTTCTGAATAGCAGGCATCTCGATCACGCAGTGCTTGATGTCTTCACACAGGAGCCCCTCGACGAGAATTCCCCGCTATGGCGGCATCCGGATATCACAGTCCTTCCGCATATCTCAGCGCCAACAAATGCAGTGACAGCAGCGAAAATCGTGGCACAGAACATTGAGACGTGGAGAAGTACCGGCAAGCTGCCTGCCACCATAGACCGAAAACGCGGATATTGATCGTTCAGGCCATCGGCAGAACCGGGCAGATCCCAACCTCGGCTAATTGCCTAAATGCGGGCAACATTGCATCATCATCAACGGAATGCCTCTTGGCATTTTCGATCGCGTCAGGTGGGGCATGCTGGGTACACGCATTCATATGTTTTCGCGGCTTCTGGCCTGCCTTGTCTGTCTTGTTGTCTGGCTTCAGACGGCCGAGAGCTCGGCTTCTGCTGAAGACAAGCCGCCGACGATTGTGGTCCTCACCGCAAATCAAACCGCCGCACAGATAGAGGCCGCCGTAAAAGCTGCCTCAGAGGGCGGCGCTCCCGTACTTATCCGATGGGCAGAAGAGACGTCGCCGCCAGCTGCGTCTAACAGCCGCGATCAATCCATGGCCGCCATGAACAACATGTGGATGATTGGCGACCTTCAGAAAGCACTGGCAAACGGCACAGAGGGGGCCATTGCTGGCATCAGCCGGCTGCCAGCTGTGTTCCAGACAAGTTGGCAGACAATTTCCGAAGAGCCGGGTGGCACCACATTCGCAGCCTGGATGTTGCTGGTTAGTGCAAGCTTGGGGCTTGCCAGCGCCTATGGTGCTCGCGTGGTTCTGAACCATGCCTATGGGCGTTTCATACCGAAACGCCGGTTCACCAATGCGGGTTTGCGCTTGCTACTTGATCTCGCGGCAGTGGCGGTTTTTCATGCCGCGTCCCACATCGCGGCTCGCCAGGGTCTGGACGCAGGCAGCTTTGGGCAACAGGTCAACGGCGCCCTTCTCTCAATGCTGACAGGCGGGCTGGTGTATGCCTGCCTCGGTCGCTTTCTGTTTCACTCCAATGGCGCGAGCGGCGGCCCTTTGATCGATATCGCAAGGCCGCGCTGGCATTTCCGGATGCTGGTGCTTTACGGGCTTATGACCGCCTTCATCGGGAATAGCGTGCATCTGGCGGATATGAGAATGGTGGATGCTGCGGCGGCCGATAGCTGGCTGTTCCTGACAACCACAGTCCTGACCGTGATGAAGCTTTACTGGTTCATTGGCGGTCGCCGCGATATCGCTTCTGTGTTTGCCGGAAAAGATGCCGGTCCTTTTCGGCGGGCAGTCGGGAGTATTCTGGCCGATTCATACATCGTTTCGGCAATCGTCATATGGGCAACAGGCCTGCTGGTCGCGGGTTCGGCACAAAACCTGGTCTGGGCTCGCGCCGCCGGTATAACGCAGTTCCTGATGATCGTGGTGCCTGTTCTCGATCTGGCCGTCGTTTCCCTTCTTGGTCATATGGCACGGAAGCGGGAAGCTGCGACCGGCAAGGGCCTGCCATCCGTTGTCTTGTGGAGCCTTCGAACACCCTTGGCGGGGGCGATATGGCTGATAGGGCTTCATATGATCGTGCAGCTGTGGCAGCCATTGTTGATGGGTGCTTCTACACTGGTGACCACCTGGCTGATGTGGCTTGAGCGACTGAGCCTGGCATTGATCGTCAGCTGGTCGTTCTGCAGTTTCCTGCTCAAATATTTCGAAGCAATCGCGCCGAGCGCCACGGTCATCATGCCGGGAGAGGATGATGGCGATGCCCGCAAGGAAAAAAGCCGGATATCCACCATTCTGCCTGTCGTGCGAAATCTGGTCCTGGGTGGGGTCATCGCCATCGCGGCGCTTGTCGTCGTATCGGCTGCCGGAATAGATGTGGCACCACTTCTTGCCGGTTTTGGAGTGCTGGGTCTTGCCTTGTCTTTCGGATCCCAGACGCTGGTGAAGGATGTCGTTTCCGGCATTTTCTTTCTGGCCGAGGACGCCTTCCGGATCGGAGAGTATATCGATACCGGAAAGCTGATGGGAACGGTTGAGCAAATCTCGCTGCGGTCGGTTCGGCTCCGGCACCATAATGGTCCGATCCACACGGTTCCTTTTGGCCAGATTACCTCGATCACCAACTACAGCCGCGACTGGGGAACCATCAAATTCCAATTGCGGTTCGATCGGGACGCGGATCTGGAGTTAATCCGGAAGACGGCGAAGAAGGTCGGCCTTGCCATGCTGGATGATCCGGAATTCGGCGGCGATTTCCTGGTGCCTCTCAAGATGCAGGGCATTCAGGATGTGACGGAAAATTCCATGGTGATCCGCTTCAAGTTTACCGCGCGCCCTGGCAATCCCAGCATCATCAAGCGCGAGGGCATGAAGCGCCTTCTGGCCGCGTTCAAAGCAGCCGGATTGCCGCTAGCATCAAACGCTGTTGTCGTGCGCGGCGGCAGTGAACGCCCGGGAGATGCCGCTGCGGCCTCGCTCATGCCGCTGACGTCACAAGCAAGTACGTGACAGATTTCTGATATCTCAGCTATTCATCCGCGCTAAAATTCCTATGATCGGCCTCGTAATCCAAAACAGACCGGTGCCCCATGCTGAATGATGATGTCTACGCCCATATTGCAGATCTCGAACAGACCCACGAGGAAATGACAGCGATACGGCAACATCTTCATGCGCATCCCGAACTCTCCCATGAAGAAGAGGAAACTGCGCGGTTCGTCGCCGACAAGCTGCGCTCCTGGGGCTATGAGGTAACAACCGGCATCGGTGGACACGGCGTTGTCGGACGTCTACGGGAAGGCAGCGGAACGAAGAGCCTGGCTCTGCGCGCAGATATGGATGCACTTCCCATTCAGGAAGAAACGGGGCTTCCCTATGCAAGCAAAACGGTTGGCAAGGCCCATTCCTGTGGCCATGATGGCCATACGACAGTATTGCTCGCTGCGGCGGAATATCTGGCCAGAACCCGACGGTTCAGCGGTACGCTCAATCTCATCTTTCAACCGGCTGAGGAAGCAAGCGGCAATAGCGGCGCCCAGCGGATGATCGCGGACGGGCTGTTTGAACGCTTTCCTGCGGACGCGGTCTTTGGCCTTCACAATCACCCGGGACTGGCTGAAGGCCACTTCATGATCCGGCCGGGCCCGATGATGGCGGCGTCCGATACGGCCACCATCACCATCCGCGGCAAAGGGGGGCATGCCTCCCGGCCACACCTTGCGATAGATCCGATTGTCGCGGCATGCTCGCTCGTCGTCAGCCTGCAGACGGTGGTATCGCGCAGCATCGACCCGACCCAAACTGCGGTCGTGACCGTAGGCGCCATCCACGGCGGTGATGCCGCAAATGTCATACCGGAAACTGCCATGATCAGGCTCAGCATCCGGTCATTCGATGCCGGTATCCGTAATTTGCTGGAGGAACGCATCCGCACCCTCGCCTCTTCCGTCGCGGAAGGGCACGGCGCGGAGGCAATCGTTGATTATGTGCGCGGCACCCCTGTTGTATCCAACAGTGAGGCAGAGGCCGAATTCATCAAAACGATTGCGTCAGAGCTCGTCGGGCCGGAGAAGGTTGGCGTCTGTCCGCTTATCCCCGGCAGCGAAGATTTTGCCTATATGCTGGAGGAATTGCCAGGTGCCTTCATCCGCCTTGGCAATGGTATCGAGTCGGCTGGCCTGCATAATCCGAAATACAATTTCTCCGATGCCAACATTCCGGTTGGAGCGGCACTCTGGGCACGCCTTGCGGAACGTTTCCTGATCGATTCCTGAAAGATAGATCAGGCGGGGAACCAACCAGCTTTCTTCGAGTTGCCCGAGCGGGCCGTCGAAGCATCACGCCAATGCAGTCGTTCAATCTGCAATGACACAGAGCTGCTTTCGGCCTGGACCGCAGGCAGAAGGAGATGCGCTGGTGGCTGATCAGGATACCGTGAAATATGATGGACCGGCTGGCGGTTGGGGCTCGCTGAGAGGTATCACCCGCATTTTCGGCAAGGAATGGCCGACCCCTGGCGTTCTCGATACGCTCGCCCACCAGAACAAGCCTGGCGGTTTCATGTGCACGTCCTGCGCCTGGACGAAGCCTGCCAATCACAATGCATTCGAGTTCTGCGAGAATGGTGCGAAGGCGACCCTGTGGGAGCTTACGACGCGCAGATGCACGCCCGATTTCTTTGCAAAACATACGGTTTCCGAACTGCGGGACTGGACGGATCACGATCTCGAACAAACGGGGCGTCTTACCCATCCGCTGCGCTATGATCGCGAGCTGGACACTTATGTCGCTTGCTCCTGGGATGAAGCCTTTTCCGCCATCGGTCGCGAGCTAAAGTCTCTCGATCCGAAATCCGCGGTTTTCTATGCCTCTGGTCGAGCCAGCCTCGAAACATCTTATCTCTACGCATTGTTCGCGCGACTCTACGGAAACAATAATCTGCCCGACAGTTCCAACATGTGTCATGAGACGACGTCCGTCGCCCTGAAGAAAGTCATCGGCGCTCCAGTCGGCACATCGGTCTACGAGGACTTCTCCACCTGTGACGCCATCTTCTTCTTCGGCCAGAACACAGGCTCCAACAGCCCGCGTTTCCTGCATCCTCTTCAGGACGCGGTGAAGCGGGGCTGCCGGATCGTCACGTTCAACCCGGTTCGCGAACGCGGGCTGGAAGCAATGATCAATCCGCAAAGCCCGACCGAGATGCTGACCGGCCAGGAAACGCAAATCTCCAGCTACTATCTTCAGGTCAAGGCTGGAGGCGATATTGCGGCCCTCATGGGACTTTGCAAACATGTTCTGGCCAAGGATGACGAGGCACGATCAAGCGGACGCAGCGTTCTGGATCGTGATTTCATAGATCAGCATACGCATGATTTCGAAGCGTTTGAACAGCTCGTGCGCTCAACGCCATGGGAGCAGATCGAGCACGAATCCGGTCTTACGCGTGATGCCCTGGAACAGGCGGGGCAGGTCTATGTCGAAGCGGAACGCGTCATCGGCATCTATGGCATGGGGCTCACCCAGCAGGTTCACGGGTTTGATAACATCGGCATGTTCGTCAATCTGCTCCTGATGAAAGGCAATATTGGTCGTGATGGCACAGGCATCTCACCTGTGCGCGGCCATTCCAACGTGCAAGGCCAGCGCACCGTCGGGATATCGGAGAAGCCGGAGCTTGTACCACTCGACAGGCTGGAGGAGATGTTCGGCTTCACAGCACCGCGCGAAAAAGGACTGACCACGGTAGACGCATGCCAGGGAATTCTGGACGGCACCGTCAAAGCATTCATTGGTCTTGGCGGGAATTTCGTTCGGGCCATTCCCGAGCAGGGCGCCATGGAAGAGGCCTGGCCCCTCATGCGGCTAACAGTCCAGATCGCAACCAAACTCAATCGCAGCCATCTTTTCAACGGCGATATCGCCTATCTCCTGCCCTGTCTTGGGCGCTCCGAGGAAGACCTGCAGGAGGCGGGCCCGCAAATCGTGACGATCGAGGATACTTTCAGCTGCATCCACGGATCGATTGCCAAGCGCAAGCCCGCGAGCGAACACCTGAAGTCCGAGCTAGCTATCGTAGCGGGTATCGCCAAGGAGACCCTTGCCCCCAACCCGAAAGTGCGGTGGGATGAATGGACAGGCGACTACTCGAAGGTCCGCGACCTGATCGAGGCCACCTACCCTGACCAGTTCCACGATTTTAACGCCCGAGTGTTTACCCCGGGTGGCTTCTATCGCGGCAATAGCGCTCGGGAGCGGATCTGGAAAACGGAAAGCGGCAAGGCGGAGTTCACCCTTCCCAAGCAACTCTCGGCGGCCGGGTTCGCAGACTCTGCTGGACGCTACCGCCTCATCACGCTGCGCAGCAACGATCAGTTCAACACGACCGTCTATGGATACAGCGATCGCCTGCGCGGGATCGAAGGTACGCGTTCAGTTCTATTGATGAGCCCGTCGGAGATCCGAAAGGCTGGACTTCGCGAAGGCCAGGTTGTCGGCCTCTCCTCAGATGCCGACGACGGACGCAAGCGCTACGTGGGCGGCCTGACGGTGACACCATTCGACCTGCCGAATGGCTGTATCGCCGGCTATTACCCGGAGCTCAACCCGCTGATTCCCCTTTCGCATCACGATCAGCATTCGAAAACCCCGGCATCAAAAGCCGTTCCGGTCCAGATCGTAACGTAAACCGGTTGAACCTATCACCAAGTCAGATGCAGCGCTTCAAGCCCATGAAAATGGTAGACGTCCTTCACCTGGGGCGTCTGCGCCAGCTTTAGGTTCGGCAAGCGCCGGAACAGGAGAGGCAGGACGATGTTCAGCTCGAGGCGTGCCAATGGTGCGCCAATGCAGAAATGGATGCCCGCCCCGAAGGAGAGGTTTGCTCCATCGTTGCGGTCAGGCTTGAAGATGAGCGGGTCCGGGAACTTTGCCGGATCCAGATTGGCGGCAGCCAGGATGAGGCTCACCTTGTCGCCGCGCTTGAGCGATACGCCGTCGACTTCGACCTCCTCCAACGCCCAGCGCTGGAAGATATGAACGGGAGCGCAGAGCCTGAGCGTTTCCTCGACCACGCGTTCCGTCGAAGCCGAGTCGCGAAACAGGTCGCTTACGGGAAGTCCGCTTTCCAGAATGATCCGGACCGAATTTCCAATCTGATGAACCGTCGCCTCATGGCCAGCATTGAGAAGCACGATCGTGGTAGAGATCAGTTCCTCCTCCGTGAGAAACTGACCCTTGTGCTCCGTGTGGATCATGTGGCTCAGCAGATCGTCTTTCGGGACGCTGCGGCGCTCTGCGATGACCGAGCGCACATAATCTGCGAACTCCCTGGCAGAGCGGTCAGCCGCCTCTTCATCGGCGCGGCTACGCTTGAACATATACATGCCGACATAGTCATGGCTCCAGCGCAGAAGCTGCGGCCCCATCTCCTCCGGGATTCCGATCATCCGCGCAATCATTGTAACGGGGATGATGTCGGCGAAGGCTGACAAGAGTTCCACCCGTCCGGCGCTCTCGAACCTGTCGATCAGATCGTTCGCAAGTTGCTCGATTTCGCCGCTCATCTTCTCGACATGGCGCGACACAAAGGCGCGATTGACCAGCGTCCGCAGTCGCGTGTGTTCCGGCGGCTCGATCTCCAGAAGCGAATGTCTTTCGGCCAGATCGAAATTGCGGGTATGCTCTGGCGGCTCCGCCAACCCAAGCTCTTCCCGGCTGGCAATGTGAAGGATCTGTCGACCAAATCTTCGATCCCTCAGCAGGGCATTGACGTGGTCGTGACCAGTGAAAAACCATTGCCCTTGTTGCTCCCAGAAGAAGGTGGGGCACTGGGCATGCAGCTGTGCATAGGTCAGGTTCGGATCGCTGTAGAATCCGGGATGGCGAGCATCCAGCCAAACCCGGCGGGTGGATGCATCGATGCGCAGGAATTCGTTCATGTCGGTCATTCCTGAGGACTACATCATCAATGCAGAAAGCGAAATCAATTCGCGATGCCACGAAACAGCCATCCGCAGAAAAATAGAAGTTTTGGGATTTGGCTGGCCTGCCAAACGATTTTGTGATGCCATGTCATCGGCAGAAAGGCAGCAACGCCAGCACTCTCCTGATCCAGCCTTGGCAGAAAACGTATCAGACCCAGGAGGTGAACAGCCATGCAGACTGACCGCTTGTCAACGATACCCTATCTCGCGCCCATGCGCGCCCTGCACTGGATCGTCGCACTCGGCGTCCTGGCAACCTGGCCGCTGGGGATGATGATCAAATTCACGGCGGAGCCCTTCAAGCTCACTTTCTACATGCTGCATGAATCAATCGGCTTCCTCGTGCTGTGGGTCATGCTGGTTCGTATCGGCATACGATTGACGAGTGAGACGCCTGTTTCCAGCGGCGGAGGTCCACTTGCTGCTCTTGCCAGACTGGTTCACGCGCTACTGTATCTGATGCTGGTGGTCATGCCGGTTAGTGGCTTTCTCGCAACGAACGCCCATGGCTTCCCCCTCTCCTGGTTCGGCCTTTTCACCGTATGGAGTCCGATCGGCAAACTTCCAACACTGGCCCCGACATTTTCTACCATCCACACCTGGAGCGCATGGATCCTTCTTGCCCTTTTTGCGTTACATATCGCTGGCGTGCTGTTTCACCATCTCATCAAGAGAGACGGAACGCTGCATAAAATGCTGTAAGCGGGAGGTTTGCTTATGCGTCGCGTTGAAATGACGGACCAGATCTGGGGCCATTTGCTTCAGGCGCGTAACAGTTCAGCCAGCCGTCTTTCAATTGAACGAAGCGCTGCCGCAATGCTCTATGGGCCTTTGGCAGAAGCACGCGGCCCGTTCGTCCTGGCGCAAGTGGGACAGTCTCTCGATGGACGCGTGGCAACGCCTTTCGGCGATGCGCGCGACATATCCGGCCCTGATGGTCTTGCCCATCTGCATCGGTGCCGTGCGCTGATGGATGCGGTTCTTGTCGGTGTTGGCACAGTAAAGGCCGACAATCCCAGATTATCCGTTCGCGAGGTCAGAGGACCGGATCCCGTCCGAGTCGTCATCGATTGTCGTGCCGAACTGACGGGCTCTGAACGAATTTTGCTGGATGATGGGGCCCCGGTCATCGTCATCCAATCTGCAGAGGCGCCGCGTCGCGCTCTGCGCGCCGACGTCATAAGATTGCCCCTGAAAGAACGAGGCCTCTGTCCGCATGACATCCTGAACGTGTTGCAAGACCGCGGATTGAACAAGATATTAGTTGAGGGTGGAGCGCGGACGATCGCCCGTTTTCTCGAGCAGGATCTCATCGATCACCTGCACGTCTCCATAGCCCCGCTGATCATCGGGTCAGGACCATCGGGAATCTCGCTCAATCCCATCAAGTTCCTGTCCGAAGCGCAGCGGCCGCAGGCCAGCGTCTACAGCCTCGGAAGCGACATCCTGTTCGACTGCCGCCTCCGGGCCGAAGCTGCTTCCTCAAGCGCGCGGCAAGGCAAGGATGTCCAGATGGCCAACCCGACAGCTCGAGCGCTCGCGGACCCTGTCTAATCTGAACTCCAACCATTCCTCGACTTCGGCAGGCGAAAGCCTGCCGATCTCAAGAACCGGTCGCATCATTCCTTTCAGCATTTCCTGCTGGAGCGTCGCTTCTTCTTCTCCCAGGATCCAGGGGCTTTCGGCGACGAAAATCCGGTAATCAAGGCTTTCAAACACTCCCTGCAGATGTGCCACGGCTTGAGGGCCCAATGCAGAACCCAGACCCTTGTCCATGCGTTGATGCTGGTTGAAATCACGGACGACATCGCGATCGAGTGGATGAGGGTTGCTCCACTCTACTTTGCCATCATAGTTCAGCGCGGCGTAGAAGGCACAACGGCGCTTTGCGACAAGAGCTGCGATCTCCTCGCAAAACCTCGCCGATGCGAGATCAAAGAATGCGGAGGCTGAGAGTACAGAAGCACCTTCCAACGGCAGATTTTCAAGGTGGTTGAGATCAACCTGGTGATACTCAAGACCATCGTCGCCAAGTTGGAGTCTCGCCTCGCGTAGAAGCGCCGGATCGTAGTCAACCAGCCTCCAGTCCACCTGCAAAGCGGAAAGAAACATCGGCCCCAAGGCGCGTACGCTCGAACCGGTTCCACAGCCGATATCAACGATCACCGGTCTTGCATTCTGGCGCAGCCAACCCACGATGTGTTCGACCAGACCCGGGTCGCGCGCCGCGAGATCTGCAGGCTCCCGCAGCGCGAGCCAGCTTTTATCAAAACCACTCATGCAAAATCCTTCAGTCTGTCGGAGAGGACGGATGCCGACTGCGCCCAGGTCGGAAGCTGCTTGCCGGCGGCGTAAGCCGCTTTCGCCATTTCATCGGCGAGGTCATTATCCTGCAACACTTCCCGTAATGCAGTTCCAAAGGCCGCTGGATCGTCCGGTGGAACCAGCCGACCAGCACCGGCAGGTACCACATCCGGAACTGCCCCTGCCCGACAGGCGATAACCGGGAGACCGTGGGCCAGCGCTTCTGCGAACACCATGCCGTATCCTTCGTAGCGGCTTGCGAGCGCGAAGAGATCAGCAGCCGCGAATACCTCGCCCACATCATCAATTTCTCCCGCAAGAACAACACGGTCCTCCAGATCAAGCTCCTTCACCAGAGCCCGAAGGGTTCTCGTCGTAGAAGGCTCGAGCTTCTCACTGCCGACTATCGTCGCGCGCCAGGGCAACTCACGCACCGTATCCAGCGCCCGCAGCAACACGTCATGGCCTTTTCGTGGCGTCAGCGAACCGACCGAGACAATGTGCGGCACATTTGAGCCGCGCTGCGCAGGTTGAACCGGCTCGGTCCCTGGCAGAACAACCGTAATGTGAGACGAGGTCAGCCCGTAGGAGCTTTCCAGCGTCTTTGCAGTCGCTGGCGAGGTTACGAAGACATGTCTGGTGCAGGTTAGAGCGAGCCGTTCGCTGACCTCCAGCCTGACGCGGTCTGCAGGATCGAGACCGGTCTCAAGCGCCAGCGGATGATGTACGAGCGCCAGAATCCGCAACCGTTCCCGTTCGCGCTCGGCCACCTCGTGCAGGACGCCATAGGCCAGACCATCCACGAGCAGCACAGTTTCATCCGGAAGTGCGGCAATCAACGATTCCGCATTCCGAAGATCCCTTTCGCGCGGATAGGGGAACCCTGGGCCAAGCGGCATCATGTTCACCGTCCAACCGGCTGATCTCAATTCGCTGACGATATGGCGGTCGTAGGCGTAACCGCCGGTTTTCGTCATGAGATCGCCTGGATAGGCAAAGACGAGCGACGGGCTCAAAGCTCGGCCTCATACCATCCGCGCGCCATATGGCTTTCGTGCAGAAGAACACGCAATTTGCAGATACGATCGCTTCCGGAACCGAGTTCGCCAGCCTTTACGGCTTTGGCGAGCTCATCGAAAATATGCTTGGCGATCACTTCCGTTGTCGAAACGCGACCCTTGAAAACCTCAACCTCATCAAGGTTCTGGTAGTTTAAAGGCTTGAGTACCTTGGAAAGAACCTGCGTCGCCAGGCCGATATCAACAGCCAGACCATCGGCATCAACATCGCGTGTGAAGAAGGCGGCATCGACAACGAAAGTCGCACCGTGCATTCCCTGAGCGGGGCCAAATACCGGTCTCGGCAGGCTGTGAGCAATCATGATGTGATCGCGAACTTCTACGGCAAACATGCAAATTTCCTTTTGATCAGTAGCGAATACGGTGACACAGCGTGGAGGGATCGGTCAGGATACGGCCGTAATCTTGGGGTAGATCATCGAAAGCGGTCTCCCCGGAGATCAGCACATCAAGTCTGTCGTCGCACAACAGTTCCAGCGCCTTGTGAAGCCGGCGCGCATAGGTCCAGCGCGGTCTCTGTAAAGGTGAGACGTGTCCGACCTGTGAGCTGATGAGACGAAGCCTGCGTGAATGAAAGGCGCCTCCGAGCGGCAATGTCACGGATCGCTCACCATACCAGCTGGCTTCCACTATTCTGGCTTCAAGACCTGCATGATCCACACACTGGGCAAGTGCCTGCCCAGAACCGGACGCGTTGATCAGTATGTCGAATTCACCTTTCAACTGGTCGGGATGGCAAAAGGCAGCGCCCATGCGCTCCGCCGGTTCAGACCGCGATGCATCCGGATCCACCAGCGTGCATTCCACACCTGGCACCTGCGATGCGAGGTAGCCGACCGCCAGACCGACGACGCCGCAACCAAAAACCGCGACCCTGTTACCGATCCCGATCTGCGCATCCCAACAGATATTAAGCGCTGTCTCCATGTTGGCGGCAAGAACTGCACGGTCTGCCGGCAATCCGGCCGGGACCACGACAAGATCCTCGGCTCTGACAAGGTAGTGGCTCTGGTGTGGAAAGAGACAGAAAACGGTAGTCCCCTTCTCAAGCCCCTCACCCTCCTCAACCTGTCCGACCGAGCTGTATCCGTATTTGACCGGGAACGGGAAGGTGCCTGACATATGTGGAGCACGCATCCTGTCATATTCCGTTTCGGGTACCTTACCAGTGAAGACGGTGGTTTCAGTTCCGCGGCTGATGCCTGAAAAGAGAGTTCGGACAAGCACTTGGCCGCTTGATCTGGGTGTCAAAACCTCTGACCGCAACACCGGATGTCCGGCTGCCTCACACCAGAGGGACTTGGCATCGACCATTGCTACACCATCTGTTCAAGTTAAGGCGTCGCTGACGGCGCGAGGCGGGAGTTTCCTCGGGTCAGCCGCTGCTAATTAGAGCTTCTTTCGGAATTTCCACCCCTGAACCATCAACTTTTATTTATGCACCTTCGACCGATCCAAAGAATGGGTTGGTTGCGTAACTAGCTGAAAATTCAATGGAGATGATCATGACCGAGCACAGCCCATTTGCTCTCGAGTTCAAAGACCCTTCCCGTGAAGTAGAGCGTGCCGTAGCGGAGTTGCGGTTCGGTCGGCCGATCATACTCGAAGATAGATCTCGCGCTCTCGCCGTACTGGCTCTCGATGCCGTTTCGCCGGCCCTGTACGATCAATTTGCGAGCGTTGTTGGCCAAAAGCACGAACTGTTTCTCACCCGCAATCGTGCCGAAAAACTTGGTATCACTCGCGCAAGCGATATCGTCGCCCCGCTTCGCAATGTAAGCTTCCATCAGGCGTCGGAGCTTGCTTACACTCCCGGGACCAAGCGTTTGTCCGCCTGGCGAAAGGCAAATGAACTGGAGAGCGCGAGCGCGGAGCTCGCCAGCACGGCGCTGCTGCTTCCAGCCATGGTATGCGCAGAAGTAGAAAGAGACGATAAACGCTTCTCCTCGTGCTGCACCCTGGATCATGCACAACTGTCCGCGTCTTCCAACGTCCGGCAGTCTTTCCAGATCGTCGCTCGTACGCCGGTTCCGCTCGAAACATTTGGCTACGCGGATTTCGTCGTTTTCCGCGGCGGTTTGGCGCAGAAGGATCAGGTGGCGATCGTTGTCGGCAAGCCTGATGTGTCAAAGCCGGTGCCGATCCGTATCCACTCGTCCTGCATCACCGGCGATTTGTGCGGCTCGCTGAAATGCGATTGCGGCGATCAGCTCCGGAACGGTCTCGATCTGCTGGCCAAGGCTGGTGGCGGCGTTCTGCTGTATCTTGATCAGGAGGGGCGCGGCACGGGCATTGGCGCCAAGATGCGGGCCTATGGATTCCAGCACCGCGGCATGGACACGATCGATGCGGACGCCCAGTTGGGTTTCGGCGCCGATCATCGTCGTTATGAGGCTGCTGTCGCCATGCTGAAGCTGCTCAATATCGATGAGGTCATCGTCTACACCAATAATCCAACGAAAATCGCTGCGTTATCGGATGCGGGCATCCTCGTTCATGCACGCAGTGCCGTCACAGGCCGCGTTACCTCGGAAAACGAGTTTTACCTCCGCACGAAAACCGCGCGCGCTGGCCATATGCTGGATGTCGACGCCTTGATCGCGGCTGAGTAAGGATTGACGTGCCGTCATGACAATTCTTGATTCAGACAGACGCAGCTCGAGTAGTCTGCTCCCCACCTTGCAGTCGTTCAACGTTAGTCGAAGGCTGCTGAGGGATGCCTTGAAATCGATGGCAGTAATTTTTGCCTTATCCTTGGTGGGTAGCGTCGGCTTCGCTTACCATTATTCGATGGAGCCAGCCGTTCCTTTGGCTGCGGCAGGATTGCTTGCTGTCATGTTCGGGCTGGCACTTTGCTTTTTGCCGCAGCATCGTCACACAAGGTTTGGTTACGCAAATCTGGTCACCGCCGTGCGTGCTGCCGCGACGAGCCTCGTAGCGGCGACAATACTTCTTTCGGACGCATTTGCGGACTCGGACGGATCAGCCTTGGTCTGGGCGGTCTTCATCATTACCGTGGTCGCACTCACTCTTGACGGGTTCGATGGATACCTCGCCAGACGCTTCAACCACGTGTCGGAGTTTGGCGCCAAGTTCGACATGGAAGTCGATGCATTCCTGATTTTGATGCTGTCCTGTGCCGCCTTCGTTCTGGGCAAGGCTGGGGCATGGGTGCTGCTCATCGGTGCCATGCGATACATGTTCATTCTTGGGCAGTTCGCCTTGCCTGCCCTCAATCAGCCTCTCAAGCCCTCGTTTCGACGCAAGCTGGTCTGTGTGGTCCAGGTGCTGGCTCTCGGTATCGTACTCGTGCCGGTGGTCGAAGCGCCGATATCAGCATGGATTTCAGCCATTGCTTTGATCGCTCTGGTCTATTCATTCGCCGTCGATATCGTCGCACTCGTCCGAGGGTCGTCCAAACCCGTCGTGGCTCGCGGATGACACGCGAAGGGCGTTCATCTGTCCTTGGATGTAAACAACAGCATTAGACTTGGTGCTGCGCCGAGCATGGCCACGGCTCCATAAAGCAGGCTTGCTGCAATGCCCTGATCCGGAGTGTAGCCGACCATTGGCCAGAGAGCTGCAGCCGCAGCCTCTCTCGTTCCCCAGCCGCCGAAGCCACTCGGCAACACCATCGTCAAAAGGCAGAGAGGGACAACCATCAGTGCCGCACCGATTGTCAGAGCCCCCCCGGTTGCGTCAGCACACAGCATGAAAAGCGCAATATAGGATGCAACGATCAGAACACTCGTCGTCAGTTGGTAACCCGCCGCTCCCACGCTGCAGAAAGCTGCGCTGAGATCATTTGCAAGCCCTGTAAACCTGGTGCGGATGACTGGAAGAACCGCCAAGCACAAGGCTGCCAACAGGACACCGACCAAGGCCAACACAGCCCATTTATTGGTCCCATAGATCCGATCTGGCCAAAGCAGCAGGCCCATCAAAACGAACATCAGAAGGGCGATCTGGCCAGACAGTCGCTCGAGAATGACGGACGTCGCAGATCGCGCCAGGCCCGACCCATCCTGCGCCCGTCCCCGATAAGCGCGGATTGCATCCCCTGCGACCCCGCCTGGCAGCAACTGGTTGAGACCTGTCGACAAGTAGTACTCGCGAACGGCTTGCCACTTCCCGATGGGCTGTCCGATGCTCAAGGCGGTATATCGCCAGCGGAATGCGGACATGCAGATCTGGAACTGGACCAACAACAAGCCTGCGGAGAGATGGACCAGGGAAACGGATGAGAGAGATTTTAAAACGATGCTCCAGTCGGTCTGCCAGACCACCCACGCAGCAAGGACCAAGGCAAGAGCGGTACCGAAGATGCGCACCAGTTTCAAAATCGGGCTCCTTTCATCGAGCAGGGTGATCGCCATCCACGATCGGGGCGTAGTTCAAGATACGGAACGTCGATTGTGATGGACCGGCGCGGATGACGACGGCGGGAATGATTTGCATGTTTGTAAGCACGACGCGATTTCTTTTGTTTTGCACCCTTTTGTCCGCATTCATCAACATGCCGGAACATCCCGACGCATTCGATTTCCGGACATTCCTGTCCATCCCGTTTGAGATACCGATCATAGCTCTGGGTCTCATCATCGTGCCTGGCAAGTGGCGGGGAAAACTTGCGGCTGTGGTCACTGTACTGGCGAGCTTGCTGGTTCTGCTCAAGCTCGCAGACATCGGCACGCAATCGGCGTTTCAGCGACCGTTCAACCCGTACCTCGATATCAAAATGATTGGAGACGGCTGGAATGTGCTTTCCAGGAGCATTGGTACCTGGGTCGGCGCATTTGCCATTCTGTCCGGCTCCTTCAGCCTTTTCATCATAATTGGCCTGTTTTATTGGTCATGCAACTTTCTGGGAGGCTGGTCATCCAAACGCAGGCTTTATGGCTGTGTGGCGGTATCAACCGCATTGATCGGGCTTTCGATTCTGATGCTACGAAGCGGAGATGAGGGGCACGCATTCACGGTCGAAGCCAAAGCCACGCCCTATCTGATACAACGGCTCGATCTGATCTCGCATGCAATTGCCGACATGCACCGCTTTGAGGTGGAGCTCGCACAATCCGACCCTTTCAAAGGAAAGACCGAGCTCATGGGACGGGTCAAGGGACAGGACGTTTTCCTGATATTCGTCGAGTCTTACGGACGCACTGCTGTTGAAGACACACGTTACTCGCCGCGTATCGCTGCACGATTTGAGGATATGCAGAAAAGCCTCGAACAGTCCGGGTTTCAGATTGCCAGTCGCTGGGTCACATCGCCGACTGTGGCGGGCCTCAGTTGGCTTGCCCATGGCACACTGTTGTCTGGACTCTGGATCGACAGTCAGGCGCGCTACGATCGACTGGTCATGAGCGACAGAAGCAGTCTCAACCGCTTGTTTAAGAATGCAGGCTGGGAGACGGCGGCGGCCATGCCTGCAATCACTCTGGATTGGCCGGAAAGCGCCTATTTTGGTTATGATCGGGTCTATGCGGCGAAAGATCTGGGTTATCAGGGCCAGCCCTTCAACTGGATCACAATGCCAGACCAATATACGCTCTCGGCAATTCAAAAACTCATTCGAGATCCGCAACCACGTCGCAATGTCATGATCGAGACTGCCCTCATCTCAAGTCATGCGCCCTGGACGCCAGTCGCTCACATGATCGACTGGCAGGCGGTCGGTGATGGGAAACCCTTCAATGACCAGGCGGCGTCCGGCGAGTCGCCGGCTTTCGTCTGGGCAGACCCCGACCGCATCCGGGACCATTACATCCGAACGATAGACTATTCGCTGGAGGCGGTGGCAAGCTATATCCGTACCTTTGGTGATGATGCGATTTTCATTGTTATCGGTGATCATCAGCCGGCATCAGTCGTGACCGGGCCTGACGCAACGCGCGATGTCCCAATTCACATCATTGCAAAGCGCACGGATGTTGTAGCCGAATTCCTTCGGCAAGGCTTCAATTCAGGCTTGAGGCCGGTACAGACCGAGAGTCTGAGAATGGATCAACTGCGCAACCTTATCGTAGAGCTCTTTTCCGGACCAAATTCCTGACGCTCGGAACACGAGCGAGCGACAGGGCGAACGGGTCTGGTATCATCGACTTCAAGTATTCCACTGGTGCCACACCGGGGCATTATCATAAATCGACAATATGATACGTGATCATTTACAAGAAAATCATCTGTATTAAATCCCGTGAAAGTCGATTTTTTTGTCTATTATTCGAATCTTTGCGCGAATCTGATTTATATCCTTCTCAGACAAAAGTATTTATTATGACGTCAGTCCGCTTATCTAAATCTAAAATTATCACATTCTGATTAATATATTTTTATTAACCATCCGGGTGGTTTGTTGCACAGTTTCACCTTCGTCAATGATTTGGAAAGAACCGCGCAACCATCATCAGGGCTGCAAGATTTATACAACCTACTTATAATTGCACTGTGATTGGAACCCTGATGCTGTCGATATTCGCAGGCCAAAAGGCCCTGAAGACGCGTTTGAATTGGCGTCGATCCATCATCGGCAAAGTTACCTCATTCCTGCTATTTGCTGTCGCGCTTGCCTACATTTCTGGCGCCGCGACGGGTTGGATCATGATCGAGCGAAGTCAGCGAGATGAATGGCGACAGCAGGCGAGCACCAATATCCAGATCGTCAGCAGTGCAATTCGAAGCGTCTATACCTTCGTTGCCGTGGACATGACACCGTCGAGCCAGATTGTACGGATCATCACCGACCGCATGATAGGCGACGATGCGTCGGTGCTGGATACCGGCTATGTGGCCGTGGATGTTCTCGCGCTCGCGTCCGTGCAGACAAAGCAGAAGGTGTGGCTCCTCCAATACGATGCTTCGACGAAAAGCCTGGTTTCCATTACTGACAGTGACGGCGGGCCTGCCGGCTTGACGCTATCCGTTCAGGACAATGGCGGACCGTCAGAAGAATACACGGAGTTTTTCACCGGCTTTGGCAAGATTGGCACTGAAGAGCACTACATCGGCTATCTGCCTATCCGCTCCTCCGAGGGCAAGATGCTGGGTGGCGTCGCCGCATCGGTCGGGACGACGGAATCGCTCATGGCTACCCGCGGCATCTTTTACCGCAATTCACTTTTATCGTTCGCTGTCATCATGCTTGCCACCGGCGGCGCGATTGCCTTGCTCCTCCGGAGCCTTTTCAAACCCGTACCAGTTCTGATCGAGGCGCTCAAACGGATTGCTCGCGATGAAACGGGGAACATCACGCCGTACCAGCGACGACAGGATGAAATCGGGCAACTTGCCACGACGATCGAGACCTTGCGGGAGGCAGTGGTCGAGCGTGAACATTTGAGACAGATGCGGGAAGCAGCCAGAGAACTGGAGCATCTTGCCCATCATGACGCTCTCACGGGACTGCCAAACCGGGCGTTTCTCCAGAAAGCACTGAATAGTTTACTTGAAGAGGTCGAAGTCGGAAACAAGATCATCAACGTGATGTTGCTGGATCTTGATCGCTTCAAACCCGTGAATGACACCTATGGGCACGCTGTTGGTGACCAGGTGTTGATATCGACCTGCAAACGCGTTTCCACATTGCTGGGGCCAGACGATGTTTTCGCCCGCCTCGGTGGCGATGAGTTCGCGCTCATCCAGGTGGTAGCCTTGAACGCCGAAAAGGAGGCAAAGCGGCTGGCTGCCCGAATTCTGGAGGCAATTTCCAGACCCTTTCAGATCAACGAACTTTCATTGTCTATCGGTGCCAGTATCGGAATTGCCAGGGCACCATTACATGGCCGAAACTCCAATCAAATTTTGAGCAATGCGGATGTCGCGCTTTACACATCGAAGGGTGCAGGCCGCGGTTGCTTCCATATATTCGAACCAGGGATGACCATGGAAACATCACACCGCTCCACTATCGAGCTGGAGCTCATGACTGCCCTGAACGAGGACCAATTCGAGGTACATTATCAGCCGATCGTCGCCATCGGCGAGGGTAGAATTTCGGGCTATGAGGCGCTGGTGAGATGGAACCATCCCAAGCGCGGCTTCATTACGCCCGACAAATTTATCCCTGCCGCTGAAGAAACCGGTTTTATCGTTGAGCTCGACCGCTGGGTCCTGAAGCAGGCCTGCCGCCAGATGGCAGGCAAGGATGATCGGACAACAGTCTCTGTCAATATCTCTGCCATCGGCCTGCTGAGACAGGATCTACCGGATTTCATTCGTGCCACACTCAATGAAACCGGCCTCTCGGCTGACCGTCTGGAGATAGAAATCACCGAAACCAACAAGGTCGAAGGCAAGGAGGCGATCACCATCCTGACGGCCATTCGGGCGATGGGTGTCGGCATAGCACTTGATGATTTTGGAACCGGGTTCGCATCCTTGTCCTATCTGATTGATCTGCCGGTCACGCGTATCAAGCTGGATCGCCGCTTCATTTCAGGTGTCGCGGAAAGTACCCGATGTCTCAATATCGTGCTGTCGACTGTTTCCCTGGCCCGGGGACTGGACATCAGCGTGACCGCCGAAGGTGTCGAATACAAGGAACAGCTGGATCTGCTGCGTGCAGCCGGTTGCGGATCGGTCCAGGGTTATCTGCTGGGCAGACCGCAAGCCAGCTTCACGGAACAGTATCTGGGATCGAGCGCCGCCTGAAACAAAAGGGAACGATCTTCATGCCGGGACACGACGAAATTGCAGCGACAGTGCCAACGATCAGGGCGTTCTCAATTTTGAGTCGATCCGTCCAAACACTTTTATGGCCTGCGATGCTGGCGCTGACTATAGGAAGCGCTGGCGCATCGGCAGAAGAGAGTTCGGACACTCTGACGAAGATCAAAAACACCGGAACGGTCACTATCGGGCACCGTGTGTCGGAACCACCCTTCTCCTATCTCGTGGCTGGCGTAGCGACCGGGTATGCCGTCGAAATCTGTCAGCGGATCGTAAAAGATATCGCTGCGACGCTCGGTAAATCCGATCTTCGTATAGAATATGTTTCGGTAACATCGGCCACCCGCTTCGTCATGGTCAAATCTCGCCGGATCGACATGGAATGCGCGGCAACCACCAATAATGCCGAGCGGCGAAAAATGGTGGCCTTTTCCTATCCGCATTTCGTGACGGCAACGCGCTTTGTCTCCTTGAAGAGCTCGAACATCCGATCGATTTCGGATCTTGCAGGCAGAAGCGTCGCCGCAACGACCGGAACCGTCAACCTGGATCAACTGAACGCGATCAACCGGCAGCGGATGCTGAATATTTCGGTCCTGTTGAACCGCGAAAATTCGGACTCCTTC
Organism: Rhizobium sp. Root149; assembly: GCF_001427345.1. Classification (NCBI taxonomy): domain Bacteria; kingdom Pseudomonadati; phylum Pseudomonadota; class Alphaproteobacteria; order Hyphomicrobiales; family Rhizobiaceae; genus Rhizobium; species Rhizobium sp. Root149. Next base: position 22,227 of record NZ_LMGD01000024.1, read on the forward strand.
AATCTGGTCACCAACGGCAAGGCGTCTGCCTTCGTCATGGACGATATTCTCCTCGCCGGCCAGATCGCGGCTTCGTCGAAGCCGGACGATTATGTAATCTCAGAGGAAACTTTCAGCCCGCCGGAGCCTTACGGAATTTTGCTGCCCTTGGGCGACGATGCTTTCAAGGCGGTCGTGAACGCGAGTCTCGAGAAACTGTTCACCAGCAAGGATATCCAGGAGCTTTATACAAAGTGGTTCGAGCGGCCAATTCCACCGCTGGGACAGAATATGAAACTGCCGATGTCACCCGAATTGAAGGCAGTGTTTTCAAAACCAAAAGAATATTTGGAGTGATTTGATGTTGAAGATCCTTTTTCAACGGCTTTTAGCCGCCCTTCTTTTACTGCTGCCGTCAACTCTCGCATTGGCTGAGACTGATTTGAGCTTTAACGGATCAACCATAGAGCGGCTGAAGGAGACCAGGGTCTTACGTGTCGGTTATGGATCGGCCCAACCATTTTCCTTTAAGACCAGTTCAGGAGAAGTCGTCGGGTATTCGATAGATCTCTGCAGGGCCATGGCCAGAAAAATGCAGGCTATGCTGGATCTGCCGGAATTGTCCGTTGAACTGGTTCAGCGCACACCTGCAAATCGCATCCAGCTTTTGAATGATGGGGGGATAGATATCGAATGCAATGCAAGCACTAACGTAGCGGATCGCCGTAAGGCAGTGTTTTTCACGCCGCCCCATTTCATCGCCCAGACGAAGGTCGTCTCCCTCGCGCGCAACAACATCAACAGGATAGACGATCTGAGAGGGAAAAGTGTTGCCGTCGTTCTTGGAACCGTGAACGTAAGCCAAATCCTGCAGCTGTCTCGCGAGAGAAAGCTCGGACTTGTCTCGGTTCCCGTCAATGAAGTGCGCGAAGCCTTCGAGCTTGTGAAATCCGGACGGGTCTCGGCATTTGCAATGGACGACGTGTTGATCCGCAATCTTATAGCCCAGACAGGAAATCCGGATGATTATGTGGTGAGCTCGGAGGCAATATCCGAACCACAACCCTACGGTTTCATGACCCGAATCAACGATCCGCAATTTGCGGAGCTCGCAGCGACAGCCCTTCGCAGTATTTATCGTAGCCCGCAGATGCAGGAGATGTATGACCGTTGGTTCATGCAGCCGTTCGAGGGTTCTCCTCAGGGCCTAAACCTGCCGATAAGCGATGAACTTAAGGCGTCCTTCGCGACACAGTGATCCGGTCGGCGCAGAGCCAGTCCGCGCCGATACTTTCTCAATCGAGACTAGCCTTCAGGCCGCTTCGAGCTTGGCTTCCAGCGGGATTTCTACATCGATCTCCAGGATGGAGAACCGCTCGTCGCGATCCATCTTGACGTGAACGCGTTCGCTGTCGAGTTCGACATGCTTGGCGATGACAGCCAGAATTTCCTCGCGCAGGACGGCGACGAGATCATTTCCGGTTGCGACACGCTCATGCGCCAGCAGGACCTGCAGTCTCTCGCGCGCCAAAGGCGCGGATCTCTGCTTGTTGAAAAGCCGGAAAATATTCATGCAGCCCTCCGCGAGAAGATCTTGCCGAACAGACCACGCTTTTCTTCCGGCATGGTGACAGGAATGTCTTCACCGGCCAGACGGCGGGCCGCTTCGAAATAGGCCTGGGCAGGAGCGGACTTCGCATCAGCGATCGTTACCGGAGCGCCGATGTTGGAAGCCTTCAACACATCCATGCTTTCCGGAATGATGCCGAGCAGCGGGATGGAGAGAATTTCCAGCACGTCCTCGACTTTCAGCATGTCGCCGCGTGCGGCGCGGTTCTGGTCGAAACGAGTCAGAAGAAGATGCTTCTCCATACGCTCGCCCCGCTCCGCCTTGACCGTCTTGGAGTCCAGGAGACCAATGATACGGTCGGAATCGCGCACCGACGAGACTTCGGGATTGGTGACGACCACGGCCACATCCGCATGGCGCATGGCAAGTGTCGCACCGCGCTCGATCCCCGCCGGGCTGTCGCAGATGACCCAATCGAAGTAGCGCTTGAGTTCGTTGATGACCCACTCGACGCCTTCCGGCGTCAGATTGTCCTTGTCGCGCGTCTGGGAGGCAGGCAGCAGGAACAGGTTTTCAATCCGCTTGTCGCGAATGAGCGCCTGTGTCAGCTTCGCATCGCCCTGAATGACGTTGACGAGATCGTAGACGACCCGGCGCTCGGCACCCATGACCAGATCCAGGTTGCGCAGGCCTACATCGAAGTCCACGACGACGACCTTCTCATTGCGCTGGGCAAGTGCAGCACCCAAAGCAGCTGTGGAGGTTGTCTTGCCGACCCCGCCCTTGCCTGACGTAACGACGATTACCTTCCCCATCTTTCTCTCCTGTTCGTGAGCTTGGTGCAGCTCAATTGACTTTTCCGGCAACGATTGCATCTCCTTCGAGCCAGACCTGCACGGGTTGTCCAAGCAGGTCCGTAGGCAGATCCTCGGCCATCTTGTAAATTCCATCGATCGCGATCAGTTCGGCTTCGAGTTTGCGGCAGAATATGCGCGCCTGCGAATTACCGACGGACCCGGCCATGGCTCGTCCACGAAGAGTGCCGTAAACATGCACCGATCCGCCCGCGATGACCTCGGCGCCGGAGGCAACGGAGCCGACGATCGTGACGTCCCCTTCGGTAAAGATGATAGATTGTCCGGACCTTACGGGCTCGTTGATGACCAAAGATTGCAAGGCGGAGCGCGGCGCCTGCAAAACAGTTGCCTGCGGCTCTGGTTGGGCATCGCCGGAATCCGGAACTGCGGGCTGAACAGCCACCGCAACCGGCTCAACGGAGGCGACATCCACATCACCGGCCGGACGTCCACCCTTCAACACCGGCGGCATGCCGGGCGCAATCATCGAATGGCGCGCGCCTTCAATGCCCATGATGCTGACATTGCGCTGTGCCAGATGCGCGAGAAACTCTGCGAGTTGCTGCCGATCGATCTGCAGTTCCGTGACATCGAGGACGACCGGACGACCCAGGAAAAAGCCTGCAGAACGCGCTGCCAGATCATCCAGCCTCTCCAACCACTGATCGAGGGGCAGGTCAGGTGTCAGAACGACAGCGAGAAACGAGCGTCCCTTGATCCTGATCGAGCGTGAATCTGTTTCCACTTTGGTCATCTTCGTTAACAAATGGTTGATTTCTGATAGCGGCTATATGGTTAACAAAGAGTTAACAATGGAAGTGCCGGTCTCCCGGTCCGTATCGCGAACGGATAGGGCCTACGGAGATCGGTGATTGAATTCGCTCACCTTTTTAGCCAGACGAAGCTTATGCCAAACTTGCGCCGACCGCCGATCACTGTGCCAATCTGGCAAACAGCCGGTCACTAATTGTTAAGATGTTGCAGCGGGAAAAATGCCCAACCCTGACGGGAACCCCATTCCAAAACGAAAAAGCCTGCCGCGGGAGGAGGTGCGGCAGGCTTTCCGAAAAGAACCGAACAACAGCATGGGAGGAGGAGTTGCTGTCGTTCCTGCAGGCCAACTTTGGGAGGAGGAGGAGTTGGCCTGACATCGAAACTTCGCGGGAGGAGGATGCGTCGTTTCGATGACCAGAGATTAGCAAATTTGAGGAGAAGCGGAAGCGCTTGTGTTGCAGTGCAGCTATGCATAAATGCAATGCAACATAAACTTCATAAAAAGCAAAACGCCCGCGTGTGGCGGGCGTTGCGACGTACGCGGAGCTAAAACGATTAGCGGGCCACGGAACCGCGGGCAACAGCTTCGATTTCCGAGCGGGAGATGCCCATGTCAGCCAGTTCACGGCTCGACATGCGAGCGAGTTCGTTGACGGTCTGACGGTACTTGCGCCAATTGTTGAAGGAGCGTGCTACGTTCATTTTCTTCGCCTTTCTGAGGTCTTGTGACGTCAGCAACTTGATCAGTTCCGGCGTCGTTTCGATGAGCTCCATATAGTCCCGCACCCTTCGAACTTGCAGAGACAAGACTTCACGCCACCCATGCGCTGCGCGCATTGGTTACTCAATCGTTAATAACAAAACGCAGGACTGCTGTTTAATTGCCCCAGGTGCGAGCGAGCACATCAAGCCAGTTGCGATAAGCAACCCGCTCGATCGAAATCTGATCGAAACCGTTTTGCCGCATAAGCTCGATCAGACGCGGCAATCCAGCAGCATCTTTCAGTTCATTGGGAACAGTTGTTCCGTCGAAATCGGAACCGAGTGCTACACGCTCGATCCCTATCCGGTCTGCGATGTAGCGAATGTGATCCACGACGATCTGCAAAGGAGTATCGAGGTTCCGCACGCCATCATCCCGGAGAAACAGCACTCCGTAATTGATGCCAACGAGGCCCTTGCTTTCGCCGATCGCGTCAAGCTGGCGGTCCGTCAGGTTCCGGCTGTGCGGGCTGAGCGCATGTGCATTGGAGTGTGTCGCCACAAGCGGAGCATCCGACAGTCTTGCAGTGTCCCAGAAGCCTTGCTCGTTCATGTGCGAAAGATCGATCAGGATCTTGAGATGATTGCAGATGCGAACGAGAGCGCGCCCGGCATCCGTCAGCCCCGGCCCGATATCGGGAGAATGGGGCACCCGAAAGGGAACCCCGTGAGCGAAGATGTTGGGTCTGCTCCAGACGGGCCCCAGGCTTCGCAAACCGGCCTGATGAAGCACGTGAAGCGCATCGAGGTCCTCACCTATGCCCTCGGCACCTTCGATATGAAGAACCGGCGCAAAAATCGACTGCTCAATACAGGCCTGCAATTCGATTGAATTGCGACAGACCTTGATCTGGCCCTGTGAACGCGCTTCCAGTTCGAAGAGTTTGCGGGCCATTGCCAAGGTTTGGTTCAGGGCGGAGGCCTGTTCCGGTGCAACAAAATTTCCGTCGGCATCTGGCCTATGATGCGGGGAGGGAACGAAGATGGCAAAAAGCCCTCCTGCCAGACCGCCAGCTTTGGCGCGCGGCAGATCAATATGCCCCCTTCCCTCGCCTTCCAGAAACCCGGCAACGGGATCGTCTTGGCCCGGCTGCATCATGCGCAGCAGAACGTCGTTATGACCGTCTATGATCGGAACAAGTGGGCTATCGGGCATGGTGCATTCCAGTAAAACATATCGAGCTGTTCAACCCAGTCCTACGCCAGCCAGCCGCTCAGGGCAAATCGGCAGCTTTCACAAGTGGACCTTGGCGGGTGCGGTCGATGAACGCTCTACCAGATGACAGGCCAGTTCGACGCGCCGAGCAGGGTTGATCCTGCCCGCCATACTGTCGCTGATCAGGTCGAGAGCAGCCGAACCGATCTCTCGCATCGGCAGATGCATTGTCGTCAGCGGCGGATTGACGAAAGAAGCCTGAGGCAGATCGTCCATGCCGACAACCGACACATCGTCCGGCACCGTGAAGCCCGCTTTTTGAACACCCATGATGGCGCCGACCGCAAGGCTATCGCCTGCCGTCACGATCGCGGAAAAATCCAGCCCCCTGTCCCGTATGCGTTCTTCGATTGCCCTTGCCGCCAACTCCGGAAGCCAGTCATCGACTGAAATGATCAGATCCGGGTCAGCAATCAGATGATGCGCTTTCAGTGCATCCTGCCAGCCGTCGCACCGGTGCAGAATCGTCCGTCTTCCGGGGCGCATCAGAAAGAGGATTCGCTTGTGTCCTAGCTGAATCAGATGTTCTGTGGCCAGCCTTGCGGCGGAGCGATTGCAAGGTGTCACGCTGGAAAGACGCATTAGCGGATCATGTCCGTTCAACAGGACCACCGGTTTCGGAAAATCGCGGGTCGCCGCCAGCATGGCCTCGTCGTCCACCGTCAGAAACAGAAGACCCGCGGTTTCGGGGTCTTCCCGCGCTTCCTCCAGCATCTGGGTTTCGTCCGCCTTGTCTGCGATAGGACGCGTCACGATCTCCAGATTGAGCGCCTCGGCACGCTCACGCAGTCCCTCAAGCACGTAGAGCGTGAACTGGTTTCGCACATAATCGATCATGGCCGCGCTCGATGCCGCCAGCACGATCTTTCGACCTGCAAGGGCAACGGGAAGTGTGTAATTCACCTGTTTGGCAGCGGCTAGAACCTTCTCGCGTATTTCCGGTTTCACGCCTTTCTCGCCTGCCAGCGCGCGGGAAGCGGTACTGATCGAGACGCCGCTCGCCGCTGCGACGTCTTCGAGTTTTATCCGCCTGGATTTCGTAGCCCGTTTTCCGGGCATGGGTCGACTGGTCATGAGTCATCTCGCGTTTGCAGCAAATTGCAAAAAATTTTCAGCTTGCGCAATGATTTTCGTGATGATTTCTTCTTGCTCATACATGACGCCTTGGGAGAGGCGGACGCAGGAGGACACCATGGCCCTGAATGGCGATACCATTCTTGCCAATCTCGATCGGCTTGTCGCCGGGATAACTGGCCTGAAAAACGACGGTCGTTTTCACGAGCCGAACCTTGATGGCACGGCAGGAGATTACATTTCATTCGACAGCTGGGAATGGCCGCAGGGCGTTGGGCTCTATGGCATCATTCGCCTTTGGCAGTTCACGGGTCGGGATGATCTGAAGGCCCTGATCGAGGGCTGGTATGAGCGGCGGCTGGCAGCCGGCCTGCCAAAGCTGAACGTGAACACGACGGCACCCATGCTTGGCCTTTCCGTGCTCTGGCGCGAAACGCAGGATGACCGCTGGAAAGAGACGCTGGACACCTGGGCAAGCCGCGTCATCACTGAGATGGGTCGAACCCAGGAACGTGCATTCGAGCACCACGTCTCCGACAAGGTGAACGACGACGAGTTGTGGGACGACACGCTTTATATGGTCGCGCTGTTTCTGGCCTCCTACGGTCAGGCAAGTGGCCGCAAGGAACTGGTCGATGAAGCGGCGCGCCAGTTCCTCGTGCATGCGCGCTATCTTTCAGATCCGGAAACCGGCCTGTGGTTCCATGGCTGGACGTTCAATGGACGCCACAATTTCGCCCGCGCACGCTGGGCGCGTGGCAATGCGTGGATTACGGCTGGTATTCTGGATCTCTTCGATCTGGCCGAACTCCCCACGTCGGTGCGGGACTTCCTTCTCGGCGTGTTGACGGCCCAGGTGAACGCCCTGCTTCCCCTGCAAGCCGAGAGCGGCGCCTGGCGCACCCTGCTGGACGACCCGACATCTTACGAGGAAACCTCGGCAACTGCGGGGATTGGCTACGGCCTGCTGAAAGCCTATCGCCTGGGATATGGGGACGAGAGCTGGAAAACAGCAGGCCTCCGGGCAGTCGAGTTTGTCCTTCGCAACATCGACGCAAACGGAACCGTACTCAACGTGTCCTACGGCACCCGCATGGGCCATGACCTGCAATTCTATAAGGACATTCCGATACAGCCGACCGGGTACGGGCAAGCCCTCTCAATCCTTTGCCTGTCGGAAGCCCTCAACCATGTGAATGCTTCCGAGGTGGCGGCATGACCATGCGCGTTCTCTACGGTGCCGCTCCGGCAGACATCAAGACCTACGACACACAGAAGCTGCGCGATGCGTTTCTTGTCGAGGATCTGTTTCAGCTGGGTCAGACAACCTTTGTCTACACTCATGTCGACCGGCTGATCCTCGGCGGCGCAGTTCCGACAACATCTCCCCTCACCTTCGGGTCAGGCGAAGATATTGGAACACCCTATCTTCTCTCCGCACGAGAGATGGGCATTGCCAATCTCGGCGGTGCAGGCAGCGTAACCGTCGACGGCGAGACGTACAAACTCGACAACCGCGATGTGCTCTATGTGGGCCGAGGCGCACAGACCATTACCGTGCAATCGAACAGTCCCGATGAGCCCGCACGCTTCTACATGAACTCCGTCCCGGCGGGTGCCGATTTCCCGCATCGCCTGATCAAGCGGGGCGAATCGAAGCTGCTCGAACTGGGCGATCAGAAGCGCTCCAACAAGCGAAACCTGCGTATGTATATTCACCCGCAGGTTGCTCCGTCCTGCCTGCTTTTGATGGGCATCACGGATCTGGCTGAAGGCAGCGTGTGGAATACCATGCCGCCGCACCTGCATGAACGGCGGATGGAAGCCTATTGCTACTTCGACATGGCAGCGGAAGATCGCGTCATCCACCTGATGGGAAGGCCGGACGAAACGCGCAACCTCATTGTAGCAAACGGCAACGCGGTGCTTTCTCCGGCATGGTCCATCCACATGGGCGCAGGCACAGGCCCCTATGGCTTTGTCTGGGGCATGACCGGCGAGAACCAGGAATACAACGATGTGGCCCCGGTGGCCGTGGCGGATCTGAAATGACGACAGAACAGAACTACATGCGCAAGACTTTGAACGCGGGTGAGCCGGTGCGGTACTGGCAGCTCGGCGCGACGATGGAAGACCGCTTTGATGTGGTCGATCAGCCGATGAAGGGCGAAATGGACCCCTTCTTCTTCCTGACCAAACATAAGAATTTCATTCCGCACGAATATCCGTGCCGCACCCTCTTTGCAGAAACCTATCGCGGCAAACGACCAGATGTGCGTGGGTCCTTCGAGGCAAAGCAGTGGTGGCTGCCGTTCGGCTCTCCGCGTGTCGATCTGTCCGGTTTCTGGTTCCGTCCTACCCGTATGGCAACCTGGGCCCGCACCTATCTCGAGGTCAGCGAAGCAGGGACAGCTCGTATTCGTCTCGGCACCTGCGGCGGCGCGGTCCTTTTCCTGAACGGTCAGGAAATCGGATGGATGGCACCCTATGGCCGCAATCTGGAAACGAAGCAGGAGTTTGAACTCGACCTCAAGCCCGGGCTGAACGAGATTACGCTGTTTTTCGATGATCTTGCGGAACGCGACGCACGGTACTTCTATCAGTTCGACTATCTGGCCGGACCGTCCGCGAAGATCGCGATCCCGGTTCCGGTGGAAGGCTCTGTTGCCGAAAGTATCGAGAACGCATTGGAAGGCATGCATCTTGATCGCCCCGCCTATTTCAGTGGCGATATCACGCTGCTATTCGCCAAGCCGTTGCCCGTGGCCGTCGAGGTCAATGTCGCGGTCGAAGGCGATTTCATGTCGCGCGAACGCTTCGATCACGATTTCAAGCTGCCCGCTGGCGCAACGAGCCTCAATCTCGGCTCCGCAGAAAGCGCACCGGCAGATTTCCGCCATTTCCGCATCAGGCTGGATGCTGGCGGCTTTGTCGCGGCGCGCCCGCTTGGCGTGGAGATTTGCCATGCGGAGCGCCAGGGTCAGGCTCCGGCTTCGCTTCAGGACCGTATCATCGAGACGTTAACCGAAGTCTCCGAGCACTCCGAGCGCGATACCGTGCGCGCCTTCGCACGGCTGGCAAGCGGTCGCGCCGGAAGCGATACCGATGCAATGATCGAGGAGATCCTGCCTTCCATCGAAGATTGCCATGATTGCGCCGATTTCTCGCTGGTCCCGCTCATTTGGTCGCGCACCGTCTGGGGCAAGGATATCAACCAAAAGACACGCGATCGTATCGACGGCGCAATCCTCAACTATCGCTATTGGATGGATGAGCCGGGCAACGACGTTCAGTGGTACTTCTCCGAAAACCACGCGCTGCTCTTCCACACCTCGTGCTATCTGGCAGGACATTTGTTGCCGGATGCGACCTTCGTGCGGTCTGGCCGCAAGGGTTCCGAACAGGCAAAAATCGGAGCCGAGCGGGTGCGCGCATGGCTCGACCATTTCGAACACTGGGAAATGGCCGAGTTCAACTCCGCACCCTATTTCCCGATCGATCTGAAGGGCCTGACGGCGCTGGCAGCACTTTCGCCGGACAAGGATATCGCGGACCGCGCCAAGGCTGGCATCATCCGTCTGTGCGAAATCGTCGCTCGCTCCGCCCATCATGGCATGCTGACGGCAGCACAGGGCCGCTCCTACGAACACACGCTCTGCGCCGGTCGCTCGCTGGAGCTTTCTGCGGTTGCGCGTCTTCTCTGGGGCAAGGGCTGGTATGGACGCCGCGTTCATGCTCTGCCTCAGCTCGCCGTCTGCCTTCGGGATCACGGCCTCGTGGTGCCGGAAGAACTGGCAGCCATCGCCAGCCACCGTCGTGCCAAGCATCAGGAATGGCGCTTTGCACAGGGTCAGGATAGTTTTGCCGCGCTCTACCACTACAAGGGCGAGCACTATGCGATGGGTTCCGCAGTCCACTACCGCTGGAAGGACTGGGGCTATCAGGAAACCGTCCTGCACCTGCGTATCGGCGAAAAGCCCGAGGCAGCGATCTGGATCAACCATCCCGGTGAAATCATCCAGCTCGGCTACGGGCGTCCATCTTACTGGGGTGGTTGCGGCTCGGTACCCAGGGTGCAGCAGTACCGCGGTCTGGCCGTGGTGGATTTCGACGTGCATGAGGAGCAGCCTGATTTCTCCCATGCGTGGTTCCCGAAGGCGGAATTCGACGGCGTCAAAATTGCTGGAAACAAAGCCATCGCCCGCAGCGGTCGAGGCATAGCACTTCTGATTGCGAGCGATACGCTGTCGCAGGTCCATGAAGGCCCGTCCGCAGGCGCTGAGCTTCGTATTCGAGGGCGCAAGACGCGCTGGATCGTCCGTCTCACCGAAGGTGACGGATTAACGGAGGCCGAGGCGCGCTATGGCGACTTGGCGATGGTTGAGAATGATGGAATATTCACCGTCAACGACCCTGATTACGGGCCTGTCCGGTTCTTGGCCGACGGCTCGGTCGAGGCGGAAGGCAGAACACTTCGTCGCGAGGATTACACCGTAAAGGGCCAAGCGATCGACCTGTAAACAAGCCGGGCGGATGGAGGATCTGCCCAATCGGAGGAGGAAAGACAATGGCATTGAAGTCGCTTTTTGCAGCATCCGCTTTGGCGTTGCTGGCCACCACGGCCCATGCGGGCGATGTCCGCATCATGTGGTATTCGGATGGTATCGAGGGAGAAGTCTTCCAGGATCTCGTCAACAGGTTCATGAAGGAAAACCCCGGCATCAACGTCATCGTTGATAATGTCGCCTACAGCGTCATCAAGGAGCAGCTCCCGGTTCAGCTGGAAGCCGGTAACGGCCCGGATATCGCCCGCGTGACCGCGATCAAGGATCTGGCGAAGCACTGGCTGGATCTGCGTCCGCTGGTGGCTGATGCGAAATACTGGGACGAGAACTTCGGCGCCAATGCAGACTGGATGCGCCCGGATGGTTCCAACCAGATTTCCGGCTTCATGACGCAGCTGACACTGACCGGCGGCTTCGCCAACAAGACCCTTTTCGAGCAGGCGAATGTCCCGCTTCCGGGCCCGAAGGCCACCTGGGATGAGTGGGCAGCGGCGGCAAAGAAGGTCGCGCAGAGCCAACAGATCCCTTATCCGATGGCGATGGACCGTTCGGGTCACCGCATCACCGGCCCGGCCATTTCCAACGGCGCCAACTACATCGGCAAGGACGGCAAGCCTGCTCCGCTCGACGCTGGCGCAAAGGGCTTCCTAGGCAAGTTCGTGGATTGGTCAAAGGACGGCACGATGTCGAAGGACGTCTGGGTCTCGGCCGCTGGACAATCCTATCGCGCTGCTGCGGATGACTTCATCAACGGTCAGGTCGCATTCTACTACGCAGGCTCGTGGCAGGTCCCGAATTTCGCAAAGAAGATAGGCACCAATTTCGATTGGGTTGCGACGGGAAGCCCCTGCGGTCCGGCGGCCTGCACAGGCCTTCCCGGTGGCGCAGCACTGGTTGCTGTGAAGTATACCAAGAACGCCAAGGAAGTCGCCAAGGTCATGGACTATCTGGCGCGCAAGGACATCGTGAAGGAATTCTCCGAGCGCACCCTGTTCCTGCCCGCGCATAAGGGCGTGATTGCCGAGGGCGTCAACTTCAAGACCGACAGCGCTCTGGTCAAGGAAGCCTTGAACACCTTCGTCAACGCGACCAAGACGACGTCCGACCTTGCCAACAAGATGCCCGGCTGGCGCTGGTCCGACACCATGTACGGCGCCGTGGTCACCCGCACAGCCCAGGCGGTTGCCGGTGAGATGTCGAAAGAAGATGCCTTTACCCGCATCGACAGCGATGTCGCGGAAAAGGTCAAGGCATCCGGTCTCTGATCGTTCAATCAGGTGAAATCACGGCCGCTGCCGCCACGAGAGGCGGCGGCCGTTTCTCGGTCGGGCATCGATAGCCAGGCAAAAATCAGCGCAAGAGGAATGACGCCATGTCTTCGCCTTCCCATACGCCGCCGCGAACCGGGCAGCTCAAGCCGAAAACAGACTGGTCGTCCGTCGTGCTTGCGCCCGTCCACTTCATCATGGGATTGGCCGACCGACCGCTGCGCCTGCTGCAAAAGCGCGCCGGCATAGGTGGCATGGCCGCGTTCTTTCTCGCGCCGAACATGCTCATCTTCGGCGTCTTCGTTCTGCTGCCAATCATCATCAACCTGATCTACTCGATGACCGGCGGCTCCGCACTGTTCCTGTCAGAAAGAAGCTTTGTCGGAACAGATCAATATGCAAAGCTTTTCGACTGCAAAAGCTATCTGGATCCGATGTCCTGCCAGGAAGATGCGTTCTGGACGGCTGTCGGCAACACCTTCTGGTTCGTCGTTCTGCAAGTCACGCTTCTGATCCTGTTCTCGCTCATCACAGCGCTGATCCTCAACCGCGAACTGATGGCCCGCTCCTTCTGGCGTGCGGTGTTCTTTTTTCCGGTCCTTTTGTCGCCGGTCGTCGTCGGCCTGATCTGGAAATGGATCCTGCAACGGCAAGGGCTTCTGAATTTCGCCCTCTATCCCATGGGTTTCGAACCCTACACCTGGCTATCGGACCGTACCTTCGCATTCGCTGCGGCAGTTGGTGTTTCGATCTGGGCGCATATGGGCTTCTACACGCTCATCCTTCTCGCAGGCCTCCAGGCAATTCCGAAAGATCTCTACGAAGCGGCGGAAATGGATGGCACCAAGCCAGCCCGCATCTTCTGGCGCATCACGTTGCCGCTCCTGATGCCGAACCTTCTGGTCGTCGTCGTGCTCGCACTCATTCGCGCCGTGCAGGTCTTCGACGAGGTCTTCGTCCTGACCGGTGGCGGCCCCGGCACCAGCACGCTGTTCCTGACGCAGTATATTTATGAAACCGGATTCGTCTCGCAACCCCGCAATGCAGGCCTTGCCGCGGCAGCATCCATCCTCATGGGGCTTGTTCTGGTCGTGCTGACACTCGTGCAACTCGGCATTGGCCGCAAGAATGAAAACAAGGGGAAACGCTGATGAGCGCCGCGATCCGCTTTCTTACGCGCCGCAAGGGTGGCAAGGGCTGGCACTGGACCGATATCGTGACCTGGGTCTGGTTGATCGGCGGCCTGTTCATCATGTTCGGGCCTGCCGTCTGGCTTGCCTTCTCCTCTTTCAAGACACCGCAAGGGCTTGCGGAATTTCCGCCTAGCATTCTCCCCTATGTCACCCAGCAGGTGAAGGTCGAAGGCTATGAAAAGCCGCTGATGCTTTACAATGCGAAGATGCCCGACGGCTCGACCCGGGTTCTGGCAGAGGTTCGCCGTATCGGCATTGTCAGCCAGATGGTCGACCCGAAGGCACCGGGCGAAATCATCAAGGTCAACATTGGTGATCGGCAGCCGGTGCGTGAAGTTTCCTTCGCCACGGAAAACTACACGCAGCCCTTCATGCAGTTCGATTTCTTCCGCTATCTGTGGAATTCTGTCTTCGTAACCGTGACGGCGACACTGATCACCCTCATCGTCAATTCCATGGCTGCTTTCGCGCTCTCGAAATACGAGTTCAAGGGCCGAAATCTGGCCATGCTGACAATCCTCGCCACGCTGATGGTACCGCTTTCGGTTATCCTCGTTCCGCTCTACTCGATCATCTCGACGGTTGGTCTGTTCAACAGCCTGTGGGGCGTCATCTTGCCCACCGTTGCGACGCCGACAGGCGTCTTCATCCTGCGACAGTATATGCTGACGATACCGGATGAACTGATTGATGCCGCCCGCATGGACAAGGCATCCGAGTGGCAGATCTACTGGCGCATCATCGTGCCGCTGACTGCCCCCGCGCTTGCAGTCCTCGCCATCTTCTCCGTCGTCTGGCGCTGGAACGACTTCCTCTGGCCACTCATCGTGCTGTCCAGACGCGAGCTTTACACGCTGCAGGTTGGTCTCAGCATTTATGCGGGAGAGCTGAATGTGCAGTGGCATTACATTCTCGCCATGACGGTCGTCACCATGATCCCCGTCGTCGTTGTCTTCATCTTCCTCCAGCGCTTCATTACCACCGGCATCGCCGGCTCCGGACTGAAATAGGATTATCAACATGGGTAGCATCACTCTCACGAACATCCAGAAGTCCTATGGTGCGGTGAATGTCCTCCACGACATCAACCTTGCGATCAATGAAGGTGAGTTCATCGTATTCGTTGGTCCATCCGGCTGCGGAAAGTCGACGCTTCTGCGCGTCATAGCCGGTCTGGAGAAAGTCACAGGTGGGGAGCTCTCCATCAATGGCGAACGCGTCAATGACGTTTCGGCCGCAGATCGTGGTCTTGCTATGGTATTCCAGTCCTATGCGCTCTATCCGCACATGACGGTGCGCCAGAACCTCGCTTTCGGCCTGGAAAATGCAGGCATGCCCAAGGCCGAGATCACGCAACGTATCGGTGAAGCAGCCCGAATGCTGGAAATCGAGCAATATATGGACCGCCGTCCGGGCCAGCTCTCAGGCGGGCAGCGCCAGCGCGTTGCCATCGGACGGGCCATTGTGCGTCGTCCCACGGCCTTCCTGCTCGACGAGCCTCTCTCCAACCTCGATGCGGAACTGCGCGTTTCGACCCGTGCCGAGATCGCAGCGCTTCATGCCCGCCTCAAATCGACGATGATCTATGTTACCCATGATCAGGTTGAAGCCATGACACTCGCAAACCGGATCGTGGTCATGCGGGCGGGACGCATCGAGCAGGTTGGAACGCCGCTCGATCTCTATAATCAACCGGCGAACCGATTTGTCGCGGGCTTCATCGGTGCACCGCATATGAACTTCATTGAAGGCGTGCTGGAAAGCTCCAACGGCACCCAGATGCTGCGCACAGCGCAAGGCGATGTGCTTCATCTTCCTCAGAGCGTTGAAGGTGTTGCTCCCGGCGCACCGATTACCGTCGGTCTTCGCCCGCAGCACATCTCGCTGTCGGATGATCAATCGGGATTTGCGGCTCAGGTACAACTGGTCGAGGCCCTGGGCTCTGAAACCGTTATCCATGCTTCCGCTTTCGGTACAAAACTGTTGGCGATTGTGCCGGGTCAACGACGTATTTCTACGAGCGATACGATTTATCTTTCCTACGCCAATGCTCCCTTGCATCTTTTCGACCAGAGCGGCTTGCGGATCGCAACCGTTCAGACGGAAGACGGCCGCTCCTCGACCTTCGTCTGAGGAGCGAAAGCTTCGTTTGTCAGTCGACTGCTTCTCTGCATATTGTCTGCTTTAGCGATGCGAGGAGGAGACAGGATGACAGATCGATTCAACGCCATGGTCATTGATCTGGTAGACGGAAAGCCGGTAGCCGGATTTCGCGAGATCACAACGGCTGACCTGCCGGATCACGACGTTTTGGTCGAGATTGCCTGTTCGACCGTCAATTACAAAGATGGCCTCGCAATTACTGGCAAAGGGCGCATCGCGCGTCGCACGCCGCTCATTGCAGGTCTCGATCTGACGGGCACGGTCGTTGAGTCGCGCTCCCCTGCATGGAAAGCGGGCGACAAGGTTATTGTGAACGGCTGGGGACTGAGCGAAACGGAATCCGGTGGCTATACGCGATACCAACGCCTGAAACCCGAATGGCTGATGCCGCTTCCAGACGCCTTCAGCTTTGAAGAGGCGATGGCCATCGGCACGGCTGGATACACTGCGGCACTCTGCGTCAATGCGCTCGAAGATTGGGGTATGATCAGTCCCGGCCAAGGCGAGGTTCTGGTGACGGGGGCTGCGGGCGGTGTCGGTTCGGTAGCAATCAGTCTTCTCGCTGCCAAAGGATACAACGTAACGGCTTCGACCGGCAGGCCGGAAACGCATGACTATCTGCGATATCTTGGTGCGAGCCAGATCATTGATCGCGCAACGCTGAGTGAAAAAGGTGGCGCATTACAGAAGGAACGCTGGAGTGGCGCGGTCGATGCCGTCGGTTCTGTCACCCTGGCAAACATCCTCGCACAAACTGTCTACGGTGGAGCGGTCGCCGCCTGTGGTCTGGCTGGAGGTGCAGACCTTCCGGCAACCGTGATGCCGCATATTCTGCGCGCTGTTACCTTGATCGGTATCGATTCCGTGATGACGGCCATGCCAAAGCGTGCGCGAGCCTGGAAGACCTTGGCAGACCACCTTGATCGCACGCATCTGGTCAAAATGACAAGGATCGAACCTATGTCGGCACTGCCGCAATTGGCGCAGGAGATCGTGTCGGGACGCATCCAAGGCCGCGTTGTCGTGGACGTCACTCGATAGCTTCATGATTACGGACAAGTCGGTCAGGCGATCCTGGCCGTCTTCGTCTCGTCATATGAGCCTTCTTCCCCCTGCTGAAACAGCTCACGGATCTGTGCCCAGCGCCGCGCAAAAGCCGCTACGCAAGAGGGATCAAAATGCTTGCCGCTGTTGTTCATGATCTCCTGAAGCGCCTTCTGCAGGGGCCAGGCCTGCTTGTAGGGCCGTTCCGAACAAAGCGCATCAAAGACATCCGCAACGGCGACAATCCTTGCCTCGATCGGAATTTCGGTACCTTTAAGCCCGCGCGGATAGCCTGTGCCGTCCCATTTTTCATGGTGGCTCGCGGCAATGCGCTCTGCTGTCTTGATCAGATCGCTGGAACTATTCTTCAGAATCTCCTGACCGTATTCTGTGTGCTTCTTCATTTCGGTAAACTCGTCCGGAGTAAGACGGCCCGGCTTGAGGAGAATTGCATCCTTCACGGCAAGTTTGCCGACATCATGCAGAGGAGAAGCAAGGAAGATTTCTCTGGCCTGTCTTTCATCAAAACCTAGCTCTTCGGCAATCATGCGCGCGATCACCGCCACGCGGTCCAGATGCTGTCCCGTTTCGCCGTCTCGACAGCCAATGGCGCGAGAAAGACGCCAGATGATCTCTTCCTCCCGACGCTCCACGCGCGCCATGGCCTCTTCGAACTTGCGTTGGAGTTCTTGCGCCTGAAGAGCCAGTTTGCGCTGCTCGGCGCGAATACTCAGGAGATTGGATACGCGGATCTTCAATTCGGATTGGTCGAACGGCTTGCTGAGGAACTCGGTCGCCCCCGCCTCCATCGCAGCCATCTTGAGGCCTGTTTCGGTATTCGATGTTACCATGATGACAGGAACCGACGCGGTTTCCGGCGTCGCTCGAACTTGCCGAATGACGTCGATACCACTCATGCCCGGCATTGAGTAATCCACCAGAATGAGATCTGGCTTTTCTTCTGCAAGACTACCCAGAGCTTTCACTGGCTCTAGAAATGCGATGACTTCGACATTATCCAAAGAAGCAATCGCTTGCTGCATTGCCGCGATCATGGAGCGGCTATCGTCAATCAAAAAGATGCGCATGTTCCGCCGTTTATCGTTCGAGGCCCCCCAATTCGCCGGGTTCGGCCTCGTCAATCCCGAGAGCTTGTTCGATTACTCCTGCGGGACAGTAGACAGACGGCTGCCTAATAAAGAATGAATAGAAGCATGCAACTTCCTGACGGTTATTGCCTGCTTCGAAGATGAGATTTCAGCCGTTACAAAGCTGTTATTACCGAGCATTTACCCAGCCAGATTTGGCAAGCATGAAACTTGGATGTTCCCGGATGAGGATGGCGCATGTTTGGAGCACCATCCAGAGTCGTTCATCACTTTTCTTGTCGGGACCCGCGAACTTCTTCCACTTTCGGCTCGCTCGCATTTTCGCGCTGGTGAGCATCGTTTCCGGCAGAAATCACGCCGTGATCCTCTTCCTTGGCGTTGCGTTCTTTCGCCGCTTCGCGGGCGGCGGGTGAAGAAGACTTGTCCATGTCTGGCCTCCATTGTTGCTGGTCAATCAACGGACGAGGCTGCTTAATTGTTCCGGACGAGCAAAATGCCCTGCCTTTAAGGATTTCTTAACACTGATGGCGAATTTGAATTAGACGACACTGATTCAACAAAATCAGTCACCTTGTGCAGATTTTGATTTTTTACGATATAATTTCAATGAGTTATCCAGATACACGAACTCTGCTTTTGTCAGCAAAATGCCTGTTCCGGTCCTCGCAACCATTAGCATTTTGCTAACATCTCAACCCTAGACCTCGAGATGTCTCGAAACGGGACCCTTGGCAATGAGCGCCCGGGCGGTGACAAATGGGGTTGATGGCGTCATGAAGTACGTCTCTCTGCTTGCAATCATTGCAGGCACAAGCAGTCTATTCCTACTCTGGCTCCCTATGAGCCTTCAGGCTCAACTCGTGTTGAGCCTCACGATCCTCGGTCTCATGCTTTTGTCCATGCAGCGGCCGGAGAACAAGACCCTTCGTCTGATGACCTTCGTGTATGCAGGTGTTATCGCGTTGCGTTATGCCTATTGGCGTACGACGGATACACTGCCCGATTCATCGGATCTGCTGAATTTCATTCCAGGCCTTTTGCTTTACATTGCCGAAATGTACTGCCTAGTCATGCTGGCCATCAACTTCTTCATCGTAGCCGATCCGCTGAAGCGAGCCGCACCGGGTACGCAGGCTGCGGCCGACCTGCCAACGGTCGATGTCTTCGTGCCCTCCTATAACGAAGCACCGGACTTGCTTGCGCTGACGCTGGCAGCAGCAAAAAATATGAACTATCCCGCGAATAAATTGACGGTCTATCTGCTGGATGACGGCGGCACCGATGCAAAATGCGGACACAGGGATCCGGTTGTCGCTCATTCGGCACAGCGTCGGCGGGAGGAACTACAGTCGCTGTGTGCCGCCCTGGGGGTTCGCTACCATGCCCGCGCGGAAAACACGCATGCCAAAGCTGGCAATCTCAATGCCGGACTGAAAATTTCGAGCGGCGACCTTGTGGTTGTCTTCGATGCCGACCACGCGCCGGTTCGCGAATTCCTCAGCGAGACCGTGGGTTATTTCGCAGCCGATGACCGCCTGTTCCTTGTCCAGACGCCGCATTTTTTCCTCAACCCCGACCCGCTGGAAAAGAACCTCGACACGTTCCGACAGATGCCGTCGGAAAACGAGATGTTCTACTCCATCGTCCAGCGCGGACTCGACAAGTGGAATGCCTCCTTCTTTTGTGGCTCCGCAGCCGTTCTTCGTCGCGCAGCTCTTGAGGAAACCAACGGCTTTCAGGGCCAATCCATCACGGAAGACTGCGAAAGTGCGCTCGCGCTTCACTGCCGCGGATGGCACAGTGTCTACGTCGACAAGCCCCTGATTGCGGGCCTGCAGCCGGAAACTCTTGTTTCCTTCATCGGGCAGCGCGTGCGCTGGGCTCAAGGCATGCTGCAGATCCTGATCCTGAACCGCCCTTTCCTCCAGCGCGGTCTCACCTTTGCACAGCGCGTGTGCTACGCTGGTACCAACTTGTTCTGGCTGTTCCCGCTGACGCGGCTGACCTTCATGGTCGCACCGCTTCTCTACATCTTCTTCTCGCTTCAGATCTTCCAGGCGAATATCGTTGAATTCGTCTGCTACACACTCACCTATCTGATCTCCTCCTTTGCAATGCAGAATTACCTGTTCGGCAAAGTCCGCTGGCCTTGGGTGTCGGAACTTTACGAATATGTTCAGGCAGTGATGCTGCTTGGCGCCATCTTCAGCGTCGTTCGCAATCCGCGCAAACCGACCTTTAACGTGACGGCCAAAGGTCAGACGCTTGAAACAAGCAAACTTTCACCGATCGCTTTGCCCTACTTTGCCATCTTCCTGCTGCTGGCTGTCGCATCAGGCTACGCAATCTGGCGCTACCTGAGCGAGCCTATGCCGTCGGAACTCCTGCTGATCGTCATCGGCTGGAATCTTATCAACATGGGTCTGGCAGGCGCAGCCCTCGGTGTCGTCGCGGAGCGGCGCGAGCGGCGGCGTAATCAGCGTCTTAGTGTCCGCCGGCATGCACTTCTTCACATGGGTAGCGTTGTGCACACCGTCATCCTGACCAATGTTTCCAGCGGCGGCGTTGCGGTAGAGTTCATCGATAATCCTGCGAAGGCAGTTGGCGAAGGCGAGGTTTGCAGCCTTGAGCTTCGCCGCAACGGAAAGGCGTTGCGCAAGGATATCGTCTGCCGGGTCGCACGAAGCGGCCTGGATGGAAGCTTCGGCTTTGCCTTCGTCCAGCGCGATCCGGATACGTTCAGTCTGATTGCCGAAATCATGTATTCCGAACAGTCGTTCCTGCAGGACCGGATCAATCTGCGTCAGAAGCCAATCGGCTTTTTTATCGGAACACTCCGCTTTTCTCTCTGGTCTGTGCGGGAGTGCATGCGCGCCCTCATCTATGTTCTCGGCCTCGTGAAAGAGACGCAGCAGACCTCTCATCCAGATGCTGAATTGCTTCTTGCTCCAGCGAACAACCGCTCCCGGAGCGGACCGCACGCGGGCTTCGACGCAGTTTCAGTAAAGGAGGCGACCTATGCGTAAGCTTTCCAGCTTCATTGCAATCGCGTTTTTCAGCATCGCCTCCGGAAGCGAGGCGGCCCCCTCCTTGCTGCCCTCGCCTACGAAACCGGATCTCATCAACAACAATTCAGGCACGCCAGGAGTGCAGTCCAATCCCACAGGGCTGATACCATTTCTGGAATCCTCGTTTGAAAGTCGGCTTCAGGGTGAACGGGATGTCAGATATCTGTCGTTCTTCCTGACGTCGGAGCAAGCGCAGGCAGGTGGCAGCCTTCGACTGACCTATACCAACGCCGTCTCGGTTCGGCCGGAGGACGCGACCCTGCGCGTTTCCTTCAATGGTCATGCCGGTCAACAATTTCCGATCCGCTCCCCGCAAGGCCCGGGGATCATGGATGTGAAGGCGGAGACAACTGCTCTGAAACCCGGTTGGAACACCGTCACCCTTGCCGCGCAGCAGCATCATCGGGTCGATTGTTCCATTGATGCGACCTATGAACTGTGGACGCAGATCGACGTCTCGAACAGCGGCTTCCAGCCTGCCGCGAGCCGCGCTCAGGATCCGGCTGCGGCGCTGATGTCCGTCGGTCGCAATGCCGGTGGCCGAACCCAAGTGAGGGTGCTGACGGCTGGCGATGTCAAGGCCGGTGCCCGGAATTCGCTTGATGCCATCCAGACAATCGCTCTCCTGCTCGGGCGCAAGGACCTCTCGGTCGAATTCACAACCGCGACGAAAGATGAGCCTGGCATTGATCTCATAGTCGGCGATGTCAATTCGAGCTGGCAAAGCGAGGAAGGCAAGCGTCTGCTGGCTACGGCACCGGCTGGCGTGTCGATCCGGCCGTCCGGAGCCGGTCGCTTGCAGATGATCATCCGCGGGGCAGGCGAGCAGGCCATCAACGCCGCACTGCTCCAAGCCTTAAATGGCCCCTTGAAACTGGTTCTGGACAGTCGCCGCCTGCCTGCAGAAATGGGTGTGCTGAATGCCGATCAGCCAGGCACGTATCGACTGTCTGACCTCGCTTATCGCGCAGAACCATTTGCCGGGCGCCTTTTCCGCACCAGTTTCCAGACCGTCATGCCCGCCGACTTTTACCCCGGCGATTATGGCGCGATGACCCTGAAGCTCAATGCGGCAACCGCACCGAAATTGGCGCCCGGCGCGCAGCTTGTCGTCCGCGTCAACGAGAAGGCGGTAACGAGCCATGGCCTGATCGATCCGAACGGCACGATCCTGAAGGACAAGACCCTCGATATTCCGCTTAGGGCCTTTCGTCCGGGCATCAACACGGTAGATATTCTGGCAGAACTTCCCAAGGAAGAAGACAAAGTCTGCGACCCTGCCGCCCGTGACGAAAGCAAGCCGAGATTCCTGCTTCTGGAAGATACGAGCATTTCGGTGCCAGCCTTGGCGCGTGCAGGCCGCGTGCCGGATCTGGCGGCTTTTGCGGGACGCGCCTATCCCTTCAGTCGCACGGAAACGCTCGATCTCGTGGTTTCGGCACCGTCCAGTGTTCAGCTGGGTGCCGCAGCAACGCTGCTATCACGATTGGCGGTCAGTGCCGGCCAGCCCTTGGCAGCGAACCTCGTCTCGGATCAGGAAGCCCGCAGCGCAATTCCAGACCGCAATCGATTGATCATCGCTACGGCTCAAGGACAGAGCCTGGTCAAATCCGCGCGGCTGGCGGCACCTTCACTGGATGGTCTGACAACCGCATCGGTCTTCGGTCATGGAAGCACAGTCGCTGAACCCTCCGATCCACGCGCTCTGCTGGATGCGTTTCAGGCCCGCACATCTCAGGATCGGGATGAACCGGGTATCTCCGAAAATCTGATTATCGGCTTTCAACGCGCAATCAATGTCGTCGGCCGGTGGCTTCAATATCGCGAAGCGGAGAGTGATCCGGCACCCATCAGGAACTCCGAAGTGCTCGCAACGCTTTCGCAGGTCCAGAGTGAAACAGGAAACTCTGTCGTAACGACCGTCAGCGCTGCAACCGATGCCGAGTTATCCAAGGCTATCGATTACCTGACCGATCCTGCGGCATGGTCGAAATTGAACGGAGGGTCTGCCACGGTTCTGCGGTCTACGGGCGAGGTCATCTCTACATCTGCAGCCGCCTATAGTTTCTATCCGCTCGCGGATAAGAGCTTTGCAAATCTGCGCCGACTGGCGGCCGCCTGGCTGTCAGACCACATTGCCCTCTATGCCTTCGCCGTCGTCATGCTCGTCAGCCTGATCGGTCTATGGCTTGGCTATATCGTTCCACGCAAGGGTGTGAGGACCGTCGAATGAACAACAGGCTCACTCTGCTCAGGTCCGCAACTTGCACAGTTCTCATTCTGACCGGCAGCTTCCACGCAAGCAGCGCCTCCAGCCTGCTGCCTGCCGAACAGGTGCAGCCCATGCCGAACGCGATCGCCGGAAAGCCGCAATTGCCGAAGCCAAAGCTTACGCCGGACCCGGTCGAGCTGGCGGCACTCTATTACTATGCGCAGCAGGGCCAGAAAGAGCGCGTGGATCGCGAGATCCGTCGCATCAGTATCAAATATCCGGATTTCGCGGTGCCGGGTGATCTCTTCCAGCCTGTGGAGGAGAGAAAGGTCGATGAAACCGTTCTTTGGCGGCTTTATGAAAAAGACGATTACGTTGGCATTGATAACGAAATTAGCCGCCTCGCCAGCGAGAATACAGGCTGGGAGCCATCCTCCGATTTCCAGCAGAAGCTCAACCGGCGCAAACAACGCTTCGAGATGGTACGGGCAACAAAGGCCGAAGACTGGGCTGCCGTCATCGCAGCCGGTCACGACCTTGATCCAAAGAGCGAGCCGGAAGCCGACCTGCTCTGGATGCTGGTGGATGCCTATAGCCAAAACGGCATGCTGGATCAGGCAAGCCTCATTTATCAGGGCATCCTTTTTCGCGAAGGAGAACAGCGTCTGAGCGATGATGTGCTGATCACCACGTTGCAAAAGGCGGCTCGTGACTTTCCGGCGGCAGAACTGCGTCAGGTCATTCGTCAGCTGTCCGTCTCGCCCACGGTAGCAGCACGAAGCAAGATCCTGGATCTCGATCTCATGCGCCGCGAGCTGGCCGATTATGTGGCCGGTATCGAAGGTGCGACTGAGCCACTGCCTGCAATGCTGGTTGCCCTGCGGCGTTCCGCAGATGAGAAGACGGGCAGCAAGGACCAGCTCCTTCTTGGCTGGTACTATCTCAAGGTCGCGCAGCGCAAGGAAGCCGAAACCTGGTTCCGACGTGCGCTTCTATCCGCCCCCTCTTCCGAAGCCTTGAAAGGCCTGAGCCTTACACTTTTGCAAGACGAAAAAAGAGCGGAAGCCTTCCAGGTGGTCAGCGACAATCTCGCGCTCGCATCGCAGGATTGGGAAAGCTTCCTGCCCGCGCTTGCTGTGGCTTTCATGGAAAAAAGCGAAAAGAAGCCCGATTCCAAGGCTGTCGACGCTTTCGCGAATGCAATCCAGGCCGCCCAATCGCCGGAGCATGCGGAGCTTCTCGGCTGGTATGCCTATAACGGGCTGCAGTTCGAATCCGCTCAGGCCTGGTTCCGCAAGTCTTTCGAGTGGAAACCGTCAGCAGCCGCCTTGAAGGGTCAGTTGCTTGCCAGCCTTCAACGAAAGGACAAAACGACCTATGGTGACCTCGAGGCGCGGTTTGGTGGCGACTATCGTGAGGTCTTCGCGGATCTGAAGACCGCACGGGCACCCACAGGCCAGAAAGGGCAGACCGTTGCCACTCCATCCGAACAGGGACAGCCGCAATATCTCGCAAGCTTCAAGGCCCGTCGATATGGAGACTGCCTCGCCGATCTTTCGAAGAAGGCGGCTTCCGGGCGGCTCGATGCGAATGCCGAACTGATCCGTGGCTGGTGCAGCCTCTCACTCAACCGGATTTCCGAGGCTCGCTCTGCCTTCGAAACAGCGGTGCGCGGCGGTGGCGGTAAAGGCGATGATGCGCTGTATGGTCTCGGCCTGACCTTGTTGCGGGCAAGACTGACTGCCGATGCCGAGACACTGTTGCTGCGGGGTGGTTTCTCCCCGGCACGCGAGCGCGAATTGCGGTCCGAACTGCTGTGGCAAAAGGCGCGCATAGCCTTCGATCAGAAGCGCTACGCCGAGGTGATCGCAAATCTCGATATGCGTCTGCAGCTTGCTCCTGAAGCGGTTGGCATGACGCAGATGCGCGCATGGTCTCACTACCATCTGGGCCACCTCAGCCAGTCGAAGGCAATCTTTACCGCTCTCAATCAGGTGGTTCGCGACGCAGGTAATACCCGCGGCATAACGGCCATCGAAGAACGCATGGGACTATGGCGATGAAGTCTTCTCCTTTCGTCCTCGTCGCGCTCGGATTGTTGAGCGCATGCAGCACCACGTCCGATGCCTGGCTCGATCATCAGGCAACATCCGGCACGGTCGGCGCAGCACCTGTCCTCAACCGCGAGGTTCCGCTTCACATGGCTTGGGCGCAGCTGGCCACA
Source organism: Rhizobium sp. Root149 (assembly GCF_001427345.1). NCBI lineage: Bacteria > Pseudomonadati > Pseudomonadota > Alphaproteobacteria > Hyphomicrobiales > Rhizobiaceae > Rhizobium > Rhizobium sp. Root149. Next base: position 47,305 of record NZ_LMGD01000024.1, read on the forward strand.
CTGGGACAGAGCCCGAGCAGCATTCGCCTCCTCTCGGCGGAAGAGAGCGAGATTCAGCAGATCGTCTATCCAGGCAAAACCAATTTGGCGGGCGAAAACATGCTGACCATAGAACGCAGCGCAAACGCCAATCTGCGTCTTTCACGCGCACCATCCGCCGCAGCGCTTCAGGCAGAGATAGCTCAAGCGCTTCCGGATATCCGCATGACCGTTGATCCGATTATTCGCACCAATGCTTTTGGGCCGTATGGCACAGCCTCAGGCACATCGCAGCAGGGTGAGCACTGTGTCTATACCTGGCAGCAGATCAACCACTGGCCAGGTTTGGCGAAGGAGACAAGCGCCAAGGTCCGTCTTCGTTATTGCGATCGGAACATGGATATGGCGCAACTTGCCAATCTACTCAGCGGATTTTCGATTGGTCTCGCGTCGACGGGGCAGATGGATGGGTTGCCAGTCGCATCCGGTCAATCGAATTCCATTCTGCATGAACGACCGGGGTCGCCGGTCAATCCGGTTCGACGGACCCATGCTGCCACAGGCGTCCACACAAGCGAGCGAGCAACCAAGGCGACGCCATCACCAGCGGCGGCAGTGGTGCCACTGCCCGCATCCTGAATTGGAAGGCCAGCCTCTATTTGAAGAGGCTGGCGCAGGCCTTCGTGTCGATCGGACCATTCAAAGCCTCTGCCAGTGCCGCAAACTGAGGCCGGTCCTTGCCGCCGCGTGGCTGGATGTTCAGCATCTCATCTTCGGGCCACCAGTCCCCGGCGGCCCAATAGGCCCAGCCGAGCCAGACATCCGCATTTTTCTCGACCGTCGAGACCATTTCCTTCGCAGAAGCAATGCAGGCCGGATCGGCGGGGACCCCGTACTCACCCAGAAACCCTCTTCTGCCGTTGTCCCTCAGCCATTGGGAAAGCTTCGCCACAGCAGCGACAGCCTCCGGCCCTCGGGAACAATCCCGGTTGGTGCCGGAAAAATCCTTGTCTGAATACTGGTGAATTTCGATGGCGTAGCGATTGCCAGGATCCTGGAAGCGGCCAAGAGCCTCGGCGTTGGCGCCGCCATACCAATCGCCAAACCAGCTGTGAGCACCCGTCCATGCCGTGCCCGGGACGAGAATGAGGTTCTGCGCGGCATTCTTGCGGATGGCAGACGTGGCGGCATTGGCGGCATCCACCCAGTCCTTCGCGGAAATCCCGTGCGGTTCGTTCATCAACGCGAAGATCACCGAGGGATCCGACTTGAATAGAGCAGACAGCCGCACCCAGAAATCCACGAAACTGGAGACAGGCACAGCCTTGGAACCGATGAGTTGCCCACGATAGCGCGCGTAGTTATGCGGATCGAGTACGACCTTCAGACCGAGCGCCCGCATGGAGGATACCGTTTCGATCAGGCGCTCCAGTTCAGCCTGATCGAACGGAGCATCGAGTTTCGGCTGAAGCCGCTCCCAAAGGAAGGGCAAGCGAACAGACGTAAAGCCCTTCTCTGCAAAATAGCTGATCGTCTGCTGGCTCGGATAGGCATAGGCCTGACCATGCAGACCACCGACCGCGCCAAACTCGGCACCGGCCAGATTGATGCCGCGAAGACAGGTTCCGGCAGCCGAGGTCTCGGGTGCAGCCACCGTTAAGGCCAGTAAGCCAGCAATTGCCGCCCGAACCTGCATGTGCTCTGATCCTTGTCCCAATGCGTGTCAGGCAAACTGACCCAATCCCTGAAGGGTCGCAATGCTGGCCGGATCGGAGAGGCTATTGGAGCGATGTATGGTCAACAAATCGTTTATGTGGTTGCGACCTCACAGCACTCCTCGCCTGTTCAGCGCAACAGAATAGACGCTGGTCGAAGCCGTAATGAACAGCACATGCCGGTGCCTGCCACCGAAGCAGACATTCGATACGACCTGCGGAATCTTGATCTTTCCGAGCAATCGGCCCTCTGGCGAAAGGCAGTGAACGCCATCTGCCGCCGAAGACCAGATATTGCCGTCCGTGTCCAGCCGGAGACCGTCGGCACAACCGGGCTTGATGCTGTGCAGCACCTCACCGCCAGAAAGTGACCAGTTCTCTCCCACATCGAAGGCGCGAATGTGTTGCGCGTCACCGGAATGCATGCGGCCGGTATCTGCCACATAGAGCCGCTTTTCATCGGGGCTGAAGGCGAGCCCGTTTGGGCAGTTGAAGTCTGTCAGAACCGCCTTGATTTCACCGTTCGGATCGATGCGATAGACATGGCAGGGCAGTTCCTGCTCCGACTTTTCACCCTCGTAGTCCATCGCAATGCCGTAATGCGGATCGGTGAACCAGACAGTACCATCGGACGCGACGATAACATCATTGGGAGAGTTCAGCCGCTTGCCCTGATAGCTGTCCGCCAACACGGTGATCGATCCGTCACGCTCGGTTCGGGTCACCCGTCGCGTCAGGTGCTCGCAGCTTATCAGGCGACCTTCCCGGTCTCGTGTATTGCCGTTCGAATAGTTGGAAGGAGCGCGGAACACCGAGGTGCCGACGCCCGGTATCCAGCGCATCATCCGGTTGTTCGGAATATCGGAAAACAGCAGGCAGTTCAGATCTCCGAACCACACCGGTCCCTCCACCCAGTCGAAGCCGGTCGCGATCTCCTTTACCGGCGCATTGCCCAGCACGAAGCGCGAAAAAACCGGTTCGACGACCTCGAAAAACGACATGAACTCACCCTCCCAACCCTTCTATCCGACCTCGATCAAGAGAATCGGATCTGTGCCTTCATGGCTTTGCTTCTATCCGAGGCAATTTCAAATGCCGAGATGGCATCGTCTAGCGCGACCGTATGGGTGATCAGCGGCTTCACGTCGATAAGGCCCTTCTGCATCAGCCCGACACCCACAGCAAACTCCTCATGGAAGCGGAAGGAGCCGCGCAGCTCCAGTTCCTTTGCGGTAATCGCCATCATCGGCAGGCTCATGTCGCCGCCAAGACCCAGCTGAACAATGACGCCACGCGGGCGAAGGGCTGCAATGCCGCCTGCAAGCGCAACGGCCGCTCCTGAGCATTCGTAGAGCACATCGAACGTGCCCTTGTCGGCGGAATAGGCGGTGAGCGCCTCCGGCTCATCCTTTGTGTTGATGGTCCGGTCGGCACCGGCGGCCTTTGCCATTTGAAGCGTGAAATCGGAAAGATCCGTCGCCACGATTTCCGCGGCACCTGCACGTCTGGCCGCAAGAATGGAGAGCAGGCCAATCGGGCCACAGCCCGTGACAAGCACCCGCTTGCCCAGCATTTCGCCCGCCCGCCGCGTTGCATGCAGCGTGACCGCCAGAGGCTCGGCCATCGCCGCCTCGCCCGCAGAAAGCCCGTCTGCTGGCACGCACTGAATGGCATCCGCCACCAGACTTTCACGGAAAGCCCCCTGAATATGCGGGAAAGGCATGGCGCTGCCGTAGAACCGCATATTCAGGCATTGGTTATGCAGGCCCTGCTGGCAATAGCGGCAGGTGCGGCATGGCCTGGACGGCGAAACCGCCACCAATTGGCCGATCTCCAGACCGCTCACGCCTTCCCCCAGTTCCTCGACATAGGCGGAAACTTCATGGCCGAGGATCATCGGCTCCTTCAGGCGAACCGTGCCGAACCCACCGTGATTATAATAGTGAAGGTCGCTGCCGCAGACGCCGCCGGTCGCCAGCCGCAATTTGACCTCACCTCGACCGGGCGATGCAGCCGGGTGTTCTTCAATGCGCAGATCCTTCGCCGCGTGTGCAACAATTGCTCTCATGGTTCTGTCTCCTCAAATCACCGGCGTCAGTAGGGCGCGTCCATCAAAATGCGCCATCAGGTTATCACGAACCAGCTGGCCCATGGCCTTGCGGGTTTCCACCGTTCCAGATGCGTGGTGCGGCTGCAACAGAACATTATCGAGTGCCAGGAACCGCGGGTTCAGCTTCGGCTCGCCCTCGAAAACATCCAGCGCCGCCGAGCCGAGTTGCCTGCTTTCCAATGCCTCCAGAAGCGCCTCTTCATCAATATTCGAGGCGCGCGAAATATTGATCAGCATGCCTTCCGGTCCAAGAGCCTCAATAACAGCGCGGCCCACAATGTGCCGTGTCTCGGCAGATGCCGCCAAAGTGACGAACAGGAAATCGGATCGCCGCGCCAGTTCAACCGGATCGCTCACAAACTCCATGCCTTCTGCGTATGGCTTGGCAGATACATCGCTATAGGCAATATCCATATCGAAGCCGCTGAGACGCTTGGCCACCTCAAAACCGATACGGCCAAGGCCCAGAACACCCGCCTTGCGGCCCCAGACACGGCGCTTGAGCGGATAGAGGCCCTTGGCGGCCCAGCTTCCATCCTTCACCCAGGTTTCCGCACCGATGATGCCGCGCGATTGTACCAGCATCATGGCCACGCCCAGATCAGCCACGTCATTGGTCAGCACATCCGGCGTGTTGGTAACGCGGATACCGCGCTCACGGCAGGCCCCCAGATCCACGGCATCATAGCCCACGCCATAGACGGAGATGACTTCGAGGTTGGGGCAGGCCTCGATCATGGTCCTGTTGGCGCCCAGTTCTCCACGAGTCGCAATGCCGCGAACCTGCGGACCGACCTGTGACAGAAATGCCTGCTTATCCTCGGCCTCAAAATAGCGGTGAACCTGAAAAGCCTCATTCAAAGGCTCCTCGTCCCATTGCGGATAGGGTCCAACCTGCAGGATGTGCGGTTTCGCCATTGCTAAAATTCCTCCACGAAAATCGTCTTGACACTTGATGTTATCGATAACATAAACGCACAAGATGACGGTTGTCGAGATGCAAGAGGGAGGAAAACATGTCGCTTGCACTTTTTGATCTGAAGGGCCGTCGGGCGCTTGTCACGGGTTCGTCGCAGGGAATCGGCTTTGCCCTGGCAAAGGGAATGGCGGATGCGGGAGCTGATCTCGTGTTGAATGGCCGCGATCCCGCAAAGCTTGCCGAAGCCGCAAAACAGTTTTCAAAGCCGGTCCAGGTTCTGAACTTCGACGTTACGGACCACGGCGCAGCGCGCGAGGCAATCGATCGTTTCGAGGCTGAACATGGTGCCATCGATGTGCTCGTCAACAATGCGGGCATGCAACATCGCGGTCCCCTGGAAGACTTCCCGGAAGACGCGTTCGAGCGGCTGCTGAAAACAAATATTTCCAGCGTTTTCCATGTTGGCCAGGCCGTTGCCCGCCACATGATCAAGCGCGGCCGTGGCAAGATCATCAACATTGCCAGTGTGCAGACGGCGCTGGCCCGCCCCTCCATCGCGCCTTACACTGCCACCAAGGGTGCCGTGGGCAACTTGACCAAGGGCATGGCGACGGACTGGGCGAAGTATGGTCTCCAGTGCAATGCCATTGCACCCGGCTATTTCGATACCCCGCTGAACGCAGCACTGGTCAGTGATCCGGCCTTCACGTCCTGGCTGGAAAAGCGCACGCCTGCCGGACGCTGGGGCAAGGTAGAAGAACTGGTCGGCGCCTGCATCTTCCTGGCATCCGACGCCTCCACCTTCGTCAACGGCCACATCCTCTATGTGGATGGCGGCATCACGGTGTCGCTCTGATGGCGGATATTCAGAAGTTCGTCATCATGGGTGTATCCGGCTCCGGCAAGTCATCGGTCGGTGCAACTCTTTCGGAAAAGACCGGAGCGCCTTATGTGGATGGCGATGACCTTCACCCCAAAAGCAATATCGAGAAGATGAGTGCAGGGATTCCGCTGACCGATGAAGATCGTTGGCCCTGGCTTGCCGCTGTGGGCGAACGGCTGGGCAGTCATGAGGGGAAGATCTTCATCGGCTGCTCTGCCCTCAAGCACTCCTATCGCGATCTTATCCGCGAGAAGGCGGGAGAGCCTGTGCTCTTCATTCATTTGACTGGCGCGAAAGAGGTGATTGCCGAGCGGATGAAGCATCGTCCCGGACATTTCATGCCGACTTCCCTGCTGGATAACCAGTTCGCGACGCTGGAACCGCCGGGAGAAGGCGAACTGTCTGTCGATGCCGATATCGGGCAACCTCTGGATGAGGTGGTCCGGGACATTCTGAACAAGATCGGAAGGAACTGACGATGAGCAACCGGGTCGCCCTGATCGGCGCAGGCGCAATGGGTGGGGCGATCGGTCAGCGCCTTGCCGAGACGGGTCAGCATTTGACGGTGTTCGACCCGGACCCGGCCAAGATCGCAGCACTTGAGGCCTTTGGCGCCAAGCGTGCTGCCAGTGCGGCGCAAGCCGCGTCCGTTTCGGATTTCGTCATCCTCAGCCTCAATGCGCCAAAGATTGTTCGGCTGGCGGTATTTGGCGACAAGGGTGTCGCGGCAGGCGCGGCTCCCGGCACCCTTATCATCGACATGTCGTCCATCGACCCGGACGCGACAAAGGAACTCGCGGCAGAGGCGGCTGAAAAGGGCTTGCGCTGGGTGGATAGCCCGCTTTCCGGCGGCGCACCGAAAGCCCTCATTGGTCAGTTGACGCTGATGGCGGGCGGCAGCGAGCAGGATGTGAGCGATGCCCACAAGGTTCTCTGCCATGTTTCCTCCAACTACACCCATATGGGGCCGGTTGGGGCAGGGCAGACAACAAAGCTCATCAATCAGGTGCTGTGCGGCTTGAACTTTCTGGCTGTGGCCGAGGCCACGCAGCTGGCGCTGGATGCCGGGGTCAATGCTGCCAAGATTCCGCAGGCGCTCAAGGGCGGACGTGCTGACAGCGCCATCCTGCAGGAATATATGCCGCGCTTCGTGACCAAGGATTATCGGCGCACCGGTCGCATCGACAATATGGTGAAAGATCTGAACGGCGCGCAGGATCTCGCTCGCCGCACCAACACCGCCATGCCGCTGACCGCCGTGTGTGCGGAGGTGCACCGCATGCTGACGGCTGCCGGACTTGGCGGCGAGGATCAGGCAGCGCTGATGGAATTTTTCACGGGAGCGAAGAGGGAGATTTCGCCATGATTACGCGCTATGCCTTGTTTGAAGGCACTGTAAAACCGGGCCAAACGGAAGCCTTTCGCGCCGCTGTGATGGATGAAATCTTGCCGAAGTGGAAGCAGTTTCCAGGCGCGCTTGATGTGCGGGTGTCCTTCGCGGAAGCCAGAGATGATGGCGCGCCGGAATTCCCGATGATCCTTGCCGTCAATTATCCCAGCATCGAAGCCGTCGAACAGGCGCTGGCAAGTCCTGTGCGAACCGAAGCGCGGGCCGCGACTGAAAGCGTGCTGTCACGTTTCTTCGATGGCCGCATTCATCATCATGTGACGCTGGCCAACGAATTTCCGCTTTGATTGACGGATCATCGGTGTTACCCGCCACCTCCACTTGCGCCGGTTCAATAAACAGGCTCTAGTTGGATGGTATCGATAACAAAGGCGTTTGATGAGCCAGATCCGTAAACCGCCCACCATGGCGGACATCGCGCGCGTCACCGGCGTTTCGCCGATGACGGTTTCGCGTGCGTTCAAGACGGACAGCCTCATCAGCAAGGAAACGCGGGACGCCATCCTGAAAGCCGCAGAAGATCTGGGCTATGTGTTCGATGCCACGGCGTCGAACCTGCGCTCACAGAAAACCGACTTTGTGGCCGTCACGATCCCTTCGATCAACAATGCCAACTTTGCCGATACGGTGGGCGGACTTTCCGAAACGCTTGCTGCCCGCAACATGCAGATCCTGCTCGGTTACACCAATTACGACATGCAGGAAGAAGAGCGGCTGATCGAGCAACTGCTGCGTCGTAAACCGGAAGCCATTGTGGTGACGGGCGGAAAACACACCGCGCGCGCCCGCAAACTGCTGGAAAACGCGCCCATTCCCGTAATCGAAACATGGGATGTTCCCGCTGAGCCTATCGGTCACTTCGTGGGCTTTTCAAACGCCGGTGTGGTGCGCGGCATGGTGGATCATCTCGTTCGCTCAGGCTATAGCCGTATCGCTTTCATCGGCGGCGATGTGGGGCGCGATACGCGCGGCAGCGACAGACGCCAGGGCTTTCTGGAAGCCATGCGCCAACACGGGCTCGATACGTCCCGGCTGATTGCAGCCGGCCCACCGCCCATTTCCATGCGGGAAGGCGCCAATGCCATGGCGCGGCTTCTGGAACAGTTTCCCGACACTGAAGCCGTGATCTGCGTGTCGGATCTCTCCGCCTTCGGTGCCTTGACCGAATGTCAACGGCGCGGCCTGCGCGTGCCGGAGGACATCTCGATCGGCGGCTTCGGCGCCTATGAAATCGGCAGCATTTGCGTGCCGACACTCACCACGATCGATGCGCACGCGCGCGATATCGGGCGCAGGACCGGCTCCCTGCTTCTGGATATTCTCGACGGCAAGCAGGATGTGGGCGATGTGCTCATCAAGCCTCAACTGATCGTTCGCGAGAGCACCCGCTGATTTACGACAATCTCATGGAAATCAAAAAAGGCGCGATCCACTTGAAGGACCGCGCCAGGCAGGAGGTAAGGCTGCAAGCTTTGCTTATTTGCCCCAGATCTTCTTGTAGGCGTCGCGATAGCCGTTATCCGGGTCGAACGTATTCTTCGGGCCACCGTCGAATTCGACATTCTGCGTCGTCACCACATGCAGCGGCGAAACGTAACCAGACCATTTTTCGCCTGCGAGCGCACGGTTCAACTCGTCCACCAACTGCCAGCCCTGAAGGTTCAGCGGCTCGGCCACGGTCACTGCCTGATACTGCTTTGCACGGATACGCTGGTAAGCGCCTTCCGAACCATCGCCAGCTGCAACCGCCTTCGGCGCGCCATCACCCTTGATGCCGACCGCTGCCAGTGATGGGCCCATGAAGTCGAAATAGATATCGTTGATCGCCAGCGAATGCGTCCACTTCGCCCCGTATTTCTGCAGAAGCGTCGTCGTCAGCTGCGGCATACGCTGGGATGTTTCGGCAATGGGTGTATCGACATATTCGAGAACGGTTCCGCCGAGCTTTTCGATCTCCTGCTTCATGCGGTCCGCCTTGGCAATCGCGATGGCATAGGTGGAGTCTGTGAAGATGACGACGCCCGGCTTGCCGGCTGCATCAACAAAGGCCCAGTTGGCAGCCGCTTTCGACACTTCCATGGCGTCCGTGGTAACGTTGGCAAATACTCCGACTTCGTCAACCGGCCCGACAGCAGATGCAGCGTGCCAGGAGACCATGGGCAGTTTGGCCTTCTTGGCGGCTTCCATGGCTGGCTTCTGCTCCACAGCATCGAAGCCGTTGATAATGATGCCATCCGGCTTGAGCGTCATGGCCTGACCGAAAGCGGCGGTGCGGCCGTCGATCGAGCCTGCACCGTCAAGAACAGTCACCTTCCAGCCGATTGCCTTTGCTGCCTCCTGGATGCCGTTAGTAACACCCAGAATACCGCCGTTCTTCATATCGGCGGCGAGGATAACGATGGTCTTGGACGCTTGTGCCTTCGGCCCCGTTGTCGGGCCATCCCATTTCTCGACCTTGCTCGCATATTTCGCGACCATGGCTTTCGCATCTGCCATGGCATCGGCCAATGCGGGACCGGCCATGACAACCATGCCAAGGGCAGTCGTCAGCTGAAGAAAATGTCTGCGCTTCATGTTATTCTCCTCCCACGAGAAACTTTACGCGTTGAATTCAATTGGATGCTGTTGTCTTTGCGGGCTCGGCTGGCGGTGCCTTTGCGGCGAAGCCCTTCCTGCGCTGCGCATATCCTGCGATTCCGATGGCGACGAGAAGCGTGACGCCATTGAACAGCGGCTCCACGAAGAACGATCCGCCAAATTGCTGGATACCGGCAATGCCGACGGCCAGAATGATAACGCCAATCATCGTTCCCCAGACATTGACGCGGCCCGGCTTGATGGTCGTCGACCCGAGGAAGGCACCAACGAGTGCTGGCAGCAGATATTCCAGACCCACGCTCGCCTGACCGATTCGCAGCTTGGATGCCAGGAGAACACCTGCGATTGCCGACAGTGTTCCCGACGCGATGAAAGCGGCCATGACGAAGCGGCGAACCGGAATGCCGTTCAGCGCCGCCGCTTTCGGGTTGGCACCAATCGCATAGAGATAGCGGCCAACCGGCGTATATTCGAGGATGATCCACATGGCGACGGCCAGCACCAGCACATAGAAACCGGTGATCGGCAGCCCGAGAAACATCGTGCTGTTCAGAGTATAGAAGCCTTCTGGCAGCACACCGATCATCTGACGTCCACCCGTATGCCACAGCGCCAGCGCGTAGATCACCGTGCCTGTCCCGAGTGTCGCAATGAAGCTGTCGATCTTCGCTACTTCAACGAGAATACCGTTGAGAAGGCCGGTGAATGCCCCAAGCGCCAGAACGACAAGCACCGCGACCGGCCATGGAAAACCATACATTGTCTGCAGGCTGATCGCCAGAATGTGCCAGAGCACGATGCCGTAGCCGATGGTGAGATCAATGCGCCCGCAGGCCATCGGGATCATCGCGGCCAACGAAAGAATGGCAATGATGGTCTTCGCTGCAATGATCGAGCGCAGGTTCAGGATTGTCGGAAACGTATCCGGCAGCAGCAGCGAGAAGAGCACGATCAGCAGTGCGGTCAGGATCACCAGACCATAAACCGGTAGAAGGCGCTGTGCTTTCTCGAGACGGTTCAACCCGGCGAGTTCTGTTTTGGTCGGCTCAAGCGCCGTCGACTGGATGGAGTTCAAGGCGGTTCCTCCCCTTTCAGGCCGCTTCGGATGCGGATGCCGCTGCAATGACGGCGGATGTTGTGAGATCGGTGCCAGACAGCTCGCGGACGATCTGTCCACGGGAGAAGATGAGGGCACGGTGGCAAATGTGGGCGATTTCTTCGAAGTCCGTCGAGATGACGAGAACCGCCAGGCCGGACTCGACGGCGGAGGCGATCAGGCGATAGATATCAGCCTTGGCGCCCACATCGACGCCGGCTGTCGGATCTTCGGCAATCAACAGCTTTCGGTTTGTCGCCAGCCAGCGCCCGACGACAACCTTCTGCTGGTTGCCCCCGGAAAGCGCTTCGATCGCAAGGCTCTGATCGTTGGGCCGCAGGCCGACCTTATCTCCCAGCGTCGCCGCCTCGCGGGCCTCGTCGCCAGGTGTCTTGAAGGTGAAGAGACCCCGTCCGGAGGCGGATGGATTGATGTAGGTGTTTTCCCGCAGCGACAGCGACAATGCGACCGACTCTTCCGTTCGGTCTCTGGCAATAAGCCCGATGCCGGACTTGATCGCCGTGACCGTACTCGAGAGATCGGGCGTCTCGCCATGAATACGGACATCGCCGCGATAGGCCTCACATCCGAAAAGCGCGCGTCCGATCAATTCCTGCCCCGCTCCGCGAAGCCCGACAAGACCCAGCAATTCGCCCTCTCGAAGGTCGAAGCTTACTGGTCCCGCACCGCTGCACATCAGGTTGCGGACATACACAAGCGTCTTGCCCGCCTTGTGCTCCGCTTTCGTGAAAAGCTGGTCGGCCTTGCGACCGACGATCATGCGGATCAACTCGTCCGGATTGGTTTGCTGAACGGGCGTCTGGCCGACAAGGCGACCATCTCTCAACACGGCAACGCGATCCGCGATACGGAAGATTTCATCCAGACGATGAGAAACATAGATCATGGCAACGCCACGTTCCTTGAGCGGACGGATGGCGTTGAAAAGCCGCTCCACTTCGTTGGCAGGCAGACTGGCCGTCGGCTCATCGAGCACGAGAATATCAGCCTCGACAGCCAATGCACGGGCAATGGCAACGAGCGATTTTTCCGTTCTGGTCAGGTTCTGGACGCGTGTCGATGGATCGAAATCACAGCCGACCAGCTTAAGCGCTTCCGCGGTACGCCGCTCCGTGGCGCGCCAATCGATGAGCTTTCGGCGCATCGAAAAACCCTGGGCCAATCCCACATTCTCGCCGACAGTCATCCATTCGATCAAACCCAGATCCTGATGGATGAAGGCAACCGGCTGGCGCTCATTGGGCTTGGGCGGGCGATGGCTATAGGGCTGGCCGCGAAACAGGATCTCGCCGCCATCTGGCTTGAAAATCCCGGCCAGAGTCTTGATCAGCGTGGATTTGCCGGCGCCGTTTTCGCCAAGAAGCGCCAGAATTTCGCCTTTGCGCAGGTCCAGCGAGACATCCGTCAGCGCTTTGGTCCCGCCGAAGACCTTTGAAACATTCCGGAATTCCAGCAGCGTTTCGTCGTTCATCAGCTCCTCCCAAAGCTCATGTTCAAACACTATGTTATCGATAACATTACGTCAAGCGATGCACCCATATTCGTTCTTTATAAGTTTTATGTCTCTGATATCGCGTTGTTATTTTTCAAAGTCGCACGCTTTGGTCTTCCATAATGCGTGCGCCTTATCCTTCCGCGATCAACCGGTAACCGACGCCTGGTTCCGTCTGAACGATGCGAGGTTCGGCTGGATCGCGTTCGATCTTTTGCCGCAACTGACCGATGAAGACGCGCAGATAATGCAGATCGTCACCATGGGCCGGCCCCCATACCGCCGTCAGAAGCGTTCGATGGGTCACAACTTTACCTGCGTGGCGCACCAGAAGGATCAACAGATCATATTCCTTCGGAGTCAGGTGGATTATGTCCTCGCCGCGCGTGATCTGACGCCGCACAGGGTCGATGCGCAGACCGTCCGCCTCCAAAATGGCCGGAATTGCGTCCGGCCTGTTCCTGTGGCGAAGTGCTGTGCGAATACGCGCCGTCAGTTCACCGATGCGGAAGGGCTTCTCGACATAATCGTCGGCACCGAGATCAAGCGCCAGAATCTTTTCGCTCTCCCTGTCGCGCGCCGACAGGATGATGATCGGAACGTCGCTCCAGCCGCGAAGGCTCGTCACAACATCCTTGCCGTCCATATCGGGAAGACCAAGATCGAGAATTATGAGATCCGGAGCCTGCGTGGCTGCGGCCTTCAGCGCCTCGGTGCCATTGACAGCCTCCAGAACGTCATAGCCGGCTGCTGTCAACGCAGGCCTCAGAAAGCGCTGGATTTGGGGTTCGTCGTCGACGACAAGAATGCGCGAAAGGTTCATGCCTCGACCATATCTGCATTACCCGCCACAGGGAACCGCATCACGATCCGCGTTCCCCTTTTGCGTATAGCCGGGCTCTCGGCATGGATCGTGCCATTCATCGCGTGTACGAAACCCCGCGCAATCGAGAGACCGAGACCTGTGCCGGGCGCCCTGCCATCGGCCTTGCCACGGCGATAGAATTTTTCAAAGACGCGCTCCAGTTCCTCGGCGGGAATTCCGCGCCCGAGATCGGTCACAGAGATGACGATCTCGTCGTCATCCTGACGGACATAGACGGCAACAGGTTCGTTGCCACCATATTTGATCGCATTGTCGAGCAGGTTGAAAAGAACCTGTCCCAGAAGCACGCTGTCGCCCCGGATGAGCGAAAGGGTGGGCGCCACCCGTGTCTCGATCTGGCGGTTGGGGGCATATCTGCGCGTGCGTTCCACGGTAGAATGTACGACGTCCGCCACATCCACCCAGTCCTGCTTCGGTTTCAGGCTTCCCGCCTCGATCCGGGTCATGTCGAGCAGGTTTGCCACAAAGCGGCTCATCCGCTGCGATTCTTCCTCTATGGATTGCAGAAGATCCCGTCGCGATTCTGGATTCATTTTGTCGCCCAGCTCGATCAGACTGCTGGCTGATCCGGTGATCGTGGCGAGCGGCGTGCGCAGGTCGTGAGAAATGGACGATAAAAGAGCTTCCCTGTAGCGCTCGCCTTCAAGCTGCGCTGCCTGCTGGATTGTTTCTTCGGAGAGACGGGCGCGATCGAGCGCGATGGCTGTCTGATCCAGCACCGCCGACAGCGATCGCTCCGATGCCGGATCGACATCATCCTTGTCATAGGCGATGCCGCACACGCCCACGATGCCATGAGGGCCAAGAAGCGGGCGAAACTGAAAACGGCTGTTTGGCAATGTGCCGGTCGCATGACCCGCGGCCTCTCGTTTCGCTTCCGCCCAACGCGCCGCAGCCATGTCGGTCACGTCCAGTTCTGTATCGGGCGGCCAAGCCGCCGTGACGCTCAGCTCTCCCGCAGACAAGGTCAGGAAGACAACTGGCCGCTTGAGGCTGGCCTGAAGTTGCGACACGGCGAGCCAGATCGCATCATCGCGCTTGTCTGTACCCGCAAGCTTGCGTGAAAAATCATAGAGCGATTGCAGGGCGGTCGCACGGGTTCCCGCGACATTGGCCTGTTCGCGGATCCGGGAGGCAAATCCGCCGGAGATGATGGCAACGGCTAGGAAGACAAAGAGAGCGAACACCTCATGCGGCGCTGCAATCGTGAAGGTATACAGAGGGTCGATGAAGAAGAAATTATAGGCGAGCGTCGAAAGGGAGGCCGCGATCAGGGCTGACACATAGCCTCCGATTGCCGCCGAGCCAAGAACGCCCAACAGGAAGACGAGCGAGATATTGGGCAGATAGATGATCGTGTCGATCAGCTTGCCGATTGACGTTGCGACCGCCACGAACGAGGCCGCTATCATAGTAGAGCGCGGCAATCCTACCACGGAGAGCGCAGGAAGCGGAATTTTCCTGGCCGCTTTTTCCTGTCGATCGGCCGTTACAAAATGAACGCCGATCCCGGCTGCACGCCTCGCAAGTTCATCCGGCAAGGAGCGTTTGAGAAGACGCGAAAGGCCGCCTCGCTTGCGCACGCCGACAACAATCTGCGTTGCATGCTCCCGCTTGGCAAGTTTCAGGATTTCTTCGACATAATCCTGACCGATCACCCGGCGCGTTTCCGCACCCAGTTGTTCCGCCAGGCGAAACAACGCTTCCAACTGGCGCAGCGTATCCGCTGTCTCCAGTTCACGGTCGGCCCTCTCGATGGATACGACGATCCACGGCGCGTTCAGACCGGACGCAAGGCGGCTGGCGACCCGAACCACCCTGGCTGACAGCTCATCTGCTCCGACACAGACAATCAGCCGCTCACCCGTGGCCCATGGTCCATCGATTGCGTTCTGCCGCAGATAATCAACCATCTGATCATCCACACGGTCAGCGGTCCGACGCAGGGCCAGCTCGCGCAGAGCCGTCAGATTGCCGAGGCGGAAAAATCGGTCAACCGCACGGCTTGCGCTTTCCGGCAGGTAGACCTTTCCCTCCTTCAGCCGTTGTATGAGCTCCGTCGGCGGCAGATCTACCAGCAGAACATCGTCGGCCCGCTTCAGCACGATATCAGGCACGCGCTCGCGCACGACGATGCCTGTAATCTGGCCCACCAGATCCGCAAGGCTTTCCAGATGCTGGATATTCAGCGCAGTCCAGACCTCAATACCGGCAGCCCTGAGCTCTTCTATGTCCTGATAGCGCTTGGGGTGGCGGCTACCCTCCGGGTTCGAATGCGCAAGCTCATCCACGATAATGATCGCCGGCTTTCGGGCGAGCGCAGCATCGAGATCGAACTCTTCCAATACTCGGCCCCGATGGCTGATGCGACGGCGGGGCAAGACTTCCAGATCGTCCACAAGCGCTGCGGTCTCGCTTCGGCCATGGGTTTCCACCAGACCGACGACAACATCGACACCATCGGCACGCAGCCTTCTTGCTCTGGAAAGCATGGCATAGGTCTTGCCCACGCCGGGTGCCGCCCCCAGAAAAACGATGAGCTTGCCCCGGCGGTCCTTATCCGCCAGGGCAAGCAGTGCATCGGGGTCAGGGCGGCGCGGATCGCCGCGATCGTCGTCCGTCATTCGTCTTCGTCTCTGTCGATTCTCAGGACTTCATTTCATCAAGAGCCAGATTAAGCTCTAGCACATTGACACGCGGTTCACCGACAAATCCCAGGTCGCGACCTTCGGACAGTCGCGAAAGCAGACCCTTCAGGTCGGCTTCATTGACGCCACGCGCCTTGGCAACGCGTGCCACCTGCGCTGCAGCATAGTCCGGGGAAATATGCGGATCGAGCCCGGAGCCGGACGTGGTCACCGCATCGGCGGGAACCGGTGAGGCAATGCCCGCCGCACTGAGCCGCTTCACATCCGCGTCGACACGACCCTTCAGCTTGGCGGAGGTCGTACCGAGGTTCGAACCACCGGACGCCGAGGCCGAATAGGGATCCGGGCTCGTGGCAGATGGACGCGGCCAGAAATAGCGGTCGCTCGTGAAATTCTGACCGATCAGCCGCGAGCCGACGATCTGACCGTTGCGCTCGATCAGGCTCCCCTGCGCCTGTTGTGGAAGCAGAGCCCGACCTATGCCGGTGACAGCCAGCGGATAGGCAAGTCCCGTCACCAGTGTCAGGAGGAACAGAAGAGTGATTGCAGGTCTGAGATGGTTGATCATGTTTACACCAGATGAAGCGCGCTGACGGCAACATCGATTGCCTTGATGCCGATGAAGGGCAGGATCAACCCACCCAGCCCGTAGACCAGCAGGTTGCGTCGCAGCACACTTGCGGCACCGGACGGCCGATAGGTAACACCGCGCAGGGCGAGCGGGATCAGCGCAATGATGATGAGCGCATTGAAGATGACGGCGGAGAGAATGGCCGATTGCGGAGAGGCCAGCCCCATGACATTCAGCGCGCCGAGGGCCGGATAGGTTGCGACGAAAAGCGCCGGGATGATGGCGAAGTATTTCGCCACGTCATTGGCAATGGAAAACGTCGTCAGCGCCCCGCGGGTCATCAGCAATTGCTTGCCGATCTCCACGATCTCGATGAGCTTGGTCGGACTTGAATCAAGATCCACCATGTTGGCGGCTTCGCGCGCAGCCTGTGTTCCGGTCTGCATGGCAACACCCACATCGGCCTGCGCAAGCGCTGGGGCATCGTTCGTGCCATCGCCGCACATGGCAATCAAACGACCGCCCTGCTGCTCGCGTCGGATGTAGTTCAGCTTATCTTCCGGCGTTGCCTGAGCGATGTAATCATCCACGCCTGCTTCTGACGCGATGGCTGCGGCGGTGACTGGATTGTCGCCGGTGACCATGACCGTACGGATACCCATGGCGCGCAAAGCTGCGAAACGCTCCTTGATGCCAGGCTTGATGACGTCCTTCAGATGGATGGCGCCCAGCAGCCTGTTGCCGTCTGCAACAGCCAGCGGCGTGCCGCCGCTTCGTGCGATCATGTCGACCGCGCGGCGGAACTCCGCCGGAGCCTCGGCATCCGTCACACCGGCAAATTTGAGGATGGAATCGACGGCACCCTTTCGAAGTCTTCGACCATCCCGATCAACGCCCGAAAGCCGTGTTTCGGCGGTGAATGCAATGATCTCGTCGAACCGCTGCTCTGGCATAGCAATCCCGAACTCACCCGTCGCAAGCGCGACGATGGAACGGCCTTCAGGTGTTTCATCGGCAAGGCTGGCCAGCAGGGCGGCTTCGGCAAGCTGTTGCTGTGTCACACCGGGGGCCGCAAGAAAATCACTGGCCATGCGATTGCCGAAGGTGATGGTTCCGGTCTTGTCCAGGAGTAGCGTATCGACATCGCCCGCCGCCTCTACCGCACGTCCGGACGTTGCAATGACGTTGAAACGGACCAGACGATCCATGCCCGCAATGCCGATGGCCGACAAAAGCCCGCCAATCGTCGTCGGTATCAGCGTCACCAGGAGCGCCGAAAGAACGGTGATGGAGAGGATCGTCGCCGAATAGCCCGCCAGCCCCCAGATCGCGACACAGACAAGCAGGAAGATCAGTGTCAAACCTGACAAGAGAATCGAGAGCGCGATTTCATTCGGCGTCTTCTGGCGTTGCGCCCCTTCGATGAGTGCAATCATGCGATCGACGAAGGATGAACCGGGCGCGACGGTAATCCTGATCCGCAACTCGTCGGAAAGCACCTGCGTCCCTCCCGTCACGGCGGAACGATCGCCACCGGATTCGCGGATCACGGGCGCGGATTCGCCAGTGATCGCACTCTCGTTAACCGATGCAACCCCTTCAATGACCTCGCCATCGCCGGGAATGAGTTCACCCGCTGCGACGAGCACGATGTCGTCAACCTTGAGGCTGGTCGCGGCAACGCTTTCCTCGCCACCGTTCGATGTCAGGCGCCGGGCCGTCATTTCGGATTTGGTTTTCTTCAGGCTTTCCGCCTGGGCGCGGCCCCGGCCTTCTGCAACGGCTTCCGCGAATGTTGCAAACAGCACCGTGAACCAAAGCCAGGCGGCAATCTGCCCGGAGAACCCGGCCTGCCCGTTTCCAACCGCCAGATCACGGAGAAACAGGATGGTAACGACTGCAGCCACCGCCTCAGTGACGAAGATGACCGGGTTACGCAGCAATTGCCGCGGGTTCAGTTTCAAAACGGAATCCCGCATGGCTGGCAGAAGAATGGCAGGGTCGAGAAGGCTCTGCGCCTTATGATCCTTTGACATGGTTGTTTCCTCAGAAAGTTTGGCCAGCAAGCATTGCGAAATGCTCGACGATGGGACCGAGTGCGAGCGCCGGAAAGAACTGCAAACCTCCCAGGATCAGGATGATCCCGATCAGCAGGCCAACGAAAAGCGGGCCATCGGTTGGAAAAGTTCCTGCGGACGCCGGTGTCTTGACCTTGGCGGCAAGCGAGCCCGCGATGGCCATGACAGGAATGACATAGGCGAAACGACCGAGCAGCATGGCGATGCCGAGCGTCGAGTTGTACCAGAGCGTATTGCCGGAAAGGCCACCGAAGGCAGAGCCGTTGTTCCCGGCAGCAGACGTGTAGGCGTAGAGAATTTCCGAGAGCCCGTGTGGGCCCGCGGTTCCGATGCTTGCCACCGCAAACGGCAGCATGACCGAGATCGCCGTGAAGCCAAGGATCACCAGTGGCAGGATAAGAACCGCCAGCATGGCAAATTTCATTTCGCGGCCTTCGATCTTCTTGCCCAGGAACTCCGGTGTCCGGCCAACCATCAGCCCCGCGACGAAGACGGAAAGAAGCGCAAAGACGAGCATGCCATAAAGACCGGAGCCGACGCCGCCCGGCAGAACTTCGCCAAGCTGGATCAGGAACATGGGTACGAGACCGCCGAGACCCGTGAAGGAGCCGTGCATACCGTTGACGCCACCATCCGACAGGCCTGTGGTCACGGCCGCGTAAAGCGCCGTCATGGCTTGGCCAAAGCGAACTTCCTTGCCTTCCAAGTTGCCTTGCGCAGCATCGACGCCGAGACTGGTCAGGATGGGATTGCCAGCGGCTTCTGCCCAGTAGGTCACGGCGACACCAGCGATCAAGAGAACCGCCATGGCCGTGATCAAGGCCCAGCCCTGACGCCTGTTCCCGACCATTCGCCCGAACGTGTAGACGATCGCGGCGGACAACGAGAGCATGGAAAAAATGTTGAGGTAGTTGGACCAGGCCGTCGGATTCTCGAACGGATGTGCAGCGTTCGCATTGAAAAAGCCACCGCCGTTCGTGCCAAGCTGCTTGATGGCTTCCTGAGACGCAACGGGACCGAGGGAAATGACCTGTTGGGCACCTTCCAGAGTGGTTGCGGTCGCAGAGGCATCCAGCGTCTGTGGAAGGCCCATCGCCACGAAGCCAAGCGCGATGATGAATGCGATGGGCAGAAGAACGTAAAGCGTGGCGCGGGTCAAATCGACCCAGAAATTTCCAAGCGTGGAAACCTTGGAGCGAGCCAGCGCGCGGGTCACCGCCATCGCAAGCGCCATGCCGGTGGCAGCCGACAGGAAGTTGTGAACCGTAAGGCCCGCCATCTGGCTGAAATGGCTCATCACCGCCTCACCGGCATAGTTCTGCCAGTTGGTGTTGGTCACGAAGGACACAGCCGTGTTGAACGCCAGATCTGCCGGAACCGCCGGAAAACCCTGCGGATTGAGCGGCAGATAGGCTTGCAGGCGCAGGATGGCGTAAAGCGAGACGAAGCCTGCGAGCGAGAAGGCGAGCATGGCGAGCGTATAAGACAGCCAGCCCTGCTCCTTGTCCGGGTTGATACCGGCCAGACGATAGAAACCGCGCTCGAAAGGGCCGCCGAGTTTGGTCGCGAGATTACGCTCGCCCTCGAAAACCTGCGCCATGTAGACACCCAGCGGCTTGATGGCGATGGCGACGAATAGGAAAAGGAGGCTGATCTGCAGCCACCCGACGATTGTCATGAGACTTCTCCTGGGAAATCAGAAGCGTTCGGGACGCAGCAGCGTAACGACGAGATAGACGCCGAGAGCGAGAGCGACGAGAAGGCCGAAAAGGGGTTCCAGCATGGGTTGGACCTCACAGCCGGTCGAGCGCGCGGGCATAGAGCGCCAGCACGCCAAGCGTGCCGCAACCCAGCACGAGGAAGATGAAATCGAGCATCGCTATTCTCCTGTTGATGCAGGAGAATGATTAGGCGCTGAACCCGTCAGGTTTCGATTGGGAAGAATGCTGCCTCATGTAAGGAAAACATAAAGACCGCCCAGATCAGCCGAACGTACGATCGGCAAGCCTCGGCAGCATCAGGCGAAAGGCAATGCTTCGTGCACTTTGGAAGACGAGAAGAGCCATCCACAGACCGTGATTGCCGAAAAGCGGCTGCAGCACAGCCCAGGTCAGAATGTAGGTCGCCAGCGAGGCAACCATGAGATTGCGCATCTGCCGTGACCATGTGGCACCGATGTAGACGCCATCCATCTGGAACGCGATGACACCGAGAATTGGCAAGGCCAGCATGTAGGGAAGATAGGCGTGCGCGAGGGCGGCGACGTTTCCAGTGGGTGCCAGCACATCGATCACCCAGCCTGCACTCAGCATAAAGGCTAGAGAAACAATCACTGCAAAGACGAGACCCCAGATGGTCGTGAGACGAATAACCTGATCAAAGGCCGGGCGGTAGCGGGCACCCACCGCCTTGCCGGCCAGTTGTTCTGCCGCAGTCGCCACACCATCCAGAAACGCGACGCCGAAGAAATAGTAGCGCAGCAGGATCGTATTTGCCGCAAGAATATCGATCCCCAGCGTTCCGCTCTGGCGTGTGAAGAAAGACAGGCCGATCAGCAATGCAAAGGACCGGATCATCATGTCGCCATTGACGGAGAAGGATCGCTGAAAGCTTTTCAGCCCCGGAAGCTCCCAGGCCAGCCGGTCTGTCTTGACCAGAATGAGGATGCCTCCGAGAAGCGCCGTTGCACCTTCCGCCACGAGCGCGGCAATCGCCACGCCTTCCACGCCCCAACCAAGCCGCATCACGGAGTAATAGCTGATCCCCGCATTCAGGACGTTCAGGAGAGTTTGCAGAATCATGCTCCACATCGCCTCTCCACGACCGATGATCCAGCCGAAGGCGACGAAATTGAAGAGCACAAGCGGTGCCGACCATATACGCCAGTGAAAATAGATGGCGGCAGCTTCGGCCACGGCGCCCTCGGCACCCAGCACGCCAAGACTGAAGGCTCCAAGCGGACCTTGCACCAGAAGAAGAAGCAGGCCGGACACAAGCGCAATGATCAAGCCGCTCGCCAGCATCCGGTTTTCGTCAAGCTTGCTGCCAGCCCCAACGGCCTGCGCCGTGAAACCGGTCGTCGCGGCGCGCAGGAAATTGAATGTCGTGAACATCACGTCGAAAATGACGGAGGCGAGGGCAACGCCTCCAACCAGATTTTCGTCGCCAAGCTGGGCGATCACGCCCGTCGCGATCAACCCGGCCAAGGGCGTCGATAGATAGGCGATCATCATGGGAAGCGAGATGCGCAGTACATCCCGGCTTTCCACGGTGAAAGCACGCGCCGTTTGGCTTTTGTCGGTCACTGTGTCTGCCCCTTGCCTCTGATCGAGACGTGATGTCGATCATTTGCGCGGAAAAGACAAATGCCAATCGTTAATCGAGGCCGAGGTCAGACCGCTTGCGCCGATATTTGCGGCGCTGCTGCTGCACTGCGCAAACGGAACCGCTGGATCTTGCCGGACTCCGTTTTGGGCAGAGCTTCCGTAAAGATGATCGAGCGAGGGTATTTGTAAGGGGCGATGATGGACTTCACATGCTCCTGCAAATGCTTCGTCAACACGTCATCACCGCTGAAGCCCTGCGCCAGCACGACATGGGCCTGAACGATCATGCCGCGTGTTTCGTCCGGAACGCCGATCACCGCGCATTCGGCAACGGCATCATGCTTGAGAAGTGCTGCTTCGACCTCTGGGCCCGCAATATTGTAGCCAGCAGATACGATCATGTCGTCGGCTCGGGCCGCAAAGTGGAAATAGCCCTCTTCGTCCTGATAGAAAGCATCGCCGGTCAGATTCCAGCCGCCCCGGACATAATCCTTCTGACGCGTATCGGCGAGATAGCGGCAACCAATCGGCCCGCGCACGGCGAGCTTGCCCACCGTGCCGCGCGGCACCTCGTTCATCGAGTCGTCGACGATGATCGCCTCATAGCCACTGAGCGGGCGTCCGGTGCAGGCAGGCCTGCCCTCTCCTAGCCGGTTGGAGATGAAAACATGCAGCATCTCGGTAGCGCCGATACCATCGAGGATCGGTTTACCGGTCTTGCGTGTCCATTCTTCGAACACAGGACCCGGCAGGGTTTCCCCGGCGGATACTGCAATACGCAGCGATGAGAGATCTGCCCCACCATCCATCGCCGCCAGCATGGCGCGATAGGCCGTCGGCGCCGTGAAGCAGATCGTGGCCTGATGTTCCTGAATGATCTCCGGCATTTTGGTGGGTGCGGCGTTCTCAAGAAGCACACCGCAGGCGCCGAAACGAAGCGGAAAGACCACGAGGCCACCGAGACCGAATGTGAAGGCAATCGGTGGCGAACCGACAAAGACATCCTCCGGCTGAACCTGCAGCACTTCCTTCGCATAGGCATCTGCGATGATGAGGATATCGCGGTGAAAGTGCATCGTAGCCTTGGGGATGCCGGTTGAACCGGACGTGAAGCCCAGCAAGGCCACATCATCACGCCCTGTTTCAACGGCGGCAAATTCCCTGGACTTGGCTAGGGCCGCCCGGTCCAGTTCGCCATCATGGCCGTCGGTTCCGTCGAAGGAGACGATGCGCTTGAGGAACTGGCTCTGGCTACCCGCCTCCACCAGCTCATCCATCAGCCGATGGTCGCACAGAGCCAGCGAAATTTCCGCCTTTTCGAGATATTTCAGCAATTCGCCCGAACGCATCATTGGCATGGTATTGACGACCACAGCGCCCGCCTTGGTTGCCGCCAGCCAGCAGGCGATCATGGCCGGATTGTTGCCGGAGCGGATGAGAACGCGATTGCCTGGCTGGAGGCCGTAATCCTCGATCAGCGCCCGCGCCAGCTGATTGGTCCATTCCGTCAGTTCGCGGTAAGTGCGTTTACGACCAACGCCGATCAGCGCCACGCGGTCGCCGAACCCTTTCTCCACCATACGGTCGGTGAGTTCCACAGCCGCGTTGAGATATTCGGGGTAGTCAAAGCCCTGCAGATTGATTTCCGGCCACTCTTCAAAGGGCGGAAGATGGTCGCGCGCGAAGGTATCCGCGTGTCCGGTTGGACCCAGATTCATGTCAGTTCCCCTATTCGCAAACATTTGGTCTGCACGCCTTGCTGGTTTTCCAGGTGGCGTATTTTGATTTTTGGAAAGACTGGCACAGGTCCAAAAGCTCGGCAAGAAAAATCTTTTAAGCTTATAATGATTTTTCCTGAACGGTGGCACGTCGTCGCGAACAAGCCGCCACGCGCGGTTTCGCGCAGCAGCCTCTGATCTGACGACATGCAGGAGGAATTACTCGGCGTCTTCGAGTTCGCCACGGCTCATGTGCCGGATAGTGGAATTCTTGACCTGACCGACATGCGTCAGCAACCCGGCCAAAACGATCGGGTCCACATCCACCATCAACTCTTTCAGCCAGGCCTCATGCGCCTGCGCCATACGGCTGAAGATCTCACGGCCGCGCGGCGTCAGCTTCGCAACGGTCACACGCCGATCCTGCCCCAGCCTTTCGCGAACCAGCATACCATCCGCTTCAAGCCGCTCGACAAGCGCCGTGATGTTGCCGTTCGTCACCATGGTCAGTTGGGAAAGCTCGCCCAGACGCAGGCCATCGGGTTGGCGATAAAGCTGGGAGAGCACGTCGAACTGCGGCAGCGTGCTGTTGAACTCCAGCCTGAGCCGACGGCGAATTTCCTGCGAAACGAGGCGGGTGGTGGAAAGCAGACGCAGCCATAAGCGCAGTTCCAGCTTCTTGCCTTCCTGCGTATCCGCAACAATCGCCTCG
Source organism: Rhizobium sp. Root149 (assembly GCF_001427345.1). Classification (NCBI taxonomy): domain Bacteria; kingdom Pseudomonadati; phylum Pseudomonadota; class Alphaproteobacteria; order Hyphomicrobiales; family Rhizobiaceae; genus Rhizobium; species Rhizobium sp. Root149. Next base: position 71,465 of record NZ_LMGD01000024.1, read on the forward strand.
ATATCATTCACCATGCGATTCCCCTGCCCCGTCCTATCGGAGTGCTGATGAATGAAGCCGATGTCAAGCTTGATCATTCAAGATTCAAGCATATCGGGATGTCCGAAGGATGCAGGATAGGCCACCGATTTTTCCGGTTGACAATGCACGAATGTCAAATACTTTAATCTTAAAATAATTGGCGTGCATGAACTTGCGTCAACAATGAAGGGAACGGCAATGAAGATTGTCTGCATCGGCGGAGGTCCGGCTGGCCTCTATTTCGGCCTTCTCATGAAGAAATTCCATCCGGAACACGACGTGACGGTGGTGGAGCGCAACCGCCCCTATGATACCTTCGGCTGGGGCGTTGTCTTTTCGGATCAGACCATGCAGTCCATGCGGCATTGGGATCCTGAAAGCGCTGGCGAAATCCAGGATGCCTTCAACCATTGGGACGACATCGAGGTTCTGTTCAAGGGCACGCGTCAGCGCACCAGCGGCCATGGCTTTGTCGGCATTGGCCGCCGCAAGCTTTTGAATATTCTGCAGGCTCGCTGCGAAGCGCTCGGCGTCAATCTGCAATTCGAGACCGAGGCGGAAAGCGATCTGGATTTTCCGGATGCCGACCTCGTCATTGCTTCCGATGGCGTGAACTCGCGCATTCGAGCCAAATATTCGGACGTCTTCCAGCCAGATCTCGTGGTTCGTCCCAATCGCTACATCTGGCTTGGCACCAACAAGCTTTTCGACGCCTTCACCTTTGATTTCCGCAAGACGGATCACGGCTGGTTTCAGGCGCATATCTACAAGTTCGACGACAAGACCTCGACCTTTATCATCGAGACGACGGAAGAAGCCTATCAGGCCCACAAGCTTGGTGAGATGTCGCAGGACGAGTCGATCAGGTTCTGCGAAGACCTTTTCGCCGAAACGCTGGAAGGGTCGTCCTTGATGACCAATGCCCGGCATATGCGGGGTTCAGCATGGCTAAACTTCCAGCGGCTGATTTGCGGCAAATGGAGCCACTTCAACGGCAACAGCCATGTCGTTCTGATGGGCGACGCCGCACATACGGCGCATTTCGCCATCGGTTCCGGCACCAAGCTTGCAATCGACGATGCGATTGAGCTGACCAACCAGTTCCAGAAGCTCGGGCACGGCAAGGAGAACATTCCAGCCGTCCTGAAAGCGTATGAGGAAATTCGCCGGGTTGATGTTGCCCGCATTCAGAACGCTGCCCGCAACGCCATGGAATGGTTCGAAGTCGTTGGGACGCGTTATGCCGATACGCTGGAACCGGAGCAGTTCATGTATTCCATGCTGACCCGTTCGCAGCGGATCAGCCACGAGAACCTTCGCCTGCGCGACAAAACCTGGTTGGAAGGCTATGAGCGTTGGTTCGCCGCCAAGCAGGGCTTGAATGTGCAGGAAGGTGAACGCTGCCTGCCGCCCATGTTCACGCCCTACCGTCTGCGTGACGTGACCTTGCCAAACCGCATCGTTGTCTCGCCCATGGCCATGTATTCCGCGAAGGATGGCATGCTGGACGATTTCCATCTCGTTCACCTGGGAAGCCGCGCCCTTGGCGGTGCTGGACTCATCTTTGCAGAAATGACCTGCGTTTCGCCCGATGCCCGCATCACGCCCGGATGCCTCGGCCTGTGGAGCGATGAGCAGACCGCTGGCTGGAAGCGCCTCGTGGATTTCGTGCACACCAACAGTGCCGCCAAGATCGGCATCCAGCTCGGCCATGCTGGCCGCAAGGGTGCCACCAAGCTGGCCTGGGAAGGCATAGATCAGCCTCTGGAAGACGGCGCGTGGCCACTTCTGTCAGCCTCCGCCCTGCCCTATCTGAAGCACAGTCAGGTGCCGAAGGCGATGGATCGCGCCGACATGGACCGCGTGAAGGAAGACTTTGTTGCCGCCACAAAGCGGGCTGCAGAAGCCGGGGCAGACTGGTTGGAGTTCCACGCCGCCCATGGATACCTGATGTCATCGTTCCTTTCGCCGCTGACCAATCGGCGCGAAGACAAATATGGCGGCAGTCACGAGAACCGCGCGCGATATCCACTGGAAGTTTTCAAAGCCATTCGCGAGGTCTGGCCTCAGGATAAGCCGATCTCCGTCCGTCTTTCCTGCCACGACTGGGCCGACGGTGGAAATACGCCGGAAGATGCTGCGATTTTTGCGGAAATGTTCAAGCAAGCCGGTGCCGATCTCATCGATTGCTCCTCCGGTCAGGTATCGAAGGAAGAGAAGCCGGTTTATGGCCGCCTGTTCCAGACGCCGTTCTCCGACAAGATCCGCAACGAGATCGGCATACCGACCATCGCCGTGGGCGCAATTTCAGAAGCCGACCATGCCAATTCCATCATTGCCGCGGGACGCGCCGATCTCTGTGCCGTGGCTCGTCCACATCTGGCTGATCCGGCCTGGGCCTTACACGAGGCCGCAAAGATTGGCCTGAAGAATGTACCGTGGCCGAAGCAGTACATGTCCGGCAAGTACCAGTACGAATCCGGCCTCGAACGCGCTGCGGCACCGGCGAAGTGATCCGCTATGGCTGGCATTGAAAACAGACACGTATTGGTCACCGGCGCTGGAAGCGGAATAGGCGCTGCCATCGTCCGCCGCCTGCATGAGGGTGGCGCAAGACTGACGATTGCCGGTCGCCGCCGGGAGCCGCTACAGGCACTGGCGGAAGGGCTTGGAAACGAGCGGATTTTGGTTGCCTCGGGTTTCGATATCACCGATCCAGAGGCGATCAAACAAGGGCTTGCGCAGGCACGTGAAGCCTTCGGGCCGGTTACCATTCTCGTCAACAATGCTGGCGAAGCCCCAAGCGCACCCTTCGAAAAGACGGGGCTGGAGCTTTGGTCGAAGGTTCTGAATGTCGATCTGACGGGCGTATTCAACGTCACGCAAGCGGTCCTGCCCGATTTGAAAGCCCATGGCGCAGGCGCGCGCATCATCAACATCGCTTCGACTGCAGGCCTGACCGGCTATGCTTACGTCTCGGCCTATTGCGCGGCAAAGCACGGCGTTGTGGGCCTGACACGGGCGCTTGCGCTGGAACTGGCGAAGAAGGGCATCACGGTCAACGCCGTCTGCCCCGGCTTTACCGATACGCCCATCATTGCCCGCTCCATCGAAGAAATCGTGGCCAAGACAGGGCGCACGCCAGAGCAGGCGCTGACCGAGTTCACAAAGAGCAATCCGCAGGGACGCCTGGTCACGCCGGAAGAAGTGGCCGAGACAGTCGCGTGGCTCGCGCTGCCCCTGTCCCAATCCATCAACGGCCAGGCCATTGCGGTGGCGGGCGGCGAAGTCTTGTCCGGCTGAGCCACAGGGAGGAAGCATGCCTTTTACAATCTCGAAGCCAATGCGGTTCGGCGACTGCGACCTGACCGGCATCGCCTATCATCCGGCCTATCTTTCCATGCTGGTCGATGTGAACGAGGCAATGTTTGCCTCCTTCGGCGTGACATGGAAAGAAATCATGTTCGAGCGCAAGCTCGGCTTGCCGACCGTGACGCTGAACCTCGAATTCAAGAAGCCCGCCGTCTATGGCGATGTGCTGGATTTTGCCGTGCATGTCCGCGCCATTGGCCGCGCCTCGCTGGACCTTGAAACCATCGTTACCGTCCGCGGCGACATCATCTGGACGGTGCGTCAGCGCATCGTGATGACTTCGCTTGAAGATCACAAATCTCATCCATGGCCCGACGATGTCAGGGCCGGACTGACCCGTTACCTGGAGCCTTCCCATGATGCATGAAATCATCCAGCCGGAAGGCTGGGCCAAGCCGATTGGCTATTCCAACGGCATCAGCGCCCGTGGGCGCATCGTTCAGGTGGGCGGTCAGATCGGTTGGGATGAGCAGTGTGAGTTTCATTCCGACGATTTTGTCGAGCAGGTGCGGCAGACGCTGTTGAATATTGTCAGCGTTCTCTCGGCCGCAGATGCCAAGCCGGAACACCTGATTCAGATGACCTGGTATTTCACGGATCGCGAAGCCTACAAGACGCGCATGAAAGAGATCGGCGCCGTGTATCGCGAGATCATAGGGCGCCACTTCCCGCCCATGGCCGCCGTGCAGGTAGTCGCACTGATGGAAGACCGCGCCAAGATCGAGATCCAGGCACTGGCCGTCGTGCCGGACTGAGCATCAAGGTCATTCAGAGGATGTCTAGTTATCTAGACATCTAGCCATCTACACAGGTTCTAGAGGAGGATTTCATGAGCAACAAGGTTATGCCCGTCGTGACCCGCAAGGGTCAGGAAGATACCGGAACCGGCCAGTCCGGCGGATGTGTGCGTATTTCCGGCGTCAGCCCGCAGCACACCCCGGCGACCAAGATCTGGTTCGGCAAGGTTTCCAACGAACCGGGCTATCGCTCCTATCCCCACCACCATGGCGAAGCCGAAACCGGCGGCTATGTGCTGAAGGGCAAGGGCCGCATCTATTTCGGCGAGAACTGGCAGGAATTCATCGACATGGAAGAAGGCGACTTCATCTTCGTGCCGCCGAACTGGCCGCATATCGAGGTCAATATGTCCACGACCGAGGAACTGGTGTGGCTCACAACCCGCACGCCGGATAACATCGTGGTCAATCTTCCGGATGTGGACGACAGTGTTCTGGTTGGATATCGGCGGGCCTGATGAAACTCCTTCGCCATGGACCGGCAGGCGCCGAAAAGCCTGCCATTCTCGACGCCGAGGGCAAGATCCGCGATCTCTCCGGCATGCTCAGCGATCTCGGTGGAGAGGCGCTGTCGGACGCATCACTCGACCGCCTCCGTCAGACCGATCTTTCAACCCTGCCGGTGGTTGACCCGCAGCGCATTGGCGCTTGCGTTGTCCGTCCGGGCAAGTTCATCTGCGTCGGCCTGAACTATGCCGACCACGCAAAGGAAACCGGAAAGGCACCGCCGGAAGAGCCGATCCTGTTCATGAAGGCGACGAATGCCGTCGTCGGTCCGAATGACGATGTGGAAATCCCGCGCGGGTCGTTGAAGACCGACTGGGAGGTCGAACTTGGCGTCGTAATCGGGACCCGTGCAAAATACGTGGCCGAGTCTCAAGCGCTCAACCACGTGGCAGGCTATTGCGTCGTCAATGATGTTTCTGAGCGCGCTTTCCAGTCAGAGCGCGGCGGGCAATGGACCAAGGGCAAGAGCCACGACACTTTCGGGCCGATCGGCCCATGGCTTGTCACTCGCGATGAGGTAGCGGATCCGCAGAACCTGTCGCTGTGGCTGGATGTGGATGGCGTGCGCCGCCAGACCGGCAATACCAACACGATGATCTTCGGTGTCGCCCACCTCGTCAGCTATATCAGCCAGTTCATGACACTGGAGCCGGGCGATATCATCGCGACCGGCACGCCGCCCGGCGTCGGCATGGGCATCAAGCCGGAACCGGTGTTTCTGAGAGCCGGCCAAGTCATGACGCTTGGCATTGAGGGTCTGGGCGAACAGAAGCAGACCACTGTCGAAGCGAGGGCCTGACCATGACGTCACAGGGAGAACTTGCCGGCAAATTGGCCATTGTCACCGGTGGCGCGCGCGGACAGGGTGAGGCGGAAGCCCGCCTCTTCGCGTCTCACGGCGCCGCCGTCATCATCGCAGATGTGCTGACGGCGGAAGGTGAAGCTTTGGAGAAAACGCTCACCGAGGAAGGTCATCAGGCGCGGTTCCTGGCACATGATGTGACAAGTCCGGAAAGCTGGGCAAAGGTTGTCGATCTTGCCCGCGAATGGCAGGGCCGTCTTGATATCCTCGTCAACAATGCCGGGATCATCAATCGCTCGACGGTTGCCTCTACAGAGCTTGAAGCCTGGGAACGTTTGCTGAAGGTCAACCTCACCGGTGCCTTTCTTGGCATCCGTGCCGTGACCGATCTGATGGCGGAAAATGGCGGTGGCTCCATCGTCAATATTTCCTCCAACAGCGCATTCTCCGGTCATTACGATCCGGCTTACACCGCCAGCAAATGGGGCCTGCGTGGGCTGACGAGGAGTGCAGCCATGGAGCTGGCGGGCAAGGCCATTCGCGTCAACGCCGTTTGCCCCGGCCTTGTCGTCACCGGCCTCAACGCCAGCAGCCCGCATTTGAAGCCGATGATCGAGATGACGCCGATGAAGCGCTCGGGCGCTCCGGAGGAGATTGCGGAACTGGTTCTGTTTCTCGCCTCGTCACGCTCCGCTTTCGTCACCGGCGAAGACTTTGTCATTGATGGCGGGTTTACCGCAGGTGCCGCCTATCGTCGGGTCGCCGTCGAGACCGGCATATTTTAAGGCCAGCATGGCCAAACATCGTGAATTTGTGACCGGGCGGAGGAACGCCCGGCAAGCTTTCATGCGCTTGGTCGCCAACGGCGCAAGCAACGCCCAAGAATTTATTCTAAGCTTAAAATAATTCTTGTGGTCTGAAATGACCTGTGACAACCTGCTTAAACAACAAAGTGCCGGGCGGTTGCATTGGTGAGCGCAGTTGAGCATAAAGGTTCTCCAAAGAACCGAATGAAAAATAACAATAATCGGGAACAGCAACAGAAAACGGAGTGCATCGGATGAAAACTTCTCTTTTGGCTGCGACTGCAGCATTGATGCTGGGCAGCGCCTGCATGGCTTCCGCTGAACCGGTCAAGATCGGCCTCATCACGACATTGTCGGGCGGCGGCGCTGGACTTGGTGTCGATACGCGCGATGGCTTCATGCTCGCGATCAAGCAATCGGGCCGCAAGGACGTGACCGTCGTCACCGAGGATGATGCCCAGAAGCCGGAACTTGCGGTGCAGATTGCCGACAAGATGATCCAGAGCGAAAATGTTGACGTCCTGACGGGTATCGTCTGGTCGAACCTTCTCATGGCCGTTCAGCCGGGCGTCGTGGCGCAGGGCAAGTTCTACGTCTCGACCAACGCAGCCCCTGCGGCGCTTGCCGGTGCCAAGTGCGATCCGCTCTACTTCAACGCCGCCTACCAGAACGACAATCTTCACGAAGCCATGGGCGAATATGCCAACAAAGGCTACAAGAAGATGTTCATCATGGCGCCGAACTATCCGGCGGGCAAGGATTCGCTGACCGGCTTCAAGCGCTACTACAAGGGAACTGTTGCCAACGAGGTTTATACTCAGGTCGGCCAGACGGATTACGCCGCTGAAATCGCCCAGATACGCGCATCCGGTGCCGATGGGGTGTTCGTCTTCCTTCCCGGCGGCATGGGCATCGCCTTCATGAAGCAGTATGCGCAATCCGGCGTGAAGACACCGATCATTGGCCCCGGCTTCTCCTTCAGCCAGGACGTGCTGCCCGCTATTGGCGATGCTGCGCTTGGCGTAAAAGCGTCCGGCCAGTGGGTTAAGGATCTGGACAACGCTGCGAACAAGGCGTTCGTACCAGCCTTCGAGAAGGAATATGGCCGCCTGCCCTCCATCTATGCCGTGCAGGCTTTCGATGCGGCGCAGCTGATTCTCTCGGCCTCGTCCAAGGCCAGCGTGAAGGATGCCAAGGCGTTTGCAGCAGCGCTGAATGCGGCCGATATCAAATCGCCACGCGGCAACTTCAAGTTCAACACCAATCGTCACCCGATCCAGGATATCTATGTGACCGAGGTGGTGAAGGAAAATGGCGTGCTGACCAACAAGACCGTCGAGAAGATCTTCACCGATCACGGCGATGCCTACGCCAAGGAATGCAAGAAGTAAGGCGGGCAGACTTGTGACCTTCGCACTTGCCCTCGAGCAATTGCTGAACGGCGTTCAGCTCGGTTTCATGCTGTTTCTGATGGCGGCCGGGCTGACTCTCGTCTTCGGCGTCATGGGCCTGATCAACCTGGCCCATGGCTCGCTCTACATGGTCGGCGCATTTGCTTGCGCCGCCGTGGCGGCAGCCACCGGCTCGTTCTGGTTGGGTCTTGCCGCAAGCCTTGCCTTTGCAGCGGGCGCTGGTGCCCTGATGGAAATCACCGTCATCCGCAGGCTTTATAATCGGGACCATCTGGAACAGGTGCTGGCGACTTACGCACTCATCCTTATCTTTTCGGAAGGAACGCGCTGGCTGTTCGGGTCATTTCCGCTCTATCTCGACATACCACCACTTCTGCAAGGCGCTGTTTCTCTGCCTGGCGGCGCGCAATATCCACTCTATCGGCTCGCCATTATCGTCACGGGCGCTCTTGTGGCTGGAGGTCTCTACCTGCTGATCTCGCGCACCCGGCTCGGAATGCGCATTCGTGCCGGTGAAAGCGACAGGGAAATGATTGCGGCTCTCGGTGTCGACATTCGTACGCTCTACACGCTGGTCTTTGCACTGGGTGCGGCACTGGCCGGACTTGCGGGTGCCATGGTGGGGGCTATCCAGTCGGTCCAGGTCGGCATGGGCGAACCGGTTCTGATCCTTGCTTTCGTGGTCATCATCATCGGCGGCATAGGCTCCATCAAGGGCGCTTTCGTCGGCGCGCTGACTGTCGGTGTTGTAGATACGATGGGGCGCTTCCTGCTGCCGCAGATATTGACCCTTTTCGTATCACCTGCCGACGCCAAGCCCATGGGAGCGGCCATCGCATCCATGCTGATCTATCTGGTCATGGCCTTCATTCTGGCAGTCAAACCGCGCGGCCTTTTTCCGGCTCAGGCGTGAGGACATAAGTTGATGAATCGCGAGGTTTCAATAAACGCAGCCATGGCGCTGGCGCTGCTTGCCGTGCCCATCATCGCGCTGCAAATGGGCCAGACCTTCACCATCACGCTGGCAACACGCATTGCCATTCTGGCACTGGCCGCCACCGGGCTCAATCTTGCCCTTGGCCTCGGCGGGCTCGTTTCCTTCGGGCATGCGGCCTTCTTCGGGATTGGCGGCTATGCCGCAGGCATTCTGTCTGCCCACGCGCTGTCCGGTGAACCGATGATGTTCGGCTTCGAGGGGTCGCAATCCATGCCGGTCATCTGGCTGGTCGCAGCCGTCGTTGCCGGTCTCATAGGGCTTGGAATCGGCGTCGTCAGCCTCAGAACGTCCGGCGTCTACTTCATCATGATTACGCTCGCCTTTGCGCAGATGATCTTTTACTTCGCGATCTCCTGGCCAGCCTATGGCGGCGAAGACGGCCTGTCGATTGCCGTGCGCAACGGGTTTCCCGGCTTGAATACCATGCGCCCGATGGAGTTTTTCCTGGTGGCCTATGGTCTGCTGATGCTGACGCTCGGCCTGTTTTCATTGATGCGCTCATCCCGCTTCGGTGCAGCCTTGCAGGCCGTGCGGCAGAACGATGTCCGCGTTGCCTCCATCGGCATCAAGCCCTTCCCCATCCGCCTGACGGCCTTCGTGCTGTCTGCCATGATCACCGCGCTCGCCGGTGCTCTCTATGCGGACCTCAACCGCTTCGTCAGCCCGTCCATGTTCTCCTGGCACATGTCCGGCGAACTGATCGTGCTGATCATTCTGGGTGGAACGGGCCGGCTGTTCGGGCCGCTTGCCGGTACCGCTCTCTATGTCATCCTGGAATTCGTGCTGGGCGGCATGACCGAGCGCTGGCAGTTCTTCCTCGGTCTCATTCTGCTCGCCGTCGTCCTGTTCGCGCGCGGCGGGGTCATGGGTCTTCTGGCCGGAAAGGCACGTCATGGCTGAGAATGCTGTTCTTGAAATCAACGGCCTTGAGAAAAGCTTCGGTGCGTTGAAGGCTACAGACAATGTGAGCCTGACGCTGCGACCCGGTGAGATCCATGCGCTCATCGGTCCGAACGGGGCTGGCAAATCCACGCTCATTCACCAGATCTGCGGCACGCTGAGACAGGACAAAGGCACGATCCATCTCGGCGGTCAGGATGTCAGCAGTTTGAGTGTGGCCGATCGCGCCCGTCTCGGTCTGGGGCGCACGTTTCAGATCTCGTCGCTCGCGGGAGAGTTTTCCACGCTGCGCAACGTGATGCTGGCGGTGCAGGCACAGCAAGGCTCGAGCTTCCACTTCTTCAAACCTGTGATGAAGGACAAGTCCCTGACAGAGGCCGCAATGGAGCGCTTGTCTCGTGTGGGTCTCGCCGATCGCGCCCATGTTCCGGCTGCCGAACTTTCCCATGGGGAAAAGCGGCAACTCGAAATCGCAGTTGCGCTGGCGCTCGATGTGCGCGCCTTCCTGCTGGATGAGCCCATGGCCGGAATGGGACCTGAAGGTTCCAAGACACTGACCCGTTTCCTGGATGGTTTGCGGCGCGAAGCCCCTATTCTTCTGGTGGAGCACGACATGGATGCGGTTTATGCGCTGGCGGACCGGATTTCCGTTCTCGTCTACGGACGCATCATCGCGACAGGCACGGTCGATCAGATCCGCAACGATCCAACCGTGCGTACCGCCTATCTGGGAGATCATGCCTGATGCTGCTGGATGTTCAGGAGATTACGGCCTTCTACGGTTCGAGCCAGGCACTGTTCGGTGTCAATCTTTCGCTTTCAGAGGGAGAGGTGGTGGCGCTCATGGGGCGCAACGGCATGGGCAAATCCACCACCATAAAGGCAATCTGCAACCTCGTCCCGCCACGCGAGGGCATTATTGCTTTTGGTGGCGTTACCACCCGCGCCATGCCGACACACAAGGTCGCAAGACTGGGGATCGGCCTGGTGCCGGAAGGAAGACGTTGCTTCCCCAACCTCACCGTCTACGAAAATCTGGTTACGGCGGCGCGCCCGGGGCCGTGGACCCTTGAGCGCATCTCGACGCTGTTTCCGCGGCTCGAAGAGCGGAAAAACCAGCTTGCGCGGTCGCTTTCCGGTGGCGAACAGCAGATGCTGGCGGTTGGGCGCGCACTGATGACCAATCCGCGCCTGCTGATCCTCGATGAAGCGACAGAAGGTCTGGCGCCGGTCATCCGGCAGGATATCTGGCGGGCCATCCGCACATTGAAGGCAGATGGCCTTTCCATTCTCGTGGTCGACAAGACGCTGTCCGAACTGCTTCCGGTGGCTGATCGTTGCATCGTGCTGGAGAATGGCAAGACGGTCTGGACAGGCGCGCCGGATGCGCTGACCGCCGACCTGCAGGATCGCTATCTGGGGGTTTGATACCCCCAGATATTCGGACGAGTTCTTTAAAGAATATTCGACCCTGCGATGGCTTCGCACACCGCCCGGGTAACCTCGGCTGTATTGGCCGTGCCACCAACATCCGGGGTCAGGATGCCAGCACCGGTCACCCGCTCGACGGCTGCCATCAGCCGGGATGCGGCTTCTTTTTCTCCCAGATGCTCCAGCATTTGCGCCGCAGTCCAGAAAGTAGCGACCGGATTGGCAATACCCTTGCCCGTTATGTCGAACGCAGATCCGTGGATTGGTTCGAACATCGAGGGGTAGCGCCGCTCAGGATCGATATTGGCCGTTGGCGCGACGCCAAGGCTTCCCGCAAGAGCTCCTGCAAGATCCGACAGGATATCCGCATGCAGATTGGTCGCGACGATCGTGTCTAGGCTTTTTGGATTGAGGGTCATGCGAACTGTCATCGCATCAACCAGCATCTTGTCCCAGGTCACATCAGGGAATTCCTTGGAAACCTCGGCTGCGATTTCATCCCACATCACCATGCCATGCCGCTGGGCATTGGATTTGGTCACGACGGTCAGAAGCTTGCGCGGTCGCGCCTGCGCCAGTTTGAACGCATAGCGCATGATGCGGGTAACGCCGACGCGGGTGAAGATGGCGACTTCCGTTCCGACCTCTTCCGGCAGGCCGCGATGGGCGCGGCCGCCATGGCCGGAATATTCCCCTTCCGAATTCTCGCGCACGATCACCCAGTCAAGGTCTCCGGGACCGCAATTGCGCAAGGGTGGCGTTATGCCAGGGAGAATTTTTGTCGGCCGCACATTGGCATATTGGTCGAAACCCTGACAAATCGGCAGACGTAAGCCCCAGAGGGTTACGTGATCCGGCACGTCCGGCGCGCCGACGGCTCCGAAGAATATGGCATCGAAACCTTTCAGCGTTTCAAGGCCGTCCGCTGGCATCATGACGCCGTGGCGCTTGTAATAGTCGGAACCCCATTCGAAGCTCTGCGCATGGATGCGAAAATCACCGCTGCGTTTTTCCAGCGCCTCCAGAACCTGCAGTCCGGCCGCAATGACCTCGGGGCCAATTCCATCCGCCGGAATGGCGGCAATCTTGTAGTCTCTCATGTGCGTCTCGTTCAGCAGTGTTTACGGCAGATCCCGCCGCGTGAAGATCAGCGATGCCGGGACAAACTATATCCCGGCTCTCGCGTTTATTTGGATGACTTTGCAATCAAGGCACTCAATCTCTGGATCTCAGACTTGAACTTGGCGTCGAGCGCCGCTGGTGTTGCCTGATCTTCCGCCACGGGCGCTGTGCCCAATGTGGCAAAGCGCTCGATGACAACGGGATCCTTGAGCGCGGTCTTCAACGCATCTGACAATGTCTTTCGGATGGGTTCCGGCGTTCCCTTAGGTGCCCAGATCGCATGCCACGCACTCAGTTCGAACCCCTGTATACCGCTTTCACTCACGGTGGGCAGATCCGGGAACAACGATATCCGTTTCGCTGTGGTCACGGCGAAAGCCTTGATTTCATTGGCCTTGATCTGCGTCGCCGTATTCGTGGTCTGATCGCAGGCAAGATCGATACGACCTCCGATCAGGTCTGTCATTGCCGGCCCCATGCCCTTATAGGGAACGACCGTCATTTTTGCGCCGACGGCATCCTGGATCAGGCGACCACAGAGATCAGATACCGCGCCTGTTCCGGCAGTGCCGAATGTTACTGCTTCCGCATCCTTCTTCAACCCGGCAAGCAGCTCGGCAAGGGTCTTCGCCGGATAATCCTTACGGGCGACGACCGTCATGGGCACCTCTGTCACAAGGCCGACACTCGTCAGCTCTTCCGGCTTGAAGGGCAGATTGGGATAGAGCGCCGAAAACGTCGCAACGCCGATGTGGTACAGCACGATGCGGTAGCCATCCGGTTCCGATTGCGCCACCGAAGCCGTCCCAAGAGATCCACCGGCCCCGCCCATATTCTCTATGATGATCTGTTGTCCAAGCGTCTTCGACATGGACTGAGCCACAAGCCTTGCCACCGTGTCGCTCGGCCCGCCGGCTGCTGCAGGGACCATGAGCGTGATCGTTTTCGATGGAAATTTGTCCTGCGCAAAAGTTTGGGCACTCATGGCGCCAAAAAAACTCAACGTCGCACATGCAATCCGCGCTGTCTTCATGATGGTCTCCTCCCGAAACCAACCGACGCCTCCACATCGGCTGTACCATGCAATCTTGCATGCAAGTTAGAATTCCAGCTTGCGCTGCGTTTGTCAACGGGGGCTGGCTGCGCTATAGCTTCAACAATCTTGGCAGGAGGCACATGGCACAGAGCGAACAGCATCCCCGGATCAATCCCCGAGAGACCGAAGGTACAGAACCAGACCTGGAATCGGCTCCGCAAGGCCGAGTGGACGCGGCTTACCAGGCAATCAAATCCGCCATCCGGAACAACACATTCCCACCTGGCTATCAGGCGGCGGAGATTGAAATTGCGCGCCAGCTTGGGATGAGCCGCACGCCAGTTCATGAGGCAATGGCACGCCTGCAGGAAGATGGCCTCGTGAAGATCCTGGCCCGCAAGGGAATTCTCATTTGCCCGCTTGCACCGGAAGACATCGAAGAGATCTATGAGATCACGATGGCGCTGGAAGGTGCTGCAGCAGGAAAGATTGCAAGTCTTGCGGACGAGGATCGCCAGGCATGCGTTGCGGCCCTCACCGCGTCCACAAACGCAATGGGCGTCGCGATCAGTGCAAAGGATCTCGTGGTGTGGGCCTCCGCAGACGAGACATTCCATGAGCAACTGCTGCTGGGCAGCCGGAACAAACGGCTGATCCGCATGGCCGGAACCGTGGCCGATCAATTGCACCGAACGCGCATGTTGACCCTCAACCTTCGTCCACTGCCAGCCAGTTCCGCAGACGAGCACGCATTGATCATCACCGCTATTCAACAGGGTGACGTGGAGGGTGCAAGTACTGCAGCGCGACTGCACCGACAGAAGGCGAAGGATCAACTCATCCCTCTGATCCGGCGGCTCAATCTACGCAATCTTTAAAGCATGTCGCGCAAAAGTGTGCAGCGGTTTTGCGATAACGACATGCGAAAAGTAGAGAAATAGAGCGCCAGGAGCGTATCTGAAAGATCGCGACACGCTCTAGAACAAAAAGGGGCCCGCCTTTCAGCGAGCCCCTTCGTTTAGGGAGGCTGGTTCAATCAGGCAGCGAGATCGAAGCGATCCGCGTTCATGACCTTCGTCCAGGCTGCGACGAAATCAGCCACGAACTTCTCCTGTGCATCGTCCTGCGCATAGACTTCCGCATAGGCACGCAGGATGGAGTTGGAACCGAACACCAGATCCACGCGTGTTGCCGTGTACTTGGTAACGCCGGTCTTGCGATCGACGATGTCGTAGGAGTTCTTGCCGGTCGGCTTCCATGTGAACTTCATGTCCGTCAGGTTGACGAAGAAGTCGTTGGTGAGCTGGCCTTCGCGATCCGTGAACACGCCGTGCTTGCTGCCACCGTAATTGGTGCCGAGCACACGCAAGCCGCCGAGCAGAACCGTGGTTTCCGGACCGGTGAGGCCCATCAACTGGGCGCGGTCCAGAAGCATTTCTTCCGGGCTGACGACATAATCCTTCTTGGCCCAGTTGCGGAAGCCATCGGCAAGAGGCTCCAGAACCGAGAAGCTGGCCGCATCGGTCTGCTCTGCCGTGGCATCGCCACGACCCGGGGCGAACGGAACGTTCACATTGAAGCCGGCAGCCTTTGCAGCCTGCTCAACACCGAGATTACCGCCGAGGACGATGACATCGGCAAGGCTCGCACCGAATTCGGCAGCGATAGGCTGCAGAACGGCCAGAACCTTCGCAAGTCGGGCAGGCTCATTGCCTTCCCAATCTTTCTGCGGGGCAAGGCGGATGCGGGCACCGTTGGCACCGCCGCGAAGGTCCGAACCACGGAAGGTGCGGGCGCTGTCCCATGCGGTTGCGACCAGTTCGGCGGTGGACAGGCCGGATGCTGCAATCTTCGCCTTGACCGCATCGACGTTATAACCCGTCGTGCCAGCCGGAATTGGATCCTGCCAGATCAGATCTTCGGTCGGAGCTTCCGGGCCGATGTAGCGAACGCGGGGGCCGAGATCGCGGTGCGTAAGCTTGAACCATGCGCGGGCAAAGGTGTCGTTGAAGTAGTCCGGATTCGCCATGAACTTTTCGCAGATGGCGCGGTAGGTCGGATCGACCTTCATGGCCATGTCGGCGTCAGTCATCATCGGCATGCGACGGATGGACGGATCGCTGGCGTCAACCGGCTTGTCCTCTTCCTTGATGCCGATCGGCTGCCACTGATGGGCACCGGCCGGGCTCTTCGTCAGTTCCCAGTCATAACCGAACAGAAGCTGGAAATAGCCCATGTCGAACACGGTTGGATTCGTGGTCCATGCACCTTCGATGCCGGAGGTGACTGCAAGGCTCGCCTTGCCGTTCTGGTGCGGATTGGTCCAGCCGAAGCCCTGGTTTTCGATGCCAGCAGCTTCCGGCTCAGGACCGAGTTCCTGCGCGAGACCATTGCCGTGCGCCTTCCCGACCGTGTGGCCGCCAGCGGTCAGGGCTGCGGTTTCTTCGTCATTCATCGCCATGCGAGCGAAAGTCTCGCGGATCTGGGCAGCGGTTGCCAGCGGATCCGGATTGCCGTTCACACCTTCCGGGTTGACGTAGATAAGACCCATCTGCACGGCGGCAAGCGGATTTTCCATCGTGTTCGGCTTGGTGACATCATCGTAGCGCGTGTCGGACGGCGCCAGCCATTCCTTTTCCGCGCCCCAATACACGTCCTTTTCCGGACCCCAGATGTCCGGGCGACCGAAGGAGAAGCCGAAGGTCTTCAAGCCCATGTCTTCATAGGCAACGGTGCCTGCGAAGAGAATGAGGTCGGCCCAGGAAATCTTGTTGCCATACTTCTTCTTCAGCGGCCACAGGAGGCGGCGTGCCTTGTCGAGGCTGGCATTGTCCGGCCAGGAATTCAGCGGTGCAAAACGAATGTTGCCGGAGCCACCACCCCCGCGGCCATCGGCCAGACGGTAGGAACCTGCGGAATGCCATGCGAGACGGATCATCAGGCCGCCGTAGTGGCCCCAGTCTGCCGGCCACCACTCCTGGCTGTCGCGCAGCAGAGCTTTCATATCGGCCTTTAGAGCCGCGGCGTCGAGAGACTTGACCGCTTCGCGATAGTTGAAACCCTTGTCGAGAGGGTTCGTCTTGGCATCGTGCTGATGCAGGATGTCGAGATTGAGGGCGTTCGGCCACCAGGCGACAGTTGATTGGCCAGAAACGGTGTTGCCACCGTGCATAACGGGACATTTGCCGGCTGAGTTCGTTTTATGCGCGTCCATGAGGTTCTCCGACGATCTGTTTGTTCTCATTCAGTAAACTGGCAGGTGATATCAATGCAGTGTGAAAATAACTTGTTCTTCGTTTCAATTCATCACGGCAGAGGCCTAGCAGACGAGTTCCATAGTTTCCAATTGTATATTCCTAACGGTTCGATATGCTGAGGTTATGAATGGCCTCTCGATGAAGCATTTGCGATATTTTGAATCGCTCGCTCGACACCGTCACTTTGGTCGGGCGGCGGAAGATTGTTCAATCTCCCAACCGGCGCTTTCCGTGCAGATCAAGGAGTTGGAGGAACTGATCGGAGCGCCTCTGGTGGAACGCGGGCGACGCCAGATCCATCTGACAGGTTTGGGCGAAGTTTTTGCCGAGCGGGCAAGCGAGATCTTGCGGTCTGTGGATGAACTTGCAGATCTTGCCCGTTCGACCAAGGGACCCTTGAGCGGACGGCTGCGGATTGGCGTCATACCGACTGTCGCGCCGTATCTTTTGCCGGAACTGATGAAGTCCATTGCTGCCCGCTATCCTCTGGTGGATGCGCGGCCAAGGGAAGCGATTACGCAAAAGCTGATCGAGGATCTGGTCGACGGCAAGCTGGACGTGGCCATCGTCGCTCTGCCTGTTTCTGAACCCTCGCTTGAGGAAGTTCCTCTGTTCGAAGAGGAGTTCGTTCTGGTGAGACCGATAGAAGATGCCGGGAAGCCGGTACCAAGTGCCGACATGCTGAAGCAGATGCGGCTGCTGCTGCTTGAGGAAGGACATTGCTTCCGCGAGCAGGCCCTCTCCTTCTGCAACATATCAAGTGCGCCGCCGCGCGACCTGATGGAAGGGAGCTCGCTTTCCACCCTCGTGCAAATGGTTGGAGCGGGAATAGGCGTAACCCTGATCCCTCGCATGGCCATCGATATCGAGGCGCATCGGGCAAACGTCGCCGTGTCGCATCTCGCTGATCCCAAGCCGACCCGCACGATCGGCATCGTATGGCGTCATTCGAACCCGTTGGCCGCACAGTTCGGCCAGATCATCGAAATCATTCGCGATCTTGGCGTCAACAGGCAGAACTGCAGTGAGAAGTTAACCAGCGCGTGAAAGCCCCGCACCCTGAGGAGCGGGACCTCACACTCGATTGCAGCCGGATCAGAACGGCGAATTCGGGAAGTAGTAGTTCTTAGCGTTATCCTTCGTGATCAATGTCGCATCCAGCGTATAGGTGCCGTGAACAGGAACCTGATCGTAGATGGCGGCAGCCGTCAGTTCCATCGCAGTGCCAACCATCGACGGCGGATACAGCACGTTCACCGGCATCATCTTGTCGCCGTCCATGACCTTCTTGATCATGTCCTTCGAACCCGCACCGCCGATAATGTATTTGATGTCGGTGCGCTTTGCCTGCTCGATGGCCTGAAGGACGCCCACAGCCATATCGTCATCCTGACACCAGACCACATCGATCTTGGGATACTTGGTGAGATAGTCCTGCATGACGCGGAAGGCATCGTCGCGGTTCCAGTTGCCGAACTGGCGATCCAGAATCTTGAGCTTCGAGCCGGCGATGCCCTTGTCGAAACCGTCCTGACGCTGCTGATCGATCGGGATCGGCAGACCGCGGATTACGACCACCTGCGCTTCGGGCGTATTCGCCTTGATATATTCGCCTGCCACCTGACCCAGCGCCGGGTTATTGCCCGCAACATAGAGATCGCGGACGGAATTGTCATTGGTGGACGGGGCGCGGTCGACGATGGAGACGAAGGTTCCCTTCTTCTTCACTTCCTTGATAGCGTTGACCAGCGGATCCGGATCCGTCGGCAGAATGACCAGCGCATCGATGCCCTGCACCTCCAGATCCTGCAGCGCATTTGCCTGGCTGGCAGGATCCGGCGACGTCTTGACCACGACCTTGAGACCCGGATGTTCCTTCATAAGAAGGTCCGCGACACGGTTGGCGTGATAGACAACGCCAGCAGTCCAGCCGTGATCCGCAGCCGGGATCGATACGCCGATCGTTTTCGTGTCAGCAGCAACCGCCTGGGCAGCCGCTACCATTCCCGCCACGGCCATGGCGAGGCCAATCATTCTTTTCATCTCTTCCTCCCAAGATGGTGATGGGGTCTTCTGACACCTCATCCGGACGACCCCTGATCCGGCCAGGCAAGCGTGTGGTTATGTCTATCCCTTGCGGGCCAGCGACCGCTGAACCAGCATGGCGACGATGATGATGGTGCCCTGTATGGCGCCGATCAGATATTCCGAAATGAAATTCGACAGCAGCATGATGTTGCCGACCAGCTCGAGAATGAAGGCCCCGCAAATTGTGCCCCAGACGCGACCCGCACCGCCCTTGAGCGCCGTACCGCCGACCACGACCGCGGTGATGGCCTGGAGTTCCCACAGGATGCCGGTTGTGGCCGATGTGGACCCGAGACGCGGAACATAGAGAAGCACGGCAATCGCGACGCAAAGCCCCTGGATGATGAAAGCTATGGTGCGCACCCGATCCACCGCGATACCGGAATAACGCGCCACATCCCGGCTTGAACCTACAGCCGTCACATGGCGGCCATAGCGCGTTCGATACAGGATGAAAGCTGCGATGACCGTGACCAATAGAATGACGAGGATCGGGACCGGCACGCCGAGAATGGAGCCGAAATAGACCGGACGGTAGATAGATTGCTGTTCCGCCGACCGCAGCGTGATGGCGCCACCCTGGGAAAGCCAGGTCGTGAGACCGCGATAGATGCCCATGGTTCCGAGGGTCGCGATAAACGGCTCGATTTTCCCGACCGTCGTAATGAGCCCGTTTGCCAGGCCACATAGCGATCCGATGACGATGGCAAGCGCCACCGCTGCGGCAATCATCAAGCCCGGATCAGCTATGGCTCCGGAATTCATGAACAGGATCATGAGGCTGGCAACGAAAGCGACCATGGATCCGACCGAGAGATCAAGATCCCCGGCAGAGATGACGAACGTAGCGCCGACAGCGATGATCGCAATAAAGGCTGAGCGTGTCGCAACATTTGCCAGATTGGTGAGGCCGATGAAGTTCGGGTTCACCAGGGCACCGATGATGAGCAGCAACAGCAGCGCTGCAAAGGGCGCGACCGCCCTCAGATCGATATCACGCCATGCTCTTTGACGACGGGCACCTGAATGCCCTTCAGCTTCGACCGACATAATCCCCACTCCTCCCGACGGACCTCTGCCGGGTTCTCAATTGCTGGCTGCTACCCACTTCAACCTGCCTGCCGACGCAAGCCGGCCGCATAGCGCATGATCATCTGCTCGGAGACGTCTTCTCCTTCGAGCATGCCGACGATACGCCCCTCGCGCATGACCGCGACGCGCGTACAGAGCCCGATCACCTCCGGCATTTCCGAAGAAATGACGATGATGGAGCGACCTTCGCGGGCGAGCGCCGCAATGAAGTGGTAAATCTGTTGCTTGGTGCCGACGTCAATGCCGCGCGTTGGCTCATCGATGATGATGATTTTCGGCTCGACCTCCATGATCTTGGCGAGCAACAACTTTTGCTGGTTGCCGCCCGACATGCGGCCGACGCGGACATTCTCGTCGCGCACACGGATATCGAAGCGGCGCTTTGCACGGACGAGCGCCTTGCTTTCGCTGACCGGATCCAGATAGCCACCCTTCACATGGCGATCGAGCGATTGCAGCGTCAGGTTCACGGCCATGCTTTCACCAAGGAGAAGCCCGTGGCCCTTGCGATCCTTGGTCATGTAGGCGAGGCCTGCAGCATTGGCGGCCCGGAAGTCCGACGACGCCATGGCTTGGCCATGTATTTCCACGGTGCCGGACTGGCGGCTGCGAAGACCGGCAACCGCCTCCATGAGTTCCGTTCGACCAGAGCCGATCAAGCCCGAAAAGCCGAGAATTTCCCCCCTTCGCAGATCGAAGCTGGCGTCCTTGACATAGCCGGTGGTCAAGCCTTGCACCGAAAGCACAACCTCTTCGTCGACATCGGGTTCATGCTTTGCCGGGTAAAGCGTTGAGAGCTCGCGGCCAACCATCAGTTGCGCAATGGCCTCGCCATCCAGCAGCTTGGTTGGTGCGGTTTTTACCCATTGCCCATCCCGGAGGACGGTGACCCGGTCGGTCAATTCCATCACCTCTTCAAGCTTGTGCGACACGAAAACGAAACTCGTTCCCTCAGCGCGAAGACGGCGCACCTGCTCAAACAATAGGCCGGTCTCTTCTCGCGAGAGGACAGCGGTCGGCTCATCCATGAAAATGACGCGAGCTTCGCGCGAAATTGCCTTGGCAATCTCGACCATCTGCTTTTCCGCCACTGAAAGCGATCCAATCAGCGCATCTTCGTGAATGCGGGTACCAAGCTGGTCCAGATAATGGCGGGTGCGCTCGCGCATGAACGCCTTGTTCAAGACACCAAAGCGCGTGACCTCTCGCCCGAGGAAAAGACTTTCCGAGACCGTCAAATGTTCCGCGAGATTGAATTCCTGATGGATCAGAACAATGCCGAGCGATTCGGCCGAGCCATTTGCAGGCAAGGCGACCGGCTGCCCGTCCAGCAGGATCTTGCCAGAGGTGGGCTGCTCGAAGCCGGAAAGAATCTTCACAAGAGTCGATTTGCCGGCGCCATTCTCACCCATGAGGGCATGAACCTCGCCGCGCCTGACATCGAAGTCGACGCTGAAAAGAACTTGTATTTCCCCGAAGGATTTTGAGACTCGTTCAGCCGCCAGCACAACAGGCTGCGACCCCTCGCCCAGAACCGCCATTCACCCCTCCCAGCAGCTCCTCAACTGCTAATATACCCATGATGTAAACCTTTACATCGATCATGTAAAGGTTTACATCGCACAATATCAGGGGATTTCACCTATCTCAGCATTTCGCATTTGCGAACAGACCTGTAACGTCGAGCTTTAACGCGTGATGGGGTACCGCGACGATGAGCAATCCGGCAACAATCGAGGATGTCGCCCGGCTTGCGGATGTTTCCATCGCGACGGTCAGCCGGGCCATTCACACCCCGGAGAAAGTTGCCAAGACGACCCGCCAGCGCGTGAACCAGGCTATTGCGATAACCGGCTACACGACAAACGCCATGGCGCGGTCGCTTCGAATGGGCCGCTCGAATATGATCCTGGTGCTGGCGCCAGATATTGCCGATCCGAATTTCTCCTCGATCCTGATCGGACTGGAAAACGAGGCAAGAGCCAGCGGATATGGCGTGCTCATCGGGCATACCCAGAACGATGCGGAAAGAGGCCTGGAGTATCTGAAGTTCGTCAGTTCCGGGCAGGCCGCGGGACTTGTGCTCTTTACTGGTCACCAGCCGTTTGGTCATCAGGCACTCGCGGAGCGACTGCCGCCTTCAGTCGCCGTTTTCGAGCCGGTTTTTGACAGCAAGATCCCCTATGTTGGTGTGGACGACAAGGCAGGCGGTCGCAAAGCTGCGGAACATCTGCTTTCCGCTGGACACCGCCGCATTGCCTTCATTGGCGATAGCAAGACCCGCCTTGGCCAGCAGCGCCGCCGCCAGGGTTTCGAGGATGCGATGAACGCGGCACGCATTGCGCCGGAAAACCGACTGGTGCTGGATGGCGATGGCACGATCGAAAGCGGACGACTGGGAGTCGAGCAGCTTTTCATGCGTGACACTCTGCCTACCGCGTTCATGTGCGTGAACGATGCCACGGCGCTGGGCGTGATGAATGGCCTGGCGGCACGCGGCTATGACATTCCAAGGGAGTTTTCGGTGATCGGTTTCGACGATGTACCGCAGGCAATCTATGTCAAGCCGGCGCTGACAACCATCCGCCAGCCCCGTTCAGCCATTGGCAAACAAGCCATGGCATCGCTTCTGACAATGCTCGAGACGCCGGAGCAGGAGCCAACCGAGCATCTGATTATTCCCGATCTTATCGTTCGGGGCTCCGTCAGTGAGCCGCTCTCCGCGTCCTTGCGATGAAGTTGCAAATATCCTTACGTAAGAATTGACATGCTTGCACAGCTGTGCAAGCATCATGAGGCCGAGACGCTTGGGAGGGCGAAACTTGGATAGCTTGGACCACAAGGCAGACTTCTGCCGTCGCATCATCGTCGAGGCTGGCGCTATTGCACTGGCCGGTTACGGCAAGGCGCGACAGACGCAGATGAAGGGGCCTCAGGATTATCTGACCGAAACAGATGGTCGCTGCGAGGAGTTCCTTCGGCAGCGATTGCTTGAGGCCTTTCCGGACGATGGCTTTTTCGGTGAGGAAAGCGGTGGCACCTCCGGGGAAAAGCTGTGGGTCGTCGACCCCATCGACGGAACGGCCAATTTCGCTCGTAACATTCCGCATTTTTGTATTGCCATCGCCTACGTGGTCGACGGCGTGACCGAGATCGGCGCGATTTATAATCCGGTTCTCAAAGAGCTCCATTTCGCACAGCGCGGACGCGGTGCCACATGCAACGGCGTTTCGATCTCGGTTTCCGATCGTTCCGAGGCAAGTTCTGCGACGGTAGAACTGGGCTGGTCCACGAGAATCGCCAAAAGCGACTATCTCTCTTCGCTTGAAGATCTCATCGATGCGGGCTTCAACGTTCGCCGCGCCGGCTCCGGCGCGCTGGGCATCGCCTATGTCGCGGATGGTCGCAACGACGCTTATGCTGAAGCGCACATGAACTCATGGGATTGTCTTGCTGGCTTGCTGATGGTCGAGGAAGCGGGCGGCCTCGTCTGCTCTTTCGAAGGACCTGAAAAGATCCTGCGCGGTGGTCCCGTCCTGGCGGTTACCCCGCGCCTCGCTGAAGCTGTTTGCCGGGCCACCGGCATCGCATTGAAAGCTGAATAGCCGCCGATATCGGGCAATCGAGGAGGATCGCCTGATATCACTAATCAAGCGGCGCATTCACAAAACTGTTGCACAGCTGTGCATATTATCTGTGACAAGGAGGCACGGATGAGCGGTTATTTGAACATATCACAGACTCGCGTTCGCTATGGCGAGACAGAGATCCTCAAAGGGGTTGATTTGTCCGTCAAGAAGGGCGAATTCGTTGCGCTGTTGGGCTCGTCGGGCTGCGGCAAGACAACATTGCTACGAACGGTTGCGGGTTTCAACACGCCAACGCATGGCACGATTTCCATCGACGGCAAGGATGTCACCCGCCTTCCGCCTGACAAGCGGGGCATGGCGCTGGTGTTCCAGTCCTACGCCCTCTGGCCGCATATGACGGTGGACCAGAACATCGGCTATGGCCTCAAACTTCGGCGCACCGAAACCAGCATCGCGAAAAAACGCATCGATGAGATGAAGGGGCTTCTGGGTCTTGATGCCCTTGGCCATCGTAAACCGGGAGAGCTTTCCGGGGGACAGCGTCAACGCGTGGCGCTGGGGCGTGCCCTGGCGATCAATCCGGAGATCCTGTTGCTGGATGAACCGCTTTCCAACCTCGATGCCCGCATTCGACTGACAGTTCGCCACGAGATCAGCGCCCTCCAGCGTCGCCTCGGGATCACAGCCGTCCATGTGACGCATGATCGTGAGGAAGCCATGGTGATGGCCGACAGGATCGTCATCCTGAATGCCGGCGAAATCGCGCAGGTTGGCTCACCGCTCGAGGTTTACAACAGGCCGAATTCAGCCTTCGTTGCAGCCTTCATGGGCGCCGAGAACCTGATCGATCTCGATATCGTGGTGCACGGCGAAGCGGTGGATGTGAAGGAAGGCCACTACAATAGTCCCGCCTCATTTTCGAAAGCCGGCAGAGAGCTTTCTACGGGTGCAGCAATCGCCAGGTTCCGCAGCGAGGCCATCCTGCTTTCTGCCAAAGGCGATCACAGCCATACATCCGGGCAGCCTCACCTTCTGCTTCACGGACATGTCGAGCAAGTCAGCTATCCGGGCGGCATCTGGCGGCATGTCATCCATATCGGCGACCGTACCGTGATCGTGGATTCGCACACCCGCTTCGAAGACGGAGCGGAGGTCGAAATGCGCATTCCGGAAGATCGGCTTTACATCTTTCCCCCCAACTGAAGGGGAAGACGGAGCGAATGCTCCGACCGGCGGATGCCTATCCGCCGTTCAACCCGGGCTCCGGCGTACATGAACGGGCCTGCATTGCCTTGGACAACAAAACCCCAAAGGGAGGTTGCAATGAAGAAAGTAGCGTATTCAATCCTGGCGCTCGGCCTCAGCACCTCGCCGCTCATGGCGCAGGAACTGACTGTCATGACGGCGGGTGACCAGAACATGGTTGATTACATCAACGAGTTTCTCGGACCAATGTTCGAAAAGCAGAACCCGGGCGTCAAGGTTCGCGCTGTCGGAACCGGCCCCGGCGATGCAGGCTCGCAGAAGATCCTTGAGCGTTTCGATGCGCAGGCGCAGGCTAATGTACAGACATGGGATGCAGACGTTGCCGTGGTGCATGAGAAGTTCGTCGGCCCGATGGTCGAAAAGAGCTATCTGGAAAAGTACCGTGGCAAGATCGAAAGCGGTGCTCTTGTGACGCGCGCCAATGCCAAGATGGCGCTCGGCACCAATGTTGACGGCTATGTCATGCCGATGTTCAACAGCCAGACCGCACTTGCTTATAACCCCGTCCTCGTTCCAAATCCGCCAAAGAGCTACGAAGAGCTTGTTGCCTGGGCCAAGAAGAACCCCAAGCAATTTGGCTATAACGGCATCAAGGGCGGCGCATCGGGCGTGAGCTTCGTCATGGGCTGGATCTACGCTTTCGGCGGCGATGCCGACAAACTTCAGAACGGCCCGTTCGATGCGGCACAGGCTGCGAAATGGAACGATTCCTTCAACAAGCTGAAGGATTTCACGACGAACGCGACCCTGACGCCGGGCAATGCCGGCACTCTGGACATGCTGAGCCGTGGTGAAATCGCCATTGGTCCGGTTTGGGTCGACATGTTCTATTCCTGGAAGGCCAAGGGCCAGTTGCCGCCGGACATGAAACTCGTGCTGCCTGCGCCGGGCATGCCGGGCCAGCCCATGCATTACACCATTCCTGCCAAGGCCCCGCACAAGGATCTGGCCGAGAAGTTCGTCAACCTTGCCACCAGCCCGGAAGTTCAGGCCAAGGGTATCGTGGAACGCTTCAACTGGTATCCGGGCATTGATGCGCAGCACGTGCAGGCCAAGCTCGACAAGGCAACCTGGGAAAAGCTCTTCACTGATATTTCCCCGGATGATCTCGCCAAGAACGGCAAGGCTTTCCCGATTGCTCCCTATAACAAGGCGATCCTCGAAGCCTACGAGCGTCAGGTCGGAAACTGAATCCCTAGGAGGATGCGGGTTCAGTCCCGCATCCTCACTTTTCCAGGCGACAAAACTCGCTCACCTCTCCATGCCGGGTGATCCCTCATGCCATTACCATTGATCGGGCTGCTGCTGGTCACGCCCGCCCTCATCATCGTGTTGCTTCTGTTCATCGTGCCGCTTGCAAGCTCGGTCACGGGCGCGTTCAACGCGGACGGGAGCTTCGGCTTCGCCAATTTCTACAAAGCCTTCGAGCTTTACAGCAGCGATATCCTGTTCACGATCGTCATCGTTTCGCTTTCGGCGGCGTTGATCGGCCTCTGCTCTGTGGCGATTGGCGGATACCTGACGCTGGGCTCCAATCCGAAGGCTGTTGCCATCCTGCGCTGGCTCTATCGCTGGCCGCTTTTCGTGCCTTTCATCGTGGTCGGTCAGATCCTGCGAACCTTTCTCGCGAAGAACGGCCTGATGAACAGCATGCTGATCGAAACCGGTCTGGTGACACCACTGCAAACCATGAGCTTTCTGGACTGGCGCGGCATTGTGATCGCCTTCGTCTGGAAACAGACGCCATTCGTCACGCTGCTGCTGGCGGGTGCCATGGCCTCGCTGGATCGTTCAATGATCGAGTCTGCACGTAATCTGGGTGCCGGACGCCTTCGAATTCTCATCGAAATCATCCTGCCACAGGTTTTGCCAACGCTTATGGTCGGGCTCATTCTCAGCTTCGTCACGATGATGTCGGTGCTTTCGGTACCGTTGATGATCAACGCACAGTCCCCGACAATGATAACCGCAAGCATGGCTTTCCGCATCAATGCCTATGGTGATTATGGCGTGGCCAACGCGCTTGGCGTGATCTCGCTGCTCACCACCAGTCTTGTGGCCTGGATCTATCTGCGGCAAACCATGAGGGAACACAGATGAAAACGCTCATGATCGATCTGAAGTGGATACCGCGTGCGCTGGGCCTTGGCCTTCTCGCCTTCGCGATCTTCGGGCCGCTGACGAACCTGCTGCTTTGGGCTATCGCAGAGAAATGGTATTTCCCCCATGCGCTGCCGCTGCAATACGGATTTTCCTATTGGGTGAACGTATTCTCACCGCGCGGTAACGCAACGGGCTCCCTGTTGATGAGCATTCTCATCGCCAGCCTGACCGTGGTGCTCTCCATCGGTCTCGCGATACCGGCGGGTTATGCCCTGGCGCGCCTGAAGTTGCCGCTACGCGGTCTTATCCTGCTTATCCTCCTTATACCGCAAGCCTTCCCTAACCTGCCGGTCTATGTAAATATTGCCCGTATTTTCTACCAGTTTGGTTTGAATGGAACAGTCATCGGCGTCGTGCTGGTGCATGTCACTCACGGGCTGGTCTATGCGGTCTGGATCGCAACAGCTGCATTTTCCGCCATCGACCGCGAGTTGGAAGAAGCTGCTCGCTCCATGGGCGCCTCGGCGATGCGTACTTTTCGGGATGTCACCTTGCCGATTGCGGCACCCGGCCTTCTCGCCAGCGCCGTCTTCGTGTTTCTGGAATCGCTCGACGAGTTTACCGGCACCTATTTCGTGGGCGCGCCGGATATCTCCACCCTGCCGCTCCTGCTCTATACGGCAAGCTCCGGCGGTAACTATCAGATTGCTTCTATCACCGCTCTCATCCTACTTATTCCGTCGATTGCGTTCATGCTGGTCATTGAACGCTTCCTGCGGGCGGATGTGCTTTCCAAGGTGGGCCGGTAATGGCAGAGAAAAACGGCACAGATGAAATGGAGTTGCCGCGCTTCATCAGTGCGCATGAAGTCGCGCAACGTGCAGGTGTCTCGCGCTCTGCCGTTTCCCGCACCTTCACGCACGGAGCCAGCGTCTCGCCTGCGACGCGAGAGAAGGTGCTCCGGGCAGCTGAAGAGCTTGGCTATCAGGTCAATGATCTGGCGCGCGGACTGCTGGCCAACCGCAGCCAATTGATCGGTATGATCGCCTCCGATGCGGAAACGCCGTTCCGTTCGCAGCAGATCGCTGCCCTTTCGCGCCTCCTGATCGAAAGCGGCAGGGTTCCGGTGCTGATCACAACCGATCAGACAGAAGCAGGCCGCGCCTCGCATGCAACCCTCCTGCGCTACCGGGCGGAAGCCACGATCATTCTTTCCGGCATGCCATCCAAGGCGTTTGTCGATCTCGCACAACGCAACGGTCAGCCGCTGATCGCCGTTGGCCGAAGCGAAGTTGGGCCGGACCACATCCGCATCAACAACGTGCTGGCAGCAGAAACGGCGGTGGACCTTTTCGCCGCGCGAGGCATGCGGCGCATCGGCCTTGTAACGTCCGCCGTTGGCAGCCCCAACCTTGTGGAACGCGAAGAGGCTTACACGCGCAAGGCAAGGGACCTCGGACTCGAAGTTCATGTAGAGCGGGCCGAGCGAACCAATTACGATGGTGGAACGCTGGCAGCATCACTGCTTCTGACCAAGGAACGCAAGATCGAAGGCGTTTTCTGCGTCAACGACCTCATGGCGTTCGGACTAATGGATTATGCCCGCGACATGCTGGGGCTCTCGATCCCGGCCGATCTGTCGGTCATCGGTCTCGATGACGTACCGCAGGCCCGCTGGGGCGCCTACCGGCTGACCACCTTCCAGCAGAATGCGGAGCGGCAGGCGCGGGAGATCTTGCAGGTTCTGGAGCAACGGCTGAAGGAACCGACCGCGGCGCCGATCGTCTCGCAACTCGATCTGCCACTGGTCGTCCGCGAGACGGTCCGACCCTTGCCCGGGAAAAAACCAGAACCTTCAAAAGGAAACGAAGCCGAATGAGCGAATGGCACTCGATCTGGCTGATGCCTGCCGCAGACGACCTGCAATTCTTTCAAGCGATCGTCGATGATCTGTCTGAGCGCTTCAATACTGAATCATTCTGCCCGCATCTAACCCTGATGGAAGACATGCCGCGGTCGCGGGATGATCTGGCGGCGGCGCTGAGCCATCATTTCGCCGGACAGACTTCGTTTGAGGCGAAGATCAATCGCGTCGACGGTTTGCCGCTGTTTTTCCGCTCGCTCTTTGCAGGTTTCGAGGCCGCCGGTCCTCTTATCGGCCTGAAGACGCGGGCGGTGAAAGCCTTTGAGCGCGGCGAAGTGGAAAGCTTCATGCCACATATTTCGCTCGCTTACGGCGTGACCGAAGAGCAGAAAGCGGCACCGATCGCGGATCTCAGTACCCGCCTGACCGGCAAAGTGATCCGCTTCACGGAAGTTGTGGTGACAGCCTCGGCACAGTCCATCCCAATCAAGGACTGGCAGATCGTTTACCGCCATGTCCTTGAATGAAGGGCGTCAGTAAGTTGCCCGCCCGCCAGAAAGATCGAACACCGCACCCGTCGTGAAGCTGTTCTCGGCGGAAACAAGCCAGGTCACCATGGCGGCCGCCTCTTCTACCTTCAGGAAGCGACCACGCGGAATTTTCGATCGCATATATTCGATGAACTCGTCGCTCAACTGTTCGAGGATGCGCGTCTGCGCCGTCGCGGGCGTAATGCAGTTCACGGCGATATCGAAGCCAGCCAGTTCCTTGCCGAGCGATTTCGTCATGCCGATCACCGCCGCCTTTGAGGCGGAATAGGCGGACGCATTTGGATTGCCTTCTTTGCCCGCGATGGAAGCGATGTTGACGATGCGTCCGTAATTGCGCGCTTTCATTCCTGGCACACAGACGCGGTTGACGTGGAATGTACCATGCACGTTGATATCGATGATTTTCTTGAACATCTCGACATCGTAGACATCGAGCGGCGCTGCGGGTCCGGCAATGCCTGCCGAATTGACGAGGATGGAGACAGGACCCTGCCTCTCCTCGCTCTCCCGATGCGCAGCCTCGACAGCTGGATAGTCCGTGATATCGACAGCCACGCTTCGGGCATTGGCACCAAGAGCTGAAACCGCCTCCGACAGCAGTGCTTCGTTCACGTCCCACAGGGTAACCTTGGCGCCCGATTCCACGAAGCGTTTGGCCATGGCGAAGCCCAAACCTTGAGCCCCGCCAGTCACGACAGCGTGCTGGCCTGAAAGATCATAACTGTTCATATGTTATTCCTTGACCGCACCGGTCATCGACGAAACGTAGTAGTCCACGAAGAACGAGTAGAGGATGACGACTGGCAGAGAACCAAACAGCGCACCGGCCATCAGCGAACCCCATTCGAAGATATCGCCTCGCACCAGTTCGGTCAGAACGCCCACCGGCACAGTCTTGTTTTCAGAAGACTGGATGAAGGTCAGCGCGTAGATGAACTCGTTCCACGAGAGTGTAAAAGCGAAGATGCCAGCCGAAATCAGTCCCGGCACCGCGAGCGGCAGAATGATCTTGGAGAGGATCTGCCAGCGACTTGCCCCGTCCACCAAGGCGCTTTCTTCCAGTTCGAACGGAATCGACCGGAAATAGCCCATCAGCAGCCAGGTGCAGAAAGGAATGAGGAAGGTTGGATAGGTGAAGATCAGCGCCAGACGCGAGTCATAAATGCCGATCTTGAAGACGATGAAGGCAAGCGGAATGAAGAGGATGGATGGCGGCACCAGATAGGCCAGGAAGATGAACAGGCCGATGGACCGCGATCCGGTAAAGCGGATCCGCTCAATCGCGTAAGCGCCGAATACGGACGCCAGAAGCGACAGGAAGGTAGAGGCAAAGGCCACGACCATCGTGCTCCACAGCCAGCCGGGATAGGAGGTTTCGAACAGCAGATACTTGATGTGATCAAGTGTTGCGCCGACCACCCAGAACGGGCTGTAGTTGTCATAATCCGTCAGCTGCGAATTCGGCTTCACCGCTGTAATCGCCATCCAGTAGAACGGAAACAGCAGCACGAAGACGAAGAGCGCCATCGGAATATAAATGGTAACGATACGGCGCGGCAGCCTGTTGAGATAGGACATGCCCTGGCTGTCGTCGGTGAGCGCCCCATCGGCGGCCTGTACCTTGGTATTCATTGACCAGATCCTCAATCAGAGCATTTGCAGAAAGAACCAAGCCGGTTCCCTATCCGGAAATGCGTCAAACTCTCTCAATCGCCGCCGCCCTGCTGCCACTTGCGTCGCTGCAGGCCGAAGAAGGAAAACATGATGGCAGCCAGCAGGAAGGGCACCATGGCAACCGCAATGGCGGCGCCCTCGCCCAGCTGTCCGCCCGGAATGGCGCGCTGGAAGGAAAGCGTTGCCATCAGATGCGTGGCATTCACTGGACCGCCCTTGGTCAGGACGTAGATCAACTGGAAATCCGTGAAGGTGAACAGCACCGAGAAGGTCATCACCACGGCAATGATCGGCGTCAGCATCGGCAGGGTCACATGCCGGAAACGCTGCCAGCTTGAGGCGCCGTCCAGGGAAGCGGCTTCCTGAAGCGATGCTGGTATGGTCTGCAGGCCGGCAAGCAGCGAGATGGCGACGAACGGAATGCCGCGCCAGACATTGGCTGCAATGACCGAGGCACGTGCATTGGTCGGATCGCCCAGGAAGTTGATCGGCGCATCGATCAGTCCCATTTTCATCAACGACCAGGAGACGATCGAGAACTGAGCGTCATAGATCCACCAGAAGGCCAGCGCCGAAAGAACAGTGGGCACGACCCAGGGCAGCAGCACGATGGCGCGGAAAAAGGATTTGAACGGCAGGTGCTCGTTCAACAAAAGCGCCAACCACAGACCGAGGGCAAATTTCAGGACGGAGGCAACCGTAGTATAGAGGACGGTATTGAACACCGACATCCAGAACACGCTATCGCTCCAGAGGAACTGATAGTTCTCGAGCCCGATAAATATGCCGTCCCGGCCGATCTTCGTATCGGTGAACCCGAGCCACACGCCTAACCCAAGCGGATAGGTGAGAAAGCACAGCAGGAACACTGCCGCGGGAAGCATGAAAAGAAAGCCGAGAAAATCGCGGTTGTTGCCGAGACGGGCACCGAGCGAACGCTGCGGCGCATTCTGACCGGCCGATGAGGGCATCGTCATGACGGTTCACTCCAAAGCGCTGAAAATCGGAGGGGCGACAAGCGCGCCCCTCCGGCTATCATCCTGTTAGACGCGGTAGTAGCGGTTGGCGCGCTTCTCCGCCTGCGCCATGGCATCTTCCGGCGTGGAAGCACCCGTCACGGCGGCGGCGAACATGTCGACCAGAACATAGTCGGCCATCACGGCAGCCGAAGCGTAGCCCAGCGGGCCGGCATAGCCATTCGGACGCAGTGTTTCCGATGCCTTGGCATAGGGCGCGTGGATCGGGTTTTCCGTCCAGACCGGGTTACTGGCGAAAGCCTTCAGCGGCTGGCAGCAATAGGCGCTGGAGCCCTTGATCCAGGCATTCATCTGGTCAGCTTCCATCATGAACTTGATGTAGGCCTTTGCGGCTTCCGGATACTTGGTGTGCTTGAAGAGCAGCAGGGAACTCGTCTGGTGAAGCTCGATGCTCTTGCCGACCGGGCCGACCGGGAAGTTGGTGCTGCGCATGTCGGCAGCAATTTCCGCCAGCTTCGGATCGTTCTTGGCAGCGTAGTAGATGGAAACGCCGTTTGCCGTGAGCGACACCTGACCGGCCAGGAAGGCACGGTTATTGTTGATGTCGAGCCAGCTTTCCGTGCCCGGAATGAAGGTGGAATAGAGTTCCTTGGCATATTTGATGGCGGCCAGCGTTTCCGGTGAGTTGATCGTCACCTTGCCGCTTTCGTCCACCATCTTGGCGCCATGGCTCCACAGCAGCCAGTGAGCGTAGTTGTTGCCATCACCAACCGCCTTGCCATGCGGGAAGCCGGCAGGCGTGCCCTTGGCCTTCATCGCCTTGCAGAGCTCCAGGAAGCCCTTCGTATCCTTCGGGAATTCGCTGAAGCCCGCCGCCTTCATGTGGCTGTCGCGATAGACCACGGCATTGCCGATGGCCGTCAGAGGCATGGCAATGAACTTGCCTTCGCGCGTCGCATAGCCCTTCACGCCATCGTAGAAGCCACCATACTTGCCGTCGAGATAGGTGCCGAGCTCTGTCAGATCCAGAAGCTTGTCAGGGTACTGATGCGCGTCGTCGAACCAGCACATCACAAGATCGGGGCCGGAACCGACATTTGCCGCAACGGCCGCCTTCGGGCGGATGTCTTCCCAGCTTTCCTTGTCGATACGCACTTCGACGCCGGTCGCTTCCGTGAACTTCTTGGTGTTTGCCAGCCAGGCCTCTTCATCGCCCTTGACGAAGGGCGTCCAGCGCAGAAGGCGAAGGCTTGCCCCCTTTTCCGGCGTGTATTTCGGCTCTGCCGCGAATGCAGGATTGATACCGAAACCGGAAAGACCGGCAGCACCGGCCAGACCTGCGGTTCCGGCCAGGAATGTTCTTCTCTTGATCGACATGTTTACTCCTCCTCCGTTATCGGGACAAAGTCGCGTTCCACATTCCGGCTGCCCCTTGCCGGTCATGCCGCGCTACCATGCGCCGGATGATCCAGAATTGGACGGGGCTCCTCTTCCCCGACCAATTCTCGTTGATCACGCGGTCAACCGCATTCCTGTCTGCTCATCGAAAAGATGAACATGCTCCGCATCGATATTGATCGAGATGTTCTCGCCCGGACGGGCCGGGATACGTTCGCGGAAAACGCAACTCACTTCCGCGCCACCGAACTGCACGACCATCTGCGTCTCGTAGCCGGTCGGTTCCGTCACCACGACGGGAACGGAATAGCCATTGGGATCGAGACGAATATATTCGGGCCGCAAACCGTAGACGAGGTCGCGACCGGCTGCATTCGCATAGGCTCGCGTCAGCGGCAGCCGGGTGCCGTCCTTGGCCACGAAATGCATGGGATCCTGCGGGTCCAGCCTGCCCTTGATCATGTTCATGGCCGGGGAACCGATGAAGCCCGCGACGAACAGGTTGTTCGGCCGGTCATAGAGTTCCAGCGGCGAACCGATCTGCTCCACACGCCCGTCATGCATGACCACGATCTTGTCGGCCATGGTCATGGCTTCGATCTGGTCATGCGTCACATAGACCGTCGTTGTCTTGAGCCGCTGATGCAATTCCTTGATCTCGGCGCGCATGGCAACACGCAGCTTGGCGTCAAGGTTGGAAAGCGGCTCATCGAAAAGGAAGACCTGGGGATCGCGCACGATGGCGCGCCCCATGGCCACCCGCTGACGCTGTCCACCGGAGAGCTGCCGTGGATAGCGGTCGAGCAGATTGGTAAGGCCCAGGATACCGGCCGCGTAGTTGACACGCTTGTCGATTTCCGCCTGCGGTGCCGAATTCAGCATCAGCGAAAACGCCATGTTCTTGGCAACGGTCATGTGGGGATAGAGCGCGTAGTTCTGGAACACCATTGCGATGTCGCGTTCCTTTGGCGGCAGGTTGTTGACCTGCCGGCCACCAATGCGGATTTCGCCGCCGGAAATATTCTCAAGCCCAGCCAGCATGCGCAGCAGTGTGGATTTTCCACAACCGGACGGCCCGACAAGAATGACGAACTCGCCATCCTCGATATCTATATTGACCCCCTTGATGACGGGGAAGGCGCCAAAGGATTTTTTCACCTCGGCAAATTGAACGGTAGCCATGCGTCTCCTCCCAGAGTGCGATGTCAAATTTCGTCGTCTGTTGGCGCAAACGGCGGGCTCCTCCAGCCTCGCCGCTTCGCCTCGCTGTTATCCGCGTCCCACGAACGGCATTTTTGTTGCCATCACGGTCATCGTCAGAACATTGGCGTCGAGCGGCAGGCCCGCCATGTAGACCACCGCGTCCGCGATATGGCGCGAGTCGATCGTCGGTTCGGCCGCCATGCTGCCGTTTGCCTGGATCACACCCGCAGCGATCTTCTTCGTCATGTCGGTCGCCGCATTGCCGATATCGATCTGGCCACAGGCGATATCGAAATCGCGGCCATCCAGTGCTGTTGATTTCGTCAAACCGGTAATCGCATGCTTGGTTGCGGTATAGGGCGACGAATTCGGCCTCGGCGTGGTGGCGGAAATGGAACCGTTGTTGATGATGCGGCCGCCGCGCGGGTTCTGCGCCTTCATGAGCCTGAACGCCCCTTGCGTGCACAGAAATGCACCCGTCAGGTTAGCCGAAACCACATTGCTCCATTGTTCGAAACTGATCTCTTCGAGCGGAACGCCAGGTGCGCTCATGCCTGCATTGTTGACCAGCACGTCCAGACGACCGAATGTCTCGGAGATCTGGTCGTATAGCGCCTTCACCGCATCGGGGTTGCCAATATCGGCGCTGATCGCATGCACCGCTGCTCCGGTTTCGTCGCGAAGTTCACGCGCAGCGGTTTCCAGCAGGTCCAGTCTGCGGCCCGTGATCACCACCACATAACCAGCCTTGGCAAGGCCTCGAGCAATAGCCCGCCCAACGCCCGTACCGCCGCCCGTTACAAGAGCGATCTTTCCTGTCATCCGGTTCGTATCCTCACTCATCCCAGATGACCTCCCAATTCATCCTCGATATGAATGCGGATGATCTCATCGAAGGTAGACTCGGCTCTGAAACCAAGACCAACTGCCCGGCTTGCATCGAAGTTCGTTGGCCAACCGGCCACGATCTTGGCGATAACCGGATCCGGCTCCTTGCGGATCAGCGAGACTGCTTTTTCGCCTGCCACACGGCGCAGTGCCTCGATTTCCTCGCCGACCAGGGCAGAGAGACCGGGCATGGTGAGATTGCGGCGCGGACCGACCTTGGAGAGATCAAGCGTCGCACCATGCACGAAGAAGCCAACCGCCGAGCGCGGGCTCGCAAACCAATGGCGGACATTTTCATCCACCGGAAGCACGGCTTCCTTGCCGGAAAGCGGTTCGCGCAGAATGTTGGAGAAGAAGCCGGATGCCGCCTTGTTGGGTGTGCCCGGTCGAATGCAGATCGTCGGCAGGCGAATGCCAAGACCGTCAAAAATCCCGCGCCGCGAATAATCCGCCAGCAGCAGTTCCGCGATAGCCTTCTGTGTGCCGTAACTGGTCAATGGCGTCGTGAAGAACTCGCCGCCGATCATATCCGGGAAGGGTGCGCCGAAGACCGCAATGGAGGAGGCAAAGATCACACGCGGCACGTAAGGCTCTTTCAAACCTGCCTGCCTGATGGCTTCGAACAGCAACCGCGTGCCATCGAGATTGATGGTATAGCCCTTGTCGAAATCGGCTTCGGCCTCGCCGGAAACGATGGCCGCAAGATGGAAAATCAGATCCGGTCGCTGTTCGATAAGCTTTTCAGCGGATCCCTGCGCAGCAAAATCAAGCGTCAGAACCGACGAGACGGAAGCAAGGCTTTGCGGCACCGGCGACGGAAAAGCGTCCGCCAGTATCAACTGATCGATGCTGGCGCCGAGGCAATCCGGTTCACGACCGAGCCTTTCCACCAGTTTCCGGCCTACCATCCCGGCAGACCCAATGACCAGAACTTTCATGTGCGGCGCTCCTCCCTGCCGTATTTCATTTTATACTTGCCTTCAGACGGCAACGGCGCGCAGCGCCTTCGTGGTCTCGTAAATGCGGGTCAGATGCCTTCGAAAAGCATCCACCACGGCATCATCATCCTTACGCTTCAGCGCCTCCACGATTTCCACATGGTCTTCGTAGCTGTTCTCCGTGGCACCCGGCTTCGCCATGGCCTGACGGCGATAGTCCATCAGATAACCGTAGAGGTCCGTCACGATGTCGGTCAGCAATGGATTGCCGCACACCCGATAGATCGCCAGATGAAACTCCCGGTCGCAGATCAGAAAACGCATCGTATCCCGACCTGCTTCCCGCTGGGTCTCCAGCAGGTTTTCCAATTTCGCAATCGTTTCACCGTCCATGTTTCGGGCGGCCTGACGCACGACATCCAGTTCCACGAGCAGTCTTGCCGCATGAACGGCTTCAAGGTCATACCGGTCGATCACGCTTTTCGATGCCAGGGTGATCGGCAGATGGCTGAGATCGACATCCGCAACGCGGCTGCGACTTCCCTGCGATACCTCGATAAACCCTTTGCCCGCGAGGATCTGAATGGCGCCCCGAACAGTCTCCCGGCTGACATGCAGTACGGTCGCGAGTTCACGCTCTCCAGGCAGTTCGTCCCCTGCTTTCAACATGCCGGTCGCAATCAAGGTCGTCAGCTTGTCTGCAACCACATCCCGTGCAGTCTGCCGGGTCACGGACCCGCCGACCATGGGAACCTGATGCAGTATGGCATCCGCCTTCATTGCCGCTTCCTCCGTCCGCCCTCGTCGATCAGCCTGATACTGGTCTACTGGCCGGACCACCGGATATGCACTGTATTTAAGGTTGCGTTAGCGTCAATGCAAATTCGTTGCTGCATCGCGGCAATTCTGCGTCATTTTCTCCCTTCGAATCTGGACATCCAACCCAAGCCGGCATCCGTTGTGGCACGCGGACGATACTCTGCGCCGATAGGACGATCCCAACCAAGGAATGCCAGACGAGACAGAACATAAGGGTAGTCGATTTCGCCGGAATCCGGCTCACCGCGGTCAGGCACGGCAGCGATCTGAACATGTCCGACATGCGGCATCAGGCGTTCAAAACGCCGGCACAGATCGCCTTCCATGATTTGCACATGGTAGCAGTCGAACATGATCTTCAGATTGGCGTGCCCAACCTCCTCGATGACCGAAACAGCCTGCGCTGTGGTGCTCAGGAAGTAATCCGGCGCATCGCGGTTGTTGAGCGGCTCAATGAGAATGGTCTTGCCGTGGGCCGCAGCCAGTTCGCAGGCAATGGTCAGATTGGCGACATAAGTGGCATGAGCCACCTCACCAGACGCCTTACCCGCCATGACGTGAATGTTCGGTACATCGAGCGCCACCGCATAATCCAGCGCCTGGCGAATTGCTGTCTGCGCCTCCAGTTCCCGACCGGGAAGCGCGGCCAGACCGTTTTCGCCTGCCTCTACGCGTCCCCGAACCGTGTTGAGACCAAGCATCGCAAGACCGGTCTCATCCAGCGCCGCTTTCAGCCGATCGACACTCTCATTATACGGCCAGTGACATTCCACGGCATCGAAACCAGCGGACTTTGCAGCACGAATTGCGTCGGGAAGAGATAACTCCTGCCATAGAAATCCCAGATTGGCGGAAAAGCGTGTCGCCATCAGTCCCACTCCACATCGAATGTCGTGACAACCTTTGCGATCTGCTCCGGTGTCAGCATGCGCGGCTTCAGCCCATGGGTGAGCAGCGCGAGCTTCGCGGTCTCTTCCAGCTCTTCCACCGCATAGACTGCCGCCTCCAGATCCTTGCCGGCAACAACTGGCCCGTGGTTGGCCAGCATGACCGCACTGCGCTTGCCCGCCAGTCCGCGGATCGCATCACCCATGGCGGGATCGCCAGGAATGAAATACGGCAGGAGCTTCACCTTGCCGAGCTTCATGATCGAATAGGCCGTCAGCGGCGGCAGCATGTTTTCCGGGTCGACATCCGGCAGCATTGAAAGCGCCACAGAATGGCAGGAATGCAGATGAACCACAGCGCCGGTTCGCGTCGGGCGCGTCTCGTAGAAGGCCGAATGAAGCGGCATTTCCTTGGTGGGCTTGTCGCCACCGATCAGACGTCCATCCGCATCGAACAGCGAAAGCCTGCCCGGATCCAGGCTACCGAAAGAACTGCCGGTCGGCGTGACCAGAAGCCGACCATCAGAAAGCCTTGCCGAGATATTGCCGGAAGAACCGCCTGTCAGACCTCGCTCGAACAGCGATTTGGCCATGCGGCATATATCGTCCCGCAGCCGCGCCTCTTCGCTCATGAGGCCTCCAGAAGGCAGAACGCCTGTGCGAAGAAGTCTTCCGCTCCGAAATTGCCGGACTTAAGCGCCAGTGCGATGGTGCGACCTTCAAGGTTCGCATAGGTCCAAGGCACGCCCGGTGCGATTTCCTTGCCGATCGATAGCTGCCTGACACCGAGTGCATTGACCACTGCGCCGGATGTTTCTCCCCCGGCAACCACGAAACGGCTGACGCCAAGTCGCGATGCGTCCTGCGCAATCCTGGCCAGCGCCTCCTCGACCAGCGCGCCAGACTTTTCGACGCCAAGCGCCTGCTGATAGTTGCGCACCTCATCCGGCTCCGCCGTGGCATAGACGAGCTTGGCCTTATCGATTGGAACGCTTCGCAGCCAATTCAGCGCAGGTTCCACACCTTTCTCTGCCAAAGCCAGAGGATCGAGCCTGTAGCTTTCCGCATGAGGCAGATAGCGCCCAACCTGTTTGCGGGTCATGGCTGAGCAACTGCCGGAGAGTACGATCTGCCCCTCTCCTACGCGAACCTGAGTTCCCTGGCTGCGTGAGCCCGAAAGTTCCCCCGCATCGGCCAGCAACTTCGGCAAGGGCATTGCCAGCGCACTGCCGCCGGTTACGAGCCGAAACCCCATGGTTGCCTGTGCGATGACTGCCAGATCGTCGTCCGCAACCGCATCAACCACGACATGCCGCACGCCCTCGTTCTTCAGCGCGTCCAGTCGATCACGCAGCGCCTCGACGCCCTTGGCGACCACGAGCCGGTTTGCCAGCCCGACGGGTAAGGTCACCTGCGGCGAAAGCAGCCGGACAAGGCTTGAATCGCGCATCGGCGTCAGCGGATGATCTTTCATCGCGCTTTCATCAAGTGGCTGCTCGCCAACGAAAAGATGCCCCATGAAAATGCTGCGCCCGTTCTCCGGGAAGGCTGGGCAATAGATGGTCTGGGATGCGCCAAGGCGCTGCATCAGGGCTTCCGAGACAGGACCGATATTGCCTTCGGCTGTGCTGTCGAAGGTGGAGCAATATTTCCAATAGAACCGCTTTGCTCCGGCCTTTTCCAGCCAGTCGGCAGCGATCAGGGCCTGCTCGACAGCCTGCTCGACCGGCAGGGTGCGGATCTTCAGCGCAATGATCTCGAAAGGCGCCATAGGCGTATCGTCAGACTTTGGCAGGCCAAGCCGCAGCGATACTGGCCAGCCGCTGCGCGACAGAAGCGCCGCAAGGTCAGTTGCGCCAGTAAAATCGTCGGCAATAGCGCCAAAGCTTATCTGCACAGATTATCCCTCCATGCCAGGAAGCTTGATGGATGCACGTTCTGCCAGGATCTTTGCCACCGCTGCATCATCCTCCAGTCCGAGACCGGACTCAGCTGCTTCCTTGAACAGGGCCAGCGCGGCTGCACTGAGCGGCGTGCTGGCACCTGCCTTGTCAGCCTCGCTGGTGACGATGCCGAGATCCTTGACGAAGATATTGACCGCCGAACGTGGCGTGTAGTCGCCATCGACAATGTGCGGCCCTCTGTTTTCGAACATCCAGGAGGAGCCTGCAGACACGCGAATGACGTCGAAAACGGTTCGGAGATCGAGGCCTTCGGCGGCAGCCAGAGTCAGCGCCTCCGCCGTTGCCGCGATATGGACACCCGCCAGCAACTGGTTGATCATCTTGACCTTGGAGCCGAGACCGACCTCCGAGCCAAGCCGGAATACCTTTGCTGATACGGCATCCAGCGCCGCGGCTGCATGGTCGAACGCTTGGTCGGGCCCTGAAGCCATGACCGTGATTTCGCCCGCCAAAGCCTTGATATGACCGCCGGACACCGGCGCATCGATGACCTGCATACCCGCGCTGCTCAGCCGCTCAGCAAGTTCCATAGTGGCAGTGGGTGCCATGGTGACACAGAGAAGAAATACGGTGCCAGCCTTGGCAGATTTCAGCGCGCCTCGCTCACCGAACAGAACCTCTTCGGCCTGCCGGGAGTTCACGACGAAGACGAAAACCACGTCGCTTTCGCCAGCACTGGCAGCGTCCGGATAGGCTTTGCCGCCCTCCTTCTCGAAACTGGCCAATACGTCGCTGCGGATATCCACGCCCTTCACATCGAAGCCCGCGCGCAACAGGGAAAGTGCGGCACCCCAGCCCATGGAGCCTAGACCGATGACTGTCGCTGTCATTTGCCTCGTCATGCTGGCGCCTCCCAACGCAATCATGCTTGACACTGGTATCGATACCGGTATCGGTAACGTATGAGGTGATTGTTAACTCTGTCAACCGGGAAATTTCTAAAACAGGATTTCGCACATGCGTCAGCCAACATTGGAAGAGGTGGCGGCTAGGGCCGGTGTCAGCAAAATGACGGCCTCGCGAGCCCTCAGGGGCGCACGCGATGTATCCGCAGCGAGCATCGAGAAGGTCAAGGTTGCAGCAGAGCAACTGGGCTATGTCGGCAATCAGCTTGCGCTTTCTTTATCGTCGCGCCGGACCAATCTCATAGGCGTCGTCATTCCCAGCATGTCCAATATCGTGTTCCCGGAAGTGCTTGGCGGCATCATCAGCGGATTGGAAGGCTCTGGCCTCCAGCCGGTTTTCGGCGTCAGCGATTACGACCTCGACAAGGAACGAGACATCATCCGCAACATGCTGTCATGGAAGCCCGCAGCGCTCATCATTACAGGGTTGGATCAGCCGGAAGAGACGCGTAAACTGCTGCGACAGAGCGATATTCCCGTCATTCAGATCATGGACCTGGACGGGGAGCCAATAGATTTCGTGGTTGGTCTTTCCCACACACAAGCAGGGCGCGACATGGCCGAGGCCATTCTTGCATCTGGCCGCAAACGGATCGGCTACATCGGCAGTGCGGTCGACCGTGACCGACGAGCCATCAAACGCCGCGCCGGTTTTGAGGCAGCCCTTCAGGATAACGGCCTGACCTTCGTTTCGGTCGAAACCAGTCTTGACGCTTCATCTTCCCGGCTCGGGAGAGATCTGACCGAACGCCTGCTCGCACGGCATCCGGATCTTGATTGCATCTATTGCTCGAACGACGATATGGCGGCAGGCAGCCTGTTTGCCTGCATGAAGCTAGGGCGAGATGTGCCAGGCGACATTCTCATCGCAGGCTTCAACGGGCTGGAGATAACAAGCGCGCTGCCTGTTCGAATTGCCACCTCGACATCACCCCGCAGAGCCATTGGCGAACAGGCGGCGCAACTCGCCTTGGCAGCGATGAACGGCAACGGAAAGGATCTCGCCCGCCGCATCGAGTTGCGGGCAGAGATCACACTGGGCGATGCAGAGAAATGAACCTCAGGCCGCCTTCGGGAAAAAGATGGCGCGCGCCGGATCGAAACCGTAAACCTCTCCAAAGCTCAGGGCGTCGCTGGCAAGCTGGATGACGTTTGCCAGAATGTAATCCACCTTGGCGTCATCCAGCAGAACTGAGAAATTGAGGCGCACGAAGCCCGGCTTTTCCATTTCTTCGCCAGCGAGGATTGCAGCGCGCAGACGGTCTGACTCCTCATCGCTGATATTCAGCAATCGATGCACATAAGGCCCGGCGCAGGCACAGCCGCCGCGCGCCTGAATACCGAAGCGGTCGCTCAACATACGCGTTGCCAGTTGCTGGTGCACATAACCTCCCTGCCCGTCGCGAAGACGGAACGAGAAGATCGGCAGACGGTCCGTGTCCAGATTGCCGAGCAGCTCGATGTTCGGATGCGCCCGCCACGCTGAAAGTGCGCGCTGACGCAATTCCTGCTGCCGCTCCCTCATATAGTCGGCCCCGATAGCCTCCTTCACCATGAAGGCAAGGGCTGCACGGATATCGCCAACCACGTTCGGCGTGCCGGCTTCCTCACGCGCCTCGAGATTCTGGGCGTAGTCGTGCCCGTGGGATGACACGAAGCGCACAGTCCCTCCACCAGGCCAGGTCGGCAGATCACGACCGACCGCATCGCGGCGAACGATCATGATACCCGAAGCGCCGGGTCCACCGATGAATTTGTGCGGCGAGACCACGATGGCATCGATTTCGGCCTCAATGGACGGCACCATCCGGATCGGTACATAGGGCCCGGCACCGGCGTAATCCCAGATCATGACTGCGCCGGAGGCTTTGACCATTCGGGTGACTGTCGCGACATCCGTCACGATCCCCGTAACGTTAGAAGCTGCCGAGAAGCTGCAGATCACGCGGTCAAACCGGCTGGACTCCGCCAAGCACTGCGACAGGGCTTCAAGATCGGGACCGCCATCTTCCGCTTCCGGCAACTCAATAATATCAGCGCCAGACTCACGCCATGGCAGGATATTGGAGTGATGCTCGTAAGGGCCTAGGATAACCCGCGTGTTTGCCAGATCCGCGCCGAAAAGCTTGACGAGACGGTTAAGCCCAGCCGTAGCCCCGGAACCCGTGAAGATGACCGCATAACGGGAATCGGCGCCACAGATTTCGCCGATGCGGCTGCGCGCCTCACGGCGCATACGTGTCATGGTGCTCCCGCAAAAGGAAGCCTCGGTATGGCTGTTCGCGTAATACGGAAGCACTTGCTCGAGTACGAACTGCTCAACCTGCATGAGTGCCCGACCGGATGCGACATAATCCGCATAGACAAGCGGTTTGATCCCGAACGGGCCATCCACAACGGCATCGCGCCCGATCAAGCCATTCGCCAGATCCGCAATGATATCCGGTCGCGCCAGCGACTGCTCAAACCTGGCTAGTGCGCTGATCGGCTGTTGAACGCCCTGATCCATGATGAAACTCCCCTCGAATCCTGTAAGGTAAAGTTAGCGATTGCAGGACGGTGATTTCATCATCTATTTTCGCCAAATTCTGCCGGAGCCTGTTTCAAATGACCCAAGAAATCGCGAAAATCGATAGCATTGATCGGCGCATTCTCACATGTTTGCAAATCAATGGAGCTCTTTCGCAGCGAGAGCTGGCTGAGCAAGTTGGCTTGTCCCAAAACGCCTGCGGACGGCGGCTGCAGCGATTGCAGGAAAGCGGCGTCATTACCGGGTCACAGGCGTCAGTCGATCTCCCCGCAGTAGGCCTCGATCTCACCGTCTTCGTCATGATCCGCACACGTCATCATTCCAAGGATTGGGCAGAGGCATTTCGCAAGCATGTCGACAAATTGCCGGAGGTGGTGGATTTCTATCGCATTGGCGGGGACTGGGATTATCTGCTGAAAGTGGTGACGCGCGGAATGCGCGGCTATGACGCCTTCTATCAGAAGCTCATCACCGACTTCGACTTCTCGACCGTTACCGGCTTCTTCTCGATGGAGGCCATACTCCAGAACCGGCCAACCGACCTGACTAAACTGTGAGAGCCTAAGCTTTCACCGAAATGTGAAATGGCTGTTCATTCGCTCACTCGTGCTGGGCGCAACCTGTGTTACAGTTGCGAATATCCGAATGCTTGTGAAGAGAATG
The DNA here is from genome assembly GCF_001427345.1 of Rhizobium sp. Root149. NCBI lineage: Bacteria > Pseudomonadati > Pseudomonadota > Alphaproteobacteria > Hyphomicrobiales > Rhizobiaceae > Rhizobium > Rhizobium sp. Root149. The sequence continues at coordinate 115,325 of NZ_LMGD01000024.1, forward strand.
CCATGCTTTCCACACTTGCAGTCCTCTTGAGCCTGACCAGCCTTCATAGCGTCCCCGTTGCAACGCGCGGAAATGAGGTGGATGTCGAACTGGTTCTCGCCGTCGATACATCCCGCTCCATGGACCATGAAGAGGTCAGGATACAGCGTGAAGGCTATGTTGCGGCTCTTCAGCATCCAGACTTCATCAATGCCGTGAAAATGGGGCTGATCGGCAAGATCGCCATCACCTATTATGAATGGGCGGGCGAAGTGGACCCGTCTTCCGTTCTCGATTGGCAAATCATCGAAACCGGCGCGGATGCAAAAGCTTTCGCAGATAAACTGGCGGCAAGGCCGATTGCCACACAAAGGCGCACATCCATATCCGCTGCTATTACCTTTGGTACATCGACGATCGGTGGAAACCGGTTCGAAGGAATGCGCAAGGTGATCGATGTGTCAGGCGATGGCCCGAACAATATGGGCGGCCCTGTCGAAACTGCACGCGATCAGGCCATAGCGTCCGGCATCATTATCAATGGCTTGGCGCTGGTATTGCGTCCTTCGGGCACAACGACGGGCCTTGATCGATATTACAAGGATTGCGTCATCGGTGGACCGGGATCCTTCGTCCTGCCGGTTCAAAAGATCGAGGATTTCGAAGTGGCCGTTCGGCGCAAGCTGATCATGGAAGTCAGCGGGCTGCAACCACCGGCCGACGTCTGGAAGATCGCGACAGAACCCAAATCGGACTGTTTTGTCGGCGAGAACCAATGGCGCGAATTTTTTGACCGTTAACAGTTTCCGTACCGATATCTTCACAAAAGTACTTGCAATAGAGACGATGATCTACCTATCTTGTAGATGTTCTCAGGGCGGGGCGAAATTCCCCACCGGCGGTAAAAGGTGCAAACCCCAAGCCCGCGAGCGCCTTCGCTGATGAGGTGAAGGGTCAGCAGATCCGGTGCAACTCCGGAGCCGACGGTATAGTCCGGATGGAAGAGAGCAAGCAGAGTGCGCTCGGGCCGCCGTGGCCTGCGCGTGTGAATGCCTGTTCGCCCAAGGGCAGTTTTCGCGTGTTCCCGAAAGGATACGCAAAGAACGCAGCCAGAAATGGCTTAACCCTTGAAAGGCAAGTTGAAATGAGTTTTTCCAGTATTGAAGAAGCGGTCGCCGCAATCGAAAGCGGCAAGATGATCATCGTGGTCGACGATCATAGCCGCGAAAATGAAGGCGACATCATCGTCGCTGCTGATTCCACCACCTCCGAACACATCGCTTTCATGATGAACAAGGCGCGCGGCCTCGTCTGCATCGCAATGGAGGGTGAGCGTATCGATCAACTCAAACTGCCGTTGATGGTGCCCAACAACACAGAGCTGCACAAAACGGCGTTCACCGTATCGGTAGACTACCTGCCGGGAACGACGACGGGCATCTCTGCTGCCGATCGTGCAGCGACTGTACGCGCACTTGTGGATCCCAAATCGAAGCCGGAGGAGTTTGCACGTCCGGGACACATGTTCCCATTGCGCGCCAAGCAGGGTGGCGTACGCGCGCGTCCCGGCCATACGGAGGCGGCCGTCGAACTGTGCAAACTGGCAGGCCGATTCCCGGCCGGGGTCATTTGCGAAGTGGCGAAGGATGACGGCACCATGGCCCGCCTTCCCGACCTGCAGATCTTCGCGAAAGAACATGGTCTGCCGCTGATCGCGATCGAGGATCTGATCACCTACCTGAACGACAGAGACGCGGCGAAGGCCAGGACATCCGTCGCGGCCTGAAGTAGAAGGATCTGACCACCCAGTTCAGTGGTCAGATCCAATCCCTATCCAACAGGAAAACGAAGCTCGACAGTCGTGCCCTCGTTCAGCGTCGAGGCTATGTTTGCTTCGCCGCCGCTCTGGCGAACGAAACCGTATACGACGGCAAGCCCCAGTCCCGCCCCGCCATCGCTGCCCCGTGTGGTGAAATAGGGCTCGAATGCCCGGTCGATCGCTTCTGCACTCATTCCAAGCCCGGTATCCTGAACCGATACGACCAGTGTCGATGCATGCACCTGAGCACGTACGGTGATCTCTCCGCCATCAGGCATCGCAGCCGCCGAATTCAGGCACAGGTTGAGAATCGATTGCTCGAAGAGCGCGGCGTCGAGCGCGACAGGAGGAAGCGGCTCTTCAAGCTGCAACGAAACGCGGCTGCGGCTGCCGACGGCAATTTCCAGCACGTCCATCATGCCTTTCAGCACCGCGCCGATATCGATCAGGACCGGGTTGATCGGCTGCTGGCTACCGATCGACAACATGCTGCTGGCAAGCGAGCTGCCGCGATCGGCGGCTTTGCGGATGCGGTTGATGTGCCGTCTCTGGCGCTCGTTGAAGCCGGCTTCACGCTCCAGCAGGCCCAGGCTGCCCGTTATGATGCCGATCATGTTGCCGACTTCATGGCTCAACTGGTGGGTCATGCGCATGAAGCCATCCAGTCGCTGCGCCTTGGCGGCTTCCGTCTCCTGACGGTCGAGTGCGGTGACATCGCGAGCCAGCAGCACGATACCGCCATCCGGCTGGCGCGACAGCGCAACTTCGATCACCCGCTGGTCAGGCGTTCGCTGGCGGACCACGAAACGCTCGATCAACGCGCCGGGGTCGCCCTGTGTCGGCAGAAGAGCGGGATCGATTTCCGGAATCGTCTCGACAAAACGACGCAGAGAGAACTTGCGTGAGGAACCGGTGCGACCGACAAGTTCGATGACCCGTCGGTTCATTGTAATCGGGCGACCCGTCGCGTCGAAAAGCGCGATCCCCTCATTCATGGTACGGAACGTAGAGCGAATGGTACGGGCAGCCGCCTCTGCCGTGCGGCGCAAGCGCGTCACCCGATCGACGCTCTCCTTGAAGGCGCGGAAAGCGTCAGACAGGTGTACCAGTTCCGTTTCGCTGCCCGCATAGACAGGAAGGCCGACATTGTGCTCGCCTTTGGCCAGCGCATTCATGCCGTTCGACAAGGCAACAATCCCGCGCGATACCCGCATCACCGAGCGGATTGAAATCGTCGCCAGTACCAGCACCAGCAGCGAAGCGAGCGCGACCATGATCAGCAGGCGACTGAGCGCGTTGGATGCGGAGGTGAGCCCTTCATTCAACCCTCTCGCCACCGCTTCCGTCTGCATCTCGGTTGCATGCGACAAGTCGCGGGAGACGGAATGGAGCCGTGCCACAGCGCCCCGGATCGAAAACATTTCCAGGAGATATTCTGTTTGTGCCTGAAAGACCCGCTCGTAGGGTTGAAGCTCTGCCAGCGGCAGGCTGGGACCCGCATCGACCAGACTTTTGAAAAGCGCGGTTTCCGAGACGTAGCGGCGCTTCAACTCACCAAGCTGGAACAGGCTGTCGGAATTGGAAGCCGATTGTACAATGGTGTTCAGCCGCCGCCGCAATTCGAGATCGGCAATATTGCGGCCTGTCGCAATCTCGCCGAGAGCTGCCGCCGCATCAGCCTTGCGCGCCTGCGCGGCCTCTGCATCCGCTGCCAGCGCCAGCGTCTGGGTACGGATCTCCTGCAACAGGTCCCGAATATGCCGATTGGAGAACCCCCGGATAAAATCGTCATCCTTCTGCGGCTCCATGGCCAGCAACAAGCCATCCACTTGCGCCACAACGGCCCGGCTTTCGCTGGAAACCCGATAGGGGGACGTCGCATTCATGAGGAACGGAGCGCTCGAGACCAGGTCGGAAACCTGACGGGAAACAAGTGAGGCTCTGGCAAGGCTCGAAAAGGCCTGCAGACTGTAGGTCGCCATTTCGGTACGCGCCTTTTGCAGGCCGTAGATAGCGACCGCCGAAAGCACCACCACCGAGGCGCAGATGAAGGCGATGGCAAAGGGCAGACGAAAGGCGATCGAGGATAGGAAGGGCCGGTTAATCAAGGTGCCAACTCACCGTCATCGGTGTGCAGAACATATCCCTTTCCGCGCCGTGTCTTGATGTGGAGCGGCAGATCGGGATTGCGCTCGATTTTTCGCCGCAGCCGCAGCACGAGCACATCCACGTTACGGTCAATGAAGCGGTCCGTCTCGGCGCCTAGCCGATCAAGGATGTGCGAGCGGCTGACCGGGTGATTGGGTGTTTCCGCCAGAATTTCGAGAAGCGCAAATTCTGCGGCGGTCAATGTCTTGCTGCGATCACTCATGCACACGGCCCGCCGCGCGGTCAGATCAATCAGCCAGTCGCCAAGCCTCAGCGACGGATTGCCGTGATCCCGCTCGGCCTCCTTTTCCGCCTTCAGGGACGGGATCGTACGACGCAGCACTGCCTTGATGCGTGCGGTGAGTTCAATCGGCTCGAACGGTTTGACGACATAATCGTCGGCTGCCGTTTCAAGCCCCAGCACGCGATCCGTCGCGCTTCCGGCAGCCGTTACCATCACGATGCCCACGTTCATCTGGGCGCGAACCCGCTGCGCAAAGGCACGGCCGGAGATGCCGGGCAGATTATGATCGACCAGAATGAGATGCACAGGCTCTTGGGTGAGAAGATCCATGGCCACCTCAGCCGAAGCGGCAAGCCGTGGCGTCCAGCCCTCCGCCTCCACGAGATCGGAGATAAGCTCTGCCATATCCGGATCGTCCTCGACGATCAGAATTCTTACCTTCTGATTCAGCACTCTGTAGTCCTCCCCATCATGATATTAGGGGGGTTACCGAAAATGATCAAAGGCTGGCTGATGACCGGCAATGTCAATTTTGTAATATTTGTAAGGTTTGACATGCGGTTAGGCACTGCAGTGAAAAATCGGTAACCATTCAAGGGATTGTGAATTTTCTCGCCTGTGCGATGTTCAGAGCCTACGGAACGGGGAGGTTCCGGCGGGGAGGAATTCGTGTTTAGGTTGGGTGCTATTGCGCTGGGGCTGGTGACGACACTGGCTTTCGGCTCGCAAGCAAGATCAGAGCCGCTCAACATCCTTTGCGGGGTGGATGAGGCCTGGTGCGTGACCATGAAGCGGGCCTTCGAGCGCCATAGCGGCCTGACCGTTTCCATGCAACGCAAGAGCACCGGTGAAATCCTCGATCAGATCCGCCTGGAAAAAAACAATCCGAGCGTCGATGTATGGTGGGGCGGCACGGGTGACACCCATTTGCAGGCCGCATCCGAAAACCTGCTGGAAGCCTACACCTCGAAACACGAAACCGATGTGCTTCCCTGGGCGCAGAACTTCTTTGACATGTCCGGAGGACGCGCAGCCGGAATCTATGCCGGTGCCCTGGGCTTTGCCTATAATTCGGAGCTTTTGAAGAAAGCCAATCTTGCAGCGCCCAACTGCTGGAAAGACCTGATCAGCGAAGCCTATCGCGGCAAGATACAGTCCGGTAATCCAAACTCGTCCGGAACTGCCTTCACGACGCTTGCAACGCTGATCCAGCTTTTCGGCGAAGACGAAGCCTTCACCTACATGAAGGCGCTGGACCGCAACATCGCGGACTATACAAAGGCAGGATCTGCGCCGGTCAAGGCAGCCGCCCGGGGAGAAACGCTGATCGGCATATCCTTCATGCACGATGCCGTAACCCAGAAGGAAGCGGGTGCGCCACTCGTGATTGTCGCCCCTTGCGAAGGGACAGGCTACGAGATCGGCGCAGTCAGTATCGTGCTGGGCACGAAGAACCGCGATCTGGCAAGGCGCTTCGTCGATTTCGCTTTAAGTCCGGAGGGACAGGCAACCGGCGCGCAGGCGGACCAGAACCAGGTGCCTTCGAATTCAAAAGCATCGCTTCCGCCCGGAGCGCCAGATATCTCGTTGATCAAGATGGTGGATTACGATTTCGCCACCTTTGGTTCCCCGGAAGAGAGAAGCAGGCTGCTTGCCCGCTTCGATACGGAGATCCACCCGCCCACCCAGTAACCTTGCAAGGCTTTTCCATCACCTCGGCAGCTCCCATCAGCCAGCCGACCGGCGAAGCCTTGCCTGGAGTTTTCGACCAGACGCTTAAAACAGGAGGAGACCTTATGCGCCTGACACTTCTTTCCACCCTGCTCTTTGCAGGCACGGCACTGAGTGCCATTCCCGCCCACGCAGCGGGCGAACTGAACCTGATCTGCGCCGCCGACGTCGTTATCTGCGAGCAGATGAAGGGCGACTTCGAAAAGGCGCACGACATCAAGGTCAACATGGTGCGCATGTCATCCGGCGAAGCCTATGCCAAGATCCGCGCTGAAGCCCGCAACCCAAAGACCGACCTTTGGTGGGCAGGCACCGGAGACCCCCATCTCCAGGCAGCGTCTGAAAACCTGACCCAGGAATACAAGTCACCAATGCTCGATCAGTTGACGGACTGGGCAAAGAGCCAGGCCGAGAGCGCGAACTACAAGACGGTCGGCGTTTACGCCGGTGCTCTGGGCTGGGGTTACAACACGGAAATCTTCAAGACAAAGGGCTACAAGGAGCCGAAGTGCTGGGCAGACCTTCTGGCCACGGAGTTGAAGGGCGAAATCCAGATCGCCAACCCCAATTCGTCCGGCACCGCTTACACAGCGCTTGCCTCTCTCGTGCAGATCATGGGTGAAGACAAGGCCTTCGAATATCTGAAGAAGCTGAACACCAACATCTCGCAGTACACCAAGTCCGGCTCTGCGCCGGTCAAGGCGGCGGCACGCGGTGAAACGGCGCTTGGCATCGTCTTCATGCATGATGCGGTTGCACAGACTGCAGAAGGGTTCCCGGTCAAGTCCATCGCGCCCTGTGAAGGAACTGGTTACGAAATTGGCTCCATGTCGATCGTCAAGGGCGCCAAGAACATGGATAACGCCAAGATCTGGTATGACTGGTCTTTGAAGCCGGAAGTGCAGTCGCGCATGAAGGATGCGAAGTCGTTCCAGCTGCCATCCAACAAGAAGGCCGAGATCCCGAAGGAAGCCCCGCGCTTCGAGGACATCAAGCTGATCAATTACGACTTCAAGACCTATGGCGAGCCTGCCAAGCGCAAGGCGCTGCTGGAGCGGTGGGACAAGGAAGTCGGCGCGGTTGCCAACTGATCCGATGAGATAAGGCCGGCGGCGTGCGAACCTGCACGTCGCCTCCTCTTCTTTCCTAAAAAGACATTCTAGAACACGAGGTTGACCATGAGACATGGCAATCGCAGGCTGGATATTGTTCTGGCTCTGGGGGCGGCGGCGCTGACGCTTGTCCCATGGTACCGCATCGATGGCGGCTTCTTCGGCCTTAGCTGGCTTTCCTCCTTCCCCATGTCGAAGGGCAGTGCGCCGGGCCTGCTGCAGATCGCCTCCTTCGGGCGCATCTGGATTCTGGGCGCCGTTGTGTTCCTGGCGATTGCGGCCTTTGCGCGCACGATCAAGGATCCGGCCAAACGAGGCGCAGTGCTGGTCGCGGCGGGTAGCCTCGGACTTGCCTTTTTGACCTTGCAGGGGTTGGCGATCGGCTTTTCCGGCTTCACATGGTCGATCAGCGAGCGATTGTTCGGAACACTTGCCGATGGGCAACCTTCCATGGGGGCAGGCGCCGTTCTGCTGGCATTCGTCTTTGTCCTGACGCTGTCTTTCGGTCTGGCGGAACGTGGCTTCATGAAGGGCGATGCCTTCATCGTCTCGTGTATCACCTCGCTCATCTTCCTTGTCGGTGTCTTCGTTTTCTATCCCATCGGCAGCATGATGGTGGCTGCGCTTCAGGATTTTGATGGCTCGTTCAATCCTGACGGCTTCATCAAGAATATGCGCGACCCCGGCATCTGGAGCCTCGAATGCCTTGTGGGCGGTTCACGCTGCGGCGTTGCCTGGCGCACATTGTTCCTGGCCATCATGACGGCGACCGGCTCGACCATTCTTGGCCTTGCCTTTGCTCTGGTTGCGACGCGCACGCGCTTTCCGTTCAAGAAGGGTCTGCGGCTGCTGACCGTTCTGCCGATCATCACGCCACCCTTCGTCATCGGACTTGCATTGACGCTGCTCTTCGGTCGCGCCGGTGTCGTGACGGAAACCCTGTCGCACTGGTTCGGCATAGAACCGGGTCGCTGGCTCTACGGCATGACCGGCATCTGGATCGCGCAGGTGCTCTCCTTCACCCCCATTTCCTTTCTCGTGCTGATCGGCGTTGTAGAAGGCGTCAGTCCCTCCATGGAAGAAGCCTCGCAGACGCTTCGCGCAGATCGCTGGCGCACGTTCTGGAAGGTATCGCTGCCGCTGATGAAACCCGGCCTCGCCAATGCCTTCCTCATCGGTTTCATTGAAAGCATGGCCGATTTCGGCAACCCGCTGGTGCTTGGCGGAAGTCACGGCGTTCTCTCGACGGAAATCTTTTTCGCCGTCGTCGGTTCGCAGAATGACCCGTCCCGTGCAGCCGTGCTCGCCGTCGTGCTGCTCTGCTTCACGCTCAGCGCCTTCCTGGCACAGCGCTTCTGGTTGGCTGGCAAGAACTTCGCGACCGTCACTGGCAAGGGCGACAGCGGTGCGCATATCGCGCTTCCCCGCTCCCTCTCCATCGGGGTTCATGCCATCGTCATTCCATGGATGATCTTCACCGTTGTCGTCTACGGCATGATCCTCGTCGGCGGCTTCGTGAAAACCTGGGGCCTCGATAACACGCTGACCATCGATCACTACGTCCGCGCCTTCTCCGTCGGCATTCACAACGGCCAGATCGCCTGGACCGGCGTGGCCTGGAACTCCTTCTGGACGACGATGGAAATTGCCCTGATCTCGGCACCGCTGACGGCCGCCGTTGGCCTGCTGACCGCCTACATCATCGTCCGCCAGAAATTTGCAGGTCGCAACCTGTTCGAATTTGCCCTGATGATGAGCTTTGCCATTCCCGGCACGGTTATCGGCGTCAGCTACATCATGGCCTTCAACCTGCCGCCGCTGGAAATGACAGGTTCCGCCCTCATTCTCATCGCCTGCTTCGTGTTCCGAAACATGCCGGTTGGCGTGCGCGGCGGCATCGCAGCCATGAGCCAGCTGGACAAGAGCCTGGACGAGGCATCGCTCACGCTCCGCGCCGACAGCTTCCGCACCATCCGCAAGGTGGTTCTGCCGCTGCTTCGTCCGGCAATCACCGCAGCGCTGGTCTATTCCTTCGTGCGGGCGATCACCTCCATCAGCGCCGTCATCTTCCTCGTCAGCGCGCAATACAACATGGCGACGTCCTATATCGTCGGGCTGGTCGAAAATGGCGAATACGGCGTGGCAATTGCTTACTCGTCCATGCTCATCGTGGTCATGATCACCGTGATCGCAGGCTTCCAGCTTCTGGTAGGCGAACGCCGTCTGCGCCGCGAAAATCGTGTAGCAGGACAGCAAAAGGCACAAACTCTTCCTCTCGGTCAGGAGAAAACCGCATGATCAACGTCAAAGCCGGTTCAGTCGTTTTCGAACACGTCCGCAAAACCTTCGGCTCATTCACGGCCATCCCCGATCTGTCGATCACCATCGAACCGGGTACACTGGTCACACTTCTGGGGCCATCCGGCTGCGGCAAGACCACCACGCTGCGCATGTTGGCAGGGCTGGAACACCCGACCTCCGGTCGCATACTGATTGGTGGCAAGGATGTCACCATGCTGCCCGCAAATGAACGTGATGTTTCCATGGTCTTTCAGTCCTACGCGCTCTTCCCGCATATGAGCGCGGTGGAGAATGTCGCCTACGGTCTTCTCTCCTCAGGCCTCAAAAAGAATGAGGCGAAGGAAAAGGCAGAAGAGGGCCTGAAGCTTGTTGGCCTCGGCGGAATGGGCCATCGTCTGCCGGCAGAGCTTTCCGGTGGCCAGCAGCAGCGCGTGGCGGTTGCCCGCGCGCTGGTGCTGGAGCCGCAGGTTCTGCTGCTTGATGAGCCGCTCTCCAACCTGGATGCACGGCTTCGCCGCCGGGTTCGCACCGAGATCCGGGAGTTGCAGCAGCGTCTCGGTTTCACAGCCGTCTACGTGACCCACGATCAGGACGAGGCACTGGCCGTTTCGGACCGCATTGTGGTGATGAAGGATGGTCAGATCGCACAGTCGGGCGCACCGCGCGAACTCTACGAGACGCCGGCCTCTTCCTTCATCGCCGATTTCATGGGCGAGGCAAATGTCATCCCATGCGAGGTGATTGGTCTCGAGGGCAGCAGCGCAGTGATCCGCGTGGGCAGCATCGAACATCGCGTCCCGACACGCCAGCCCCGCAGCGGCAGTGCCAAACTCGCGGTGCGTCCCGGTGCAATCCAGATTGGTGCGTCGGGCGGTACGGGCCTACCCGGTCGCGTTCTGCATTCCGCCTATCTGGGCGGCCATGTGGAATATGAAGTGGAAACGGAAGTCGGCACCTTGTTTATCATCGATCATGATGTGGAGCATAGCCTCGCGGCAGCAAGCGACGTCACACTCGGGTTCAAGAATCGCGGTATCGCGTTGATCGATGCATAAAAGGAATGGAAATGACTGTAATGGATAACGACCTCGAGACACGTTTTTCTTTGGCTAATACGCTTGGGGTCGAAGCAGGCGCAGTGGCCCTCGATTACTTCAACCGTCGCGATACTCTGGTGATTGAGACGAAACGCGATCTGCATGATGTCGTGTCGGTGGCAGACCGCAATGTCGAGAAGCTCATTCGTCAGCGTGTGGCCGATGCCTTCCCGAACGATGGATTTCTGGGCGAGGAAGACGGTCTTGAGGAAGGCACGTCCGGCTATACATGGATCGTCGACCCGATCGACGGCACGGCACCCTTCGTCAACGGCATGCCCACCTGGTGCATTTCGATTGCCGTCGTGAAGGACGAAAAGCCGGTCATCGGCGTCATTTATGTGCCATGCCTGGAGGAGCACTATGCCGCGGCGGCCGGACAGGGCGCTACTCTCAACGGCAAGGTTCTGACTTTGGACCCCAGCCGCAACATGCAGAACGCACTGACGGGCATTGGCAGTAACAACCATGTGACGCCTGAGCGCGTTGGCGAAATCATCACGAATGTTCTCGCACGCGGCGGCAACTTCATTCGCAATGGCTCCGGCGCCCTGATGCTCGCCTATGTCGCATCCGGCAGGCTTGTTGGCTATTATGAGCCTGTCATGCGGGCGTGGGATTGCATGGCAGGCTTCTGCCTTGTGCAGGAAGCGGGCGGACGCGTGTTGCCCTATCCATTATCGGGTGAAAACCTGATGGCCGGTCATCCCGTGCTGGCAAGCAATGCCTCCTGCTATGAGGATCTGCTGGCTGTTCACAACAGCTGAAACTCCTGAGCGGGTCGGTCGTAGGACCGGCCCCCTTACTCAAAATATTTTATTCTAGATTTTTACGATATTAGGAATTGATAATTCCTCCGCGATTTGCCAATGTGAGCGAGAACGGAAGGATGTAGGGCGTTCTCCTTCCCATTACGGGTTTGACCTGTGGAGGGCATTGGATGGGCGGGCAGACACAACAGCGCGATCAGCTGCTCTTCGTTTTTGATGTCGGCGGAGTTTTCATCGAGCTGAATGCTGACAGGCGCAGGACTGCGCTCGAGGCAGGCGGTCGGTGGAGTGGCGGTTCCGCTCCCGATGCCGGCCTGGCTGAAGCCAATATGCTATTTCGCCTTGGGCGGATCAGCGAAGGTGATTATCTCGACCGGGTTCAGCACATTTACGGCCTCACGATTGAACAAGTTCTTGCGGCGGAAACCGCACTTCTGAGCGGCGTGCTGGAAGAGATGGCCAGCTATGTGCGCCAGCTCCGGGTGGCGCATCGGGTCGTCTGCCTTTCGAACACGCAAGCCATTCACTGGCGGCACATCATAGAAGAGCTTCTGGGGCCGGAGTTTTTCGACGCCTGCTACCTGTCTCATGAAATGGGCATGGAGAAGCCTGCCGAAGACATCTATCTTGCTGTACAGGAACGCGAGAATGTTTGGGCAGACCAGATCATTTTCGTGGACGATACGCTGGACAATATTCGCACATCCCGTCGCCTCGGGTGGAACAGCATCTATCACACCAGTGCGGCGGAAACGATTTCCCACATAGAACAAGTGCTGAGGCAGCCAACCGCTGCCCAGCAGCTTTGACCGATCAGACACGGAGTTTGCCACTTGGCTCGATTGTCACTGCGCGGAATCAAAAAGCGTTTCAAGGCCGTAGAGGTCTTGCATGGCATCGATCTCGATGTGAATGATCGCGAACTCATCGTCTTCGTTGGCCCTTCCGGCTGCGGGAAATCCACTCTTCTGCGCCTCATCGCAGGGCTGGACCCGATTACGGATGGCGAGTTCCTGCTGAACGACAAGCGCATGAACGAGGTGGCCCCCTCACGCCGCGGCATCGCCATGGTGTTCCAGTCCTATGCGCTTTATCCGCACATGGACGTTTACGAGAACATGGCCTTCGGTGCGCGGCTGATGGGGTTGAGCAAGGCGGAAGTGGAGGCGCGCATTGCGGAAGCAACGCGCATGCTGCGGCTTGAACCTCTGCTTGAGCGCAAGCCGCGCGAGCTTTCAGGCGGTCAGCGCCAGCGTGTGGCCATCGGGCGCGCGCTTGTGCGCAAGCCGCAACTTCTGCTGCTGGATGAGCCGCTGTCCAATCTCGATGCAGCACTTCGCTCGGAGGTGCGGCTTGAGATTGCCCGCCTTCACCGCGAGATCGGCGGCACGACCATCTATGTCACGCATGACCAGGTGGAGGCCATGACCCTGGCAGACCGGATTGTTGTGATGAATGGCGGCCGGATCGAGCAGTTCGGTTCTCCGCGTGAACTCTATGAGACACCGGCCAATACCTTCGTGGCGAACTTTATCGGCTCGCCGCGCATGGCGATGCTTGGTGTCGAGCGCGAGGGAGATCGGTTGATCGCGCCCGGCATTGGCGCGATTTCGTTGACACGCCTGCCCTCTGCCGCAGATCGTGAGTTGTTGATGGGCGTGCGCCCGGATGGAATGAGCATTTCTCCCGATCTTCAGGGCGAAGGCTTTGCCGCACAGGTGGTTTACACCGAATATCTGGGAGACAGCGCCTACGTCTATGTCAAGATGGGCGAAGGAGCACCGGTTTCCATTCGCTGCACGCCGGATACGCAATACGCGCCCGATACGCCGGTCAAGATCCGCGTTATGGCGGACAAGCTCCACTTCTTCAGCAGCAAGACCTCACAACGCCTGGCGATGTGAGGATGGTTACCCTGTGAATGATAAAACAAAGAGAGAGGAACACATGAAAAGACTTCTTTTGGGAGCAGCCATCGCCTGCACAAGCCTGTTGTCAGCAACCGCGACCTTCGCTACCGAGCTTTCATTCTGGACCTGGCGCCAGGAAGACAAGGCCGAATACGAAAAGTTCTTCGCCGATTTCACCAAGGCGAACCCTGATATCACCATCAAGTTCGAGGCGTTTGAGGCCACCAACTACAACACGGTGCTTTCCACAGCACTTGCCGGTGGCAAGGGTCCGGACCTGATGATGACGCGCACCTATGGCGGCATCGAAAGTCTTGCCGGCGCTGGCTACCTGATGCCGCTCGACGACAAGAAGATTCCAGCGGTCATGGGCTTCTCCGAAGCCGCGCTCGCGTCTGTCACCATGCGCTCCAACAAGACGCTGTATGCGGTGCCTGCTGCAAGCCAGACCATGCTGGTGATCTACAACACCGAAATCTTCCAGAAGAACGGCATCACAGAGCCGAAGAGCTGGGATGAGTTCATCGCTGCCTGCGAAAAGCTGAAGGCCGCGGGTGTCATGCCTTTCGCGAACGGCACGGCAACCGCGTGGCAGAACGAAACCATCGTTTCGGCACTCACCTCCTCCATCATGGGCAAGGCATTTTATGCAGACTTGATGGCGGGCAAGACAGACTTCAACGACAAGCGTTATGTCGAGGCGCTGACGAAGCTGAAGGAAATCTCCAAATACTTCCCGGAAGGTTTCGTCGGTCTTGATTACGCCTCCGCCCAGCAGCTCTTTACCTCCGGCATGGCAGGCATGTTCGCAGGCGGTTCCTTCGAACTGGCAAACTTTGCCAAGCAGAACCCGGCGCTGAAGATGGGTGTCTTCGCAGCCCCCGGCCTGAAGGCGGAAGACGAGAAGCTCGTCGGCCTGTTCTTCGATTCCGGTTTCGGTGCCAATGCCAAGCCAAAGGATGAGGCTGCCGCCGTCAAGTTCCTGAACTACGCGGCCAGCAAGGAATTCGCGCAGGCCTTTGCCAACCGCCTCAGCAATGTGTCCGCGGTTCCGGGCGTCACCTTCGACAGCCCGCTTCTGGCCAAGGTGGCAGAGCTGAACAAGAACTCCATCGCCTATATGACGCTGGTGAACTTCCGTTACGGCGAACCCACGGGCTCCAACCTCATCCAGGCTGGCGTTTCCAAGATGCTGAATGGTCAGGCGACACCCGCCGATGTCGGCAAGTCGATGACCGATGGTCTGGCTGCCTGGTACGCGCCGTTCAAAAAGTAACATCTCAATGGGTCGCCTGAATAGGGCGACCCTTTCCCTCGCAGGCCGTGCAGGATCGTCTGATGATTTCCAGCCAGTTGACAGGTCGAAGATTATGGATTGCAGCACTCGTCGTGCCGCCCATTGCCTTCATGTGTCTGTTTCTCGTCTATCCGATCCTATCGGCCTTCGCCTATGCCTTCTATGAATGGCACGGGCTGGCTCGTGGCGATTTCATCTGGTTTGATAATTTCCATCGCGTTTTGTTTGAGTTTCCGTTCTCGGAACGAACGATCAACGCGTTCAAACACAATATCTTCGTCTTCTTCGCCCTGATGGTGTTGCAGAACGGCCTTGGCTTCATTCTCGCCTATTGCCTGTGGCGCGAGCTTTGGGGCGCGCGCTTCCATCGTATCGCAGTCTTCCTGCCGGTGGTCTTGTCCACCGTCATCGTCGGCCTGCTGTGGAAACTGTTCTATCATCCGCTGTTCGGTGCGGTGAACGCCACCCTTCGCGCGGTCGGACTTGGCAGTCTGGCCCAGCCATGGCTGGGGCAGGATTCGACCGCCCTGACAGCGATTGTCGTTGCCAATGCGTGGCACATGGTGGGTTTCCCGACACTCGTGTTCCTGGCAGGCATGCAGCGCATTCCTTCTGAAATCCTGGATGCCGTGCGGATGGAAACCGAAAGCGAATGGGTGAAGATGAGCAAGATCGTCTGGCCGCTGGTCGCGCCTTCCGCAACCGTTGTCTTCACGCTGCTCTTCGTCGGTGCGTTCAACTGGTTTGAACTGCCCTTCATCATGGGTGGCGTCGATGGCTCGCCGCATGGTGCAACAGACGTGCTTGGCCTCTACTTCTACCGGACTGCCTTCGGCAGCATGTCTGCGTCGGCTGAAAACTTTGGTCCCGGCAGTGCGCTCGCCGTGCTGATCTTCCTGTTCATCGCCGTGGTTTCCAGCGTCATCACCATCCGGCTGCGCAAGCGGGAGATCCAGCTATGAGGAAATCCGTCGAGAGCAGCACATTCCGCACCTTCGGCTGGGATGGGCTGATCCAGATTCTTCTGATCGGCAACAGCATCGTCATGCTGGCTCCTATCGTCATCATGGTGTTTTCCGCCTTCAAAACCAATGCTCAGATTTTCCAGTCGCCGTTCTCAATTCCAGACTTCACCAATGTGAAGAGCATTTTGCGGGTGTGGAACGAGACGGATTTTCTGCTCTACATGGGCAATTCGCTCATCGTCACCGGCGCATCGATAGCGCTGATCCTCATTCTCGGCACTATGGCGGCCTATGCCATTGCCCGCTACGAGTTTCGCGGCTCTGGCCTTATCCTGCTGTTCTTCCTTGCGGGCCTGACCCTGCCGCTGAAGCTTGCCATCATTCCCCTCTTCATCCAGATGCGCGATTTCGGCCTGATCGACTCGCGGCTCTCGCTGATCTTCATCTATGTCGCCACCGGCCTGCCGACGACCGTCTTCATCATGACCGGCTTCATTCGCAGCCTGCCAAACGAGTTGGAAGATGCAGCGCGCATGGATGGGGCGAACGAGGCCCGCATCATGTGGTCCATCATGCTGCCGCTGGTGCGTCCTGCCATGGTGATTGCCGCAATCCAGAACGTGGTACCCATCTGGAACGACTTCTTCTTCCCGCTGATCTTCATTCAGAACAACAGTTTGAAAACCCTGCCGCAGGGCCTGACGACCTTCATGGGTGAGTTCGGCACGGATTGGGGCGTGCTGTTTTCCGGCCTCACGCTCTCGGCACTGCCGATCATCATTCTCTACATCGCTCTGTCACGGCAATTCATCAATGGCATGACGGCGGGCGCTATCAAGTAGCGCCCTCTACCTAAGTCTTGAGGATGGAAACCGCCGCCTCGCTGGCGTGGATGGCATCGTTTGCGCCAGGAAGCTTGGCAATCAGCAGTAGGAAAACGAGATCGCAGATGGCAAGCTGCGCATCGCGTGACGTGATGGCGGAGGAGCGAACCCGCTCTTCGTCGGCTACCGTATGCAGCGAGATGTCGGCGAGTTGTGCCAGCTTGTTCCCGTGCAGGCCTGTCAAGGTGATCACCTTGGCGCCACATGTGCGCGCCAGTTCCGCCAGCCGGATCGTCTCATTATTGCCGCCCGATTGCGAAATGGCGAACAGAACGTCACTCTCGCCCAACGAGGCGGCATTCGCCATCTGCACATGCGGGTCGCGGTCCATCAGCACCATCAGGCCAAGCTTCAGCAGTTTGTAGGAAAAGTCTCGCGCCACCAGCGATGAGGCACCGATACCCGCCAGATGAATACGGCGTGCCTTGGCGAGTGCTGCAACCGCTTGCGTCACCTCATCCTCGGCGTTCACCTGCATGGTCTGCTGCATGGCAGACACCTTGCTCGCCACCAGCTTCTGCTGAATAGTGACGAAATTATCGCCTGCATCGATCGTGCCGTGGATCATGCCGGAAGGCACGCGCCATTCCTGTGCCTTGGCCTTGGTGACGGCAAGCTTCAGCTGCTGATAGCCATCATAGCCGATCTTCTGCGAGAACTTGACCACGCTGGACTGGCTGCGCCCAGTGGCAGCCGCCAGTTCGGCCGAGGAAAGCTGAACCATGCGGTCGGGATCATCGATGATGAACTGGCCGATCTGGCGCTCGGCATCCGTCATGGAATCCAGCTTCGCCTGGATAACCTTGAGAACCGACATGATCCCTCCGCGGAATAAGCTATTCGAAATTTAAAAATTATCTGGAATATTATAGCGCCTATCCTATGATCGGTCACCCCCCGAATCCTGCATGTCGCAGTCTTTGACCGGATGACGAGCCCATGGACGAACTGCATATCACTGGCGGCAACAGGCTGGATGGCGCAGTGCCGATTTCCGGAGCCAAGAACGCCGCTCTTCCGCAAATCGCCGCAGCGCTCCTCTCTCCCCATCCGCTGGAGCTGACGAACCTGCCGAAGGTCTCGGATGTGGAGAACATGCTGCGGATTATTTCCCAGTATGGCGCGGAACTGAGACAGGATGCGGCAGGCACCACCATTCACGCAGCGCAACTGACGCCGGGCGAAGTGGATTATGAAACGGTGCGCAAAATGCGCGCTTCCATTCTTGTGCTGGCCCCTCTCCTGTCCCGGTTCGGTGCCGCCCGCGTTTCCTTGCCCGGCGGCTGCGCGATTGGCGCAAGGCCGGTTGATATGCACCTGAAGGTTCTGACCGCACTCGGCGCCACAGTCTTTGTCGAGGGCGGCTACATCGTTGCGTCTACCAATGGCGGCCTGAAAGGTGCGCGTATCGTTCTATCAGGGCCATCGGTTGGTGCCACGGAAACTGCATTGATGGCGGCCTGCTGTGCCAAGGGTGAAACGGAAATCCTGAATGCGGCCCGCGAGCCGGAAGTGGTGGATCTCGTCGCCTGCCTGACCGCCATGGGTGCCGAGATCGAAGGCGCTGGCACGCATCGCCTTCTGGTGAAGGGAGAAACGAACTGGCGGCCTTCCAGCCACCATGCCATTCCCGACCGTGTGGAAGCAGGCACCTATGCCGCCGCTGCGATGATCACCGGCGGGCGGATCGAGCTTGTCAATGCGCGCATGGAGCATATGGCATCCGTTCTGCAAGTGCTGGAAAGCATGGGTGCAACCGTATGGCCCGGAGACCGGGGGGTGGTGGTGAACGGCAGTGAACGGATCAAACATGCCGATATCACCACTGAGCCCTATCCCGGCTTTCCGACAGACCTCCAGGCGCAGTTCATGGCCATGGCCTGCCTTGCGGATGGAGCAAGCGTCATTCGCGAAACCATTTTCGAAAACCGCTTCATGCATGTGCCGGAACTGGGCCGTCTGGGAGCCGATATCGCCCTGAACGGAGCGGTGGCTCTGGTGCGAGGCAAGCCGTTCCTCAAGGGTGCGCCGGTCATGGCGACGGACCTGCGCGCCTCCGTCTGTCTCGTTCTGGCAGCGCTTGCGGCAGAGGGCGAAACGGTCATCAAGCGCGTCTATCATCTGGACCGCGGCTACGAGCAGTTGGACCGCAAGCTCTCCCAATGCGGCGCAAACATCCGGCGGGTGTCCCGATGACAGCCGAGTTGAAGGACCAGGTGCTCTTTCTCGGTGTCGATGGCGGCGGCACTGGCTGCCGTGCGAGACTGGTGGATGAGGCGGGAAACGTGCTGGGTCAGGGTCTTTCTGGCCCTGCCACCACGCGGCTGGGCGTCGAAAACGCCTGGGCCTCGGTTATGCGGGCCTGGACGGGGGCTGCGGAAGAAGCGGGCCTTAATCCCTTAGAGGCTCGCAACGTCAAAGCCGGGATCGGCATTGCAGGCCTCACACGGGCGGGATCCCGCGAAGAACTGGAAGCACTACCACATCCTTTCGGCAGCATATGCTTCACCTCAGATGGAGCAGCCGCCTGTTTAGGAGCCCATTCCGGCCAAGATGGCGGCATCGTCATTGCAGGTACGGGCTCCATCGGGCTTGCCATTGTCGGCGGGCAGGAGTTGCGCGCCGGTGGCTATGGCTTTCCCATTTCCGATGAGGGCAGCGGTGCCGACCTCGGCCTGAAGGCCATCCAGTTTTCTCTGCGGGCTTTCGATGGGCGGCGCGAAAAGACAGCCCTGCTGAACGAAGTGCTGAACCGTTTCGACCACACGCCTGCGAAGATCGTTGGTTGGATGGATAAGGCAACCGCCACCGATTACGCTACCTTCGCGCCGCTGGTTCTGCGCCATGCCGACCAAGGGGATGCGGCAGCACGGCAGATCGTGCAGGCGGGTGCCGAGCAGATCGATGCGCTGGTGCGCAGGCTGATAGAATACGGTGCGCCTCTGGTTACCCTACTGGGGGGTCTTTCCGGCCCTCTTGAGCCGTGGCTTTCACCCGATGTACGCCGCCGCTTGAAGCCT
Source organism: Rhizobium sp. Root149 (assembly GCF_001427345.1). Lineage (NCBI taxonomy): Bacteria > Pseudomonadati > Pseudomonadota > Alphaproteobacteria > Hyphomicrobiales > Rhizobiaceae > Rhizobium > Rhizobium sp. Root149. The sequence continues at coordinate 134,602 of NZ_LMGD01000024.1, forward strand.
GCCGATGGCGATGCGGTGAGCGGCTCGATCATTCTCGCAAGGCGACTTTAATCCCCGACGACGAACTGATCAGGCGACCATTTTGGACATGACCCTTAAGGAATAATATATTCCTTTTCTCGTTGACAGTCGGAATATACGATCATAGTCTGTTAAAAAATGATGAGCGAGGATCCATGTCGCACCAGCACCTGATGGCCGAACTTGAGCAGCTGGTTTCGGAAGCTCGCAATCCCAAATCCATGTCGATCGATCTACTTCCGACGCAAGACATTCTGACCGTCATGAATCGGGAGGATGAACTGGTTCCGGCGGCGGTTGCCCGTGTTATCCCTGAAATCGCGAAGGCCGTGGACGAGATCGTCCGCGCGTTTCGCGAAGGCGGCCGCCTGATTTACATTGGTGCGGGAACGAGCGCCCGGCTTGGCGTTCTCGATGCATCCGAATGCCCGCCCACTTTCTCCGTGCCTGAGGGCATGGTGGTCGGTCTGATCGCAGGCGGTCCCAAGGCCATTCTGCATGCCGTGGAGGGTGCGGAAGACGATGTGGAAGAAGGCAAGCGCAATCTGCAAGAGATCAACCTGTCTGCCAAGGATGTCGTTGTCGGCATCGCGGTCAGCGGCAGAACACCCTATGTGGTCGGTGCGCTGACTTATGCGCAATCCATCGGCGCGAAGACGATTTCACTGACCTGCAATCCGCATTCGACGCTGGTCGAGATGGCAGACATCGCAATTGCGCCGGTCGTCGGGCCGGAAGTGGTAACCGGCTCCACGCGTCTGAAATCCGGCACCGCGCAAAAGCTGGTCTTGAACATGCTGACAACGGCCAGCATGATCCGCATTGGCAAGACCTATGAAAACCTGATGGTGGATCTGACCATCAGTAACCAGAAGCTCGAGGCGCGGGCTATCCGCATCATTGCCGAGGCAACGGGGTGTTCTGCGGACATTGCGGAGAGCCACCTGAAGAAGAGCGGCAATAACGTGAAGCGCGCAATCCTGATGATCCTCACAGGCATGGAAGCGCAGGATGCAGATCTCGCGCTGACCCGGCATGACGGTTTTCTTCGCAAGGCAATTGCAGAGGCGCAGGCCTGAACGAATTTTTCGCTGAGTGCCCGGCCTTCAGAAGCTTCGGGACCAGCTCACCAGAGGGAGAATGAGCATGACACTGAAAATCGCCTGTAAATGGCTGGCCTGTGCTGCCGTCGTTGGTGGCCTCATGGGTGCCACTGCCACTCCAAGCCTTGCCGCAACGTTGAAAATGGCCTGGGCGCAGGATGCAACCGGCCTCGACCCGCACAAGCAGACGGCCTTTTCGTCCATTCGCCTGCTCGAACTCATCTATGAACCGCTGGTGCGCCTTGATGGTGATCTCAAGGTCGTTCCGGCTCTTGCCAAGGAATGGACCTTCTCTTCCGATGCCAAGACGCTGACCTTCAAGCTGGACCCTGCGGCGAAGTTTCATAACGGCGCGGCTGTTACATCCGCCGATGTGAAGGCCTCCTTCACCCGTATTCTGGATCAGGCGACCGGTGCCGCCGCGCGCGCCAACTATCTGTCGATCGCCAGCATCGATACGCCCGATGACAAGACTGTCGTCTTCAACCTCTCCCAGCCGGATGTGCCCTTGCTGACAGCCATGGGCAGCATCAATGCAGCCATCGTCCCGGCGTCCGAAATCACCGGCGGCAAGATCGGCACGGCAGCTGTCGGCACCGGCCCCTTCAAGCTGGAAAAGTGGGAGCCGAACCAGAAGGAAGTGCTGAAAGCCAATGCCGAATGGGCTGGCGGTAAGGTGGGTGTCGATGGTATCGACATTAGCGTCCTGCCGGATGAAAACGCCATTCTCGCAGCCCTTCGCGCCAAGCAGGTGGATTTCGCCCTACTGAACGATCCGCTGGTCGCAACGCTCGTGCCAAAGGTTGCCGGATTGACGCTGAACCGCAAGCCGGTCCTCTCCTACCACGTGCTGCAACTCAACCCATCGCGCAAGCCGATGACGGAACTGGCCGTTCGTCAGGCCATTTCCTGCGCCATCGACCGGCAGGATGTTCTGGATACCGCCCTTCTGGGTGAAGGCCAGATCACCGGCCCTCTGACCATGCCGCTCTATCGTTCGGATCCGAACTCTCTCTTCTGCTACAAGAAGGATCTGGAGAAGGCGAAGAAGCTGATGGCTGATGCTGGCTTCAAGGATGGCTTTTCGGCTACCGTGATCGCAGCAACCGGCGAGCCGCCAACCGCTGCTTCCGAAGCGCAGGTGATCCAGTCGCAACTGAAGGAGATCGGCATCAAGCTCGATATCAAGCTGATGGAACTGAACGTCTATGTCGACACCTGGCTGAAGGGTGATTTCGATATGGCCGTGGCTCTCAACGGCGGCCGCGCTGATCCCTACACCATGTATAACCGTTACTGGACCAAGGCCGGCAACCTGCAAAAGGTATCAAACTACGTCGATGACACGCTGGATGATCTGATGCAGAAGGGCCGCGTGGAAACCGATATTGCCAAGCGCAAGGAAATCTTTGCTGCCTTCGACAAGCATCTTGCTGAAAAATCGCCGTGGATCTGGCTCTACACCGGCTATTCCTACACGGCACAGCAGCAGAACGTACAAAACTTCGTCGCAACCCCTGATGGATCGCTCTTCGGGCTTTCCAAGGTTTCGTTGAAGTAATCAAGAGTTCGAGGCGGATGACACGATGAACTACCTGCTACGACGTCTCGTCACATTCCCTCTTGTGATGCTGGGCGTCTCTATTCTGGTTTTCGTGGCCATCCGCCTCGTACCCGGTGACTCCATCACGGCCATGCTCGGCACGGAAGCGGGCCTTTTGACGCCGGATCAGCGCCAGGCGCTTGCCGCCTATTTCGGCCTCGATCAAGGCTGGCTCGTTCAATATGGCAAATGGCTGTCCGGCGTTATCTCCGGCAATCTCGGCCTGTCGGTTACCTATGGAAAGCCAGTGCTGGACGTGATCCTCCAGCGCTTTCCGCTGACGCTGGAGCTTGCCGTTCTTTCCATGCTGATTGCCATTTGCTGCGGCCTGCCGCTTGGCGTGTTCGCCGCCACGCGCAGTGGGCGCGGCTCTGATCTCGGCGTGCGGATTTTCGCGATGATCGGCCAATCGACGCCCAGTTTCGTCATCGGTCTTGGCATCATCTACGTTCTCTCGGCGGGCTTCGGTATCCTGCCGTCCATGGGCGAATACATTCCGTTCGCACAGGACCCGCTTGGCAATCTCAGCCAGCTGATACTGCCCGCGCTGACACTTGGGCTTTCTTTCACCGCCTCCGTGACCCGCATTTCCCGCTCCGCGATGCTGGATGTGCTGAGCGACGATTATGTCAGAACGGCCCGCAGCAAGGGCGTATCCAAACGCCATGTCATCTGGCGGCACGCCCTGCCCAATGCGCTGATCCCGGTTGTGACCCTCAGCGGTGTCGAGTTCGGATATCTGCTGGGCGGTGCCGTGCTGGTGGAGCAGATTTTCGCGCTGCCCGGCCTTGGCCGCATGACGCTGGAGGCCATTCTTCAGCGGGATTATGCGCTGGTGCAGGGTGCCGTTCTGTTCGTGGCGCTGAACTTCATGATCGTCAATCTTCTGGTTGATCTCGCCTATGTCATGCTCGACCCGCGCATTCGTCTCGGAGGCCGGTCATGAGAAGCTTCCTCACGAGACTGCTCGGCCATTCGAGCGGGCGGATCGGCGCGTTCATCGTCTGCCTCTATCTTGCGATCGCCCTTGCCGCATGGTTTGGCCTCACGCCTTACGATCCGCTGAAACAGTTCCGCATTGACCGGCTTCAGGGGCCAAGTGCGGCTCACTGGATGGGAACCGACATGTTCGGTCGCGATGTGATGAGCCGGTTGATGATCGGCATCGGCCAGTCGTTTCTCGTTGCCTTTTCCTCGGTGGGCATTGCAGCCATTGTTGGCACCATCCTTGGTTTGACTGCCGCATGGTTCGGTCGCCTGTGGGATGGCGTGGTGATGCGGTTGATGGATGTTCTGCTGGCGTTTCCGGCCATTCTGCTGGCGCTGCTGTTCATTACCGTGGTCGGCCCCGGCACCTTTACCAGCATTCTCGCGATTGCTTTTGTCTATACGCCGATCTTCACCCGCGTGGTGCGCGGTCCTGCCCTGTCCATCCGGGCGCGGGATTTCGTCGATGCGGCCCGCACCTTCGGCAGTTCCACCAGCTATATCCTGACGCGGCACCTCATGCTGAACCTCGTGGCACCTTTGACCGTGCAGGTGACGCTGGCGCTGGCATGGTCGCTGTTGACGGAATCGGGCTTGAGCTTCCTCGGCCTTGGCACACAGCCGCCGAATTCTTCGCTCGGCCTCATGCTGGCCGACAGCATAAACCTCATGGAAATGGCACCGTGGCTGCTGATCTTTCCGGGCCTCACCGTCATGCTCGGCATTCTCGGCTTCAACCTGTTGGGAGATGCGCTGCGCGATCTTCTGGATCCACGTATGCGCAGGGTCGCGGCATGACACAGCTTCTCTCGGTTCAAAACCTCAGCGTTGGCTTCGGCAAAGGCAACACCGTCAAGCCGATCATCCGCGATGCCAGCTTCACGCTCGATGCCGGTGAAACGCTGGCCATTGTCGGCGAGAGTGGGTCCGGCAAGTCAGTCACTGCGCTGTCCATCAACCGGCTGATCGATTACGGCGGCGGGCGGATTCTGAATGGGCGGATCGATTTCGCCGCCTCGAACGGCCGCACGGTGGATCTCGCAACACTCGCCGAGCATGAGCTTGAGCGCGTCCGCGGGTCCGAAATCGGCATGATCTTTCAGGAGCCGATGACCTCGCTTAACCCCGTCGTCACCATCGGCAAGCAAATCGAGGAAGTGTTCCGCCTGCAAGGTAAGAGTGGTTCAGAGTCCCGGGCCGAGACGCTTCGCGCGCTGGATCGCGTGCGCATTGCCGATGCCTCCCGCCGTCTCGGTTACTATCCGCATCAGCTGTCCGGCGGCATGCTCCAGCGGGTGATGATCGCCATGGCGCTCGCCGCCTCCCCTCGCCTGCTGATTGCGGATGAGCCGACAACGGCGCTCGACGTCAGCGTACAAGCGCAGATCATGGCGCTCTTGTCAGAACTTCAGCGAGAAACCGGCACCGGCCTCATCTTCATCACGCATGATCTCGGCCTCGTCGCAGGCATTGCAGACCGTGTGATGGTGATGCAAGCGGGACAGGTGGTTGAGCAGGGGGCGGCGGACCAGATCCTCGATCATGCTGAGCACCCCTACACGCAGCATCTCTTGAAGGCGGTTCCGCACTTCACCAATGGCAACCATGTGCGGGAGGATGCGCCGCGCCTTTCGCCATCGGCAGCGAAGGCCTGCCTTTCGGTGGAAGGTCTCACCGTTCGCTTTCCCGCCACTGGCGGTCTTCTTCGCCGCTCCATTGGCGCCATTCATGCGGTGGAATCCGTCGATTTCGATATCCTGCCGGGGGAAACGCTGGCCATTGTCGGAGAAAGCGGTTCGGGCAAGTCCACCACGGCGCGTGCATTGCTGGGTCTGGTGAACCCAACGCGTGGGACATTCCGTGCTGATGCACAGCAGGCCACGCAATCGCAAAAACCGATGCAGATGGTGTTCCAGAACCCCTATGCCTCGCTGAACCCGCGCCTTGACGTGCAAAGCCTGCTGGCCGAGCCGGTGCTTGCAACCGGGCAAGGCATCACGAAAGATGTCCAAGCCCGGATGGTCTCGCTGCTGGAGCGCGTCGGCCTGCCGAGCGATAGCCTCGCCCGCTATCCGCATGAATTTTCCGGCGGCCAACGTCAGCGCCTCTGCATTGCCCGCGCTCTCATGCTCGATCCTTCCATTCTGGTTTTGGATGAGGCGGTGTCGGCGCTGGATGTCTCGGTTCAGGCGCGGGTGCTCGACCTGCTGATCGATCTCCAGAAAGAGCGCAATCTCGCCTATCTCTTCGTCTCACATGATATGGCCGTGGTGGAGCGGATTGCCCATCGCGTGGCCGTGCTTTACGGCGGGCAGATCGTTGAAATCGGCGATGCGCGCTCGGTTCTCTCCAACCCGCAACATGACTATACGAAGAAGCTGATTGCCGCAGTGCCGACCATGGAGCGTCGTCGCGAAGGCTTCAAGCTGAACCTGGAAGCCGTGCCAACGCTTCTGCGTCCAGCCGGATATGAGCCTCAGCCCGCGCAATGGTTCACCCTCGCGCAGGATCATCGCGTGCGTATTCCGCCAGCCGCCAATGCCTGAAACCCGGATTTGACCATGCCAGAAACTGCCGATCTTGCCGCCCCGTTCGAAGCCGCCTTTGCGTTGCTGAAGACCAGCATCGACGAAGGCAGCATTCCCGGCGGCGTACTTGGCATGATCGACATCCAAGGCAATCGCCTGACCCGCGCCATTGGCTTGGCGCAAAAGGTCGGCGGCGAACGCCCCATGACCGTCGATACATGGTTCGATCTTGCGTCGCTCACCAAAGTGATATTCACGACGCGTCGCATTCTGGAACTGGCAGCGGCTGGCACCATCGATCTCGATGCGCCGCTCACCACCGTCATTCCGGATTTTCGGCAATATGCGCCGAACTGCTGGGAGCGCACGGTTACCTTCCGCCAATGTCTCGGCCACCAGACGCCCTTTCCGGCTGTCGAGCCGATCTATACCTATGGCGATGACCCTGACCGCTTGCGGGCTTTCGTGCTTCAACGCGAGTGGAAACGGGGGGAGCCGGCCTATTCCGACATCAACTATATCCTTCTCGGCATTGCGCTGGAGCGGCTGGCAGGAAAACACATTCGCGAAATGGATGCCGGTTCCGGCTTTGCCTTTTCAGGCGACCCTAAGGTTACAGCCGCGACCGAGTTCTGCGCCTGGCGCAACCGCATGATTTGCGGCGATGTGCATGACGAGAACTGCTATGCGCTGCAAGGCTCTGGCCACGCAGGGCTGTTCGGCACGGCTGATGCGGTTCTGGATTATGCACGCGATCTTCTGCAGCGCGACCTGACGAATGACCCTGTGGTGAAATGGATGCGCCAGCCATTGTCGCAGAAACGTACTCATGGCTGGGAACGCCCCTATGCCGGTTGGTCCGGCGGATCGCTTTGCAATGACAGCGTCATCGGCCATACGGGCTTTACCGGCACTGCTCTCTGGATCGATTTCAAGCGCGGTCGGGCCTGGACGCTTCTGACCAACCGCGTTCACCCCACCCGCCATTTCGACAGCGGTATTTTTGCGCTAAGGGCAGCGTTAAGCGATGTCATCAACCGATACTAAGGAGAGACTGATGCAACCGATCTGGGCTGTAGGTTTGATGACCGGAACCGTTCTCGATGGAAACATCGACGTTGCTCTCCTGAAAACCGATGGCGAGCGGATCGAGGAATTCGGTGCCTATACGCTGGCACCCTACGACCAGTCGGTTCGTGATCTGCTGGAGGAAACGCTTGCTCAGGCGCGCAAATGGAATTTCGAAGGGCCTGAACCGGAGATCTTCACTCGTGCAGAGGAAGCTTTGACACGGGCGCAATCGACAGCCGTGCGTGAACTCGTGGAAAGCACCGGCCTTTCCATGGCAGAGATCGGCGTTGTCGGATTCCACGGTCAAACGGTTCTGCACCGCGCCCCGCAGCCGGGCCGCATTGGCGCGACGCGCCAGCTGGGCGATGGCGAGTTGATGGCAGAGCTTCTGGGCTGCAAAGTTGCCTATGATTTCCGCAGCGCTGATGTGCGCGCCGGGGGACAGGGTGCGCCGCTCGCCGCTGCCTATCATTCCGCTTTGCTGAAAGGCGTTTCGCAGGATGGCTCTGCGGCCATTCTCAATCTCGGCGGCGTTGCAAACACCACTTGGAGCAACGGAAAAGGCCATGTCGTAGCCTTCGATACGGGCCCGGCCAATGCGCCGATCAATGACTGGATCAAGCAGCATGGTCGCGGCGATATGGATCGCGATGGCCTGATAGCAGCTTCAGGCACGGTGAACGAGGAGCGCCTGCAAAAGCTTCTGCAACATCCTTATCTGACGGCAAAGTTCCCCAAATCGCTGGATCGTTTCGACTTTGGCGCCGGCATGGCAGACGGGCTTTCGCTGGAGGATGGTGCGGCCACCCTGACAGCTTTCACAGCATCGGCTGTTGGCAAGGCGCTGGATCTGCTGCCGCAGCGACCTGAAAAGCTCTTCGTCAGCGGTGGCGGTCGCCATAATCCGACGCTGATGAAGATGTTGGGCGAACGTGCCAAGGTCGAGGTTCAACCGGCGGAAACGCTGGGTTGGCGCGGTGATGCGGTGGAGGCCGAATGCTTCGCCTTCCTCGCCGTGCGCGTGCTTCGCGACATGCCGATCAGCTTCCCCACCACGACAGGTGCACCGGAACCGCTGAAGGGCGGTCGACTGGCAGGATAGTCAGAGCTTTTTCTTCAGAAACTTCCGGGTGCGCCCGATGGGAAAATCCGGAAGTTCGCCGAAGACTGCATAGCCCTGACGGGTATAAGCCTTTTCAGCGACGGGATTGAAAGTATCTATCCAGGCGGAATGGCAGCCTCGGGCCCTTGCTTCATCCTCTGCCGCCTGCAGCATGCGGCCTGCCATGCCTTGGCCGCGAAGGCTTTCATCCACCCACAGCCATTGCGTGAAAAGCCAGCCCCAGCCGGTATAGCCATTGATGCCCGCCTTGAGAGCGCCCGCCTCGTCCCGAACAAGAATTGCCAGAGTTCTGCGCTCCGACGGCCCGACATCGGCGTCGTTGAAGGCTGAGAGGTTTTCACCGATGGCGCCAAGCTCATTCGGCTCTGGTTTATCCGTTACAACGAGTTTCGTGTTCATTTTTGTGTTGTAAGCGGCATTCACTACGCTGACCAGAGACAAAACGCTTCACACCACACGCGTGAATGCCTAGCTTCGCCCCAAATCACGGACGGGGTGTAAGGGCGGATGGAACCAGAAGCTGCAACAGGTAGCGATCGCAAAAGAGGCTCAGGCGTCAAGCTGGCCTATGATGTGCTGCGCGATGAAATTCTCGATCTCGTGTTGCAACCGGGAAGCGCGATTGACGAGGTTCAACTAGCCGAACGCTTCAACATGTCGCGAACGCCGATCCGCGAGGCACTGGTACGACTAGCAGCAGAAGGCTTGATCCACACTCTGCCCAATCGGTCGACGCTTGTCGCGCCGATCGATTTCCTGAACATGCACACCTATTTCGATGCGTTGGTGCTGATGTATCGCGTCACGACCAAACTGGCGGCACAGAATCATGACCCCAAGGATCTGAGCGTCATCCGGGAAAAGCAGCAGCATTTTGCAGCTGCCGTTCAGGCACAGGATGCGCTGGCGATGATAGCGACAAATGCGGAATTCCATCTGGCGATCTCGGAAGCGGGAAAAAATGCCTATTTTACAGGCCTTTTCAAGCGCTTGCTGGATGAGGGAAGGCGCATACTCCGGCTCTATTACCAGTCTTACAACGACCGTTTGCCCCAGCGGTTCGTTCAAGAACACGAGGACATTATCGAAGCTTTGGAGCAACGGGATCTTGATGCGGCCGAACGCCTGGCCCGCGATCATGCCGAGCAGATCGTCGCTCAGGTTCAGAAGCTGCTGGTACAAGGCGAGCGGCTGAAGATAGAAATCTGATCATCTAAATTTCTTGTCGACAAATAAAATACAAAGATCTATAAATGCGGCCAGAGGATAGCCGCCGCCCTTGCGCGGGCGAACAGAGGGAATAGACGCATGGCAACTTCCGTATTTTCAGGCGTCATGCCTGCCCTGATGACTCCTTGCAAAGCAGATCGCACGCCAGATTTCGACGCGCTGGTGCGCAAGGGTCAGGAGTTGATTGCAGCGGGAATGTCAGCCGTTATCTACTGCGGCTCTATGGGTGACTGGCCGCTTTTGACGGATGCGCAGCGCATGGAAGGCGTGGAGCGTCTGGCCAAGGCTGGCGTTCCGGTCATCGTCGGCACCGGTGCGGTCAACACGGCAACGGCAGTGGCCCATGCGGCTCATGCGCAGAAGGTTGGCGCAAAGGGTTTGATGGTCATTCCTCGCGTCCTGTCGCGCGGCTCCGTCATCTCCGCACAGAAGGCGCACTTCAAGGCGATCCTCTCTGCAGCACCCGATCTTCCGGCCGTCATCTACAACAGCCCCTATTATGGCTTTGCCACCCGCGCCGACCTGTTTTTCGCGCTACGCGCCGATCACCCGAACCTCGTCGGCTTCAAGGAGTTCGGCGGCGCTGACGACCTGCGCTATGCGGCGGAGAACATCACCAGCCGCGCTGACGAGGTGACATTGATGATCGGCGTCGATACGGCCGTCTTCCACGGCTATGTCAATTGCGGCGCAAGCGGTGCCATCACGGGCATAGGTAATGTGCTGCCGAAGGAAGTTCTTCACCTTTGCAAGCTTTCACAGGCCGCCGCTGCAGGCGATTTCGACGCTCGCACCCGAGCACTCGAACTGGAAAGCGCGCTCGGCGTACTCTCCTCCTTCGACGAAGGCCCGGATCTGGTTCTCTTCTTCAAGTACATGATGGTGCTGAAGGGTGAGAGCGAATACACGCTGCACTTCAACGAAACCGACGAACTGACGGAAAGCCAGCGCGGCTATGTGGAGGCGCAGTTCAAGCTCTTCAACACCTGGTACGCAGGCTGGAGCCAGCAGTCGGGTGCCGTCCAGACCTACATGCCTTGATGTATTGCGCCGGGGTGAGCAACGTCAAATTTGATAAATATCAAGATTGACGGTGCTCCCTTTGGCAGCAAACCTCTTGAACTCTGAAGCGTCAGCCGATAACGACCTTGATGATCTCAACTCAATCGGGCGTTTCGGCATGGCTCCAGAATTCCTCGTAACGCATTCCGGCGGTTTCCACGCGGATGAGCTTCTGTCGAGTGTCGTCCTCACGCGCCTGTATCCACAGGCTCGCATCGTACGCAGCCGCGCACCGGAGTGGATCACACCGGCAGGTGACCGCATCATCTACGATGTCGGCGGGGCATTCGATCCGGACGCCCGCATATTCGATCATCACCAGCGCGGCGCGCCCTTGCGCGATGACGGTCAACCGTTCAGCTCTTTTGGTCTGGTCTGGCGGCATTACGGGCAGGATTATCTGCGTGCCTTGCAGGTTCCAGAAAAGGACGTCGTCACCCTTCATCAAAGCTTCGATCAGGACTTCGTTCTGCCGATCGATCTCATGGACAATGGGGCACTGAACCCATCGGCAGCTGGACCGCTGGCCGATCTCACTTTGCCGGTTCTTCTGGAAACGCTGAAGCCGGTTTTCGATGATAAGTCACCGGAAGCCGACGACCGGGCGTTTCATGTCGCGCTCGTCATTGCTCGCAGCTTCGTGGAGGCGAACCTGAAGCAAGACGCCGCCAAGCTGCGCGCCGAATCCATGGTGATGGAGGCGATCGCCGCCGCCGGAGAGAGCCAGGTTCTGGAACTGCCCATGGGAATGCCTTTCCGCCCCGCCATCGTAAAAGCGGGCGCGGAGCATCTCCTTTTTGTCGTGCACCCGCGCGATCAGGATTGGTGCCTCACTGGCATCCGTCGGGTCAGTGACAGTTTCGAATTGCGCGCGGATCTGCCAAAAGCCTGGGCAGGCCTGACCGGTCAGGCACTGGCCGATGTAAGCGGCGTGGCAGGTGCCACCTTCTGCCACAACGGCCGCTTCATTGCCGCAGCAGCCACGCGGGAAGCAGCTCTGCAACTGGCAGAACTTGCCGTCGCAGAGCATCTGAAAGCAGTTTGACGAACAGTTTCAGCTTTCCAGCGCTTGGACCTTGCGCGTGAGATCATCGAGATAGGCTGTCACGGACAAATCGGAGCCTGTCGCATCCATAAGCAACTGGCTGGGCGACTTAGAGCGCCCGAACTGATGAACATTGCAGTTCAACCAGTTTTTCAAGGGCTCATAATCGCCTGTCTCGAGACCACCCGAGACCTCCGTTTCACGATTGGCAGCGGCGAAGAACTGCGATGACATGATGTTGCCCAGCGTGTAGGTGGGGAACGAGCCGACCAGCCCCGACGACCAGTGAACATCCTGCAGCACGCCCAGCGTATCATTCGGCACGTCAAGACCCAGATAGGCCTTCACCTCCTCCCGCCAGATTGCGGGCAGATCCGACACACGAATGTCTCCGGCCATTAATCCAGCCTCGATCTTCGAGCGAAGCATGATGTGAAAATCATAGGTCAGCTCATCCGCCTCAACGCGAATAAAGCCGGGCCGCGTGGCGTTAACGGCCCGCCAGAAGGCATCTGCATCAACATCCGCCAGCTGATCCGGGAAGCTGGCTTGCAGTTCCTTGAAGTGAAGTTCCCAGAAGCGGCGCGAGCGGCCAACGCGGTTTTCCCACAGGCGTGATTGGGATTCGTGAACACCGAAACTTGCGCCGCCAACGGCATAAAGGTTGATGAAATCGGTGGCAAAGACCGAGCGTGAGAAGGCATGTGCCACGCCCTGCTCGTACATGCCGTGACCTGCCTCGTGCCAGACGGCGAACAGACCCGCCGGCAGCCAGTTCTCCCGAAAACGTCCGGTAATGCGCACATCCGAACTGGTGAAGGAAATCTCGAACGGATGTACGGCATCATCCAGACGACCGCGATTGAAATCGTAGCCGAAGCGCGCCGCCATCTTGCTGGAAAAGTCTCGCTGCTTCTCGACCGGATAGCTGCGTTCCAGAATATTGCCACGCGTTCGCACCTGCTTGGCCCGCTCCAGAAGCGGCAGCAGTCCCTTGCTCAGATCGTCATAGACGGTTTTCAGCCGCGACCAGCTCATGCCCGGTTCGTAAGCCGAAATCGCCGCATCATAGGGATGCTCACCGTAACCGATTGCTTGCGCGATCTGCCGCTGCATCTCCATGGTGCGTTCGAGATAAGGCGCAAAGGTCGCAAAATCATTCGCAGCACGGGCATTGGTCCAAGACCCTTGGGCGACCGTCTTGAGTTCCGCCGCTGCACTGATGAGGTCCGCCGGAATTCGGGACAGCACGGCAATCGCGTCTTTCGCCTGTTCGACGGCCAGACGGCGGGTATCGCTTGGCGCAACGCCCTCCAGTTCCACTTGCGCATGCTCGATGGAACGCTGAAGCGTGTCGCTGGTCGCCATGTCCCTGGCAATGCCGACAAGTGTTGCAATCTGCTTGGCTCGCGCTTCCAGCCCGCCGGGCGGCATCATCGTGCGCGAATCCCAGGTCAGCAGATTGACCGAACAGAGAACATCATTGACGCGGGCAATCTCTGCTTCGAATGCGGCATAGCTCATTTTGTGCTCCTTCGCGAGCTTCTGACTCATGACCAGAAGCACGAGATAAATCGTAATAGCCGAATAATACGATTTCAGCGGAAGTGCATTATGTCAATCCAAATTGACAGCGTCTCATTGACGATCTTCCCCAAATGGAGAATAATCGTATTAGCCTATTATCACAGTTATCATCATGAAGTTCGCCGTTGATCGAAACCTGCCGCTTCCTTTGCGCAATCAGCTCCACGGGTTGATCGAGTACGGCATCAGCTGCGGCGAACTCGCACCGGGCGAGATACTGCCGTCGGTACGCGAGCTTGCGGAAATGGTTGGCGTTGCGCCGATGACAGTGGCTCAGGTCTACGCGGATCTGAAGGAGAAAGGACTGCTGCAGACCCGGCCGGGTTCCGGCACATTCGTCGCCGATAGACAAAGCGGCGGCGCAACGGATCCAACGAAACATGTCTACCTGTATAGACAAATAGACAATCTAATTGAGCAGAGCAGAAAACTCGGCTTCCAGCCAACAGAACTGATCGCGGCCATCAACACGCGCCTTCGCCAGTCCGATCATGGCCCAGCCAGACCTCGTGTTCTTGTGGTGGGGCTCTTTCCGGATGCCACGCGAAGCTATGCGGATTTTCTCGGCCGCAAGCTTGCAAATCATGCACGCGTAGAATTCACAACGATTTCCGCGCTGGAGCAAAACCCGCAAGGCGTTCTGGAGGCGCGTTCGGCAGACTTGGTCGTCACCATCGTCAACCGGCTGCAGCAGGTGAAGACCCTGCTGCCGGATGCGAATGTGATGGCCATACGTTTTACCCCGTCTGAAGAAACCCGCCGCGCGCTCGCATCGCTGGATTCGCGTACGAAGGTCGCAGCGGTTTCACTTTTCCCTGAATTCTTGCCGATCCTGAAAGCCGGAATCGAGCGTTTCGCACCGCATGTATCCCACATCACCGCGGGGACTATGGACATGCCCGCGTTTCGAGCCGAACTCGCAGAGGCTGACGTCATCATCCATGCGACCGGAGCAGACGAGACGTTGGAGGATAGCTACCCCCAACTCCCCCGCATCGAATACCGCCATGCGCCTGATGAGGTCGACATCGAGCGGACTATCATACCCGCATTACCCTCTTAGAACCATTACCCCGTTGAAGACATGCCGCATGCATGAAGGAGCACAGTATGAGCCAAGAACCAATCCTGATCTGGGGCGCCGGGGCTATCGGCGGCACACTGGGAGCCGCTTTTCTTCGTGCCGGAGAGAACGTGCTCTTCGTCGATAACGTCAAGGAGCATGTCGACGCCATCAACACGAAGGGGCTAACGATTACCGGCCCGATCTTCGAAGGAACATTCAAGGCCAAAGCTTGCCTTCCGGAAGAAGTGGAGGGCCAGTTCGAACGGGCTTATCTCTGCGTGAAGGCACATCATACGGAAGCGGCGGCGCGTGATCTCGTGGAGCATCTGGCGTCAGACGGCTACGTCGTTTCTGCCCAGAACGGTCTGAACGAGCAGGTGATCGCCCGGATTACGGGCGAAAACCGCGTCGTTGGCTGCTTCGTGAATTTTGGCGCGGACTATCTGGAGCCGGGCGTTGTGCAATATAGCGGCCACGGCGCGGTGGTCATCGGCGAACTGGATGGGCGTTTCACGGAGCGCGCTGAACGCATTTACGACCTGTTGAAACAATTCGAACCGAAGGCGCTGATCACCAACAACATCTGGGGCTTTCTCTGGGGCAAGTTGATCTATGGCGCGCTTCTGTTTGGCACCGCGCTGACGAATGACAGCATCGCCGATGTGCTGGATAATCCGCAGGCGCGTCCGGTTCTGCGCAAGCTGGCTCTGGAAGTGGCAACCGTCGCCGCCATCAACAACATCAAACCGGAGGCCTTTGACGGCTTCGACCCTACGGCCTTCGGGCCGCTTGCGACACAGGAACAAACCGATCGCTCCTTCGATGAGATGGTCGCGCACAACCGTCGCTCGGTGAAATCCCATTCCGGCATCTGGCGGGATCTAGCGATTCGCAAGCGTAAGACGGAGGTGGATGCGCAAGTGCTTCCGATTGCTCAGGTCGGCAAGGATTCGCATGTGCCGACACCCATGGTGCAGAAACTGGTGGAGATGATCCACGAGATCGAAGAGGGCCATCGTCCTCTGCAGCTATCCAACCTCGACGATCTCGCGAGGGCATCCGCATGAACATTTCCTTCGAAGGCAAGGTCGCCATCGTAACTGGCGCGGCACATGGTTTTGGCCGCGCAATTGCGCAAGGTTTCGCAAGTCGCGGCGCCATTGTGCATCTCTGTGATATCAATGCCGAAGCTTTGGCGGAAACTGCCGCGCTTTGCGGACCGAACGCACAGGTCCATGTGCTTGATGTCGGTGATCGGGCAGCGGTGCAGGCAGCGGTCGCGTCGATTGGCGATGTGGATATTCTCGTCAACAATGCCGGTGGCGTGCGCGGTCAGGTGGGTCGCCCTCTAGAGGACATTTCCGAGGCCGACTGGCAGGCCATTCTGGATGTGAATCTTTCTGGCGTATTCTTCATGGCGCAGGCGGTAGCCCCGTCCATGAAGGCCCGGCGCTTTGGCCGTATCATCAATATTTCCAGCGGCGCAGGGCTCGGCATTTCGCTGACGGGTATCCAATCCTATGCCAGCGCCAAGGCGGGCCAGATTGGCCTGACACGGCAGCTCGCCCATGAGCTCGGTCCCTGGAACATTACCGTCAATAATGTTGCGCCCGGCTTTGTCCGTTCCAACCCGGCGACCGAGCGTCAGTGGATGGCCATGGGAGAAGAAGGGCAGCAGAGGCTGATCCAGAATATTGCGCTCAAGCGTCTGGGCGAAGCCGATGACATCGCCGACATGGTCATGTTCTTCGCCTCCGACTACGCCAACTGGGTTTCTGGTCAGGTGATCAGCGTCGACGGAGGCAAGTAAGTAATGGCGGGAGGCTGCGCATGATAAGCGGCCTCCCGATTTCCATCACTCAGGCTGAACGTGGAAAACCTCTGAGTGAGTGCCGACATAGAACTCACCTTCCGGCGTCACCCAGCCTCGGAACATGCCATCGGTGTTGTAGGGTGCCGTGATGGAGCCATCGGCACCGACGGCAACAAGACCAGCGCCGATATTGTGCTGCTTGAGATCCTCCTGAATGACCTTGGACGCCGCCTTTTCGAGGCTTTCTCCCAGATAGCTCACCCGGCTTGCCACTTCATGCCCCACGGCATAACGCATGAAATATTCACCCTTGCCGGTGCCGGAAACGGCGCATGCGCCATCCCGTGCATAGGTTCCGGCGCCGACGATCGGCGTGTCGCCAATGCGACCTTCCGGCTTGTTGTTATAGCCGCCAGTGGACGTGGCCGCGGCAAGATGACCTTGGGCATCGAGCGCAACAGCGCCCACGGTGCCGTGCTTTTCCGCTTCGCTGGCCTTTGCCGCGGTCCCGGCTGCCGCATGCGCCTTCATGGCCGCCAAGGCTTTCACCCGTCGCTCGGTGGTAAAGTAGTCAGGCTCGACAATATCGAGACCAGCCTCAGCGGCAAACTCATCCGCCGCAGGTCCACCCAATAGAACGGCATCGCCATGTTCCATGACCTTGCGGGCCGCCTTGATGGGGTTGCGAATGCGTTGAACGAGAGTGACGGCACCGGCTTCAAGCGTCCTGCCATCCATGATCGAGGCATCGAGTTCATGCTTGCCATTCGTATTCAAAGCGGCACCGTAGCCCGCGTTGAAGTGCGGTGAATCTTCCATGACAACGACGCTAGCCTGCACGGCATCCAGTGCCGAACCGCCCGCCGTCAACACCGCCCAGCCGGCTTTCAGCGCTTTACCCAGATCCACGCGGGCGGCTGCCCATTCCTCCTCGCTCAGATCCAGCTTGGCCATGACGCCACAGCCGCCATGAATTGCGAGCGCGATTCTGCTCATTGATTGTTCTCCTCAACCATCTTGCCTGTTTCGAAACGAAAAGAGCCAGGCGGGGTGCCTGGCTCCTGTCATTATTGAGTGAATGTCACTTGGCCGGACGAATGTTCATCGCCAGCGTATCCTCGTCCGAGCGTGGCACGATGGAGATGGTCTTCTTCATGCCCCAGGCCGAGATGGTGGAGGCGACGGCCAGGTAGGGACGATCCGTCGCTACCAGTGCATTGGCATCCATCAGCAACTTCTCGCGCTTTGCCGTATCCATTTCCACGGCTGCATCTTCGATCAGCTTGTCCATGGTCGGGTTGACGTAGCCGCGCAGGTTGAACGCGCCGAGCTTCTTTGCCGGATCATTGGAGTGCGTTAGCGATGAGAGCGTGTAGTTCGCCTCACCCGTCAGCGTTCCCCAGCCGGACATGGTCATGGAGTAATCGCCACGCGTATTGGCGGGGAAGAACACCGCACCCGGCTGGGCATTGGCTTCAACCTGAATGCCAACCGCCGTCAGCATCTGCGCGATCGTCGTGCCGACATCCTTGTCACCCGGCAGGCGGTCGTTCGTGAAGGAGAAGGTGACCTTGAAGCCGTTCGGATAACCGGCTTCCGCCAGCAGCGCCTTCGCCTTCTTCGGGTCTGCCTTGGTTGGCTTCACATTCGGGTTCCAGCCGAAGATGTTAGGTGTGACCAACTGCGATTGTACAGCACCCATGCCTTCCATGGCGACTTCAGTCAGCGCTTCACGATCGATGGCGAGATCGAAGGCTTCACGCACCTTTGGGTCCTGGAAAGGGTTCTTTGGCAGTGGCGAACCATCCTTGGCGCTGACCTGCGGTGGCTTGTCGCGGAAGTCGAACGCGATGTTGAAGAGATAGACACTCTCCTGCCGAACGATGGAAAGCTTGGTATCCTTCTCCAGCGTCGGGACATCAGAAGACGGGATGCGGGCGATGATATCAACCTGACCGGCCTTCAACTGCGCAACACGCGCCGCATCGTTTGGAATTTCCTTGCGGGTTACCTTGTCCCAAGGCTCCTTAGGACCCCAATAGCCATCGAACTTTTCAAGAACCAGCTGTTCCTTTGGCGTCCAGGAGACGAACTTGTAAGGACCGGTGCCGATGGCGGCCTTGCCAGAATTGAAGCCTTCAGCCGCCTTGTCCGCGCTGGCCGAGAAATCCTTGGCTGCCGTGTGCGAGACGATGAAGAGACGGATGAAATCGTTCGGCAGCGTAGGTGCCGGACCGTCGGTCTTGATGCGGATCGTGTAAGGATCGATGATCTCGATGCCGCGCACACGACGCACATAAATCGTTGTCGGGTTCGGGCCGGTAACCGCCGGAATACGCTCGATGGAGAACTTCACGTCCTCAGCCGTGAAATCGGAACCATCGTGGAACTTGACGCCCTGACGCAGCTTGAACTCCCAGGTGGTGGCGTCAACCGCCGTCCAGCTGGTAGCAAGCCCGGGCTCAAGCTCTAGATTGTTACCGGATTTCACCAGCGAATCGAAGATGTGTTTCACGGCTTCGGCATGGGTGCCTGCTGCGGTGAAATGCGGATCGACGGACAGTGGACCGGCGCGAACGCCAATGGTCAGATCTGCCGCAAGTGCGGAGGCAGACACGCTGCCCAGAAGCGCCGCCGCCAGCGAGGCGGTGCGCAATACCTTGAAAATGCTCATTCTTCGTTCTCCTCATTGTTTATTGTTGGGGGCGAAACAGGGGAATTCACCACGACCTTTGCAAGCAGTTCCGAGAGCATCAGCATCTCGGCTGGCGTGAGGGCGGACATCATGGACCGCTCCCGTTCCACCATCATTTGCATGGCCGCATCAACGATGCGCTTGCCTTCGTCCGTGATGTAGAGGACGAAGCTGCGCAGATCCGCCGGGTCCACTTCCCGGCGAACGATATCCTTGTCGATCAGCTTCTGGATGGCGCGGCTGATCGTATTCTTGGGGAAGCCGGATGAGGCGCAGATGGCACTGGCCGTCAGGCCATCCGCGAGACCAAGCGAGTAGAGCACCACGAATTCCGGTCTTGGAAGGCCGAATTCTTTCTCCGTCCAGCGGTAGACCGGCACGTTGAACTGGAGCGCCAGAAAGTTGAGCCGGAAGGAAAGCCAGCACGGGTTATCCCACAGCTTGACGCCCACGAGCGGGTCGACATCGACATCGCCTGCCAATGATTTCCCTCCCTGACGAAGCAGGGTCTCGAACGACGACTGTTGCGGCAGCGAGGTCATGATCGGTGCTTGGCCCCAATTCAATTTTGTACCGTATGGAACTTGACGGTAGGCTAATAGACTGTCAATCTCTTTTTTTAGTTCCGTATGGAACATCATGGTTGGGGAGGGCAGCCTTCGCCGACCCGTCATTTTTTGTGCCGAGTGCCTGCTTTTTGCTCAGTGAGCGCGGGCGTCATGGCAAGGTGGGAGCTTTCATGAAAATCGCAGAAATGAACTGGATGCAGGTCGAGGAGCGTGCCGCCAAGGATGATCGCTGCATCTTGCCGATCGGCAGCGTGGAGCAGCACGCCTATCTCAGTCTCGCGGTCGACATGATCCTGGCCGAGAAAGTATCGGTGGATGCTGCCGAACCATTGGGCGTGCCGGTTTTTCCCGTCATGCCCTACGGTCTCGCATCATCCTTCGCGACCTATCCCGGCACCCTGACATTGACGCTTTCCACCTATATCGGCGTTATCCGCGATCTGCTTGACAGCATGTACCGCTCAGGCTTTCGCCGCATCCTGATCGTCAACGGTCACGGCGGCAACACGCCTGCAACAGCCGTGATCTCCGAATGGCTGAACGCGCATCCGGATTGTTCCGTGAAGTTCCACGACTGGTGGCGCGCGCCCAAGACCTGGGCCAAGGTGCAGGCGACGGACCCGGCAGCATCGCATGCCTCGTGGATGGAAAACTTTCCCTGGACCCGAACCAACGATCCCCGCCAGCCGACGGGTGCTAAGCCGCAAGCCGATTATGCACGGCTGGCGCGGGTGGATGCGGCCCGCAAGCGGGAAATGCTGGGCGATGGCAACTATCACGGGCTCTACCAGAGGCCGGACGAAGATATGCTGGCGATCTGGGACGTTGCCGTTGCCGAGACGCGCGCGCTTCTGGAAGACGAGTGGCACTGATCTCACGTCGCATATCAGCTGAACGATAAGCCCGCATCAAGACGGGTTTCACCATTGAAGGACGGGAACTTATGCTTGCTTTCATCCTGCAGCGACTGTGGCAGGCGGTCATCGTGATCTTTGCGATGTCTGCGCTTGTGTTCACAGGTGTTTACGCCGTGGGCAATCCGATCGATGTGCTCATCTCGCCGGATGCCACACAGGACATTCGCGCCGCCATCATTGCGCAATACGGACTGGATCAACCGCTCTGGCAGCAGTATTTCGCTTTTCTCGGTCGCGTTTTCCATGGCGATTTCGGGCGCTCTCTGGTTTACAACATGCCGGTCAGCGAGTTGATCCTGTCGCGCCTGCCCGCAACGCTGGAACTGACTTTGACGGCGGTTATCTTCGCCAGTCTGGTAGGAATACCGATTGGCATGTATGCCGGCTACAAGCCGCACAGCCCGATCTCCCGCGCCATCATGGCGATTTCCATTCTGGGTTTCTCGGTACCGACCTTCTGGTTCGGCCTGATGCTGATCATGGTGTTTGCCGTTCAGCTCGGCATCATGCCCGCAGGCGGGCGTGGAGAAACCGTCAGCATCGGCGGCTTCGAATTCAGTTTCCTGACGGCTGACGGGTGGAAGCATCTGGTACTTCCCGCTCTCAATCTCGCTCTCTTCAAATTCTCGCTGATGATCCGCCTTGCACGGGCAGGTACCCGCGAACTGATGCTGAGCGATACGGTGAAATTTGCCCGCGCTGCCGGGCTGACAGAGTTCACCGTGTTGAGCCGCCATGTCCTTCGGCTGATCTCGATCCCGCTTGTCACCGTGTTCGGTCTGGAGCTGGCTTCCACGCTCGCCTTCGCGGTCGTCACGGAAACGATTTTCTCTTGGCCGGGCCTCGGCAAGCTGATCATCGACAGCATTACCTCGCTCGATAGGCCGGTGATGGTGGCTTACCTGATGCTCGTTGCCCTTCTTTTCATCGTCATAAACCTCGTGGTCGATCTTACCTATGCCCTGCTCGATCCCCGCCTGAGAAAGGGACGCGCCTGATATGAGAGACACCTTGTTTGGACGCTTCGTTCAGGAATTCACTCGCAACAAGGTCGCAACGGGCGCGGCAATCGTTGTGTTCGCCATCGTCTTCATCGCGTTGATCGCGCCGCTGGTGACCCCGCAAGACCCCTATGATCTCGCCAATCTGGTGCTGCGCGATGCGCGCCGCGCGCCCGGCTATGTCGGCACCGGTGGCTATACGCACTGGCTGGGCACGGATTCGCAAGGACGTGACCTGTTGTCCGCCATCATCTACGGCCTGCGCATTTCGTTGCAGATGGGCGTTATTGCCGGCGGGGTTGCCTTCGTGGTTGGAGCGCTCGTCGGTTGCTCGGCGGCCTATATCGGCGGGCGCTACGAGAGCATAGTCATGCGGATTGTGGATCTTCAGCTTTCGTTCCCGGCCATTCTGCTGGCCTTCGTGATCGCGGCTCTGCTGGGCCAAGGGCGTTATCAGCTGATCATGGCGCTGATCTTCGCGCAATACGCCTATTTCGCGCGGACAGCCCATGGTGCGGCATCGGCGGAACGGCAGAAGGATTATGTCGAGGCGGCACTGTCCATTCCCCTTTCGCCGCTGCGGGTCGTGCTGAAGCACATTTTGCCGAACTCACTGCCGCCACTCATCGTCGTGGCAACGGTGCAGGTGGCAAGCGCCATCTCGCTGGAAGCAACGCTTTCGTTCCTGGGCGTGGGCCTTCCGCCAACCGAACCTTCGCTGGGCATGCTGATCGCGAACGGCTTCCAGTATCTCTTGTCCGGCCGCTACTGGATTTCGATCTATCCCGGCATAGCGCTCATTCTGTTCATCGTGTCGCTGAACCTCGTTGGTGACCAGATCCGCGACCAGCTTAACCCGAGGCTTCGCCGATGACCGTGCAAAACATGGCTGCAACACAGACACCGCTGCTGGAAGTCAGCAATCTCAACACCTGGTTTGCGACGGCACGCGGCGAAATCAAGGCCGTGGACGGGGTCTCGTTCTCTCTCGCATCCGGCGAAGTGCTGGGTCTGGTGGGCGAATCCGGTTCAGGCAAATCCATCACCGGCTTTTCGATTATCGGCCTGATCGATGAACCGGGCCGGATTGTCGAAGGCTCGTCGATCAAGCTGGAGGGTCGCGAACTCGTCGGCCTCTCTGCGCATGAACTGCGTGCCATTCGCGGCAAGACGATTTCGATGGTCTTTCAGGACCCGATGATGACGCTGAACCCCGTGCTCTCCATCGGAACGCAGATCCGGCTGGCACTGGAGGCCCACGAAAAGATCAGCCCTGCGGATGCCCGTGAACGGGCGATCAAGGCATTGCGCCAAGTCCGGATCTCGGAACCGGAACGCAAGATCGATTTCTTTCCGCATCAGTTTTCCGGCGGCATGCGCCAGCGCGTGGCCATTGCTATCGCCCTGCTCCATCGCCCGAAACTCATCATCTGCGACGAGCCGACGACGGCGCTCGACGTTTCCATTCAGGCGGAAATTCTGACGGAAATGAAGGAACTGGTGGCAGAGCTTGGCACGACGCTGATCTGGATCAGTCACGACCTCGCAATCGTTTCTTCCATCGCGGATCGCGTGGCCGTGATGAAAACGGGCAAGATTGTCGAAATCGGCCCTGCCATGGGCGTTCTCACAAAACCGCAGCACGACTATACGAAATCGCTGCTGGATGCCCTACCCTCTCGCGCCAAACCGGGTCAGCTGCTGTTGCGCGGCAGCGGCATTGAGGATGCAGCCCCGCCGCCCCGCAAGGAAAAGACGGCCAACCTGCCACCGCTCGGCAGCCCCTATCTCGTCATCGACCATGCGGTGAAACGGTTCGAGAAACCAACTGGCTTCCTCCTCAAACTCGCCATCAAATCGGGCATTGCGCAGCCGCATCCCTCGGTGCATGCGGTAAGCGATGTCAGCCTTGTCCTGAAGCGCGGCGAAGTTCTGGGACTGGTTGGCGAATCTGGTTCGGGTAAATCGACGCTGGGGCGCATGGCGGCGGGCATTACAGTTCCCACCTCCGGCAGTATTCGCCTGAATGGCCAGCCGGTCATGAGTGCAGGTCGAAGCCCACGCAAAGTGACCACCCGAGTCCAAACCATCTTTCAGGATCCGTTTGCCTCGCTGAACGGGCGTATGCGCATTGGTGATATCGTGGCGGAAGGGCCAATTGCTCATGGTCTGGTGACACGGGCGGAATCCGCCGCCTACGTCCAATCCTGGCTTGCTGCCGTTGGACTTGATCCATCTCTCGCCAACCGCTTCCCGCACCAGTTTTCCGGCGGGCAACGCCAGCGCATCGCCATTGCGCGGGCGCTTGCCATGCAGCCGGATGTCGTGGTGTGTGATGAGCCGGTTGCCTCGCTTGATGTGTCTATCCAGGCGCAGATCATCAATCTCTTGATCCGCCTTCGCTCCGAACTCGATCTCTCGCTGATCTTCATCAGCCACGATCTCTCGGTCGTGCGGCATCTGTGCGATCGGGTCGCCATCATGTATCGCGGCCAGATTGTCGAAGAAGGCGATGCGGCTGCGATCTACGACAACCCGCATCATGATTATACGCGCCGCCTGCTCGCGGCGGTCCCTGCCTTGCCCGTGGCGGCTGAATAAAGAGGAATTCTACAATGGAACCCTGGGAATGGGATGAGGCCACTTGGCGCGGCAAGGTGGAAAAGGTGCGCGCTGGGCGCTCGCTGAAGCCGAAGGTCTGGCAAGGCGGTGCGCGCTGCGCCGTTGCCCTCTCCTTCGATAGCGACCACGAGACCAATGAGTTGCGCGATGGCGGCGAATCCATTGGCCGCATGTCGCAGGGACAATATGGAAATCGCGTCGGCGTGCCACGCATTCTTCAGGTGCTGAAACAGGCGGGAGTTCCGGCCACCTTCTTCGTGCCAGCCGTAGCCGCCCTGCTCTATCCGGATGAGCAACGCCAGGTCATCGCAGAAGGCCATGAAATCGGCCTGCATGGCTGGATCCACGAGGTGAATACCAAGGTTCCGCCAGAGAAAGAGCGCGAATTGCACTTCCGCGCGGCTGATACGCTGGAAAAGATCACCGGCATTCGCCCGGTCGGCATGCGCACACCCTCATGGGATTTTTCCGCCGCGACGCTCAAGATCCAGCGCGAACTCGGTCTGCTCTATGATTCATCGCTGATGGCGGACGATGATCCGTATGAGCTGGTGGAAGATGGGGAAGCGACCGGCATGGTGGAACTGCCGGTCGAATGGATCCGTGACGATGCGGTCTATTTCAATATGAACCGCTTTACCGCGCACCGCCCATACACGCCGCCACCGGCAGTACTGGATATATTCAAGCGGGAGTTCGATCGCGCCTATCAGGAGGGCGGGCTGTTTCTCTTGACCATGCACCCGCATGTCACGGGCTATCGCTCACGCATCTTTATTCTTGAAGAGTTGATCGCCCACATCCAGCAGCATGACGATGTGTGGTTCGCAACGCATGCCGATATTGCTGGCTTCGTCAAGAATGCCGCGGCAGAGGACGAAAGAATGGTCAGCACCGGCTGACCATTCCTCATACAGGGTTTCAGGCGGGTTTCGAAACCAGAGAAGAGCGCTGACGGCTAAGATAATGGCCGCTCGGCGCCTCCTCGACCATTGCACCGGATTCCATCACCGAATTTCCGCGAATGAAAAGGCGTACCGGCCAACCGCGTACCTCCACACCTTCGTAAGGTGTGTAATCCGAGCCGTGGGCCAGAATATCATTGGTGATGGTGACCTGACGGTTCGGATCCCAAAGCGCCAGATCCGCATCAGCACCAACGCAGATCGTGCCCTTTCGCGGATAAAGACCATAAAGCTTGGCGTGGTTGGTTGCAGTCTGCGCCACGAACTGATTGAGCGTGATACGCCCTTTCATGACACCTTCCGAAAACAGGATCGGCAGGCGTGTCGCAACACCCGGAATGCCATTCGGTATCCAGCGGAAATGGCGTTTGCCCTTCTCGTTCAGCTTGCCGTGCACATCCTCATAGCGGAAGGGGCAGTGATCGGATGAGAAGAGGTCGAAGACATTCTGCTCCAGCCCTTCCCAGCACGCATCCTGACTGGCCTTGTCACGCGGTGGCGGAGAGCAGACATATTTGGCTCCCTCCAGCGCATCACGGTCGAGATCATCCGCCGTCAGCATCAGATATTGCGGGCAGGTTTCCCCGGCAATCTTCTGGCCGCGCTGGCGGGCGCGCCGGATTTCCTCCATGGCTTCCCGGTTGGACACGTGGACGATGACGATTGGAACATCCACGATTTCCGCGAGTGAGAGAGCGCGGTGCGTGGCCTCCCGCTCGGCGGGAATGGGCCGGGTCGTCGCATGATATTTAGGCGCGAACTTGCCCTCTTCCTCGTGCCGTCCAATCAGATAGCGGATAGCATCCTCGTTCTCGCAATGGACCATGACGAGAGCCCCGGTGCGACGGGCAGCATCCAGCGTGTCCAGGATCTGGTCGTCGCGCAGGCGCAGGCCTTCATAGGTCATGAAGACTTTCAGAGAGGTATAGCCGTCCTCCACGAGGGCAGGCAGTTCCTGCCCCAGAACCTCCGGCGTCGGATCGGTAATCACCAGATGGAAGGCGACGTCCACATGGCATTTGCCTTGCGCCTTTTCGTGATAGACCTTTAGCGCCTCGCGAAGCGTCTGTCCTTTCTCCTGCATGCAGAAGGCGAGAACCGTGCTGTTGCCGCCGATGGCTGCCGAGCGCGTGCCGCTACCGAAATCATCCGCCATGACGATGCCATCGCCGGATGGCTGGTCCAGATGCACATGGCTGTCTATGCCGCCTGGAAGAACGAAGAGACCGGTCGCATCAATGACCTCGTCTGCACCCTCCAGTCCAGTGGAAAGCGCCGCGATCCGCCCGTCCCGGATACCGATATCGCAGACGAATGTGTCGCTGGCCGTCGCAACGGTGCCATTGCGAATGATGGTGTCAAAACGCATCTCGCCCGCCCCTCAGCTTGCCTTCGCCAGACCGGCATTGCTGGACAGAATCCGGTCCAGCGCCGCCGTGAAGCGATCCACCTCTTCCAGCGTATTGTAATGCACCATAGAGACACGCAACATGCCGCCCTGATCGGTCAGGTCGAGATATTCGGCCAAACGGCGGGAATGGAAATCGCCGAACCGCATGGCAATCTTGTACTCATCCATGGCCTTGCAGAGATCGGCGGCGTTGCGGCCATCGAAACGGAAGGCAATTGTGGGAACGCGCAGGCTCTCGCGGTTGTGGCTCTGGCCAACAATCTGGCAATCGTTGCGGGAGCGGAGATAGGAGAGCAGCCGCTCCGTCAACGCATCTTCCTGCGCGGTAATGGCCTTGAATGCCGTTTCGATGCGGCTCCGAACGCTGCCCGTATCGCCCGCCTGTTCGCCGAGCTTGCTGAGATAATCCACGATGCCACAGGTCGAGTAGGCAAGCTCGTAATTGGGGTTGCCCGGCTCCAGTTTGCCCGGCACCTTATCCTTGCCGTAGAAGTAGTGGTACAGCGTATCCAGCTCCAGCAGGTGATCGTACTTGCCGTACATCAGCGCGTAATGCGGGCCATAGGTCTTGTAGAGGCTGAAGACGTAGTAATCGACATCGAAAGCCTGGACGTCGACAAGGCGGTGCGGGGCATAGGCCACCGCATCCACGCAGATCCGCGCGCCGCGCTCATGAACGAAATCGGCAAACTGGCGGATAGGATTGACCGAGCCCAGAATATTGGAAGCATGGGTGACGCAGACAAGTCGCGTGCGCTCGCTCATCAGGGCTTCGAGATCGGCCAGTTCCAGCGTCAGCGTATCCTTGTTGAGCGGCCAGAATTTCAGCACGACGCCCGCATCCTGCAGCCGATCCCAGGGGCCGATATTGGATTCGTGATCGCTGATCGAGACGATGATTTCATCGCCTGGGTTCAACTGGCTCTGCATGGCGCGAGCGAGGTTTTGCAAGAGCGACGTCGTCGAACTGCCGAACACGATTTCTTCCGGCCGGGTGGCATTGACCAAATGCATGGCCGCTGTGCGGGCTTCATAAAGCGCTTTGGCTGCGTTCTGTGAGACTTCGTATGAGCCGCCGATCTGCACATTGCGCTCGATCAGGAAGCTGTTGATCCGGTCCATCGCGGGCTGGAGGATCTGTGAACCCCCGGCGTTATCGAAAAAGGTCCAGCCGCGATTGAGACCCGGAAACTGGCTTCGGACGAAGTCGAGATCGAGCGAGGGTTGGTCGGCCATGATGAATTTCCTTGTGACTTCAAGAGTTCAATGATTGAGCACTGCGCGCAGAAAGCCGCGCGTGCGCTCTTCACGGGGATTGTCGAAGATTTCGGCAGGCGACCCCATTTCAATCAGCTTGCCGCCATCCATGAAGATAACGCGATCGGCCACCTGCCGGGCAAAACCCATTTCGTGGGTAACGACCACCATGGTGACGCCCGTGCCTGCAAGATGCCGCATGACATCCAGCACCTCACCCACCATTTCCGGATCAAGCGCCGAAGTCGGTTCATCGAACAGCAGCACCTTCGGCTCCATGGCGAGTGCGCGGGCAATCGCCACACGCTGCTGCTGGCCGCCGGATAGCTGGCCGGGATATTTTTCGGCCTGCTCGGAAATGCCAACGCGGGCCAGAAGTTCGCGGGCCTTGCGCGCCGCTTCCGCTTCCGACGTACCACGCACACGCATGGGGGCCAGCATGACGTTTTTCAGAACCGTCATATGCGGGAAGAGATTGAAGGATTGGAAGACCATCCCGACCTCTGCTCTCACCTTGGCGAGAGCCGCCCCGGGCTCCACACGAATGCCGTCAACGGTAATCGTGCTGTCGGGAGAGAAGGCCTCCAGATGATTGATGCAGCGGATCAGGGTCGATTTGCCGGAGCCGGATGGCCCGATGACGCAGACCACTTCGCCTTCCGCAATATCGAGATCAATGCCGTGCAACACGGTGAAGGTTCCGTATGACTTCACCAGCCCGCGCACGGAAATGATGTTTTTCGTTTGCGCGGACATCAGCGTTTCCCCCGGCTGAAATGTTTCTCCAGGCGCGAGACCACAGCCACCATGGGCCAGAGAAGCAGAATGTAGATGACGGCAGCGCCAATCAGCGGTGTGGGGTTGGCGGCAAGCGCCTGCGCCTGTGTGGCCTGCTTCAAAAGGTCCGGCATGGCAACGACGGAGGCCAGTGCGGTATCCTTCAGCACGTTGATGCAGTTGTTGGTGAGCGGCGGAATGACGATGCGAATGGCCTGTGGGAGGATGACATCCACCATCGTATGCCGGTTGGACAGTCCAAGCGCCTCGGATGCCTCGAATTGACCATGCGGAATGGCTTCAATTCCGGCGCGGAAAATTTCCGCCGTGTAGGCCGCAGACACAAGAGAGAGAGCGGTGACGGCAGACAGGAATGGTGACAGCCGGATACCGACGAAAGGCAGCGCGTAGTAGACGACGATCAGCAGCACCAGCAGCGGGATCGAACGAAAGATATCGATATAGATGCGGATGAGGAGCTTGATGAAGGCAGGGCTGTATAGCCTCGCGACCGCCAGAAAAAGTCCGCCGATCAGTCCCGCCACAATACTGACGATGCCGATTTCGAGCGTGACGACGAGGCCCCAAAGCAGTTGGGGGAGGCTCTCAAGAAAGACCTTGAGATTGAAGAATGTATTGATGAGATTCATGCCGGTGCGGCTCCGTTTGGCTGGCGGCCTCTCCGGTTGAAGAGACCGCCGCTCTGTCAGGCCTTATTTGCCCTTCGGCATGTCCGCGACCATTACAGTCGAGGTGGATGCTTCAGCCTTGGCGCCGAACCATGTTTCGTGCAGCTTGGCGATATAACCTTCCTTCTTGAGCGTGGTGATCACATCGTTCACCTGGGGCGCCAGCTTGTCGCCCTTGTTGAACATGATGGAATACTTCTCACCCGTGGGGATACGCTCAACCACCTTCAGCTCCGGCTTGTCCTTCACGTAGTAAAGGAGCGCCGGGATATCGCTGATGTAGCCATCGATACGGCCAGCCACGAGATCGAGCATGGCCGGAGACAGGCCCTCGAAACGGCGAATGTCGCTGAACTTATACTGCGCCTTGTTCTTTTCCGCCCACATGTCCCCCGTCGAACCCGTGTCGACACCGACGACCTTGCTGGTCATATCCTTCAGGCCCTTGATGCCGGATTTCGCCGTTGCCGTCAGCGACTGGTCGCTATCGTAATAGGGCTGGGCGAAGGTCACCGATTCCAGACGCTTTTCGGTGATGGTGATCGAGGAGATTGCCATATTGATACGGCCGGACTGTACAGCCGGGAAAAGACCGTTGAAGGGCGTGTTGACGAATTCGACCGTCTTGCCCAACCGCTTAGCCACTTCGTTGACGAGGTCGACTTCGAAGCCGACGACCTTACCGCTCGCATCCTGAAATTCCCACGGCACGTTGCCGATGTTGGCACCGACGGTAAGATCTGCCGCTTGAGCGGTTTGCAAGGTAAAGAAGGCTGCAACGCCGGAAACGATTGCGGCGGCGAATGTAGTCACGCGTGTCATGAGGTTCCCCTTGTTATTTGATGCACGATGTCACATACAATGGTCTAACTGGTCAGACCAGTAAGGCCAAACAAGCATGCCTCTTTCCGCTTTGCAAGATGGATGGCGGAAAATAGATTGACCGAGTTGAACGAAGGGCTGCGGGTACAACAGGAAATGCTCAACAAGACGCTTTTGCCGCAAACCGTGGCACGGGAAATCCAGACATTGATCCAGACCGGCGCCCTTAAACCGGGTGAGCGGATCCAGTCACAGCGTGAGCTGTCAGAGCGTTTCGGGGTGAGCCGTGCGTCCCTGCGGGAAGCCCTGTTGACGCTGGAAACACTGGGGCTGGTGAAAACTGAAGCAGGCCGCGGCACATTCGTTACCTCTCCCAGTGAGCGGGCGGCGGGTCCAGCGGCCAACATGGCGCCCTGGCGATATTCTCACAGCTATTCGGCTTTCGACGTGTTCCAGACGCGCATATTCCTGGAAGGTGAGATAGCAAGGCTGGCGTCCGGCCGCCTCACCCAGCGACAACTGAGCGAGATGGAAACCGCCACGGCGACGATGGAAGAGTGCTGGGCTAGCCAAGATGTTCTTTCGAATGTGGAAGCGGACCTGCAGTTTCATGGCACCATCGTGTCAGCCTGCTCCAACCAGATGCTTCAGGCACTCTATCAGACAGTTCGGGAACTCATCACGGAGACTCAGCGTCAGCCGATCCCGATGACGGATCCCGAGCGCATGAAGCAATCCATTGCCGAGCACCGGCGCATTATAGAGGCGCTTCGCAGCAATGATGGCGCCCTGGCCAAGGAAGAGATGGAGACGCATATTCGCAATACAGCTCGCTGCGCGGGCCTGAATCCGTAGTTCCGGGATCAGGTGAAAGTGGATTGAAATTATCTTGTTTTTTCGATTGGACTTGGTTAGGGGTGCCGTCATTCTAATTTTGGGGTGACAAATGTACCTGACACGATCGATCGCAGCCGTCGCGGGGCTCACGCTCGCGGCCATCATCTCTTCTGGATCAGCGCACGCGGCATCGACCCAGTATCCGCTGACGATCGAAAACTGCGGCGCAAAGGTCACCTTCGACAAGGCACCAAGCCGTGCAATTGGTCTTGGTCAAAACAGTGCCGAGATCATGCTGATGCTGGGTCTAAAGGACAGAATGGCGGCAACCGCCTTCTGGCCAAGCAAGGTCATGCCACAGCTGGCAGAAGACAATGCCAAGGTGAAACTGCTGACCGTGGAGTTTCCCACCTTCGAAGCGCTGCTTGCAGAAAATCCTGATTTCGTTGCAGCCATGTTGCCAACCCTGATCGGGCCTTCGAGCAAGGTGGCGAAACGCGAAGACTTCGAAAAGGTGGGCGTGCCAAGCTATATCTCGCCCAGTACCTGCGTGAGCCCGGATGCCGCAAAAGACAAGTACGGCTATGGAAACCGCAGCGCGCTTTGGGACATGTCCTCGCTGTTTCAGGAGATCGATGAGCTGTCGAAGATCTTTGACGTCCAGGACCGTGGACAGGCCCTGATCGCCGATCTCAAGAAACGGGAAGCCGATCTTCGTGCCAGCATCTCGCCGGGCGAGAAGAAGCTCTCCTACGTTTTCTGGTTCTCCAGCCCCTCTCCGACTGCCGATGCCTATCTCGGCGGCAAGAATAGCCCCTCCGGCTACATTGCGGATATTCTCGGCGGAAAGAATGCGATTGCCTCCGAAGCCGACTGGCCAACCGTTGGCTGGGAAAGCATCATCGCAGCCAATCCGGATGTGATCGTCGTTGCCAGCCTTGATCGCAACCGCTGGGAACTCGACAAGCCAGAGGCCAAGATCAAGTTCCTGAAGACCGATCCGGCCGTCAGCCAGATCACCGCTGTGAAGAACGGGGCGATTGTCGTCATGGACGGACAGGCCATGAATCCGACGATCCGCACGATCTATGGTGCCCAGCAGATCGCCGAACAGTTGAAGACGCTCGGTCTTCAGAAGTGAATTGAACGGATCGTGCCGGGTTTATGATCAGCAACGCAGTCAGAGTGGGTCTGCTTCTTGCCGCATCTCTCGGCCTGATCCTGCTCGTCGTCTCGCTAAGCGTCGGTATCGGGGATCTTCCGATACCGATCTCCACGACGCTCCTGGCCGTATCCAACAAGCTTGGATGGACACATGTCACGCTCAACCGCATTCATGAGGCGGTCATCTGGGACTATCGGCTGAGCCGGGCACTGGTCGCTGTCTTCTGCGGCGCGGGCCTCGCATTGTCGGGTGCCATTCTCCAGTCGTTGCTGCGCAATCCGCTGGCCGAGCCGTATGTATTGGGCATTTCGGCGGGAGCATCGACCGGGGCAGTCGCAATCGTCATTCTGGGCGTTGGAGCCGGAGCCGTTTCGCTGTCTGTGGGCGCATTCGCCGGAGCCTTTCTGGCATTCCTGTTCGTGGCCTTGCTCTCCAACGGGACTCGCGGTGGCGCAGACCGAACGATTCTGGCGGGCGTGGCTGCCTCACAACTGTTCAATGCCGCTACATCCTATGTGGTGACCACGTCCGGCAATGCCCAGCAGGCGCGGGATGTCATGTTCTGGCTGCTGGGAAGCTTTGGCGGCGTGCGCTGGCCGGAATTTACCCTGATATCCCTCGTGATTGGAGCGGGTCTCGTCCTCTGTCTGCTGTCAGCGCGGGTTCTCGACGCCTTTGCCTTCGGCGACGAGGCGGCAGCCTCGCTTGGCGTGAATGTCAGCCGGACCCGCGTGCTCCTCTTTGCGCTGACCGCAATGATGACGGCGACCATTGTCAGCATGGTCGGCACGATCGGTTTTGTTGGCCTGGTGGTGCCCCATGTTGCGCGTTTTCTTGTCGGGCCGCTGCACATCCGATTGCTGCCGACATGCGCTGTTGTCGGCGCAATCTTCATGGTGCTGGCGGATATCGCGTCTCGAGCGCTGATCCCAGGTCAGGTTCTGCCGATCGGCGTGGTGACAGCCCTGGTCGGTGTACCCTTCTTCTCCGTCATCCTCTACAGATTCCAGCGCGCCTCATGAGCTTCGTCGTAGACCACATTACCTGGGGCATCGGTTCGAAAACCATTCTGAAGGATGTCTCTGTCGACATCCCCGCTGGCAAGATGGTGGGTCTTATCGGGCCCAACGGTTCCGGCAAGACCTCGCTTCTGAGGCTTCTTGCTGGTCTCAAGTCGCCGGCTTCGGGCAGCATCAGCTTGGCAGGTTCTGACCTGAAGACCATGCCGCGCAAGAAACTGGCCCGCAGAATTGCCTTCGTTGAACAGCATGCAGCGACGAATGCGAGCCTGACGGTGAGCGACGTCGTCCGGCTTGGCCGCTTTCCGCATCGGTCCTTGTTTTCCGGCTGGTCG
The DNA here is from genome assembly GCF_001427345.1 of Rhizobium sp. Root149. Taxonomy (NCBI): domain Bacteria; kingdom Pseudomonadati; phylum Pseudomonadota; class Alphaproteobacteria; order Hyphomicrobiales; family Rhizobiaceae; genus Rhizobium; species Rhizobium sp. Root149. The sequence goes on from NZ_LMGD01000024.1 coordinate 167,922, forward strand.
CTTGAGGATCAGGATGCGGTCGAACGGGCGATGGAAAACACTGGGATCCACGGCAAGCGTCTGGACAGATGGCAAAGCCTGTCCGGCGGCGAGAAGCAGCGCGTCCAGATCGCCCGGGCACTGGCTCAATCGCCGCAGGAACTCATTCTGGACGAACCGACGAACCATCTCGATATCCAGCATCAGATTTCGCTGCTGAAACTCGTGTCGCAATTGCCGCTGACGACGGTGATCGCGTTGCATGATCTCAATCATGCAGCACTTTTTTGCGATGAACTGATCGTGCTGGACAAGGGACGCATAGTGGCATGCGGAACGCCGGAGGCCGTTTTGACCCAGCGCCTCCTCAAAGAGGTGTTCTGCGTCGAGGCGCGCGTTGACACGTCACCATATCATACGAAGCCGCACCTGCACTTCCTGGTCTGACGAACCGACTGATGAAAGCTTCGGAAACAGAAATCTCCTCGGAGTGACCGAGGAGATTAAGGTCATCGACTGGAGAGATCGATGGCGTGACTGGAGTTCAATGTCATTTCCCAGCAGGAATACACTCATCGGCAGGGACAAATTGCTCTGAATGCTTACATCTAACTCATTATCATATTTACATCGAAACAGTGCCTCTGTCTCGAAAAAACTAAGTCAGCCAAACTATTTCCTGTGGTCAATTGGGGGATAAGTGCACGTTTAAGACACCGGCCCAGCCTAGAAAAAAAAGAGCCCGGCACGAGTGCCGGGCTCCAAAACAGCATCTGTTCGATCAGATCAGAATGCGCGCTGCAGACGTACGAAGCCGGTCCACTGTTCCTGCTGATTGTCGAAGTCCTGGTAGTTCACAGCAACCTTCGTGGAGAGGTTGGTTGCGAGCTGGTAGTCGAACGTCAGGCCAGCTCTCCAGCCGTCGCGGTCGCCGTTGAAGCCACCGGTTGCCGTGGAATCGAGGTTCCAGAAGTACTGGCCGCCGGGGGTGATCTTGAAGCGATCGGTAACCTTCACAGCGTATTCAGCTGCAACAGTCCACTCGGAGGTGTCGTAGTAAGCGTTCTGGCCGGAAGCCCATGCTGCTGCGAGACCGAGCGTGCCCGGGCCGAGTTCAGCAGTGGCGATGACGCGAACTGCGCCTTCTTCCTGATCGGTATCGTAACCGCCGAGAAGAGCAACCTTTGCCGGACCGAATGCGCCACCAATGATGCCTTCGATGCCAACATTGTTGTCACGGTTCGTGCCGTGGATAACGCCTTCCAGCTCGTCTACAGCAACGCCAGCGTAGAATGCGCCAGCCGTGTAGGTGTAACGGATTGCGTTATACTGGGTCGTGTGGGAAGCCAGAATGTCGGTTTCGCCAGAAAGGCCGTCATCCCACCAGTTGTAGAAGTAACCAACCTTGAGGCCACCGAGTTCGATGAAGGCCTGGTCGACGTTTACGCCGCNCGTCGGTTTCGCCAGAAAGGCCGTCATCCCACCAGTTGTAGAAGTAACCAACCTTGAGGCCACCGAGTTCGATGAAGGCCTGGTCGACGTTTACGCCGCGGTTGGAAGAGTTGTCAGCGTCGCCACGCAGGCCGATGAAGCCACGAAGCGTGCCGAGTTCGGTGTCCGAACGGGCGTCGATTTCGAGCTGTGCGCGTGTGAAGCTATCCCAGTCAGACGTACCGGACAAGTCACGACCGAAGCCCGTCTGGAAACGAACGTAGCCACCGATCTTCAGGCAGGTCTCAGAACCCGGGATGTAGAAGAAGCCAGCGCCGAATGCGTCGCAAACGCGAACGTATTCCATCGGCTCCGGCTGAGCAGCAACGATAGCGTCGGCAGCCTGGGCGCCGGATACTGCTGCAAGGGCAGCAGCGGAGCCGAGAAGAAGGCTCTTGATGTTCATAATGACCTCCAGTNCAGCAACGATAGCGTCGGCAGCCTGGGCGCCGGATACTGCTGCAAGGGCAGCAGCGGAGCCGAGAAGAAGGCTCTTGATGTTCATAATGACCTCCAGTTCACAGTCATCTGTGTGTTTTAAGGAGCGCCAAATCCAGATCGCTTTCGCGTCCCCCGATTCTTTGCGCTGACTGATTATTGGCATAGGTCTGGTTGCATGGAAATATGTGATTGCTGATCATAATCTGAAATGGCGAGCCTTAACATGGGCATGTCGTAAATTAGCAACATATCAAACATTGCAGATGCCTAACGACACATCCTGGCTACAGACAAGCGATAATTGCAATCGGACTTGAAAAACGACAGCCTGCTTCATTCCACGTACCGGTTTTTGTAGCGCTCGCGAAGGGCTGCCTTCTGGACCTTGCCCATGGTATTGCGTGGCAGTTCGTCCAGCAAAATGATATCCCGTGGCTGCTTGAAGCGGGCAAGGTTGGTCGATGCGGCCTCGGAGATGGCCTTCGTGTCGGGGCTCTGTCCGGGACGGGCAACGATGAAGGCAAGTACCGCCTCGCCGAAATCCGGATGAGGCACGCCGACGACGGCGCTTTCCAGAACGCCGGGCTGCTCATCCAGAAGCATCTCGATTTCCTTCGGATAGATGTTGAGCCCACCCGATATGATGAGGTCTTTGGCGCGGCCCACGATATGGACATAACCATCCTCATCCACACGACCGATATCTCCGGTAATGAAAAAGCCGTTTTCGCGCAGTTCCGCTTTCGTCTTTTCCGGCATGCCCCAATAGCCCTTGAACACATTCGGACCTCGCACCTCGATCATCCCTGTCTCGCCTGCCGGCAGAATGGCGCCGCTTTCCGGGTCGGTGATCAGAAGTTCCACATCCGGCAGAGGAAAACCCACTGTTCCGGCGCGCCGCTCCCCGTCATACGGGTTCGAGACCGACATGTTTGTTTCCGTCATGCCATAACGTTCGAGGATCCGGTGGCCAGTGCGCGCTTCGAATTCGACGTGCGTTTCAGCCAGAAGCGGCGCAGAACCAGAGATGAACAGTCGCATATGCGCAACGAGATCACGCGTGAAAGCAGCGTTACCAAGAAGCCGGGTGTAGAAGGTCGGAACACCCATCAGTACGCTTGCCTGTGGCAGCATGCGCATCATGGTGGGGAGATCGAATTTCGGAAGAAAGATGAGTGAAGCCTGTGCGATCAGTGTCACGTTGCAGGCGACGAAGAGGCCATGTGTGTGGAAGATCGGCAGCGCATGCAGGAGAACGTCGCGGCTGTCGAAACGCCATAGATCGGCCAGCGTCCGCGCGTTGGACAGGAGGTTGGAGTGGCTGAGCATCGCCCCCTTCGACCGGCCCGTCGTTCCCGACGTATAGAGAAGCGCTGCGAGATCACTATCAACCCGTTCGGCCACTGCAAATGTCGGCGGTTGGCTTGCGGCGAGATCCGTGAGGGAGCCCTTGCCCTCGGCGTCCAGGGTCAGAACGGAAATGCTCGCTGCGGATCGCGCCTTCAGGTCCGCCGCGGTCTCAGCTCCGCACACGACGGCTCGTGCACCGCTGTCGGTGATGAAATAATCGAGTTCGCTTAGCGTATAGGCAGTGTTGAGCGGCAGGAAGACGATCCCCGCCATGACACAGGCTGCGTAGAGCGCCAGCGCTTCTGGCGTCTTTTCCACCTGCACCGCCAGCCTGTCTCCCGGTACCAGACCCGCCGAGGCCAGTACATTGGCCTGTCGCGCCGCCAGCGCATGGAAATCACGGTAGCTGAGAGCCTGCCCGCTCACATCCGTGAGGAAGGTTCGATCGCTGTCCCGGCCGGGTGCAAACAATGTATCGTAAAGGAGATTAGGCATTTTGAAGAACCTCGACGGACTGAAATGACTGGGTAAGAGTTTGCACTGGCGGTGATGCGGCGACCTGCTTCTGATTGGCGAAGCTTTCATGGTTTTGTTCGAGCCGGGCAAGATCGTACAGGTAGTTGGTCATCACCCCAAGGCTATCCTTCTTTCCACGTTGCGAGGTATCTGCCTGTGCGTGCACGGCATGAACCAGAGCCCCGTTTCCGAGATGGAAGCGTGCCACGGGATCATAGTGATGACCATCGTTCCGTCTTGCCGACGTCAGGTAATACGCGGCCGCTGCCAGAAGCTGTGGCTTGGTCCAGTCGGACGCATCGAAGCCCTGCTCCAGAAGCCAGCGTGAGAAGAGCGGCATGGGCGAAAGGGTGGAGAAGGTTGAGAGCCCCGGCAGTTCCGCAGTCAGATCGTTCACCACCTGCTTGATGAGCGAGTTGCCAAAGGAGATGCCCGCAAGCCCCACCTGGCAATTGGAGATGGAGTAGAAGATCGCCGTATCCGCTTCGTGTGCCGCAAGCGGCGTGCGATCATCCGAGAGCAGCGACTGGACGGAACTTGCAATACCCTTCGTCAGCGCAACCTCGACGAAGATGAGGGGCTCATCGGGCATGGCCGGATGGAAGAAGGCAAAACAGCGGCGATCCTCCGGTTCGACACGTCGGCGCAGGTCTTCCCAGGAGGTGATCGCGTGTACGGCCTCGTAGCGGATGATCTTTTCGAGAATATGGGCCGGACTTTCCCAACTGATGCGCCGCAGCACCAGAAAGCCGCGATTGAACCAGCTTGCGAACAGGTGGCGGAAATCACTGTCGATGCGGGCGATGGGGTCATCCGGCGGTACCAGTCTCAGCAGATCGGCGCGCATGTCGACCAGCAGCCGCGTGGCGCCGGGCATTCGGTTCAGGCGCCGCGCCAGTTCCTGGCGTCGTGGTTCGGCAGCGGCCAGAAACCGGTCGTAGCTTTTCCGGTCAGGCTTTGCCTTCAAGGCATGGAGAGCCGTCTCCAGGTCTGCATGATCCAGATCGAGATCCTCTGCCAGATGCGTGAAGAACTGCAGCTTCTCTGCGTCCGTCATGACGTTGTAGCGGTCGAGAATGTGTCTGGCGGTCATCACTCCGGTGATTTCGCCCTTCGAAGACAGAAGATCCTCGATCAGCCTCGGCATCGCGGCAGCGGTTGCCTGCGCAGGAACCGTCACTCTCATCGTGCGGCGGAAGACCAGGTCCAGAACGTCGGACAAGACACTCATTGGTCCACTCTCTTTCGGGCAAGGGTGAAAACAAGGAAGATGGGCCATGGCGGGTTCACCGCCATGACTGTCTCGAAGATACTGCCCGCGTCAGGTCAAAAGACCCGGAACGTCCCGAAGGATATCGGCCCAAACCGCGTAGCCACCAGCATTCAGATGGATGAAGTCCGGCTGATAATAGCGTCCCATGGGTCTGCCGTTCTCTCCGATCAGGCCTGCAGAGGCGTCGACGAAGGTCGCATCGCCGCGTTCCTGACAACAGCTTGCGGTCAGGGAATTGTATTCGTCGACCTCGTCGGCATAGATCCAGCGCGTGGGGCTCTGTTTCGTGCCCAGCACGAAGATCGCCGCAGAGGGCAGCGCACGCCGGATGTCGTCGAGAAGCGCTTGCAGATTTTGGAAGGTGCTTTTTCCTGTCAACCCGTCATTGGCAATGTCGTTCTCGCCAAAATAGAGAACGACGCGCTGAGGCTGGAGCGGAACCAGAAGCTTGTGCAGATAATGGCGCCCGGACAGGTTCGTGCCGCCACCGAAACCGAGGTTCACGATGTCGAGCGAGCGCAGGTCCTGCTGCATCGTGCCCCAGAGGCGAAACGACGATGAGCCGTAGAAAGCGATCGGACGCTCCGGCAGATGACCACGCTGCAGCCGTGTCAGGATCGCAACAACATCGTCCTCGAAGCGATTGGTGGCAAGCGGCGTCGGAAATTCAAACATTCAGCAACTCCTTGTTCGTCATCTCTTCGGCGCGATGGCAGGCACTGAAGCGGCCGGGCGCTATGGACCGCAGCGGCGGAACAACGCTCGCACACAGGTCGGCCGCTAGTGGACACCGCGTGCGAAAGGCACAGCCGGAGGGCAGGTTGATAGGACTTGGCGGATCACCCTCCAGCGGGGCACGCTGGCGGCGCTCGGCAGGACGCGGCCTCGGCACGGATTGCAGCAGTCCGACCGTGTAGGGATGCTGCGGAGCATTTAGTACTACCGAGGTTTCCCCAGCCTCCACGATCCGCCCCAGATACATGACCGCAATTCGCTTGCTGATATGGGATACCACGCCGATATCGTGTGAAATGAAGAGCAGCGAAAGCTCCATTTCATCCCGCAGGTCGCAAAGGAGATTGATGACCTGGGCGCGGATGGAGACATCGAGCGCGGAAACCGGCTCGTCGGCAACAACGAGACGGGGCCGTGTCGCAAGGGCGCGGGCAATGCCCAGCCGCTGGCGCTGTCCACCGGACAATTCGTGCGGATAGCGTTTTGCCTGGTCGGACCGCAACCCGACCTTGCCGAGAAGCTGCAACACCTGCTCGCGCCGTTCGGCGGAGGTCCCGATGCGGAAATTGTCCAGGGGCTCGCGCACGATCGCTTCCGCCGTCCAGCGCGGATCGAGCGAAGCGGACGGGTCCTGAAAAATCATCTGCACGGACCGTCGCGCCTCGTGCAGTTCCCGGCGACCCATGCCGGAGAGATCCTGGCCCAGCAATTTCACGGAACCCTTGTCGGGGCGGTCAAGCCCCATGATCATGCGCCCAAGGGTAGATTTGCCGCAGCCGCTTTCGCCAACCAGTGCCAAGGTTTCACCCGGCGCAATTGAGAGCGAAACATCGTTGACGGCGTGAACGGTCTGCCCCTTGCCGGTCTTGAAATGCCGGACCAGATTTTCCGCCCGCAATACAGTTGTGTCAGCAGTCATGGGGTAGCCTCGACATTTGAAATTGCAGCGGCACCGTAGACCACGGGTTGATCGCAGCGCGAAGAATGGGCCGCGCCTGCATCGCGCCAGTCCGGCATGCGCTGACGACAGGATTGCGCGGCAAAGCGGCAGCGATCCACGAAACTGCAACCTTTGGGCAGAAGAGAGAAGCTCGGTACATTGCCCGGAATTTCCTCCAGCCTGCCGCGGCTCGGTTCGCCGGGAACGAATTCCGCCGTGGCGCGCAAGAGACCGGCGGTATATCCGTGCGCCGGTTGCTGGAAAATCGAATGAACCGGACCACGTTCGACAAGCGAACCGGCATACATGACGGCGACATCATCGGCGATTTCCGCCACCACGCCGAGATCATGCGTGATGAAGATGATGGCGGTGCCGAACTCCCGCTGCAGTTCGGAAAGCAGCCACAGGATCTGCGCCTGTACCGTCACGTCGAGCGCGGTTGTCGGCTCGTCGGCGATCAGCAGCCGTGGCCGGCAGATCAGGGCCATGGCAATCATGATGCGCTGACGCATCCCGCCCGAAAGCTGGTGCGGATAAGCCGTCATGCGGCGCGCGGCATCGGGAATGCGCACAAGCTGCAAAACGTCCATCACTCGCGCATTCGCTGCCCGCGTGCTCATTTTTTCATGCAGCAGCAGCGCCTCGCGCAACTGGAAGCCTATGGTCAGAGCCGGGTTCAGCGAAGACATGGGGTCCTGAAAGATCATGCCCATCAGAGAGCCGCGCAAGCGGGCAAGCTGCTTCTCGTCGCAGTCCAGCAGGTCAATGCCATCGAGACGCATGCGATCGGCCTCGACTCTGGCGCTTCCCGGCTTGTGCAGGCCCATGATCGATGTTGCGGTGACGCTCTTCCCGGAGCCGGATTCGCCGACAAGACAGAGCGTCTTGCCTGCTTGGAGATCGAAGGACACCTCCCGCACGGCCCGGATGGCACCCTGGGGGCCGAAGCCGACGGTCAGGTTGCGCACACTAAGGAACGGTTCAACGGTCATGAGGCCCTCCTTGCCGCCAGGCGCGGGTCAAACCGGTCACGCAGGCGGTCACCCAGAATGTTGATGGAGAGGACCATGATGGAGAGAAGCAGGCCCGGAAATGCGATGATCCACGGCGCGAGGCGGAAGTATTCCTTGCCGCTGGCAATCACATTGCCCCAGCTTGGAACGTCCGGCGGTGTGCCGACACCCAGGAAGCTCAGTGCCGCTTCCGAGAGAATGGCGGCTGCGCACACATAGGTCGCCTGTACGCTCAGCATGCCGATGGCATTGGGAACGATGTGTTGCAGCAGGATCTTCGGTGTGGAGGAACCGACGGAGATCGCCGCAGTGATGAAGGGAAGCTCGCGGATGCTCAGCACCACGCTTCGCATAAGCCGCGCAGTGCGCGGAATTTCCGGAACAGATATGGCAATGATGACGGTGACGAGACCACCGCCCAGCACCGATACGAGAGCGATTGCCAGCAGGATACCCGGAATGGCCATCAGGCCGTCGGCAAGCCGCATGACGATGCGATCGACCCAGTTGAAATAGCCTGCGACGACGCCGAGCGTTCCGCCGATGGCAAGCACCACGATTGCGGTCGACACGCCGACGGTGACCGAATTCCGGGCGCCGGAAATGGTTCTGACGAAGACATCGCGGCCCAGATTGTCGGTGCCGAACCATGCCAGCGCGCTTGGCGGCTTGAGGCGCATGGTCGGATTGAGGTCATTGCCAAGCCCGAAGATGAGCGGTCCGAAAATTGCCATCAGGATGACGATCGAAAGGGCGGCGATGCTGAGCGACACGGCCAGACCCGGGCGCCGCAATCTGGCCAGTGGAGTAGCCGGAGAAGGGACGGTCGTCATTGGCGCACCCGTGGATCAAAGAGAGCATAGGAAAGATCGACCAGCAGATTGACCGCGATCAGCACGAAGGAAAACACGATCAGCACACCCTGCACGACGGGATAATCGCGGGTCAGGATGGCATCGACCGTCAACCGGCCCATGCCGGGAATGTTGAACACGGATTCCGTGATGACGACGCCGCCGAGCAGCGCTGCAAAGCTGGTTCCGACCACGGTCACCACGGGCACGCCAATGTTCTTGAGAGCGTGAACCATCAGAATGCGGCCATTGCCGGCGCCCTTGGCCCGGGCAGTGCGAATATAATCCTCCGCCAGCACCTCCAGCATGGTGGCGCGGGTGATGCGCGCGACCAGGGCCGAGAACAGAAAGGATAGCGTGATGGATGGCAGCGTGATGCTGCGCAGACAGTTCCATAGGCCGGTGGAAAGCGGCTTGTAGCCCTGTACCGGCAGCCATCCGGCACGCAGTGCAAACAGGTCCACCAGCACATAGCCGATCACGAAGACCGGGACTGAAAAGCCGATGACCGAAGCGACGATGAGGAAGGTATCGATGGCAGAACCGGCGCGCCATGCGCCCCAGACGCCCATGGGAACGGCGATCAGGACGGACAGCGTCAGCGTCGATACGGCCAGCATTGCCGTTGGTTCGACACGTTGAAGAATGAGCTGCACCACCGGAAAACCAGAATAGACGGATTGTCCAAGATCGAAGCGGGCAACGTTCGACAGGTAAAGGAAGAGCTGCTCCAGCAGCGGCCTGTCAAGGAAAAGGCGTTCGCGGATGGCCTCGATCTGGTCTCGCGTTGCATTCTCGCCCGCAATCAGCGCGGCCGGATCGCCCGGTCCGATATGCAGCAGCAGGAAGACGGTGATCAGAACGATGAACGCGATCGGAATGACCGACAGAAGCCGCCGGACGACGAAATTGGACATGTTTGCCTCCTGAAGACAGCAGGCGCCATCCCGCAGGATGACGCCGCCGTTTCATGTCACTGCTTCTTCTCAATGTTCCAGTAGAGATGCAGCGGGCTCGAGATCATGCCGGAAACCGATTTGCTCCAGCCTGAGACACCGTAATACTGCCCCATCGGAATGAAGGTGACGATCTCGTTTGCTCGCTCCTGGATCTTCACCGCCGCATCCTTGCGCGCGGCCTGACCATCAGCCAGCAGGAAGGACTTCCAGCGCGCCTGCAGATCCTGGTCGCAGGGCCAGCCGACGAATGCCTTCTCGCAGGCGCCGGTCACATAAGGATTGGTCAACGGGTCCATCATGGCGTCACCGCCGAATGCGGTCAGGAACATGTTCCAGCCACCCTCGGCCGGGGTACCTTTGTTGTTGCGGCGCGAGAACATGGTGGCCAGATCGATTTGGCGGTCGTCCACGGTAAACCCTGCCTTGCGCAGCGCCTGAACGAGAACCGTTCCCATGTCCCGCTGGAACAGCTGGTCGGTCGGATGCAGGAAGGTGATCGGCGTGCCGTCATAGCCAGCCTCTTTTAGAAGCGCCTTGGCCTTTTCGACGCTTGGCTTCATGTAGCGATCGCTGTTGATATCGGTCGCATAGGGCGCATCGCACATGAAGATGGCCGCACACAGCTTATAGAGATCCTTGCGGTCTCCCAGCAGTGTCGACATGAAATCCTGCTGGTTCAAGGCAAGCTGCACAGCCTGGCGAACCTTGACGTTGTTGAGTGGCGGCTGCGTGTGGTTCAGCACGATCTGCAGGCTTTTGCCAAGCAGGGGCTTGGACGCTACGACAAAATTCTTGTCCGCCTCGATGATGGCGAGCTGATCGTAGGGAACCTCGGTAACGAAGTCGATCTCTCCGGCCAGGAGTGCATTCACCGCGCTCGTGTCGTCCGGGATCGTGATACGCTCGATGCGATCGACCTTTACGACCTTGCCGCCCGCCAGATTGCTGGCCGGTTCGCTACGTGGCACATAGTCCTTGAACTTCTCGACGACGAATTTAACACCGGGCTGCCATTCCACAAGCTTGAAGGGACCAGAGCCAACGAGTGCGGGCAGTTTCTCGCCAATGGGCGTCTTGGCAATTCGCTCCGGCATGATGAAGAGCGGATAGGCCGTCATGCGGCCAAGCCCGTTCAGAAGCTGGGCAAAGGGCTCCTTCAGCGTGATGCGGAGGGAGTTGGTGCCCGTTGCTTCAATCTTGTCCAGACGCTTGGCGATTTCCTGGCCAAGGCTATCCTTGGTCATCCAGCGATTGACGGAGGCAATTACGTCTGCCGAGGTGACCGGTGCGCCATCGTGGAAAACCAGCTTGTCGCGCAAGGTGAAATCATAGACCTTGCCGTCAGCACTCATCGAATACTTGTCCACCATCTGAGGCTTGACCTCGAAATTGGCGTCCATCGCAAACAGGGTGTCCCAAAGCAGATAGGACATGTCGCGCATCGGGTAATTCGTGCTCAGCAACGGGTCCATCTGCTGGATATCGCCCACATCGCGAATACGCAGGACGCTTTCCGCCTGCGCTGCCGCCAGCATGCCGAGCGACAGGACTGTCGCTGCCGTTAACGTTTTCAAGGCCTTCGATATCATGTGTCGGCTCCTCCCAAGAACCTGTCGGATTAAGGTACACGATAATTGCGTACGATCGCTCAATGATGATATGGATAGGTATCGCTTCAAGCATGCAGATGTCAATCTCGTGTATACATGAAAATTAGATAGGTATGCGTGACATGAATATGAGATCCAATGGCACTCCGTCGCTTCGTGACCAGATTGAGGAAGCCATCGTGTCGGGTACCTATCGGCCCGGCGATCGGCTGGAGGAGCAGAGCCTTGCTGAACAGTATGGTGTTTCCCGCACCCCTGTGCGGGAGGCTCTGCGCCAGTTGCAGGAGGCTGGCCTGGTGGACATCAAGCCGCGCCGGGGAGCGGCGGTCACCATCGTCGGCCCATCTGAGCTGATCCACATGTTCGAGGTCATGGGAGGATTGGAAGCCATGGCGGGACGTCTCGCCTCCCGCCGGTTGGACGAGGCTTCAAGGAAGGAACTGCTGGACTCGCACGAAGCATGCCGGGCTGCCGTCAACCAGGGGTCAGATGCCTATTATTACGAGAACGAGCGCTTCCACATGGTCATCTACAAGGCCAGCGGAAATCCGTTTCTGGAGGAACAGGCCCGCGCACTTCATCGTCGATTGAAGCCCTATCGCCGCATCCAGCTACGCTCGCTCAATCGAATTGAGCAGTCGTTTGCCGAGCACGACAGGATTGTCACCGCTATTGTCAACGGCAATTCAAATGAAGCCGAACAGGCGCTTTGGGATCACATCACGATCCAAGCGGATCGTTTTCACGACTTTCTGGCGGGTTTATCACGCGAAGGATAGAAAGGAAAACTTCAGCCTCGTGCCATCGCCGTTGTTCTGCCTACGGAGCACCGTGATGACTTGGTAGAACTGCTGATGGACTAGGGTGTCGAGACGCCGCGCATCTAGTCAACGAGGGTGTGGGAGCCAAGATGCTGCGGGCTTACACTACCGGTCTTGCTCCCAGAGGGCGTTCCAGCCCCACGATGACCCTAATCTCGCCGAGTGGACTCGATCGAGATATCATGTAGGACCATTGGCTCGCCCTGCTGGGTTTTTGCGCATGTCATGAAGGACAATGCCGCTGATGTCGCGGCCTCCTGCTGTTGGAAGCCAGCGCCGGGCAATGGCCATACTGTTGGGGGGTGGTCAATTCCATGATGCCGAACGTCAAACCCCGCCCTAGACTAAACACCTCCGGGAGGCGGGCAGTCTCCCGCTTGTGACGTTCCGAAGTATAAATTGCCTGTTTTTTAACCCTGTGCAGCAATTAAACGGCAATCTGATAGATTGTCACACATAATTCAGCAGATCTTAATTGAGCTCTCCCACAGACTGACGGTGAATGTGGGAGAGAAACATGGTTCGTCTGTTGCTTGTCGTTTTGCTGGCGTTTCTTTTCGCCTCGCCCGGAAAAGCTGCCGAAGATTGGCAGGTTGCCATGGCAACGCGTCAGGTCAATTTCACGGTCGACAAGACGAACTGGTTACCGGTGCGCGCCGGCGACACCATTCCCAACAAGGCTTGGATTTCCACCGGTCCGAAAGGACGGGTCCAACTGACACGCGGACAGGAAAGCGTCACCTTCCAGCCCAATACAATGGCTGGTATAACAACATCCGGCTTTTTCGAAACGACGACGGAAGTCTTCCAGCAAAGCGGAACGCTCGATCTGGAAATCGAGAAACGCGCACGCCCGCATACAACGGTCCAGACTCCGTATCTTGCCGCCGTGGTCAAGGGCACCAGCTTCCGGGTTTCCGTCGGCAAGAAGTCGGCGAAGGTCTCGGTCGAGCATGGGCTGGTCCATGTCAAGGCGTTCGCGACGGGCCAGGAAACCAATGTGGGTCCACGCCAGAGCGCAGCGGTTGATAGGGATAAAGGCATGAGCGTTGCTGGCGCGGCCTCGGCACCTTCTGTTTCCGTCGGCGAACCATCGTCCGCAAGAGTGCGGGCAGCTGGCGCCACAGCGCTTGAAGGGGCGTCCCAGGCAAACAATGCCCCAGCAAGCATCGGCAACAATGCATCCTCCACCGGCAGTGCAGCCTCAAGTTCGACGGGCAGCGGTTCAGGCAGTGGAAACAGCTCGGGCAAGCAGAGCGGCGACCGAAACGAGAATAGCGCCATCGGCGGCGGAAACGGTGGCAACAGCGGCGGCAACGGTGGCGGTAACGGCGGCAGCAACAACGGCGGCGGCAACGGCGGTGGGAACGGTGGCGGCAATGGCGGCGGCAACGGCGGCGGCAATGGCGGCGGTAACGGCGGCGGCAATGGCGGCGGCAACGGCGGCGGCAATGGCGGTGGCAACGGCGGCGGCAACGGCGGCGGCAACGGTGGCGGCAATGGCGGCGGCAATGGCGGCGGCAACGGCGGCGGCAACGGCGGCGGCAATGGTGGCGGCAACGGCGGCGGCAATGGTGGCGGCAACGGCGGCGGCAATGGCGGCGGTAACGGTGGCGGCAATGGCGGCGGTAACGGTGGCGGCAATGGCGGCGGTAACGGCGGTGGCAACGGCGGTGGCAATGGCGGTGGCAACGGTGGCGGCAATGGCGGCGGYAACGGCGGTGGGAACGGTAAGTAGGAGCGCGTAGGGAACAGAGACGATGACAACGGGCAGATTGCGAAGCGNCGGCAATGGCGGCGGCAACGGCGGCGGCAATGGCGGTGGCAACGGCGGCGGCAACGGCGGCGGCAACGGCGGCGGCAATGGCGGCGGCAACGGCGGCGGCAATGGTGGCGGCAATGGCGGCGGCAATGGTGGCGGCAATGGCGGCGGCAATGGCGGCGGCAACGGTGGCGGCAATGGCGGCGGCAATGGCGGCGGTAACGGCGGTGGGAACGGCGGCGGTAACGGCGGTGGGAACGGCGGCGGCAACGGCGGCGGCAACGGTGGCGGCAATGGCGGCGGTAACGGCGGTGGGAACGGTAAGTAGGAGCGCGTAGGGAACAGAGACGATGACAACGGGCAGATTGCGAAGCGNGGCAACGGTGGCGGCAATGGCGGCGGTAACGGCGGTGGGAACGGTAAGTAGGAGCGCGTAGGGAACAGAGACGATGACAACGGGCAGATTGCGAAGCGTTCTATCCTACATTCCGCGCATTGGCCTGATCATGCTGATGCTGCTGATTCCGGTTGGAGCCTTTCGACCGGTCACCGGTCTCGTCGATCAGCTCCTGTCGGATCTTCGCTTCTCCCTGCTTCAGCGAAATGCTTCGCAACAGGTCGTCTTCCTGGCGATCGACAAGGAGAGCCTAGACAAGGTCGGCGTCTGGCCCTGGCCGCGCAGCGTCTATGCCGACATCCTGACTGTTCTTTCACAGTCCAATCCCAAAGATATCTTTTTCGATATTGATTTCAGCACCCCTTCTGCGCCACAGGAAGATGGCAAGCTCGCCGAGGCGTTGGAGAATGCCGGAGGGGGCGTCATTCTCCCCATTTTCAAGCAGCATGCAAAAGCCGCAGAAACCTCGACCGTCGAGCTGACACGTCCGATTGATCAATTTGGAAAAGTGGCCTGGCCGGCCTTCGCCAATGTCGAGCTTGATGATGCGGGTCTCGTCAGCCATTTTTCCACATCCGACCAAGCGGACGGTCTTCGTGTGCAATCGGTTGCAGCGGCTCTGGCCAGCTACAGCGGCAGGGATGGCGTCTTTCCAATCGACTTTTCCATTCGGCCGTCGACCGTCCCGACCTATTCCGTTTCCGATCTACTGTCTGGAAAGGTTCCGCCCTCGCGGCTGGACGGCAAGACCGTGGTCATCGGAGCCTATGCGACCGAGCTCAAGGACATTTATCCCGTCCCGGTTCACGGAGCGCTGGCTGGCCCACTGATCCATATTCTGGCGACAGAAACCATTTTGCAAAACCGCCTGCTGACGGCGCCAGACCAGCATGTCGCCGAACTGTTTCTGGCCGCAATGGTCGTCGTCCTTGCACTGGCTGCGCGTAGAGCCTCGGTTCTGGTGGCGCTCGCAGCCGCCGGACTTGCGGTGCTTGGCGTGGAAGCCGCAGCATTCTGGGTCCAGCAATCGGGCCGGATGTATCTTGAGACGGGTCAGATCTGGATGATCGTCCTGATCGGACTTTGTCTCTTTATCGGCGAGAAGTTCGATTTCAATCGCTTTCTACTGCGTCGCGCCTTTGCGGACCGCCGCCTGGCGCGCACGGTCCTGCAGCAGATCATCGCGGAAAGCTCGGATGCCGTCATCGTCTTCGATGATCAGTTGAACATCATCGAGGCCAGCCAGTCGACCGAATTGCACTGGCAGCGCGGCAATGCGAAAGGGTCGCGGCTTGGTGATTGCATCCCATCCGATCTCTTTGAGGCAGTGAAGCGAATGGTCACCGCCTATGGGTTGGACCAGGGCAAATCGCTTACGCAGACCGTGCATTTCTCCACCGAGGCTGGAGACGAGACCCGGTATTTCGAAGCGGCGCTGACACTCTCACCGCGCATCCTCCATCTTGAAAGCGGTCGTACCGATCATTCCTCCTTTGTCGGCAGTCTGATTGTCCGGGACCAGACGGCCCAGAGACTGCACGAGCTGGAGCTTCTGCGCCTTTCACAGACCGACGAATTGACGGGCCTGCTCAACCGCCGGGAATTTGCTTCGCGCCTCGGCAATCAGGATACGCCTGTCATCGTCGCGGCCATCGGTTTTCACCGCTTCGAGGTGGTCGCCAAGGTGCTGGGCAGTGCGCTCTCCGACCAACTGCTACAGGCCCTAGCAGCACGCCTGGCTTCGCTGCCGAAAATCCATCTGGTGGGACGGCTTGGCCCCAATTCCTTTGTGGTGTCTGCATCGCTGAATGAAGAGGGCGCCGCGACAAGGCTTATCGACGCCATCGCTGAAACCTTCGCGCAGCCTGTCGATCTCGGATCATCGCCCATTCCGGTAGATGTCAGGATCGGTCTCTTTCGAACGCAGACCCTTGCCGAACATCCTTCGCTCATTCTCGATTATTGCGCGGCAGCATTGGAGAGTGCTTACAAGATCGGCAGCCATTGGTGGCGCGCATTCGATCCGGAGCTCGCCCGTCGCCAGGAACGGGCGCGCAAGCTCGAAAATGACATGCGCGAAGGCTTGCGACGCGGAGAGTTTCATCTTTTGTATCAGCCCCAGGTGGACCTGAAGACCGGTGCCGTGCGTGGCGCCGAGGCGCTTTTGCGCTGGGATCATTGCGATGCCGGGCCGGTTTCGCCCGCAGAATTCGTTCCGGTGGCGGAAGCCAGTGGGTTCATCCGCGAACTCGGGCGCTTTGCCCTGTTCGAAGCCTGCAGACAGGCAAGTAAATGGCCGGACCACATGACGGTTGCCGTAAACGTATCCGGTATCCAGATCCAGGACGCTGGCCTCCTGGAGGAGGTGCAGCTGGCCCTTCTGGAAAGCGGCCTCGCGCCGAAGCGGCTGCATCTGGAAATTACCGAATCCGCCTTCGTGGAGGGTTCGCGCGCAGTTCTGGACCTGATTGGAAACATCCGCGCCATGGGCATTTCAGTCGCGCTGGACGATTTCGGCACCGGCTATTCAAGCCTCAGCTACATGACCGCGATGCCGCTCGACAAGCTGAAGATCGACCAGTCCTTCGTGAAGCGGCTTTCCACCGACCCCGCAAGCCTCGTCATCATCCAGTCCGTGCTGTCCATGGCACATGGGCTGAACCTGCGGGCAGTCGCCGAAGGCATAGAAACACGTGAGGAATGGGACATCTTGAAAGCTTTGGGCTGCCAGGAAGGACAGGGTTACCTGTTTGGTCGGCCGATGCGGTCTGAGGATCTGGTTGCACTCGCCATCCCGAGCGATCCGCTGCATCAGAGGCTCGCCGGATAAAGCGCGGTGTGGCCAAAAGCGCAGCGATCTGAGTTCACGTGAAAACTCGCCGAGATAAACCTAATTGAGGATTTGGACGGGTCTGTCCCACTGGATCAGCACCACGCAGCCATCCTCGCTCCAGACAGAATGTTCGCTACCAGGTGCATTCACGATGAAGGAACCCGTGGGATACCGGCCCGTCTCGTCGGACTGGCTGCCCTCCAGCACGAGAATGGTTTCAAGCCCAACGTGAAGGTGGCGCGGCACAGATGCTCCAGCTTCATACTTCAAGAGTGCGACACCCGGCGCCTCACCCTCGAAACGCCTGATCCAGTGGATTGTCACGCCCTCGCGGAACGCTTCAAACGCCAGTTCCTTCCAACCATCGGCATGAAAGCCCGACCGTATGGTTTCAGCCATGGTTCACTCCTTCCAGGAAATCTGCGAGGTGGGCGGTCCAACCGACGATGCCGCCCTGAGCGCGGATCATTTCCAACGCAGCCTGCTTGAACTCTGGGAAGTAGCTGGCGGTCGCCTCCTCCACGAGCAGGCAGTTGAAGCCGCGGTCATTGGCTTCGCGCATGGTCGTCTGCACACAAACCTCCGTGGTGACACCTGCAAAGATGAGGTGCGTGATGCCCCTTTCCGCCAAAACCTGCGAAAGACCAGTGGCATAGAAGGCTCCCTTGCCCGGCTTTTCGATGACGATCTCACCCGGTAGCGGCGCAAGCTCCGTCACGATTTCAGTGCCCGCCTCGCCTGCAATGAGAATGCGGCCCATCGGCCCCGCATCGCCAATCCGCAAGGTTGGGTTCCCCCGGTTTCGCTTGGCGTCCGGCAAATCCGAAAGATCGGGCCTGTGACATTCCATGGTGTGGATGACGGTAAGCCCTTCCCTGCGGCAGCCTTCTATCAACCGTTTCACATCGGGCACGATGACCGAAACGCGGCTCACATCATTGCCCAGCGTTTCGCCAAAGCCGCCCGGCTCAATGAAATCCCGCTGCATGTCGATGACGATCAGCGCCGTGGACGCCGGTTCGAAACGGAAGTCGAAGGGAAGCGCCTTGATTGTGGGCATCAGCCATGTCCTGCCATGTGGGAACCGATGATGGAGATATCTGCGCCGCGTGCCGGCGTCTCGTAGACGAGCTTGCCATCCGACATCACCAGAATGCGGTCCGACATTTCCATCAACTCATCCAGATCTTCCGAGAACAGCAAAACCGCCGTGCCGCTATTGCGCGCTTTCATGATGCGGGCCCGAATTTCGGCCACCGCCGAGAAGTCCAGTCCAAAACAGGGATTGGAGACAATCAGCAGATCGACTTCGCCTGTGAGTTCGCGGGCCAGCACGGCCCGCTGCACATTGCCACCTGATAGAGAGGCAATGGGAGAGGATGGCGAGGCGGTCTTGACCTTGAAGGCAGCAATCAGCGCGTCGGCTTTTGCACGCATGGCGGCGCGATCGAGAAAAAAGCGGGGCTTGCCTGACGGATCGATATCGAAGCTGCGCAGCGAGAGATTTTCCATGACCGACATTTTCGGCGCGCAGGCGTTCTGCAACGGCTCTTCGGGAATGAAGCGGACTCGAAACTGGCGAGACTGCTTACGTGTGGCCTGATAAGGCTTTGCCTCCACCAGAAATTCACCGGTTTCTGCCTTGCGCTGACCGGCCAGCGTCTCGGCAAGCTCCTTCTGCCCGTTACCGGAAATCCCGGCGATGCCGACAATCTCTCCCGCCTTGATGCCGAGCGCTTCCACCTCGATGGTCTTCAGGCCACTGCGGTCTTTCGCGCGCAAGTCCTTCAGTTCGAGAACGGTGCGGGCGTCATTCTTGATCGGCAGGCGGCTATCCAGCTCGGCAAGCTTCACATTCCCGATCATCATGGCGGCCATATCATGCGGGTTAAGCTCGGAAGTGCTGCCGCTGCCGATATGTTTGCCGCGTCTCAACACCGATACCGCATCGGCAAACTTCATAACCTCGTGGAACTTGTGGGAGATCATGAGAACGCTCAAATCCCCCTGCTGCGTCATGCCGCGCACAAGGCCCAGCATATCATCCGCTTCGGCAGGTGTGAGAACGGAGGTCGGCTCATCCAGGATCAGAAAGCGGCGACCGAGATAAAGCTGGCGAATAATCTCCAGCTTCTGCTTTTCACCTGCCGCCAGCTCCCGTACCGGACGATCCAGCGGAATGCGAAACGGCATGGTCTGGATGAAGGCATCCAGCGCCTCACGCTCCATTTTCCAGGAGATGACGCCGGGAACATCATTGCGGCTGATGACGAGATTTTCCGCACCTGTCAGCGACGGCACCAGCGTGAAATGCTGGTAGACCATGCCGAGGCCGAGAGCTGCGGCATCCTTCGGCGAAGCAACCGAGACCTCGCGATCCTCCACCATCAACTGGCCGCTTGTCTGGCGATAGAAACCCATGATGCATTTGACGAGCGTGGATTTGCCCGCGCCATTCTCCCCCAGAAGTGCGTGAAACGAGCCTGCCTTGACCTTGATGGAGACATCATCCAGCGCCGTGAAGGAGCCGAAACGCATGGTCATGCCAACCGTTTCCAGCGAGAGTGCCTTGCCTGTTGTGGGGCCTAGCGTGGTGCCTGTCATGGGTATCGATCCTTCCCTTGGCCGAACGTCGGTTATGGCAGCGCCTCGATCAGCGCCTTGGAATTCGACACCGAGCCGAACACACCACCCTGCATCTTGACCATCTTGATCGCGGCTAGATGGTTGCCGTAATCGGTCGCGCCGCAACAATCTTCCAGCAGCAGGCATTCAAAGCCGCGATCATTCGCCTCGCGCATGGTGGTGTGCACACACACATCCGTGGTGATGCCGGTGAGGATAATATTCTCGATGCGGCGCTGGTTGAGGATCAGCTCCAGATCCGTGGCGCAGAAGGATCCCTTGCCCGGCTTGTCGATGATGGTTTCACCTTCGAGGGGCTTCAGTTCGTCGATAATGTCCCAGCCCGGTTCGCCACGCACAAGAATGCGTCCGCAGGGTCCGGCATCGCCAATGCCTGCATTGATGCGCTGCGAACGCCAGCGCTTGTTGGCGGGCAGATCCGCCAGATCCGGCCTGTGGCCTTCGCGCGTGTGAATGATGTGGTAGCCCTTGTCGCGCATGGCAGCGAGCACTGCCTTGATTGGCTCGATGGGCGCACGCACCAGCGACAGATCATAGCCCATATGATCGACATAGCCGCCCGGACCGCAGAAATCCGTCTGCATGTCGATGATGATCAAGACTGTATTGTCCGGCCGCAGCTTGCCGTTATAGGGCCATGGATAGGGATCGGCAGAAACGAAGTTGGTGGCTGTGTTGGTCAGCGTATCCATGACGATATCCCTATTCGGCTGCTGTTTTGGTGATTTCGCCGAAGCGGCGTGTGGGCTTTTCAAACCCGCAGGAGGTTCCGTCCGTTACCTTCACGCCGTCTTCCCAGGGCAGGCGATAGCGACCGGCGGCCAGATCGTGCATGTAGGTATAGGGGCAATCCTGCGCGCCACCTGCGACCGCCACATAGCCGCGATGACCGAACTGGTAGATGTTGTTTTCAACACCCCAGCCGAGCCTTGCCTCGCGCACCAGATCGGGCCGCACTTCAGCGGTGATGATCTCATCCGGTCGTCCGCTGGTGCCATGGGCAATGATCGAGCCATCGAAGTTGCAGATCATGCCTTCGCCCATGCTGTCGAAGGTGCCGTCAGACCCGGACATACAGACATTGGCCGTGACCATGAGATTGCAGAAGGCGTTGGACTGGTTGGTAAAACGCCAGGAGTCCCGCATGGGCGCCGTGTAGCCTGCGGTACGGATCATGATTTCCGCGCCCTTGTAGGCGCATTCTCGGGCCATTTCCGGGAACATGCCATCATGGCAGATGATGAGCGCGATCTTCGCGCCCTTCGGGCCGGTGATGACGGGAATGCCGGTATCGCCCGGCTCCCACGGCTCGACCGGAACCCAGGGGTGCATCTTGCGATAGTAGAGCTTCAACTCTCCCTGATCGTCGATAATGATGCCGGAATTATAGGGCATGCCGCCGGGATTGAGCTCCATGATGGAGAAGCAACCCCAGATGTGGTGCTCCTTGCAGGCTGCCTTGAAAGCCGCGACCTCAGGCCCATCCAGCGTGCACATGATCTCGGGATTGATATCCATCGACAGGCCGTGCAGCGCATATTCCGGGAAGATGACGAGATCCATGCCCGGCTGGTTGCGTCGTGCCTTGCCCACCAGTTCGACAACGCGCTGCGTCTGCCGCGCCAGATCCTCTTTCGTCACGGTAACGGGCAGTTGCAACTGCACCAGTCCGATACCGACACCGTGTTCCGATTTGTTCAAACCGCCCAAGCCGTTCATGGCAGATCTCCAGTCACATGTTCATTTGGTCAGCGAAAGTTCCTCCGGCGCACCCGAAAGGCGCGTCGTCGGCGAAGAGGTCATGATGAGAATGATCAAGGTCAGCACGTAAGGTGCCGCATAGAAGAGGTAATAGCCCTGCGTGACGCCGACCGATTGAAGCGCGGGGCCGAGCGCGCCAGCCCCGCCGAACAGCAGTGAGGCAAACAGGCAGCCCTTGGGGTTCCAGCGGGCGAAAATGACGAGCGCAACGGCCATCAACCCTTGGCCCGACGAAATGCGTTCGTTCCATGAGCCGGGATAAAACAGCGACAGGTAGGCCCCGCCGATTGCCGCCAGCGCCCCGCCCGCAGAAGTTGCCAGCAGGCGCACCGTATTAGGGTTGATGCCCATGGCACGCGCGGCATCGGAACTGTCACCCACCACGCGCAGAATGAGGCCGACGCGGGTGTTCTTGAGCATCCAGGCGATGGAAAATGTCAGGATGAGACCGACAATGAACAGCACATTGATGGTGAGCGCCGCCTGCACCTGCGGCAAAGCCGACCAGCCGCCCAGCGGAATGGACGGAAGCTTTGGCGCAACCGGCTGGATGAAGGGCTTGCCGAGGAAGAAGGCAAGCCCGAGCCCGAACTGCATCATGGCGATACCGATGGCGATATCGTTCACCTTCGGGAATTTGCAGATAAAGCCATGCAGCAGGCCGAACACGGCACCGGCCATCATGGCGGCCAGTACGCCCAGCCATGCGGACTGGGTTAGAACGGCCACGGCATAAGCAGACATGGCCCCGAAAACGAGCGTTCCTTCAAGGCCGAGATTGATCCGGCCGGAGCGTTCGGTCAGGGTTTCGCCGAGGCTGACGAAAATGAACGGGGTGGATACGCGAATAGCACCTGCCAGAATGGCAAGCGGCACGCCCCAGAGCCCAAGTGCGGTCTCTTCCATCACTCGCCATCCTTTCCGGCGCGTGTCGTGCGCCACATCTCCGGGTTGAAGAGCTTGAAGCGGCCATAGAGCGTTTCGAAGAACAGCACGCTGATGAAAAGAGTGCCTTGCAGCACGAGAACCGTTGCATCCGGCAGGCCCATGCGCCGCTGGATCAAGCCGCCTGCCGCCGCCACACCGCCGAGCAAAATGGAAACCGGGATGATGGCGAGCGGGTTATGCCGCGCAAGAAACGCAACGAGAATTCCGGTGTAACCGTAACCGGCAATGATGGAGCCATTGGCGCTGCCCTGCACCGCCGCCACCTCGATCATGCCTGCGAGACCCGCGAAGGCACCGGCAAGAAAGGTGAAGCCGACGATGAGCTTGCCGACGGGCAATCCCTGAATTTGCGCGGCCCGGAGATTGCCGCCGGAAACGCGGGCCGCAAAGCCGATTGTGGTTCGCTCGATCAAGACCCAGGCGAGCACGCAGCAGACGATGCCAGTGGCGAAACCCCAGTGGACATCCATGCCCCAGATCTTGCCGAACATGGCATCTGCTGGCAGCGGAAAGGTGGAAGGCTTGTTGAGGCTTGCGGGATCGCGCAGCACACCTTCAATGAGGTGGTTCATGACGGCGATGCCGATATAGGTGAGCAGAAGCGACGAGATCGTTTCGTTCACACCCCGGTAGTGCTTCAAGGCACCGGCAAAGGCGATCCACAGACCGCCAACCACGGAACCGGCAATACCCATTGCAATCCACAGCGGCCAGCCGTGCGAAACAGACAGCATGGGCACGGCGATTGCGGCGGCTCCAAGACCGCCGAGAGCCAGCGCGCCCTCCCCACCGATGACGGTAAGCCCAAGGCGTGCGGGAAGTGCCACGCACAGAGCCGTCAGCAACAAGGGTGCCGCGCGGCTGAATGCGTTTTGCAGCGAGAACCAGGTGCCGAAACCTCCCGCATAGACCAGTTGCACGAACTGGAGGGGAGACTTGCCCAGCGCCAGAAGAAAGAGGCTGAAAAGGCCCATTCCCGCCAGAATGGCGAGAAAGGTGATGGCAAGTGGCTCCAGCCTGCGCGCGAGTTCTTCCTGAAGGCGCGACAGCGTGAACCTGCGGGTGGCGGAAGCCACGGAGGATATGTCGATCTCGGCAGCCATGACTTCCGCTCCTTCAATCAGGCGACGGAGCCGATGACGCCTTCAACGAGATAGTTCATGCTTTCAAGCTCGATCGCCTGCTCGGTATAGTCCTTGCCAGCGGGCACGACGACATTGCCCTTGTTGTCCTTCAGGCCGCCCTTGAAGACCGCGAAATTGCCGCCGAGCATAGTCTTCTGCGTCGCTTCGAACTTGGCGCGCGCATCGGCGGAAACTGCCTTGCCGAGCGGGCTCATTTTCACGAAGCCGTCCTTCAGGCCGCCGCGCACGAAGTTGCCGATTGGCTTGCCTGCCTGCATCGTCTTGATGAAGTCCGTATAGACATTGCCCCAGGCCCATTCGGCACCGGTCAGATACTTGTCACCGGCCAGAGCCGACTGGTTGGCGTGATAGCCGCAGACGAAAGCGCCGCGACCGGCAGCCGTCTGGGCGACGACTTTCGGGCTATCGACGTGGCAGGTAATGACATCGGCGCCCTGATCGATGAGAGCGTTGGTGGCTTCCGCTTCCTTCACGGCCAGCGACCATTCGCCGGTAAAGATGACCTGGCAGGTGATGGACGGATCAACAGAGCGGGCACCCAGCAGGAAGGCGTTGATGTTCTGGAGAACCTGCGGAATGGGCTTGGCAGCCACGAAACCGATCTTCTTGCTCTTCGAGGCATAACCGGCGGTGATGCCGTTCAGATACTGGCCCTGATGGATGTAGCCGAAATAGGAGCCAACATTGGCAGGGTGCTTTTCCTTGGTCCAGAGACCGCCGCAATGGCGGAACTGCGCATCCGGATATTTCTTGGCCATGGCCAGTACATGGGGGTCGAAATAACCGAAGGATGTCGGGAAGAGCAATTTCGCGCCATCAAGGTTGATCATGGATTCCATGGTCTTCTGGACATCCACGGTCTCGGGCACGTTCTCCTCTTCCACCAGCGTGATGCCTTCGATGGATTTCAGGGCGGCTGCACCTTCGGCATGCGCCTGGTTATAACCGTAGTCATCCTTGGGTCCGACGTAGATGAAGCCGATCGTCAACGGCGTCGCAGCAAAGGCTGCGGAGGAAAGCAGGCCCGGCGTGGCTGCTGCTGCGGCGCCCGCCAAGGTCGTCTGAAGAAACTGTCTGCGAGATACGGAAGGCAACTTGATCATTGGTCGTTCCCCTTTTTCAATCCGGCTTCTGCCGGCTCTAAAAAAGTGTATGCAATCCCTATGCCAGCCTGAAACAGCTGCTAAACCGGTATGAATTCCCTTGAACCCTGAGGTCCAATGCGCAAACTGTATGCACTTTTAATTGAGGCGCTGTATTTTGAGGCAAAATTTTAGTCTGCGCAAAATTCACGCATTATCTCCAGCTGCTGTGCAGGATGGCGTTTCGCTTTAACCGAATCTCCGCTAAGCTCGGATAAGTGCATGCAGCTTGGAGAAGGTCATCGGTATTGTGAGGGAACTGGTCAGAACAGGAGACACGGTCGAACAGTTGGTCCGCGCGATCTCCGACCTCATTATCAGTGGTGATCTTCGACCTGGCGCAAAGCTTGACGAAGGTGGGCTGGCCAGCCGCTTCCAGGTCTCGCGAACGCCCGTTCGTGAAGCGCTTCGACAACTCTGCGCCATGGGGCTGGTTGAGCGTCCGCCTAACCGCAGCGCTATCGTGACCAATGTTTCCGATGATTTTCTGAGCTCGATGTTCGAGGCCATGGCTGAACTGGAGGCAATCTGCGCCCGACTTTCCGCAGAACGCATGACTACGCAGGAGCGCGAGGAGCTGGAATCTCTGCATCGCGAAAGCTTCGACATCGTAAAGACCGGAGCTTCGGAAGACTACGCAGCCTTTAACACCGAGTTTCATAACCGGCTCTATTCCGGCGCCCACAACGCGCATATTCAGGAAACCGTGCTCCAGACAAGGGCACGCCTCGCACCCTTTCGTCGCGCACAGTTTCGCCTGGAGGGCCGCTTGCAGCACTCCTGGGATGAGCACGAGGGTATCGTCAGAGCCATATTGAACCGCGATGGAGCGGCGGCCTCCTGCGCCGCCTACTCCCACGTGTCGATTGTTGGGGATGCGAGCAGGACTTTCGCTTCCAGCACGGCAACGCGCAATTGATGCCACCTGCCCCGCTCCGAAGCAAACATTTCAGCAATCCCTGAAGTTTAGAAAATCTCTTCTGCCTAAGGGATGGGCAACATGCTATTGCAGCGCATCGTTCCGTTGCGCAGAGATGCCAGGCATGTCGCTTTTTCATAAACTCAATCCGGCAATCGTGCCGACCAGCCCACGCGAAAAGCTTCGCGCATCGCTGGGGGCACTGACCGGCATCCTTGCGACCGGACTGGTCAGCACAATCGCCCTCCAGTCCGATGCCAGCGTTCCACTGCTTGTCGCGCCAATGGGCGCGTCCGCCGTGCTGCTTTTCGCAGCACCCGCCAGCCCTCTGGCCCAGCCTTGGTCGATCCTCGGCGGCAACCTGATCGCTGCAATCATTGGCGTGTCATGCGCGAAGTTTCTCGGCGCACCATTGCTGGCGGCTGCCATAGCCGTCTCGGCCGCAATTGCCATCATGCTGATGCTGAACTGCCTGCATCCGCCAAGCGGCGCCGTGGCCCTGACGGCTGTTCTGGGCGGTCCGGCAATCCAGAAGGCGGGCTATTGGTTCGTTCTTTCGCCAATCGCGCTCAATTCCGTCATCCTGCTCGTGATCGCTTTGCTTTTCAACAATGTGACGGGCCGGCGCTATCCGCATGCAACACCCGGCAGCCAGCCATCCCGACAGGGAACGGCAGATCCCGCGCCCTCTCATCGCATCGGTGTCGTGGCATCGGACATCGAGGCGGTGATACAGGAGCAGGATGAGTTCATCGATGTGAGCCCGGAGGATCTGGATCTCCTGTTTCACAAGGCGCAGATCCGTGCATTCGAGCGGCAGACCAGCGCAGTGACCTGCAGCGATATCATGTCTCGCGATGTGATCTTCGCAACGATGGGCCAAAGCCTGAAATCCGTCTGGCGAATTTTCATGACGCGCCATGTGAAGGCACTGCCGGTCGTGGACGCCAACGGTAAGCTCGCCGGGATCGTGGGTCTGGAAGACTTCCTCGAGAACTCCGTTCTTTCCAGTGACGGATCGCTGAAACTTGGGCTTGGCCATCGCATGCTTGCGCTGTTCAGCAAGCGGCAGCTGCCCACCAGGGTGGACGAAATCATGCAGACGCGGGTTCAATCAGCCATTCCCGAAACGCGCATCACATCGCTTGTCTCGCCGATGGTCGACCAGGGCCTTGACCAGATGCCCGTGGTAGATGCCGACAATAGGCTTGTCGGTATCGTCAGCCAATCGGACCTGCTCGCTGCCCTGTTTCAAAGCGAACTGGACCAGATGGCCATCACTCGGCGGCGATGACCTGACGCTCAGCGATGATCCGGCGGATATCGGGACGGCAGGAACCGCAATTTGTTCCCGCCTTCAGCATCTCTCCGATGGCGTCAACCGTGTTGCATCCGGTTTGTGCCACTGCCGCGATCTCGTTAAGCCCGACATTGAAGCAGGAGCAGATGATGGCGCCCTTGTCTGGCTGATCCGCAGGTGGTCGCCCGGCGATCAAGGCAATGCGTGACCGCCTGTCATGCGTCTCCATCAACTGGCCTACTGCCCATTGACGTGACACGGCAACCGGTCGAGATGCCACGAAGAGCGCGGCCAGCAATTGCTGTGCGGCGAATGCGGCCATGCGCACGGCACCGGTCGGCTCGTCAGACAGTCCGACGATGTCCATGTTTTCGGGAAGCCGAAGTGTTCTTACGAGCCATGATTGCCAGCCATCTGTTGGCGGATGACCTGCAAGTTCCAATCGATACCCGCCGTCGCACGGCGCTATAGCCCAATAGTCGAAATCGAGCTCGAGAGGCTTTTCGCGGCAGATCAGGAAGGCATGACAGGATGCCTCGAACTTCTGCATTTTAAGGGCAGCGTTCTTCAGTGCAGGCTGGCCGGAAATCGGATCGCGCTCATTGGATACCAAGGAATCGACACGCGCGCGCGCCGAATTGCTGTCGTTCCAATGCATGGGGACGAACACCGAGCCCGGAGCCTGTCGATCCGTGATCAGGGCACGGACCACGCATCTGGCGCCCGTGGTCCCTGTCAGTTCCACCAGATCCGCATCCTCCAGATCAAACTGCCGGGCATCGGAGGGGCTGATCTCTGCAAAGGGCTCGGCCATGTGCGACGAAAGGCGGGCACTTCTTCCCGTACGGGTCATGGTGTGCCACTGATCCCGGATACGTCCCGTGTTCAGAATGAGTGGAAACTCGGCGGAAGGACGATGGTCGAGATTTGCTGGAACCGCTACGAAGCGGGCACGGCCATCCGGGTGATAGAACCGACCGTTGGCGAAGAAGCGCGTCTCGTCAGGCTTGGATCCTGCTGGCTGGGGCCATTGGAAGGGTTCGAGTGCATCATACTTCTGCCGCTCCAGCGCGGCGTGAGCACCGATATCAAAATCCCGGCTGCCATCGTTTTCGAAGGCTGAAAGAGCTGCATGCTCCTGGAAGATCTCGCTGGCGTTCTGATAGGCAAATCCGGCACCGAAACCCATCCGGCAGCCCACTTGCGCCATTTGCCACCAGTCGGCTCGCGCCTCGGCAGGGGCGGCCAGAAACGGGCGCTGGCGCGAAATGCGGCGCTCGGAATTGGTAACGGTTCCGCTTTTCTCACCCCATCCGGCGGAGGGAAGCAGAACATGGGCAAGTCTTGCCGTGTCGGTACTGCCGTACATGTCCGACACAACCACAAACGGGCAGGCCTCGATGGCCGCCTTGACGAAATCGGCATTCGGCATGGAGACGACAGGATTGGTGGACATGATCCACAGCGCCTTGATCTTGCCCGCTGCCACGGCCTCGAACAGTTCTACCGCCTTCAGGCCCGGCTTTTGAGCCATTATCGGCGATTGCCAGAACCGCTGGACACGATCACGATCTGCATCATTGGCGATGTCCATATGCGCGGCGAGCATATTGGATAGACCACCGACTTCCCGTCCTCCCATGGCATTAGGCTGGCCAGTCAGGGAAAAGGGTCCAGATCCCGGCTTACCGATCCTGCCTGTGGCAAGATGGCAATTGATGATGGCATTGACCTTGTTCGTTCCCACCGAAGACTGGTTCACGCCTTGGCTGTAGCAGGTGACGACCTTCCGCGTATTTGCAAACCACTGGAAGAACAGCCGCAATTGCAGGGTGGATACGCCTGTTACTTCCGCAAGTTCGCTAAGGCTGGTGTGCTGGCACGCCATCAGTGCCTCAGTAAACCCGGTCGTGTGTTGCGCCACATAAGCTTCATCCACATGGCCCTCTTGCGCAAGATGATGAAGCAGACCATTGAAAAGGGCCACATCGGCATTGCCCCTCACCGCCAGATGAAGATCTGCAATGTCACAAGTGGCGGTTCGGCGCGGATCAATCACCACGACCTTCATATGCGGGCGGTTCGCCTTGGCAGCCGCAAGGCGCTGATAAAGCACCGGATGGCACCACGCCATGTTCGACCCGACGAGAACGACCAGATCTGCAAGCTCCAGATCTTCATAGGTGCCGGGAACCGTATCGGAACCGAAGGCGCGCTTGTGACCCGCAACTGACGAGGCCATGCAGAGCCGCGAGTTCGTATCGATATTGGCAGAGCCGATGAAGCCCTTCATCAGCTTGTTGGCAACGTAGTAATCCTCGGTCAGAAGCTGGCCGGAGAGATAGAAAGCGACCGAATCCGGTCCATGGTCGCGGATGGCGGAAGAGAAGCGTTCGGCAACCAGATCAAGCGCATTATTCCAGCTGACGGGCTTGCCATGGACCATCGGAGCCAGAACACGGCCTTCCATATCCAGAGTTTCCGCCAGTGCCGAGCCCTTGGAACACAGCCTGCCAAAATTGGCCGGATGATCGGGATCGCCCTTCACGCTCACCCGACCGTCATCCTCGACCTTGGCGATGACGCCGCAGCCGACGCCACAATAGGGGCAGGTGGTGCGTGTTTCAGTTGGCATGTGGTGTGCTCCATAACAGGAGAGCTTTGCCCTCTACTCTCTGGCATGCTCCTTTCGTCATGGTCGGGCTTGTCCCGACCATCTGCCAGCATTGCAACACTTGCGACCTCTGTAGATCCTCGGGACAAGCCCGAGGATGACGCGCCAAAGCACCGCCGTCGCGGTCAATCCATGCTGTCGAGAGGAGTGAACCGGCCATATTCAAGCTCTTACTCCGCCGCAACCATCATCGGCTGATCGAGAAGGATCGACAGCAGACCGTCCTCATTCCTGATTTCGAAGGTCCGCACCTCCCCCTCATCCGCACCCTGCGCCATCCCGTTTTCCAGCGAAATGACCCAGTTGTGCAACGGGCAGGTGACCGACTTGCCGTGCACAATGCCCTCCGACAGTGGTCCTGCCTTGTGCGGGCAGCGGTTTTCAATCGCGAAAACCTCGTTCTCGCTGGTGCGAAACACGGCGATGTTCATGCCCGGCGTCTTGATGCAACGTGCGCCCCGCAGCGGGATATCGTCGATATGTCCAATGGTTTTCCAGTTCATGGAATGAATCCTTTCGCAAACCAGATCACTCTGCAGCCTCGCCGTAACCGACGCTTGCCATGGGTTTGAACTCGTGCTTGTCCTTGCCCGATACGCGCTCCGACCAAGGATCGACCTGCGCGAATTGCTGGCTGAAGACGAAGCGGTCGTAATAGGCCTTGCGCCGCTCGGTATCGTGAAGGATTTGAGCGCGAACCTCGTCATGGCCCACGCGTTTCGCCCACTTGTAGATGCGTTCCAGATAGCGGCCCTGTTCGCGATACATCTGGGTCAGCGCCACGATCACCTCCAAGGCCTCATCCTCGGTCTTCACCAGACCCAGAACGTCCGTGCCCTTGATGTCGAGACCAGCGGCACCGGCAAAATGGATCTCGAAGCCGGAATCGACGCAGATGACGCCTATATCCTTGCAGGTGGCTTCAGCACAGTTTCGGGGACAGCCCGAAACGGCGAGTTTCAGCTTGGCCGGTGTCCACGAACCCCACATGAACTTTTCGATGCGGATGCCGAGGCCGGTGGAATCCTGCGTGCCGAAGCGGCACCAGTCTGAACCCACACAGGTTTTGACTGTGCGAAGACCCTTGGCATAGGCCTGACCGGAGATGAAACCGGCCTGCCCGAGATCCGCCCAGACGGCGGGGAGGTCTTCCTTCTCAATGCCAAGCAAATCGATGCGCTGGCCGCCGGTGACCTTCACCATCGGGATCTGGAACTTGTCGACCACGTCGGCAATGGCCCGCAATTCCTTCGCGTTTGTCACGCCGCCCCACATGCGAGGCACGACGGAATAGGTGCCATCCTTCTGGATATTGGCGTGAACACGTTCGTTGATATAGCGGGACTGGTAGTCGTCGGCATATTCATCCGGCCAGTCGCAAACGAGGTAATAGTTCAGCGCCGGTCGGCATTTGGCGCAGCCGCAGGAGGTTTTCCACTCCAGCTCCTGCATGACGGCGGGAATGGTTTTCAGCCCCTTGGCCTTGATCAGGCGGCGCACATCGTCATGCCCGAGCTCGGTGCAGGTGCACATGGGCGTCACGGCTGCCGGGTTATATTTGTCTCCCAGCGTCAGTGTCATCAGCTGTTCGACAAGACCTGTGCAGGACCCGCAGGAGGCGGAAGCCTTGGTGTGGGCGCGCACCTCATCCAGCGAGGTCAAGCCTTTAGCCGTGATGGTCGAGGTGATTTTTCCCTTGCAAACGCCGTTGCAGCCGCAGATTTCCGCATCATCCGGCAAGGCTGCAACGGCCGCCATAGGGTCCAGCGGAGACCCTCCCTGATAGGCCTGGCCGAAAATAAGGGTATCGCGCATCTCCGAAATATCGGTCTGCTTCTTCTTCAGGTCGTTGAACCAGGCGCCATCAGCCGTTTCACCGTAGAGCACGGTGCCGATGATACGGTTCTCCTTGATGACCAGCCGCTTGTAGATGCCAGCCGTCGCGTCGCGCAGCACGATTTCCTCACGATCTGGACCTTCGGCAAAGTCACCCAGCGAATAGAGATCGATGCCGGTGACCTTGAGTTTCGTCGGCGTGTCGGAATGAACGAAGGCCGGTGTCTTGTCACCCGCCAGATGCGAGGCGGCGATACGGGCCATTTCATAAAGCGGTGCAACGAGCCCGTAGACCTGGCCGCCAACTTCCGCGCATTCGCCGAGCGCCATGATGTGACCATCCGACGTCATCATGCCATCGTCGACGACGATCCCGCGGTTAACCGCGAGGCCTGCATCCTTTGCCAGTTGCACATTCGGACGGATGCCCACCGCCATGACGACGATGGATGCGGGAATGATCCGGCCATCCTCGAGTTCCACGGCCTCCACCTTGCCATCGCCAAGAATCGCTTTGGTATTGGCCTTGCAGAGAACATGGATGCCGCGATCCTCCAGTGCCTTCTGCAACAGATAACCGGCAGCAGGATCAAGCTGGCGCTCCATCAGGCTGGGCATCACATGCAGAACCGTCACGTTCATGCCGCGAGCCTTGAGGCCGGCAGCGGCCTCAAGGCCCAGCAGCCCGCCGCCAATCACGATGGCGTCTCCTCCCGCCTCGGCAGCAGCAAGCATGGCATCCACGTCATCCAGATCGCGATAGGCGACAACGCCTTTCAGGTCCTTGCCCGGCACCGGAATGATGCAGGGGTTGGAGCCGGTCGCAATGATCAGCCGATCGTAGTTGGCGACCACACCCTTTTGCGAGGTCACGGTGCGCTTGGCGCGGTCGATCTCCACGATCCTGTCGCCGCGATAGAGCGTCACGCCATGGGCTTCGTACCAGGCGTCACCATGAATGATGATATCTTCATAGGTCTTTTCACCGGACAGAACCGGGGAAAGCATGATGCGGTCATAGTTCACGCGGGGTTCCGCGTTGAAGATCGTAACCTCGTAGGCACCGGGAGCCTGTTCAAACAGATGTTCCAGCATTCGGCCCGGCGCCATGCCATTGCCAATGATGACGAGTCTCTGGGTCATCTCGCTTACTCCGCCGCTTCCACGAAGCGGTGACGCTCGTAGAGGAATTTCAAAACGGCCTCACGGCACTTAAGATAGGTGCGGTCAGACGCCAGCTCGATGCGGTTGCGGGGACGGGGAATGGGAACTTCCAGCACCTCGCCGATTTTTGCTGCCGGACCATTGGTCATCATGACGATGCGGTCGGAGAGAAGAACCGCCTCGTCCACATCGTGTGTGATCATGATCATGGTATTGCCGAGGCGCGCATGGATCTCCATCACCGCATCCTGCAGATGGGCGCGGGTCAGCGCATCCAGCGCACCGAAAGGCTCATCCAGCAGCAGCACCTTCGGCTCCATGGCGAGCGCGCGGGCAATACCGACGCGCTGCTTCATGCCGCCGGAAATTTCTGCCGGACGTTTGTCCTTCGCATGCGCCATCTGCACGAGATCGAGATTGTGCATCACCCAGTCATGCTGCTCGGACTTGCTCTTCTTGCCACGAAAGACCTTGGAGACGGCAAGGTTGATGTTTTCGTAGACCGAGAGCCACGGTAGAAGCGAGTGGTTCTGGAACACGACCGCGCGCTCCGGACCGGGTGCATCGACATGCTTTCCATCCAGGAAAACGGCACCGGATGTAGCGTCGATCAATCCAGCGATGATGTTGAGGACGGTGGATTTGCCACAGCCGGAATGACCGATGATGGAAACGAACTCACCCTTGTCGACGCCGAGCGAGACCTGCTTCAGCACTTCGCTTTTGGTGCCGTTGCGCTCGAAGGTCTTGTCGATGAATTCCAGCGAGAGATAGGATTGTGCCATGGTCGTGATCCTTCAGGCGTTGGCAGTGCCGCGGGTGACGAGGCGCCCGACGAAAGCAATGAGGCGGTCGAGCAGGAAACCGACGACGCCGACATAGACAAGCGCCACGATGATGTCGCTGATCAGAGACGAGTTCCAAGCGTCCCAGATGAAGAAGCCGATGCCGACGCCACCGATCAGCATTTCCGCTGCAACGATGGCAAGCCAGGAGAGGCCGATGCCGATACGCAGGCCGGTGAAGATGTAGGGCGCTGCTGCAGGCAGCATGATTTTGCCGAAATATTCGAAACCGTTGAGTCGCAACACCTTGGCGACGTTCTGGTAATCCTGCGGAATGTTGCGGATGCCCACAGCCGTATTGATGATGACCGGCCAGATTGCTGTAATGAAGATGACGAAGATTGCGGATGGATTCCCATCCCGGAAGGCGGCAAGCGACAGGGGCAACCAGGCGAGCGGTGGAACGGTACGAAGGATCTGGAAGATTGGGTCCAGGCCCCGCATCGCCCATTGGCTCTGACCGACGAGAACACCGAGCGCGATGCCGGCGATAGCGGCCAGCGCATAGCCCAGCGCAACACGCTGAAGGCTCGCGGCGATATGCCAGAACATCCCCTGATCAACCCCCTGCCCCACATGGAACGGGTGAATGATCAGTTCCCAGCTTTCGCTGAGCACACGGCTCGGAGACGGAAGGCTTGAGGTTGGCGAGGAACAGAGGATTTCCCAGGCAAGCACCAGAAGCGCGAGCGTCAGAAGCGGCGGCAGGACAGTCGCATTCAGGCGGCGAGCCTTTTCGATCACCTTCGAGGCAATCGACCTTGTCGGCTTGGCAGGAGAAAAGGCCACCACCTGTGCTTTCGGGCTGACCTGCTTGCTTTCCTTGATGTTCAGTTGCGTAACGGACATGGCCGCTTTCCTTTGTTGAATTCCGAGTGCGAGGGCGCATGCAATCGGCGCCCTCGAAGCAGGTTTGCTCAGGCCATGCGGGAAATGCTGAGGCTCTTCAGGTAGGCAGCCGGATTTTCCGGATCGAAGACCTTGCCGTCGAAGAAGGTTTCCTTGCCGCGGGATGTCGAGGCGGGCATGTCGGACACGCCGAGGGCCTTTGCGGCGTCACGCCAGAGTTCTTCGCGATTGACCTTGGAGATGAGCGCCTTGATATCGAGCGTTGGCTCGAACTTGCCCCAGCGGATGTCTTCCGTCAGGAACCAGGCGTCATGGCTCTGGTAGGGATAGGAGGCGTGGTCTCTCCAGAACTTCATGAAGTGCGGGCTGTTTTCGACCAGCTTGCCGTTGCCGTAATTGTATTTACCCTTGATGCGGTCGGTAATGTCCTTCGGCGGAACGTTGAACCAGCTGCGCTTGCCGACGATTTCGGCCAGTTCATCCTTGTTCTTCATGTCGTCGCACCACTGCGCCGCTTCCAGAACGGCCATCAAGAGCGCTTTCGTCGCACGCGGGTTCTTCTCCACCCAGTCGGCGCGCATGGCGAAGGATTTTTCCGGATGCTTGTTCCAGATCTCAGCGGTGTTGACCGCCGTGTAGCCGATGCCCTGATTGACCAGTTGTTCGTTCCACGGCTCGCCCACGCAGAAACAGTCCATGGTGCCAACCTTCATGTTGGCCACCATCTGCGGCGGGGGAACAACGATCGTTTCCACATCCTTGTCCGGGTCGATGCCACCAGCAGCCAGCCAGTAACGGATCCAGAGGTCATGCGTGCCACCGGGGAAGGTCATGGCAACCTTGGCAGGCGTACCGGCAGCTTTCTTTTTGGCAAAGGCTTCCTTCAGCGCTCCTGAATCGAGCCCGACCTTGAGGTCCGCATAGGCAGAACCCACAGAGATGGCCTGCGCATCGAGGTTGAGACGCGACAGGATAACCATGGGCAAGGGCTGGTTGTTCTGGGTCACCTTGCCGGTAGAGATGAGGTAGGGCATGGGGGTGAGGATATGGGCACCATCAATGCCGCTGCCTGCGGATCCGAGAACGAGGTTGTCTCGCGTCGTGCCCCAGGAGGCCTGTTTGACGACTTCGACATCCGGCATTCCGTGCTTGGCGAAAAGTCCCTTTTCCTTTGCGACGATCAGCGGCGCGGAATCAGTCAATGCGATGAAGCCCAGTACGGCTTTGGTTGTTTCAGGGCCTGCCCCTTGCGCAAATGCTCCCGAGGGAAATGCGGTCTTGACTGCGCCAAGAAGGGCGGCGGTCGCGGACGTCTTCAAAATCGTACGGCGGCTGATGCCGGTATCGGATGCCTTCGTCATTTTTTTCATTCCCCTCTGTGACGGAGTGCCAAAACGAAAAAACGCCGCGTGCTTGAATGCAGCATCCGGGCGGGAGGAGCCGGACGGCAAGGAAGCCTGCGACGTCGTTGTCTGATGATCTATATGATGCCCTGTCGGACGCTCATCTGCCTGCCGATCGCCATTGACCGGTGCGTTGTTATCCTTGCAAGCTGCGTGCCAGTTCTGGCAGTCAAATACATGACACTGTAAAGATTGAATTATTTTCGATTTGAAGTGGACGATCCAAAATTTGGGCACTCGTCCGTGTGCCTAATTTGGAAGCGTCGAGCTTGGTCAGCTGCTGCCATTCTGAGCAGGCGCAGCAAGAGGAGGCCTCAAGTTTCCAGCGTCGACGGCAGCGTCCCATTCTCCTCTGCCCGCACCGCAAAGCTTTTGACGTAAGCCTCGATGGCGGCCGGATCGAAAATCTTGCCGTCCATGAAAATATCGTCGGGCTCGCTTCCCGCAGGCGCGAGATCGCCGTCATGATCGCCGACCTGCCCGAGCGCGGCTTGATAGAGATCTGGCCGGAATGCCGATGCAGCAGCATCCGCGGCCTGTTGAGAGAATCGCACTTGGCCCCAACGCACCATCTGACTGAAGATCCAGAGCGCCTGACGCGGCAGCGGAATGTTGGCGCCCTGGCGGTGGAAGGTAAAATAGTTTGGAATGATGCGGCGATTTCCCTTGGCATCCAGCGAGAAGCGGCCTGCGAGAACCTGACGGATAATCTCGACGGGCGCTGCGATGTAACGGTCAGCCGACAGGATTTCCGCGAGATGCGCGTGGTTTGCCGGTTCGTCGCACCATCGCGCGGCTTGATCCAGTGCAATGATCAGACGCAGAACAGTGTCTCTGTTGGCCTCCGCCCATTCCGGGCGCATGCCAATCACCTTTTCCGGTGCCGAGGGCCAGATATCCTGCTTGGCGGCAACGATACGCCCGACCCCGCGTTCGGACGCCACCATGTTCCAGGGTGCACCAACACAGAACCCGTCGATAGCACCAGCCTCCAGAGCATCTGATGTCAGCGGCGGCGGCACGACGACCATTTTGACGTCACGATCCGGATTGATGCCTCCTGCTGCCAACCAATAGCGGAACTCGTAATTGTGCGACGAGAACGGGTAAGTCATGCCCAGTGTCGGTGGGCTCTCGCCTCTATCACGCATATCAGCGAGAACCGCCGCAAGCGCCTGGGCATTTCCCAAAGCGGATGCGTCTTCTCCCAACCCGGTAATGGCTTGCATCCTCTCGAACAGACGCGTGGACAGCGTTATGGCATTGCCACCTCTCCCAAGCGAGAACGGTGTCATCGTCGGCGATGGATTGGAGCCCAGCTCGAGGCTTGCCGCGACCGGCATGGGAGACAGCATATGGGCAATGTCAAATTGCCGGAAAGCAAGACGATCGCGCACATTAGCCCAGGAGACATCCCGAACCAATTCGATGGAAAGACCTTCGCGCTGAGCAAAGCTCATCTCGACCGCAGCAATCAGGACGGAGGCATCCATCAAGGGAATGAAACCGGCTCGCAGGACCTTCTGCTGAGGCTCTCCGCCCAAAGATGGAGCCGTGAGATTGCTTTTGCTGTCCGGCACGTTCGTCATCCTGTACATTGCGCGCCCTTAGGTTTTGACGTGCCGCGATCAACTGTCATCACAGCAACATCCCGGCCGCAGTCACGACCGACTGGGCAATGTCTGCCAATCGCTTCTTTTCATTCATCGCTGTCTGACGCAGAAGCGTGAAGGCTTCCTCTTCGGAAAGATTACGCATCTTCATCAGAATGCCCTTCGCGCGCTCAATGACCTTGCGCTCTTCCAGCGCCGATCTAGCCTCTGCCAATTCTCGCTGCAAACGGTTGAAGACGTTGAAGCGAGACACCGCCATATCGAGGATGGGCTTGACCCGTTCCTTCCGTAGCCCGTCGACGATGTAAGCGGATACGCCGGCATCGACTGCTGCTTCGATGGAGGCCGTATCCGAACGATCGACAAACATGGCAATCGGCCGGCTGATCGAACGCGTCAGTTGGAACAGATGCTCCATCATGTCGCGGTTGGGATTTTCGATATCTATAATGATGACGTCGGGCTTCAGATTCTCGATCAACCGGGCGATGCCGTGAACTTCATGAACGACAGTGACGCGGTGATGCCCAGCCTCGCGCAAACCTTCATCGATGATCGCTGCACGGACAGCGTTTTCATCGATGACAAGAATGGTGAGGTCGAGATGGTTCATGGCCGCAACCATGCCGCAACGCAACATGGTTGACAAGATCAATCGATGAAAATTAAGGCATCAACGATAATGCCTTAATTTTCATCATTCCGATCAAAGCCGCGTCAGCGGTGCTGCGTGGAGATATCGGGCGACCTTGCGCTTCGCCTTTATATCCTGCCAGACCAGGTCGACCTGCTTGGGAGACAAGCCGACTGCACCAGCGACCTCTTGCGAAGACAAATCGCTTTCCAGACCGAAGAGGCAGATATCCATCTTCTGGTATGGCAGCGCAAAGTAGAACTCTTCCTGCGTCTGAGGTAGCGAGTAAGTGTCCGTTGTAGGCGGTCTGGACAAGATTTCCTCCGGCACGCCGAGTTCGGCTGCTAATTGAAACACCTGACTTTTGTACAGATGCGCGATTGGCTTGATGTCAGCAGCTCCGTCGCCATTCTTGACGAAGAAACCCTGATCGTATTCGAGCCGGTTGGGGGTTCCCAGAACAGCAAAGTTCAGACGATCGGCATGGTAGTATTCGATCTGCTTGCGCGTGCGCTGCTTCATGTTTGTTGCTGCCACGATGCCGAGATAGGCCTTCGCGCTCAACCGAACCTTTTGCATCTCTCCGTCCGGTGTCCGAACAACAAGCGAGGAGATATTGTAGCCGCCACTGGTCAACGGATTGTCGAAGACGATCTTGGAGCTCCACCCGGGCCCATATTCCGGCACCGCTTCACGAATGAAGCCGTCGCGCCGCTCATAGCATCCGGCTGCGGCAAGAGCGGGACCAATATCCTCTATGATCGTCTCGATGCCAAACCGGGCGGCAAGCTTTTGACCAAGACGCAGACTTTCCGGATCGGAGTCATTCTCCGGCATGAAGACTCCGAAAACGTTCTTTGCTCCGAGCGCCTCGACAGCCAGGGCCGCGCAGAGGCTGGAATCGATACCGCCGGACAGACCGAGCACCAGTCCGCGTTTACGCAGGTCCGTGCGAAGTCGCTCGCG
Source organism: Rhizobium sp. Root149 (assembly GCF_001427345.1). NCBI lineage: Bacteria > Pseudomonadati > Pseudomonadota > Alphaproteobacteria > Hyphomicrobiales > Rhizobiaceae > Rhizobium > Rhizobium sp. Root149. Next base: position 206,744 of record NZ_LMGD01000024.1, read on the forward strand.
CAACCAGTTAGCAGTCGCCTCAATTTCAGCCTTTGCATCCAGGATCAGCGGAGCAAAAGAAGGGATATGATTTGATTGGTGTCCCATTCAGCTTACTCCATGGGCTGTTCCGGCTCGATAAGGAGCCTGCGGCTGACCTTGCCCGAAGGCGTTTTTGGTAGCGAGTTTCTGAACTCGACGAGCTTCGGCACCATATGCTCTTCAAGATGCCGGGCACAAAATCGCTGAACATCGCGTGCCGTCATCTGAGCCTCCTGGCTGACGATGACGGCCTTGATCGCCTGACCGAGCAGATCATGTGGTACGCCGAGTGCAACGGCCTCGGAAACACCAGGCATCTGGCAAAGCACCTCTTCCACCAGACGCGGCGCAACCTTCTCGCCGCGACATTTGATGACATCGTCCATGCGCGAAACAAAACTGACGAAACCATCCTCATCGGCGCTAAAGAGATCACCTGTTCGCAGCCAGCGCTTTCCGGTGGACGGATCAATGGAAAGCGCGCGGCTAGTGGCCTCTTCGTTTCGCCAATAACCCTGCATGACGTTCGGTCCACAAACCAGAAGCTCACCCACGTGGCCCGGGGCCAAAGATTTCCCCTCCTCGTCGACGATCTTCAACTTCACCCCGGGGATTGCTATTCCAACCGAGCCCCGGCGTTGGTTGAGTTGAGCGGGCGGCAACCACGTTGCACGCGTACATTCCGTCTGGCCGTACATGATGAAGAGGTCAGCGTGCGGCAGGAAATCGCAAAGCCAATCCTGGTGGGCAAGCGGCAAAGGCGCGGCGGCACATGTCACATAGCGCAGACTGGCAAACCGTCGGGGGTCGAGTTCACGCGCCTGCACCATGATCGCGGCGATCGAGGGAACGATCGGCCAGCCCGTTACACCCTCCCTCTCGAGGGTCTGGTAGATCTGTTCCGGAAAGGCGAAGGATTTTTCGATAACCAGCGTCGCGCCGACCTTCACTGAACTCATCAACTGGTTGAGCCCGTAACCGAATGACATTGGCAGCACCACCAGAATAACATCATCGGAGGTGTTTCCGAGATAGGATGTGATGGAGGTGACGGCAGCGTCGAGATTTGCATGGGACAGCATCACGCCTTTCGGCAATCCCGTAGAGCCGGAGGTGTAGATAATGGCCGCCAGCGCCTCTGGCGAACGCGACAGGAAAGGCAATGGATCTGACTCGAACGTCTGTCTCAGGCTGCGACCTTCCCCGGCGACAATGCAAGGAATGCCTCCGTCCATCGCCTCCAGGTGTCCGACAAGCCTGGGCTCGGTGATGATGAGAGATGGTTGGCAATCCTGAACGATCTGTTGCAGACGCGCTGGCTTCGTTGACGGGTTGACCGGACAGATGACGGCACCCGCCCTCCAGACTGCAAACACGGCTATACCAAGCTCCCAGCCGTTATCAAGAAACAGGATAACGCGATCACCTTCGCCGACGCCGCCTTTGGCGAGCGACTGGGCCAATCGCGCGGACCGATCGAGCAGATCAGCATAACTCAGTCGCATTCCATCTGAGATGATTGCGTTCTTGCCCGCATGCAGCTGTGCGCTGTGAACCAGATACTGCTCGATCCGCGTCATATACCGGTCAACCTGCCTGCTTTCGCTCGACGAATGCTGTGATCCGGGCCAAGCTATCCAGATTTGCCGGAATGATGTCGGTATCTGCAACCTTGATACCGAACCTCTCCTCCAGATAGCTCACAAGCTCCAGGATACCGGTTGAGTCCACATAGTCACTGTCGATGAGAGATGTGTCCGCCGTCAGCGGCTGTGACTCGTCGCCGAAGAGAAAGTTCTCGACAATGAAGGCGCGAAGGATGGCTTTGGTGTCATCTGACATGATTGAGGTCGGTCCCGTTCTTGGAATTGGAGAGGCTGTCGCTCGTTCCGACGGCCAGGATCTGCGTGGACAAGATTCCGATGAATGCGGAGTTATCTCTGAAGCTTGCAATTTCGCCCTGCATCGCCTTGTCAACAAGTTTGCCGACGGCAGCAGGATTGAAGAATGCAGAGGCTTTCAGTTTTTCTGGCGAGAGGACGGTCCTGAGGTAGTCAGAACCTTTTGGTTTGGCGAAGCTGGCAGCATCGGGAGCGCGATAGGGCTGTTTGGGCCTGTCGATTATTCCGCCGGGTATATGGCGGCGGGCAACGTCCTTCAGGATATGCTTCTCGCGCAACCCCTTCAGTTTGCGATCCGGGTGCAGCCGTGAGGCGAATTCGACAACGCGATGATCGAGAAACGGAAAACGCCCCTCCACCGCGTTGGCCATCATCGGCCGGTCGCCCTGCGCTGACAGGATGTAACCCGGCAAGAGATATCGAGTCTCCAGATACTGCGCCTGATTGAGAGGATGCCAGCGCCTGAAGTCTTCCGGCAGTTGGCTTGCCAGTTCTTCCGCTGCATCATAATTGCCAAGGATCCCACGAAGTTCGGAAGAAAAGAACAGCTTTGCCGATGCTGTCGATTTGAACCGCGGCCGATGAGAATAGAGCGGATCCTGAAGATCTTCCGAACCGACACCGAAGAAGCGAGCCAGATATTCCGGTGTCTGCTGCTGAACGCCCGGAAGGTAAGAATACAGACGTTGGAATAGTCGTGGACGCCTCGTCGAGGACGGTTGGCGGCCACAGAACCGCCTTACCTTCGCCTCTCGAAACAGGTCGTAACCGGCAAAGATTTCGTCAGCCCCCTCCCCTGTGAGGACAACCTTCATGCCATCGTCCCTGACGGACCGGGCAAGCCCCTGAAGCGGCACCGGCGCGGTGCGTAGAATTGGTTGACGTATCAAACGCATGACCCTCGGCAGGTCATCCCGAATCTGGTCATGCGAGGACGTTACGCTGACATGATGGGAGCCGATCGATTGCGCCATCATTTCCTGCCATCGTCCTTCGTCATGTTCGACACTGTCGAAACGCAGCGAATAGGTCCGAAGCTCGTGGCCATGGATTTTGGCAGCCAATGCCGACAGCAGGGAGGAATCCAGACCGCCGGACAGATAGGCTCCGACCGGAACATCCGCACGTAACCGAAGGCGAATGGCGTCCATCAGCAGTGCTTCAAGCTCTTCGAGCTGGTCTTCAGGAGACGCGTCGATTGCGAGATCGGATCGATCGGGGAATTCTGCCTTCCACCAGGCATCGACCCGCTGCATACCCGCCTCCAGAACCATGACGTGGCCGGGCGGTACCTCCTTGATCGCAGCATAGGCCGTGCGCGGCGATATGGGGCACCACAGGGTGAAGGTTTGATCAAGAGCGATCGGATCCAGCTCATGGGAGACGCCCGGCAGTGCGAGCAAAGCCTGGACTTCGGAAGCAAAGAAAACCGCACCGTTACATTGTGTGTAGAACAGGGGTCTTACGCCCATCCTGTCTCGCGCAAGGATCAGGCGTTGCCGGGATCTGTCATGGATCGCGAAAGCAAAATCGCCATTAAGATCCGCAAGGCAATTCAGCCCCTTGTCACCGAAGGACGCGAGAAGGACCTCCGTATCGGAGCTCGATCTGAGGTTATGGCCTTTCCTGTTCAGCTCCTGGCGCAATTCCACGTAGTTGAACACCTCTCCATTGTAGGAAATGGAAAGATTGCCATCCGTGCTGACCATAGGCTGAGCGCCATCTGCCAGTCCGACAATCGAGAGCCGCGCATGGGCCAGCCCGACATCGCCATTGATCAGAATGCCATTTCCATCGGGTCCGCGATGGTTCAGATGGTCGAGCATGAGATGCAGATAGGAAGCGCCGGTTTCACCTGAAAAGTTTCCGCCAAAGTAGCCTGCGATAGCGCACATCACGGATCACTCGAACCTGTCGCCGATGAACCGGGTCCAGCCCTCGCCCACCAGACCGTTGATAAACGCCTGACCGCTCTTCAGCGCCTCCAGAAGTTCCCGATCATGCGTATGAACGATGGTTGCCGCGGAAGGAACGAATGCGCATTTCTTGCCGATCATCGCCTGAATGATACTCGGCTGACTGGCGCCTCGGATGGCCACAAGCCCCAAGGCGGATGCATCTCTCAACAGGCAATCGATGACGATGGACTCGAGGCCCGGTTCCGAAACGACTTGAACCGTTCTGCCGATATCCCCCTTGTTGCCATAAAAGAGATAGAGCCCGATGATCTTCCCACCACGATTTTTCACGGCGCGCTGGTGACGTTCTCCATAATTGCGTTTGCGAGTCGCATGCTGAAGCATCGCCTCCAGTTGTCCGTTGCTCCAGACGGGTCGGATTGCGTACTGGGTCAGTAGTCCTGGCAGCAGCTCGGCAAAGTCCGAATCTGAAATCGGCTCGGTCAAGAAGGCGTCTGCCTTACCCGGTGTCCGCTCGTAGCCGAGCCAACTTGAGGGCCCAAGTGCGCGAGACAGGACGCCGTCAAACACCTGGCCAAATGGCCTCATCACTTTGAGAGCGCGCATATGGTTTGTCGCAGCCTCTATGGCGAATGATGCCGGACGCAAGATCCTCAGCCAGCCGAGACTGTATGACCCCAGGACCGTGGCCCGCATGGATTTCCACATTTCTGTCGAGATATCATTGGCAGTCTCTGTAAAGGAGAGATCCTGGGGACCGGATAGAACGTCCCGCAACAGGCGTGCGCCCGCAAATGGATCGACATCCCGATCATCGGAAACAAAGCTCCCGCAATCAAGTGCAAGGATCTGCCTGTCCTTGAATTGCATCGAAACCGGGAGAACCCCGATAAAACCCGATACGCTTCCATCGTCTCGCAGATGAACCCGTGATCTGAAAGCCGGTTCAGGCCGCGCATTATCGAGAAAGATCTGGCGGAAGTAGGATCTCAGGTCGTCGTTTGCAGGTTGCGACGTCTTTCGAAGAAGCCGCTGGAACAAGTTCGCAACGTCATCCAAATCTGCTGCTTCGAACGTCCTGACCTTCGACATAGCCTCTCGCAAGGCCCGGAACACTTGGGCCACCGCGCCATTCCTAGCCTGTGGACCGTGTAGAAAGCGTAAAGCGCGAGCCTGGCTCAGAAACCCGAGTGTCTCAACCCAGCCATGCTACAGAATGCCCCAGGCGCGAAAACGCCCTCGCCCCGTGACTTCCCGAAGGTTGAGTTCTTCGATCAGGCGCAATGCCGCACGCTGTGTGATTTTCAAATGACGTGCAGCCATGTCCGTCGAAACGACCGGTTTGGACAAAACAAGATTGATCAGTTGCGGAAGCCTCGAAGATGATCGTCGTCCAACCAGATGGCGGGACATCATCTGATGCGCGAGTGACAGTCTATCGTGCTCTTTCAACCCGAATTCTGCCATTGCACGAATGCCACCCAGAAGGTTCCGAAGTCGGACATTCGTATCGCGCGTGGTGCGATCTTCCCGGCTCACCAATTTCAGACTGAGGTTCAGCGCGGGAAGATGCTGACACGTAACGAGATGTCGCTGTCGCAACAGTGAGGCGGCAAGCAAACGCCCAAGCCAGTTTCCATGCTGGAAAACCTGGAGCGTATTCCAGCTATCCAGGGCGATGACACATTGCAGCAGCGCGGGATAGTGCGCATTTCTGGAAACGACCTGAAGCCATTCACCGAGACGCTCTTCCTCGTCCCAATCTTCGTCATAGATCAGGTTTCCCTTGGCTTCTGGCTTGGTGAAGCGGATATCATGCAGCACGGCTTCACTCTTTGCGAGCAAAGCATCCATGGCAGCGATGCTGCTGTCCAGATCATCCTGTTCGCGGTCGTCGTCAACCATCAGCGATTTCAGTTCCAGCCGTGGAGTGTCCTCCATGAGGCTTTTCCCACGCAATGAAGTGATGCCAGAGGCTGTCAACGCCCAGTCAATCTTGTTGGCCGCAATTCGTCTGCGTTGCCTAAGAACGTCGTTTGCAATCGTCAACTCGTGGCTGGGAGTCCGGCTGTCTTGGGAGGCATCATGCAAAACGAGATCTTCCAGATGAACCAGTTCACCATCGATCCACAAAGAGGCACAGGCATCGAGGAAATGAAACCGTTCAAGAAAGCCTTCCCGGATGGGCGATTTCCCGAGGCGTTCGTCAAGTCGCACCAGCGCAGCATCAGCGGATATTAGATCATTCAACAAGCCATCGACGTCGATTTTGGAAGAAAGCCAAGCCGTTGATGTCATGGTGAATAACTCGTTAAACAGACATGAAATGACATTTAATGTCCGCTACTAGGATTCCGCTTTCGCTGGTATCGAGGCTGACCGACCGTCCCAAGCGCTTCAAACGCTCCAAGCTGAGTTACTCTAGTTTGTTGTGCTGATTCGAACCATCCTTTTCTCCTCTGTGCTCCCTGCACGTGCTCCTCGGCTACAGAGCTTCAGAAGTTGGTGAGAGACCGCGATTGGCTGTTCGGATGGAACTGGCTTAACCTGCGCCGTGGTGTAGCTCCGTTTCAGCATCGACAACAGAAGCTGTTCGGCATCAAGGCGATTCGAGATCAGGAGCTTGAGCAATTCGCAGAAATAAGCGCCCGGTGATCTGATCTGTTCCTGACGTTGGTATACGATGCACACAAGAATGTTTGCTGTCAGTTCGCCGCTCAGCCGAACGCAGCGAAGGTACTGTTCCTTGTCTATACCCAGAACCACCCGTGCAATTTCACAGGCATGCGACAGAGATATCAAGTCCCTCAAGGGTCTTGCAGGACTGCATTCATGGATTTTGGGGCACGTTTTCAAGATCACGTCCAGTGAGATGCGGCTTCCTTTGACGACGGTCTGCTGGAGCGTATTCGTGTGGAGCTGAGCCTGCGTCCCTTCTCCGCAAGGGTTTTCGGTCCTTCTTTCAATATAGGATTCGGATTCTGACTCCTCTTTGTGGCGGTCATCCTGTCCCTCATTGGCGGACGTATTAACCGGTTTTTCGATGTTATTCAGACTGTTGAGCAGTTGAGAGCGCAGAGCTTCAAGCGCGCGCAACGACGCTTCCAAGTTTGCCGCTGTTGCCTGGCGTGGAAGATGAGCCAGGATTTCATCCAGGCGCAAGGAAATCGCAACGAGTTCTTCCGAGCGTGTTTCGTCGATGTAGAACTGCAGGAGCTTTCTCAGATCCCGGCGACAAATTGTTATCGCTTCCTTTGTTCGCTTCAGGCGCATCGCTTCGTCCACGATTTTGGCTGCCATTTCGGCAAACTCTGTAGCCCGTAACGCCATAGGGCGCAGATCGAAGCCATAAGCACATTCGATCTCGCCACTGCGCGAACGATGGGCATAGCGTTTACCGTTTGGACTATCGTTCCGGCAGATCAGTCCGGCCTCAACAAGCGAGGCTATGCTTCTCCGTAGCGTTCTGGCGCAGACGCCGTGGGCGCGAAGCGAGAGTTGTTCGTTTGAAGGAAACACGACCAATGGCGCTTTGGGGTCCATGTCGGTTCCTGGAAGAAATGACAGAAGCGCGTTCAGCACTGCAAGTGCCCGATCCTGAAGGCCAAGCTTTGAGCGAGCTTCGGCGATGTGCCGGAACACTTTCCACTTATCGACAATCTGAGACCCAGCGACGGAATTCGCGGTCGCTTGGTGTTTCAATTGAGCACGCGTCAACGGCCGCCGCCCAAAGGGCGTCGTTATAGATTCGAGATGCATCTTCCTTGCCTTTCAATAGGCAAAAGAAATCCGCTCACCAAAACGGTGCCAAAAACTCTTGACTGCGATTCGTGAAAGTGCGATTCTCTGTCTTGCTTAAGGATATGAGAAGGGCTTCCACGACGGCGACGTCTCGGGGGCCTTTTTCTTTTGCGGACTATTCCTTCCTGTTTTTCTTCAGATACTGGGCATGCAGCAGCGGGAGCTGCTCGGCGATGAATTCCGCAAAGTCGGTCGGAACAGACTTGTTGAAATTGATTTTCGAGCCCGATTTTGCATGAGCAAGCGTTCCGATAATCAATCCACTCGCTTCGATCTCGTGAACTGAAGACGTATTCTGCTTGACCTGTTGGGTTTTCAGCGCGTTGAGCGCCAGCGCGAAACGGTCCGCGCCATCCTTGACATAGGCAAGAGCCGCCCTCACCTGTCCATCGGCATTGTCAGCCTGATGCCAGTGTTCGACAAACTCCATCCAGCGTCGCCGACCGGTATCGGGGCTACGACCGATAAGACGCAGAATATCTCCCGGCACTGTTGTTGCGATGCGGATCATTTCGGAGATGTGCGACTTGCCCGTAGAAAGCGAGGCGCAGATAACATCGCGATTGAAACCTGCCTCTTGTTGGGCCAGAGCGAAACTGCACTTTTCGATGAAGGTAAGGTCATCTCGATTGGTGTTTTCTTCGCCTTGATAGATGATTGCCTGTTCATCGGTCAGATCCTTGACGATCGCCCGAAACTTCAGACCCAAAGCCTTGGCGGCAGCCAGACGGCGCCGACCGTAGACGATTTGAAAAGGCTTTATTCCGTCCGAAGTCGGTCGAACAAGGCCGGGTACGATCTGGCCCTGCTGCCTGATCGACTCCAGCATCTCTGCCATGGCACTATCGTCATAGGCGCCTTCGAAGCGATCCTGAATTGCCGACTGGGCGATATCTTCTACATCGATTTCAGCAATGCGGTCGCCTTCCTTCAGCAGTCGGTCGAGAATTTCTCCCCTCTCCTGCATCTGGCGAATGCCGTCGGCGACTTTCTTCAGATGTGGAGACTGGGAATTCGGCGCCTGTGTCGGAATGGCAGGGGCCGGAGCCTGCATCTGTCCCAGCACATTGGCGAACATCCCTTTTGAATCTTTACGGCTCATTGGCGACCCCATGCAGTCCAGATGAGTTTTTCGATTTCTTCATTGGATGCGTTCAGCGACTCAATTGCTCTGTCGTAGGTCTTGGGTGACGAAAATCTCGAACGCTGCACTTCATAGAGGCTTTGCTTCCAGGTCAGTGCGTCGGCCACTGCCGTTGATTTGATGATCATGTTCAGCAGCAGGTTCTCACCGAAGACTTGACGCATGAGGGCAGCCATATTGGCCTGCGGATGGTCGTTCGGCTCATACTTGGTAATCAGGAACCTCGCAAAATCCCATGAGACGGATGCGCCAACATCGTTGAGGATCTGCATGTAGGACGATGCCAGTTCCAGAAACTTACCGGTCGCGTCCACGTCCAGCATATGGGCCGGCACCGGAATGATGACGCCGGTTGCCGCTGTCAGCGAGGAGAGCGTGAGGAAGTTCAATGACGGTGCTGAGTCCATCAGGATGATGTCGTAATCGTCCGTTACCTGCTCCAGAGCTTGAGAGACACGCAGCAGGAAGCTTGTGCCGCTTTTGCGCATCTCGAGTGCGACAGCGGTTTCGAATTCCGTCAGTTCAAGTCCGGCACAGATGACGTCGAGACCGGTGATGTGCGTCTTGTGAATGAGCTCGCGTGTTGGACGCGGTTGATCGAACCGGATGGCGGCATAAAAAGTGTCATCTGTCCGTGGATCAAAGGTTGGCAGCGCTCCATGAAGACTGGTGAGCGAGGCTTGAGGATCGAGATCCAGCAGCAGCACGCGGTAACCCCGCAAGGCGAGGTAATGGGCCAGATGCACCGTCGTCGAGGTCTTGCTGGAGCCGCCCTTGAAATTCGTGACCGAAATGATCTGGCAGGCTTCGCCGGAAACGCGGCGAGGGTTCATCCACTTCTTGCGGCCGTTTTCCGCAAGCATCATTCTCAACTCTAGAATTTGTTCAAGAGTGTACATACGGCGTCCATTGCCGCTGACTTCCGGAGTGGGCCCCTTCTCCTTCTGGACGATCTGGCGAATATAGGCTTCCGAAACATCGAGCAGCGTTGCCACTTCAGCCGCAGGAAAAAGTCGCATTTCGCGACGCGAGTCCGGAGGGTACTGCGCAAGCGTCAAGCTCTGAAGCGCGCTGTCAAGCTTGCTCGAAAAGCTTTGCATGAAGTCAAGGCTACTTAGATGGCGGTTCACGATTCGGGTCCTCAATTGCATTGCGATAGATAGAAGCAGCCTTGGTTAACATGTCTCTAACGAGGGTGATGTTTCGCAAAAAACCGGAACTGCGGCAATTATGCGCAACTACAAACCTATATCGATTCGGAGCGGGGGTGAATGGGCAATAGTTCCCCGCGGGGAACTCGCTATAGCTCGCCTTCGGTCGTAGTTCCCCGCGGGGAACATGACCCATAGCCTCATTGTTTAAGCCTTGGTCGAGGTCTACATCTGATGATGGGATCTACCGATATCTCGTTCCGCTGAAGCGCTGGCTAATGTGTGAAAACGAAAGGTCAGAATCGGGGCATGTGTAAAAGGATCTTGGTCGATCTGCTGAAGAATTAGCACACTATGCAAAAAAAAGTGGCGAACCAAACAGAAGTCTTGACCGAACCGGGCGCCCCGAAACATAGGTGTGGCGCAGCTCTAGAATAGGCGAGAGTCTGCAAGAATTCATTGCAATCATTATGAGTCCTGAACCGGTAATACCGTCTCCTCAAATATGATCAGCGGTGGCGCAGCGTAGGCAGGTGGACATTATGAATTTGATTGGGACACATTTGCGCGGACTTGTCCTTTCCGACGTCGGAGAGAATGCCCCGATCCTTTTTGGTCCAGTATCTCCCACCCCGTCCCGGCATGGCGAGAGGCTCGAGCATATCTTTGCGGAACGCGCCGTGTCCGGCGGCGATGCAGTGGCGGTCATCGATGCCTGCCGCCAGTGGACCTATGCGGAGATCGATACGTGCGCCAATCAGTTTGCGCGCATGTTGATGGAGCAAAATGTGAAGCCGGGCGACCGCGTGGCGCTTCTGGTTGATCGCTCAGCTGAAACATACATCATCATTCTCGCCATTATAAAGGCTGGTGCGGTTTTTGTTCCGCTTGCGACGGCCTTCCCCGATGAGCGCATGGCACTCATTCTGGAGGATGCCAATGTCAATCTCCTTGTGACGATGGAGGCCTATGCTGATCGTGCGAGGAACTTGTCCGTACCCCATCTCGTCGTCGCGCTCGACCGCGAGCATTTGTCCAGGTTCGAGGCTACGCCGGTTGAAGTTAGTCCAGCCCTCGATGATCTGTGCTACATTCTGTATACCTCAGGCACGACAGGCCGCCCAAAGGGGGTGGCTGTAGCGCATCGAAGCATCTGCAATTTCGTGCGCGTTGCAGCCGATGCTTACGGCTATCGCCCGCAAGACCGCATCTATCAGGGCATGACGATTGCCTTCGATTTCTCCACAGAGGAGATCTGGGTTCCCTTCGCCGCCGGTGCGACCATTGTGCCGGCACCCGGCCGTATGACGCTTGTCGGTGAGGAACTGGCAGAATTCCTCCGTGCCAACGAAATCACCTGCATGGCGTGCTCACCAACCCTCCTGTCATCCATCGAGAGCGATGTTCCGTCACTTCGCGCTATTCTGGTTGGGGGGGAGCATTGTCCGCAAAATCTGGTGCAGCGATGGTGGCGTCCCGATCGGCAGATCCTGAACACCTATGGGCCGACGGAAGCCACCGTCACAGCGACGATGTGCTATCTGTCTCCTGATCATCCGGTCACAATCGGAAAGCCGTTACCCACATACTCAATCGTCCTTCTCGACCCGGAATCTCCCGAGCTTGCTTCTCCGGGAGACTTGGGTGAAATCGGTATTGCTGGTATCGGACTTGCTGTTGGTTACCTCAACCGTCCGGATCTGACCGAGCAGAAATTCATTCCCGACTTTATTGGACTGCCGAACAATCCCTCTCATCGCATCTACCGGACAGGTGACCTCGGCCGGATCAATGAACAAGGCGATATCGAATATCACGGCCGCATCGATACTCAGGTGAAGATCCGTGGCTATCGCATCGAGCTGAGCGAAATTGAGTCGGTGCTTCTGGAGCAGTCGTCCATCGCGCAGGCTGCCGTGACCACCTGGGAGATCGAGCCAGGGCGGGTGGAGCTCGTCGGATACTATGCATACAAGTCCGGCGTCGATCCGATGTCTCGGAGCGCCATTGCCGCAGAGCTGCGAAAGCGGCTGCCAGACTATATGGTACCATCTTTTCTTGAGGAATTGCCGGCATTGCCAATGACGGTTTCCGACAAGGTCGATACGCGCAAGTTGCCGCGGCCCGTGAGCTTGAGGGTTAGCAAGGAACGGCCGCATGTTCCTCCATCAAACGATGAAGAACAGTTCATCACCGATGCGCTGTCGGAAGCGCTGAACATGAAGGTCAATTCGATCGAAGATCATTTCTTCGACGATTTGGGCGCCAACTCTCTCCTTCTGGCGCGCTTTTGCGCAAAGCTGAGAATGCGCAAAGAGTGGGCCACCACCTCGATGCGCGACATCTACATGCATCCTTCTGTTGCAAGTTTGGCGCAACACCTCAAGGGACCAGAGGAGGAGGTTGCCGCGGTTGAGGAAACCTATCTCCGTCACCGAGCCAGCAATCTCGCCTATTGGACCTGTGGCGCGGCGCAACTCTTGTTCTATGGAGTCTATGCATATGCAGATCTATGGTTGCTAAATCGTGGATTGAACTGGGTCTACGATAAGCTGGATGATCCCGCCCAGCTCTATGCGAGATGCGCGCTTCTATCGCTTGCTATCTTCTTCGGTATGTCCGGCTTTGCGATTCTGATGAAGTGGCTGCTGATCGGACGTTGGAAACCAGAATGCATCCCCATCTGGAGTTTGCGATATTACCGCTTCTGGGTCGTCAAGACGCTCATACAAACGGCACCTGTCGTCCTTTTCAGAGGAAGTCCGCTCTACAGCCTCTACCTGCGTTTGCTAGGTGCCCGTCTGGGCGACAATACGACGATCGAATGCCGCTCAATTCCTGTCTGCACAGACCTCATTTCGATTGGTGACAATTCCATCCTGCGGAAGGAGTCCATGCTCATGGGCTATCGCGCGCAGTCGGGATACATTCACACAGGCCCTATCTCGATTGGCGATAATGCCTTTGTGGGAATGGGCTGCATGATCGACATCGATACGAGTATTGGTAATCGGTCGCAACTCGGCCATGCCTCCTCGCTCCTGAGGGGGCAGCGGATACCTGATGATCAGCATTGGCACGGCTCTCCTGCCAGCCAGACGACTGCCAATTACTGCCCCGTTCCTCCGGTCCAGATTTCGACGACCCGCCGTATTCTGTACGAAATCGTCCAGGTCATTACGCTGTTCGTCTTTGTCACTCCTATCCCGCTGTGGTTCCACAGCTATTGGCAGAATGTTTCCGACGACTACCAGGAATCCATCGGCGTCGTGGCGATTGGCACGACCGTAACGCTGGTTGCCTTGTTCGCGGGTCTATTGGCTGCCGCGCTCATTCTGCCTCGTTTATTCAGCTTCGTCTTGCGACCGAACCGGACCTACAAGCTCTATGGTTTCCATTTCTGGCTTCAGTCCATTGTTGAAGTTGTCACCAATGCGCGATTGCTCAACCTTCTTTTTGGCGACAGTTCTGCCATCGTTCATTACATTCGAGCTCTCGGGTGGAAACTGAACAAGGTGGTTCAGACTGGTTCCAACTTTGGCAGCAATCAACAGCAGGATAACCCGCTTTTTTGCGAGATCGGCTCCGGGACAATGGTTTCGGACGGTCTGTACATGATCAACGTCAACAAGTCTGCGACTGCGTTCCGCCTGGAAAAAACCAAGATTGGTGAGCGCAACTACCTTGGAAACAACATCTTCTATCCGCCGAATGGCCGCACGGGGGAGAATGTTCTTCTCGGAACCAAGGTCATGATCCCTGTTGATGGCCCGATGCGCGAAAATGTAGGACTGTTGGGTTCCCCACCCTTCGAGATCCCCCGTATCGTTCAACGCGATGTCGACCTGATCCAAGGGGTCACCGAGGACGAGCGACGCGCGCAACTGCCGAGGAAGAACAGGCACAATGCGGCAACGGGCCTGACATTCTTTGCGGTTCAATGGATCATGCTGTTTTCAACGCTCGCAATCTGGGATCGCGCGCTGAACTACTACACAGACTGGGGGCACCTCGCCTTGTTCGGCGCTGTCGTCCTGACTGCCGGTGTCACCGTTGTGCTGCACATCTTCATCGAATGGGCAAGCCTGCGTTTCCGCCCTCTGAAGCCGAACATGACAACGATCTATGATATCTCGTTCTGGCGGCATGAACGGCACTGGAAACTGGCGGACTCGCCAATCACCAACCTGTTTACGGGAACACCATTCAGGCCCATGATCTTGAGAGCGCTTGGCGTCAAAATGGGCAAGCGCGTCTATGATGGCGGCGCGAATCTGACCGAGCGTTCGCTGGTCCAAATTGGTGACGATGTAACGTTGAACGAAGGTTGTGTCATCCAGGCTCACTCTCTGGAGGAGGGGGCATTCAAATCAGACCATATCCGTATCGGCAACGGATGCACCCTGGCCACAGGCGCGTTCATTCACTATGGCGTCGTCATGCAGGAAGGTTCTACTGCGGATCTGGATTGCTTCATCATGAAGGGTGAAATTCTGGAGAAGAATTCCATCTGGCGCGGCAATCCCGGCAAACTCTATGGCTTTTTCAAAGCGCCGGGCGATTGAGCCGACCTCAGAGCGATTAGATAGACGCATGACAGTCCTTCTCACCGGACCTATTCTATCCGCTGTCACCCTGTGGCAGCGGATTTTCCATATGTGCAGAACGGCAAATTGCAACCAGTGATAAATTTGATCGATTCCAGCTATCGAGAGTAGTACAACTAATCTGCTACCAGAAATTGTTTAAACAGCAATTTGGTAGTAACATGCACTCAATCTATTTCACTCACAAAATTACCGGAACCTCCATCGCGCTCGAAATTCATTCGACCGACCAGAATCTCATGGGGATCATCATCACTGCAATCCAGTCGTTGAATGGCTTGCAGCTATACCACGGAGAACCGCAGAACCAGGCAAGGTCCTGGGGTTTTGCTATCTTCGACTGCAGACACGAATTCCCCACGAAGGTTTCGTCGAATGTCCATAATCTAGCTCTCGTACCCCCCGCGCTGGCCAATCGTGAAACAACCTATGCGTCCGGATTTACCGACTTCATCGCATGGCCCCTAACGCCGGCCGAACTAAGCGTTCGGATTCTCGGTCGTTGCGGGATCTGGTCTCATGAAGGAGGATATCACCGCTTCTCGCCCATCCCACTTGTAGAACGCATCTGTAACTTCATGAGCGAGGATCCGCAGCGGACTGTATCTGTCCGGTCGCTAGCCAGAAATTTCCATAGCAACCACAACACCATAAACCGCCTTTTCAAGCAGGAGTTCGGACTTCCGCCTCTCGCCTGGCAACGGAAACTCAGATTGGAAGGTGCAGCCTACCGTCTGATGCGAAGCATGGATTCGATCACCGAAATCGCAGCCGAATTTGGCTATCCATCGCCGAACAACTTCGCGACGGCGTTCAAGCGTCATTTCGGCAAATCACCCCTTCAATACCGAAGAGATGAAGCACGCAAACGTCAGGATGACTGACGAAGAAGAAACCGTCAGAGAAGACCTCTAACTTCTCTTTCAGGTTGCATATCCAAATAAAAAACCTTTAGGTTGATTCATAATGATTGATCTAAAGGAATGCAGCCACCAACGGGGAGGAGCTCATGACGAGACGCCGGGGAATCTCCCCATACCGCCAACATAAGTCTTGATAAGGATATTACCATGCCAAATTATACTCTCAATATTGCATTCGATCAGGCAGGTCTGCAGGCTCTGAGCCAGGCAGGGCAGAGCGTTACGATTGCAAAGCAGTCAGCTGGTGGCCTCCAGACCGCATGGATCACTTTCCAGCCTCAGCTCAACAACGTGGTCAGCTGGACGGAGCAGTATTCGGTCTACGCATCGACGACCAATGCCCAAGCTGGTGCCCAGATCATCACCAGCTCGCAGGCAACAGCGATTGCCGGTAGCAGCTATAACCTCAACACGGCTGGATATTTCGATGCGGGTGTCCCCGGATCTGTCGGTACTACGCAGTATGAGATCAACAACGGCGATCCGAACCTCAAGATCAACAACGTGGCGATGGTGACCGGCGGTCTCGTACAGGGTGCGACGGTCAACGGCGCGGCGCTTTCCGCTCCGATTTGCGCTGTTGGCATCCTTTTCAATCAGCAGGCGATCTTCACGCCGATCGAGACGATTCAGATCTATACGTCCAGCTATTCGAACAACGGTATCGTCATCTCGCAGGTTGCTGGCAACGCACTGACGGTAACCTATACCACCAACTCCACTGCGAGCGTCGCTTATAACGACCAGAACAATCAGTTCATCATGAGCTGAGGCGGCAATCGAAGCATCAATGGATTGAGGTATCGGTCATGCTATCGGTCATAACAGTGCCGCGCAGGCAGTCTGCCTTTCTGAGGGAAGGGCAGGTTCGGGGACCACTCCAGGTGACGGGCGTCATGACGCCCTACACCATCGCGATTGGCGAAGGAGAGCCTGAGCCGCACGTCATCCCGTTGGGCGAGATCCATACCTATAACGTCGGTGGCCGGAGCGTTAAAGTGTCAAATACGACACCCGCGCCCGGTCCCGATAACCTGACCCTGTCCTGGTAAAGCGTCTTTCTGACGCTTTAGAGCTTCCTGCTCGGAAAACCTGGCATTTCGGGCAGAGGGTTTACAGGGCTGGTGGCCGATCTCTCGGGGGAGGGGTCGGCCACCTCTACCATTAGGAGAACGCGTGACAAACTTCCTGCTGAACATCGCCTTCGATGTCGATGGAATCCAGGCGCTTAGCACAACGGGTGGCTCAGTTGCCATTCTCGTGCCGCAAGCCTCATCCCAATATCAGGTCGTTGCAGTCCTGACTGCACCGCTCATGAACATTCAGGTGACCTGGTCCGATACCCTCACGGTCTACACGTCATCGACGCAGCTTTCGACAAATCAGGTCGTCCCTATCAATTCCTGGGAGAGCGCTGTTCTCGGAAATGCCTATACCTTCAATGGAAGTTTGATCAGTTCCGCCGGAGCTGCAGGCGCGCAAAGTATTGTACAGCTGACGAATGCTTCTGGCAGTACGATCACGACTGGATTGGCGAATACCTTCACAGTGAACAGCCAAACGCAATCACTGGCAATTACCACCGCGATATCGCTTCTCGTTCAAGGTCTGGCGACCTTCTGGCCAACAAACGACATCATGGTCACGGTCATGTCAAATGCCGCAGTCGGAATGGCAGTGCCGACCTATGCGTTTCCCCCATCTTCCGCGACTTGTGACATCAGTCTCGCTGAGGGGGTGACCGTGCAGCCTCCCATCACGTTGAGCTTTTCGGCATCCGATGCAACACAGAGCATCACGTACAGCGATGCCAAAGGTCAATTTGAAGTTTCGAGCTGATGTGGTTTCGATCCTACAGCTCATCGAGCTTTTCGTTTAACGTCTCGATCTGCCGCAGGCGCTTCCTGCCTTCGACGCCGGCCTTTTCAAGACAGCGGGTGATCAGCAGATGGCAGAGCGTCATGACAGCCGTGTGGTTGAAGAGAGGCCCTGGTGCCAGCGTCTGGCACTGAAAATGCCATGTCGGCCCGCTCTCGAACTGGGCACTTTCATCGGTAATATAGAGAAGCTGTGCTTTGGTCTTCCGAATATGCGCGAGAATGTTTTCCCCCTGCGCCACCCTGCGGCGTAACGCGAAGAATACGACCATGTCATCGGGAGCGATACTCACAAGGTGTTCCCCAAGTGTCTGGCCAGGGCCGGGGATGGCAACGATCTCCTCCAGAACTTGCGTCAACTGCCACTGCAGATAGGAGGCGAAGGGAAAGCTGCTGCGAAACCCGAGCACCCATACCTTGCGGGCTGTCATCATCGCCTGGCTCGCAGCCTCGATCTGACTTTCGGAGATGGTGAGGAATGTCGTTTCCAGATTGGAAATGGCTTGCGCAACATGCGCTTCTATCGTTTGCGGTCTCCCCGGTTCCTCAGCCCTGTTCAGAAAAAGCCGCGATCCACTCTGCTTGTCTATCCGGGCATGGCGTCGAGCTTCTTCATAGTTGGCATAGCCCAGCCGCTGGATGAAACGGGTGACCGTCGCCTTGGAGACATGGGCAAGCAATGCCAGTTCCTGAGCAGAATAGCTGGCCAGTTCGCCCGGAAAGTCACAAACGAATTCACCCAGACGTCGTTCGGCAGGGCGCAGTTCAGGTAAGGCCTCCCTTACCCTGAAAAGAAAAGATCGATCTTTTGGCATCCGCGCTCCATACTGCCGTTGCACAGGATCTTCCCGCTCAATTCGAGCGGCCGCAAGGTCTATGTTGGATGTTCTGCGGGAGCGGCGCGTTTCGTGACCTCGGCAACGATAGAGCGGACAGCCGATCCGATAGGGGCGATGACGGGAACGGCCAAAGCTTTCTGGAGCGCGTGGGCGGCCTGTCCCAAAGGGCCCCCGCCTATAATGACGACATCGGCACCGTCCAGTTCAACGCACTCCCTCACAGCCTTCTCCAGCGCTTCAAACAGCCGCTCGGGAGATCCGGCCAGATCCACAGGATCGCCCGGTGTCAGCCGGGTTCCGGTGTAGCGATTGGCGACACCCAAGGCATCCGCCTTTGCCGCAAAACTTGGAACCAGTTCCGGCGTTACCGTGGCAATTCCAAAGCGCCTTTTTCCAATGGTGGCTTCCATCATGCTCGCTTCGCAAATGCCAACGACCGGAATGCTGCATCCGGCTCTCAGTTTCTCCAGTCCCGGATCTCCGAAGGCGCTAATGATGAGGCCTTTGCTTTTCGCTGATGCCAGAAGCCCGATCGAGATTGTCTCTTCGGCAGCATCCTCAAGTTGGGACGCATTCAGGATCATGGCAACGCCGTGGCGAGCGGTCCTTCCTTCGACACTGAAATCCGGCGGAAGCTCTTTGCGCGCGATTTCCGTCATCATCGCCGTGGTATCCTGCGATGTATTCGGATTGATCAAGGTGATTTGGGGCATGGCGAGGATCGTCTAGGCGTATCTTACGCAGGCGACACTTGCCGTACCGTCGATCGCTGTCAAGCGAGGCACATCGGTGAGGCACTGTGCGGCGGCCTCTGCACAACGTGGCGCAAATGCACAGCCCGGCGGCAGGGCTGCGAGGTCCGGAGGCGCGCCGGGGATGGTGATCAGCCGGTCGCGTCCGTGTGCGAGCTCGACGCGCGCGCCCAGCAAACCTCTCGTATAGGGATGCTTCGGATTCTGGATGACGTCGGCCACCTTGCCTTCTTCCACGATCCGCCCGGCATACATGACTGCGATCCGGTCAGCGACCTCCGCGGCAACACCGATATCGTGCGTTACGAAAATGACAGATAGCCCGTATTCCTTTTGTAGCTCGCGGATCAGCAGCAAAATCTGGATCTGGACAGTCGCATCGAGCGCCGTCGTCGGTTCATCTGCAAGCAGAACCTTCGGATTGCAGGCAATCGCCATGGCGATCATCGAGCGTTGCAGCATGCCGCCTGACATTTCATGCGGGTAGTTCATAAGTCTTCGCTCGGGGGAGGGGATACGGACTTTTTCGAAAAGCCCAAGAGCCCGCGAAGCTGCCTCTCGTCGGGAGACGCCTTCGTGGCGCATGATCGCTTCCTCAATCTGTTGACCGAGAGTGTAGACCGGATCGAGCGCAAGGCGCGGCTCCTGAAACACCATGGAAACGGTCGCACCGCGATAGTCTGCGAGTTCGCGCGCAGAAAGTTCTGTCACGTCCTTGCCTGCCACGCGCATGGACCCCTCTATGCTGGTTCCCTTCGGATGGAGCCGGAGAAGCGATCTCATGGTCACGCTCTTGCCCGATCCAGACTCTCCCAGAAGTGCAACAACCTCGCCACTGTTTACCGAAAGGCTGACACCGTTGACGGCCTTGACCGGCTTTCGTCCGCGGTTGAATGTCACGGAGAGGTTACGGATATCGATCATTGGATCGGTCATCAGGTCATGCCTCCATTTGTACCGGTGCGCCGCTATGGCCTGAATTCGGCATGGCCATCAGGCAGGCTGCGGATTGTGCGCCAGAGATGCGGGCGAGGGGCGGAAGGGTCTGGCGACAGACATCTTCCGCGAAGGAGCAGCGTGTATGAAAGCGGCAGCCCGCAGGCGGATCGATAGGGTTCGGCGGATCTCCGGAAAGAGGCGGTTCGAGCGTCCTCTCACCGGGGTCCATTTTCGGCATCGAGGCCAGCAGGGCGGACGAGTAAGGATGGCGAGTCCGTTCGAAGATGGCATCGCGTTCGCCGATCTCCGCCACCTTTCCCAGATACATCACCATCACTCGCTCACACATGAAGCGGACGACGTTAAGGTCATGGGAGATGAAGAGATAGGTCAGGCCAAAATCGCGCTTGAGGTCCAGCAGCAGATTGAGAACCTGTGCCTCCACGCTCTTGTCCAGAGCCGAGACTGCTTCGTCGAGAATGACCAGACGCGGTTCCAGTGCCAGAGCGCGGGCAATATTCACGCGTTGGCGTTGACCGCCAGACAATTCGTGCGGATAGCGTCCGGCGAACCGAACCGGCTCAAGTCCTACCCGGTGCAGCAGATCGTGAGCCCTTGCTATGGCTTTGGCGGCCGGAACGCCATGAACGCGGGGCGCGAACGCGATGGATTCCTCGATCGTCAGGCGTGGGTTGAGGGAGGCATAGCTGTCCTGAAACACCATTTGCACCTGACGCCGGTATTCCGAGAGCGGTAGCGTCTCGCCAACCGTCTCACCATCGAACAGGATTTCTCCGCGATCCGGCGTGATGAGCTGCATCAGCAGGCGGGCGGTGGTTGACTTCCCGCAGCCGCTCTCACCCACAACACCCAGCGTTTCGCCTTTCAGGATGTCAAAATTCACGCCATCCACTGCGTGGACGACTTTTTTCGGCTTCAGGAAGCCGCTGCCCTTGACCGGAAAATGCTTCAGCAGGCCCCTTACGGAAATGAGAGGCTGAGCCGGACCGCCCCTCTCGCCCACGGGAAGGAGATGTGTGGGTTCTCCGACAAGGTTGATCATGATTTCACATCCATGGCTGTACGAAGCCCGTCGGAGAAAAGGTTGAAGCAAATGGAGGTGATGAAAATCATCACGCCGGGAAGCGCTGCCACAAACGGATTGCTGTAGATGGCGGTGCGAAGCGTGTTGAGCATCAAACCCCATTCCGCATCGGGCGGTCTTACGCCCAGGCCCAGAAAGGAGAGGCCCGATGCGAGGATCATCGAGACGGAAATCAGGCTGGTCGCGAAAACGAAGATCGGCCCAAGTACGTTACCCAGAACATGAACGCGAATGATCGTTGCTGCGGAAGCTCCCGATGCGCGGGCGGCATCCACGTAGTCGAGCTTGCGCACCTGGGTGGTGACGCTTTCTGCAACGCGGGCAATCTGGGGGATAAAGACGACAGTCAGCGAAACGAGCGCATTGGTCAGACCCGATCCCAGCGCGCCCGACAATGCCACCGCGAGAAGGACGGATGGAAAGGCGTAGAATACGTCAATCGTTCGCATGATAAGCGTGTTGACGATGCCGCCAGCATAGCCGGCGATGATGCCAATGGTGGAGCCGATGATGAAAGCGATCGGCACCGGGATCACGCCCATGATCAAGGACAGGCGAGCGCCGTGGATCAGGCGGGAGAGCATATCTCGGCCCAACTCATCGGTGCCGAGAGGATATCCGGGCGTTCCAATCGGTTTCAGGCGGCGGATTACGCTGCCCTTTGATGGATCGTATGGTGCGATGTAAGGCGCGAAAATCGCGATAAGAACCAGAATGACAATGATTGCCAGAGCAATCATGGCCACCGGATCGCGGGCGAGCCGACGCAGAACATTGCTCCAGAAGCCAGGGGATTTTGCGACGGGGACGAGAACAGGCGCGCCGATTTCTGCAGTGACTGCGCTCATGGTCAGCTCCTCTGGATACGGGGGTCGATGGCGCTCTGGAGCACGTCGAC
Source organism: Rhizobium sp. Root149 (assembly GCF_001427345.1). Classification (NCBI taxonomy): domain Bacteria; kingdom Pseudomonadati; phylum Pseudomonadota; class Alphaproteobacteria; order Hyphomicrobiales; family Rhizobiaceae; genus Rhizobium; species Rhizobium sp. Root149. The sequence continues at coordinate 228,621 of NZ_LMGD01000024.1, forward strand.
GGCAAGGTTCAGCAGCACGAAGAACATCGCGAGTACGAGGATCGTGCCCTGCAGTATCGGCAGGTCACGGGTGAAAATGGCGCCGTTCAAAAGAAATCCGGTGCCAGGCCAGGAGAAGACCGTTTCGATGAGGATCGACCCGCCGAGAAGATATCCAAGTTGCAGGCCCATGACCGAAAGCGCCGTTGGGGCGACATTGCGAATGACGTGACGCATGATCTGCCTGCTCATCAGCCCCTTGGCCGCGAGCGCCTGCGTGAAATCCTGCGAAAGAATGTCTGCAACGAGCGAACGGATAGTGCGGGCGATGATGCCCATCGGGATGACTGACATGGTGACGGCAGGCAGGATCAAAAACTGGAGATAGGCCCAGCTGAACCCGCGTCCCGTGGACCCTTCCGGACCGCCGCCCATGGCCGGCAGCCAGCCTAGCGTGACCGAGAATGCGATGACGAGAACCATGCCCAACCAGTAATGAGGCACGCTGACGCCAAGCATCGAAACAGCAGAGGCCGCGCGATCTATCCATGTTCCGCGAAAGACGCCTGCCAGAAACCCCAGCACCGAACCGGTGATGAAGCCGATGCAGGCAGCAGCGACAGCCAGGATGATGGAGTTTACCGAGGCATCGAGAATTTCGCCGAGGACTGGACGTCCGCTGGCGATCGATGTGCCAAGGTCACCTTTCAGTGCATGCCATGCCCAGAGCAGATATTGAACCGGAAGTGGCTGATCAAGACCGTAGAAGCTGCGCATTTGCGCCTGCATCTCTGCGGAAGCATCCGACGGAAGGATCGCCGCGAGGGGATCTCCCGGCGCGATGTGGATCAGCATGAAGCAAACAATGCTGACGCCAATCGTGACCGGGATGACATGCAAAATTCGTTTGAGCGCATAAAGCAGCATAAGGGTCTCACTCGATCGGTTGAATTGGCACAAACAAGTCGGGCGCGCCGGGCGGCTGATGCGGAACGCCGGAATCGTAAAGACCGGCGCGCCCGTGTGTCACTCAATCCATCGAGATGGTCGAGAAGTCCTGGAACCAGTTCTGCGCCTGGACGAAGCCCTTGACCTTGCCCGTCATGGCGCGTGGGGCAACGTCATGCGTCACCATGAGGAAGAGAGCGTCGTTGACATATTTCTCATGGATCTGCTGCATCACCTTGTCCTGTTCCGCCGCATCGAAGGTGTTGCGCACCTTGTCGAACAGGGCATCCATATCCTTGTCGCAATAATAGCCCCAGTTTGTGCCCGCTGGCGGTGCCAGATTGCACTGCGATTGGCGGATCATGGCAGTGAAGGGATCCTGGATGAAATAGCTGTAGTTGACGGCGGTCGCGCCCTTGGCGCTCGCATCCTTGGCCCCTGCGCGCCACACATTGATGACCGTGTTCCAGTCCATGACTTCGTATTCGACGTTGATGCCGATTTCGCCGAGCGTCTGCTGAATATACTCGTTCATTTGCAACGGCAGCATCTGCCCGGAGCCGGATGAAGAGATGACGACCTTGGTCTTGATTGGATTCTCAGGACCGAAGCCGGCCTCCTTCATCAGCTTCTTGGCTTCTTCGATGTTGTAGTCCAGCTTGAAGCTTGGCTTGCCGAACCACTGGTGACCGGGCGGCATGTAGCCCTGTGCTGGAACGGACAGTCCGCCCAACAACTCGTTCAGACCCTGACGGTCAACTGCCAGGTTTGCGGCCTTGCGAACACGGATGTCATTCCATGGTGAGCCTTCGACACGGGAAAGATGCCAGGTCCAGTTGTGCGGATAGGAGTTCGTGACGATCTTGAAACCGGCATCCTTCAGTGACTTGACGGAATCCGGGGCAGGGGCTTCCACCCAATCCACCTGGCCGGAGCGCAGGGCCGCAACGCGCGTATTCGGCTCGGGCAGCGGGATCAGTACGAGCTTGTCCAGCTTCGGCACGCGGGCCTTGTCCCAATAATCCTTGTTGGGCGTGAGTTCGGCCCGTTCGCGTGGAACGAAGCCGCTTTCCATCTTCCAGGGGCCAGTTCCAGAAGGCTTCTGGGCAACATTGTCCCAGTTCTTGCCTTGCGCTTCCCAGTTTGCGGGAGAGGAAATCAGGATCCAGCTCAACTGATAGGGGAGCGTCGCATCCGGAGATTTGGTGGTGATCTCGACAGACAGGGGATCGATGACCTTATACGATGCGACAGCGGGAATACGAGACTTGCCCTGCGCAGACTGACGCTTGTCGAACTGCGGCGCATCCTGTTTCAGGAGCTTGTCGAGGTTCCAGACGACTGCCTCGGCCGTGAAGGCGCTGCCATCATGAAATTTCACACCATCCCGGAGTTTGAAGAGCCATTTCGTCTTGTCGTTCGCATCGACCTGCCAGGATGTCGAGAGGCTTGGAACGAGGCCCGACGGTTTGTCAGCCTTTGTCAAATCCCATTCGACCAGAGCATTGTAGACCGTGTAGCCCATGAAGCGTTGACCCTCGCCGCCCTGGTCCGTCTGACCGGTCGTGAGGGGGATATCTGACGCCGTCATTCCGATCCGCAACGTGCTGGCAGCATCAGCCTGGACCGTCGTCGCAAACATTGCAAAAGTGGCTGCGCCCAAGATCGTGCTCACCTGCAACAGCTTGGAAAATGCCTGCGAGCCCTCGGGCTTGGATCGTATCTTCGTCATGCCGTTCCCTCTTTTCGTTGTGGATGCCGGACTTCTGCCCAGTCCACAAAAGCAAAGCAGATTTCATGCCAAACGAAATGAAACTGAAATTTCATCGATAAATCAGATTGTTATATGGCGCTCTGGTTTTAAAGCATCCAGGATGAGCTTGGCGATTGCACTCTTTCCATGCGGATTGTTAGCAACTGCACAAACAATCACCTGATAAATTGCGGTCACTCAGCTGGAGCTCCGCCCCCCTTAGGAGGAATAGATACGCGTTTTCGAAAAGATTGTTAAAAGCGTGCAATCGGCTCTTTACGACTAACATGTTACCGTAGTACGGTGATGATGTTAGTTGGAGGAGCACAGAATTGTCCCGCAAGTTTGGCCTGTCGGCCGCCCTGACCACGCCGTTCGATGAGACCGGAAACATTCTTCTGCCGATGCTGACCGAGCATGCTCGCTTCTGTCTCAACCATCACTGCGACAGCGTGACTGTCTTTGGTACGACGGGCGAGGGAAGCTCCATTGGGCATAGCGAACGCGGGAAGGTTCTCTCTGCTCTTCAGGCGTCTGGAATTTCTGGCGCCAATATTGTCGCTGGCGTCCTGGTCGATTCCGTCATCGACGCTGTCGAACAGTCCGCCCAGGCACTTGATCTGGGAGCGCGCAACATTCTGCTGGCGCCGCCATCCTATTTCAAGAACGTATCGGATGATGGTCTGTTCACCTGGTTTTCGGCGGTATTCGCCGGTCTCGGGTCCAAGGCTCGGGATATCATCGTCTACAACATTCCATCAGTCACGATGGTCAAGATCTCCGTCGACCTCGTTGCAAGACTACGCGCAGCGTTTCCCGGTATCGTCACGGGCGTGAAGGATTCCGGTGGCGATTGGGCACACACCGAGCGCCTTTTGAAGGAGCATGGCGATCTTGCCATCATGATCGGTGATGAGCGGCATCTGGCCCAGGGAACCCGTCTGGGCGGACAGGGCGCGATTTCCGGCATGGCCAACCTCTTGGGCGCAGACGTGCGGGCCATGGCGGTGGATGGTCGTGACGATGATCGGGTAACAGGTCTTGTCGAGGTCCTGCTTAACTATCCGGTTACGCCTGCCGTCAAAGTCCTGGTTGCTCACACCAGCGGCAACGGGGTATGGCTGAACGTGCGGCCTCCGCTGATTACGATTGCGGCTCAGGATCGCGACAGGATTTGCAGCGTATTCGATCAGGCTTTCTCCGAAAAGGCTGCCTGATTCAAACCTGCCGAAGAGGGGACGTCATGGACGAGACGAACGAACAGGTGCCACTGCGGGAAAAGGCGTATGAGAGCTTCACACGCCACCTGCTGGCACGTGATGTTCGTCCCGGCCAGTTCATTTCCCAAAGGCAGTTGGTGGAGTTGACCGGGCTGACGCTTGGCGCGATCCGGGAGTTGATCCCTCGGCTCGAAACGGAAGGGCTGATCAAGACTGTTCCTCAACGCGGGCTGCAGATTGCCCATATCGATCTCAGCCTGATCCGGGAGGCCTTTCAGTTTCGCATCTTGCTTGAGAAAGAGGCTGTTGCCCTGTTCACACGCAATGCAAGCGATCAGGAGGTTCATCGTCTTCTGAGCGCGCATCGCGAGATTGCTCAGAAAATCGAGGAAAGCGGTCCGTCACCTGAACTCGAGCAGAGGGCGCAGGCGACCGACTGGGGCATGCATAACGCCTTCATCGACGCCATGGGCAATTCGATAATTTCGAATGCCTATCGGGTCAATGCCATCAAGATGCGGTTGATCAATCAGGAACGCGTCCGCATTGAGGGTCGGGTCGGTCCCGTCATGCGGGAGCATTTGGCTGTTCTCGAAGCTATCGAAAGCCGATCCGTGGATGACGCGGTTCAGCGCCTCGTGGCGCATATCGGAAATGCAAGGGATCGAGCCCTCGCAATCTAGAAGTTTTCATCTGTCGCTCTGAGGAGATGCGACTTTCAAAACGGGAGGATAGAAATGACGACTTCAATCTTGAAGCCAACCCGCCGTGGGTTTCTGGCAGCCAGCGCTGCCTTGGGCGGTGCCGCAATGCTGGGTGGCCGCCCCGCGTCTGCTGCCGTCGACTGGAAAAAGTTTTCGGGCCAGACCATCAACGTCAACCTCGTGAAAAGCCCACGCAGCGAAACGCTCATCAAATATCTCTCCGAGTTCGAGAGCCTGACCGGTATCAAGGTCAATGCCGAGGCAACGCCGGAACAACAACAGCGCCAGAAGACGGTGATCGAACTCAGCACAGGCAAGCCGAGCTTCGATGTTGTGCACCTCAGCTATCACGTACAGAAGCGTCAGTTCGAAAAGGGCAACTGGCTGGCAGACATCAGCGGCTTCCTCAAGGATCCATCGCTGACCGATGCTTCGTTGACGGAAAAGGATTTTGCCGAGGCAGGCCTGCTGTTCGCCAAGGATTCCAAGGGCGTACTCCGCTCGCTGCCCTTCTCGGTGGATTACTGGATCGTCTACTGGAACAAGGAACTCTTCGAGAAGAAGGGTCTTTCCTATCCGACAACGTTCGAAGAACTGGTCAATGCGGCAGAAAAGATCACCGACCCGTCCACCAATACCTATGGTTTCGTCGCACGCGGCCTGAAGAACGCCAACACGCCGGTCTGGACATCCTTCATGCTGGGCTATGGTGCAGCCCCGATCAACGGGCAGGGCAAGGTTGATACGGTTTCGAAGGAAGCAGTTGAGGCTGCCAAGCTCTATCAGCGCCTCATGACCAAGGCAGCACCTCCCGGCGTTTCCGGCTTTAACTGGGCAGAAGCGCAATCGGCTTTCCTGCAGGGCAAGATCGGCATGTGGTTTGATGGTGTTGGCTTTGCGCCGCCGATCGAAGATCCGCAGAAGTCGCGTGTTGTTGGCAAGACCGGCTATGGCGTCATGCCAAAGGGTCCGGCCGCGCAGGCAGCAGGCACCTTCGGCGATGGTCTCGGCGTCGTAGAAGCTTCCACCAAGAAGGAGGCGGCTTACCTGTTCTGCCAGTGGGCAATCTCGCATGACATGGGCGCGCGTCTGTTGCAGGCCGGTGCCGGCGTTCCGTTCCGCCAGTCGATCCTGGCCGATGCCAAGGTCCGCGAAGGCGTGAAGATGCCGGGAGCCTGGCTGGATGCGGTGGCAGGATCTGGCAAGATCTCCAAGCTCGCGCTGCCGGTCGTCATTCCCGTCACCGAGTTCCGCGACATCTACGGTGTTGCTCTCACCAACATGATTGGCGGCGCTGATCCTGCAACTGAACTCAAGAATGCAACAGCGCAGTTCGAGCCGGTTCTGGCGCGAAGCGAGGGATAATGGCATCCGTGAGTATCGAAAACAGCGTTGCTGACGCCAAGCAGAAAAGGAGCAAGCCGTCACGGCTTGCTCCCAACTACTGGCCGTTTGTCCTGCCCGCCCTGCTTGTCGTGTCTGCCGTCATCGTTTTTCCATGGGTCTTTACCCTCTGGATGAGCGTCAATAGCTGGACGCTTGGCCAACCGAGAACATTTATCGGTTTTGCCAATTATGTGCGGTTGGCGCAGGATATGCGCTTCTGGGAATCGCTCTGGCATACCGCGACCTATACGGCGCTCTCGGTCGTGCTGCCGCTCTTCTTCGGAACTTTGGCGGCGCTGATTTTCGATGCCAAGTTTCCGTTCCGTGGGCTTCTTCGCGGTGTCTTCGTCATGCCAATGATGGCGACACCGGTCGCCGTCGCGCTGGTCTGGACGATGATGTTCCACCCGCAGCTTGGCGTTCTGAACTATCTTCTCTCCTTCCTCGGCATCGGACCGCAGGAGTGGATCTACAACCAGTTCACTGTCATCCCCTCGCTGGTGCTCGTCGAGACATGGCAGTGGACACCGCTGGTCATGCTGATTGTTCTGGGTGGTCTCGCCGCCGTGCCGCGTGAGCCTTACGAAAGCGCTGAAATCGATGGCGCAAATGCCTGGCAGAAATTCCGTTATCTGACCATGCCGATGATTGCGCCCTTCCTGATGATTGCCGTCATCATCCGGTCTATCGATGCGATCAAAAGCTTCGACATCATCTATGCGATGACGCAGGGTGGGCCGGGAACGGCATCCGAGACGATCAACATCTATCTCTACAACACCGCCTTTGCCTATTACGATATCGGATACGGTTCAGCCATGGCGGTTGTGTTCTTCTTCATCATCATTGCGCTTTCCTTCGTCCTGCTCATGGTCAGGCAACGCGCAAACTGGTCCGACATGGAGACGAAGTGATGGCAAAGCGCCTTATTCGACGCAAGACGCTGGATAGTTTGGGCCTTCTGTTCGTGGCCTTCATCATGGTGTCGCCGGTCATTCTGTTCTTCCTCTGGATGATTTCGCTTTCTCTGAAATACGAGATCGATAACGGTGCCTATCCGCCGATCCTGTTTCCCGAGAACGTCGCCTGGTCGAACTACCTGAAGGTCTTCGAGGAAAACAATTTCCTTCTCTACTTCTGGAATTCGGTGCTGGTGACCGGAACCGCGACCTTGCTGGCGCTGGTGATCGGCGTTCCCTCCGGCTACGGCATTGCGCGCCTGAAGGCTGAGAAATCTGCCGTCGTCATCATGATTGCCCGCATGACGCCTGGACTTTCCTTCCTCATTCCGCTGTTTCTGCTCTTCCAGTGGACAGGGCTCATCGGCACGCTCTGGCCGCAGATCATCATTCACCTCGTCGTCACGGTGCCGATCGTCGTCTGGATCATGATTGGCTATTTCGAAACGACGCCGATGGAACTGGAAGAGGCAGCCAGCATCGATGGTGCCACCCCGTGGCAGGTCTTCCGGCTGGTGGCACTGCCCATCGCCAAGCCCGGCATCGTGGTGTCCTTCATTCTGGCGCTGATCTTCTCGTGGAACAACTTCGTCTTCGGCATCGTGCTGGCCAACCGTGAAACGCGCACGCTACCGGTTGCGGTCTACAACATGCTGTCCTTTGAACAGGTCAGCTGGGGCCCGCTTGCCGCTGCCGCCCTCATCGTGACGCTGCCGGTGCTGCTGCTGACGATGTTTGCCCAGAAACAGATTGTGGCCGGTCTCACCGCCGGTGCCGTCAAGGGAGGTTGAGGGCTTGCCGCCCTCCCTCAATTCTCAAATTCAGGAAACGCACATGGCAACCGTCAATATTCAGAACATTCAGAAGAACTACGGCGCGGTGAAGGTTATTCACGGCATCGATATCGATATTGCTGATGGAGAATTCGTCGTGCTTGTCGGTCCGTCGGGCTGCGGCAAGTCCACGCTTTTGCGCATGATTGCGGGCCTTGAAGAGGTGAGCGGAGGCGAGATCCATATCGGTTCGCGCGAAGTCTCCAATATGCCGGCGCGTGATCGCGACATCGCCATGGTCTTCCAGAACTACGCGCTTTATCCGCATATGACCGTTGCGGACAACATGGGCTTTGCTCTGAAGCTCAAGAAGGTTCCGGCTGCGGAAATCCAGGCGAAGGTCAAGCGGGCCGCCTCAATCCTGGGGCTCGAAGCCCTGCTGGATCGCTACCCGAAGCAATTGTCCGGCGGCCAGCGCCAGCGCGTTGCCATGGGTCGCGCCATCGTGCGCGATCCGCAGGTCTTCCTGTTCGACGAGCCTCTGTCGAACCTCGATGCGAAGCTTCGCGTGCAGATGCGCGGCGAAATCAAAACCATGCACCAGCGTATCGGTACCACGACGGTTTATGTCACGCATGATCAGGTGGAAGCCATGACCATGGCCGACAAGATCGTTGTTCTGCACGGCGGTTTCATCGAGCAGATCGGCGCACCGCTCGAACTCTATGATCGCCCGGCCAATATCTTTGTTGCAGGCTTCATCGGTTCGCCTGCCATGAACTTGATCGACGGCCGGGTGGAAGAGGGCGTGTTCCGCACCACAAAGGGGCTCATCCTGCCGCTTCCGCAAGCCGTCGCGGAGAAGATGGGTGGCCGGGATCTCGTCTACGGCATTCGTCCCGAACATATCCGGGCATCGACGCAGGGCATCGAAGGCCGCGTGACGCTGGTGGAAGGCACGGGATCGGAAATCTTCACGCGTCTGGATGCCCATGGCGAAGACATGGCGTGTCTTTTCCGCGAACGTTTCGATGTCCGGTTCGGCGATACCGTTTTCATCGAAATTGATCCGTCGAAGGTCCATCTTTTCGATAAGCAGACCGGTCGTCGGATTTAAGGCGCAATGAGCAAGCGCATTCTTTGCGTCGGTGCTGCCGTGCTCGACACCATCTTCCGCGTTCGCGCTCTGCCAAGCGGGGAGGGCAAGATCCTGCCTTACGAGATGGTGCAGGTTGCGGAAGGCATGGCCTCCAGTGCAGCCTATGCCATTGTGCGGTTGGGTGGCAGCGCTACACTTCTTGGCGCTGTCGGCGATGATGATACCGGAAGGCGTATCTGCGATGACCTCGCGCAAGCGGGGATCGATACCTCGGCCATGACTGTTGTGGCCGGTGCGCCGTCCGCGCTGTCTACCATTCTCGTCGATGACCGGGGCGACCGGCTGATCGTGCCGTTCTACGACCCGCGCCTTCATCACGCCATTCCGCAAATCTCCGATGAGATGATTGCTGGCTTCGTTGCAGTTCTGGTCGATGTGCGCTGGGCAAGGCTTGCCCGTGAAGTGCTGCAGGCTGCGCGTCGCGTGGGTATTCCCGCCATTCTGGATGGTGATGTGGCGCCCGTTGAGACTCTTCTATTATTGGCTGAGGTGGCTGATCATATTATCTTTTCCGAGCCTGCCGCCCGTTCACTCGCGCAAGCGAAGGCGGAGACTGACCTGGTGCGGGAGTTGGCGGAGCGTTTTCCGCAAGCGCTTGTTTGCGTGACCTTGGGTGCAGCCGGTGCCTACTGGATGGAGGGTGCTGAGCTTCGCCATCAACCCGCGCTTCAAGTCGTGGCGGTGGATACACTCGCGGCTGGCGATGCTTTCCACGGGGCCTATGCCCTGGCGGTTGCGGAAGGGCTTGATACATCAGATGCCGTTCGTCTTGGTTCGGTTACCGCAGCGCTGAAATGCACGGTCTTCGGCGGACGAACCGGCATGCCGCTTCGTGATGATGCTGAAAAGGCTCTCCAGCAACTGCCCTCACCGTCTAAGCTGCGGCCTCACTGAATGGTCAGCATGACCAGCGGATCGGCGCCGAACAGCAGCGCGTGACCGCCCGCCAGCAGAAGCAATAGCGCCGCTGATGTCAGCAACAGCCCGACTATCATTGGTCGGTCGATGCGGGCTTGTGGCTGGATGCGCCATTTCGGCAGGCTTTGCCGGGCTGCAAGCTTGTTTTGCAAACGAATGCCCATCAGTGAGAAACCGGCAAAACCGCCGAACAGGACGAGCGAACGCACGTCTCCGTTCGCAATCACATGGCCGATGGCCCAGAGAAAGAACCCCCAGAGAACGGGGTGGCGGGTTACCCGAAGAATGGCTCCGCACTCGCCCGTCGGTTTTCGCAAGGTGACTGAATAGGAGTTGGGGCTGAGAAGGCCCGCAATCACCAGAAACAGACCGATGGGCGAAAGTACGAAATTGACTGCCGCCTGCCAAGCAGCGGGTGCCCATAGCTCGACATAGTCCATTCTCAAGGCCAAGGCGAAAAGCCAGATGAGCACAAGCGTCGAGGCGACGGAGTAAAGGGCAAGATAGGCCGTTCGTCCAATCATGCTAATCAGCCGGGACCGAACCTGCGGGCTGGTCGGAATGGAGTGCAGGGCGATGAACAGGCCGCCGGCGATAAAAAGTTCTTCCATGGTCCGTGCTTTCCGAATTCGCGCCTACTGCTGAACGAACAAAACGCCTGCGATCACGCAGGAAGCCAGGACCGCGATGACGGTGCTGTAGCGCTGGAGGACGCCCATTTTGTAGAGCGCGATTGAAAAGCCGATGATGATCGGCGTCGCAACGACAAGTCCAGTTTGTGCGTCGGTCATGCCCGTTCTCCTGATCCGCAATCTCATTTGATGCAAACTGCATCCGTTCGCGTCTCCGGTCTTTGTTTCTGCGCAAAGAAGCCGGTCGCTGAAAGACGCATATCCCGATGGAGATCTGGCGGATTGCGGGAGAGGTTCAAATGGCTGCCATTGATGACATGACGGGCGCAGAAGAAGCCGATGGCGGCTTATTGCTCTGGCTTCTGGTCTGGAGCGAACTTGCCGTCTTCTCCATCCTGATCGGTGGCTTTCTTTTTCTGTCGCTACAGCAACCGGAAACGTTCGAAACGGGAAGGCGGCATCTCGGCACCGGCCTTGCCAGTTTCAATACGCTGATCCTGTTGACCAGCGGCTGGTTGATGGCCGAGGCGGCGCGTGCCGATGAAGATCGCAAGCGGCGCAGATGGCTGGTGCTTGCCGCACTCTTCGGCTTTGCCTTCGTCGCCATCAAACTCTTGGAATACGCAAGCGAGATTCCGTTCTCTCAAGAGCCGGGCCTGCAGGGCTTCTTCGAGATGTATTTTCTCGTCACCGGCTTCCATCTTGCGCATGTTGCTTTTTTGCCCGTTCTCATGCTCCTTTCCGCAGTCCGCCCCAAGGCGGAAACGGCAGGCGCACTGGCCACCTTCTGGCACGTGGTGGATCTGGTGTGGCTCGTCCTCTTCCCCGTTCTCTATCTGGTGTAATGATGCGAAAGCAGGCTGATCACTGGCTGTTTGGAGCGGCCCTCTGGCTGCTCCTTCTTGCCATCATCGCGTCGCTCGTCATCGTGCAATGGCGCCACAGCGCCCTGCCGGTTGCTGCGATCGCTGCCGTTCTCGGGCTCACAATCCTGAAAGGGCGCATCGTCATCAAGCACTATATGGGCCTGCGCAACCCCGCACTGACATTGGCGCTGACGTCGTGGGTTGGCCTGTTTGCCCTTGTGGCGCTTGCCAAGGCTCTCGCGCCGGTTCTGTTTCATTGAGAACAGATCACCTTCCGGAATTTTGTTTGCACTTTCACAAAGAATGAAGTGCCGCTCTCAGGCACTTCTCGTCCCGAAGGCTGATGCGGCTTTAGCCGTATGACGCCTGAAACAATCCGGCTCCGTTGCAGCATGACGGAGCGCGAGAGGGACAGGATATGTCGGAAAATCTCACCAAAACCGGAGCGCGGAACGTCTTCTACGGCGGATCCGCCTTCTTCTTTGCCATTTTTCTGGGGCTGACGGCGCACAGCCACTATTACATGCGCACCACCTCGACCGACGAGACAACGCTGACCGCCGCCGTCGCGCGCGGCAAGCACGTCTGGGAGAAAAACTCCTGCATCAATTGCCACACGCTTCTGGGGGAAGGTGCCTATTTCGCACCTGAACTCGGCAATGTCTGGACCCGGATGGGTGGAGACAAGGATGTTGAATCCACGCGCGACACATTCAAGGCGTGGATGGCTGCCCAGCCCTCCGGCATCGAAGGTCGCCGGCAGATGCCGCAGTTCAACCTGACGGACCAGGAAGCGAGTGATCTGGCGGAATTCCTGCGCTGGGCCAGCAAGATCAAGACGCAAAAATGGCCGCCGAACGAAGCCGGCTGACCGTCACTCCAGAGGACATCATCATGAAATATAAAACACAAAGGGTCGCGCTGCTGTATTTCTACGGTGCACTCGGCCTGTTCATCGCCCAGGTTTTGTTCGGCGTTCTGGCAGGCACCATCTATGTTCTGCCAAACACGCTTTCCGTTCTTTTGCCCTTCAACATCGTCCGTATGGTTCATACGAATGCGCTGATTGTCTGGCTGTTGATCGGTTTTATGGGTACCACCTACTACCTGCTGCCTGAGGAAGCGGAGACCGAGCTTTACAGCCCGAAGCTTGCCATTGCGCAGTTCTGGATTTTCCTGATTGCCGCTGCCGCCGCCGTGGTGGGCTATCTCTTCCACATTCACGAAGGCCGTGAATTTCTGGAGCAGCCGTTTGCGATCAAGATTGGCATCGTCATCGTTTGCCTGATGTTCCTGTTCAACATCACGCTGACAGTGCTCAAGGGCCGTAAGACGGTGGTGACCAACATCCTGATCTTCGGGCTCTGGGGTGTCGCGATCTTCTTCCTGTTCGCCTTCTACAATCCTGCCAATCTGGCGCTGGACAAGATGTACTGGTGGTACGTCGTCCATCTGTGGGTCGAAGGCGTTTGGGAGCTCATCATGGCGTCCATTCTTGCCTTCCTGATGATTAAGCTGAACGGCATCGATCGCGAAGTCGTGGAGAAGTGGCTTTATGTCATCGTGGGTCTGGCGCTTTTCAGCGGCATTCTCGGCACCGGCCATCACTTCTACTGGATCGGCGCTCCGGGCTACTGGCAGTGGATCGGCTCGATTTTCTCGACGCTGGAAGTTGCTCCCTTCTTCACCATGGCGGTCTTCACCTTCGTCATGACCTGGAAGGCAGGGCGCAAGCACCCGAACCGCGCCGCCATTCTCTGGTCGCTGGGTTGCTCGGTCATGGCCTTCTTCGGTGCCGGTGTCTGGGGCTTCCTCCACACGCTGTCATCGGTGAACTATTACACGCATGGAACACAGGTCACGGCAGCGCACGGCCACCTAGCCTTCTTCGGTGCCTATGTCATGCTGAACCTTGCCGCCATGGCCTATGCGGTGCCGGAACTTCTGGGTCGCCAGCCCTATAACCAGATGCTCTCCATGGTCAGCTTCTGGATCATGTGCACGGCCATGTCGGTCATGACCTTCGCGCTGACCTTTGCAGGCGTCCTTCAGGTGCACCTGCAGCGGGTTCTCGGCCAAAGCTACATGGATGTGCAAGACCAGCTGGCGCTGTTCTACTGGATCAGGCTCGGCTCCGGCATCTTCGTGCTGATCTCTGCCATCATGTTCATCTGGGCCATCTTCGTGCCCGGCAAGCAGCGCGTCGCTTCAGCCGCTTCGCTCCAGCCAGCGGAATAAGCGCATCCCAGCCTCAGGCCCTGCCTAATCATGCAGGGCCTCCCCCTTCACACAGGACATTGCACAATGACGATCCATCAAAAACTGCGCGGGGTCACGCTCGCAGAAATCCCGCCTTACATTCCAAATGGCAACGAGTGCCAGCTGTTCGAAATGGCATGGGTGCGGCAGCTGCCGTTGCTTCTCAAAGGGCCAACCGGCTGCGGTAAGACCCGCTTCGTCAGCCACATGGCAACGCGGCTCGGCCTGCCGCTGACAACGGTTTCCTGCCACGACGATCTCGCAGCCGCGGATCTCACCGGGCGCTATCTGCTCAAGGGTGGCGATACGGTCTGGGTGGATGGACCGCTGACGAAATCAGTGCGCGAAGGCGGCATCTGCTATCTCGATGAGGTGGTCGAAGCCCGCAAGGATGTCGCCGTCGTGCTGCATCCCCTGACGGATGACCGCCGCATTCTGCCTTTGGAGCGCACCGGTGAGCAGCTGGAAGCGCCTCCCGGCTTCATGCTCGTTGTGTCCTACAACCCCGGCTATCAGAACATGCTGAAGGCGTTGAAGCCGTCGACGAAGCAGCGCTTCCTGTCAATCGAGTTCGATTTTCTGCCGAAGGCGCAAGAGATTGCAGTGGTTGCCGTGGAAAGCGGGCTGGATGAGGCCCGCGTGGCACCGCTGGTAGAGCTTGCGGCAAAGCTTCGCCGCCTGAAAGGTCACGATATCGAAGAGGGGGTCTCGACCCGCCTTCTGGTCTACTGCGCCTGCCTGATCGATAGCGGAATGCCGGTGCGCGATGCGGTGCGCGCTGCCATCATCGAACCGTTGACGGATGATGCAGACGTGAAACTGGCGCTGACGGAAGTCGCCCATAGTGTGATTGTCTGAGGCTGCCATGTTCGAGTTTCTGGAACTGGAAGAAAGCGTCGGAAAATTCTGGCACCGGCTTGTGGGACAGACCTCGAGCATGCCGCGCTACCCGGATCAGGCCGTCACCTTCGACGAGGTGAAGCCGTATCTCGCAACCTGCTTTCGCGCCTTCGGCGGAGAGCTTACCGCGCAATTGGGGCCCGCCCATGCCCGCACGTCTTCCCACCGCCTCAGGCTTCGTCAACTCGTCGGGCTGGGTGAGGAAAAGCTTGCCTGGGCTGCGCGAGGGGAGGGGGCAATGGCCCTGCCGCCCCTCATCGACATTTTTCCGGAACGGGCACTTAACCGCGATCTCTACATCTGGCTGGCCGCCTATCTGGCCTTAATGCCGTCAGGTGGAGTGGAGCCGGGTGATCCCCTGCGGGCAGATCTGGCACGTCTTGATCTGGCCTCTGCCACGGTTCAGCATGTTTTAAACGCTTTTCCCGGCTTGCGGCACCGGTACGCCGCGCTTTGCCGTGCTGGCTTGGCCGGGCGTCGCAGAGCAGTGCTTCCGCCCGTCGAAAAGCTGGTTGAAGCGCGCGCCATTGCTCTGCTTCGTCGGGGCGCAGGCTTGGCCGATGAGATTATGCCCGCCATCTTTCCGGCACAGGCACCTGTCGGTTACCAGCCTTTGCTGCTGGTGCCACTTTGGCCTGTTCATGATCTGCGGCCGGAAGCATCTTCTACAGCTGAAACTGGCGATGAAGGCGGCAGCACCGCCGCTGCTGCCGCAGAGGGCACCGGCTTCTTTCAGGGTGAACGTGAAACCGAGCGGGACAAAAGCGAGCGCAGCCCTTTCATTCTGAACCGCTTCGAGAAAATTCTCGCCATGGCGGAAATGGTCAATGTCGATCGTCCGACCGATGACAGCGATGATAAAAACGATGATGCCAGCCGCGATCTGGATGAAATCCGGCTCGGTAGACGTAAAGAGCGGCCTTCCGCCAAGTTTCGTTTCGATCTGGATTTGCCGCCGGAAGCGGTGGACACCAGTTCGCTTGAGGCTGAAAACACTTACCCCGAGTGGAACTACCGCAGTTTGAGCTATATGCCGAATTATTGCCGCGTCATTTCCGGCCCGGCTTCGCTTTCAGAAACCTCTGAGCCGCAAACCGCAGATATGCGCGATCTCGTACGTCTGGTGCGGCGTCAGTTTGAAATTCTCAGACCCCGGCATGAAATCCTGCGGGCGCAGGTGGACGGCTCGGAACTGGATCTTGATGCGGTGGTGCGCATGCGTGCCGATCTGGCATCTGGAGGGGACGGCGGAAACCGCATCCATCTTCTCTCAAGCCCCAGGGGGCACGACCTTGCGGTGACGCTTCTGGTGGATGTGTCGCTGTCGACCGATGCCTGGTTCGATGATCATCGCGTGCTGGATGTGGAGAAGAAGGCGGTGCGTGTTCTGGCGCATGGCTTGAGCGCTTGCGACACCCATTATTCCATCCAGACCTTCACCTCCCGCCGCCGCGACTGGGTGAAGATCGAGACGGTCAAGGCGTTCGATGAAACCATGAGCTCGGACGTCGAGCGGCGGATCGAGGGCTTGAAGCCCGGCTATTATACCCGCATCGGAGCCGCCATCCGCCATGCTCATGCCGAACTTGTCAAACAACCGAACCGCCGGAAGCTGCTTCTGATCCTGACCGATGGCAAGCCGAACGACATCGATCATTATGAGGGGAGGTTTGCACTGGAGGATTCCCGCAAGGCCATCGCGGAATCCAGACGAGCGGGAACCAGTGTCTTCGCCGTCACCGTTGACAAGGACGCCCGTAGTTATCTGCCTGCCATGTTCGGGCGCAATGGTTTTGCCATCGTCGGCCACATCGGCAAGCTTCCGCAGTCGCTTCCGGCAATTTATCGCTCCCTCACACGATGAAATGCGCTGCTGTTTGTCGCGCAACAACGAAGCCGGACGATGGTGATCCTAGTCTCATGGTGCGGGTTCATTCCAGCACAGAATTTCCTTCATCATGAGGCTCTCACATGAATACTACCCCCATTCAGGAAGTTGATGTTCGTCTGCTTCCTCCCCGCCAGCGTCACCCGGTCATCTTTGGGTTGCTGGGCGATCTGGCTCCTGGCGATGCGCTGCATGTGGCCAGCGACCATGATCCGCAACCGCTGCATATGCAGATCGATAGCCGCTACCCGGACCTATTCCGTTGGAGCTATCTCGAAGCCGGGCCGGATGTCTGGCGGGTTGAAATCCGGCGGCAGGCCGGTGGCGGCTGTGGTTGCTGCTGCGGACACTGACTTCTGGCGCATTGAGGAGTGACGTTTCATGCAGGGCGCATCCATTTCGCGCTGGACCATGTCCTATTTCGCATGCGCCCTGATCTTCCTCCTGATCGGGCTCTGCCTGATGGCGGCAGGCTTCGGCTTCCCGCAGGAGATTTGGCAGGACCCGGCAACACTCATCACCGTCCATGCCATTGCCCTTGGCTGGCTCGGTCTGCTGTTTTGCGGCGCTCTCCTGCAATTCGTGCCGGTGCTGGCATCGCGGTCCTTGCGTTTTTCATCTTGCGCGGCCCCGGCCCTGCTGCTGATTTTGGCGGGTCTGACCCTCCTTCTGTCGGGCTTTGCCTCACTAGGGGGATTTATCGATGCGCCCCCGGTCATTCTGCCAGCGGGTGGGCTGCTGCTGTGCCTCGGTCTCGGGCTGGTCGCCCTCATGTGCGGTGCCACTCTCGTGCCGTTGTCGCTCAATTCACCGCCGGGTGTCTTCGTGCTGACAGGGCTCGCAGCCCTCACTGCCACTCTGCTGCTCGGCCTCTGCTTCACGCTCGTTCTTTCGGGTGTGTCAGCGCTACCTTGGCTGATTGCGCTCACCGCCTTTGCGGTTCCCATCCATGCGGGCTTCGGTTTAGTTGGCTGGATGGGAGTGACAGCGATCGGCGTCAGCTATCGCCTGTTTTCCATGTTTCTTCTGTCGCAGAATGGTGGGCGCGGTTCGCGCCTTGTCCCGGCTTTCACGCTGCTTGCACTGCTGTGCCTGCTTGCTTCGCTTGCCATCGTCACTGGCTTCATGACCCTTGCTGCCCTGGCATTCGCGGCCATCGCTGCGGCTGTCTATGTGCGGGATGTCATTGCCATCGCAAGAACCAGAAGACGCAAGAAGATAGAACCCAACATGTTCGCCAGCCTTGTGGCGCTCGCCTTTCTGCCTATCGGGCTAGGCCTTGTCGCGTCTGATGCGCTGGCAGATTTTTCTCGCCCACTGGCCGTGACCGGCTTTTATCTGCTGGCGATGGGCTGGCTGTCGGGCCTTGGTCTTGCACAACTTTACAAGATCATTCCGTTTCTCACCTGGCTTGAAACATACGGCCCTGCCATGGGCAGGGGGACGGTGCCGGCTGTGCAGGATCTGGTACGCGAAAAGCCTGCGCGGATAGCCTTTGCTGTGTATTTCGCCGCTGTCTGCTCCGCTGCCATTGGGCTTGCTGCAGATTTGCCGACACTGTTCAGAACCGCTTCTGGCGGAATGGCTTTCTCTGTCTTGATCCTGATCATCGAATTCATCCGGGCACGCAGGTTATTCTACGTGCCACTTGCTCTCAAACTCCCAAAGGGCGCGCAACGCCCTCTTCTTTTCATTGCAACCGCCAGACAGGAGTGATGCCATGGCACAGGATTTCGCAGAACTGGACGTGCGTCCGCTGCTGGCGAATGGGGTCGAACCCTTTCCCCAGATCATGAGTGCCGTAGAGGCGCTTTCGCCGCAGCAAGGCCTGCGGTTGCTGGCACCGTTTCGGCCAGAGCCGCTGTTCAACGTCATGCGCAGGCGAGGCTTCAGCCATCAGGTGCGGGAACTGGGCGGCGGAGACTACGAGGTCTGCTTCCTGCCTGCGGCGGCAAGTGTGGCCCATTCCCAGGATGCCGCAAGCGCCGATATCTGGCCTGAAGCAGTGCTGGAACTGGACCTGACGGATCTCGACCCTCCCCAGCCCATGGTTCGAATCCTGGCCGAACTGGAAGGAATGCAGCCGGGCGAGGTTCTCTTTGCCCTTTTGTCGCGAGAGCCGGTCTTCCTGTTTCCGGAGTTGCAGCGGCGCGGCCACCAGTGGGTTGGCAATCACGATGAAACCGGCACCGTGTTTCGCATGCTGGTCAGGCGGGGGGAGGGGAACCGCGATGTCTGAACCTTTAGTCAGTCAACTTATCGAGCAAAGCCTTTGCACGGTCATGGACCCGGAAGCGGCCATGAGCATCGTTGATCTCGGCCTCATCTACAAGATCGAGATGCGTAGTGAACGACAGGCGCATATTCTGATGACCACGACCGCTCGTGGCTGCCCGGCGGCGGGGTTTCTGACAGAAGCTGTGCGTCAGCGGGTTCTGGAGCAGGGGCATGTGGATGCGGTTGATGTTGAACTGACCTACGAGCCCGAATGGAACCCCTCGATGATACGAGCCTGAATGGTTCATTCCTGCCAACAAAAATGCCGCGCCTTCCAGTGGGAGACGCGGCATTTTCTATGGATGCTTTTGTAGCTCAGCGGTGAAGCGGCTGCCTGCGTTTGAAGGCCAGCATCGGGCCATATTCAACCAGATACAGTCCAAGAGCCGTGAGCCACAACAGTCCCGCCAGTCCGTAGATCTCAGGCAGGTGAGCGGGAAAAAGCGTTGAAAGCGGTCGCACGAGTGCGCAGAGGAACAACGCGGTGTAGCTGATGCACGTCATGCGCGACGCTTTCAATTCGCGACCTGTGTGGCCACGGGTGGCGCGTGTCATCACCGCCAGCATCATGGACGTGATCGTGCCGACTGTCAGGATATGCAGTGCCGCGGTCGGTTCAAGCAGATCCAGCGCCGCGCCTGCAATCGCAAAAAAGCCGAGCGCCACAAAGGCATAGGCGATGTGGAGCACGACCACGATCGGATCGCTTGCTGTCGTCCAGCCGCGCCACCGGATCAGCCGCACAATATGCAAGTCTGCGGCCAGAACGGCGAAGATTGCTGTTGCAAGTGCATTCGGGAGCGCGACCCAGAGGCCAAGGGCTGGCAGGCTTACCAGGATGGCCGCTTTATCGAAGCCATTGAACGGTGTCGGGAAATCCGTGCGGCCCTGCTTGTTCAGCCAGTTGCGAGTAAAGCTTGGTAAAATCCGCCCGCCGATGATGATGATCAGCATGACATAGGCAGAGACGGCAAGGCGCGCGGAATGATCCGGTCCCTGCCATAGAATGACTTCGAGATGGAAGCAGAGATTGGAGAGGGTTAGCGCGGCTACACCGGCAAGAACCTTCAAATCCGCCCATTTGCGTCCGGCGATGATTTCACGGGCGCAGATGAAGAATAAGGCCGGAAGAAAAAGCGCCTCTAGCGCCGCTGCTGGAAGCGCACCCACCAGCGGGACCAGCAAAAGCGATAGCCGCCCGATGGCCCAGAGACCAAAGAGACCAGCCAAAGGCAGACCCGAGACGGGCAGCCTTCCCGTCCAGTTTGGAATAGCTGTCAGCAGAAAGCCGGCGAGCACTGCTGAACCGAAGCCGAAAAGCATTTCGTGGGCGTGCCAGGCTTTGAGCCCATAATCCCCGGCGACCTCGATCGTGCCTCTTAGTACCAGAAGCCACAGTGCCATGGTGATGAGGGCCCAGATGACTGCTCCCAGGAAAAAAGGTCGAAACCCGTAGGAAAACAGCGTGAGCTGGTTGGGCGAAAGGCCGCGGATTGTTCTGATCGTGCCAGCATCCGCATTCTGTGCTGCATGTGTCATGTGATTGCTCCTGAATATGATAGCAATGCTAATATTCTGGCGCGTCTGTTCTTTGCGCAATGACAATTACTGAGAAGAAATAGATCGAGCTTGTTGTTTTGGAGCAAAGAGCGACGGTTCGAATTGGGTTTTTATCTGTCTCGAAGAACGGCACTGCTCCGTTCCAGACAGGAGACCAAGTCGATGCCCAGAAATTTTGAACTGACCAGACGTACCATGTTGGGCGGTGCCGCATTCGCCAGCGCAATCGTGCCGCTGGTTGCGGCCACGGCGACGAAGGCCGCAAACCCCGTTGCAACGGTTCCGCACCAACCGGACCTCTCCAAGCTTGAGCGGGTGAAGCTTGCTCTGGTCAAGCCTCCCTTCGTTCACCCGCATACGCAGAAGGCAGAAGGCGCTCCCAAGATCTACGAAGTCACCCTGACGATCGAGGAAAAGAAAATCATCGTTGATGATGCCGGAACCGAAGTGCATGCCATGACCTTCGATGGCTCGGTGCCTGGCCCCATGATCGTGGTCCATCAGGACGACTATGTCGAACTGACGCTGGTCAATCCCGATACGAACACCCTGCAACACAATATCGATTTCCATTCGGCAACGGGTGCGCTGGGTGGCGGCGCCTTGACGGTCGTAAACCCCGGCGAAAAGGCGATCATGCGCTTCAAGGCAACGAAGGCCGGCGTCTTCGTCTACCACTGCGCACCTCCCGGCATGGTTCCGTGGCATGTCACCTCGGGCATGAACGGTGCAATTATGGTTCTGCCGCGCGAGGGCCTAAAGGATCACAAGGGTCAGGAAATTACCTATGACCGCGCCTATTACGTCGGCGAACAGGATTTCTACGTTCCCCGCGATGCAAACGGCGAATACAAGAAATACGAAAGCCACGGCGACGCCTATGCCGATGTGCTCGAGGTGATGCGGACGCTGACGCCAAGCCACATCGTGTTCAACGGTAAGGTGGGAGCTCTGACTGGCGAGAACGCCCTGAAGGCCAAAGTCGGCGAGAAGGTTCTGATCCTCCATTCGCAGGCCAATCGCGATACGCGCCCGCACCTGATCGGTGGGCATGGGGATTATGTCTGGGCAACCGGCAAGTTCGCCAATCCGCCGGAACTCGATCAGGAGACGTGGTTCATTCCAGGTGGTGCCGCCGGGGCCGCGCTCTACACGTTCCAGCAGCCGGGCATCTATGCCTATGTGAACCACAACCTAATCGAGGCATTCGAGAAGGGTGCTGCCGCCCATTTCAAGGTCGAAGGTCAATGGAACAATGATCTGATGACCGCAGTGCTTTCGCCCAACACACATTGACCCTTTGTCCGAAATCGAAATTACTCTCCGCATCTGGTGCGGAGAGCCTCAAGGTTAAAACAGGTGCGGCATGACCACCGGAACAAGCTCGATCAGATCCATTGCCCTTCCAGCAATTCTGCTTGTGGCCTTGTCCGGTGGCGTGGCCTCACAGGTCAAAAGCCTGACGTTCGCTGCCAGAGATAGCAGCGTAGAGTCATCACCGACGATCTCGGTTCTGCCGCACGAATTCTCCTACCGGCAGGATGGCGAATTCTATCGCAACGGCTTTGCGGTCGATGCACCCTTGCTGAAAGTGGAAGGCAAAGGCATTCCGCTGACCATCATGAAATATCAGGTCAGCGAAGCGGACTATGAACGCTGTGTAGAAGTAAGGCGCTGCAAACCTGCGGATCGCTCCGTGTCGGCGCGGAGCAATTTCCCCGCCACCGGCATGAGCTTTGATGATGCGACGGCCTATGCCGCCTGGCTGAGTGAGGCCACGGGCGAGCAATGGCGTCTGCCAACGGATCGTGAAATGGCCATGGCGGCAGGAGAGAAATTTCCTGATGATGCGCTGGGCGTGGATACTGATACTACCAATCCCGCCATTCGCTGGCTTGCCGATTATGATCGTGAGACACGTCGCAAACCCATGGATGCACGCCCGCAACCAGCCGGTTCATTCGGTGAAGCGGAAAGCGGGCTCGCAGATTTTGCAGGTAATATCTGGGAGTGGACCTCAACCTGTCACAGGCGCGTGGAGCTTGGCAGCAATGCCGGTGCCACAAAGCAGGATGTGGCCTGCGGCGTCTATGTGACGGTGGGCAGGCATCGTTCTCCCATGAGTTCCTTTGTGCGCGAACCGAAATCCGGCGGCTGCGCGGTTGGAACACCCCCTGCAAACCTCGGCTTTCGCCTTGTGCGGGATGAGCCATGGCTTGCCCGCTTGCGGCGACATCTGCCCGACTGGATTTGATCTCTAACAAATCGCACTCATTCCTGCATGCTAAAGTGCCCCGACTTTGGGCCCTTATGGGCCTCAGCCGGGGGAACGGTCGTGGTAAAAATTGACAAGAGCGTTCTTCGCTCATTCGCTCTTTTCGAGAAAATGCCCGATGTGGAAATCGAAGAACTGCTTTCGCGCGCTATCACACGACGGGTGCCTTCCGGTGAGGCGGTTTTTGAGCAGGGCGCACCTGCCTCGCATTTCTTTCTGCTGCTGAACGGTCGCCTGAAGGTCACACAGGTGACACCGGATGGTCAGCAGATCATCGTGCGCGTTGTGCATCCGGGCGACCTGTTCGGCTTTGCAAAAGCGTTACGAAGGCCTGATTACCCCGGCACCGCCCTCAGCGTCATCGAGAGCCTTACGATTTGTTGGCCGACCGATCTCTGGCCGCATTTCATCGATCGCAGCCCCGTTCTTGCTGCTAGTGCGTTGAACACCATCGGCGCGCGTCTCGAGGAGGCGCATACGCGAATTCGAGAAATGTCGACGCAGGAGGTCGAGCGTCGCGTCGCGCATGCCGTTCTGCGGTTGACCAAACAGGCCGGGAGGGCTGCCGAAGGCGGTATTCGCATCGACTTTCCGATCACACGCCAGGACATTGCCGAAATGACCGGTACCACCCTTCATACTGTCTCGCGCATCCTCAGTGCCTGGGAAGGTGATGGTCTTGTGGAAGGCGGGCGTCAGAAACTGACGGTTCGTGATGTGACCCGCCTTCAGGCTCTTGCCGACAGTGCCAAGCTTTGAGCGCTGTGGCCCAATCCGTCCTGCTCTTTGCCATTGCGCAAAGACGGTTCTGACAGTCCAGCTATTCTCCTGCCATTCAAGGTCGCAACCGACCTTCCTGAAGGAGCAAGACAATGAGCCCACGTATTTTCTCGCTGTACGCTGCAGCTATCACCGCGACAATGGCCTTTGCCGGTCTGGCAAACGCTGCCGAACATCACGTTCAAATGCTGAACAAGGGCACTGACGGAGCCATGGTGTTTGAGCCGGCAGCCATCAAGGTGGCACCCGGCGACACGGTCATTTTCACCCCGACGGACAAAAGCCACAACGCAGAAGCGGTGGCAAATCTTATTCCCGCAGGAGCGCAGGCCTTCAAGGGCAAGATGAATGAAGAAGTCAAGGTGACGCTTGATCTGCCGGGAGCCTATGTTGTGAAATGCGCGCCGCATGTCGGCATGGGCATGGCAGGTGTCATCGTCGTGGGAGATGCTCCGGCAAATCTGGCCGCCGTGAAAGCGAACGATCTTCCGAACAAGGCGAAGGCTCGTGTATTGGCCGGGCTTGCGTCGCTCGGTCTTTAGGGAGCCTACCTTGGTGAAAGGCTGTGCGCCCGCAAGCCTTTCACCGCTGGCCTGCAGCAGCTCCCCAGATGCTGCAGGCTTTTTTGGCTTCCATACCCT
This sequence comes from Rhizobium sp. Root149, assembly GCF_001427345.1. NCBI lineage: Bacteria > Pseudomonadati > Pseudomonadota > Alphaproteobacteria > Hyphomicrobiales > Rhizobiaceae > Rhizobium > Rhizobium sp. Root149. The sequence goes on from NZ_LMGD01000024.1 coordinate 252,498, forward strand.
GGCATACGTCCGGCCAATTGCGCTTCACCTGATATTGCCGAGTATCCGCAATGTCAGACGAAGGAGGAGCCCCCAGGGTGGACCCAGCTTTTCAAACATGTTGATTTTGCCGATCTTATGGACGGCGCGGGCGTGACTGAACCGACGAAACCCGTCCCTGCCGTGATAGGCGCCTATGCCACTTGGTCCAATTCCGCCGAAAGGCAAGTTTTCCATAGCGTAATGCAGCAAAGTACCGTTGACGGTTACGCCGCCTGATTTGCAATTGCCGATGATCTTTGACTGCATCTCTTCACTGTCGGTAAACAGATAGAGAGCAAGCGGCCGTGGCTTCGAATTCACGAAAGCAATGGCCTCATCCACCGTGTCGTATGGGACAACGGGCAGCACAGGCCCAAAGATTTCTTCCTGCATCAGCAGGCCGTCGCGCGGCGGATCAACCACCAGTTTCGGGTAAAGCATCACGCGATCGGGTGTCTCTCCGGCATACTGGACAACCCGTGCTCCCGCGGCTTCTGCCTCTTGCACAGCATTCCTGAGACGTACCAGATGCCTTTCGGAAATGATGGATGTGTAGTCCCGGTTGGATGCCGGGTTCGGATAGGCTTGTGCCACGTGGTTCATGACAGCATCGACAAACTGGTCAACGCCCTGACGGGGCACGAGCGCGTAGTCTGGCGCGATGCAAGTTTGGCCCGCATTGATGAACTTGCCGAAGCTGATGGAGCGAGCCGCGGCGTCGATCGAAAAATCCTCGCAGACAATGGCTGGGGATTTTCCTCCGAGTTCGAGTGTGACCGGTGTGAGGTTGTCCGACGCCGCACGCATGATCGATCGACCGACCTCTGTCGATCCGGTGAAGAGCAGATGATCGAACGGCAGTCTTGCAAAGTCCTGAGCGACCGAAACATCCCCCAGGACGACGGAAACCTCATCCGCGGCAAAGTTTTCGGAAATTAGCTTCGCCAACAGGTCCGAAAAGCTGGGCGTCTGTTCCGATGGTTTGACCATGACCCTGTTGCCTGCCGCCAGAGCATCCGTCAGCGGCGCTATTGCAAGCGCAAGCGGGTAGTTCCAGGGCGCAATGATGCCCACCACACCCAGCGCTTCGTAGCGAACCCATGCCCTTGACGGCTGGAATGCCAGATCGACCTTCCGCCGCTGCTCTTTCATCCAGCGCGCTAGATGCCGTTTTGCATGGCGAATCCCGCGAAGTAACGGCAGTATCTCCAGAAGCTTTGTTTCCGTATCCGATCGCCAGTTGAAATCGGCGGATATCGCTTTGCAAAGCGCTTCCACATTGTCAGAAAGCAGTTTTTCCAGTCGACCAAGCCTGTCGATGCGTTCCGAATAGGTCGCCTCGGGTCCACTCCGCGAGGCGAGGTGCATCGATTGAAAGACCTGCTGAAACTCTGCCACTTAAACTGCCTCGTCAAGAATAAGAGCGGCCGCCTTTTCGCCGATCATGGCGGACGGCGCCTGCGTATTGCCGCTGATCAGGGTCGGCATGATGGAGGCATCTGCCACCCGAAGTCTATCCACGCCCCGAACCTTGAGTGTCGGGTCAACGACAGACCTCTCATCCCCTCCCATACGGCAGGTGCCGACCGGGTGATAGATCGTATCTGCATGTTCGCGGACGAATTGTTTCACCTGAGTCTCATTCGTGAAATCGATCGGATAGAGTGGACGTGATGCGGAACCGGCAAGTGGAGGCGCCTCGACAATGTCATGCACGATCCGAGCGCCCCTCACGAGAAGGTCCAGATCTCTCTCGTCGGAAAAGAACCGGGGATCAATGAGAGGTTTACTACTGGGGCGACCGGACGAAAGGGTCACGCGACCGCGACTCTCGGGTCTCAATACACAGACATGGAGCGCATATCCGGTCGCGACATGCATTTTTCGCGCATGGTCGTCCACCAGACCAATACAGAAATGCAGCTGCAGGTCCGGTCGGTCGACCTCCGGGCGGCTGCGAACAAATCCTCCAGCCTCGGCAACGTTGCTGGTCAGTAACCCTGTCCTCTTCCGGTACTCAAAGGCTGCCTTGGCGATATTGCCCAGCGCCTTTGGCGTGTAACCCACAAGTCCGTCTAATCGGGACAGGATGTTGGCAGCATAATCCACATGGTCCTGCAGATTTTCGCCAACATCCGGTGCATTGTAGACGACGTCAATGCCATGAGAGCGCAGAGCGTCTCCCGGTCCGATGCCAGAGAGCTGAAGAAGGTGTGGCGAGCCAATGGCACCGGCGGATAGAATGACTTCACGCCTCGCCCGTATCACGGTTTCTTTCCCGCCAGACCTGATCTTTACGCCGACGGCTGTCCGTTGCTCGAAGACAACGCTCTCAACCTCGATATTCGTCATCACCTGCAGGTTTTGCGGATAGGGGGCGGTACCGAGATAAGCCTCTGCAGCATTGAAGCGTTTTCCCTGATGCTGAAAGACCTGATAGAGACCGACGCCTTCCTGATCTGCGCCGTTGAAGTCTTCATTGAGTGGAAATCCGCAGTGCTTTGCCGCTTCCAGGAAGGCGTAAGTCGCGGCTCCGGGCGCTGTGAGATCTGTGATACGCAGCGGACCGTCGCCTCCGTGATGGTCGTCCGAGCCTCTGCTGTTGGTCTCGCCTCTCTTGAAGAATGGAAGCACGTCCGCCCAGCCCCAGCCTCTGCACCCAAGGGCCGCCCAGTGATCGTAATCCTGACGCTGCCCACGAATGTAGATCATGGCGTTGATCAGGCTGGAACCACCGAGGCCACGGCCACGGGGCACATAGCCTTTGCGGTTGTTCATGCCCGGCTGCGGGATCGTTTCGAATGCATAGTTCTCGCGGTTTCTCCAGGGAACACGCGTCGCAAGACCCAAGGGAATCTGAGAAAACAGCGATGGATCTGAGCCACCTGCTTCGATCAGCACGACCTGCGGCGCACGTTTCGATTTTGCCAGGCCCGCGGCCAGCGCACACCCCGCCGGACCCGCTCCAACGATAATGAAATCGGCAATCGTCATGTCTTGTCCCCCACCCCGAACAGACACTAGCAAAATTGACGCAAGCGTCAATTCTGATTGCCGGATCCGAGATTGGCTATGCCGCCGACAAGAACGCGAACCAGGAGAACGCTGGCTGTGAAGATATCTGCCTCCGCCTCGTCACGCGATTGCAGAAGAAGTTCGAGACCATTGGCCACTATCAATGTTGCGATCTGCTTCAGTTCACCCTGTCCAAAGCTGTTGTTGGGAAGCGTGCGCTGCAGATCGAGGATGAGGTCATCGACGATGCCGGTGGTGGCCGAGAGTTTAAACAGGTAGGAGCGGATGTGGTGCTGGTTGCGTGCACAGAAATCGAGCGCATGCTCAATCCCGAGAATGAATTCCAGAAAACCGCGATAGCTGGATTGCAGCATCGCCTCCAGTTCCGTTTCCTTCCCGCGAGCCTCGTTGGATCGCCTGCGGATCTCCGTTGTCAGGTCGGCCAGTAGCTCCTGGAAAACGGCTTCCCGTGTCCCGTAATAGTTATAGAAGGTTCCAATGGAAATGCCGCTGTGAGCAACGATGTCGCGCACAGTGGATCCGTCCAGCCCATGATGCGCGAAGACATACCAAGCCGCCTGCTTGATCGCATCGCGATTGCGTATCCGTTTGGCTTCGAGCTTGGAAGACGTCTTTGGCTTGCTCGCGCTTTCCATCATGATCCCGGTCACGGAAGATAAGTCTGCTGAAAACCACCTGCAGATGGTTGCTTATAGCTTTCCATGCTCGATGCGGGGAAGTACGTATCGCGAAAACAGGTCCGCTTCCGCAGCGTGAGGGTAGCCGGACAGAATGAAGGCTTCGATGCCTGCTTGCTGATAGGCCTTCAATTTGGCCAAAACCTGGTCCGGATCGCCGACGATCGCAGCGCCACATCCGGACCTTGCCCGACCGATCCCGGTCCAGAGGTTGTCCTCGACATAGCCATCATTTGCCGACTGCTCACGCAATTCGGCCTGACGGCGAACACCCACGGATTGACTGTCCAGTGATTTCGCACGAATTGCAGCGCCGGTCGCATCGTCCAGTTTCGAAAGCAGCCGGTCTGCAGCTTCGCGCGCCTCAGCCTCCGTTTCGCGCACCACGACATGGACGCGATAACCGAAGCGAAGCGTGCGGCCCTGGCCTTTCGCGCGCTCTGTGAGATCGCTGATGACATCCTTGACAGCCTCCATGCGGTCCGGCCACATGAGGTAAACATCAGCGCCGACTGCCGCTGCATGACGCGCATCTTCGGAAAGACCGCCGAAATAGAATTGCGGGCAGCGTCCGGAAAGCGTGGAAATACGCGGTGGCTCGACCTTCAGCTTCCAGAAGGTCCCGTCGTGATCAACGCTCTCTCCGTTCAGGAGTGATCGCAGGATCGTCATCGCTTCGATCGTTCGCTGATAGCGCGGCCCACTGGCCAAGGCTTCTCCCGGGAGATCACTGGAAATGATGTTGATAGCCAGGCGACCGCCTGCCATCCGGTCTATTGTCGCAATCTGGCGCGCAAGCTGGGCGGGCCATGCTTCCCCCATACGAAGCGCCATCAACAGCTTGATCCGCTGGGTCAGGACGGCCATGGCCGATGCAAAGGCCGTGGTATCAATGCCAAGCGCGTAACCGGAAGGGAGCAGAATGTTATCGAAACCTCCGCTTTCGGCCTGAAGGACGATATCCCGACAGTGCTCGAAGCTGGACTGCAGCCTTGGATCAGGAACGCCAAGGAACTGGTAATCGTCATCGCATAACGCGGAAAACCAGGCGATCTCACAGGCCTTCGTCATTCAAGTCGGTCCTTCATTCACGAACATACGTATCTGCTGCTTTTATAAACCGGCGATCTTCAGATGAAGAGAAAGCGATCCGGCTGCTCCGGCAATATTGGTATGAGATTTCAAATCACTGCGGACAAGCGGATTGGAAGCGTCGGAAACGCGCGGCCAGAGGAGACGGATCGGGGTCAGCCTCACCACGCAACCGTTGCCTCAACTGCGCACAACGCCTTTTTTCAGAACGATGTTGCCGTACAGGCGTGTTTCTCCGGTCTGAATGATGGCAAAGCACTGTTTTGCCCGTGCGTAAAACGCGTGGCGCTCCAGCGTGCCGCACTGTCCACGGTCACCGACGATAGCCCGCAGTTCCTGCACGGCAGGCGGAACTTCATCCGGATTGCCAACGACCTCCATGGTGACGGCCGGAACCTCGACGAAATCATCGAGTGGCATGACGGAAAGAACCGCTTCCGTCGCCCTTGTGACGCTGATCCCGTCCAGCCGCACGAGCCGCTGGGCATTCGTCGTTCCCGGAAAATTCGCGTCGACTATGGCAATTTCATCGCCATGGCCCATCGCCCTGAGAATATGTAGCAGATCCGGCGAGAGCAGTGGGTCGATATTGATCAGCATGTCATCCTCCTCGACGCGGTCGATGGACTGACGCATGACCACGGGGACCAAGCGTTACCGATAGCGACCGGTCTCCGTCAAGTATATGATTAGACGCTGCTCAACAGCAGGCTTGTTTCGCTGTTCGAAACCCCTTCGATCATCCTGACTTCACGAAGGACGCGATCGAATTCCCCCAGATTGGCGGCACGAATCTGCGCTACGAGATCCCAGTTGCCGTTGGTGGTGTGCAGACTGTTGATTTCCGCAATGCCACGCAGCTTCCGGATAACCTGCCCGGTCGCCTTGCCTGTGACTTCGATCATCATGATGGCCTGAACGCTCTGGGAATCGAACTCCTCCCTGACGCGCACTGTGAAGCCCAGAAGTATGCCCGATTCTTGAAGCCGATCGAGGCGGTTCTGAACAGTGCCTCGCGCCACATCCAGCAACTCGGCCAGTTTCGATAGGGATGCGCGTCCGTCGATCCGCAATTGTGCAATCAATTGGCGATCGAGATCGTCTGGAATGTAATGCGGCCTGTTCATCAAAATGTCCGTTCAGCTAAGTTGGCAGATCAAATTGCTCAGTTCGCTATCGGTTTCAACACAAACTTGATCTTTTCTATAAGTTTGGCAACGGGCACACTTAGAACCAGGTTCAACCAACGAGGTGAATATGTTGCTCGCTCCATCGAAAAAGGCGCTCGTACCGTTCGTCAGTGTCGCCAATATGATGCGACTGGTTCATCATGTCGGGGTCGAGATTTTCCTGAAGGAGTTGACGGACGCAATAGAAGCCGACTTTGCACGTTGGCCGGAATTCGACAAGACGCCGAGACTTGGCTCGCACTCCCATGACGGTGTCATAGAGTTGATGCCGACATCTGACGGTCAGATCTACAGCTTCAAATATGTGAACGGTCATCCGAAGAACATGGCGCAGGGTTTGCAGACCGTCACGGCTTTCGGACTTTTGGCCGATGTCGCCACGGGTTACCCCGTCCTGCAAACAGAGATGACTGTACTGACGGCTCTGCGCACAGCCGCAACCTCTGCCATGGCAGCCAGACATCTGGCGCCGAAATCCAGCCGGACAATGGCGATCATAGGCAACGGCGCTCAATGCGAATTTCAGGCGCTTGCCATGCGTGCCGTACTGGGCATCGAGAGCGTTCGGCTTTTCGATATTGACCCCAAGGCGACTGAAAAAGCCCTCCGCAATCTTGCGGGCAGTGGCTTGGAAACGGTTGCATGCACTTCGGCTCAGGCAGCCATTGAGGGTGCTGATATCATCACGACCTGTACTGCCGACAAAGCCTTTGCAACCATCCTGACCGACAACATGGTCGGCGCTGGCGTGCATATCAATGCGATTGGTGGAGATTGCCCCGGCAAGACCGAACTCCACCCGGATATCCTGAAGCGGGCGGATACGTTCGTCGAATATCCTCCGCAGACCTGGATTGAAGGCGAGATCCAGCAGATGCCGAAAGACTACCCCATCACCGAACTGTGGCGTGTGGTGACAGGTGAGACAGAGGGACGCCGTGATCCACGCCAGATCACGCTTTTCGACAGTGTTGGCTTCGCTATCGAAGATTTTTCAGCGCTTCGATATGTTCGCGAGAAAATCCGTGACACCCAGTTCTTCGAGGAACTGGACATGATTGCCGATCCTGACGATCCACGCGATCTGTTCGGCATGCTCAGCCGGGCGGCGGGTTGACGCCGCGCGACTGAGACTCTGGTCAGCCCCGTCCCGAAGACCAGCGATGCCAATCGGCTTCGCTGCCGTAGAAGACGTTGAGGTCGATTTTGCCGTCTACGCCCTGGGAAAGGCCGGAACCGGAATATTGCCAGAACAGCCAGCGGCGATCCGGATAGACCAGCGAGGGGTGTTGCGCAACCGCCCGCAGCCAGAAGGGATGGTGCGGGAAGGCTCCGCGTAGATTGTCGGCATAGAAATCCGGTGCCGTGTAGATGATCGGCCGCTTGCCGTAGTGCTTTTCGAGGATGTCCATGAAGACCTGCATCTTCTCGCGGATCTTCTCTGGCGACAGTCTGCGCTTGCAGTCGGAAAGGTGATTGTATTCGACATCGATCACCGGCGGCAGCGCGTCGGGGTCCTTTGGCACGTTCCGAATGAACCAGGCTGCCTGTTCGCTTGCTACCCGGCACCAGTAGAAGAAGTGATAGGCACCGCGCTTGATGCCAGCTTCCTTGGTCTTGCGCCAGTTCGTTCTGAACATCGGATCGAGATGATCGCCGCCGTCTGTCGCCTTGATGAAGGCAAAGTTCGCACCCTGCGTACGCAGGGTTGGCCAATCGATATCGGCCTGCCAGCGCGAAACATCGACTCCGTGAACGGGATGATGGCGCGGCGTGATCTTCCCGAAATTGATCGGTTTCGCATCGCGGAAGCGCTGATTGTAGATCCTCGGACCCTTGGCAGAGGCGGATGGCGAAGGGTCCTGCGGCATCATCATCGCGACTGGACGCGCTGATGGCATGGGCATGCCGACCTGACTTTGCTGAACATCCAGCGCTTGTGCATGAGGCGCGGCAGATCCCGCCCAGGCGAGTTCGTGGGGTGCAGGTTCCGGTGCTGATTGTGGCATTGGCTGCGAAGGCACGGCTGCCGCTCGGGCCGAGGTCTGCGCCGCACTATTGCCAATCGAAGCCGGGGGCGTGACTGGGGTCAGCGCACTTGTCGTTTCCTTGGAAGGAGCGAGGTCAAGCGCATCCTCGGGTCCACTGGAACGGCAGCCCCCAAGAAGGATGCAGCCGATGAAAATGGCAGGCAAGACCGGAAAACGCATTACACCAACACTCTGCTTGCTTCAGCACACCGGAATGTCCGGATGCGCCCGTTCAACGGGGATTAGCTAACAGAGACTTACCAGAGAATGGTAAATGCTAACTTTACCACTCCGGTTCGGAATAGTTTTATCCAGAGCGCCGGTTCAACTTTCAATCACGGCCCAGCGAGGTGATGGAACACGCGAGCTTGTTTGCCTGCAGAAGGGAAGCGCCGGTTGCAAGCAGCATCTGCGGCAGAATGAGCCATTCAAGGCTCCAGGCAGCACCGGAACGTTCTTGCTCATGCACGAGCGAATGATGCATTCCAGAGACCTGAACGGCGTTGAAACGCGCCAGCGTGACCAGTATTTCTGCCGTTACCGGGTTCTGCTTGTGTGCCATGGCGGAGGATGCACCTCCGCCGGACATGGCGATCTCGCCGCCGATCTCGGCCATCAAGGCAATGTCTTGCCCGAACTTGCCGAGGCTGCCTGTGATAAGCGACAGCAGGTTGGAAAGGTCAACTATAAGGTCGCGTTGACTTTGCCATTGCGGCCAATCGACAAGACCAAGCTCTGCGGCCAAGGCGGCTCGAAGCGCCTGCCCCTGAGCACCGAACTTGTCGAGAGACCCGGCAGCTCCTCCGAACTGGACCGGAAATCCTGCCTTCAGCATTTCAATGGAGCGTTGCAGGCTGCGTTCGAGCGGCGCCTGCCACGCCGAGACACGATCGCCGACGGTGATCGGGATCGCCGCCTGCATGCGGGTATATCCCATGAGTGAGCGCGATCCATGCGCCTCGTTCAGCTTCGCGAGGTGTTCGATCACGGATTGCAGCCGACGGATGAGGATCGGAAAGATCGACTTCAGCCTCAGCATGAGGCTTGTGTCGATGACATCCTGGCTTGTTGCTCCGTAGTGCAGGTGCCCGGCCACTTCGGAAGGCAGGGCGGCGCGGAGCTGTTTGACGAGATTTGCGACGACAACACCATCTGCCGCAACACCCGCCTTCAACTGACCCATGTCAGGCCAGAAGTTCTTGCACGTCGCAACAATCGAATGAGCGGCGGTTTGCGGAACCATGTCAGCTTCAGCCTGCACGTGCGCAAGCGCGGCTTCGAATGTCAGCATCGCGCGAATGTCCGCCTCCGCCCCCAGATGTTCAGAGATTTCATCTTCTCCAAACAGACCGGAGAGAAAAGGATGGGCGAAGGCGGTCGCGTTCATAGGGCCTCAGATATCAAAGAATACGGTCTCGTTCTCACCTTGCAGGTGAATGTCGAAGGTCACCGTATCGCCCTCGCGCTTGCCGATGAGCGTTGGCACGCGCACACGATGCTCGATCCGGTTCAGGATGGGATCCTGCGCGTTGGCCGCTTCTTCGTCAGAAAAGTACATACGCGTGTGCAGACCGATATTGATGCCGCGTGCAACGATCCACAACGTAACATGAGGCGCCATCAACGAACCATCATTGAAAGGCACTCGGCCCGGCTTGATGGTCTCGAATACGAATTCGCCTGTGGTCATGTCGGCGGGGCATCGTCCCCAACCGGCGAAATGGGGATCGGCGGTCCCGCGTGTCTCCGATGGACTGTTGTAGAAACCGTCGCTGTCTGCCTGCCAGATTTCGATCAGCGCATCCCGCAATGGCGTACCTGAGCCATCTATGACACGGCCACGGATCGTGATCCGCTCGCCACGGGTCTTTTCGTTGTAAAGTGGACCCGATCCGAGATCCGTTTCATAGACACCGTGAATGCCTGTGAAGTTTGGCGTGCAGCCGATGTGCACATACGGACCGGCTGTCTGGGAAGGAGATTCCTTCAAATAATTCAGCGGCTGTACCATATCAGTTGCCCTCCTTGCGGTTCTCGAAGAAGGTCGAGCGGCGACCGCGCAGAACGATATCGAATTTGTAGGCGCGCATGTCCATCGGGATCGTGTTGTTCATATCGAGCGGTGCAACGAGACGCTTGATCGCTTCCTCATCCGGAATGGTTTTGACGATCGGACAAATCCAGATCAGCGGATCGCCCTCGAAATACATCTGTGTAATCAGCCGCTGGGCGAAGCCGTGACCGAACACCGAGAAATGAATGTGCGCCGGGCGCCAGTCATTCACGCCGTTTGGCCAAGGATAGGGACCTGGCTTGATGGTCTTGAACCAGTAATAGCCGTTTTCATCCGTCACGCACCGGCCGAAGCCGCCGAAGTTCGGATCGAGCGGCGCAAGATAGGTTTCTTTCTTGTGCCGATAACGACCACCCGCATTGGCCTGCCAGAATTCGACGAGAGCGCCTGCAACGCCGAGACCGCGTTCATCCAATACACGACCATGCACGAGAATACGCTGGCCAATCGCCATTTCGCCGGGCTTGGCGTAGTTGACGATCAGATCGTTGTCGAACTCGTTTATCATGTTGTGGCCGAAAACCGGGCCGGTAATTTCGCTCTTCGTACCTTCAAGGGATATCAGGGCGCGCTGGGGCGAGCGCAGCACCGAAGTCTTGTAACCGGGTGTCAATGCAGGCGGGTGCATGGCTCTGTCTCGAGCGAAGAACCCTCCCGTTTCGGGCAATGTATTTTTCATTTCGTAACCTCCTCGGCGCCGGCTGACGCCTCCATCTCGGCATAGACCGATTTTGCTATCTTGATGGCATGATTTGCTGCCGGAACTCCGGCATAGATTGCGACATGGAGGAGTACCTCGCGGATATCCTCTTTTGTCGCGCCTGTATTCGCCGTGGCACGAATATGCATGGCTACCTCATCGTCCTGACCGAGGGCAGCGAGAAGTGCGATCGTCACAATGGACCGTTCGCGTTTCGAAAAGTGAGTGCCTGACCAGACCGTTCCCCAGGCTGCCTCTGTAATCAGGCGCTGAAAGGGCTGATCAAAGGGTGTCTCATTGGCATTGGCGCGGTCAACATGCGCATCACCCAGAACGGAACGGCGCGTGACCATTCCTTGGCGATAACGGTCCGAGACATCTGTACGGTCGGTCATGATCGGCTCCAGTCAAAGGGCGGATAGAAAACGGCGGAGAATGCCGGTGAAGAGTTCCGGCGTCTCGACACAGGGTATGTGCGCCGCTCCTTCGATGATCTCGAAACCGCAACACGGAATGAGGTCGGCAAGCGAACGCACCAGTTCCGGAGGGGTGGAACCGTCTTCCGCGCCGGCAACGCAGTGCGCGGGGACCGCGATACGCTTTGCGACATCGGTGAAGTCTGCATCCCGAATGGCTGCACAAGCGCCGGCATATCCTTCGACAGGCTGACGAAGGAGCATATTGCAGTAGCCTCGATAATCCGCGTTTCCATTCGTACGGTACGGACCCGTAAACCAGCGTGACATGATGGGTTCGAGTATGCTCCCAATCCCGCCGCTCTCCACCGCACCAATGCGCGCTGCCCAGAATTCCGGCGTACCGATTTTATGTGCCGTGTCTGCGAAGAAGAGACCTCGAATGAGATCCGGGCGCTTGTCGTAGGTGCTGAGCGCAATCAACCCACCGATGGAAAGTCCGCAGAGCGTTACATTGCGCAGGCCGTAGTGCTCAATCAGCGCGATCAGATCGTCCGCGAAATTTTCGATCTGATAGGGCGGCGAAGCAAGATCCGACAGGCCATGTCCGCGCTTATCAAATGTCAAAAGCGTGAATTCATCCGAAAGCGCTTCAACAACCTGGCTCCAGATGCGTTGATCCGTTCCGAGCGAGTTAATGAAGGCAATCGCGGGCTTGCCACTGTCAGCCCCGACGATGTCATGGCTGATTACAACATCGCCAATGCGCAAGAATTTCATGATGAGTTCCTCCGTGCTCTTTATTGCATCGCTCAAATGGTTAGGTAAAATAAGATTTTGAGGCCATATTCTTAACTCAGGGGTTATTATTTGATCGGATCGCGCATCAAGTACCGCCACCTTCAGACATTCGTGGAGGTCGCCCGGCAGCGGAGCGTCGTGAAGGCCGCAGACAGTCTGCACATTAGCCAGCCTGCCGTGACGAAAACGATAAGGGAACTTGAGGACGTCTTGAAGGTCGAACTCTTCGAGCGAGATGGACGCGGCATCAGGATCACCAAACCGGGGGAGGTGTTTCTCCGGCATGCAACGGCCTCCCTGACGGCGTTGCGCCAGGGCATTGATTCAGTCTCGCAGGAGCAGTTGGACAGCGTCCCACCTGTTCGCATCGGTGCCTTGCCAACCGTGTCGACCCGCATCATGCCGCGCGCTATGGAGCTTTTTCTGGCGGAAGGCACACGAAGCCGCATCAAGATCGTGACAGGAGAGAACGCTGTTCTCCTGGAGCAATTGAGAACCGGTGATCTGGATCTGGTCGTTGGTCGATTGGCGCCGCCCGAAAAGATGACCGGCTTCTCGTTCGAGCACCTCTATTCCGAGCAGGTGCTCTTCATCGTCAGGGCGGAGCACCCGCTGTTGACAGAAAGAGGACCGATCTTCGCCAGTCTCGGCGATTACCCGGTGCTTATGCCGACGCGCGGTTCGATCATCCGACCATTTGTAGAGCAGTTCCTGATTGCAAATGGTGCTGGGCCTCTTTCCAATCAGGTAGAGACTGTATCGGACTCGTTCGGCCGTGCTTTCGTCCGGTCGAGCGATGCCATCTGGATCATTTCCAGCGGCGTCGTTGCGGGTGACATTGAGGATGGCGTCCTGGCAGCACTTCCGCTCGATACGACGGAAACGCGCGGCCCCGTTGGCCTCACGCTTCGTACGGACGCGACACCAAGCCTGCCGATGTCCATCCTGATGCAGACCATTCGTCAGGCGGCTGCCGAGATTTCATGAGTGTCTGGTCGTCAGTCTTCCACGATGCTCGATCAGGAAGAGGACCAGACCGAGAATTCCAAGCAAGCCGCCGGTCGCGGCGGTGCCGCTCCATCCGCCCGCATGATAGGTGACGGTGCCGAGCGTTGAACCAATAGCGCCACCAATAAAGGCGGATGTCATATAGATCGCGTTCAGGCGCCCTCGCTTTTCCGGTGCGATGGCGAAGATGATGCGCTGCGATACGATCTGGTTTCCCTGCACGGCGGCATCGATCAGAACAGCGCATATCGTCAGCAGGATGAGAGCACCGGCAGCGACCGCATATCCCGACAATGCGAAGAAGACGGCGAGCCCGAGCATGGCAGACATGGATAACGCCATGCCCCAGCCGCGATCAGACAGACGACCGACGACTGGTGCCGCGAGCGCACCACCCGCGCCCGCAAGTGCAAAGAGGCCAATCCCTTCCTGGCTAAGCCCGAACCGCTCACTCAGAGCAAACGGGATGGCTGTCCAGAAGAGATTGAACGCACAGAAGATGATTGCCTGATACGTCGACCGCCAACGAAGAACCGGCGTTTCCCGGATCAGGCTCCCCATGGATCGCAGGATTGCGGGATAGCTCATGCTGGATTGGGGTTTTTGTTGCGGCATGACCTTGAGCAGGGTGACGCCGATGAATGCCATAAGGCACGCAGAAAGAAGGAAAATCGCTCGCCATCCGAATGTCGCTGAGACGAAAAGCGCGATGGGGCGTGACAGCATGATCCCGGTCAGAACGGCTGCCATGACATTTCCGACCACACGACCACGCTTCTCGATCGGAACCCTGTGCGCGATGAAGGGGATGAGAACCTGCGCTCCCGTCGAGCAGACGCCAATCAGGAAAGAACAGACGAAAAACGGGACTACGGATGTCGAGACCGCCATGCCGAGCAGACCGAAGAGCGTGATGGCCAACAGCGTCAGTGTCAGCCGCTTGTTTTCGATCCGATCCGCCAAAGACACGAGGAAGAACAGCCCAATACCATAACCAATCTGGGTCGTACTGACGAGCGCGCCGGCCAGGTCTCCTGTGATTCCGAGTTCAGGGGCGATCTCGTTGATCAGTGGTTGCGCGTAATAGATGTTGGCGACGAGGGAACCCGCCGCCAACCCCACAACAGAGATCAACGTCCGTGACGGTCCAGCGTCACTGTCTTGCCGGTGTTCGGTGCGTTGATCCGTCATTGCTTCAAGCCTTTGGGAGAGTCGCCATATCGATGACGAAGCGATAGCGGACATCGCTCTTGATCACACGCTCATAGGCTGTGTTGATATCCTTGATGTCGATCAGTTCGATTTCCGCAGTGATGTTGTGCTTGCCGCAGAAATCCAGCATCTCCTGCGTTTCCTTGATCGATCCGATCATGGAACCGGCCAGGCTGCGCCGACCCGGGATGAGCGAGAATGCATGCACCGGCACCGGTTTCTCCGGCACGCCGACCAGAACCATCGTGCCATCAACCTTCAGAAGGTTGAGATAGGCGTTCCAGTCGATGTCCGTGCCGACGGTGCAGATGATCAGATCGAATGTTCCGGCCAGCGTCTTGAAGGTCTCTGCATCGGACGTTGCATAATAGGCCTTCGCGCCAAGCTTCAGTCCATCATCCTTTTTCGATAGCGTCTGGCTAAGAACCGTCACATCGGCACCCATTGCCGCGCCAATCTTCACACCCATGTGGCCAAGGCCGCCCATGCCGACAATCGCGACCTTCTTGCCCGGACCCGCTTTCCAATGCGCGAGCGGTGAATAAAGCGTGATGCCGGCGCACAAAAGCGGCGCAGACTTGTCGAGCGGCAGGTTGTCGGGGATCGACAACACATAGCCTTCCTTCACGACGATATGGTCCGAATAGCCGCCGTAGGTGGGTGTCTGCCCATCAGCCTCTACGTCGTTATATGTCTGAACGAGACCCGGAAGATACTGCTCGTTATCGACGTCGCGCGTCTGGCAATGAATGCAAGAGTCGACAAAGCATCCGACGCCGACATGATCGCCCACCTTGAAGCGTGTTACCTTCGGCCCGACGGCGGTCACGACGCCTGCGATTTCATGACCCGGGACCATCGGAAACCGGGAATTGCCCCATTCGTTGCGGGCCTGGTGAATATCGGAGTGGCAGACACCACTGAACTTGATGTCGATCACGACATCATCCTCGCGCGGCTCACGGCGCTCGAAGGTAAAGAACTCAAGCGGCTTGGATGCATCCGTTGCCGCATAGCCTCGTGCTATAGCCATGTTTGAACCTTCCAAAAATTGCATCTGAAAATGAAACTGCCCCGGTGGGGGCAGCAGTATTACTTAACGCGCAAATGCGTTTTCTGGTTTGTTCGATCAGCCGGAATTGTTGCACGATTCTCCAGACTGCTTCAGGCTGCGGTCAATACGGCAACCCGACATAGTTTTCTGCCATGGCCGTGGACGCCGCCTTGGAGTGGATAAGGTAGTCGAGCTCTGACTCCTGGATCTTTTGCCCGAAGTCGCCGGTATCGGGAAAGCGGTGCATCAATGTTGTCATGGACCACGAGAAGCGAACCGATTTCCAGACGCGGCTGAGCGCGCGTTCCGAATAAACGTCGATACCGGCTTCGGACTTTTCTGCGAAATACTCCTGAAGGCCGTTGAAGAGATAGTAGACATCGCTCGCAGCAAGGTTCAGCCCCTTCGCCCCAGTCGGTGGAACGATATGGGCGGAATCTCCCACCAGGAATAGTCGGCCGAACCGCATGGGCTCTGCAACGAATGACCGAAGAGGGGCAATGGATTTTTCGAACGATGGGCCAACGACCAAAGCCTCCGCGTGATGCGCAGGAAGGCGACGACGGAACTCGTCGAAGAAACGCTCGTCACTCCAGTTCTCTACCTTATCGTCAAGCTCACACTGAATATAATAGCGGCTACGGGTCTCGGAGCGCATGGAACTGAGTGCAAAGCCTCGCGGATGATTGGCATAGATCAGTTCGTGACTGACAGGCGGAATGTCGGCGAGGATGCCAAGCCATCCGAATGGGTAGACCTTTTCGAAGGTCTTGATGGACTTCTCCGGAACTGACTTCCGGCTGACACCGTGAAAGCCGTCGCAGCCTGCAATGAAGTCGCAATCTATCCTGTGCGTAACCCCGTCCTTTTCGTAGGTGACATAAGGATTTCCACCATCAAAGTCGAAGATCTGCACATGGTTCGCTTCGTAGACCGTGGGGGCGCCAGCGACTTCGCGCGCATCCATCAGGTCCCGGGTCACTTCAGTCTGGCCGTAGACCATAACCCGTTTGCCAGTCAGGGCAAAGAGATCGATCCGATGATCGCGTCCGTCGAAGGCAAGCGAATATCCGTCGTGCGGCAGTCCCTCGGCAAACATCCGCGCCGCAACACCGGCCTGCTCCAGCAGCCCAACGGTTCCCCATTCCAGAACACCCGCCCGGACGCGACCCAGAATATAGTCCCGGCTGACCCGATCGACGATGATGTTGTCAATGCCTGCTCTGGTCAGCAACTGTCCCAACAACAGGCCCGATGGCCCCGATCCAATGATGGCAACTTTGGTGCGCATGAAATCCTCCGGATGCTCTTCCTCTCCATGAAAATTGACAAAGCCGACGTGGCTTAACAATGGACAATTCTGCCGGTTTATTGGACAAATCGAACATGGATGTGGGGAGGCGGGTGGATCATGTCAGTTCCAACTTACGGACTTTATGGCGAAGATCCCGCCGAGAGCCGACTTTTCTGGTTGCATTGCGAAACCATCGTGTCGCGGAGCAGCACGTACCGCTTCGAGATTGCGTTACACCGGCATGAGAGTTTCTTGCAGTTTCTTTACATCCGCTCCGGCGCGGGCGATGTTGTGCTGGAGGACGGTACCATCACGCTGCAACCCCCTTGCGTGGTCGTAATACCGCCCGGCCCCGCACATGGTTTCCGCTTTTCCCGCGATATCGATGGCCTCGTGGTCACGATAGCCACCCGGCTTGTACGCGAACCCTTGCGCAGCGTGATTGATGATGCACTAGGACGACTGTCAGATCCGCTCATGGTGCCACTTGATCAGGATACCGCCGACGCAAGCTACTTTCAGGCGACATTCGCCCGCATCGTAACGGAACATCAGCTGGATACGCCGCAGAATGACATTCTTCTCGAATTGCATGTCGCGGCGGTCGTGGTCATGCTGCTCCGCAGAGCCTTGCCGACGCCTGGCACTCAACCCGAAACACTGGCGGA
This sequence comes from Rhizobium sp. Root149, assembly GCF_001427345.1. NCBI lineage: Bacteria > Pseudomonadati > Pseudomonadota > Alphaproteobacteria > Hyphomicrobiales > Rhizobiaceae > Rhizobium > Rhizobium sp. Root149. Next base: position 269,771 of record NZ_LMGD01000024.1, read on the forward strand.
ATTGCGTGTTCGTCAGTTCAAGGATTTGATCGTTCGTCATTTGCGCGATCATTTGCCTGCCGAAGCCTATGCGCGGCAATTGGGTGTTTCGCCAACTCATCTTAACCGGATGGCTCGCCTCGTCACCGGCAAGACGGCTCATGAACTCATTATGGATCGCTTGATGGACGAAGCATGTCGTGAGCTCGTCTTTACCGGATACAGCATTCATCAGGTCGCAGAAAACCTGGGCTTTAGTGATGCCGCATATTTCTGTCGCGTATTTCGTAGCCAGATTGGTCTTACACCCAAGACGTATCGCGATCAGGAGATTGCGCGGATGAGGAACAAAGAGGTTTGAATGCCTGTTTATCGCACTGAACGATGAAGGAGGTTTCATGACCGAGCATTTGCAGGAACTGTCTGGCAACGGACGTCTATCCTTGGGTGGAGAAGAATCCAGCGTCGGCTACAAGCTTGTTGCCACACAACAGCCGGACCAGCAGATTGTCGTCGCCGTCAGCGTCATGGCTCCCCGGGACTGGCTTCTGAAACAAGGCTTTGAACGAGAGGCGACGCTCCATCGAGAGGCTGGTGAAGACCTCGACGTCGCTCTCGACGGCCAGTTGGACGTAAGCCATCCGGTCTCTGTGACGCTTCGCAGCGAAGATCAGACATTCTCTTCCCTCGAGGCTGCTCGAGCGGCCTTTCCTGAATTGGGCCGGATGAGAGATTGACGGAATGTGTCGTCAGGGTTCCGTGAAGCCTGACGGCATCAACTCGAGCGGATTCGAACGCGGGTCTGTTCGAAAGTAGAGAGCTCCCTTCGTTCGGGATTCAGCGGGCGCGAAATCGAACGTGACCTCGGCTGTCTCGGACGGTACGTTTTGCGGCGTTACCTTTCCAACCACTCGAACTGATGCTGCGGTGCTCGGCCCTGAATTCTGCAGTTCAATATCGACCCGGTAAAGCGCTCCGGCCTGCTCGATCTGTAGCATCCTGACGCTAAGGTCGGGTGGTCTCGAGTCAGCCAGAACCGCCTCCCGGCCTATCCACGACATCAACGCCAGAACGAGCACGGTCGATACGATACCGGTCAACCATTCGATCCAGTGCGGTTTCCCGGTTTCCGTATGCGTTTTCTGTTGCCTGTTGGATGTGGTCATGGTCGGTCTCACAGAACGAGGCGAGCGGAGGCAGCGCCCACGGCGCCGGGGAAGTTCAGCACGATCATGGACATCATGGCCTGCGTCAGGGACGTATCGTCCAGTCGGCCGAATGTCCAAAGGACGTAGACACTGATGAGTGATGTGACGATGTAGCCCGGCAGTGTGAACCGGACGAGCGCGTGCCAGGCGGGTGCATTTCCTGCAAGCGTGTGTGTTCCGCGAAACTGTGCCGCGTAGACGAAAGCGTGCATGAGTAAGATGGAGATGACAATCGTCGCCATGCTGTGCCAGTGCGTCATCTTGTAGGAGATCGCGATGATCTCCTCTGTCGGCGCTATGTTGAGATTGAGGAACAGAGCGCCTACAGCCATCATGAAGAGTTCACCCGAGTAACTGGTTGATGCCTCTTCGGCCGGCTCTTGCTTCTCATCGTCGTCCTGCTGTCCGCCCAACTGGCTGCGCCCAAGAAGCGCACCGATGCTTGCCGGAACAGCCTGAAGGGCGATTTTTCCGACCCATTCGCGCAGAGGCTGATCCTCCATCACGATTCCGAGGAGGGTTAGGATTACAGCACTGGTAAGGATGCCGAGCGCGTATGCAACGATTGCGTCTCGCGCCGCCTCGGACCAAGTGAATGTATGTTCGAACCCGATGCGCCGCGCCAACAGGACGAGAACCGGAAAATTGACGACGAGGAGAAGGAGAAGCCGCTCTCGTGGCATGTAGAAGCCAAGGAACCAAAGCTCCATGGTCATCAGCATCGGAATACCAAAGATCAGTGCGCCGGCTGCGCCACGCAGCAGCCCGATGGCGAAGCGGGTCGTTTCGGATTGATTGTCAGCCGTCATGCGCAAAAGATACCGGGTCGTCTGCAACGCAACGATGCAAGTCCTTCAAAGGATCGACCTCCAGATTAGCGCAAGTCCTGACCTCGCGGAATTAGAGCGGCTGGATACATCGGAAAGGGATCCTGATCATAATTCTTGCGCGGGATGCCTTGCGGTGCGGCCTGAGGAAAACCAGATCTGAACCATCAGCGGAGTTGTGCGTTTGCACGGCTCCAGACAACGCCGATTATGAGGAACCACCGTGGACGTCATTCGTATTCTTTTCGCCATTCTCCTGCCCCCGGTAGGCGTGTTTCTGCAGGTCGGTCTCGGCCTTCATTTCTGGCTGAACATACTGCTGACGCTGTGCGGCTATCTCCCGGGTATCATTCACGCGATCTGGGTGATCGTGAAAAAATAAAGTTGATGGGCGTATTTACGTCTTGAGCGCCCTTGGCCAATTTGCGCCTCATGCTCATAAGCATGAGGCGTTTTTGCGAGGGACGACATGGTGGAGTTTTTGGGAGTATCGGTGCAGGAACTTGCACTGCTTGTCATTGCACTCCTTCTCGCAGGATGTTTGACAGGAATACTGGCAGGATTATTCGGTGTCGGCGGCGGCGCCATCATTGTGCCTGTGCTTTACGAACTCTTTCGTCTGCTCGGTGTGCCGGAAGAGTTGCGGATGCCCCTGTGCGTCGGCACTTCGCTGGCCATCATCATCCCGACGTCCTTCCGCTCTTACCGAACACACCGAAGCAAGGGAGCCGTTGATCGGGACGTCTTGAAGGTTTGGGCGGTTCCGATCCTGTTTGGCGTCCTGGCAGGAAGTGTGATTGCCCGCTATGCGCCGCCGGAAGTCTTCAAGCTGGTCTTCATCGCTGTTGCAGGTTTTTCAGCTGTCAGGCTTCTGTTTGGTCGGGAGAGTTGGCGGCTCGGTGTGGAGCTTCCGGGCAAGCCTGTCCTGCGTGCCTATGGTGTCGTGATCGGCTTGCTGTCGTCGCTCATGGGCATCGGTGGAGGGCAGTTATCGACGCTGATGCTGACCTTCTATTCGCGTCCAATCCACCAGGCCGTAGCTACTTCTTCCGGAGTAGGGCTGCTTGTCTCGATCCCGGGAGCGCTCGGCTACATCTACGCGGGTTGGGGGCGAGCTGCCGAAAATCCCGAAATAGCCGCTTTGCAGTTCCCGCTCGCCATCGGTTATGTATCGCTTCTCGGCGCCATACTGTTTATCCCCACGAGCGTGCTGTGTGCTTCCTTTGGCGCCAATCTTGCGCACCGCCTGTCCCGTCGTCGACTTGAACTGGCTTTCGGTGTCTTTCTGCTGCTGATTTGTATCAGGTTCCTGCTTTCGCTTTGAAGGCATTCACCGGGTATTGAAGCTGAGTTGAGTTTCCCTCATGGCGGACTGCCCTATGTTGAAATCAGCAGAAGGGGTAGTCCATTGCGATATGTCTTGATTTCAGCTCTTGTTGCCGCAGTCGGCCTCGCTGCACCTGGGTTCGCGCAGGAGCGTCCAAGAGGGGAGAGAGCCGAACAGGCATCGCCTGACCCATCGGGTCTGCTTGACCTTCTACCATCCGACGTGACGACCGAAGCAGTCCTGAAGACGTCGCAAGGCGAGATGGCTTACCGAGCAACGGCTGGAACACTGGCGCTGCGCGGCTCCGACGGTAAAGTTACCGCAAGGATTTTCTATACGGCCTATCGGGCAAAGGATCCGGTACAGGACAGACCCATAACCTTTGCCTTCAATGGTGGGCCGGGTGCCGCATCTGCCTATCTTCACTTGGGGCTCGTCGGACCGAAGATCCTCCCCTTCGAAGGAGCCAATCGAGATGGAATCCGGCCCGAGCTTCGGGATAATCCAGAGAGCTGGCTTGCTTTCACTGATCTTGTTCTGATTGATCCGGTAGGGACCGGCTGGAGCCGCGCCGTCAATGATGATGCGGCGGCGCGCTTCTATGGTGTGCGTCAGGATGCCGAGAGCCTTGCAAAGGCCATCGCGCTCTACGTGCAGAACAATGGCGTGTTGGCAGCCCCGAAATATCTGCTGGGTGAAAGCTATGGCGGCTTTCGCGCAGCCAAGGTGGCGCTCGCGCTGAAGAACAATCAGAACATGGTGCCAGCCGGGATTATTATGGTCTCGCCATTGATGGAAGGCCGGTTCGTCTTCGGGCCCGAGAAGGATCCGCTGGCGGCAGCGCTTCAGTTCCCCTCACTCGTGGCGGCGCAGATGGAACGAAAGGGCACATTCACCACGGATGGGGTGATGCTGGCCGAACGTTTCGCCAATCGCGACTATGTCAGCGCATTGATTGATCCGCCGGAGCAGGGCGCGGATGCTGACGCGATCTACGACCGCATCGCGACGATGACGGGCCTTGCACGGCAAGACGTCGTTCGCACACGCGGTTTCGTTGGGGAGATCTATGCCAAGCAGGCGGCGGGCGAAGGGCAGATTTTAAGCCCGTATGACGCGAGCGTTCCTGTGCCGGATGCCTATCCTGAAGCCAGCTACGCCCGCAACGATGATCCTATTTTGGAGGGCTATACACGCGCCTACGGGTCGGCCTTCGCGGCCTATGCAAGAGACGTGCTCGGCTTCAAGACCGAGATGACCTATTCCCTGCTCAACGAAGAGGTTAACCGTCGCTGGGAGTGGAATGGCGGTCGTGGTGGAGATGCCCGTGTCTCGGCAAGTATCGCCAATGATTTCAGGGACCTGTTGTCCGTCATCCCGTCATTTCGTGTCATGGTGGTCCACGGCTACAGCGATATTCTGACGCCGTATGGCGCAAGCCGCTTTGTGCTCAATCATTTGCCGGAATCAATCGCCAAGGATCGAACCCAACTCAGGCTCTATCGTGGTGGACATATGTTCTACACGAATGATGCGGAGCGAAGCAAAATGTTCGGGGATGCCGCGCAATTCTACGGTCGACAATCGGGGCGATAGCCGCCCCGATCGCGCCTTCCCCGATCAAACCCGTTCGATGATCGTGGAAATCCCTTGACCGACGCCGATGCACATCGTTGAAAGCGCATAGCGGCCGCCGGTTTCATGCAGTTCGATGGCGGCTGTACCCACGATGCGGGCTCCGGACATGCCAAGCGGATGTCCGAGTGCGATTGCACCGCCATTGCGGTTCACGCGTGCATCGTCGTCCGCGATGCCCAGATGACGAAGGGTCGCCAGACCTTGGCTTGCGAAGGCCTCGTTGAGTTCGATGACGTCCATCTGCTGTTGCGTTAAACCAAGGCGCGCGAGGAGCTTTGCGGAGGCCGGTGCCGGGCCAAAGCCCATGATACGCGGAGGAACGCCAGCGGTGCCACCGCCTACAATTCGAGCGATTGGGCGAAGACCAAATTTCTTGATCGCCGCTTCAGACGCGATGATCAGCGCCGCCGCACCATCGTTCACACCAGAAGCATTGCCAGCCGTGACAGTGCCGCCTTCCTTCTTGAATGGCGTCGGCAGTTTCGCCAGCGTTTCAATTGTCGTTGCGCGGGGATGTTCGTCCTTTGCAACGATCACCGGATCGCCCTTGCGCTGCGGAATGGTAACCGGCGTGATTTCCTTCGCCAGACGCCCATTGCCTTGCGCTTCTGCGGCCTTGTTCTGGCTGCGCACGGCAAACGCATCCTGATCTTCGCGGCTGATATTGAAGTCTAAGGCAACATTCTCACCCGTTTCCGGCATGGAATCGACGCCATACTGCTTCTTCATCAACGGGTTCACGAAGCGCCAGCCAATGGTCGTATCGTAGATCTCCGCGTTGCGGGAAAAGGCGGTTTCCGCCTTGGGCATGACGAAGGGCGCGCGGCTCATGCTCTCGACGCCGCCGGCTATCATCAATTCGGCCTCGCCGGACTTGATGGCTCGGGCAGCTGTGATCACCGCATCCATGCCTGAACCACAGAGGCGGTTGATCGTTGTACCCGTGACGCTCACCGGAAGACCGGCAAGGAGAAGCGACATGCGGGCGACGTTGCGATTGTCTTCACCGGCCTGATTGGCGCAGCCGAAAATGACATCATCCACCGCTTCCCAATCGATGGAGGGGTTGCGTTCCATCAGGGCTTTCAGCGGCACGGCGCCGAGATCATCCGCACGAACCGAGGAAAGGGAACCGCCGAAGCGGCCGATCGGCGTGCGAATGTAATCGCAGATAAATGCGTCGGTCATTGGCATGCTCCTTACACTTGCGGGACGACGAGGTCGGCCACAGGACCATCCGTATGGAGCGGTGCTCCTGTCATGGCCTGAAGCTCATCCATCGTCATGTCAGCCAGCTTTTCGCGAACGACAAAGTGACCATCTTTCACGTCGATCACCGCATGGCTGGTGTAAATCCGCGTGATGCAGCCGACACCGGTGAGCGGAAATGTGCACTTGTCGACCAGCTTCGGCTTGCCGTCTTTCGTGACATGTTCGGTGATGACGAAAACCTGCTTGGCACCGTGCACGAGATCCATGGCCCCGCCAACGGCCGGAACGCCCTTGGACCCGACACGCCAGTTTGCGAGATCACCATTCTGGGCGACCTGATAGGCGCCGAGGATGGCGACATCGAGGTGACCGCCGCGTACCATGGCGAAACTGTCCGCGTGGTGGAAAAAGGCTGCACCCGGCTTCAGCGTTACGGCTTTCTTGCCAGCGTTGATGAGATCCCAGTCTTCCTCACCGGCAGCAGGGGCTTCGCCAAAATTGAGGATTCCGTTCTCGGTGTGAAAGATCGCTTCGCGTCCGGGCGGCTGGAAACGGGCAACCATTTCTGGAAAGCCGATGCCGAGATTTACATAGGCGCCGTCTTCGATGTCCTGTGCAGCGCGCCATGCAATCTGCGCGTTGGAAAGCTTGATGTCTTCGCGTGTGTCGAGGGTCATGCGTATGCAACTCCTGCGCGGATCAGAACTTCTTCCTGTTGCGGGTCGGCGATTTCCACAACGCCGTTCACGAAGATGCCCGGTGTGACGACATGCTCCGGATTGATGCCGCCTGCTTCCACAATTTTGGACACCTGAGCGATTGTCGTCCTGGCTGCCATGCACATCAGGGGGTTAAAGTTTCGTCCTGCCTTGTTGTAAGTCAGGTTGCCGTGAACATCGCCGAGTTCCGCCTTCACAATTGCGAAATCGGCCTTCAGCCAGCGCTCCTGCACATAGTGACGCCCTTCGAATTCCGCGATCACCTTGCCGTCGGCCAGTTCGGTGCCGTAACCCGTGGGGGTGTAGAAAGCCGGGATGCCTGCGCCACCAGCGCGGATTCGCTCTGCAAGGGTCCCCTGCGGCACCAGCTCGAGCTCGATCTCGCCCGCGAGATAGCGATCTGTGAAGGCGCGCGGATCGGAGGAGCGCGGGAACGAGCAGATCATCTTTTTGACCATGCCTGCATCAATCATCGCGGCGATGCCGATCCGTCCATTGCCAGCATTGTTGTTGATGACGGTCAGGTTCTTCGGACCGTGGTCAATCAGCGCGTGAATGAGTTCGATCGGCGCGCCAGAACCACCAAAACCGCCGATCATGACGGTTGCGCCGTCCATTATCTTGGAGACGGCTTCTGCCGCGCTCCGAATTGTCTTGTCCATTTTGAGAGACTCCCATGCTCCTCTTCGCGGCGCAGTAAGCGCCTTTCGCCAGCATGCGTCAAACAATTTGTGCGTTATTTGACATTTGTTCGATTATCGCACAATGTGAGCAAACTGTAGCGGAGGGATATGGCGGTGGCTGATACGGATCTGATGGGTGGCTTCGCCAAAGGCCTGCGCGTGATCGAAGCGTTTGGCGAAAATACGCCCAAGCTTTCCATAGCTGACGTTTCGAAGATCACGGCCCTCGACCGCGCAACCGCACGCCGCTGCCTGCTCACATTGTCGGAGCTTGGCTATGCCGATTATGACGGCAAGTTCTTCAGTCTGACGCCGCGAATTTTGCGGCTCGGCCATGCCTATTTGTCTGCAACGCCCATGCCCAACATCGTTCAGCCGTTTCTCGACAGGCTTTCAGAAGAGGTTGGTCAAAGCGCATCCGTCAGCGTTCTGGACGGCTGGGAGGTGGTCTATATCGCCCGAGCCTCCCAGAGAAGGGTCATGTCCATCAATCTGACAGCAGGCAGCAGACTCCCGGCCTATTGCGCGTCCATGGGGCGTGTTCTGCTGGCGTCCATGCCGCCGGATCAGGCCAGAACTCTGCTGGAGCAATGTCCCAGGACGAAGAACACGCCACACACGATGACGGAACCCGACGAGATCATGGCGGAGCTACAGAGAGTACGGGGTCAGGGATATGCGGTGATCAACCAGGAACTGGAACTGGGCCTGTGCTCTCTCGCGGTGCCGCTTCACGATGCCAAGGGCAGGGTGGTCGCAGCCGTCAACATCGGGGCGCCGGCAGCGCAAATCGCGGCGGATGAGATGGCGGACCGCTTCCTTCGTCCGTTGCAAAGGATCGCTGCAGAACTACGTCCGATGCTGCGATAAAGCTTTGAATTTGTATTGCAGGCGGCTAATGAATCGGTAGACCTCAAAACGTCAGCTGCGGAGCATTCATGTCCAGATATCCTACCGTCGTCGAAACCGCCGAGGCCCTGGATCGTGGGATCGTATCGTCGAGTACGCTGACCAAAGAGACACTCGCGCGGATCAATGATCCGGCAGGCGAAGGAGTTCGGGTGTACATCCGCCGCAACGATCAGCGAGCCGTGAAGCTGGCCGAGGCTTCGGATACGCTGAGAACGGCAGGTATCAAGCGATCACCCCTTGAGGGTGTCCCGATATCGGTCAAGGATCTGTTCGATATCGCTGGTGAAACGACGCTTGCGGGTAGCATCGCGCTGAAGGATGCCCCCGCAGCGCAGGAAATTGCGCCGGTTGTACAGCGCCTCATCGCCGCCGGGGCGGTGATCACCGGCACGACCAACATGAGCGAATTTGCCTTTTCAGGCATAGGCATCAATCCGCATTACGGGACGCCGCGCAATCCTTACGACCGGGACACGGGGCGGGTATCGGGTGGCTCTTCGTCGGGTGCCGCGATTTCCGTGACGGACGGGATGGCCGTCGCGGCAATCGGAACGGATACGGGTGGCTCTATCCGGATTCCATCCGCGCTGTGCGGACTGACCGGGTTCAAGCCCACTGCGCGCCGGGTTTCTGCGCAAGGCGTGGTGCCGCTTTCGACATCCCTTGATTCAATCGGACCTCTGGCGGCCAGTGTGACCTGCTGTGCCATCATCGACAGTATCATTTCCGGAGACGGCCTGGACGTTCCGGTGGAAGCCCCGATCAAGGGTTTGCGACTTGCTGTTCCGCAGACGATCGTCCTGTCCGACATGGACGAAACGGTCTCACGAGCCTTCTCCCGAACGCTGGACTTACTGTCCGATGCAGGTGCGATCATCAGCGAAATCGGCCTGGAAGAGTTTTCCGAAGTTGCCGATATCTATGCGCGCGGCAACATGGTCGCTGCCGAAGCTTTTGCCTGGCACCGTGAGCTTATTTCCCGAGCGGCTGAAAACTATGACCCCCGCGTCAAGCTGCGGATTACCCGCGGAGGGGAACTGAGCGCCGCCGATTACATTCGCTCTCTCGAGACACGGGCTGCATGGAAGCGCCGCGTCTTGCAGAAGGTTCACGGATTCGATGCAATGATCATGCCGACGGTGCCGGTGATTGCCCCTGCAATCCAGCCGCTTATCAATGACGATGCGAAGTTCTTCGCGGCCAATGGTCTCATCCTTCGCAACCCGACCATGATCAATTTTCTCGATGGATGTGCACTCTCCGTTCCGATGCATCAGGGCGATGAAGCTCCCTCAGGCCTGATGATCGCGGGAACGGAGATGCGTGACCGTCAGATTCTCTCAGTCGGTCTCTCCATCGAACGTGTGTTGCAGCAGGCCGCGAGTCGCTGATCAGAGATCGAAGGCCGCAATCTTCCGGCCTTTGTCCCTAACCAGTTGTTCGAGTTGCTCAATTGTCGGCATTGCTGGCAGATTGGTCAGATATTCGGCCTTCCAGGCGTGATTGGGCATAGCCAGGATTGCCGAGGCAAGGGTGGATGTACCTGCCGGGACACTTGCACGTAGTTGCGGCACCAGTGTGCGCGCCCAGATCAGATTGGTATTGGCAATGGCCAGCTGTGCCTTGCCCGCTCGTTTGACCGACGAACCGCGATCAATGATCAGGCTTGTATCGGTCTGGCCATACCAGATGGCTGAGTTTTCCGTCTCGACCATCGTATCGCGATTGAAATCGGCACGCTGAATCGGGAAACTACCCTCCGCCGTGAAAAGATTGCGTGGTGTGGTCAGGCGGTGTACGCGCAGATGCCACGGGTTGCGCGGAATGAGCCAGGTCTCTACCTCGACATCGCTCCATGCTTTCCAGCGCGAATAGAGAACATGATCAGCGATCAGCGCGTCTTCCAAGGTTTCCCGCATGCGGAAATGCACGCCGTCGTCGGATAGGCCAAGCATGTTGTCGAAGCTCGCCGCATCGAAGTGCCTGTCGTTGGCTTCGATGTTGAAGCCGTAGCGTGTTGAATAGGCGAACTTCGAATATTTCTCGTTCGAGCCCCGCATCTTGTCATGCTCCTGGCCGGTCGCCAGAACCACGATATTGTCCGGTTGATGCATGGCTACCATGCCAGGCTTTTCCAGCGCTACGACATCGTCGCAAGCTGGGGCTTCCTCTTCGGTCGCGGCCCAGAAGGGATGACTAGCCGGCAGAGCCAGAGGCAGGAAGAACTTGAGTGCCCAATAGGGCGAGCAGGCGGAGTTGTAGCTCTCGCTCATCAGAAGATTAGGATAGCCGTAGCCGACGGACAGAATGCCATCGCGATCTGCGATCGGAAGCTTAGACCACCAGCGAAGGTGACGGAGGTAATAGCCTTTGATCTGGCCCCAGGGCAGGGCTTCAATATTTGCAAAGGCGAGTCCGGCCCAGAAGCCGCCTTGCGCAAAGCGATAGGTCTGGCTGCGACCAAATGCGAGCGCGGAACCATCCGGCCCGAACCAGTTGCGAATATCCTGTGTGAAGCGCCCTGCGCGGGCGATGATCCTCGCCTTTCGCTGATCATCTCCGTTGGCAAGAACGGCATAGATAAGCCCATAATAATGCATGGCAAAGGGAATGTAGTGGTCGACACGACGGACAGGCCCATCCCGATACCAGCCATCCCCGATGTCGAAGGCTTCCAACTCTTCCAGATAGGCTTCGGTCTTCGTTTTGTCGAAATCTATGCCAATTTTCTCCAGGCCAAGATCGACAAGAACACGGAAGAATTTCCAGTTGTTGTCGACATAGTCTCGTTCCCGTGCCTTCAGGAGGTAACTGGACACGATGTCCTTGCCGCGCTTGTCCAGAGGGGCCCAGAGATGGTGCGGCACGAGCGCCAGCCCGAACCCGATTGCGGCGAGTTCAACAAGTCTCTGATTCCGGTCGGATACATCGCCCCAATATTCGGGGTGATCGGGATCCATGCCGTTGACGAGGCCGCATCGGTAGAGATCCCAGTACGCAAATTCCCCTCCACCTGCCGCAAAGGGCACGATGCCCCAGAGCGGGCGCGCGAAGCCTTCCAGATCTGCCGCCGGGTGATCGAAGATGGCGCCTGCTGCACTTAAAGTGACGCGCGCGCCGCCTTCCGAGAAGTAGGGCAAGAGCGGCTCGAACAGGTCGATCAGCGCGTTTGCCACATCCTGGCGGGTTTGAAGGGGATTGCCATGGAGCGGATTGGCGCGGAGCAGGGGATGAGGCACGGCAAGAATTCCAGTCTGCGATTGTTTCACCAGCCGCGGAGAACTACTCCGCGGCTGGGTTTGATCGGGCCTTACTTGATGGCCTTTACGCCTTCGTTCATCTCCTTGATGCCGTCGGCAATCGACATGTTGTCGGTCATGATTGCATCATGGGCGCGGTTCAGAACCACTTCGATCTTGGCGGCATTCGGGTTGACTGCCATTTCGAGATAGGACTTGCCGGACTGTAGCGCATCCTTGCTGTTCTGGTCCTGCGGGAAGCCGGGAAGCGACGTGATCTTGGCAGCTACGTCGCCGGTGCGCATGGCAGGCAGAGTGCCGGTCGATGCCACGATCGCAGAGCCTTCCGCTCCGGTGACGAACTTGATGAAGGCCAGAGCCTCCTTCTGGTGATCCGAGTTCTTGTTGACGGAGAGGCCCGAGATCTGCGCAGCCGTCGTGCCGGCTGCAACGCCTTCCGGATGCGGGAACTTGACGATACCCCAGTTCTTGGCCTTGGATTCACCGGACTTCACCTTGGCAATCTGCGTGCCGATGAACCAAGTGCCCATGGGCAGCATGCCGACGGTGCCGTTGAAGAACAGAGCCGAATAATGCGTGTTGGAGGTCTTCAACTGCGCATAGGACGGTACGGCTCCAGCCTTCTGCAGCGCCAGCGCGCGCTCGTACCAAGGCTTGAGGAACTCGTATTCACCACCGGTTACGGTGTGCTTTCCATCCTGAATGCCCGGAAGCTGTACCGTCGAACGCCAGGTGTGCAGAAGCGCGCCATAGGTCTTGTTGACGCCCATGCCGCCCGTAAGCTTCAAAGCCGTCTCGTCAAACTGCTTCCAGGTCCAGTCATTGGTCGGATAGGGAACGCCTGCTTTGTCGAAAATGTCCTTGTTGTAGTAGACGATCCAGAAATCCGAGCGGAACGGGATGGAATAGATCTTCCCGTCGACCGTCAATTCCTGCAGCAAGCCACCGAACGGTGCGGGATCAATCTTCTCATCCTTGATGAAGGCGCTGAGATCCGTGATGGTATTGGCCCGAACGAGGTTGGCGTAGCCGGGCACATCCTTGATGGTCACGATGTCGAGGTCCTTGGAGCCCCCGGTCAACTGTGTAGACACCATCTGCGGATAGTCTTGGGAGCCGAGATCGACCGGCTCGACCTTGATGTTCGGGTTCTTCTGCTGGAACGCCTCGATCAATGGTTTGTAGTAGGCGACCTTGTCCCAGTCCCACAGCGCCCATTTCAGCGTCACCGGTGCAGATTGCGCAAGCGCCGTGCCTGCCAAAAGCGTCGCAAGCCCCAGGCCGGTGGCCGCGAGCTTCAATGTTCTCCCCAACTGTTCCAGAACCATTCTGATCTCCTTCCCTGATCGTGTCTGGTTCAGGCGTTGCTTCTGCAACACCTGTATTTCATGAACCGTTCCTGTCCTTCGACAGGGCAAGCGCGTGCATTGCGGCTCCATGTGCGCCAAAGACGATGGCGAACATTCCGAGCGAAAAATTTATGGCCGCAGGCATGAAGACCGAGACCGGGTAAAGCAGGATGTGGGCGAGCCAAAGTGCGCCGACGAACAGAAGCGCGCCGACGAGCGGCAGCGGCGTGAGCAGAATGGCAAGCGCCGAGAGACGGATCGTAGACAAGACAGAGCGGCTTTCGATGACGGAAATCACGATAAACTGACATGTCATCATCGCCACGAACAGTGTAACGGACAGGCTGACCGTAAGAGGTGCTGCATAGGCGAGATCTGTTGCCGCGTAGGATGCGTAGGTCCGGACTGCATAGGCGCAAAGGCCCAGCACTGCGCTTGTAACGATAGCCCAGACTGACGCTCTCAACCAATAAGCTCTCAGCGCATCCAGGTAGTCCCGCAAAAGATAAACGTTCCGGTCTTCCACGAAGGCACGGGAAACACTCGCCATCGCAAAGATCGCTGCCGGGATCGTGACCACCAGAAGAGATGTCAGCAGGAACAGGATGTTGAGCTTCACCATCTCCCACCACTCGCGGCCGAGAATTTCTGCAAACAGGGCGAGGCCGGTGCGTTTCGGCGCATCTTTTGGGATGCCCGCGCCTTCCTTCGTCCAGTAGTTTTGCAGCCATTGAACGGCCATGGTGTTATCTGCTCCTAGTACAGGATTGAAACCTGAGTCTGCGGGTCGAAAAGCTGCGCATTGGTCATGTCTGCAGTCAGCCGCACCTCTTCGCCCAATCGCGCTTTAAAACGCGGCGACACGCGCGCGATCATGTTCTGCCCGCCGGCGATGAGATTGAGATGCACCTCCGAGCCCATGGGTTCCGCCAGTTCGACGGTTGCCGAGAAGGGGGCAGTATTGGCCGGATCGATATCGCCCGGCGCAAGTTCGTGGAAGTTTTCCGGTCGAATTCCGAGAATGATCTCTTTGCCAACATAGGGTTCGATCCGCGCCCGATCAAAGCTTACTGGAAGTGGCAGGACATGATCGTTGAAAACCGCGACCAGCCGCTCTCCATCCTTTCGGATGGTGCTGGGTAACATGTTCATCTGCGGTGCGCCGATGAAGCCTGCCACGAACATGTTGATTGGCCGGTCATAGAGGTTCTGCGGCGTATCCACCTGCTGGATATGCCCGTCCTTCATCACCACGATGCGGTCGGCCATGGTCATGGCCTCGACCTGGTCGTGAGTGACGTAAATGAACGTGGCATTCAGTCGCTTATGCAGCTTGCTGATTTCAGCGCGCATCGTGCCGCGAAGCTTGGCATCGAGGTTGGAGAGCGGCTCATCCAGCAGGAAGACCTCCGGATTGCGCACCATGGCACGGCCCAATGCCACACGCTGGCGCTGGCCGCCCGACAAGGCCTTCGGCTTCCGGTTTAGAAGATGACTGATATCGAGAATCTTTGCCGCCTCCTGCACCTTGCGGTCGATCTCGTCCTTGGGAGCCTTCCTGAGTTCGAGACCGAACGCCATGTTCTTATAGACGGTCATATGCGGATAGAGCGCATAGTTCTGAAAGACCATCGCGATGTCGCGATCCTTGGAGGGCACATCATTCATCAGGTCATCGCCGATGATGAGTTCGCCACCCGAGATTTCCTCCAGCCCTGCGATCATGCGCAGAGTGGTCGACTTGCCGCATCCCGAAGGGCCGACCAGAATGATGAACTCCTTGTCGGCGATCTCCAGATCGATGTCGTGTACGACGGTCAGCGCGCCAAAGGTCTTGTTCAGTTTCTTCAAAGAAATGCTTGCCATCTGCCCTTCGGCCCTCACCAGTAGGAAGACCAGTTGCGCGAAAGACGCGTCAACGCTTCCATGAAATAATAATCGCCCCAGGACACGCACTCATCGACGCCTTCGCCACGGCAGGTGTTGTGCGGGGTCTTTTTTGAATAGGTGCCGTGAAGGACGAGCCCATTGGACTGAGACGGATCCTTGACCGCGTAGTGATCAACCAGGCTCTTCATCATCCGCCGTGCGAGATCGCGGTAGCGAGCCGCATCGTCTGCATCGACAAGTTCGGCCATTTCCAGAAGGCCGCAGGCAACAATGGATGCCGATGAGCTATCGCGCGGTTCTGCATCTCCGTCCGTGAAGATCAGATCCCAATAGGGCACCATGTCAGCCGGTAGACGGTTCAGATAGAATGTCAGCAGACGTTCGAACGCCTCCCTGTATTCCGCAATGGGCTCATAGCGATAAGAGAGGGCCATTCCGGCAATGCCCCAAGCTTGCCCGCGCGCCCAGAAACTATCGTCGCTATAGCCCTGCTTGGTGGCACCCCGCACGGGCTTTCCCGTTTCCGGATCCATATAGAAGGTGTGATAGGTGGAATCGTCCGCTCTGACCGAATTCGCAAGTGTCGTTCTCGCATGCAGCAGCGCAATGTCGCGATATTTCGGATCGCCCGTCTGCTGACTTGCCCAATAGAGAAGCGGCAGGTTAAGCAGGCAATCGATAATATAGCGATATTCCTTTGGATTGCCTTTGCGGCCCCAGGCCTGGATGAACTGGCCGACCGGTTGATAGCGCTCCAGCAATTGGTCTGCGGCCATCAGTGCGGCTCTGCGCCCGTCTTCATCTTTTACCAGCTTCCAAGCGGCAATGCAGGAGGGCGAATAGAGAAACCCCATGTCGTGATGGTCGGTTTCGATCCGGTTCTCGATGCGGTGCAGGAAGCTCTGCACCTGGATCTGCGCCGCATATTGGAACAGCTTGTCGCCTGTATGTTCAAAGGCTAACCAGATTTCGCCCGGCCAGAAACCAGCTGTCCACTGGTCGTTTGCAACAGCCGGATAGATGTTGCCGACACTGGAGTGGTTCTGCGCCTGATAGGTAAACTGCGGCAGATTGCGGCGTACCTGCGCGACGGCAATATCGAGTGCCGCATTGACTTCTTCGTCTTTGATCGGAGCAGGCGAGCCGGTTGCGAGAGCGTTCATGGACATTACCCTTTCAGACCTGACGAAGCGACGCCTTCGACGAAGAAGCGCTGCAGCGACAGGAAGACAATGAGCACCGGTATCAGGGCCACAACTGATGCGGCCATGATCAATCCGTACTCGGCAGAATACTGCGAAATGAACATGCGCAGACCGATCTGGATTGTCTTCAGTTCAGTCTTGGTGAGGTAGATCATCGGCCCAAGGAAGTCGTTCCACGTCGTCACGAAGGTAAAGATCGTCAGGGTGGAGAGCGCGGGCTTGGAAAGCGGCAGCATGATCTTTGCCCAGATCTGGTATTCGTTCATGCCGTCGATACGAGCCGCTTCGCAAAGTTCATCCGGGATAGACATATAGAACTGCCGCATCAAGAATACGCCGAAGGCAGTGAAGGCCTGCAGGCAGATGAGCGCCAGATGCGTGTTGTTCAGACCAAACTCGCGCATCAGCAGGAACTGCGGCACCATATAGACCTGCCATGGCATCGCGATCGTCGCGATGTAGCCGAGAAACAGCGTATTCTTGTAGGGAAAGCGCAGTTTCGCAAAGGCATAGGCGGCAAAACTGGATGTCAGCAATTGCAGCAACGTGACGATGATCGTCAGCTTCGATGTGTTGTAGATGAAGAGCGCAAGCGGGATCTTCGTCCAGATTTCCGTGTAGTTCTCCCAGCGCGGTTGCGAGGGGATCCACTCGATCGGAAACACGAAGACGTCACGGCTGAGCTTCAAGGACGCGGACAGCATCCATGCAAAGGGCAGCAGCATGATGATCGTGATGGCGATGATCGTGACGTAGACGGCGATACGCGAGAAATCGATCCGGCGTTTTGTCTTGCGCATGGCTCAATCCTCCTTCTGACGGCGAAACTGGATGACGGTTACCGCCAGCACCAGGAAGAACAGGACGAGCGCAATCATGCTGGAATAGCCGAGATCCCAGGAAATGAAGGCTTCGTTGTAGATGTGATAGACAAGAACGAGGGTTGATGTACCGGGGCCGCCCTGCGTGATCATGTAAACCTGATCGAACACCTTGAAGGACTGAATGGTGAGCATCACCGTGACGAAGAAGGTGGTCGGCGCCAGTTGCGGCAATGTGACGTGGCGGAACTTCTGCCATGCATTCGCGCCGTCCAGCCCCGCTGCCTCGTAAAGCTCGGAATTGATGCCCTGAAGCCCGGCCAGGTAGATGACCATGTAATAGCCCATACTCTTCCAGACGCCGAAAAGGATGACCGTGACCATGGCCCAGTGGCGGTCAGCGGCCCAGCCCGGCATGTCCTTCGGATCCAGCCCCAGCGTATAGAGAAGCATGTTCACCGGACCCATTTCCGGATTGAAGATCATGTTCCAGACGACTGCAACGGCGACCAGCGATGCGACATAGGGAAAGAACATCGCAGTTCGAAAGAAATCCCGGCCGACGATCTTCTGGTTCAGCAACATTGCGAGACCCAGCGCGCAGGCGAGGGTGAGCGGGACGGAGACGACGGTGTAAACGACCGTGTTCCAGAATGCTGCGATGAACGCACGATCTTCGAACAGCCGCCAGAAATTATCCAGGCCGGCGAACTTGATCGGGTTTGAGCCGTCCCAGTGCATGAAAGCCAGCGCAAACGCGAAAAGGATGGGGCCAAGTGTAAAGACCGCAAAACCCAGAAAGTTTGGGGCAATGAAGGAATACGCAACAAGGGCATTCTCAACGCGACGGCGACGCCGAGACACGACGCGGACCTTTCTGCGGACCCTGACGGGTTTTGCCGCATCGCCAGATATTGCTGGATCCAGACTTGCCACCAGCACTCCTCCCAACTTCCATCAACTTCCCGGCCTCTGCATAGCACACTCGTTGCATTGGTCAAACAACTTTACATAACATCAGACAAATTTGCTGGATGAGCGAAAATAGGTATGATAGGGACATGATCAGTAGCAAGGAGATCAAGCGCGCGTGAGCATGTTCAGTGCATTTGGCAGTCGGCTGCCGGAGTATCTGGCAGACTTTTCCCCGCATCTGTCACTGAGCGGGATCGAAGAGATTGATCCAGAGGTCCGTAGGGTTTTGGAAGTAGCGGGAGACGCCGCATTGACGAAGCCTTGGCCGGAACTGCTGGCCAGCCACTACCGAGACTATGTCTCAAGCGGCAACCGTGCTCGCTTTGAAGACCGCTACTTTGGCCGCCGCCTCAAGCTGAATGATCTTGTGCTTGCAGAATGGGCGTCGGGATCCGGGCGATATCTGGACCAGATCATCGATGGCATCTTCCTCCTCTGTGAAGAGAGCGGCTGGCAATTGCCAGCACACAACGCCTATGTGCGCGGTGGAGCAAGGCTGCCTTTGCCTCGCGCAGACCGTCCCATCATTGATCTCTTCGCAGCCGAAACCGCTGCTAACCTGTGTGTCGTTCGGCATCTTCTGAAACAGCAACTGGACGCCGTCGACCCGGCAATCGGTCTAAGGATCGAAGAGGAAGTCGGTCGTCGTATTCTCACGCCTTACCTGTCAGAGCACTTCTGGTGGATGGGGCATGGCGAAGAGCGCATGAACAACTGGACTGCCTGGATAACGCAGAATGTTCTCCTGTCCGCCTTTCTGCTACCGACCGACCAACGCATTCGACGTTCGGTTGCGCTGAAGGCACTCGGCAGCCTCGACGCCTTCGTCAAGGATTATGCGGATGACGGGGCCTGTGAGGAGGGTGTCGTCTACTATCGTCATGCTGCTTTGTGCATGTTCGGTGCGATGCAAATCCTGCAGCAGGTCGGCGATGGTTTCATCGGCGCGCTGTGGTCAGAGCCGAAAATCCAAAACATGGCGGAGTTCATCCGCCACATGCATGTTTCGAAGAACTACTACATCAACTTTGCAGACTCGTCGGCAGTGGTGCCGCCCTGCGGCACGCGCGAATATCTGTTTGGCAAGGCTGTTGGCTCCAAGGCTTTATGTTCCTTTGCGGCCGCCGATTATCGGTGCGATCCGGACCGTCTGATGCCGCAGGAATGGAACCTCTGGTACCGGCTTCAAGCGGCGGAGACTCACGGTGAGATCATGCGCACGCCCGCGATGACTGTCGTGCATGAAGACGTCTTCCTCCCCGGCATTGGCCTGATGATTGCGCGAGATGGCAGCTATTGTCTTGCTGCAAAAGCAGGTAGCAACGGCGAAAGCCATAACCACAACGATGTCGGCAGCTTTACCGTTTACAAGAATGGCCGTCCCGTTCTGATCGATATCGGCGTCGAGACCTATACCGCCAAGACATTCTCTCCCCGCCGATACGAGATCTGGACCATGCAGTCCGCCTTCCACAATCTGCCGACATTCGGCGATGTGATGCAGCAGGATGGAGAAACCTTCGCGGCAAAACAGGTTGAAGCGGTGTTGGGCCCTGATCAGGCAAGCCTCACCATGGAACTTGCCGAAGCTTATCCGACCGAGGCGCAGTTAAGCCGTTTCACCCGCCGTGTGAGCCTGTTCAAGGGCAGGTTCATCGAACTCGCCGATCGTTACGAATGCGGTCGGACGCCGGTTCTATCTTTGATGACGGAGCAGCGGCCTCTCGTCAGGCGCGGCCTCGTAACCTTGCCTGGCCTTGCGACACTGGAGATCTCGGGCGGCGAAATGCCGACGGTCGAAGAAATCGAGATCGAGGATGCCCGCCTGAGAAAGGCTTGGCCCGCCCGCCTTTATCGAACACTCGTGCCGGTGGTCGGCGCGGAACTGACCATCCGTATCGTCTGAGGAAAACGACATGCACATCACACTCGCGATCATGGATATCAATGGCCGTTCCAAAGCGCAAGCAGGATCGGACGGTGAACTTAATCTCGTCTATCGCGGTGAATATGAGGCCGGCGACTGCATTCGTCTGACCGTTTCAGAGCCCGGTTATCTGCTCCTTGCGTTCGATGCAGCCATCGCTCCATCGCTTCTCTTCATGCGTGAGCGAGAATATTCCTATCCTCTCCCTCTTGGTCAGCAGGGACAAACAATTTCCCCCGTTGCTTTTGCGGGGCAGATTCATCGGCTGTTCGCGCGTGAGGCCTCCCATGAAGAGATCGTGACGAGACGGAATCTTGCGTTCAATCCGCTCGATACTGCCGCCAACAATGCCCTTTACCCGCACGCCTCCGCAAATGTCGAAACACGAGGAGAGGCAGCCTTTGCGGCTAGGAATGCGATCGATGGCGAGAAGGCAAATACTGACCATGGCAAGTGGCCATTCACCAGCTGGGGGATCAATCAGGATCCGCAAGCCGAGCTGACAATCGACTTCGGTCGCGAAGTGAGTATCGATGAATTGAAGCTCTATCTCAGAGCCGATTTTCCCCATGATGCGTGGTGGAAGCAGGCCTCGGTGACCTTCTCCGACGGATCAACCGAGCAGTTGGAGCTTGGAAAATCGGGATCGGCTCAACGTTTTGCCGTGAAGCCACGGCGGATCGAGTGGCTGAAACTGCATGATCTCATCAAGGCCGACGATCCGTCACCGTTTCCCGCATTGACCCAGTTCGAAGCCTGGGGAACTGAGGCTATGCTAGCCCCAATCGAATCGCAGCCGTAAGTTGGGTTCCGCGTTCATTAACCGATCGGTCTCTGGATGACCTCTGTCGGTTCCATTGGAATTGCACAACAGCGGGCGTCAGGGAAAGGAGCGTTCGAGGCCGCGTGCCGCCCGCAACAGGTCTCGGTATCTCAGCTGACTGCCTCTAAGGTGGTTCTGCATTGCCAGTCTGGCGGCTCGATCGTCGGCATCAGATATAGCCAGAACGACAGCTTCGTGTTCCTTGTGGATGAGCCGTCTGTAGGCAGTCTGCTCGTCATTTTGATGTTCTGCAACGACCTTTGATTGCGGGATGGCATGTTGGCCTTGCTGCTCCAGGAACTGCGTGAACAGCGGATTGTTTGTTGCCGCAGCGATTGCAAGATGGAGCGCCAAGTCTGCTTCACGAATCGATCGGCTTTCGTTGATGCAGCGCAAAACCGCCGCATGACAATCGAAAATCAATTCCTCCTGAGCAGGGGATCTGCGCAGTGCCGCAAGCCCTGCCGCCTCGATCTCCAGGGGCGTGCGAACCTCTAGAACTTCCAGATCTGACGCGAGCCGGGCACCATCAAGAGTTTCCGACTTCTGGGGTATGGTGGAACGATCAAGCACGAAGATGCCCGCACCTTGGCGCACATCCACCCAGCCGTCACAGCGCAGGGCAGTAACGGCCTCACGAACGACGGTGCGACTGACACCATGCGTTTCCGTCAATTCAATTTCGCTCGGCAGACGATCGCCCGGAGCATAGTTGCCTGCGAGTATCGCATCTCTCAAGCTTTGCTCAACCTTGGCGACGAGGGAGCCGCTTCCCTTGCGACCGGTCTTCAGTTCCACTGCCACGATTTCCATCCTGCTAGGGTGACCAAATCGCACCACTCCACAAATACGTATGATGAATTCTAGAAAACTTCAAATGAAATCGTCAAAGGTCAGACCAATCTCGCGGCGTTTTGGACGGTTGGTCGGGTGCTAGGATCTATTAAGTACAATCGAGGAATTCAATCTGTGGGGGTAGTGATCCGCAGGTTTGCACTGATCGTTATCTGCGGTTTAACGGAGGGGTGCTAAATATTGAAAGACAAATGCACCACACGACCTACCGAAAAGAGCCCGAATGCTACGTCGATACGCATCGAAAATCATCAGCGAGTTGAAGGTTCCGAACCATAATCCGGTATTGAACGTTTCTCAGTTCGAGGCGCTATCAAAGCAGGTTCCTCTGCTTTACTTCATTCTTCTCGTGAACATGACGTCGCTCGCTCTGACGCATGCGGGTTCTGCACCGTTCTGGATGGTTGTAGGTTTGCCCATTGTCTTTGCGATCCTGTGCGTGCGCCGGGCGGCCCAGTGGATTTCCTATCGAAACAAGGTGATTTCGCCGGACTTCGCCTATCGCAAGCTCCGCTCTACGAATATTCTGGCTGCGCCGATAGCGGTGTTCTGCACCTGGTGGTCGATTTCCCTGCTTCCTTATGGCGATGCTTATCAGAAGGCACACGTTGCCTTCTTCATGGCGATCACCGTGATCGGCATCATCTTTTGCCTTATGCACCTGCGTTCAGCTGCACTCGTTGTGGCGGTCACCGTCAATATTCCGTTCATGGTCGCCATGTTCCTGACAGGAGAGCCGACCTTCATAGCAACCGGTGTGAACGTAGCGCTTGTAACCGGTGCGATGATTGCGATTGTCGTCACTCATTATCGGGATTTCCGACAGCTGAACGAGTCGAGGCTGGTGCTTCTTGAACAGCAAAAGGCTTTGCAGGCGCTCTCGGACGAAAATCTCCGGCTGGCAAATCTGGATAGCTTGACGGAAATACCGAACCGAAGAAATTTCTTCAACGTGCTGACCGAGGTGTTCGGAACGGCCGAACGGAACACGAAACCAATCTGCGTCGGGGTCATCGATCTCGATGGCTTCAAGCCGATCAATGACATGTACGGTCATGCCGCGGGCGATAAGGTCCTCATCGAGGTCGCAAGACGTCTTAAAGAACTCGAGCAGGACGATCTGTCATTCTATCGCCTCGGCGGTGATGAATTCGGCATGATCTGTACAGGAGATTGCAGCGAAGAACGATTGACCCGTCTGGGCGAACAGCTTTGCAGTTCGATTGCGGAGAGAATGCCTGTGGGCGGGAACACGGTGCAGGTGACCGGTTCAATGGGTGTTGCGATCTATCCGGATGTGGGTCGCGACGGGCAGGATCTCTATGAGCGAGCCGATTATGCACTCTACACAGCCAAAAGATATCAGCGCGCAGGTGTCGTGATCTTCAATGCGGCACAGGCTCAATCCCTCGATCGTCAGAAGCAGGTGGAAGAGGCGTTGATGGCGGCCGATCTGGACCGCGAACTGACACTCGAATATCAACCGATCTACAATATCCAGGCACATCATTGCATTGGCTTCGAGGCTTTGGCGCGGTGGAGAAGTCCCGGGCTTGGCCGAGTTTCCCCAGCCGAATTCATACCGATTGCAGAACATACCGGGCGGATCAGTCTCATCACCCGCACTCTGCTTCGCCAGGCACTTGAAGAGGCTAAGTCCTGGCCTGAGAATGCTATCCTATCCTTCAATCTCTCGCCGCTGGATCTTGCGAGCCCTGATAGCATTCTGAAAATCGTCGCACTGGTGGAGCAGTCCAGCTTCGATGCCAAGCGCATCAACTTTGAAATTACGGAGTCTGCTGTCATCCGAGATTTCGAGCAGGCGACCCAGTCAATCACGCTACTGAAACGATTGGGGGCCGGAATTTCTCTTGATGATTTCGGCACAGGCTATTCGAGCCTGAACCATGTTCACAAACTGCCGCTTTCCAAGATCAAGATCGACGGCAGTTTCGTTTCCGAAGTGCATGAGCGACCCGCAAGCGCGAAAATCATCCGGACAATGCTTTCGCTCTGTGGCGAACTCGGTCTCGGAGCCATCGTTGAAGGTGTCGAGAGCGAAGCAGAACTCGAAGTCTTGCGCGAAATGGGCGTTCAATATGTTCAGGGCTTCCACTTCTCTCGCCCGCTGACACCTGATGATGCGCGCACTCTGATCCTCGATGATCACGGTCGGAATGAGACCGTTGCACAACAGAAAACGGCCTGAATTCGCGACCCGCGCGTTGAGCTCGACGGTCATCCCGCCGAGCTCAACGCGATCTTAGAAAGTGGTGCCGACCCGCAGGACCACCGTGCGCGGTTCTCCGTAGAAATTGAAGACCGAGCTGCCGCCGACGCGCTCATAATAGGTCTTGTCGAACACGTTGTTGACCGTCAGGCTTGCGGTGACATGTTCGTTGAACTTGTAGCCCGCCTGAAGATCGAAGACAGCATAGCCGGGTGCCTCAATGCTCGTTGCTCCTCCGGCCGCAGTTCGCGAAACGTTCTTGAATGAGCTGAACATCTTCACGCCGCCGCCGATGAAGAAGCCGTCAAGCGCTGGCGTGCGATCATCAAACGTGTATTTTGTCCACAACTGAACCATGTGCTCGGGTGTGTAGAATTCAGAGCCCGCAGCGCGGTTTGTGTTCTTGAACTCCGTGTCAGTGAACGTGTATGCGGCAGTTGCCTCCCAGCGATCCAGAATGGTTCCGCTTACCTCCAGTTCCAGACCTTGTAATTTGGCTTCTCCGTTCGCCAGATAGTAGCTTAGGTTATTGGGATCAGAAACCGCCCTGTTCTTGTCCGTCAAGTTGAAGTAGGCAAGCGTGGCATTAGCATTCTCAAAAACCTCTGCTTTCAGGCCAACTTCATACTGCTTGCCCGTGCGAGGATCCAGAATGTTGCCGGCAGCATTGGTAACGGATTGAGGCTGAAAAATTTCGGTAAAACTACCATACGCCGTAAGCCAGTTCGTCAGATCGTAAGTGATGCCTGCGTAAGGCGTAAATTCTCCATTTGCGCTTACTTTGCTGTTGCCGGTTTCGCTGTCGAACCAGGTAAAGCGGCCGCCCCCGATCAACGTGAGTTGGTCTGTTGGTTTGATGCGCCACTGACCGTAAACCCCGGCCTGCCTAGTCTCTGTTTCCGATGGCGCGCTTAAGGTGATGCGCGGGCGCGCGATACCGGTATTCCAGTTGTAGAGGCTCTGCGCGCCGCTGATCACGCCTGTCGCAGAGGAGAGCGAATTATCGGAACCGCGATAATCGATGCCGGCTATGATGTTGTTCTCGAGGCCAAAAAGCTCGAAGGGGCGGCTGATATGCGCGTCAAGGGCAAACGAGTCTTCCTGATAGTCGCGCGCCAACCAGCGGGTGCCGCTCGTCACCACACCGGCACTATTGGCAGCGCCAGCAGCGTAGGCATAAAGAAAGTCCACATCTGCGCGGGAGTAAAGTGCGGAAAGCTTGGCGTGACCGCCATCCTCAAACCGATGCTCTACTTCTGCCAGATAGTTGGTTACGCGGTTGTCGAAGTAGTTCCAGTCCGCACCGGTGAATGTGGAGCGATCCAGATTGAGCAGTGTTCCGTCGCTGAGAGTTGGCAGCCCGTTGAACGGCTTTATGCGGCGTTCCTGATGGCTGACTGAGAGCGTCGCAGTGGTATCTTCCGCAATATCGGCCTGTAGCGTACCGTAAATCACGCCCACCTTGTTGAACGTGTCGTCCACAAAACCGTTCTTGGATGACAGTGCGCCCACAAGGCGGCCCCGCAGAGCGCCGCTTTCGACAAGTGGCCCTGTCAGATCACCTTCGATACGCTTGTTGCCATAGGATCCATAGATCGCATCCACGCTGACCCGTGGCACATCCGAGGCTTGCTTCAGACGCATGTTGATTGCGCCGCTTGGTTCTCCGGATCCGCCAAACAGGCCGGATGGCCCACGAAGAATTTCGACGTGATCGACCATGACCATATCTGGCTGTGTGCCGTAGATACTGGAAAGCGGGGTCGGCAGGCCATTGAGGTAGAAGCTGTCAAACTCGAAACCGCGAGAGTAAAGACTGGAGCGCCCCTCGTCATTCGACAGAACCACAACGCCGGGTGTTTCTTTCAGTGCTGTGTCCAGCGATGTATAATTTCCGTCATTCAACCGTTCGCGGGTCAGCACCGTCGTCGATTGAGGTACCTCGCGGAGGGGGCGGGTATCCTTGTCGCCAACACTGATGAGATCCGTCGTATAACTCTCAGTCGTGTCCGTCCGGTACGTCGAACCCTGCACCAGCACCTCAGGCAAAACGACACCGGCCTCTTCAGCCTTCTTTTGCTCCGCCTGCGCAGCGATCGTCGAAAGCGCGGCATAGAAGGTCACCGCAGCCAGTAGCCTACGCGTGGTCGCATTGCGTCCAATTTTCAGATTGGTCATGTTCATCGTCCCCAAGTTGGCAACTGCCCCCTAAACAATAAGTGGAGTTTTTAAATCAACTAATCGTTGATGGGCAAGGGCAGATTCAAATTCTTTCTCCTCCAGACGGAACTGGAGCGGCACAGGGGATCGCATCGGGTGCGGAGGGTGCTGTTTTGGCCTGATTGCTGGTTGTTTTGGCGGCTTGGGTTTTGTTGAATTGGGTGGGTTATTGTGGCTGTA
>NZ_LMGD01000025.1:0-154699 GCF_001427345.1 Rhizobium sp. Root149
ATCAATCCCTCGAGAAACTATCCAGTCAAACCCAGACTTTCTCAAGAACGAAGGACTTCGTCGCCAGCAGCGCCGCCGCCCTCGTCAGTGATCGGCGTTATAGGGAAACCAATTTTATCCGTCAACAGACGATTTCAAAATCATTCAACGAAAATGATAAGTCGTTGATATTACGATCTATATTTTCAGTTTGGCTAGCTTTTGAGCAGGCAGTGACCATTTCTTGCGCAGGATCCATTGAGATTTGACCGTCGCGACAACCGTGTTTCCGTGATGCTTGTCTATGTCTTGTCGGCTTGTTCTGGAGCTCTTTCACGTGCGATAGAAAGGTTCGATAACACATATGAACCACGCGGCCTTTCCACGGCCGATATCGGGATGAAAATGATGAACGTATTGGCCGAGGTCGAACTACCTGAACTCCCAAATCACTATCGTGGAAAGGTCCGTGACAATTACGATTTGCCGGACGGGCGTCGCATCATTGTTGCCAGCGATCGTTTGAGTGCGTTCGACCGTGCCCTGGCAGTCATACCGGACAAGGGTCGCGTCCTCACGCAAACCGCGCGGTTTTGGTTCGAGAACACGAAAGATATTTGCCCTAACCATGTGCTCGATTACCCAGATCCCAATGTTGTTATTGGCAAGCGACTGGACATCCTGCCGGTGGAAGTTGTTGTTCGGGGTTATCTCGCCGGAACGACAGGGACGTCGCTTCTGACGCTTTATAAGCAGGGTAAGCGCACGATGTATGGCCTTAACCTTCCGGATGGCATGCGTGACAACCAGGCTCTGCCACAGCCTGTCATCACGCCAACGAGCAAGGCTTTCGATGGCGGCCATGATGAACCGCTTTCTGAGAAGGAGATCGTGGAAGGCGGTTTGTTGACACAAGCACAGTGGGACGTCGTCAGTGGATACGCTCTGGCACTGTTTGATCGCGGTCAGACATTGGCAGCGAAGAATGGACTGATTCTGGTTGATACGAAGTATGAGTTCGGGGTCGACGAATCCGGAACGATCATTCTGGCCGACGAAATCCATACGCCCGACAGCAGTCGCTACTGGATGGCGGATAGCTACCAGAGCCGCTTTGAGGCAGGTGAGAAGCCCGAGAGTTTTGACAAGGATTTCGTTCGCAACTGGGTCGCCGAGCGATGCGATCCTTACAAGGATGACATTCCGACAATCCCGGGGGATCTTGTTGAAGCGACAGCGCGCGTCTACCGTGACGCCTACAACAAGATTACGGGCAAGGTCATCGATCCCATCTCTGCAGATGTCGATATCCATGCGCGCCTGCGATCGAACCTGGAACCCTATTATTCCAAGGGCTGAACGTCGAAAGAAAATCAAAGGCAGAAACGGCCACGTGCGTAGACCAAGACGAAAAGCTGAGGACACAAGAGCTGAAATCCTGGATATGGCCGAGCGGGTATTCACCGAACGCGGCATAGCTGGCTCTTCGATCGCGCACGTGGCACAGGCACTCGGTATGTCGCCTGCCAATGTCTTCAAGCATTTTCACTCAAAGGTCGCATTGGCCGATGCTATCTGCCAACGCAGCATCGAGAATATGGCAGCACAGTTGCAGGCTCTGAACGTGGAGGAGCCTGCACCAGACCGCTTGCGAAGCGTTGCGCACCAGTTGATGGCCATGCATCTGGCAGCCTTCAAGACCGCACCTTACATGATTGAGATGCTGCTCATCCTGTCCGAAACGGAAATGGCCAGCGGCGCGCGCTATGGCGAAATGATCGAAGGACTGTTCGCAGGTCTCATACGGCACGGCATCGAATCAAATATCTATTATTGTCGGGACATTCCGGCACGCAGCAGAGCTGTCGCGGCAGCTTTCGTGACCATTCTTCATCCCGTCTTCCTCGTCCGAACTCCTATGGAAGAGCTCGAAATGCGCTGCGATGAAATTGTCGAACTTGTGAATATTGCACTGCAGAATCCACTTGCTAAGTGACGATTTGTGAATTACGTCACTTTTAACGTTCTATGTTGAATGCACGGATCGTGCGCCTTTGCGCGCGCAGTTCTCTTGCTTGGCGTCGAACTTGCTCCATTATCAAGCCCGCATCTAATTGCCGATTGCCCCACGAAACCGGATCCCGCCTCATGAACACACGTCGTTACGTTCTTCCGCTCATGCTGTCACTCGCACTCGTGGGCTGCAGTGAGCAGGGAAACCAGAAGGCTGGAGCAAACCAGGCAGCGGGAGGCGGACAGCAGAGGCCACCTTCGAAAGTGAGTGTGGTCACAATGAAACAGGCAGAACAGCCTGTAACTCGGGTTCTGCCGGGTCGGGCCGTTGCTTTCCAGACCGCCGAGATTCGCCCGCGCGTGAATGGCATGATCGAGCAGATCAAATTCAAGGAAGGAAGCACGGTCAAGGCTGGCGACGTTCTTTATAAGATCGACGATGACACCTATGCCGCCTCGCTGGAGGAAGCAAAGGCTGCCCTTGCGAAAGCTGAAGCAAGCGTGCCGAGTGCTCAAGCCAACCTCAATCGCTATGAACGCTTGGTCAATAGCGGCGCGACACAGATCGAATATGAGAATGCCCGGGTAACGCTCCTGCAGGCGCAGGCTGATGTTGCGCAGGCAAAAGCGGCTCTCCAGAGCGCCCAGATCAATCTGGGATATACCGAGATCAAGGCACCCTTCGATGGTGTGACGACCATCTCGACTGTCAGCATCGGCAATATTGTAACCGCCAATCAGACGACAGCGCTGACGACATTGCGGCGGATCGATCCAATTTACGTCGACTTGACCGACTCCAGTGCCAACCTGCTCGAATTACGCTCCGCAATTGCGGCCGGCCGGCTCAAAGGCAGCCAGACTGAGGCCGATATAACGCTTACACTGGAAGATGGCACGAAATACGACAAGACTGGAAAGCTCGATATGGCCGAGATGGCCGTCAGCGAGACAACCGGAACCTACCAGATCCGTGCTGTCTTCGATAATCCGAACAACCTCATCCTGCCGGGCACTTACCTTCGCGCAACGGTCATCGTCGGCTACGAGAATGGTTTTCTCATTCCTCAGCGAGCCGCAAACCGTAATGCAAACGGCTCTCTGACAGCGAAATTTGTCACCGCCGAGAACAAGGTCGAAACGCGCACTTTCGATAACACCCAGCTTTCGGGCACGAACTGGCTGGTCACGAGCAATATCAAGGACGGCGACAAGCTGATCGTCGATGGCTTCCAATGGATCGCAGAGGGTGCTGTGGTCGCACCGGTTGACGCCAAGCTTGATGAAAACGGCTTCGTCGTCGAGCAGGCCGCAGCTCAGCCTCCGGCAGCTTCCCCTGCAAAACCTTAAAGCTAGTCGGCACGAAAGTCAGGCGTCAAGGAATAACCAATGGCCAAATTTTTCATTCGCCGACCGATCTTTGCTTGGGTCATCGCGATCATCATCATGCTTGGCGGTGGATTGGCGATCACCACGCTTTCCGTTGCACAATACCCGGAAATCGCCCCGACCACGGTTCGCATCTCGGCAACCTACACCGGCGCAAGCGCGGAAACCGTTGAAAAGTCCGTAACGACGATCATTGAGGACGGCATGACCGGGCTGGATGATCTGACCTATATGACATCCTCCTCAAGCACCGGTTCTGCAACCGTCACCCTGACATTCGGCAATACCATCGACCCCGATATTGCTCAGGTCCAGGTACAGAACAAACTGCAGCTGGTTCAGTCACAACTGCCCGATGTCGTCCAGACGGCTGGCATCACGGTTACCCGGTCCACATCCAGCATTCTGCTCGTCGGCGCGCTCGTCTCGACCGATTCGAAGCGCATGCCGGTGGAGCTTGGTGACATCTTCAGCACGCAGATCGAAGATCAGATCAAGAGACTCGAAGGCGTCGGTAGCATTCAGGTGTTCGGCACCGGCTATGCGATGCGGATCTGGCTTGATCCATTCAAGCTGAACAAGTTTCAGTTGACTCCGACTGACGTGACTGCGGCCATCCAGGCACAGAACCAGCAGGTCTCGGTTGGATCTCTAGGTGGCCTGCCTGTGGTAAAGGGTCAGCAGATCAGCGTTACTGTGACGGCCCAAAGCCAGTTGCAGACCGTGGACGACTTCAAGTCAATCATCTTGAAGACGGAGACAGGCGGCGCGACGGTGCGCCTCAGCGATGTGGCGCGCATCGAAATCGGTCAGGAAAGCTATTCGACGAACTCCCGCTCCAACGGCAAGCCGGCTACCGGCTTCGCCGTCAACCTCGCGACCGGAGCGAATGCACTGGATACTGCCGCACGCGTCAAGTCCGCCTTGAGCAGCGTGGCATCTTCACTGCCAGAAAACGTCATCATCACCTATCCGTATGATACGTCGCCATTCGTCCAGCTCTCGATCGAAAAGGTTGTCCATACCCTGATCGAAGCCATCATCCTCGTTTTCGTCGTGCTCCTGATCTTCCTTCAGAACCTCCGCGCGACATTCATTCCGATGATTGCCGTGCCGGTGGTCTTGCTGGGAACCTTCGGGATCCTTGCGCTTGCGGGGTACTCGATCAATACCTTGACGATGTTCGCAATGGTTCTGGCAATCGGCCTGCTCGTCGACGATGCGATCGTCGTGGTGGAGAACGTCGAACGAATCATGACCGACGAGGGGCTGTCCCCGCTGGAAGCGACGGAAAAGTCGATGGGCGAGATCACCGGCGCCATCGTCGGTATCGCGCTCGTCCTCACGGCCGTGTTCATCCCGATGGCCTTCTTCGGAGGCTCGACCGGCATCATCTACCGCCAGTTCTCAATCACCATTGTCTCGGCAATGCTGCTCTCCGCCTTGGTGGCGATCGTTCTGACACCTGCGCTTTGCGCAACCATCCTCAAGCCGACAGGCCATGGCCCGAAGCGCGGAATTGCCGGATGGTTCAACCGGAACTTCGATCGCACGACCAACGGCTACACGTCGACCGTCGGCTACATGCTCAAGCGACCACTGCGCGTCATGCTGATGTTCGCCATCATTATCGGTGGCTGCGGATGGTTGTTTACGCGTCTGCCCAATTCATTTCTTCCGCAGGAAGACCAGGGCGTTCTGCTGACGATCATACAGCTTCCCAATGGCGCCACGCAGGCGCGGACGGAAGAGATCATCAAGAAGATCGAGACCTACTACCTGGACAAGGAAAAGGATGCCATTCAGGACGTTTTTGCGGTCTCTGGCTTCTCATTCACCGGTTCAGGCCAGAACTACGGCATTGTCTTCGCAAAGCTGAAAGACTTCGACTTGCGCGAAGACCCCAAGCTGGCTGCATCTTCAGTGGTGCAGCGCGCAATGGGTTACTTCTTCACTCTGCGTGACGCTCAGGTCTTCCCTCTTCAGCCACCGGCGATTCCGGGTCTGGGAACATCAAGCGGCTTCTCCATGTATGTGGTCGACAGCGGCAAGACCGGCACGCAGGCGTTAACTGCGGCGACCAACCGACTTATCCAGCAGGGCAACTCCAATCCTAACGTATCCGCCCTGCGTTCGAACAATCCTCCGGCCGAAACTCAGCTGAAATTCCTGCTCGATCAGGAAAAGATGGGGGCCATGGGTCTGGATATCGCTAC
Organism: Rhizobium sp. Root149; assembly: GCF_001427345.1. Taxonomy (NCBI): domain Bacteria; kingdom Pseudomonadati; phylum Pseudomonadota; class Alphaproteobacteria; order Hyphomicrobiales; family Rhizobiaceae; genus Rhizobium; species Rhizobium sp. Root149. The sequence continues at coordinate 5,598 of NZ_LMGD01000025.1, forward strand.
GGTCAACTCCATGCTCTCGGTGATTTTCGCTGGCAGGGATGTGAACGATTTCACGCTGAACAACGAGTTGAAACCCGTCTACGTCCAGGGCGATGCGGCGTATCGCATGCAGGCTGATTCGATCAACAGCTGGTATGCACGCAACACGCAGGGAGAGATGGTTCCCTTCTCCTCCTTCATGAAGACCCAATGGGTCAGCGGCGCGCCTACCCTCAGCCGCTTCAATGGCGTCAGCGCAATCTCGCTGGATGGCTCGGCCGGTGCAGGCGTAAGTTCGGGCACGGCCATGGACACCATGGAACAGCTGACGTCCCAGCTGGGTGGCGGCTACACTGTGGCGTGGCAGGGCATCTCCTATCAGGAACGCCTGTCGGGCTCGCAGGCGCCGCTCCTGTACGCGCTCTCGGTTCTGATCGTCTTCCTGTGCCTCGCTGCTCTCTACGAAAGCTGGTCAATTCCGTTCTCGGTCATCATGGCCGTGCCTGTGGGCGTTTTGGGAGCCTTAGGAGCAGCTTTGCTCTTCGGTCAGTCCAATGACGTCTACTTCAAGGTCGGACTGCTGACGACAATTGGCCTGGCGGCCAAGAACGCGATCCTGATCGTGGAATTCGCAAAGGATCGGCAGGCGGCAGGCGTAGGGATCATCGATGCGACCCTTGAAGCAGCTCGTCTGCGATTGAGGCCAATCATCATGACGTCCCTGGCCTTTATTCTGGGCGTTGTACCGCTCGCAATCGCGACCGGCGCGGGTTCGGCCGCTCAGAACTCGATCGGCATCGGGGTGCTGGGTGGTATGCTTTCTGCAACACTCCTCGGAATTTTCTTCGTCCCATCGTTTTTTGTAGTGGTGCGAAAGCTTTCAGGCGGTAAAAAATCCCCGGGTTAACCTTTGGCCGCCTTTCGTTAACAATTAAGGCTGACGGATGGCTGCTTCCCGCATAGGGATGCAGCCCATGGCCCGAGGCTTAAAAGTATTTCGTCAAACCAGGATGCTCACATGACCTCCATTCGCGCAGCAGCCCCTCTTGTCATGCTCCTGCTGTCCAGCTGCGTCCTCGGACCAGATCACAAGGCTCCCGAGATCGCACTTCCGGCAAAGTTCAAGGAAGGTAGCGTCCGCAGCAACGGCAACATTGCCCAGGAAGCGTGGTGGACGGCATTCCGCGACCGCCGTCTTGATGGCTACATCCAGAAGGGTCTGGATCAGAACCTCTCTGTTCTTCAGGCGCTGGAGCGAATCACTCAGGCTGAGGCGAGCGTTACCGCAAACGCTGCCGGCGGCTTGCCGAACCTGACCTTCTCAGCACAGGAACAGCGCAGCGGTACCAAGGGTTACAAGGGAACGCAGGTATCGTCGCCACCCTCGACGGCTGTGGCAGTCTCTCTCGATGCCTCTTGGTTCATCGATCTCTTTGGTCGCTATCGGCGTGCCAAGGAAAGTGCTTTGGCGAGCCTTGATGCCGCCTATGCAAACGTCGATGTCGCAAAGCTCTCGCTGCTTTCGTCAGTCGCTGGCGCCTATATCGATGCCCGCTACTTCCAGCAGCGCATAGCACTGGCGCAGCAAGACGTGAAATCCCGTCGCGAAACGCTGGATCTCACACAGCTTCAGCTTCAGGCCGGCGCCGCCTCGCGTCTGGATGTGGTTCAGGCAGAAGGCCTCGTGAATACGAGTATCGCGCAGATTCCCGGCTTCGAGACCCAGTTCCGTCAGGCTGCACACCGCATTGCTACCCTTCTCGGCATGCCTGCGTCGTCTCTGGTCGATGAACTACAGCGTAGCGGTGCACAGCCGGTCGCTCGCTTCAATATCCAGGCAGGGGTTCCGGCTGATCTCATCCGCAACCGTCCTGATATTCGGGCGGCTGAGCGCCAGCTTGCGGCGGCGACTGCGAATATCGGCGTTGCTGAATCACAACTCTACCCGTCGATCAGCCTTGGCGGCTCCATCACGCCCGCCTACACGAAGTTCGTGGGTGGCTCCGATGCGCACCGTATCTCCTGGTCCTTCGGTCCCACGCTCAACCTGCCTATCTTCGATGGCGGTCAGCTGCGTGCGAATCTGAGTGCTGCCGAATCGCAGGCGCGTGAAGCCTATCTCGCCTGGAAGTCGACGGTGTTAACCGGTATTCAGGAAGTGGAAAATGCGCTCGCTGCCGTACAGCGTGACGGCCGCACGGTTGCAGCCCTTCGCAACACCGTGAAATCCTACCAGGAAGCGCTTCAGCTTGCGACGGCCAGCTATCGTGATGGTGCGTCCTCGCTGCTCGACGTTCTGGATGCCCAGCGTCAGGTGTCGAATGCTCAGGCAAGCCTTGCGCAGGCCATCCAGCAGCAGGCACAGGACTATGTTGCACTCAACGTCGCGCTCGGAGGCGGTTACGCTTGGGGCACCAGCACCCAGAAGGGCCCAACAATCGTTGCAGCAGCCAAGGCTGCAAAGGCGCAGTAAACCGCGACTAGGCAGGGCAGATAACAACAAAGCCCCGGATCGAGCCTTCGATCCGGGGCTTTCTTTATGGCCAAAAAAAAGCGGGCCGAGGCCCGCTTTGTCGGAAAGGTTGGACCGGATCCGGATCAATCCTTTGCGCGCTCGACGTAGGAGTTGTCTTCGGTCGCGATGACGACTCGCGTGCCAGCGTCGATATGAGGCGGCACCAGGGTCCGGAGACCGTTGGAAAGAATGGCTGGCTTGTAGGAAGACGAAGCGGTCTGACCCTTGACGACCGGCTCGGTCTCGACGATTTCCAACGTTACATGGCGAGGAAGCTGAAGAGCCAGCGCAACACCTTCGTGCATGGACAGGATGCAGGTCATGCCTTCCTGCAGGTAGGCCTTCTGGTCACCCATGGTCTCGGCGCTGACGACAACCTGATCGTAGCTCTCCGGGTTCATGAAGTGGAAGCCTTCGCCATCCTCGTAAAGGTACTGGAAGTTCACGTCTTCCACGAAAGCGCGCTCGACCTGCTCGGTCGTGCGCCAGCGCTCGGAGACCTTCACACCGTCGACGATACGGCGCATGTCCACCTGGGTGACCGGTGTGCCCTTGCCGGGATGGAAATTCTGCGCCGTCAAAACGACGTAAAGCTTGCCGTCCACATCGAGAACATTGCCCTTGCGGACGGAGGAGGCGATAATCTTGACCATAGGGTTTCCTTGTGACTGCCTTGGCTTGTCAGTGCGTGGAATGCGTCGTAGAGGACCAATCAGCCGACGGACCGTTGACGCTTGATCTTTCTTCAAGGCGCGCAACTACCTCAAATCCGCGGAAAGTGGAAGCCTTTGCAGTCAAGGCGCAAGAAGAAAGCCGGAAAGGAAAGCTATCTCGTGTCGCAAGAAAGCCCGTTTTCGCCCTCGTTCTGGTGGCGGCCGGATGTTCATGCCGATCGTAGACCCTTCCTTGTCGGCCGTAATCGTATCCAGTCGGCCTTCCGCGCCTATTTCGACGCGAACGAATTTCTCGAAGTCGATACCGCGACCCTGCAAGTTTCGCCCGGAAACGAAGCGCATCTGCATGCCTTTTCGACGATTGCTTTGACAACCGACGGCCGAGCCCTGCCCTTGCATCTGCACACCTCTCCGGAATTCGCCTGCAAGAAGCTGCTGGCGGCGGGTGAGCGACGCATAAGCTGCTTTTCGCATGTCTTTCGCAACAGAGAACGGGGGCCGCTTCATCACCCTGAGTTCACGATGCTGGAATGGTATCGGGTTGGCGAAGACTATACGCAGCTGATGACCGATTGCGCCGACCTCGTCGCGCTCGCAGCCAAGACGGCGGGCACTACGCTTTTCAGCTATCGCGGCATGATCTGCAATCCGTTCATCCCGGCAGAAAGACTGAGCGTCGCGGATGCATTCCGCAAGTTTGCCGACATCGACATCCTGGCGACGATCAGTGAAGACGGGACGACGGACCGAGTGGCTCTGGCCAACCAATTAGGTAAAGCCGGCATCCGCCACGCAGACGACGATACATGGACAGATCTCTACTCTCGTGTGCTGGTCGAAAAGATCGAACCAAATCTGGGAGACGGACAGATGACGATCCTCGACCGATATCCGGTATCCGAGGCCGCTCTGGCGCGACCTTCTTCCGACGATCCACGCGTGGCGGAACGGTTCGAACTCTATGCCTGCGGGGTCGAACTCGCCAATGCCTTTGGAGAATTGACCGATCCGGTGGAGCAACGCCTGCGCTTCGAGGCCGAAATGGCGGAGAAGATGCGCGTTTACGGTGAATCCTATCCGCTCGATGAAGACTTTCTGGCGGCACTTGCCATCATGCCCAACTCAAGCGGCATCGCACTCGGCTTCGACCGACTCGTCATGCTGGCGACTGGTGCGCTCCGGATCGATCAGGTCATGTGGGCGCCGGTCGCGGATTATCGATGATGGCAACACGCCCGCTCAAGACACCATCCGAACTGCTGGACGCAGACCTGATCTCGCAGGAGCATCTGGCCGACGCTCAGGCGGTCGCTGAGCGCTATGCGATTGCCTTAACCCACACCGTGGTCGACCTGATTGATCGCGGCGCTCCCGACGATCCAATTGCCCGGCAGTTCATACCGGATATTGCAGAACTGACGACGACGAACGAAGAACGTGCGGACCCGATCGGAGACGGCGCGCACAGCCCCGTGCGAGGTATCGTACATCGCTATCCGGACCGTGTCCTTCTGAAGGCTGTTCATATCTGCCCGGTCTATTGCCGCTTTTGCTTCCGTCGCGAAATGGTCGGACCGACGGGCGACGGCACACTGTCACCGACAGAATTGCAGGATGCGCTGGACTATATCCGCTCCCGAACCGAAATCTGGGAGGTCATTCTGACGGGCGGAGACCCGCTGGTTCTCTCTCCGAGACGTCTTGCCGAGATCATGAACAGGCTGCGTTCCATTGAACATGTGAAGATCGTCCGATTGCATTCCCGCGTTCCTGTCGTCGATCCGCGCGCCATCAATGCGGAGCTGGTCGACGCCCTTCGGCAAAGCGGCAAGGCGGTCTATGTCGCACTTCATGCCAACCATCCCCGCGAAATGACGGATGAGGCGCGCGCTGCCTGCGCAACATTGATTGATGCCGGGATTACGATGGTCAGCCAGACCGTGCTTCTGAAGGGCGTCAACGACGATCCGGATGTGCTGGCAGCCTTGATGCGCGCCTTCGTTGAGGCGCGGGTGAAGCCCTACTATCTTCATCATCCGGATCTCGCGCCCGGCACCAGTCATTTTCGATTGGATATCGCCCGGGGCCAGGAAATCGTTGCTGCCCTTCGTGGCAATCTCTCCGGCCTCTGCCAGCCGACTTACGTTCTCGACATACCCGGCGGGCACGGCAAGGCAGTGCTCGGACCTCAGGCTGTTCAGGCGGCTGACGACGGCTGTTATTCCGTGAGTGACTACCGAGGCGGAACACATCGCTACCCGCCAAGCTAGCTGTCTTTATCGTCCGCAACTGATGCGTTTCAGACTGCTTGAGCGGTCCATTGCAACCTGATTCGCTGTCTCTTTAGCACCTATAGCCACACGCGTTTCAACGAATGCTATGGACGCAGGCGCTGATCGCGCTATTCTCCTTATAAATCAACAGCCTTCCGGGGGAGTAGCGATGGCTGACGCTGAGTACGAGACAAGCCCTGAAGCCATGAACGACGGCGAGCAGTCAGCTTACTGGCCTGAAGCCGACGAATTCGTTGCCGAGCACTATGGCCTGGCCGGGGAAGTCTTACCCGTCGATATCGACCCACCGCGCTTCTTCATTCGGTACGAAGAAGTTACCTGCAGGCTCGATTTCGGCGAAGAACAACAGCTATTCGAGCGCTTCAAGATCGAGCACGAGCTGCTGCATCGGTTGCGAGGAGAGACAGGGCGTATCGGCGCACCGGAACCGCTTGCAGCCCAGCAGGGAGCGGATCTGATCAGCCTGGACGGAAGTCTTGCGGAAGGCGATCAGGCATTTGCGCGTCTTTTTGCGTTTCCGCCCGGGGAGCCCATGCCGGATCTTGCGGAGCTCTCGGATCTGGAGATTGGCCGGATCGGAACATTTGCCGCCCAGTTGTCTCGTGATCTCGTCGCCATTTCGGATCTTGAGGGACATGCTACCCAAACGTCTCAGCTAATCGTCGATCAAGATCTGCGGCAGGTCGGGCCACAGGTTGTTCATTGCCTGAGAAATCTCACCGAACCGGCGGTGCGCGATCCAATCGCTCGCGCCACCGTGACCGCGCTTCGACAGGTTCAGCCTCTGGGAGAACAACTGCGCGTTCAATTGATCCATCATCGACCGATTGGTGATAATCTGGTTGGCCTGCCGGGGGAAGCCGGTTGGGTACCGACCGGCTTTACCAGCCCGGAGCTTTTGGGTAGCGGCTGGGTTGTCGCGTCTCTGGCCGGCGTCTGCGCAGAAATCCTGCAGCGCGGCACGGGCGGTGCATTGTCCGTTCTGCCAGCCATCAAGGCATTCCACGCCGAACTTCCCCTGACCGAAGCGGAACTGACAGCGCTTTGGCCACTGGTCGTTGCCACTGTTGCGCGTGAGCGTGCACAGCATGAGCTTGCGTCTAAGGACGTCAGCGCTAGCCCAAAACTACAGGAAAGCAGAACCGGCTTTGAGAAGACAGCCGACGTTGAACCCGGCGTGATGCATGCAGCCATCCTGCAAGCCGTTGAGTGGCCCTTGCCAGAAACGGCAGAATTTCTGCCGCTTCTGCCGGAACTGGATCTCCAGGATCTCCGTCTTGTCGATCTCTCCGCAACGAGCCCGCTTTTTGTGGACGGTAACTGGAACGACCCCGAGATCGATTGGCGTCTCCTGGCACGAATCGCCTGGGAAACAAAAATGGGGGCCACCCGCTTCGGAGAGTATCGTCTATCTCGTGGCTCGGCGGATGCTGACGCTCGCAACGTCGCCCTTCATATCGATATCTGCCTGCCGGCTGGAGCCACAGTGGCCGCTCCGTTCGGAGGCACCGTAAAGCAGACAAGCGGCCCGCTCATTCTTTCCGGCAAGGATGCCACTCTCTATCTCGAAGGCGTTGAAACGGTCTTGGCAGAGGGGACCATGTTGTTTGCGGGCGACCGTCTGGGGTCGGTCGGCGGTCCGGAGGGATCCGTCGGTGGATTGCGCATTCGCCTTGCACGCTCGCCGGACGTGGATCCGCCCTTGTTCTGTTCCGGAAACGAACTGGGGCTTTGGAAACGTCTGGTCCTGTCTCCTTCTATGGTGCTCGGTCTCAATGTGGATGCGCCCGATGTAGCCGGGGAAGGCTATGTGCGAGGCTGGAATGAGTATCTTTTCGACAGCTTCGGTCACCGCCGGATTGATTTGACAGGGTCAGCAGGCATTCTCGGCTATGGGCATGGAGTGCTTGCAGAAGCAGCTTACCGCCAATGGCTCACGCTCGGAGGCACAGTCGGGACCAGCCTGGAAGCGGAGTATCAGGCCGCCCTGCTTCAGGACATGCCGGGCCATCTTGATACCGTTCTTGCTCTGACCGACGAAACGCAGGCCATGGAGATTGCACGGCAATTGGCGGACAAGCTGTTTGATGATCCGGATGCCGTCTTGATTGCAGACGAAAGGCAATCCGGCTTCTGGCGCAACGGCAAAAACGCCTGGTCGTTTCAGACGGCAGAGCAAACTCCGGATATTGTCATCACCGGTTCGCCTGTTCCCCAGGAGCGGCTGGCAGCCGTCATCATCAGTCGATCGGTACTGCCGGATGGACTTGAACTGCCGCAACCCGATGCGACAGCGGTGGCTTGTCGTATGGGTCTGGCAGTTCTGGATGCCCTTGATGACGCAGCGCTGCGGCGTGAGGCGTCGAATGCTGCGGACCTTCTATGGACCAGACTGGAAGAGCTATCAAACAGGAATCCTGCACTCATCGGTATAGAAGGATCCGGTCTCGATCTTCGATTGAAGCTTTCCGGCTTGGACGCCACCGAGGTCGCAAACCTTCTTCAAGGCCTCGGCGTCCTGGTGTCGCCTCCCACGGCATCGGATGCAATCAGCGTTGTTGCACCGCTCACGCTATCGGAGGGCGCAGTCGCAGAATTCGTGGAAGCTTTGGCTGCCTGCCTGCCCGCCGTCGAATCCGGGCAGGACGAACAGGCACGCGATCTCGAGCCTCAAGACAAGCCAGATCCCCAATTTGAGAGCGAGCGTGAGCGAATGTGATCGCAATCCTATACAAAGGCAGATGCGCGAACAAGATTTCACACATCTGCCCGATTGCTGTCATCAAACAGAAAAAAATTCTAGCTATTCATAATTCCGATTGAACTGGAGCTTCGACTCGCTTATGGTCCAAAACACCTGAGACGAGCCGAAGAAGGTTCAGTCCGGAGAAGCGCAACACGAACGAGGGAGTGACAATGACGCTTATGATCCGCACTTCTCTTATTTGCGATGCGTCTGTTGTGAAACGCGTGGGCCAGATCTCCACCCCGCGCTGTCGAATGTGACGTTTCACCCGAAAACCGTCTGAAAAGTCTAATTCGTCATCGCTGCGTCACGCAGCCACACTAGGAGTATGACCATGCAAAAGCAGGTTATCGAATACGCTGGCGAGCCCGTTGGCATCGTTGTTCCCGACAACGATCGCTTGAAGTTCATAGCGGTCAAATTTCATGTCATCGATCTGGACGAGCAACGTTTTTCATCTGCTGATGAGGTGCGTCTCGCAATTCGCAATCACGTCCGCGATCAAGCCATCGCCGACCGTCGGGCAGTCGCCTGAACCTTAAATATCCCGAACGAGCGGACCGCCCAACATGTGAAGGGCGGTCGCGTTGTTCGCATCAGAACGCGGTAAATGTGAGCGTTGTAAGAGAGCGCTCGATTCCGGGAATGGATGCAATCTTTTCATTCACGAACTTCCCGATCTCTTCTCCCTCGCCGATGTAGATCTTTAGGAGCAGGTCCCAGTCGCCGCTGGTGGAATAGAGTTCGGAAACCAGTTCGGTCTTGTAAATGGCATCAGCCACTTCGTAGGTCTTGCCCGGCGCACAGCGCAACTGGACGAAAATCGGCTTCATGTCATTTTCCCGTATCTCAGGCTGTCGGCCAGCCGTGGTTGACGTGTGAACGAAACTATTGGCCGATGCGACTGCTTCGTGCAACCCGGTCCTGCGTTCTTGCAGCCTCCTCGACAATCCAGGTTCTGAACGCCGCAAGTGGCGGATAGGAGCCGCGCTCCGGTGGATAGGCCAGAAAGTAACGACCGCTGTGGAGTGGATAGGTCTCAATGGCTGGCACAAGCAAGCGCTCATCCAGTTCGCGATCAATCAGAAATCGGGGCATAAGAGCAAGCCCCATACCCGCGACTGCAGCTTCAAGCATGGTAGAAAACTGGTCGAAGAGCATTCCGTGCAGAGCCTCGAATTCGATGCCTCGTGAGGTAAACCAGTTCTCCCAGGCGTCTGGACGCGAATTGAGATGCAGCAGAGATGCGCCACGCAGATCGTCGCAAGACCGGAGATCATCACGCGACAGGTAAGCGGGGGCACAGACGGGGATCACATCTTCGTCCGTCAACACGGAAAGGCTTGCGCCTGGCCAGCGTGGCTCTCCGAAATGAATCGCGGCATCGAGAGTATCGAAACGGAAGTCGAATGGCTCAAGCCGGGTAATCAGATTGACCACGACGCCGGGATGACGTTCCAGAAACCGTGGCAGGCGTGGGGTCAACCAGCGACTGCCGAAAAAGGGCAGGATGGCAAGGTTCAGCGTCCCGCCAGCCGGGTTCGCCCGCAGATTGAGGGATGCATTGGAGATGCGTCGCAACGCCTCGCGGACCTCTCTTGCGTAGGTATCACCGGCAATCGTCAGGCGGATCGTCTGCCGCTCGCGCAAAAACAGGGCCACACCGAGCTGCCTTTCCAGAGACGAGATCTGGCGGCTCACCGCGCTTTGTGTCAGACCCAGTTCATTGGCTGCTGCGGTGACGCTGCCGGTACGTGCCGCGGCCTCGAAAGCGGCCAGAAGCGAAAATGAAGGCAGGAATCGGCGCGGCGGCAACATTGCGAGATCATTCCTCCTGAGAATGAACTGATGAGGAGAATTCGATATTCACGCCTTTGACGCGGCTGTAAAGATAGGTCGTCAAGCCTTCGGAACGATGATCCATGCTCAATGATCCCCGCACCCACGGCCTGTGGGCAAAGACTGCACCTGCCGCCCCGCCGACGACGCCACTCACCGGCGACAGGACGGCCGAAATCGTCATCATCGGTGGCGGCTATACGGGCCTGTCTGCGGCTCTGCACCTTGCGCAGTCGGGACGCTCCGTTATCCTGCTGGAGGCCAAGGACATCGGCTTTGGTGGTGCCGGACGAAATGTGGGCCTCATCAATGCGGGAATGTGGGTCATGCCGGACGATCTTCCCGGCGAACTTGGAGAGATCCACGGCGAACGCCTGCTGAACCTCCTCGGCAACGGCCCTCAAACGGTCATGGCACTCATTGAACAGCACGCAATAGAATGCGAGTTGACGCGCTCGGGCACCCTTCATTGTGCGGTCGGCGACGATGGCTTGAAAGAAATCGAAGAGCGCGCGCGGCAGTGGCAGAAGCGAGGTGCGCCCGTTGAACTGCTCGATGCAGCAGAAACGGAACGACGTATCGGCACGCGCGCTTATCGCGGTGCGCTGCTGGATCGTCGCGCAGGAACGCTCCAGCCACTCGCCTATGCTCGGGGTCTAGCCAATGCCGCCATCAAGGCGGGCGCCCTGCTGCATACGGGAAGCCCGGTCATCGGCTGGCAGGTTCGCGGGCAACGCCATATCGTTTCCACCGGCACCGGGAGCGCGACCGCAAACTGGGTGATCGTCGCAACGGATGCCTATAGCACCGGCCCATTCGAGACAGTGCGGCGGGAGCAGGTTTATCTACCCTATTTCAACCTCGCGACCACGCCCCTCTCCGACAATCTGCGACGCTCCATTCTGCCGGAGCGCGAGGGCTGCTGGGACACGAAGGAGATTCTCTCATCCTTCCGCATGGATGCCAGGGGCCGCCTGGTGTTTGGATCTGTTGGCGCACTGCGAGGCACCGGGACGGCAATCCACAAAGGCTGGGCCCGTCGCGCCCTTGCCAAGCTGTTCCCACAACTGGGCGAAGTGGAATTCGAGGCCGAATGGTATGGCCAGATCGGCATGACCGACAACGCCCTGCCGCGCTTTCATAAATTCGCCGATCGCGTCATTGGCTTTTCGGGCTATAACGGGCGCGGCATCTCACCGGGTACCGTTTTCGGCAAGGTTCTCGCTGCGCATGTTCTGGGCGAATTGCCAGAAGCTGATCTGCCTCTGCCGCTGACGGAACCAACCGAACCGCTGATGAGACCGATCAAGGAAGCCTATTACGAGGTTGGAGCACAGATTGCTCACCTTGCGGGCGATCGATTTTAAGTACTGAACGATCAGATGATCATGACCAGAAGACGAGAAGGACCAAGATGAGCCTCGCCACTCTGAACCTTGCCGCCGAAGCGGATACCATCCTTGCCAAACTCGGTGTGGCACCCAGCGCCTATAAAGGTGGAACTTTGGTCGTCCGGTCCCCCATTACGGGCACCGAAATCGGGCGTCTTTCTGAGCTGACATCGCAGCAGGCTCAGTCTGTCATCGATGCGGCGCATCAGGCTTTTCAGGAATGGCGCCTGGTGCCAGCCCCGAAACGCGGTGAACTGATCCGTCTTCTTGGTGAGGAACTGCGCGCGGCCAAGGCGGATCTCGGCAAACTCGTCTCCATCGAGGTCGGCAAGATCACGTCTGAGGGCTTGGGCGAAGTACAGGAAATGATCGACATCTGCGATTTCGCTGTCGGTCTCTCACGCCAGCTCTACGGCCTGACCATCGCCACGGAACGGGCGGATCATCGCATGATGGAAACCTGGCATCCGCTTGGTGTCGTCGGCATCATCTCTGCCTTTAACTTCCCGGTTGCGGTCTGGGCTTGGAATGCGGCGCTCGCTTTGGTCTGCGGCAATGCCACCGTCTGGAAGCCCTCTGAGAAGACGCCGCTGACGGCACTGGCCACGCAGGCAATTTTTGAAAAGGCGCTCAAGCGTTTCGTAGCCGAGGGCGGAAAGGCACCGGCCAACCTCTCGTCGCTTCTCATCGGCGGCCGCGATATTGGTGAAGTTCTGGTCGACCACCCGAAAGTGCCGCTGGTTTCTGCAACCGGTTCCACGGCCATGGGTCGCGCCGTTGGACCACGGCTAGCGAAGCGCTTTGCACGCGCCATTCTGGAACTGGGCGGCAACAATGCCGCCATCATTACCCCGACCGCGGACCTGGACCTGACATTGCGGGGCGTTGCCTTCGCTGCCATGGGGACAGCCGGTCAGCGCTGCACAACGCTTCGCCGTCTTTTCGTCCACGACAGCGTCTATGACAACCTCGTGCCACGCCTGAAGAAGGCTTACCAATCGGTTACGATCGGCAATCCAACTGTTGACGGAAATCTTGTCGGCCCGCTGATCGACAAGGCCTCATTCGAACGGATGCAAAAGGCCATCGAAGCTGCCAAAGCGGAAGGCGGCGCAGTGACCGGCGGCGAACGCGTTCTGGAAGCCGAAGCCGCTGACGCCTATTACGTCCGCCCGGCTGTTGTCGAGATGCGGTCGCAGTGCGGTCCGGTCACTGAGGAAACATTCGCGCCTATCCTCTATGTCATGAAGTATTCCGACTTCGACGCCGTGCTCGACCTGCACAATGGTGTGCCGCAGGGCCTGTCGTCGTCCATCTTTACCAATGACATGCGCGAGGCGGAAACCTTCATCTCGGCACGCGGATCCGATTGCGGCATCGCCAATGTCAATATCGGCCCGTCAGGTGCGGAAATCGGTGGCGCCTTTGGTGGCGAAAAGGAAACCGGAGGCGGTCGCGAATCCGGCTCCGATTCCTGGAAGGCCTATATGCGCCGCGCGACCAATACGCTGAACTATGGCCGGACATTGCCCCTTGCCCAGGGCGTCAAGTTCGATATCGCCTGACAGGCAGGAGGCACCGCATGGCTGAAACGCTCAATCTTCTCACCGATATCGAGGGGTTGAGTGTCGGCCATGCGACCGACCTGAACCTGGGTTCAGGAGTCAGTGTCGTTGTGTTCAATGAACCGGCCATCACTTCCGGCACCGTTCTGGGTGGTGCACCCGGCGGGCGGGACACCGCTCTTCTCGACCCGGCCATGACAGTGGAAAAGGTTGACGCGCTGGTCCTTTCCGGAGGCTCGGCATTCGGCCTCGATGCCGCAGGCGGTGTACAGGCTGGTCTTCGCGAAATGGGACGCGGCTTGCAGGTTGGTACGACACGCGTTCCGATCGTGCCGCAGGCAATCCTCATGGATCTATTGAATGGCGGCAACAAGGATTGGGGCCTTCATTCGCCCTATCGAGATATGGGGTATGAAGCATTCAAGGCGGCCCAGACCGGTCGTTTTGATCTGGGAACAGTCGGGGCAGGCACAGGCGCTACAACGGCCACCTTCAAGGGTGGCTTGGGCTCAGCCAGTGCGGTGACTTCCACCGGCCATCGAATCGGAGCTCTTGTTGCGGTCAACGCGCTGGGATCGGCGACCGTTAGTGAAGGCCCGCATTTCTGGGCTGCTCCCTTCGAGCAGGGTAATGAATTCGGCGGTCTTGGCCTTCCTTCGCAATTCAATGCGGATCATCTGGCACTGCGCCTGAAGGGCGTCAATCTCAAGGCCACGACCATCGGTCTGGTGGTGACCGATGCCATCCTGACCAAGGCGCAGGCTCATCGACTATCCATTATGGCTCAAGATGGACTGGCGCGGGCAATCCTGCCTGCCCATCTGCCCGCAGATGGCGACACGGTCTTTGCCGCCTCGACGGCCAGACGCGCTTTGGCGCAGCCTTCCGATTTCATGGAGTTGTGCCATCTGGCCACGCTGACATTTGCCCGGGCAACCGCTCGTGGAGTTTACGAAGCACGCGCCCTTCCCGCTGACAACAGCCAAAGAGCGTGGCGAGACCACCACGCATAACCTGATAAGAGCATCGGGCGAAAAAGTAGAAACCGGCTTTTCGCTCAACCGATGCGTCAACAAAGAATTTGGAGCGCCGGGCCGTTCCCGATTAGTCGCCCGACGCTTTAAAGGTCCGTCTCAGGCCGGCTGCGCGCTTGTTTTCATGACCCGCACAGTTATGAACCAGAAGAGGATCCCGACAGCGATCAGAGCTCCGGCAATTGCGTACTGAATAGGATCACGACCTGTCCATGGACCAGCAAGGAAGACGCAGCTGATCGCGCCAAGGACAGGCACGATTGTCGGCGTGCGAAAATGCTTGTGTTCCACTTTGTCCTTGCGCAGGACTAGTACGGCGATGTTGACGATCGCAAAAACACAGAGAAGGAGCAGAGCAGTCGTTCCCCCAAGCGCAGGCACGGCGCCAACGAAAGTAATCAGCAGCACAGCGATCGATGTTGTTAAGAGAATTGCGATGTAAGGCGTGCGTCGCTTTTCATGAACACGACCGAGCAATGTTGGGAGAACGCCTTCTCTGGCCATGCCATAGATCAGCCGACTCGCCATCATCATGTTGATCAATGCAGAATTTGCAACAGCGAACATGGTGATGATGCCAAAGACGCTGATTGGAAAGCCCGGTGCTCCCGCCTGAACAACTTTAAGCAAGGGCGTCTCGCCTTCCCCGAGATCTGCTGCGGGAACAAGGGTGATGGCGGATATCGCAACCAGGACATAGATGATCCCCGTAATGATCAAACCACCGAGCAAGACCTTTGGGAAAATGCGGCTCGGCTCCTTGCATTCTTCAGCCATGTTGACCGAATCCTCAAACCCAACCATGGCAAAGAAGGCCAGAGTGGTTCCGGCAATAACAGACCAGAAGAGGCCATGATCCTGAGCAGGCTGGAATGTGAACGCGCGAGACACATCGCCCTGCCCGCCCATGATTGCCCAGAAGCCGATGCCGATGATGATCAGCAATCCGCTCAACTCAACAACGGTGAGCAGGACATTGACCTTTACGCTCTCGCCCACGCCACGGAAGTTGACGGCTGCGACCAAGGCAATGAATGCGAGTGCGACAAGCGTGATCGTCAATCCGCCGGACGCAAGACCGGTTGAAGCTACGAAATTGGCTGCAAACGCACGTGAAGCGGTCGAAGCAGACGTGATGCCCGAAGACATCACTGCGAACGCAACAAGGAAGGTGAGGAAATGAATACCGAACGCCTTGTGCGTATAAAGGGCGGCACCTGCGGCCTTCGGGTACTTCGTGACCAGTTCCAGGTAACTGAATGCTGTAAGCAAGGCGACACCGAAGGCGACAAGAAAGGGTAGCCAGACCACGCCTCCGACTTCGGCAGCCACCTGTCCGGTCAGCGCATATATGCCTGTTCCAAGAATGTCGCCCACGATGAAGAGAAGCAGGAGGCCCGGCCCCATGACCCGCTTGAGTTCATGGGTCTCGCCCAGGTGTTCCGCCATCTTGCCGTCTTTCATGCTGACCCTCCCGCGCATTTCAAATCTGCATACGGACGACAAAATCCCTCGATGCAGCTTCAGGCAGTAGTTAGAGCAGCCGCTACCAATTCCGAGTGGGCCAAAGACGGAAATGCTGGAAAGGATCGTCTTCTATCACACAAACAATGCGTCCTCCTCTCGAAAGCACGGCTCCAGGTGCTGAGCAGTTTCGGGATCATATTCAATTTGGGACATTTCGGGATTGATGGCAGAAAGTACCTGATTTTTCGATGACACGGACGTTTTCGAGATCCGTAAGGAAAATCAACCGGGCGTGTGACAGGAATTATCTGCGCCATTACTGACTGACGCCCGACCGACGCACCGCCTCTAAACTGCATTTGATCTATAGTTGACGCTGTCAATCAGGTATCATCTAACCACCTCAAACAGCATTCGAATTAGAATCTGAGAAGCTTAAACGTTAACCATGTTTGTTATCCAAACTTAACAAAAAATTAATAATAACTCTTCGCAGATGCGGTAGGTCTGATAATGTGTCGGCTAAGCGGCTGAGGGTTATGCACATGGCGGAAGTAACGGACTACGAGCGTCTGGCCTATCAACTTATGAAGGGTCATCCAATTTTGGGACAAATCCCGGAAGGACTGGATGACGAAAAACGTGTCAATACGACACATTTCCGAGAGCGCCGCGAAGGCTTGCCACCGGAACTCAGCTTCGCTCTCCGAGAGTGGGAAAATCTCAAGATCAAGGTCGATCCGGCGAACCGGACACTGTGGTACTACATGACACCGCACTCGGCGCCCAGTTTCACACCAGGCCTGCTGAGCGATCTCATCGATTTCCGCAACACGGTTCAGTCCATTTATCATCGCACGCCAGCGGATCAAAAACTGCTCTATCTGGTCAGCGGCTCCGGCCTGCCAGGCATTTACAATCTGGGCGGCGATCTTGGGTATTTTGCGCAGCACATCCGCTCGAAAGACCGCGAGCGTTTGCGCCGTTATGCGCATGATTGCATCGATCTGATGTACTCGTGCGCCAGCAGCCTGGGCCTCCCCATCATCCTGATATCCCTTGTTCAGGGGGATGCACTTGGCGGAGGTTTCGAAGTCGCGCTCTCATCGGATATCATCATCGCGGAGCGTTCTGCGAAGTTCGGTCTTCCCGAGATCCTCTTCAATCTCTTTCCGGGCATGGGAGCCTACAGCTTCCTGTCTCGCAAGCTGGATCCGGCCCGAGCGATGCGGATGATTACCAGCGGCAAGGTCTATACCGCGGAAGAACTGCAACAAATGGGATTGGTCGAACTGGTTGTCGATGATGGAAAAGGCGAGGAGGCGGTTCGGGACTATATTGCCCGCAACAGCCGCAAGCACGCCATTCACCGGACCATCCGGGACGTAGGACGCCGGGTCAACGGGCTTACCTATGAGGAGCTTCGAGACGTCGTTGATCTGTGGGTGGACGCCGCGATGAATCTGGATGAGCAGGATTTGCGAAAGATCGAGCGTTTGCGAGCCGCTCAGGCCAAGCGGGTTGGCTTGACCTGACCCTGCGCCTCGTCAGGATGCGCGCCTCTTGCGTGAATCCAGCTCCTGCCGGAAGCGATCGATTTCCTCATGCAATTCATGAACGTGGATTTCGCCGCTTTCACTGAGTTCGCGGTCGGCGATCTCCCGCCAGTCAAGACACATCTGGTAGATGCGCATGGCGCCGACATTTGCCGCGGCGCTGCGCAAGGCATGCGCAGAATTTCGGAACTCTCCGACATTTTCCTCTGCAACGGCATTTGCGAGCGCCTTCATCGCATTGGCAGAATCGTCCACGAATTGCGTCAGCAAAGCGTCAACGAATTCATCACCACCAAGCTGCGCCAAGGCGGCAGTTGTCCCGCTGTCGATGACCGGCTGCTCTGATGCAGAGGGGGAATCCGCATCTGTGCCAGTTTCCTCGGATGATTCACGTGCAACAGGAATGGCGCCATCGAGCAGCCGATCAATTTCAGCAAGCAACCGCTTTGGCTCGATTGGTTTCGTAAGGCATTCCATCATGCCGGCATCGAGACATCTTTGTCGAGCCTCTCCGGTCGCATCTGCTGTAAAGCCAACAATTGGGATCGCAACCGTTCCGAGGGATGCGAATCGATAGAACTTTGTCGCCTCGATACCGTTCATGACGGGCATATTGACGTCCATCAGCACGAGGTCGAAACCACCCTTCAGCATCAGGTCGACGGCATCTTCACCGTTATCGGCAATCTCGAAGCTATGACCACCGCTCTCCAGCGTTTTGGCGATGACCATCTGATTGGTCTTGTTGTCATCCGCAATCAGGATCCGGTATCCGGCCGTAGCGGCAGGCTGGTCGTCCACAATCAATGGCGCTCCGCTCAAACCGGCCAGATGCTTCGCCAGTTCCATGTCACTGCCATTGGTGACCGCGACAAACAGGTTCCGGTCGAAGTCTGGAACCGGCGAAACGGGATCGACGAGAAGAACGAGAACCGGCTCGTCCTCCCCCGTGCCTGGCTGCAGCAGCGCGTGGGCGACTTCGACCGCTGTCGGATCTGTCAAGGCGGCATCGATCAGTACAGCGGGACGCGACATTCCGTTCGCTTGAAGCGAACGTATGCGGGCTATGGCAGCCTCTAGGCTGGTGACCGGTGAAAGTCCGGCGACAAGCGCACCGTCGTGATGCCGTTGCGATATGAGTATGGGAGCCGCTTCGGATGCATGCGGCGCCTCAAGCTCAGCCACCTCCACCGGCAGATGGAATGAGAAGACACTGCCACGACCCAGAGCGCTGGAGACGGATATTTCGCCGCCCATCGTTCGGACGAGTTGGCGAACAATTGCAAGACCGAGACCGGTTCCGCCAAAGCGGTCCATGATACTGCCATCAGCCTGCGTGAACCGCTCGAATATGCGCCCATGGGCAGACGGATCGATACCGATGCCGGTGTCAGCCACATCAACCAGCAGATCGCCGCGTTCATCCGTTTCCGAGCGGAACCCGACCTCGAGCCGCACATAGCCGTGCTCGGTAAATTTTACTGCATTGCTGGCAAGGTTCAGGATGACTTCCTCGAGATGGCGGCGATCGGCAACGACGGCACGTGGCGCACCAGGCCGGATGTGGATGGCAACACGCAAGCCCTTCTTGCTTGCGCTGACGCCGATCATGGCCCGGACGTCCCGCAGCAATGCGGATAGTTCAATAGGCTCGCTCTTGATCGTCATTTGCCCGGATTCGATCCGGGCAAAGTCCAGAACTGTTTCGATCAGCGACAGCAGCGAGCGCCCTGAAGCTCCGATAACACGCGCCATCTCATGCTGTTCAGTTTTCAGGCGCGCAGAGACAAGAAGATCCGCAAGGCCGATGATCGCATTGAGCGGCGTGCGCAGCTCATGGCTCATGCTGGCCAGAAACAGACTTTTTGATCTGCTGGCCTCCTCGGCCTGCTGCTTGGCTTCTGACAGTTTACGAATGAGCTTCGAGGTATAGGCGGGTATCACGATCAGTGCTGCTGCCAAGCCGATCGAAACACTCGGCTGGCTCTGCCAGAACGGAGTGTTTGCGTAGACAACGCCGAAGCAGACAAGCGCCGTGACCGCCGCGATTGCCAGATATGTCAAACCGAAGCGAAAACCATTCCCCAACACGGCCCAGAAATAGACCAGGATGAAAGCCGCGCCAGCCTCGCCACTGATGTGGACCCCGAAGGAAAACAACCCCAGATCGGCAACGATGCCGATAAGGCGGCGAACATGGGACACGCCGGGTGAAACAAGCAAATGAAGAAAAAGCGCGCCGGCGATGGCCTCGAAGGCAAGCGCAGGAACGGCGGCAATCTGCAAGGCAGTCGTTGCAGCATCCGACCCCATCATGTGCGATATCACGAGATAGATCAGGAATGTCGACGACAGCAGCAGTCGATTGGCGGTTAGTTCATGCTCGGTGTCAGGACGCTGCTTCAGGAGGGCCCGCATGTCATAGACGGATTGCGAGATCGACTGTTTGAAAAGGCGGCCGAAATCATAGGGACGCAGGCCGGTCATGCCGTCAACTCGAGCTTGCGACTGGCACGCACCATGGCGATGAAGTCTGCTGCCGGCATAGGCTTTCCATAGAAATAGCCCTGCATGACATCACATCCGTCTGCCTTAAGAAGATTTGCCTGCGCTTCGGTTTCAACCCCTTCCGCCACAACCGTCAGGCCGAGACTATGTCCAAGATTGGCGACTGTCCGCACGATCGCATGATCGCTCGGGTTATCGATCATATTGCGAATGAAGCATTGGTCGATCTTGATTCGGTCGAGCGGAAACTGCTTGATGTAGTTCAAGGACGAATAGCCGGTTCCGAAATCGTCAACGGAGATGGTCGCTCCGAGCTCGGCGATCTGTCGCAAGGTGGCGACCACCGACTCGCTGTCCTCCATCACGATGTTTTCCGTGATCTCGAGATCAAGGCAACGCGGATCGAGTTGCGTAGCAGAAAGCGCCTTGACGACCAGCGCCGAAACATTGACGCGCTGGAATTGGATAGGCGAAAGATTGACGCCGATCTTGATGGGACCAAGGCCCATTCGGTGCCAGGACTTGGCTTCACGACACGCCTCCATCAGCACCCATTCGTTGATCGGAACGATCATGCCGTTTTCTTCGGCGCGCGGCAGGAATTCGCCTGGCGACACCATCCCCCTGTCGGGACTGTTCCACCGCAAGAGCGCTTCAGCCCCAATGATCTGGCCTGTCGCTGAGGAGACTTGCGGCTGATAGTAAAGCTCGAACTCCTTTCGGTCGATGGCAAGGCGCAAGCGACTGTCCAGAGCCGCGTGATTGCGTGTGCGCTCGGCCATGTTCGTTTCGAACAGCCGGAACTGATTCCCGCCCCTTTGCTTGGCCTGCTGAAGAGCAAGCTCGGCATTCTGCATGAGACGTTCGTCCTCCGTTGCGTCGAACGGATAGAGAGTTACACCAACGCTTGCACCGCAGGCCGCGTCCTTGCCTCCAAACTCGAATGGCGCGCCGAGCGCCGTGACGATTCGATCTGCAAGATCGGCAGGCGGCAAAGTGTTGCCGGAAATCGATTGGAGAAAACCAAAGTCGTCCGCCCCCACCCGGGCGACAAAATCGTCAGGACCGGCAAGTGCCAAAAGTCTGCTGGCCACTTCCCGGAGGTAGGCGTCTCCGGCTTCGTGTCCAAGCAGATCATTGATGCTTTTGAATTCGTCAATATCCACCAGATGGATGGCGAAAGCACGATCGCCGCGGCGTGCGCGCGCAACTTCACGTCGCAGTCGATCCTGGAAGAAATTGCGGTTTGGCAGGCTTGTAACGGCATCATGCTGGAGGGCATGCAGCAGATGCTCGTCGGCCCGCTTTCGATCCGTGATATCGAGTGCGCTTGTCACGACGCCCATGATGGCGTCGTGAGAATCACGCAGCGGGCTCTTCGTGGTGAGGAAGACACGCTTTTCGCCAAAGCTGTTGGTTAGTTGGCGCTCAAAACTCATCAAGGGCTGGCCACTTCGAATGACCTTGCGATCCAGCAACCGGTTGGGAGCGATGAGATCCGGATCCACCAGGGCGTCGCTGCTTTTGCCTACAAGGTCAGCCGGATCGCAGCCGAAAAAACTTCCGGCGAAGTGGTTGGCGAACAGAATGCGACCATCCAGATCGCTTGCGCTGACCATGGCCGGAACCGTATCGATAACCTGGGCCAGTCTCTCGCTGGAATCGCGGAGAGCCGCTTCACGGCTTTCTTCACTGCTGGCGAGTTCCTGAGCCAGAACTTCTGCACGGGATTCCAGCAGTAACTGCTGTTTGCGCAGTTTGAGGAGATTGCGTGCGCGGGTGACGAACTCCTGATGATCGACCGGGCTTTGAAGAAAATCGGTAGCGCCGGCCTCAAGCGCACGCATGCGGAAGCTGCGTTCTTCGTAAACCGTAATGACGATGACCGGAATTTCAGAAAAGCCAGGAAGCAGGCGCAAGGCCCGAATGAAGCCTTCTCCGTCCATGACGGGCATTTTGTAGTCGGTCACGATCAGATCAGGCACAAGCCCTTCACCGAAATCCTTCAGCGCGAGCGACGGATCTCCAAACACACGGATAACCATGCCGCTTTCGATGGACGAGGCAAGCCTCTCGAAAATTCGGCGATTGGTCTCCTGATCATCGAGAATGACAATGAGGGGCATCAGGTTTCCGATATCATTTCGGCGCGCTTGTCGCACGCCGACAAAAAAATCCACGTGCGCTTTCGAACACACAGTTCGACAATTCACTGACATTAGATCGGATACCCGTTAAGATTTCGCTACCAAGATATGCAACCAAATCAAAACAATACATTCATCCCCGCGTTGTATGTGTTAACGCGGGACACATGGAACGGATCTCAGAATAAGCGTCTTGTTTTGAAGAGAAATTGAATGTTCTGGCGCGATTGGTCAGGACGTCCGTAAGACACGACAGTCTGCCAGAGACAGACTGCGGATGAACAATGTCATGAGTGGGACTATGACGCGTAAGGAAAAAGCCAATCGTCTGGACAAGCTGCGCAAACATTGGCATCGCGCCAGCAGGCAGGAGCGGCTTGAATTTCTCCGCGAATTGGGGACACTCTCCGATAGTCCAAACCTTAGTGCTGGCAACTTCATGCCGAGAGATAGGAAACAGGAGCCGATAGCGGATGGCCGCTACCTGCTTCCTTCTGCGGTCAGCCGTATCGAAGCCATCCTTCGAAATCGCAAGATCGGACCTTCCGAACTGGTCACAGAAATCGGTTTTCCCGAAGAGACCATGGCAATGACCAAAGCGCTTGTCCGCGGCAGAAGCCTTCGGCTAATGATGATTTCAGCGCTCGCAAACTGGCTGCACGATCAAGAGGCGACAGCGCATGCCAGGCAACCTGACGACTAGAGCACTCAGAAATCGATAGCGCGTCCGTTGATTTCCCAATCGCCGAACCGCGCCGGGTCCGCACCTCCGCGACCGCCATGCTCGACAGGCAGATCGAACTGCATCTCACTCTTTCGGCGCTCCTCCGCTTCGCGCAATGCACGTTGAGCTGCAGGCGACAGGGTCTTCGGGCGCTCCGAGACTGACGCGTCGGCTGAAGTTGAAATTTCATTGTCGTTATCGGGTGCAGGCATGGCCATCACGTCCTTGTTTCAGATGGTCAAAGATCAAACCAGTTGAAATGAAGGTTCAGTTCACCACATCATTTATGCCTGTTCTGCCGCAGTTTAAAGGCCATTTTGGACGTCTGGAAGGTCACGACTATGAATACGATGCGCACAGCCATGCTATTGGCGTTCATGACAGCCCTGTTCATGGGGGTCGGCTTTCTGATTGGTGGCCGGGGCGGGATGATGATCGCCTTCCTCATCGCAGCCGGGATGAACCTGTTTTCCTATTGGAACTCGGACAGGATGGTTCTGTCCGCCTATCGGGCACAGCAGGTGGACGAAAGCAACGCGCCGGAATTCTTCGGCATGATCCGTGATCTCTCGGCCAATGCGGGCCTGCCCCTGCCCAAGGTCTACATTTACGAAAGCGCCCAGCCGAATGCGTTTGCCACCGGACGCAATCCGCAGAATGCAGCGGTCGCCGCCTCGACAGGTCTTCTTCAGCAACTGACTCCGGAAGAAGTCGCCGGTGTGATGGCGCATGAACTGGCACACGTTCAGAACCGGGACACCTTGACCATGACGGTGACGGCCACACTGGCCGGCGCCATATCCATGCTCGGGAATTTCGCCTTCTTTCTTGGCGGCAATCGCGAGAACAATAATCCACTCGGTTTCATCGGCGTTCTGGTCGCGATGATCGTCGCGCCCTTTGCGGCAATGCTTGTACAGATGGCAATCAGCCGCACGCGTGAATATTCTGCCGATCGCCGAGGCGCGGAAATCTGTGGTAACCCGCTATGGCTGGCATCCGCCCTTGCAAAGATTGCTGGCGCTGCGCAGGTCATTCACAACGCAGATGCCGAGCGAAACCCGGCAACGGCCCATATGTTCATCATCAACCCTCTCTCGGGCGAGCGCATGGACAACCTGTTTTCAACACATCCGAACACGGAAAATCGCATTGCCGCTCTGCAGTCCATGGCAGCCGAATTCCGCTCGTCTCCCTCGACGCAAACCTTCACGGCTGCTAGACCGAGCCGGACAACCCGCTCGGTGCCCAACACTGGTTCCGTGCGGGGCAATGACGAACCGCGCAAAGGTCCCTGGTCTTGAACGAAAACACGCAGAACAAGAAAAACAAGCCTCAAGGCCGTTCGGCGGTTCGCCCATCAAGACCATCTCCCGCGACCCAGGACGCAAAGCCGGGTCTGGACGTTCGGGTCGCTGCCTCCAAGATTCTTGCTGCTGTCATCGACAAACGCACACCTCTGGACGGGATGCTGGACGCCGGTCATGGCAATCCCGTCTATCGGGCACTCAGCGACGCAGACCGCGCCCTTTGCCGGGCGATCCTGAACGCCACTCTGCGCCACCTGCCGCGAATTGAAGCCGCCTTGGCCGCAATGCTTGACAAGTCGCTGCCCGAGGGGGCCCGGGCGCTCCAGCATGTGCTGACGACCGCAGCGGCACAGATCCTGTATCTGGATGTTCCATCCCACGCAGCGGTGGATCTTGCCGTTGAGCAGGCCAATCGCGACCCTCGCAATCGTCGCTTCGCGAAGCTGGTCAACGCGCTTCTTCGGCGCATGGTGCGAGAGCGAGATGCGATCCTCGAAGACGGGCGCGACATCTCCCCGATGCCGGCATGGTTCCTGAAACGGCTTGCTGCAGCCTATGGGCCCGAAACCGCAAAAGAAATCGCCGAATCCCAACTCACGCCAGCACCTATCGATCTGACGGTGAAGAGCAATCCGGAAGATTGGGCAAAGCGGCTGAACGGTCGTCTTTTGCCGACCGGGACAGTTCGTCTTGCTGCATTCGACGGCGCCATTCCTTCACTGCCCGGCTTCGCAGATGGGGAGTGGTGGGTTCAAGACGCCGCGGCCAGCATACCCGCACAGCTGTTTGGCAATGTTCAGGGCAAGCGTATTGCCGATCTCTGCGCAGCTCCAGGCGGAAAGACGGCTCAGCTTGTCGTCCGCGGCGCAAAGGTGACCGCCGTCGAGCAATCGGCAAATCGCGCCAAGCGTTTGGCGGAAAACTTTGCAAGGCTCAAACTGGACGCCGAGGTCGTTCACACAGACCTGTTTGCATTCAAACCAGATGAATTGCTCGATGGCGTTCTGCTTGACGCACCCTGCTCCTCGACCGGGACCACCCGCCGACACCCTGACGTCCTCTGGACCAAGGGTGTTTCAGACATCGAGAAGCTTGCAGCCCTGCAGGCCAAGATGTTGCGGCACGCCATCACGCTGGTCAAACCCGGCGGCCTGATTGTCTTCTCCAACTGTTCTCTCGATCCCCTCGAAGGCGAGAACGTCGTTCGTGATCTCTTGGCCGAAACGGATACCATAGAGCGGGTGCCTGTTCCGAAGGCGGATTGGCCCGGCCTGGAAGATGCCATCAATAATTCTGGCGAGTTCCGCACCTCGCCCGCAATGCTTAAGGCAGAAAATGGCTATGCGGGCGGCATGGATGGCTTCTTTGCGTGCATCCTGCGGCGTCGGTAAGGGTTTCTTCACCATAACGCGCCAGACTCGGCTGCCAAGGTGTAGTCCGCCATACTCCTGCGAGAGCGATTGGCGCCGGGCGATCCCAGCTCAAACGGCAATCATCGCTTGGGTGTCTGGAAACACCTGAAACAATTTATTGGAGCGTTTCGGGCGATCCGTTCGTGTCGCTTGGCACGCCCTCTCTCACGCATGTCGGTATTCATGATGCAGTTGGCCGAGCGCCGTACACGATTATCTCTGGCACTGATGGAGGCCCGACGACGCTTTGGTCGTCGCATGGCGAGCCTTTGCATGTCTATCGGTCGAGCGTCGCAGGGAGTTCCGGAGCGTTTGATCGTTGCTCCAACTGATTTACGCGCCGTTGATCCCTTCATCGCGGAGGAGATCCTGGCTGGCCGGTTTCCGCTGGCTGGACGCTTGCTGGAAGTCGAAAACGACTCACCCTTTCTGCAACATCTGCCGTCCAAGGCCTTTGCAGAACGTCTGCACGCCTTTTCCTGGATGCGGCATATGCGGGCGCTCAAAACAGCCAAGGCGCGAAACCAGACACGGGCCATCATTTCGTCCTGGCTTGCAATCCATGGTCACCATACAAGCGGCATAGCTTGGGAGCCACATGTCACGACGGAGCGCGTCATCGCCTGGCTGTCACACTCGCCGGTGGTGTTGAATGGCGCGGAAGCAAGCTTCTATCGCCGCTTCATGAAGAGCCTGGCCTTCCATAGGCGATATCTGCGCAAGATTTCCACCTGCGTGGGCGAAGGCGAGGTGAAGCTGCGAATCCACATCGCGCTCGCGATGATGTCGCTTGCGATGCCATCTTCTGCCAAGCTGGTGCTCAAGGATGGTCAGAAGCTGGATCGCGAGCTGGAGAGACAGGTCTTGGCAGACGGCGGCCACATCTCCCGCAATCCCCGCACCGCGTTGGAAATCCTGCTTGATCTTTTGCCGCTGAGGCAAACCTATATCAATCTGGGGCAGGATGTTCCCACCAAACTGATCCCCACGATCGACCGCATTTATCCGGCGTTACGCTTTTTCCGCCATCAGGATGGAGATCTCGCGCTTTTCAATGGAGCGACAGCCACCCCGGCTGCCGAACTTCTCGCGGCTCTGCGTTACGATGAAACCGGTGGCAAGCCATTCAAGGCGCTTCCTCATAGCCATTTTCACAGGCTCGCCGCCGGTGAAACCACCATAATCGTCGATACGGGCAAGGCTCATCGGCTCGATGTCTCGCAGACTGCGCATGCGGGGTGTCTGTCGTTTGAAATGTCGGCTGGCAGAAGCCGGTTCATCGTCAATGCGGGTATGCCACGCTTCGCGAACCGCAGCTACCGGCTGATGGCGCGTTCGACCGCAGCGCATTCCACGATCACACTTGGCGAAACCTCCTCGTCGCGAATCCTGCAGTCGAACTTGCTGGGACCGCTCATTCTGGACGGAATCGAAGAGGTGACTGCCGAACGATGGGAGGACTCTTACGGCAACGATTGGCTGAAGGCGAGCCATGACGGCTATGTAAGACCCTTTGGCTGGGTGCACCGGCGCGAGATCGGGCTCGCGGCGAAGGGAAACAAGATCAAGGGACACGATCATTTCTTCCGTCCCGAAGATCAGATCGAACAGCG
The DNA here is from genome assembly GCF_001427345.1 of Rhizobium sp. Root149. NCBI lineage: Bacteria > Pseudomonadati > Pseudomonadota > Alphaproteobacteria > Hyphomicrobiales > Rhizobiaceae > Rhizobium > Rhizobium sp. Root149. The sequence continues at coordinate 32,372 of NZ_LMGD01000025.1, forward strand.
TCATGACGAGAGTCTTGCCGCAACCGCCCGCTTCCATATTCACCCGTCAATCCTCCTGACGCAATTGCATGAAGACACGGTCATGCTGGAGGGAGCGGATGGTGAAACCTGGCTTTTCTCGGCACCCGGACAGAGCGTCGATATCGAAGACGACATCTTTTTTGCCGACGTGACCGGCATCTGTCCCAGTCAGCAGCTGGTGATCGAATTTACCCTGCCTCAAACGACAGATCTTCGTTGGATGCTAAAGAAACAAGGGTAGAACTGATTCGCATTCCCTCGAAGGTCAAGCTGTGCTAGGCGGCGCGCATGAAAAAGGCGCCAGCTGACGGGCGTCCCACCTGAACGGAGTGACCGATGGCCGTTGTTTCCAAAATGATCCCTGCCCCTGACAAAGTGAAGATCCGCACAGCGCTCTTGTCCGTCTCGGACAAGACCGGCGTCGTGCAGCTCGCACAGGCCCTCAGCAGCCATGGAGTACGCCTTCTGTCAACCGGCGGCACCTTCAAGACGCTGGCCGCAGCCGGTCTCGACGTCACCGACGTGTCGGATGTCACCGGCTTTCCTGAAATCATGGATGGTCGCGTCAAGACCCTGCATCCCGGTGTCCATGGCGGCCTTCTCGCCATTCGCGACGATGCGGATCACGTCAAGGCTATGAATGACCACCAGATCGGCGCGATCGACCTAGCAGTCATCAACCTCTACCCGTTCGAGGAAGTTCGCGCCGCAGGCGGCGACTATCCAACCACAGTCGAGAACATCGATATTGGCGGTCCGGCGATGATCCGTGCAGCGGCCAAGAACCACGCCTATGTAACGGTGGTGGTCGATCCGCAGGATTATCCGCAACTCATTCAGGCGCTTGCAACGGAAGAAGGCCAGACGGCCTATGCGTTCCGCCAGAAAATGGCGGCCAAGGCCTATGCCCGCACCGCCGCCTACGACACGATGATTTCCAACTGGTTTGCCGAGGCCCTCGACATCGAGATGCCGCGCTACCGCACACTCGGCGGGGTTCTCTCGCAGGAAATGCGCTACGGCGAAAATCCGCACCAGTCAGCTGGCTTCTACCTGACAGGCGACAAGCGTCCAGGTGTTGCGACCGCTTCGCTCATTCAGGGCAAGCAGCTTTCCTACAACAACATCAACGATACGGATGCAGCCTACGAACTTGTTGCCGAGTTCCCTTCTGAAAACGGTCCTGCCTGCGCAATCATCAAACACGCCAATCCCTGTGGTGTCGCGATCGGCAGCTCGCTAATGGAGGCTTATAAGCGGGCACTTGCCTGCGACAGCACCTCTGCTTTTGGCGGTATCATTGCCCTGAACCAGACACTCGATGCCGCGACGGCAGAAGAGATCGTCAAACTGTTCACCGAAGTCATCATCGCACCGGACGTAACGGATGAAGCCAAGGCCATCATCGCCCGCAAGCCCAATCTGCGCCTCCTGGCCGCGGGTGGTTTGCCGGATCCGCGCTCGCGCGGCCTGACCGCCAAGACTGTTTCGGGTGGTCTTCTGGTACAGACCCGTGACAACGGCATGGTGGAAGACCTTGATCTGCGCGTTGTGACCGAGCGTGCGCCAACGGAGCAGGAACTGATCGACATGAAGTTCGCCTTCAAGGTGGGCAAACATGTGAAGTCCAACGCCGTTGTCTATGCCAAGAACGGTCAGACGGCTGGCATCGGTGCTGGTCAGATGAGCCGTGTGGACTCTGCCCGAATTGCCGGTCTCAAGGCCGAAGAAGCCGCTAAGGCCATGGGCTGGGCTGAGCCTATGACGCGTGGTTCTGCTGTTGCGTCGGAAGCGTTCCTGCCCTTTGCCGATGGCCTTCTGTCCATGATTGCGGCAGGCGCAACCGCCGTCATCCAGCCGGGCGGCTCCATGCGGGATGAAGAAGTCATTGCCGCCGCAAATGAGCATGGTGTTGCCATGGTCTTTACCGGCATGCGTCACTTCCGCCATTGATATCGGTTAAAGATCCCGCGGCCGACAGATCAGCGGCGGGATCTTTTGACTGCTGTCAATCAGGCGATTTGGCGGGATAGCGTGTTGCAAGAAGCAGCAGAAATCCGGCTCCGAGAAAAACGATCAGCGTAGCCATGCCGAGGCGGGCAGACCCCGTTGCATAGGTGACGATGGAAAACGACAGCGTTGCCAGAAAGCTGGTGGCGCGACCGGAAAGCGCATAGATTCCGAAATAACGTCCCGCCTCGTCTACAGAAATGCTCCGGGCCAGATAAGAGCGTGAAGACGCTTGAACAGGTCCGAATGCGGCACCGATCAGTGCTCCGAAAATCAGATAGGCTTTTTCCGCCGAGGTGGCAAAGGGGCCTCCGCTATCGACCGCAGGCAGCGAGACAAGACCGAAGATCGTATAATCGACCCCGGTCGAGACAATGCCGGTCGTGGCAATGATCAGGAGGATGAGGCTCCCGATCACCACGCGCTTCGAACCCATGATGCGATCCAGGCGTCCGGCGATCAGACAACTGAAAATGGCCACAACATTGATCAGTATCCCGAAGAGCCCGATTTCAAGCGTTGCCCAGCCAAACATGCCAGCCGCAAAGGCACCGCCCAGGATCAGCACACCGTTCACCCCATCCTGATAGAGCATGCGGGCAATGAGGAAGCGTAGGGTCATCCGACGGTGGGTGACCAGTTCAGCCACGGTGCTTTTCAGTTGCGCGACACCCGCCCGCACGGCCTGGCGCATGGGAAGGCCGCGTGCGGCATCCGGCGTGAAAAGGAACATCGGCAGGACGAAAATCAGATACCAGAGTGCTGCAAGTGGCCCTGTTACGCGCGCATCTTCACCCTGAACCGGGTCGAGACCAAAGAGAGGCGAGAGACCGAGGAGTGTCTTGCCTGTCTTTGGGTCGCCCGCAAGGAAACCCACAACAAGGATCAGGACGATCATGCCGCCGAGATAGCCGAGCCCCCATGCCGTATTGGAGATGCGGCCAACCTCCCGCTCCGGTACCAGCCGCGGCATCATGGAATCATTGAAGACGATGGAAAATTCCGCTGCGATCGAGGCCAGGATCATGAAGGTGACAGGCCATAGAAGCGACGACCCCGGTGCCGCAAACCAGAGCATCGAAAGCGATGCAATCTTGATCAAGGCAAAAAACAGGATCCACGGCTTGCGTGCACCCGATTGATCCGCGATCGAACCCAGAACCGGCGACAGAACGGCGATGATGATCGAGGACACCGTTGCCATGTTGCTCCACATGGCCTGTGCCGAGACCGGATCTTCAGTCAGTCGGGCAACGAAATAGGGGCCGAAGACAAAGGTCGTGACAACAGTAAAGAATGGCTGGGCTGCCCAGTCGAACAGCATCCAGCCCCAGATTCCGCGGGAAGAGGCACGCGTCTCCATCCCGGTTTGCAAAGTGCTCACGCGTCCATCTCCAAGCAGTCATTGTCAGCGACGCAGGAGAGCCGCCCTCTGGTCCGGCCACGGCGATAAACCGAAGCCGGACCTGAAGATCCTATAGGATCACCGAACCTGCGATTGGGCAAGATCGGTAAACAGGCTCGCTGCGACCATCATCTTCGCCAGCGACGTCTCACCCCCTTCGCTCAGCGCCAGCAAGTCGCTGCTGATGCGGTTCAAACGAATGCGGTCACTCGCCAGCCAAGCCTCCAAAGGACGCTTCTCGCTTCCATAGCCAGCGAGAGCAGCGGATACGATATCGCGTCGCGCTGTTGCGATCTGTTGAAGGCTGCGCACCAAAGCAAGGTTCTCGTAGTGATCCGCCGGGCTGAAACGCTCGCCCGCATCGAGGAATCGGTTGACGCGGAACGTGTCGGTGACGCTGAAGTACACTTCGGTCGCCCGAGCGAGTGGCGCGCCACTGCGATCAGAGATCAGCATGATTTCCGGCACAAGAACGAGATTGGGAAGAAGATCCAGCTCGGTCGCCAAGTCTGCGGGTACATCCTCGGGCCAATCTGTGGCCTCGATTGCCGTCTTGGCAATCGCGGAGCGCAGGCTCTTCAAGCCACCGCGAATATTCTGAACGGCCTCCGCCACAGGCAAGGTGGTCATGCCCGTCTGCAGGATGAAGATGGTTGCGCCCATGAAGATCTCGCCGATACGCTCATAGAGATCGTTCTGAACTTCGCCATCCAGCTTGGTATCCAGAGCATCAACCGCCGCCCAAAGCTTGGGCAGGTCGAATGCATCGCGGGCGATGAATGACGCCTTCACGGCATCCACCAGACCACGACCGCTGATATCGCTCATCATCTGTGCGAAGCCGGGGCCCCCGCGGTTGATGACCTCGTTGGCAAGAATGGTCGCGATGATCTCGCGGCTCAGCCTGTGGTTGGAAATATCCTCGGCAAATGTCTTCTGCATCTGCTTGGGGAAATAACCGGTGAGCACCGAACCGAAGTAAGGATCATCCGGCAGCTGGCTCGCCACGATCGCATCAAACAACACGATCTTGGAGTAAGACAAAAGAACGCCGACTTCCGGCCGCGTCAGCGGCTTGCCGCTCGCATAGCGATCGGCAAGTTCGGCATCATCCGGCAGCATTTCCACCTTGCGGTTCAACTCGCCACGGCTTTCGAGCGCAGACATCAATCGTGCAAGTTCCTCACGGTTTCGCACACCACGGCGTGCCGTCAGGGAAATCGCCAGAGACTGCAGATAGTTATTGCGCAGAACCAGATGACCCACATCCTCCGTCATGGAAGCCAGCAGCTTGTCGCGCTTGTCACGCGGCAGGCGACCGTCCTGCATGGCAGGGCTGAGAGCAATCTTGATGTTCACCTCAACGTCCGACGAGTTCACACCAGCAGAGTTGTCGATCGCATCCGAGTTGCAACGTCCACCGTTCAGCGAATAGGCGATACGACCCTTCTGGGTCACACCGAGGTTTGCCCCCTCACCGATGACTTTTGCGCGAACTTCTCCCGCCGTGACACGGATCGGATCGTTGGCGCGATCACCCACTTCCGCATCGGTTTCAGAGGGGGCCTTGATGTAGGTGCCGATACCACCGAACCACAGAAGATCGACAGGGCTCTTCAGGATCGCCGTCATGATCTCGAAGGGTGTGGCCACGTCCTTGTCGATATGGATGGCAGCCTTGGCCTGTGGCGTCAGCTTCACCGACTTTTCGGAGCGCGAGATGATCATCGCGCCCTCAGACAGCACGGACCGATCGAAATCCTGCCAGCTCGACCGTGGCAGGGCGAACATGCGCTCGCGCTCCTTGAAGGTCTTTTCAATATCCGGGTTCGGATCAATCACGATGTCTCGATGGTCGAAAGCGGCAATGAGGCGGATCTGCCGCGACAGCAGCATGCCATTGCCGAACACATCGCCTGACATATCTCCCACCCCCGCCACGGTGAACGGCGTCGACTGAATATCGATATTCATTTCGCGGAAGTGGCGCTTGACGGCTTCCCAGGCCCCACGCGCGGTAATACCCATCTTCTTGTGGTCGTAACCGGCAGAACCACCGGAGGCGAACGCATCATCCAGCCAAAAGCCTGCTTCCTGCGCCAAGCCATTTGCGGTGTCGGAGAAGGTTGCAGTTCCCTTGTCGGCGGCCACTACGAAGTATGGGTCGTTACCATCCAGTCGCAGCGTATCGGCAGGGCCAATAATGTCACCGCCGACGATATTATCGGTGATGGACAGCATCGTACGGATAAAGGTCTTGTAGGCATCGCGGCCCGCATTGAAGAACAGATCGCGCTGTGCTGGCGAAGGCAGCTTTTTCGGGAAGAATCCGCCCTTCGCACCAACCGGTACGATAACTGCGTTCTTGACCTGTTGCGCCTTCACGAGGCCCAGCACTTCCGTGCGATAGTCTTCACCGCGGTCGGACCAGCGAAGACCACCACGGGCTACTTTGCCGAAGCGAAGGTGAACGCCCTCCACTTCAGTGCCGTATACGAAGATTTCGCGGAAAGGCAGAGGCTGCGGCAACCCTTCCAGGCGGCTGGGGTCCAGTTTGAAGGCTAGGATAGCCTTAGACTTTCCATCGGCATCCTTCTGGAAATAGTTGGTGCGCAACGTGCTGTCGATGAGGTTCACGTAGCGACGCAGCGTCCGGTCGTCGTCCAGGTTGGGAACGGCAGTGAGTGCGCCTTCGAGTGCTGCGTGATGATCCGCCAGTTTGCGCTCGCGCTGCTTGTCGCCAATGCTTGGATCGAAGCCGTCCCGGAACAGTTCGAAAAGGCGGCGGCTGATCTGCGGATAGCGCGCGAGGGTATCCGCGATATGGGCCTGCGAGTAGACGATGCCTGTCTGGCGCAGATAGCGGGCGAAAGCACGCAAGACATTTGTCTCGCGGACGGACAGCCCGGTGAGCAGCACCAGTCTGTTGAAGCTGTCATTGTCGACGGCACCGGAGAAGGCGGCGAGAAACGCCTCCTCAACCAATGGCGCTTCTTTGACCATATCGATGGAGCGCTGTTCCGTGAGTTCCAGCTCCATGTCGTGCACGACGATGCGCTTGCCATCCGCCTTCAGGAACAGATCGAACGTCCGTTCGCTGACGACCTGGAAGCCGAGATTTTCGAGAAGCGGAACACGGCGCGATAGAGCCAGATGTCCTTCCGCATGGAAAATCTTGAGGGATAGGACCTTGCGTCCTTCCTCCACAAGCTTGCGCTCATAGAGAGCGATACGGATGGTTTCACCCTGCCCGCAGGCCAAGATATCGTCCAGATCTTCTACCGTTTCTGCTGGCGTGAAAGCTTCCTGGAAGGCATAGGTCGTTTCCAACTGCGGCACTTTGGGGCCAGCAAGAGCGACAAACTGCTCTTCCCAAGGTGTCGAGATATCGCGAATCGTATCTTCGAGCTTGCTCTGGGCGACGCGCGGCGTCTTTCCGTCGCGGCGTCCGATGATGAAGTGCACGCGCGCGGTGCCGCCTTCCGGGAATGCCGGGTAATAGGCTGAAACATGCCCCTGGAACACCTCGGCCAAGTAGTGGCCGATCTTTTCGCGAACGACCGAGTCATAGTTTTCACGTGGAACATAGACAAGGATGGATACGAAGCGATCGAAGTGGTCGATACGCGCCAGAGCACGCACGCGCGGACGCTCCGCCAGTTCCATGATCTGCTCGCAGTAACGCGCCAGAAGATCCGGATCGATCTGGAACAGGTCGTCGCGCGGATAGGATTCCAGCGTGTTCTTGAGCATGCGTCCGGAATGGCTCAAGGGGTCGAAGCCGAAATGATCCTCGACCTTGGCGACCTTCTCGCGCAACAGCGGAATGTCGATGACAGAATGCGTATAGGCGGTTGCGGTGAACAGACCGACGATCCGCAGTTCGCCGGTCACCTTGCCCTCAGCGTCAAAGCGCTTCACGCCGACGTAATCCATGTAGGCACGGCGGTGAACGACGGATTTCACATTGGCCTTGGTGACGATGAGGTAATCCGGCCCCTGCAGAAACTGCAGGATTTCCGGCGTCGTGGTCACCTTGTCCTTGCCCTGGCGCAGAACCAGAACATCCGGATCGGAAAGAATCCCAAGACCTCGACCCTTTCCGCGCTCGACGGTCGCGCTTTCGCCATCGCCGGAATAGATATACTCCCGCATACCGAGGAAGATGAAATTTCCGTCCCGCAGCCAGCTCAGGAAATCCAGAACCTCCCCGCGCTGCATCTTGCGGCCGCGCGCCACATTGTCCGGAAGTTCGCTCATGGCGGCGTCGAGAAGATCCAGCATCGGCTTCCAGTCGCTGATGGCGGAATGGACACGATCCAACACCTGGCGCAGGCGTTCGATCAGGGAGTGAGCCTGCTCATCGCTCAAAAGCGCCAGATGGATCTGAATGAAGCTAACATGCCGTGCATTTGCCTGACTGCGCTCATGCGAATAAAGCTTAGGAGACGAGCCTGGCTCAAAATCCAGAATAGGATGAACCGCGAGCGTGATATCGCGATGGGTGCTGGTCACCTCTCCCATGACGGAATCGAAGAGGAAAGGCATATCCCGGTCGATAATGGTGAGGATGGATATGCGCTGGCCATTGGGCTGAACGTCGTCTGAGGACGAAACAGTGATCCTGGCCGCATCGCCCTTCCAGGCCTTCAGCTCTTCGCTTGCGTGAAGCGCGGCGGCAGCCAGCATCTCCGGCGTATAGGCGGCGATATCATCGTTACTCGCCCGCCCGAACAGGATTGCCGGATCGAGAAGGACCCCGCTATGGTCCGTCAGCACAGTTTGCGCCAACTCGATCTGCTTTTCCCGTTTCGGATTTTGCCTTACGGCCATGATTTCCTCCCATAGAGTTGTTTTTTGTATGAGATATTGAGGAATTTCTTGAATATTGCAGCCATATCAGAGCCGCATGGCAGCCTTTGGACAAGTTTTGGCAGAATTCAATACGTTTTCTTGGCGCGATCGTCGTAAAATCGATTCAACAGGTTCGAAAGGGTGTCGTATTCGATGAAAAACGATCAAAGCGCGGTCATTGTGATCTCAAGTCACGTGATTCGGGGTTCCGTCGGCAATCGTGCGGCCGTGTTCGCATTAGAGACCATGGGAGTTCCCGTATGGGCCATGCCGACAGTCCTGTTACCCTGGCACCCGGGCCACGGACCATCGACCCGCATGGTGACACCGCCTGACATCTTCGAACAGATGATTGATGACCTTATTCGCAGCCCATGGACGGGAGAGGTCAAAGCCGTGCTGACCGGCTACTTTGGTCATCCGGATCAGCCGGCCGCTGTCGCGCGACTGGTCAACAGTCTGCGTCAGAAAAATCCCGATCTGTTCTACGCCTGTGATCCGGTCATTGGCGATAGAGGCGGCCTCTATGTACCTCAGGCGACAGCAGAAGCGGTTCGTGATCATCTGTTGCCGTTGGCTTCCCTGGCAATGCCCAATCGATATGAACTTGCCTGGTTCGCTGAAGCCGACCTTGACACCAACAGCGCCATCATGGACGCGGCAATCGCGCTCGGTCCTTCGCGAATGCTGGTTACGTCAGCGGTCCCGATGATGGCTGGCGGCACCGGTAATCTTTACATCAGCGGTAACACCGCTCTTCTGGCGGAACATCGGCTGATTGATAACGCACCGAACGGGCTTGGCGATCTGCTCTCCGCCATCTTCCTTGCCCGATTGCTTTCCGGCATGTCCGAAGAGAAGGCCTTGCAACTCGCAACTGCCAGCGTCTTCGAGATGCTGGCACGAACAGCCAAACGCGGCAGCGACGAGCTTGGACTGGAAACGGACTCTGCGAGTCTGTCAGCGCCGATGGCCATGGTGCAGATGCGACACCTTATGCACCCATCACGGGCAAAACGGCGGTGAATGCCGGCAAGGTAGATCTCCAGACCCCAATTAGACCAGCGCATTTGTGATTAAAAGACAAAATTGTTGAGCAAGCCCCGTTCCGGGTTTAAGCGGGAGGCGTTGAATTCATCTGAAGGATAAGCCTGACCATGAGCGATTTTCCCGTCTCCCTGCTGAAAGGCTACGAAGACTTCATGAGCGGGCGATATGTGGAGGAGAGCGGGCGGTACCGCTCACTCGCCGAAAAGGGTCAGAAGCCGCACACCTTGATGATTGCGTGCTGCGATTCACGGGCAGCACCGGAAACCATTTTCAATTGCGGGCCGGGTGAACTTTTCGTCGTGCGAAACGTCGCCAATCTGGTTCCGCCTTACGAGCCGGACGGACAGTTCCACGCAACATCGGCTGCCCTGGAATATGCCGTACAAGCTCTGAAGATTCGCGATATCGTCGTGATGGGTCACGGTCGCTGCGGCGGCATTCAGGCCGCACTGGACCCAATGGACGAGCCCCTCTCACCGGGCGATTTCATCGGCAAATGGATGGGCATGCTTCGCTCGACTGCCGACCAGATCCCAAGCACGGAGATCATGACGCAGTCAGAGCGGCAGACGGCGCTCGAGCGCGTTTCAATCCGCAATTCGATTGCGAATCTGAAGACCTTCCCCTGCATCCGCATCCTGGAAGAAAAGGGCAGCATGCGTATTCACGGGGCCTGGTTCGATATCTCGACCGGCGAGCTTTGGGTCATGGATGGAAAGACCGGCGATTTCATCCGGCCTCAGGCATAACGACCTCCAAAGAAAAAAGCGCCCCTTTGGAAGGGACGCTCTCCAATCAGGATCAAGGGCGTATCAGCCGTCGATCTGAGCGCCGATATAGGCGATAGCCTGCTGATACACTGTCGCTGCATTCCAGCCTTGGATAGCCTTGAAGTTCGGCTGTCCCTGCTGATAACCAGCACCACGCTGCCATCCGTGACCGACAAGGAAATTCGCTGTCGATGCCAAGGCGTCTGCGCGCGAACGAACCATGTCGACATGGCCGTCACCGTCGCCATCCGCACCATAGCGAATGACGTTCAGCGGCAGGAACTGCGTCTGCCCGATCTCGCCATGGGCAGCACCCTTCGCCGTGGTGGAAAGATCACCGCGGGCAACAAGCTGGAGAGCTGCATAAAGCTGTTCCGTGAAGTAGTCCGAGCGACGGCAATCATAAGCCAGCGTGGCTACGGCAGAAAGCGTATGCTGATCGCCCAGGAAGGAACCAAAGCCGGTTTCCATGCCCCAAATTGCAAGCAAGGGACCAGCCGGAACGCCGTAGCGGCGTTCAATATTGGCAAACAGCGCCGCATTTGCAGACTTCATGCTTTTGCCGCGTGAGATGATCGCCTGTCCGCCGCGCTTCTTCATGAACTCGTCGAACGAAAGCTTGAAGCTTTTCTGACCACGGTCAGCCCGAATGGTCGGCCGGTTATATTGCACATTCGCAAAAGCCGTCTCGAGCACGGAGGGGGAAATACCCTTGGATGGCGCAACCCGCTTGAAATTATCCACCCAGGCATTGAAACCCGAGGCATCGTTTCCGCAGGATGCAGCCTGGGCTGCACTGACGCTGAGGAGCATTGCGAGGGCGGCAACACCGCCAGCGATCGATTTCAACATTCGTTGATCCCATCCGTTGCAGAACCGCGGCTCTTCGCACCACCAGGGTTCCTGTTTCTGTCGAGGTTATGGCGAGAGGCTTCGTCGCGCACAACTCAACCACTTATGAAATGATCGTGAACTGTCCAGAGAAAAGCCCCGCTCGTGAGAGCGAGGCTTACCGAAACATGGTTACGAAACCGTAAGTTTATGCCGCCTTGCTGCGCGGCTTGATAAGACCGCGGTTGACGAGAAGCTCTGCGATCTGAACGGCATTCAGTGCAGCACCCTTGCGCAGGTTGTCGGAAACGACCCACATGTTGAGACCGTTTTCGACCGTTGCATCTTCGCGGATGCGAGAGATGTAGGTGGCATCTTCACCAGCGCATTCGACAGGCGTGACGTAACCGCCGTTCTCGTGCTTGTCGATGACAAGGCAACCGGGAGCTTCGCGCAGAATATCACGTGCCTGATCGGCAGTGATTTCGTTTTCGAATTCGATATTGACGGACTCCGAGTGACCAATGAAGACCGGCACGCGCACAGCGGTGCAGGTAACCTTGATCTTCGGATCCAGCATCTTCTTGGTTTCGGCCAGAACCTTCCACTCTTCCTTCGTGTAGCCGTCTTCCATGAACACGTCGATATGCGGAATGACGTTAAACGCGATGCGCTTGGTGAACTTCTTGGACTCAACCGGGTCTGCGACGAAGACAGCACGCGTCTGTGTAAAGAGTTCGTCCATGCCTTCCTTGCCCGCGCCGGAGACGGACTGATAGGTCGAAACGACGACACGCTTGATCTTCGCGACATCATGCAAGGGCTTCAGGGCGACGACAAGCTGCGCCGTCGAGCAGTTGGGATTTGCAATGATGTTCTTCTTGGTGAAGCCGGCAATCGCATCCGGGTTAACTTCCGGCACGATCAGCGGAACTTCCGAATCATAACGCCAGGCTGATGAGTTATCGATGACGACGCAGCCCTGCGCGCCGATCTTCGGCGACCACTTCTGCGAGATCGTGCCGCCGGCAGACATCAGGCAGATGTCCGTATCGGAAAAATCGTAATTGTCGAGATTGGAAACCTTCAGCGTCTTGTCGCCGAAGGAAACTTCCGTGCCCTGACTGCGAGCGGAAGCCAGCGCGACAACTTCTGATGCTGGAAAACCGCGTTCGGAGAGGATGTTCAACATCTCCCGTCCGACATTGCCGGTCGCGCCGACGATTGCAATCTTGAAACCCATGTTACTGCTCTCTTTCTCTTCTCTCCTCGGATGTGGGAGGGGGGAACCACGGAAACGCGCCGTGTATCCCTTATCCCCGGCCAGACCGGGGAGAGAGCGGTGGGCCAGAGACGTCAGACGGTTTTCGTCGTCGTTTTGGCCGTGGTTTTTTCGGATGCGGATGCAACGGGAAGCGATCCGGCTGGTCGAGCCGGTTGGCAGAAGGCAGCGATGTGATTGTCGCAGCGATACATTCTTGCTTCCTTTCGGCTGAACTCATTAGAAGATTTCGTGATGAAGTCAAGACCTCGCTGGGCCGTTGCCGATCTTCGACTGGACAAGACAGGGCACGCCTTCTAGAGCAGGCGGCATCAGGAGAGAACACTGCATGCTGGCCAACATTGCCATTCTCATCGGCTGCTTCGCCGTCAGCGTATTTTGCGTCTATGTGATGATCCGCAACGCAGCGGCGCTGGGCCTCATCCAGATCCCTCTTGGAAGATCGTCTCACGTGAAACCAACCCCGGCAGGCGGCGGCGTTGGCATCGTTATCGCTGCCTGCCTGGCCGGTTTTCTCCTTCCCGGAACGACACTCAGCGATCTAGCCCTGCTTGTTCTTTCGCTCATTATCGCTGTCGTTGGTTTCATCGATGACCGCAATCCGCTTCCGGCGCGATTGAGAATGGCTGTCCAGACAGTATCCGTCATCTGTGTATTGCTCATCACTCAACCGGTCGCAGTGCTCAGCGGCGGGTCCAACCTCATCCTGATGCCTTTGCTTGCTCTCCTTCTCCTCATTAGCGGGGTCTGGTGGATCAATCTTTTCAATTTCATGGACGGGATCGATGGAATTGCAGGGCAGCAAACCGTGACGATGATGGTGTCTGCGATGACACTTTCCTTCCTCCAAGTTCCTGCGGCCCTCGATCAATGGCCCTGGTGGATGATGGCAATCGTCGCGGTTGCCACACTTGGTTTCCTGGTATTCAACTGGCCTCCTGCAAAGATCTTCATGGGTGATGCAGGCAGTACTTTTCTGGGCTTCATCATCGTGGCACTGGCGTTCCAGACCTTGGTCCAGGGCTGGATGACGCTGCCACAATGGCTGTTGCTCTCCCTTCTGTTTGCGACCGACGCCACAACGACACTGATTGTCCGCTTTCTGGGCGCCGACAGGCTGTCACAGGCTCATCGTGCACATGCCTATCAGCGCCTGTCTCGCCGCTTCGGAGGCGCGCGGCCCGTCTCCACAGCAGCGTTTTTCATCAATCTTCTGATCCTTCTACCGCTCGCGATGATCGTGCCGCAGGGGTTCGCCGGATGGTGCATCGTCCTCATCGCCTACGGCCTCGCGATTTTGGCCGTGCTGGCGGCGGGCGCCGGACTACCTGACGACGTTTCAGCCTCTCCACGGGCTTATCGCGCTCGATGTGTTCGGCTGAACGGCAGGAAGCCGACATGATCCTTGTTACCGGAGCCAATGGATTCGTGGGTCGCCATCTGTGCGATGAACTGCAATATCGGAATATTCCGTTCCGGCCAGTCACGCGCAATGGCGCAAACGCGACGACTGCGATTGGCGATATCAGCCGGACCACGGACTGGTCGGCGGCTTTGCAAGGAATCGAGACGGTCGTCCATCTTGCAGCCCGGGTGCATGTCATGTCCGAAACGGAAGCGGACCCACTGGCTGCCTTCCGCGCGTTGAACGTGGAAGCCACGGTCAATCTGGCACGGCAGGCACAGGCTGCAGGGGTCCGTCGCTTCGTTTTTGTAAGCTCCGTCAAAGTAAATGGCGAAAGAACAGGCCTCGGAATAGCCTTCAAGGCAAGTGACCCTCCGGCACCCGAGGACGCCTATGGTCAATCAAAGGCCGAAGCAGAAGTACAATTGCTGAAACTTGCCGACGAAACAGGGCTTGAGGTCATCATTGTAAGACCGCCACTGGTCTACGGGCCGGGCGTGGGCGCCAATTTCAGGCTGCTGATGCGATGGGCTGCAAGCGGCCTCCCCTCCCCCTTCGGCCTCTGCCAGAACAAGCGCTCGCTGATCTATGTCGGAAATCTGGTTGATCTCCTCATCAGGGCGGCAAAAGCAGAGATGCCGAACGAGAGAGTGTTCATGGCAAGTGACAAAGAGGATTTGTCGACGGCCGACCTCTTCTCCAGGCTGGCACGCCTACAAGGTCGAAACGGGTTCAATCTTCCGGTACCCCCAGCCCTTTTGCACGCGATGGCTGTCGCGCTGGGGAAACGTTCCTATAGCGACCGCTTGCTTAGCAATCTCCAGGTCGATATAGGCAAGACGGTCGAAAGCCTTCGATGGTCACCACCATTCGAGGTCGATGACGCCTTGAAGAAGACCGTTCTGGGATTACCCTCGCGAGAATGACATTTCGTTGATGCGGAGTTTGCGCCGCTTGATATGCCCACAGTAACAGGGTTCCCGCCGGATAGACGATGCTTCACTTTTTGCGCCACATCATCGAAAGCATGCCGCGCTTCTGGAAGCGAGTGATCCTGATCGGTTACGACTGTGCTGCGCTGATCATGGCGATCTGGGCAAGTTATGCCCTGCGCTATGCTGTCTGGGATCCGGTGTTGACGGACGAGCGCATCTTTCTCGCACTGGCAGCACCCATCATCGCCATACCGATCTTCATACGGCTGGGCCTCTACCGCGCTGTGCTGCGCTATTTGCCTGATACGGCCATCTGGACAATCCTCCAGGCCATGGCGGCAGCCACCATGCTCTGGATCCTTGTCGTCTTCATGCTGGAAATGTCCGGGCGCGGCGTCGTTCCCCGCTCGGTCCCGTTCTTCTATTTCGCGATCGGCACGACGCTCGTCGGCGGCTTCCGGTTTGCCGTGAAAGTTATCCTGAACCAGGGCACCGGCATGCGCCGGGATGAGCATCCGATTTTCATCTACGGTGCAAGCGCCTCCTCGGTACAGCTTGCAACCGCGTTGCGCGGCAATGGCAATCGATATGTCGTCGGATTGCTGGATGAGGATCCGAACCATCATGGTCGCGATCTTGGTGGATATCGCGTCTACAATCCGGCCAACTTGCCAAAGCTGATCGATCAATATGGCGTCGAGGAAATCATCCTCTCGCTGTCGTCGCTTTCGGCAGATCGGCGCAAGAGCGTGATCAGCAGCATCAGCGGTCTCGGCGTGAAGATCCGCACAGTGCCAGACATTACCGACCTCGTGGATGGACGCTATCTCGCCAACCAGATCCGTGAGATCGAGATCGACGAATTGCTGGGTCGCTCCTTCGTACCGCCGGATCCGAAGCTGCTCGGCAGGATCCTTGAAGATCGTACAGTGATGGTGACGGGCGCGGGCGGATCGATCGGATCGGAACTCTGCCGCCTCATCGTTCAATGGAAGCCGAAGGCTCTCATTCTCTTCGAAGCCAATGAGTATGCGCTTTACATGATCGACCAGGAACTGCAGGCGACAGGGCGCTGCCCCGTCATTCCGGTCCTGGGGTCCATCACCCATGAAGCGCGTGTGCGCGATGCCATTTGCCAGCACAAGGTGGATATTCTTTACCACGCGGCAGCGCACAAGCATGTGCCACTGGTCGAAGCCAATGCCATCGAGGGTATAGAAAACAACATCTTCGGAACAGCAACGGTTGCAAAGGTTGCCTTCGAGGAAAACATCGCAGACTTCGTCCTCATCTCGTCCGATAAGGCGGTTCGCCCAACCAATGTCATGGGCGCTACCAAGCGCTGGGCCGAACTCATCGTGCGCCAGATGGCGCTGAAGGCGCGGGAACTGGGTCGCGAGCAGAACTTCTGTGCGGTTCGTTTCGGGAACGTTCTGGGCTCGAATGGCTCCGTGGTTCCGCTGTTCAAGAAGCAGATCGCCAATGGTGGGCCCGTAACGGTAACCAATCCGGACATGCGTCGTTATTTCATGTCGATCCAGGAAGCAGCCGAACTCATCGTCCAGGCAAGCGCGCTATCACAGGGCGGCGATATCTTCCTGCTGGAAATGGGCGAACCGGTCCGTATCGGCGATCTGGCGGAGAACATGATCCGGCTGGCCGGGTTTGCAGTCAGGGACGCCAGGAACCCGGTGGGCGGAATTGAGGTCAAGGTGACAGGCAGTCGCCCCGGTGAAAAGCTTTTCGAAGAGCTGTTCTACGATATGGCAAACGCCATGAAGACCGAACATCCCAAGATCCTGCGTGCGGATTCCAGCGCCATTGCCAAACTGCCGCTCAAGGAAGCGCTGGACGACCTCTGCGACGCGGCCCGGCGTCGGGACGAAGACAAAGCCCGTGACATCCTGTTTTCGTTTATCGGCATGGATCCGGACAACGACCCGGCAAAGGCCTGATCCGCCTCATTCGATCATTTTATCGCGATCGGGTCTGGTCCACTGGTCAGGCGCAAGCCGCTGCGCGGGCGAGGGAAATCTCGCTCCATCTTCCTGAACAGCAATCCGTATCGCGCAAAAATGCTGGCAAACGACAGGGCAAACCAGGCTCCAAGAGCCAAGCCGGCAATGACGTCGCTTGGATAATGCGCCCCAACCATGACGCGGGAAAAGCCGAGCCAAAGCGCGAGAATCAGGATCGGGAGGCGCAAGATCGGAGCCAGAAGATAGATGCTCATCATGATGGCGCCGATGGTCGTGGCATGACCGGACGGGAAACTTGCATAAAGATGGCCGCCCTCGAACGGCGCAAACGTAAATGTGCTTTCGAGCGCCGGTCGCGTTCGCCCAATCAACCATTTCAAAAGATTGGCAGTCAGGCCTGAGATCGCGACCGTCAGAATCACGTAGCTTGCCGCCTGCATGACGAGGAAAGCGTTGTAGCGAATGCTACGGCAATCGACGGCTCGCAGATGTTTCAGCGCCTGCAGAAGCAGGACGCCCGCCACGGCAAAGATCCATCCCGAATTGCCGACTTCAGTAATGACTGTCCCGAAGGATTTGAGCTCCGAGTGCGTAGAGCGAAAAAAGCGGGCGACAGGCTCGTCGAAAACAAAAGCGGACAGAAGCGCGATATTTCCGCCCAGGATCAGCCACTCAGGATGATAATCGACTGGACTATGACGATGTCTGTTAGAACGCCGGACGATGGACTTGAGCATCGGGCCACCTCATCGCTGAAATTGGCCTGGGATACACTAGCTACGTAACAGCAGTTTGATGCCCTTCTCCCTATGTTAGAGCGGGGTTCGACCTGATTGAATCATTCTGCGGCCATGGATTTTCGTCAGGATCAAGGATTTTGCCGACGGGCATATCTGGATATACGTCCGAGGCGAAAGCCGAAGATAGTGGCGAAAATATAGGCCGCCCACCGGCCACGCCGCTTTGCCGAGGCAAAGCGACAAGCGTGTTCGGCACTTCAAATGCTTGCCGGATTGCAAAGCAATCCGGCGGGAGGATTAGCCGAAACCGGCCGTCCACTGTGTCGAAGGGCTTGGCCGTATGCGATAGCTACGACACGCGCCCTTCTCCTCGTGGAACGAACCGGTTTGGGCTAACAGAATTGATCCCATCAGATCGAACCCCGCTCTAAAATGCAAACGCCCTGCATCTGCAGGGCGTCGCAATCGTCGTAGATGAAAAATTCGCTCAGGCCGCGAGCGACTTGAACTCGGCCAGAATGGCATCGCCCATTTCGGCGGTGCCGACGCGTGTTGCGCCTTCAGCCATGATATCGCCAGTACGGATACCCTTGTCGAGGACGTTGGCAATAGCCTTTTCGAGGCGATCGGCTTCCGCAACCATGCTGAACGAATAGCGCAGGCACATGGCGAAGGAGGCAATCATGGCAATCGGGTTTGCAATGCCCTGACCTGCAATATCCGGCGCCGAACCATGTACAGGCTCATAAAGCGCCTTCCGCTTGCCGGTCTTGGGGTCCGGTGCCCCCAGCGAAGCAGACGGCAACATTCCGAGGGAGCCGGTCAGCATGGCGGCCACGTCGGACAACATGTCGCCAAAGAGGTTGTCGGTTACGATCACGTCAAACTGCTTCGGCGCACGAACGAGCTGCATCCCGCCGGCATCCGCCAGCATATGGTCCAGCTTCACATCGGAGAACTTCGCCTTGTGGGTCTCGGTCACAACCTGATTCCACAAAACGCCAGACTTCATGACGTTGCGCTTTTCCATGGAGCAGACGGCGTTCTTGCGCGTGCGGGCGAGTTCGAATGCGACCGACGAGATACGCTCGATTTCATAGGTATCGTAAACCTGCGTATCGATTGCGCGCTTCTGGCCATTGCCCAGATCTGTGATCGTCTTCGGTTCGCCGAAGTAAACGCCGCCCGTCAACTCGCGAACGATCAGGATATCGAGGCCTTCAACCAGCTCGGGCTTCAGGGAGGACGCATTGGCAAGTGCCGGATAGCAGATGGCCGGGCGCAGGTTTGCGAACAGTTCGAGATCCTTGCGCAGGCGGAGCAGACCGGCTTCCGGACGCACTTCGTAAGGCACCGCATCCCACTTCGGACCACCAACGGCACCGAAGAGAACGGCATCAGCTGCCATGGCCTTTGCCATGTCGTCCTCGGAAATGGCCGAGCCATGCGCATCATAGGCACAACCGCCGACCAGGCCTTCTTCAGTTTCGAAGCCCGTATTCATGGCTTCATTCATATAGGCGATGATCTTGCGAACTTCGGCCATGGCTTCCGGGCCGATACCGTCACCGGGAAGAAGGAAAAGCTTGTGAGACATCAATCATATCCTTGGCAAAAGCAGGCTCACCTCTGCGCTGCCGTCAGCCAGCGCTCCTCTCCTCACCTCGTCCGAGCCTGCCGCAGAACGAGAGCAAAAGAAAACCCGGTTCCTTGAGGAGCCGGGTTCATGTTCGATCAGTTTCAGAGCCAGGGGCGCTCGGCCTGTACCTTGCTCTCGAAGCTCGCGATTGCGGAATCGCTCTTCAGCGTGGTGGCGATATCATCGAGGCCTTCCAGCATGATGTGCTTGCGCGCGGGGTCGATGTCGAAGGTGATCTTGCCGCCATCCGGACCAGAGATTTCCTGCGCTTCCAGATCAACCGTCAAGACTGCGTTGGAGCCACGCGAGGCATCGTCCATCAGCTTGTCGAGATCATCCTGCGAAACGACGATCGGCAGAATGCCGTTCTTGAAACAGTTGTTGTAGAAAATGTCGGCGAAGGACGTGGAGATCACGCAGCGGATGCCGAAATCCAGCAGCGCCCATGGCGCATGCTCGCGGGAAGAGCCACAGCCGAAGTTATCACCGGCCACCAGGATCTTGGCATTTTCATACTGAGGCTTGTTGAGAACGAAGTCAGGGTTCAGCGAACCATCATCCTTGTAGCGGGCTTCAGCAAAGAGACCCTTGCCGAGACCGGTGCGCTTGATCGTCTTCAGGTAATCCTTCGGAATGATCATGTCCGTGTCGATATTGACAACGGGAAGCGGCGCAGCAACGCCGGTGAGCTTGACGAATTTTTCCATGATCTGCCTCCGCGAGACTTATAATTCGGAAGCTGCCATAGACCAAATTGCAGGGAATTTGAAGACCGGATTAACGTCAAACGGTACTAAAGCATGTCGCGCAAAAGTGTTCAGCGGTTTTGCGCTAACGACATGCGATAAAATAAAGAGTTAAAGCGTCATAAGCGGATATTAACAATCGCGACCCGCTTCAAAGCAGGGCCAAACAGGCGCGTCGCGCAAAAGTGTCAGACAATTGCACCTCTGCGATAGGCCCGGGGGCATATTCCCGAGAGGCACTCCACTCAAGCGCCTCATCAACAAGCTGCTTAGATTTCAGAGATCGATGATGGTGCCTCGGCCATCGTTCCAGACACGCATTTCGAACTGGGTAGATTTTGCCTTGGCGCGCACAGGTGCGGGTTTGAGGCGAGGCGTCATGGCTTTCACCACGGTAAAGACGGCCAACATTCCGGCAAAGGCGAGCGTTAGGGACGCTGTCAGCACAACAAGTGTACCGATCGCAGCAATACCGACCAGACCATAGAGGAGTGCACGAATGTTCTGCATGATATTCAAAGCCTTTCTTCTGTGGGAAATGTGGGCCTTAATCTTGAGTCTTGCAAGGGCTTTTGCATTTCTGCGCTATTGCATCGCATCACAAAGATTGTCACAAAGTTGCGATGACTGAACGTGCCTCTTCTCTTCCCGTTCTGCACCGATCTCTCCTCAGCGTTCCTGCCTCGAATCAGCGAGCGCTGGAAAAGATTCGCATGCTCGAATGTGATGGTGTGATCCTCGATCTGGAGGATTCCGTGGCAGTCGAACAAAAAGCTGCTGCCCGCGACAATCTGCGTCAGTTCTTTTCGGCAGGACGAATTGCTGATTGCCTCACCATCATTCGCGTCAATCCGCTAGCTTCGGAGTTTGGAGCGGAAGATATCGCTCTCGTGCGAGAATTAGTGCCGGATGCGGTTCTCATTCCCAAACTGGAAACCCTCGCAGAGCTCGAGGCCTGTGAGACGCTACTCGCCGCTACGTCGCCCTCGCTTGAAATATGGGGCATGATGGAGACGCCGAAGGGCATCCTGAATGCGGGGATGCTGGCTGCCGCCCGCCGTGAAATCGCCCCAAGACTTCAAGGCTTCGTGGTGGGGCTGAACGATCTGCGCAAGGAAACACGCGTTCTGCCGAAGCCCGGCCGGGCCTACCTTGTTCCTTGGCTCATGCAGGTGGTGCTGGCCGCCCGCGCCCACGGCCTCACCGTCATCGACAGCGTATTCAACGATTTTCGTGATGGCGAAAACTTCGAGAACGAGTGCCTGCAAGGCCGTGAAATGGGATTCGATGGCAAGATGCTGATCCATCCTGCCCAGATCGAACCGGCAAACCGGCATTTCGGTCCTTCTGAACAGGAACTCATTGAGGCGCGCATGATTCTGGACGCCTTTGCAAAGCCGGAAGCGTCTCAACTCAATGTCATCAACCTCGATGGCCGAATGATCGAGCGGCTGCACCTTGAACAGGCAGAGCGATTGATCAACCAAATGCACATCATTGAACGAAGAAAGATGAAAATATGAAAGTCTATCGCTTCCTGACCGGACCAGACGATTCCAGCTTCTGTCATCGCGTGACCGATGCCCTCAACAAGGGCTGGGAACTTTATGGCTCGCCATCCCATACGTTCAACGCCGCAGAGAACAAGCTTTACTGCGGTCAGGCAGTTGTAAAAACGGTAGAGGGTAAAGAATATGATCCAAGCATGAAGCTGGGTGAGCAATAATATTATAATGAATGGAGTGCTAATGCCTGATATTTTAACTCTATCTACATTTGCACTTATTGCCTTGGGCATGGTTCTGACACCCGGCCCTAATATGGTGTACCTGATTTCGCGCTCGATTTGCCAGGGGCCGAAAGCAGGACTCATTTCTCTCGGCGGCGTGGCGCTCGGCTTCATATTTTACATGCTGTGCGCGGCATTCGGTATAACGGCCATCGTCATGGCCGTTCCTTATGCCTATGATGCGCTGCGGATTGGCGGAGCGGTCTATCTGCTTTATCTGGCATGGCAGGCGGTAAAACCGGGCGGCAGATCGCCATTTCAGGTGAAGGACCTGCCGCAGGATAGCCCAGGCAGATTGTTCGCCATGGGCTTTGTGACCAATCTTCTCAACCCGAAGATCGCCGTCATGTATCTTTCGCTGCTGCCGCAATTCGTCCAGCCCGATCATGGGAGCGTGCTCATACAATCGCTAGCACTTGGAACGACGCAGATCATGATCAGCATTACAGTGAATGCTATGATTGCACTCGCAGCAGGATCCATCGCAGGCTTTCTATCCCGCCGGCCAAGCTGGCTGGTTGTTCAACGCTGGCTGATGGGGACAGTCCTGGCAGGCCTTGCCATTCGCATGGCGACGGAAGCCCGTCGATAAGATGGGACCAGGCTAATCAGCCGGTACGATCCGCTGCCTCGTCTGCGCTTTCCTCGATGCGCTCCATATCATCGTCACTCAAGCCGAAATGGTGGCCGATTTCGTGGATGAGAACATGGGTGATGATATCGCCCAGCGTCTCGTCATTTTCAGCCCAGTAGTCAAGGATAGGGCGACGATAGAGGCGGATGCGGTTGGGAAGCTCACCCGTTTCCATGGTGAAGCGTTCAGAAATTCCACGTCCTTCAAAGAGACCCAGAAGATCGAAAGGCGTTTCCAGCGCCATATCCTCAAACACTTCATCATCAGGAAAATCTTCGATCTCAATGATCAGGTTCGTCGTCAGCGCACGAAATTCTTCCGGAAGATTGCCATAGGCCTCGATTGCCAGCGACTCGAAAGTGCTGATGGTTGGGGCGTGGCGATCCCGCCAATCATCTGTCTGGTCAACACGGGCCATAACTGCTCCTTTTCTCGACCCCATATAAGGTTTTCTCAAAAAATTTTCGAGTGCGGATTCAATCACCACCTGCATGAGTCGGTGAAACTGGTTACCAGCCCCGTTGACTCTTGCCGCGACCTCTGGAATCCATAAGAACATAACATGAACATATGATCTCTTCAGGCGTTATACCGAGGAGATCCAAGCGATGGAGCTGACGTCATGGCGAAAAACGCCTTGGCGCAGGAGACTGTTTTTGCCCTGCGCGAAACGATTGCCCGGTTGGAAGGCAAATCCCTTCCGGCACTGGCCGCCGCCCAGGCAAGCCATGCCGGACATCCGGCAGGTGGCGACGAGGCCCGGATCAGGACGGGAGTGGATTTCCTGGATGAAGCTTTGGACGGCGGTCTGCCTTGTGGCGGGATCACCGAACTGCGCAGTGACGGTCTACGTCATGCAGGCGCTCTGTCCGGCTTTGCCATGGCGCTTGGATGCCTGTTCCAGAAGGCTGAAAATCGCCCACTGCTGTGGATTTCAGATCGCATGACCGCCAGTGACGCCGGTCTGCCCTACCCAATCGGGTTGAAACGCTTTGGCCTGTCCATCCACCGGTTCCTGCATGCGGCACCGAACCGGCTGGAAGACGCCCTGTGGCTTGCAGAAGCCGCGCTTTCAAGCGGCATCTTTGCCGCAACCTTTTTTGAAGTGCGCGGAAACCCTGCCCACTTCGGCTTGACCGAAAGCCGACGATTAAGCCTGCGGGCAAAGGCAGCAGGACGTCCGCTTCTGATCTTGCGACATGGGGGAGAGGAAGAGGCATCCAGCGCCCTTTTCCGTTTCCATGTCGAACCCTCCCTCGCCTCCCCTCGTCGCCTGCCAGATGGATCGATGCTTGGCGGCAGCATCGGTTCATCCGTCTTCCATCTAACTTTGGAAAAGAGCCGCAATGCGGCCCCGCTTTCCCTGCATCTGGAGTGGAACCATCATGACCGCCGTCTCATCGCCCTCGACCCGACAGAACACGCTCTTTCGTTCGAACGGCCGACAGCGCATTCTGGCGCTTCACTTCCCAAGGCTCTCGACAGACAGGATCCTGCGCCGCCGCTGGGGGCTGTCCTGGCGTTCGACCGGGCGTCCTGAAGACATCATTTTCGTCTGCGCCGGCCGGCGGGAAAACGCCATGCGTCTGACCGCACTGGATTCGCATGCTGAAACCGTGGGGCTGAAGCGAGGGCAGGGGCTGGCGGAAGCGCGCGCCATCCATCCTGCTCTTGTCATGGTGGAAGAAGATGAAGCAGCGGACAAACGCTTTCTGGAAGCCCTGGCGGACTGGTGTGACCGCTACACGCCTTTGGTGGCACTGGAAGGCAGGGATGGCCTGTTCCTGAACATCACTGGCTGCGCGCATCTTTTCGGTGGTGAAGAGGCCATGCTGCGGGAAATCCTGCTGCGGCTGGAGCAGATGGGACTGGAGGTCAAAGGTGCCATCTCGTCCGCTCCGGGTCTTTCGTCGGCCGTCGCCCGTTTCGATGCAAGCCGAATTATCGGTGAGGATGAGCATGAACGCATACTGGCGCCCTTGCCGCTCGCAGCTCTGAGGATTGATGATGCAACCGTGCAAGGGCTCGCCAAGCTTGGCCTGAAACAGGTTGGCGATCTGCTGGAGGCCCCACGCGCACCCCTGGCACGACGTTTCGGGACACAGCTTCTTCTGCGGCTGGATCAGGCCTTGGGTCTGGATGACGAAGCCATATCCCCTCGCCGACCCGTAGCGCATCTTTCCGCTGAAAGACGTCTCGCCGAGCCCGTTCAGGCGGAGGACGACATTCTGGAACTCACCTCTCAGGTGGCGCAAAGCCTCAAACCGGGGCTGGAGGCAAGAGGTGCAGGTGGGCGCGTCTTCGAACTGGTTCTGTTTCGGGTCGATGGCAAGGTCTTTCGGCTGAAGGCGGGTGCCTCTCGGCCCTTAAGGGATGCTGCTCGTATTGCCAAACTCTTTGCCGAACGGCTGAAAGGTGTTCACGATGATCTGGATGCGGGCTTCGGTTTTGAGCTCCTGCGGCTGAACGTGCTGCGTCACGAGGTTTTTGATCATGCCCAGAAGGATTTCGAAGGCGAGGATGAAAGGCATTTATCACTTGCAGATTTCGTGGATCAGGTTTCGGCCCGCTTCGGCCCCGAGTGTCTTACGGCCTACCAATTACGAGAGAGCCATATTCCGGAGCGCGCTATCCTTTCCGTGCCAGCCCTCAGCCATATCTTCAAACCGGTGCCGATACCGGAAGCAGCACCGTTGGTAGAGAATGCTCTTATCGGCAAAGAGCGTCCCTTGCGCCTGTTCCGCCATCCGGAGCCACTGGAGGCCTATGCCGTGGATGTACCGGATGGCCCACCCATCCGTTTTCGCTGGCGCAGGCTGACGCATAAGGTTTGCCATGCGGAAGGGCCTGAACGCATTGCCGCCGAATGGTGGCTGGAAGGTGAGGACGCGCCGACGCGGGATTACTTCCGGCTGGAATGCGAGACGGGTCAGCGCTTCTGGGTCTATCGCCAGGGGCTCTATGACCAGATCGCCAATCCAAGCTGGTACATGCATGGCATTTTCGCATGAGACCGGATACGCCTGCCTTCTGCGAGATTGGTGCTCGCACCAATTTTTCCTTTCTGGAGGGAGCATCCCATCCGGAGGAAATGGTACAGGCTGCGGCTGAACTCGCGAAAACAGGCGAGCTCAAAGGTCTTGGCATTGCCGACCGCAATTCTGTGGCAGGCGTTGTGCGTGCCCATGCGCAACTACGGGATCTGCCAGAGGATACGGAATTGAAGGTACAGCCGGGTTCGCGGCTTGTCTTCAGCGACGACACACCCGATGTCCTGGCATTTCCATTGAACAGGAAAGGATGGGGCAATCTTTGCCGTCTGCTGAGCGCTGGTAACTTGCGCACGGAAAAGGGAAGCTGCCTGATCTATCTCGAGGATCTTCTGGAATGGGGAGACGAGATGATGTTGGCTATTGTGCCGGATCGCCCCCTGCTGGAGGATGCACAAAAGGCCTCTGACTTCCCTGCCCTTCTGGATCGTCTCAAAACTCGCTTCGGCGACCGGCTCTATATGGCGCTTGTTCCGGACTATGACGGACTTGATACATTCGCCTTTGCCAGTTTCGCGCAATGGGCAGCGAATGCCCGCATTCCCTTGATCGCCACGAACCAGCCGCTTTACCATCATCCCAGCCGCAGACCGCTATCGGATGTCGTGACGGCCATCCGCGAACATGTCACGGTTCAGGAAGCGGGATTTCGCTTTGCAGCCAATGCAGAACGCTATCTGAAGACCGCGCGTCAACTGGCTGCAGTGTTCCGACACTATCCGCAGGCGGTTTCCAATAGCGTGCGATTTTTCTCACAACTCACCTTTTCATTGCGGGAGTTGAAGCACAACTATCCGGAGGAGAGGATCAATGGCGAGACACCTTGGGAAACCCTGCGGCGCCTGACCTATGAGGGTGCTCGCGAACGCTTTGGCGGCACCATCCCGCCCAAGGTTGAAAGACAAATTCAGGAAGAACTGGCCCTGATTCTGGAGAAGAAATATGCGCCCTATTTCCTGACGGTGCGCAATATCATGGAATTCGCCCGTTCTGAAGACATCCTCTGTCAGGGTCGCGGTTCCGCCGCCAATTCCACTGTCTGCTATTGCCTGCGCATTACCGATGTCGACCCAGACCAGAACAAGCTGCTGTTTGCCCGATTCCTTTCGACAGAACGCGATGAACCGCCGGACATCGATGTGGACTTTGAACATGCACGGCGTGAGGAAGTCATCCAGCACATCTACAAAACCTACGGCAAGGAGCATGCAGGGCTTGCCGCAGCGGTGACAAGTTACAGGACCAGATCTTCGGGCCGCGAGGTTGCCAAGGCATTTGGCCTTTCGGAGGACGTGCAATCTGCCCTTTCCAGCACCGTCTGGGGCTGGTCGACAGAAGGTCTCTCTGAGCGGGATGCCAAAAATGCCGGGCTTGATGCACAAGACCCCCTGACCCGGCGCGTGCTGGATTACGCTCGACAACTCATGGACTTCCCCCGCCATCTGACCCAGCATGTCGGCGGCTTCGTGATTACACGCGATCGGCTGGATGAAGTGGTACCCATCATGCCGACAGCCATGCCGGACCGCTACATGATCGAGTGGAACAAGGACGATCTCGACACACTCGGCATTCTGAAGGTTGATGTTCTGGCGCTCGGCATGCTGACCTGTCTCGCCAAGGCATTTCATTTGCTGAAAAGCCATTATGGACAGGAGAAATCGCTGCCCGAGATCCTCAAGGATCATCGTTCCGAGGTCTATGACATGATTTGCCGGGCCGACACGATCGGCGTCTTCCAGATCGAAAGTCGGGCACAGATGAGCATGCTGCCACGCCTGCAACCTCGCAAGTTCTACGATCTCGTGATTGAGGTCGCCATCGTTCGTCCGGGACCAATCCAGGGAGATATGGTTCACCCCTACCTCAAACGGCGGGAAGATGAACGCCACGGACGTGAGATTGAATATCCGAGTGTTGAATTGAAGGACGTTCTGGAACGCACGCTGGGTGTGCCACTGTTTCAGGAACAGGCGATGCAGATTGCCATCGTCGCAGCAGAGTTCTCCCCAAGCGAGGCAGACAAGCTGCGCCGTGCCATGGCCACCTTCCGCCGCACCGGCACCATTCATCACTTCCGTGACAAGATGGTCAGCAAGATGATCGAGCGTGGCTATGATCCAGGCTTTGCGGAGCGCTGCTTCAGCCAGATCGAAGGCTTTGGCGAATATGGCTTTCCGGAAAGCCATGCCGCATCCTTCGCACTTCTGGTTTATACCTCATGCTGGTTCAAGGCCTTCTATCCGGACGTATTCCTGACCGCCATTCTGAACTCACAGCCCATGGGTTTCTACGCGCCTGCCCAACTGGTGCGCGATGCCCGGGAGCATGGCACTACCGTTCTTCCGGTCGATGTGAATTTCTCCGATTGGGACAGCATTCTGGAAGGCGGTAAGGGCTATGATCCGCGAATGCTGAGCCTCCAGCACGCGGATATGCGACAGGTAATCCGTTCGAAATATAGCGTCAGGCTTGGTTTCCGGCTGATCAAGGGGCTACCGGAAAAGGAAATCATCGATAAGCTCATGCCGAACCGGGGATCCGGTTATCGCTCGATCCGGGATCTCTGGCTGCGATCCGGCATGAACCGCGCCAGTATCGAGCGCCTTGCCGAGGCGGATGCGTTTAGGTCCATGGGGCTGGATCGCCGTCAGGCTCTCTGGGAGGTGCGCGCGCTGGATGCTCGCAATGCCAGTGAAAACCTGCCGCTTTTTGAACATGCCATCCGTGACGGCACCCTCAAGCGGGATGATCTTCAGCAGGAGCCGGATTTCGAACTTCCGGAAATGCCTCCAGGCGAACAGGTGATTGAAGATTACCGCAGCCTGACCCTCTCCCTGAAGGCGCATCCCATAACCTTTCTACGAAACGAACTCGTCAAGCGACGCATCATTCAGATGCGTGACCTGCTGACGGCACCGAAAAACAGGCGTGTGGAAATTGCGGGGCTGGTGCTTATCCGGCAAAGGCCCGGAACCGCCAAGGTCATCTTCATGACGCTGGAGGATGAAACAGGTGTGGCAAATGCCATTATCCGCCCGAAAATTTTCTTACGCTTCCGTTCCGTTGTCATGGCGGCGCGTCTCGTGCGTATTCGGGGCATGTTGCAACGAGAGAGCGGGGTCATTCACGTGATCGCCGATGAGATCGAAGACATGACCCATATGTTGGGCCTGCTGCAGGCAGAGAAGCGACGGTTTGGTTTGTGCGAGCGCGTCGATGAGGTTTTGCGCCCAACGGCGGACCATCGCGACCGGCCACGCAGACCCATGCCCGAGGCTCTTTCAACGGTTAAAGGAGAAGCTTCCCCTCAACATCCCAATGCCGAGGTCCCGCCCAAAGGACGCAATTTTCATTGAAGCCAAGCCGCAGATAGCAATCCAGTCTCACAAGAAAGAGAGCAGATGCGCCGTCTGCCATTTTTTGTTGACATTCATCGTCCGCTTTATAAAAGAGGATATCGAATGTCATGTTTGATGGCTGAAACAGCATGCTTGTCTGTAGTTGCAATTACATTACCGATCGGGAAATCAGGGACGTGATCAACGGTCTCCTCGACGAGGACTGTTGGCAGCTCATTGTGCCTGCAAAAGTCTATCACGCCATGCAGAAGCGCGGCCGGTGCTGCGGATGTTTTCCCAATGTGGTTGACCTGATTATCCGTACAACCGAAGAATATCATGCTGCTCACCACTCGACGGAAGCAGATGTCATCGACTATATGTCTCGCTTGAAACAATTCCACGAGGAAAACAGGAGAGCGGACATTGAAAGGCGACAAAAGAGTCATCGAGCGGCTTAATGAGGCCCTCTTTCTAGAACTAGGCGCCGTAAATCAGTACTGGCTACATTATCGCCTCCTGGAAGACTGGGGCTATACAAAGCTAGCCAAGAAAGAACGCGCTGAGTCCATTGAAGAAATGCAGCACGCCGACAAGCTTGTTGCTCGCATTATCTTCCTTGAGGGTCATCCGAATCTGCAAACACTTGCTCCGCTTCGCATCGGCCAGAACGTTCGCGAAGTTCTGGAGGCAGATCTTGCCGGTGAATACGATGCGCGTACCGCCTACAAGGCATCGCGCGATATCTGTCACGAAGCTGGCGACTATGTTTCCATGAAGCTTTTCGAGGAACTGCTGATCGATGAGGAAGGTCATATCGACTTCCTCGAAACGCAGCTTGAGCTTCTCGGCAAGATTGGCGAAGAAAAGTATGGTCTGCTGAACGCAGAATCTGCGGACGCTGCCGAATAATATTTTCAAGATTTCAAAAGCCGGGTGTGAACAAACGTCCGGCTTTTTTGATGTCACGATCTGAAGACTGCTGCGCCTGTGATCATTCCCGCTTCCAGATCACGATGCCCTGCCACGGCATCCGTCAGTTCATAGGTTCGGGACGGAGTGTCCAGCACACCCGCCTCCATCTTTTCCAACACCGCCATCACGGCCGGCCGGTAAGCCGCCTCATTGGCCGTAAAAGCCATGACGCTCGGTCGTGAAAATGCGTTTGATCGAAGAGCACTCAACGGAACGGCAGGCGGCGCACCGGCGACCTGGCCAATATTTGCCGTCATTCCAAAGGGTCGGACAGAGGCAATCGTCTTGGCGAGCGTCGCTCCCCCGATACCGTCGATTGCCAGGTGAACGCCCTGGCCACCCGTCAATTTTTCGACTTCCACGGCAAGGTCCACATCACGTCCCACGATTACATGATCCGCGCCAGCCTGCCTTGCCAGTTGCGCCTTTTCCAATGAACTGACCGTACCGATCACCTCGGCGCCAAGAGACTTCGCCCACCGCACCAGGATCGTACCGAGACCACCTGCGGCCGCATGAACCAGTATCACCATGCCCGCAGAGACAGGGTAGACTTTGTGCAGCAGCATGAATGCGGTCAACCCGCGTAACAATGTACTGCCGGCCAGATCGAAATCCAGCGAGTCCGGAAGTTTGACGGCTCGCCATGCAGGCAGGAGTCGCGTCTCGGCATAGGCACCAACGACCCCAGCATAGGCGACCCGATCACCAACCTTGACGTTTGTGACATATTCACCGACCGCTTCTACCACCCCCGCTCCTTCTACACCTGGTACGGCAGGCAAAGGCAAAGGGTAGATCCCCCGGCGATGATAGACATCCACGAAATTCAGACCAATAGCAGAATGTCGAATCCGGATTTGATCAGCCCCGGGATCTTCGAGTTCCACGTTCACTTCCTGCAGAACATCGGCTTCACCCGTCTGAGCAAACTGAATGGCATAGGACATGTCGCTTCTCCTTTGACAGGCACTATACGCACACTGAGCACTGTGCAAAATTCGCGAAATCAACACATGAATTGTGAGAAAGTGCACAATGAATTGGGATGACCTTCGTCACTTCGCCGCTTTGTGTTCAGAGGGCAGCCTTCTGGGTGCAGCAAAGGCACTCGGCACCGAACATGCGACAGTCTCGCGCCGGATCGAAGCCCTGGAAAAGAAAACCGGTCTTAAACTGGTCGACAGACGAGGACGTCGTCTCCAACTCACCAATGATGGACAACGCATAGCGACACTCGCAATGCGAATGCGGGATGAAGCAGATGGCATCCAGCGCATACTGCGTGGCAAGCGGGATGAAATTGCAGGGGAAGTCACCATATCAGCGCCGCCAGCGCTTTCCGTTTGCGTGATCGCTCCTTGCCTCGCCTCGCTTGCAAATCGCTATCCGCTTTTGACAGTGCGGCTTTTGGCGGAAACCAGGCAGGCGTCTCTCAATCGTCGTGAGGCGGACATCGCCGTGAGACTGTCTCGCCCGGTCGAAGGAGATCTTGCATTGGTGAAACTGATGGAAGTCATCTTCAGGCCCTATGCCAGTATTCACCTGATAGACAAAATGAATAGTCGCGATATGCCATTGATCGGATCTGATGGCGATGTGCGAGATTCACCTCAGCAGCAGGCTCTTGAGCAAATTGCCCATGGCCGACCCTATACTTTCCGCTCCAGCGACGTGATGGTACAGTTCGCCCTCGCCAAGGCCGGTGCCGGTATCGCAATGCTACCGGATTTCCTCGCCCCGGAGCAGCATGGCCTCTTCAGCGTTGATCCTGATGCCAAGCCACTGGTGCGTGAGGCGTGGCTCGTAATCCATAACGATCTTAAAAATTCAGGTCCTGTCAGAGCGGTTGTTGACCATTTGCGGCAGTCCATCGGTTGAGAATGATCAACCTTTGCTGCCTGCCAAATCGCTGAACGCGGCAACAACCTCTATATAGGCCTTTTTCTTGAACGAGACGATCAGTTCAGGCAGGTCGGCCATCGGCTTCCATGCCCAGGCGTCGAATTCCTGATGCTGGCCCGCTGGCGGGTGCTCGATATTGATCTCCGACTCATCGCCTTCGAAGCGGAACGCAAACCAGCGTTGCTTTTGCCCGCGATATTTCCCCTTCAGACCAATACCGATGAGATGGCTTGGAAGATCGTAATGGATCCAGTCGGGAGCCTCTCTCAGCAAAGAGACAGACCGAATGCCTGTTTCTTCGAACAATTCGCGGTAGGCTGCTTCCAGATGGTCTTCGCCCTTGTCGATACCGCCTTGCGGCATCTGCCAGAGCTGTGGCGAGCCATCGGACTCACTATTGTCTTCAGAAAGCCTGCGACCCACCCATACGAGTCCCTCGCGATTCAGCACCATGACACCGACGCAGGGGCGGTACGGAAGCTCGTCCGCAGACACTGGCTTCTTGCTCATGATAGCTCCTTCTCATTCCGACTTATCTGACACGAGGGACGCAACCCCCACGATCTCGATACCGCGCCCTTGCGCTTCTTTGGCCCATTCCGCAACTGCATCGATTGTCTCGTCGAAAGCCGAGCCCATACCGATGGCGGTCCCCTTTCGTTGCGCGACGCGCTCCAGTTCATCCAGTTTTCGGAGGATGGCCTGGCGATCCAGCTGTCCATCTATGGTGATATCGGCAAAGGCATAGGGGGCATCCAAGGGTTTGGCCACCTTTTCCGTAACCGTGCGGGCGGAAGATCCGTCATCCAGAAACAGAAGGCCTCTCTTTGCCGTATCGCGCAAAACCGGTTCCACGGCAGACGGGTTGGAGAGATAGCCGGCGCCGAGATAATTGACGATCCCCGTGTAATTGGTGATCTTGCCCATGGCTTCATGAAGCCGGCTCAGATTGGCTTTGGTGCCGTCCGCCGTGACGAGGGTCAACGGGCCGGGATCATTTGCCGGATAATCAAGGGGTTCCATCGGAATTTGTATCAGAAGCTCGTGTCCTTTGCGGCGCGCCTCCTGCATCCAGCGCTGAAGGCTATTGCCGGAAGCCGCGAATGCAAAGGTTATCTCACCCGGAAGATCTTCAATGGCGCGCTGTGTACCCGTCTGGCTGAGCCCGAGCCCACCGATCACGATCGCAATCCGCGTGCCGCGCGCACCCGACCAGAGCCGCGCATATTGCTCCATCGGACGAAGACCATCATGGCCCTTGATTGGCAATTTCCCGAAGGGACTATCCTCGAGCAAATCCTCATTCGGCAAGGTTGCCATGCGAGGATCCTGACCGAAACGCTGGGCATTGATGATGAGCGGCCCCTCGCCCGGCCTCGAACGTGGTGTGATCTTGGTGATGATCGAACCGTCATCCATGAGACTACGTTCGATATTTGCGCCCGCTTGCCCGTTTGTCTGAAGCTGTTTCTGATCAGGCCGCTGCGTCGGTGGGGCCGGTTCGGCAGGGGGAACCGCGACGGTTACTTCCGTGGCGGGAGCCTGCTCCAGCTTTTGCGCTCGCATGGCATAAAACGACAAACCAAGCAGGCCGCTTCCGAACACGAGAGCAGCAAACATTGCTGTCAGGCCGCCGGATCTGGAACGACCAGGCTTCTTTCTATTCTGCCCGAGAGGAGCGCGAAGATCTGTCCCCACCGGATCGTTCCGCCTTGACACTATTCTTGGAAGAAAGAGCCACCCTCCAGCGTGCCGGAGGGTGGCTTGATGCGATTAAGGCTTGGCCGGAGCCGGTGCGGGCTTGGCTTCTGCGGGTTTTGCATCCGCAGGCTTTGCCTGAGCAGCCTTCTGCTGCTGCGGCGGGAAGGATGGGTCCGACTTATTCCCGCGCAGAAGATCGAGCGCATAGGTCAACTGCACGTCATCCTTGGCTTCCGGCGGAACGTAAGCCGCGGAACCCGAGCCCTCATCGGTCTCATTCTGGCCCTGGATATGGCCCGGCAGGCTCGATTCACCCTCGGTGCGCAACTTGCCCTGCAGTTCCGCAGGCAGAGGCTGATCGACCTTGATGTCCGGCTGGATGCCCGTACCCTGGATCGACTTGCCCGAAGGAGTGTAATACAGCGCCGTCGTCAAACGGAGGGCACCGGCTTCACCCATCGGAATAATCGTCTGGACAGAACCCTTGCCGAAGGACCGGGTACCGACCACCGTTGCTCGCTTCAGATCCTGAAGAGCGCCGGCGACGATTTCGGAGGCCGAGGCCGAACCGCCATTGACGAGCACGATAACCGGCTTGCCATCGGTCAGGTCGCCCGGACCAGCATTGAAGCGGCGGGTTTCCTCGGGATTGCGGCCGCGCGTGGAAACCACTTCGCCGCGTTCCAGGAAGGCATCGGAAACGTTGATGGCCTGATCGAGCAGACCGCCGGGATTCAATCGAAGGTCAAGCACGTAGCCCTTCAGCTGATCGGCAGGAACCTGCGCCTTGATCTTCTTGATGGCCTTCTCGAGGTCGTCATAGGTCTTCTCTGTAAAGGAGATCACACGCAGATATCCGACATTCCCACCTTCGATGCGCGACTTGACAGCCTGTACGGCGATGATGTCACGAACGACAGTCAGTTCGATCGGCTTGTCAGCGCCCTTGCGCAGGATCGTCAGCTTGATCGGCGTGTTGACCGGACCGCGCATCTTCTGCACAGCATCTTCCAGCTTCAAGCCGCGAACAGGCTTTCCGTCGATTTCGGAGATGAAGTCACCAGCCAGAACACCGGCCTTTGCGGCAGGCGTATCGTCAATCGGCGTGATCACCTTGACGAGTTCATTTTCCATCGTGACTTCGATACCAAGGCCACCGAATTCACCCTTGGTCTGGACGCGCATATCAGCCGCATCCTTGGCGTTCATGTAGCTGGAATGCGGATCGAGCGACGACAACATTCCGTTGATCGCATTCTCCACCAGCTTCTGCTCGTCCGGCGGCGTCACATACTGAGCACGCACACGCTCGAAGACATCGCCAAAAATAGATAGCTCACGATAGGTCGAAGACCCTGCGGCCTGGGCAGGCACGCCAGCAGAGTAGACGACGCTCATGGCCGTGGCGCCGAGCAGCGCCCCGACGATGACAAGTGAAGCCCTACGAATCATTTCGTGCCCTTCCAGTTTCTTTAACGGCCCACCACGGCTTCGAATCGATCGGGTTGCCGTCCTTTCGGAATTCAATGTAAAGCGTCGGTCGATCCGTTTCCAGCGCCAACGCGGTTGCGCTTGCCACTCTTTTCTCACCCATTGTGGCAATGGGCTCACCAGAGAATACGAACATTCCCGGTTGAACGTTCACTTTGTCCATTCCAGTCATGACGAGGTGGTAGCCCTCGCCCGCATTCAGGATAATCATCTGACCATAACTGCGGAAGGCTCCGGCGAAAACCACCGTTCCATCGGCTGGGGCTGTTACCACAGCACCGGCGCTGGAGGCGAGTGTCAATCCGCGGGCTGGGTGGCCCGTACCATCGGGGTCACCAAACGACCGAAGCAGATCACCCTCAACCGGATAGGCAAGTTTCACCTTGAGGCTGGCGAATGGATATGCGGGGGCAATGCGGTTTTTGTCGGGCACACCGTTTTCAGCCAGCTGACGTGCCCTCTCGCGCTCTTCCGCCGTCAGTTGCTTTTGCCGTTCTTCCTCACGTTTTGCCCGTTCCATGGCAAGGCGAACCGAGGAAATTTCGCTCTCGAGCGACTGAATAAGCCCCTCAAGATTGGTCGCTTTTCCGGCAAGTTCCTGGGCCTTACGTCTTTCCTCCGCAAGGCTGGCCGATTTGACAGCATTCTGCTTGGCATTTTCCTCCAGCAGCAACGCTATGCGTCGATCTTCCTCGAGGCCGGCCTGAATGGCGGCACTGGCCTTGCCACGCTCATCCGCCACATCGCGTTGAACATCGGCCAGGCCTTGCAGATCGGCCATAAGCTTTTCAGCTTGAACCCGCATGCCCGGCACGACCGCGCCGAGAAGAATAGCGCTGCGCACCGAGCCCAGGGCATCCTCGGGGGAAACGAGCAGAGCAGGAGGCGGATTGCGTCCCATGCGCTCGAGCGCACCTAAGACTTCGGCGAGCACGCTGCGTCGCTCTCTCAGCGATGCACGGATAGTCTCCTGCTTTATCTTAAGGTCGGTCAGCTTTTTCTCGCTTGTCTGAACCTTTGCCTCATAGTCCTTGCGACGCGTAGCGGCGTCAATAAGAGCCTGCCGAAGGGACGCGCTCGTCTTGTCCAGATCGGCAATCGCAGCTTCGATCGATCGAGCCGCATCCGTCGACACTGACATGGTCTTCGACAGGGCCTCCAACTCAGCGCGGGTCTGGTCGCGCTTCGACTGAAGGACGTCAATTGGTAAGGATGAGGTAGAAGGCTCTGCGGACGGGGAAGGAGGAGCCTGCTGGGCAACGGCAATGCCCGCATTGCCACAGGCCAACAGAATAGCCGTGCCTAGCGAAATTGCCACTCTAGATGTCGCTTGCCTGACCAGCATCTGTACCCGTCAAAAGATCAATCCGGCAAAGCTAGACTGATTTGGTAAATAGAACCAGAAACAAGATCGTGTTCTTGTTGGTCAGACGCGGTGATAGGGATGGCCGGAAAGAATGGTCACGGCGCGATAGAGCTGCTCCGCCACTAGAATCCGCACCAATTGGTGCGGCCACGTCATGGTACCGAGATTGATGATTGCATCTGCACGATCGTAGAGAGCAGGATCCAGTCCATCCGCCCCGCCGATTGCCAGCAGCATTTCGCGTTTTCCCTGATCCCGAAACTTCCCGAGAAGGTTCGCGAACGTGGGACTGTCGAGCGATTTTCCCCGCTCATCGAGAAGGACAAGCACTGCACCGTCGCTCAGGCTCTTTTCAAGAAGCCCGGCCTCTTCCCGCTTACGCGTTTCAGCGCCTGATGCGCGGCTCTCGTTAACCTCGATCACACGACCAAGTTCCAGGCTGACCCCAGGACCAGCCTTGGCAAAACGGTCGAGATATCGCGCCGCAAGTTCCTTTTCAGGGCCGGACTTCAGTCGCCCGACCGCAAAGAGGCCAATCTTCATGGATTCTATCCGTTCAAGGCCGATCAATGTACCGCCTGCCACGCTCGCGGGCGCGACAACAGCATCACTTCATCGGCAGCGACCGGATCTCAATCCATTGTCGCTTAGTGGCGTGTCTCTTCCTCGTCCGGAGCAGCCCACATCTTTTCGATGTTGTAGAACTCCCGGATTTCTGGCCGGAACACATGGACGATCACATCGCCGGTGTCAATCAACACCCAATCGCCTGCCTCAAGCCCTTCGACGCGGGCGGGGCCGAAGCCCTCGTCCTTCAGGTCGCGGAGCAAGTGGTCGGCGATTGCCGAGACATGCCGGTTCGATCGCCCTGTGACGACGACCATGTAGTCGCCAAGCGCAGACTTTCCAGCAATGTTGATGGAGACGATATCTTCGGCTTTGGAGTCCTCAACGCTGGCGAGGACCAGTTCAAGAGCACGGGCGGCAGCATCGGCGCCACGTTCCAGGCTCTTCGGAGGAACGCGAGACGTTCTTCCCTTAGCATGTACTGTTGTCAGGGTTTTTCCTTTCCTCAATGACAGAACAGGCACATCCGCGAATCCGTTTCGATGGGGTCCGCACTATGAAGGTGGCACTGAATGGTTAATCTTTCAAGGCATCAGTTTCCTGGCGTACCTTGACGGATAGCTGTCGAACTGAGGCTTGATCGGGGCCCATGGATAAAGGTCCAGCGGGGCGGCGTTCTATGTGCCAGAATACCTGCATCGGATTCATCGATACGCGAGTGGCTGAGAGCCCTTGCAGCGGGCGACGACAGAAAAGACAAGGTAGCACCCGGCCGGTCTATGACAGCAATCGGCAGGCTTGCAGCGATGTGCCGCCACCTCTGCCATCGATGAAACGTCTTGAGACTATCCGCCCCCATGATCCAGACGAAGTGTACGCCCGGATTGCGCGACAAAACGTGGTCGATGGTTTGAGCCGTGAAACCTGTCTGAAGGCGTTCCTCGAAAGCAGTAACGCGGATGCGGCGGTTTCGCGTCAGTTCCTCACTGAGACGGATCCGCTCCTCGAGAGGCAAGAGGATCGAACGGCTTTTCAGGGGATTGCCCGGCGTGACCATCCACCAGAGTTGATCAAGCCGCAATTGCTTCAGTGCGATTTCGGCAACAAGCCTGTGGCCGTCATGCGGCGGATTGAAAGATCCCCCGAAAAGGCCCACCACCATGCCGCGCTCCACATGCGGCATGGTCAGATACGACTGAAGCGCGACCTCTACCGTCACCAGTTCAGGGCCGGATCTGGCCGGTGCCGTGCACCCGGTACTTGAAAGACGTCAACTGCTCCACCCCAACCGGACCACGGGCATGCATCTTGCCTGTGGCGATGCCGATCTCGCCGCCCATACCGAATTCGCCTCCATCGGCAAACTGGGTCGATGCATTGTGCAGGAGAATCGCGGAGTCGATCTCATTGAAGAAGCGCGCAACAACCTGCGGATCTTCAGCAATCACAGCTTCCGTATGGTTGGACGAATAGGTGTTGATGTGTTCGATCGCGCCATCGATACCATCCACTAGCTTCACGGAGATAATGGCTTCGAGATACTCGGTCCGCCAGTCTTCCTCACTTGCAGCCTTAAGCCCCTCGATCTGGGCGCTCACCTCTTCCGAGGCCCGGACTTCGCATCCCTTCTCGATGAGAGCCGAAAGGATCGGCTGCAAATGTGTCGCGGCTACCGCACGATCGACCAGCAGGGTTTCGGCGGCACCACAGATGCCGGTACGGCGCATCTTGGCATTCACGACCACCTTGACGGCCATATCGAGATCCGCAGAGGCGTCCACATAGATGTGGCAGAGCCCTTCAAGATGGGCGAAGACCGGCACGCGCGCCTCTGTTTGCACACGCGCCACCAGACTTTTGCCACCGCGCGGTACGATGACATCCACCGCACCATTCAGACCGGAGAGTAGCGCCCCAACCGCGGCACGATCGGCAATCGCCACCAACTGTATGGAGTCTTCCGGCAAGCCTGCTGCGCGAAGCCCTGCGGAAAGGCAGCGATGGATCGCTTGCGATGAATTAAGCGAGTCTGATCCGCCCCGCAGAATGACAGCATTGCCAGCCTTCAGGCACAATGCACCTGCATCGGCGGTCACGTTCGGTCGGCTTTCGTAGATGACGCCGATCACGCCGAGCGGCGTGCGCACGCGCTCGATTTTCAATCCGTTAGGACGCTCCCAATCCGCAATCACATTGCCAACCGGATCGGGCAGGGCTGCAATAGCCCGCAGCCCCTCGGCCATTTCGGTTACACGCTTTTCATTCAACGTCAGACGATCAATGAACGACGGCTGCAAACCCTTGTCTGCCACGGCCTCCAGATCGAGGGCATTGGCCTCCAGAATTGTTGCTACAGATGAAAGTATCGCATCGGCAGCGGCGTTCAGCGCTCCGTTCTTCTGATCTGTCGAAGCAACGGCAAGTTTGCGGGCAGCCAAGCGGGCGCGTTCGCCCATTGCCAGCATCAGCGTATCGATATCGCTCGATTGCACCTTGTCAAGCATTGGCAGCATCCTCCCGTACGGCTTCATTTTCATTGGCAATCATGCCGGTGATGACGAGATCATCCCGATGCACCATGGCTGCGCGTCCGGCATAGCCCAGGATTTGCTCAATCTCGCCGGATTTACGGCCAGCGATCTGTCGCGCCTCATCGGCATCATAGCTCACCAGTCCACGCGCTATTTCACGGCCTGACACACCGATCACAGCAACTGTGTCCCCGCGGCTGAACTGTCCGCTAATGGACCGGACACCGGCAGGAAGCAGGCTCTTGCCGGAAGCGAGCGCTTTTTCAGCACCAGCATCAACGGTAAGTTCACCGGCAGGCTGAAGCTGCCCGGCAATCCAGGTCTTTCGTGCCGTCACGGGCGTTCCGGATGGCGCGAAGAATGAGGAGCGCGCGCCGCTTTCGATAGCCTTCAAAGGATGCGCAGTCTTGCCGGATGCGATGATCATGCCGCAACCGGCAGCGGTCGCGATCTTGCCCGCATCGATTTTTGTGCGCATTCCACCACGCGACAGTTCTGAGGCCGCGCCGCCGGCCATGGCCTCGATCTCCGCTGTGATCGCGGGTATGACGGGCAGGAACTGGGCGTTCGGATCGAGATGCGGCGGGGCGGTATAAAGCCCATCGATATCCGAGAGAAGGATCAACAGGTCCGCACCGGTCATGGTGGCCACACGCGCCGCCAGCCGGTCGTTATCGCCGTAGCGGATTTCGGACGTGGCGACCGTATCGTTCTCATTGATGATCGGCACAGAACCGAGCTTTAGCAGTTGGTTGATCGTCGCACGCGCATTCAGATAGCGGCGACGTTCTTCGGTATCGCCCAGCGTCAGGAGGATCTGCCCGGCGATGATGTCATCGCGCGACAGACTTTCTGACCAGGCGCGCGCCAGTGCAATCTGACCGACTGCGGCAGCCGCCTGGCTTTCCTCCAGCTTCAAGGCGCCGCCGGGAAGCTCGAGGACCGTCCGTCCCAGTGCAATAGCACCCGAAGATACCACGAGAACATCAATGTTTTTGGCCCGCAAAGCGGCAATATCGGCGCAAACCGAATCCAGCCATTCCTTCTTGAGACCCGACTTGCGATCGACCAGCAAAGCAGAGCCAATCTTGATGACGATGCGGCGATGTTTTGCGATAGGCTTGCGCTGCAGTGTCATCTCAGGCGTCATCCTCGTCGGTATCGGCATCATCTGCATGGTGCTGACTGCGGTCAGGAAGGGCTGTCTCTCCAGCCGATTCCACAATCACATCACGCAGTGCGCGTAGCGCCTCGGTCATACCCATATGGGCAGCGGCGGAGAGAAGAAGCGGAGGCTTTCCGCACGCCTTCTGCAATTCCTTCGCCTTCTTCTTGATCTCGGCCTGATCAAGAACATCGATCTGCGAGAGGGCTACGATTTCCGGCTTGTCCTCCAGGCCGCCGCCATAGGCGTTCAACTCGTGCTTCACAGTCTTGTATGCCTGTCCGACATTTTCCTCCTGCGCCGACACCAGATGCAGAAGAACGCGCGTCCGCTCCACATGGCCCAGGAAGCGATCACCCAGACCAACACCTTCATGGGCGCCATCGATCAAACCGGGAATGTCGGCCAGGATGAACTCACGTCCATCAATCGTCGCAACGCCGAGGTTGGGGTGCAGTGTCGTAAAAGGGTAATTGGCGATCTTAGGCCGAGCGCGCGTTACCGTTGCCAGAAAGGTAGACTTGCCGGCATTGGGCAGGCCGACCAGACCGGCGTCGGCAATCAGCTTGAGACGGAGCCAGATGGTCTTTTCCTGACCGGGAAGACCGGGATTTGCCCAGTCGGGCGCCTGATTCGTGGAAGATTTGAAGTATGCGTTGCCGAAACCGCCATTGCCGCCCGCAGCGAGGCGAAAGCGCTGCCCCTCCGTGACCATATCGATGATCAGCGTCTCATTATCTTCCTCGAAGATCTGCGTTCCCACCGGAACCTTGAGGGTGACGCTCGCACCGTTTGCGCCGGTACGGTTACGACCCATGCCGTGAATGCCGGTGCCCGCCTTGTAATGCTGCTGGAAACGGTAATCGATCAGCGTGTTGAGGCCGTTGACCGCCTCGACCCATACGTCGCCACCGCGACCGCCATCACCGCCGTCCGGGCCACCAAACTCGACGAACTTCTCACGCCGGAAGGAAACTGCACCTGCGCCACCATCGCCGGAGCGGATAAAGACTTTTGCTTCGTCGAGGAACTTCATGATGTTTTGAGCCGTCTTCTCGGAGTTGAATGGGTATGCAGGAAAATGTGCTGTTTTCGTTATCGCTGCTTGGCGGTGAGGTCAAAGCCTATCGCGTCATCAGCTTGATTTGCACCCGGCGAGGCAGTTATTTTGTCTCGCCGGGGCGACTTATGGCCGATCAAGGCCTCCGAAAGTCTTCGGGACGCAACCGGGTTTCAAGATGCGGGGCCATGGCATTGCGGGCCATGCTGAAGAGATCCGAGCAGCCGACGATGGAAAACCCCATTCTCTCCTGAATGCGAAGCGAACCGGCGTTATCAGCGAAGGCACCCGAAAAGAGTTCGGTTTGCGGCATACGACGGAAGAACCGGTCGAGCACTGCCGACACTGCTTCCGTCATCAGCCCCTGACCCCAATAGAAGCGGTTGAGCCAGTAACCCAGATGCCAGCGCCCATGCCGAAGTTCGATGCTCACACAACCGATATGCACACCATCGCCTTCAGTGATGGCGAAATGCCAGTCGGTCGTGCCAAGCACCATGTTCAGCCAGTCCTGCGCATCACCCCTGCTATAGGGAGCGGGGACGCGCGACAACATGCGGGTGACCTGCCAGTCATCGAGCGATTGCGCAATCGCATCCGCATCAGCGGCCTGATGCGGACGCAAGACCAGCCGTCTTGTTTCAACTATAGGGCAGGGCCCAAGCTTCGGTACGACCAGGCGCGGACGTTCGAGAACTGCGGCATTCATCGCATTTCCCCCCAGCTCTTCAACGACATCCAGGTCTTGCGATCCAACCGGAACCACTCGACAGGCACCATTCCACCCATGGCGAGCGAGCCAACCATGCCGGAACCTTGAAACTGGAAACCGCACTTCTGGATGACCCGGCGCGATGCGATATTGGTCACCCGGCACCGTGCATCGATATGGTCGATGTCGCGTGTCCGGAATGCCATATCAATCAGGGCGTGCGCTGCTTCCGTGGCATATCCCTGATTCCAGTGGGGTTCACCAAGCCAGTAGCCAAGCTCGACTGTCTGCGGATCGCCCGGATGGGGCTCAAGACCGCAGCAGCCTAGAAACGCTCCATTATCTCCTCGCGTGATGGCATAGACGCACTTGCCGATCTCGCCGAGTTTCGCGCGTCGCACGAAGTCTGCAGCGTCTTTTGCCGTATACGGGTGAGGCATACGGGCCACCATGGTGGCGATGTTGGCGTTGTTGGCGAGATGGGAAAGGGCGTCGATGTCTTCTTCATGAGGGGCGCGGAGAACAAGTCTCTGCGACAATAAGACAGGGCAATCGCTTCTTAACCGTTGCGGTCTCAACCGCTCCTCGGGCGACCGGCTTTGGCCGCTCCGTAACAATTCCGCTTGCATGGTTCAGTCCTCCTTGTGGGAAAAGAAAAAGGGAAGGTGGGTTTGGCGTCCCATCTTCCCTTTTTTCTGGTCTGAACCTTTTGCGGGTATCAGCCGGGTCGATGTGACGCCGGCTGTTTTAACGCGCTACCGGCTATTATTCCGCTGCTTCCGCTTTCGGCATCACAGACACGTACACGCGGCCATTGGCCTTCGTACGGTAGTTCACATTGCCTGCTGTAAGCGCAAAAATGGTGTGGTCCTTGCCGAGGCCAACATTGGCGCCCGGATGCCACTGCGTACCGCGCTGACGCACGATGATGTTGCCAGCGAGCACAGCTTCGCCGCCAAACTTCTTCACGCCAAGGCGCTTGGATTCAGAATCGCGACCGTTACGCGATGAACCGCCAGCTTTTTTATGTGCCATTGGAGTTCTCCTTTAAACCTTCGAAAATCCTACCGAACGATCAGGCGTTGATCGC
Source organism: Rhizobium sp. Root149 (assembly GCF_001427345.1). Lineage (NCBI taxonomy): Bacteria > Pseudomonadati > Pseudomonadota > Alphaproteobacteria > Hyphomicrobiales > Rhizobiaceae > Rhizobium > Rhizobium sp. Root149. Next base: position 75,416 of record NZ_LMGD01000025.1, read on the forward strand.
GGTGATGCGAACAACCGTGTGATGCTGGCGATGACCGCGAATACGCTTGGAATTCTGACGGCGACGCTTCTTGAAGGACAGAACCTTCGCACCACGGTTATGCTCGACCACTTCAGCCTTGACCACGGCGCCAGCCACGAAAGGCGCGCCGATCTTGGCATCAGCGCCTTCGCCGATAACCAGGACTTCGTTGAATTCGACAACTTCGCCAGCGGCGACGTCCAGCTTTTCAATTGTAACGACATCGTTTGCCGCTACGCGGTACTGCTTACCGCCGGTCTTGATGACTGCGAACATTTTTTATCCTTTCATGTTCGATCCGGCTCTGCCCGCCCATGGCAAGCGGCCGTCTTTTTATCAGTCCACGTTTGAGCAGGATTCGAAGAAAGATCTTAGAACCGGTCTGCCGGTGAATTGAGCTTTCGCCCTATCGAAGTAAAGACCTTTTACGGGCCTATATCCAGATGCGTCGGGGGATACGTGAGCACTTGTGTACTGTCAAGGAAAAAGATTGACATTGCTGCGCTTTTGCCGTTCACGCAGCCTCTTGGACCCAAATCGCTGGCCAAGTCACTTTAAACAGAGGGACGGTTCCTGCCGCCTCTGACATAGCTTGCCCAACTTCCTGCCGTCTGCAAGGATTTCGAATATCATGATCCGCATTGAGAACATCTCCAAGCAGAACAGTCATCGGCTGCTTTATATCGAAGCCTCGGCAGCGCTGAACCGCGGTGAGAAAATCGGTCTTGTCGGGCCGAACGGTGCGGGCAAAACAACGCTCTTCCGCATGATTACCGGCGAGGAGCAGCCGGATGAAGGCCAGGTTTCCGTGGATCGCGGGGTCACCATCGGGTATTTCGATCAGGACGTCGGTGAAATGTCGGGCCGTTCTGCCGTGGCGGAGGTGATGGCCGGGGCAGGGCCAGTCAGCGAAGTGGCCGCAGAACTGCATGATCTTGAGGCCGCCATGTCGGATCCCGATCGGATGGACGAGATGGATACGATCATCGAGCGTTATGGCGAGGTGCAGGCCCGCTATGAGGAACTGGATGGCTACGGACTGGATGGACGCGCGCGCGAGGTTCTCGCCGGTCTCTCCTTCAGCCAGGAAATGATGGATGGTGACGTCTCGAAGCTCTCCGGTGGCTGGAAGATGCGCGTTGCGCTCGCCCGTATCCTGCTAATGCGGCCTGATGTGATGCTGCTCGACGAACCGAGTAACCACCTGGACCTTGAAAGCCTGATCTGGCTCGAAAATTTCCTGAAGACCTATGACGGAGCATTGCTCATGACCTCGCACGACCGCGAGTTCATGAACCGCATCGTCAACAAGATCATCGAGATCGACGCGGGATCGCTGAACACCTATTCGGGCGATTACACCTTTTATGAGCGTCAGCGCGAACAGAATGAAAAGCAGCAACAGGCCCAGTTCGAGCGTCAGCAGGCCATGCTGGCGAAAGAAATCAAATTCATCGAACGCTTCAAGGCGCGTGCGTCTCACGCAGCGCAGGTGCAAAGCCGCGTCAAGAAGCTGGACAAGATCGACCGGGTTGAGCCGCCAAGACGCCGTCAAACCGTCGCCTTCGACTTTTTGCCTGCACCCCGCTCGGGGGAAGATGTCGTCAACATCAAAGGAATCCACAAAGCCTATGGCAGCCGCGTGATCTACAACGGGCTGGATTTCATGATCCGTCGTCGCGAGCGTTGGTGCATTATGGGGGTCAACGGTGCCGGAAAATCGACCTTGCTGAAGCTGGTGACTGGCGGCACGGAGCCGGACGCAGGAACCGTGACTATCGGTGCCAGCGTCAAGCTCGGCTATTTCGCCCAGCACTCGATGGATTTGCTGGATGGTGAAAACACAGTGCTTGGATGGCTGGAAGAGCGTTTCCCGAAAGCCGGACAGGCACCTTTGCGTGCTCTTTCCGGCTGCTTCGGTTTTTCGGGAGACGATGTCGAAAAGCGGTGCCGTGTTCTGTCTGGAGGCGAAAAGGCACGGCTTGTCATGGCGGCCATGCTTTTTGACCCGCCAAACCTGCTGGTGCTGGACGAACCGACGAACCACTTGGACATCGATACCAAGGAAATGCTGATCAAGGCACTCTCCTCGTTCGAAGGCACCATGCTTTTTGTCAGCCACGACCGTCACTTCCTCGGTGCGCTTTCCAACCGAGTTCTGGAAGTCACTCCGGACGGCGTGGAGCGCTATGAAGGTGGCTATCTGGAATATGTCGAGCGGACAGGACGCGAGGCTCCCGGCATCCATATCTGACAAAATTCATAGGTGATAATTCCTATTGACGCGCCCTCGCATAAAGGAATAGTTTCCTTTATGCGCTCAATATTATCTCTTGTTTTGATCATATTCCTAGTATGCGCCAAAGCGGCTGCCGTAGAAGCAGGCGCTGTGGTTGAAGGTCCCGTATCCGCGGAGGTGATCCGCGTCATTGATGGCGACACAATTCTGGTAACAGCGCGACCGTGGCCGCAGCAAAGCGTGGAGGTTTATGTTCGGCTTCGAGGTATCGACACGCCGGAACTGAAGTCGAAATGCGCGCGCGGACAAGAGGCGGCTGAAGCAGCGAAACACTTTCTGGAAGAGATGGCCGGTGCCTCGTCAACCGTCAAACTGACCCGCATTTCGGCCGACAAATATTTCGGCCGCATCGTTACTGACGTCGTACTGCAAGATGGACGTGATCCAGCCCGTGAAATGATGGCTGCCGGTTTCGCCGCCAGCTATTCCGGGCAGGGCCGGAAGAATGATTTCTGCCAACTGGCCAGCAATGAATGAGCAAGGGGCCGGCTTGCGCCGGCCCCTCGATGGATAGTTCAAGCGGCGGCTGGCGCCTTGTTCTGCCGGTTGGCGATCAGATCGTCGACAACACCCGGATCGGCCAGCGTGGAGGTATCGCCCAGCGCGCCGAAATCGTCTTCAGCAATCTTGCGCAGGATGCGGCGCATGATCTTGCCGGAGCGCGTCTTGGGTAGACCGGGCGCGAACTGGATCTTGTCAGGTGAGGCGATGGGACCGATTTCCTGACGCACATGCTTCACGAGCTCCTGGCGCAGCGCGTCTGTGCCCTCGTTGCCCTCCATCAACGTCACATAGCAATAAATGCCCTGTCCCTTGACGTTGTGCGGATACCCAACCACTGCCGCTTCGGAAACAAGATGATGCGAAACCAGCGCGGACTCGACTTCCGCCGTCCCGAGACGGTGGCCGGAAACGTTCAGAACATCATCCACGCGACCCGTGATCCAATAGTAGCCGTCCGCATCACGGCGGCAACCGTCACCCGTGAAGTACTTGCCCTTGTAGGTGGAGAAATAGGTCTGGATGAAACGCTCGTGATCGCCGTACACGGTGCGCATCTGTCCCGGCCAGCTATCGGTGATGCAGAGATTGCCGTCAGCGGCACCCTCAAGCACATTGCCTTCGTTATCAACCAGTTGCGGCTTGATGCCGAAGAAGGGCAGGGTGGCCGAACCGGGTTTCAGATCCGTCGCTCCTGGTAGCGGCGTAATCATGTGGCCGCCCGTTTCCGTCTGCCACCAGGTATCGACCACGGCGCAGCGTTTCTCGCCCACCACATTGTAGTACCATTCCCAGGCTTCCGGGTTGATGGGCTCACCAACGGTCCCGAGTAGACGAAGGCTTGTGCGGTTCGATCGGGTGACGAACTCGTCGCCAGCCCCCATCAGGGAGCGGATGGCGGTCGGCGCGGTATAGAAGATGTTGACCTTGTGCTTGTCGACCACTTCCCAGAAGCGGCCCTGATCCGGAAAGTTCGGTACTCCTTCGAACATCAGCGTGGTGGCGCAATTCGCCAGTGGACCATAGACGATATAGGAATGGCCCGTGACCCAGCCCACATCGGCCGTGCACCAATAGATGTCCCCGTCATGATAGTCGAAGACATATTCGTGGGTCATCGCCGCATAGACGAGATAACCGCCGGTGGTGTGCAGAACACCTTTGGGTTTGCCGGTCGAACCTGAGGTGTAAAGAATGAAAAGCGGATCTTCCGCCTTCATCTTCACGGGTTCGCAATGGCCTTTTACGCTGGCGATTTCCTGATGGTACCAAAGGTCGCGGCCTGGTGCCCAGTTGATCTTGCCGCCGGTACGGCGCACGACCAGAACGTTGGAAACAGTCACGTACTGGCGCGCAGCAATATGAATGGCCTTGTCGGTATTTTCCTTTAGCGGCACCGGCTTTCCACCGCGGACACCTTCATCGCAGGTGATGACGAAGGTTGACTGGCAATCCACGATGCGGCCCGCCAGAGCTTCAGGCGAGAAACCGCCGAACACCACAGAGTGAACTGCACCGATGCGGGCGCAGGCCAGCATGGCATAGGCCGCCTCCGGAATCATCGGCATGTAGATGGTGACGCGGTCACCTTTCTTGACGCCATGTTTTTTCATGACGTTCGCCAGGCGGCAAACCTGGTCGTAGAGCTGGTTATACGTGATCTTCTTGTCGATGTACGGATTATCGCCTTCCCAGATGATGGCGGTCCGCTCACCATGAGTTTTCAGGTGACGGTCTATGCAGTTGTAGGAAACATTGGTCAGACCGTCTTCAAACCACTTGATGGAGACCTTACCCTTGAAGGAGGTATTCTTGACCTTTGTGTAGGGCTTGAACCAGTCGATGCGCTTGCCATGCTTGCCCCAGAACTTATCTGGGTTTTCAACGCTTTCCTCGTACCATTTCAGGTACTTGTCCTTGTCGATCAGCGCGCGCGCCTTCACTGCCTTCTGCACAGGATAGACTTTTTCCGTCATGCTTTCCTCCTCATGCTCCCGACATTGCACGTCCAGCGCGCAGATGTCCCTCTTGTCCGCATTCTTATCATCTGCAGCGATGGCGGCAATTAGACAAAGGGTCATGCCTGCATGACAATTGCAATTTGATCGCAATCGAGTTATAGACGCGACGAATTCCCGGAAATTGTGGTTAACTACCCACGGCTCGCGACACCGGCGCGGACGATAGAAGGATCATATCCATGGCTCAACAATTGCTTATGCCGAAGGCAACCGCAGTATGGCTGGTTGACAACACGGCACTCTCCTTCGATCAGATCGCTCAGTTTTGCAAGCTGCATCCGCTCGAAGTGAAAGCAATTGCGGATGGTGAAGCAGCGCAGGGCATCAAGGGCCTGGACCCGATCGCGACCGGCCAGCTTTCCCGCGACGAGATCGCACGCGCCGAGAAAGATATCAACTACAAGCTGAAGCTTTCCGAGCCGAAGGTTCGCGTTCCGGAATCGAAGCGCCGCGGCCCGCGTTACACCCCGGTTTCCAAGCGTCAGGATCGTCCGAATGCCATTCTCTGGCTGGTTCGCAACCATCCGGAACTGAAAGACACGCAGATCTCACGTTTGGTCGGGACGACAAAATCTACCATCGAGCAGATCCGCGAGCGTACCCATTGGAACGCTGCTAACCTGACGCCGATGGATCCGGTTACGCTGGGCCTTTGCAGCCAGATCGATCTGGATCTGGAAGTAGAACGTGCATCGAAGAACCGTCCGCTGCCGACAGCTGCGGAACTCGGCGCGACACTGCAGGCCGCGAATGAGACCGAAAATCTCGGTTACCGTTACGAGCGGGAAGAAGAGAAAGAACTGGATGCGGACGCCGTCTTCGCCAAGCTTTCATCGCTCAAGTCCACGCGTCGGGATGACGAAGAGGAAGAAGATCGCTTCTGATCTTTGGTGGATCGAATTGAAGAAGCCGGCCTTGCGAGCCGGCTTTTTTATTGGAAGAGAATCTGACTTTCTATTTTGGTTAGCCGGCTAGAGCTTTCTGAGGCTCGCAATATCCATGTTTCTGCAGGATTTCGCTGATCTCATCAAGAATAGTAGGGTCATCGATGGTCGCGGGCATTTTCCAAGGTAGTCCATCCGCAATCTTCTGCATGGTGCCACGCAAGATTTTGCCGGACCGTGTCTTGGGCAGACGCGTCACGACCATGACATTCTTGAAAGCGGCGACGGGACCGATTTCGTTGCGGACGAGCTCCACGATTTCCTTGGCAAGCAGTTTTTCATCACGATCAACCTTGGCCTTGAGCACAAGAAAGCCGCACGGAATCTGACCTTTCAGCGCATCGGCGACGCCGATGACGGCACACTCCGCCACATCAGGATGCATGGCGCAGACTTCTTCCATGGCTCCTGTCGACAGACGGTGACCGGCGCAGTTGATGATGTCGTCGGTCCGCGCCATGACGAATACATAGCCGTCTTCATCCACCAGACCGGCGTCCGCGGTTTTGTAGTAGCCTGGAAACTCCTCCAGGCAGGACGTACGGAATCGATCGTCCGCATTCCAGAAGCTGACCAGACATCCCGGCGGAAGCGGCAGTTTGAGGACGATGTTACCAAGCGTATTGGCAGGGACCGGGTATCCGGCATCGTCCACCACCTGGAGGTCATAACCGGGCATGGGAAGAGTAGGGGAACCATATTTGACGGGCATGAGACCGAGCCCAACAGGATTTCCGGCAACAGGCCATCCTGTTTCGGTCTGCCACCAGTGATCGATCACCGGCACCTTCAGCATGCGTTCGGCCCACTTGATGGTCTCGGTATCGGCCCGTTCACCCGCCAGAAACAGAGCCCGCAAGCCAGACGTATCGTAGCGCTCAATATGTTCACCATCGCCATCCTCCCGGCGTATAGCGCGGAAGGCCGTCGGAGCGGTGAACATGACCTTGACGTCGTGATCCTGCACGACACGCCAATAGGTGCCAGCATCCGGGGTGCCGATCGGCTTGCCTTCGAAGATGACGCTGGCATTCCCCGCAATCAGCGGCCCGTAGACGATATAGGAATGGCCAACGACCCAGCCGATATCCGAAGCCGCCCAGAATGTTTCACCGGGTTTCACGCCAAAGAAGTTGCGCATGCTCCAGAGCAGGGCGGCCATATGGCCCCCATTATCGCGTATGACGCCTTTGGGCTGGCCGGTCGTTCCGGACGTGTAGAGCACGTAAAGCGGATCCGTTGCAAGAACCGGAACGCAAGGCACCTGTGTGCCCTTGACCTTCTCCGCCTCCACCGCCTGAGCGAAATCCATGTCGCCATGCTCATACCGGAGCACCGCATGATGCTGGTCGCGTTGCAGGATGATGCAGGCCTGCGGCTTGACCCTTGCCATATCAACGGCCTGATCGAGCAATGGCTTGTAGGGAACGACGCGCCCGGGCTCCAATCCGCAGCTGGCGCTGATCACGATCTTTGCCTGCGAGTCATCCAGCCGCGTTGCCAGCTCATGGGCCGCAAAGCCCCCGAAAACCACCGAGTGGATCGCGCCGAGACGCGCGCAAGCCAGCATGGAGAACGTCGCTTCTGCCACCATCGGCATGTAGATGACGACCCGGTCGCCTTTTTCAACGCCCAGGTTTTGCAGAACAGCAGCAATAGCCTGAACTTCCGTCAGCACTTCGTCATAGGTATAGACGCGCTTCTCGCCCGTCATGGCGCTATCATAGATGAGGGCGGGCTGGGCACCCTTGCCGTCTGCTACGTGCCTGTCGAGACAGTTATAGCAGGTGTTGGTTTCGCCTCCGACGAACCAGCGCCCGTAGACGCCCTGCGATTCGTCGAAAATCTTGTCCGGCTGCTTGAACCAGTGAAGATTGTCCGCTTGCTTCGCCCAGAACGCTTGCGGGTTCTGTTGCCAGTCCTGATAGACCTCACGATATCGGCTGTTTGCGTGCATCTGATCCTCCCATCGTCTGCCGCACATATTCGAGCGCACAGATTAGGAGGTCAGAAGGCGCGTGGAAAGCCCGACGAAAGAGGGACGCCTCTTGCGCTTTATCAGCGATGACCAAAAATTGCGGAACCGACCCGGACGCTGGTGGCACCAAAACCGATAGCCGTTTCGAAGTCACCCGACATTCCCATGGAGAGCTTGGACACGCCAGCCTCTTCCGCCAGCTTGCGAAGCAATGCGAAATAGGGACCGGGATGATCTTCCGCGGGTGGGATACACATCAGGCCCTCAATTTCCAGCTTCAGTTCATCACGGCAGAAATGGACAAAAGCAACCGTCTGTTTCGGCTCAATACCGGCCTTTTGCGGCTCCATTCCGATATTGACCTGCACGTAAAGCCGAACTGTCTTGCCTTGCTTTTGCATTTCTGTTGCCACGGCCCGGGCAATTTTCTCCCGGTCAATGGTTTCGATGACATCAAAAAGCGCAACCGCGTCAGCCGCCTTGTTCGATTGCAAAGGACCAATAAGGTGGAGCTCGATGCCAGGAGTTTCCGCCTTCAGCTGTGGCCACTTTCCTTCGCTTTCCTGAACACGGTTTTCACCGAACACGCGCTGACCGGCTGAAATAACAGGGCGAATCGCATCAGCATCGAAGGTTTTGGAAACGGCAACCAGCGTTACCGATGCCTCCGCGCGGCCCGCATCCCGTTCCGCCATCGAAATCTTCTGCTTAACGTCCTGAAGTCGTTCTTCGACAGTCATCGCCTTGCCTCAATTATTCTGCTGCAACGCAGTTAGCGAGGAAGCTGCCCTATGCCAAGGGATTGATCGCGTTCTGACCCTCGCAAGCCTCAAAAACTTGACGCTCAACGCCTTTCGTGATGAAGGTCACCGCAACTCTATTCATACCCGGAATTCTCTGAAATGGCGACCGAACGTTACAATCCGCGGGATGCCGAACCCCGTTGGCAGGCAAAGTGGTCCGAAGCGAAAACCTTCGAGACAGACAACAGCGATACGCGCGACAAGTATTACGTGCTTGAGATGTTCCCCTATCCGTCGGGTCGCATCCATATGGGCCATGTGCGCAACTATGCCATGGGGGATGTTGTTGCTCGCTACAAGCGTGCGCGTGGTTTCAACGTTCTGCATCCCATGGGCTGGGATGCGTTCGGCATGCCAGCGGAAAACGCGGCCATGCAGAACAAGGTTCATCCGAAGGACTGGACCTATCAGAACATTGCCACCATGCGCGGCCAGCTGAAATCCATGGGCCTTTCATTGGATTGGGCGCGCGAGTTCGCAACCTGCGACGTGGCCTACTATCAGCGTCAGCAGCACCTGTTCCTCGACATGATGGAAAAGGGTCTGGTTTACCGCAAGCAGTCCAAGGTCAACTGGGATCCGGTCGATCAGACTGTTCTCGCCAATGAGCAGGTCATCGAAGGGCGCGGCTGGCGTTCCGGGGCCCTTGTCGAACAGCGCGAACTGACCCAGTGGTTCTTCAAGATTACAGAATTCGCCCAGGACCTGCTTGATTCGCTGGACGGCCTCGACCAGTGGCCGGAAAAAGTGCGTCTGATGCAGAAGAACTGGATCGGTCGCTCTGAAGGCCTGACCATTCGCTGGGAACTGGCGGAAGCAAGCCGTATTGCTGCGGACTGCAGCGAAATTGAAGTCTATACGACCCGTCCTGACACTCTGTTTGGCGCATCCTTCCTCGCGATCTCGGCAGATCACCCTGTCGCCAAGGCACTGGCGGCATCCAACAGCGAGATCCAGGATTTCTGCGAGGAATGCCGTCGTCAGGGCACGTCGCTTGCCGCGCTCGAAACAGCCGAGAAGAAGGGCTACAATACGGGCCTGTTCGTCAGGCACCCGCTCGATCCGGCTTGGGAAGTTCCGGTTTACATCGCGAATTTTGTGCTGATGGATTACGGCACAGGCGCCATTTTCGGCTGCCCGTCTGGTGATCAGCGCGACCTGGATTTCGCCCGCAAGTACGATCTTCCCGTTGCTCCAGTGGTCATGCCGGAAGGTGGCGATGCAGCCAGCTTCACCGTGGGCACCGAGGCCTATGACGGTGACGGCGTGATGATCAATTCCCGGTTCCTGGATGGTCTGACGACAGACGCCGCCTTCCAGAAGGTAGCCGATCTGCTGACATCCCAGCAACTTGGGAACGCTCCGCAGGCTGCCCGTAAGGTGAACTTCCGCCTGCGCGATTGGGGCGTTTCTCGCCAACGCTATTGGGGTTGCCCGATCCCGGTCATTCATTGCGAAGACTGTGGCGTCGTCCCGGTGCCGAAGAAAGATCTGCCCGTTCAGCTTCCGGATGACGTGACCTTCGATGTACCCGGAAACCCGCTGGACCGTCACCCGACTTGGCGCAATGTGGCGTGCCCATGCTGTGGCAAGCCTGCTCGTCGTGAGACGGACACGATGGATACCTTTGTGGATTCCAGCTGGTACTTCGCCCGCTTCACAGCGCCCTGGGAAGACAATCCGACAGATCCGGCAGTGGCCAACCGATGGCTTCCCGTGGACCAGTACATCGGCGGCATCGAGCATGCGATCCTGCATCTCCTGTATTCGCGCTTCTTTACGCGCGCCATGCGCGAGACGGGTCATCTCGACCTCAAGGAACCCTTCAAGGGCCTCTTTACGCAGGGCATGGTGGTTCATGAAACCTACCGCCTCGGCGAAGGCCAGAGCGGCCAGTGGGTCGCACCCGCGGATATCCGTATTGAAGAAGTTGATGGTGCCCGCAAAGCCTTCCTCTTGAGTTCCGGTGCGGAAGTGGCCATCGGCTCGATTGAAAAGATGTCGAAGTCGAAGAAGAACGTCGTGGATCCCGACGACATCATCGCTTCCTATGGTGCCGACACTGCCCGCTTCTTCGTGTTGTCCGACTCGCCTCCCGATCGCGATGTGATCTGGTCTGAAGCCGGAGTTGAGGGCTCGCATCGGTTCGTCCAGCGCGTCTGGCGCCTGATCTCGGAAGCGGCACCTGTTTTGAGCAAGGTTGCGGCGAACCCTGCCAAGGAAGGCGCTGCGCTGTCTGTTTCACAGGCCGCACACAAGACTTTGCAGGCCGTTCAACAGGACTATGACAAGCTGGCGTTCAACAAGGCCGTTGCACGCATCTACGAACTGGTGAACACTCTTGCATCTCCGCTGACGCAGGTGGCAGCAGGCACTCAGGATGATGCTTACGTAGCTGCTGTCCGTGAAGCTGCACATATCCTGATCCAGATCGTCGCGCCGATGACCCCCCATCTTGCGGAAGAGTGCTGGTCCGTGCTCGGCAATCAAGGTCTTGTCGCAGAAGCCACCTGGCCTGCCTTCGACCCGGTTCTGGTTGCTGATAACGAGGTCACTCTTCCGGTCCAAATTAACGGAAAGAAGCGTGCCGAATTGACAATCGCGCGTGACGCAGACCAGAATGCGGTTCAAGCTGCGGTCCTGCAGCTGGAGGCGGTTCAGGCTGCTCTTTCCGGTAGCGCACCGAAGAAGATCATTATCGTTCCACAGAGGATCATCAACATTGTTGTTTGAGCGTTCTTCCGCCCTGCGGCAAATCGGTCGCGCCGTGGCATCGATTGCAATTGTGGCAGCCCTTGCGGGCTGCCAGGCTCGCCCGCTCTATTCTTCGGCCGGAGGAGTTCCGGTGAAGATGGCTGCCATCAAGATCAACCCTCTCGGTGACCGAGTCGGACAAGAGGTTCGTAATCGTCTTGTCTTCCTGACGGGTGGTGGGGCTGGTGAACCTGCACTCGCTGAATATCAGCTTCAACTCTCCGTCACGTCCACCCGCGCCAATATCCTCGACGACGAAATCGCAGCGGCGGTTCTTCCGGGGCGCGTCACCGTCTCTGCCACCTATGCACTGACACGAATAAAAGATGGTCAAGTGCTGAAATCGGCGACCCGCTCATCGACCGCACTGCTTGATCTCAGCAATCAGGAATTTGCGAAGTTGCGCGCCTATCGGGATGCGGAGAACCGGGCAGCGAACGAAGTCGCGGAATTCGTCCGGGCGGATTTGGCGATGGCGCTTTCCAAGTAGACTATGGCCGAAATCAAAGCGCACGAATTTGATCGGTTGCTTTCACGAGCAACCGAACTCTATCGTATTTTTCTGGTCTATGGCCCTGATAAAGGTCTGGTGTCAGAACGTGCAAAGGCGCTTGCGGAAAAAGCAGGCGTAAATGTCGATGATCCCTTTTCCTACACGCGTCTCGATCTATCGGAACTGCAGGGGGATCCTGGCCGGCTGATTGACGAAGTCAACTCACTTGGTTTGTTTGGCGGGCAAAAAGTCATTCACCTACGCGGATCGGGCGGTGAGAAGATTGTGGCTGACGCGATTGCGGCACTCGACTCAGGTCGAATTCCCGGCAACATACTGATCATTGAAGGTGGCGATCTCAAGAAGGGTAGTGCTCTGCGAAAAAATGCAGAGCAGGCGAAGATCGCGGTCGCCGTCCCATGTTACTCGGATGATGTAAAGTCCCTCAATGCCTTGATCGATCAGGAATTGGCACAAGCTGATCTTCGGATCACTCCGGAAGCTCGCGCTACCCTGCTTGAAGCACTCGGTGGAGATCGTGTCGCATCTCGAAACGAGATACGAAAACTAATCCTTTACTGTATGCAGCAGAAGCAAATCGAGCAGGACCACGTGACCGATATCATCGGAGATGCAAGTGCCATCTCGGCTGATGATGCAGTGGATTGTGTCCTGGCGGGTGACCTTGACGGGCTTCACCGCGCAATACAGAAGATTGTCCAATCCAAGCAGCCAATCTTTCTTGTTTTGCAGTCCTGCCTACGAACGTTCCAAATGCTCGATGCGATGAGAGCAGAAATGGAAGAGAAGCGTTTGCAGAGCGCGCAAATCATGCAAACCTCAGGCCGCCATATTCATTTCAAGCGTAAGCCTTTGATGGAGAAGGCGCTGAGAAATTGGTCATCAACGTCATTGGCCCGTGAGACGCAGAGGCTGCACACGGCGATCTATCAGTCACGTCAGCAGGCACAATTGGATGACTCGATAGCGTTCCAGACGCTCCTTGCATCAGCGCTTCAATCTCAGCGCGCAAACAGATCCTAACATGTCAGCTGCCGCTTCCCTCGATCAGCGCTAGGGCCGCACATTGAAAATCTGACAAAGAGAGCTCATAAGCCGGCTTAACACGGCCTTCAGCGTCGTTCCAGCAACCGGCAAACCTCTTCCAGCTGCTCCAAGGTCTTATAGTTGATCTTGATATGTCCGCTACCGCCTCTGTGACTGATCTTGATTTCAAGACCAAGAGAGTCGCTCAACGATCGTTCAAGAGCAAGCGTATCTGAATCTTTGTTCTGTATCGGAGCAAGCTTTGGCGGCTCTGACTGCGCCTTGATGTCATTTTGCGCGAGGCGCTCGGCATCCCGAACAGACATACCCTTATTAACAATGACCTTCGCCAATCCGGTGGGATCGGAGGTGGAGACAAGTGCACGAGCATGACCGGCTGAGAGCTTGCCGCCTGCCAATAAATCGCGAACAGGCTCCGGAAGCTTCAGCAGGCGCAAACTATTGGCAACGTGACTTCTGCTCTTACCGATGATTTCGCCGAGATCATTCTGTGTATAGCCATGCTCGGCAATCAGTTGCTCGTAGCCGAGAGCCTCTTCCAGAGGATTTAGATCGGACCGCTGGACATTCTCAACAATTGCAATTTCCAGCGCTGTGCGATCATCCACATCCCGCACAATAACCGGAATTTCAATGAGCCCAGCCAACTGGGCTGCACGCCATCGGCGCTCGCCAGCAATAATCTCAAAACCTGAAGAAACCGTGCGCACGACAACTGGCTGCACGATCCCGTGCTGCCGCAACGACGCCGCGAGATCATGCAACTCCGCCTCATCAAACATCCGACGAGGGTTTCGAGGGTTTCTGGTAATCAGCTCGATTGGAACGAGGCGATCTGGATTCACGGGTTTTGCTTGTTGTTCGCCCAAAGGGGCAACCTGATCCATTTCTCCAATGAGAGCAGCTAGGCCACGCCCCAGACGGCGCCGTGAAGGATCATCAACCACTGTACTGGTTCCTACTTTTTCCGTTCAAACGTCCTGATCAAGCCGCCTTACGACGGCGCTCTCTCTGGATTACTTCAGATGCCAACTGAAGATAGGCTTGGCTACCGGCGCATTTAAGGTCGTACAAGATAGCCGGCTTGCCATAGGATGGCGCTTCCGACACGCGAACATTGCGAGGTATCAGTGTGTGATAGACCTTGTCACCCAGATAGGTCCGCACATCGTTCACGACCTGCTGCGCGAGATTGTTTCTCGCATCGAACATCGTCAGAACGATTCCCTGAATATCCAGATGCGGATTCACGCTCTGCCGAACCTGATCCACAGTTTCAAGCAATTGACTCAACCCCTCCAGGGCAAAGAACTCGCACTGGAGCGGCACAAGAACCGAATGCGCAGCTGTCATTGCGTTAACGGTTAGAAGATTGAAGGATGGCGGGCAATCAAGAAGGACGTAGCTGTATCCTGTCGCATCTGGTTGGGAGAGAGCTCGCCGCAGACGGAACGCCCGATCGCTTTCGCGACTAATCTCCATCTCCAAGCCAAGGAGATCCATTGTGGAGGGGACGATCGACAGATTCGGAACTGCAGTTGCAACAACTGCCTCGCTTACGGAAGCATTTCCCATCATCACATCGAATGAAGACAGATGACGATTGCGCCGATCAATGCCGAGGCCTGTGCTGGCATTTCCTTGCGGATCCAGATCAACGATCAAGACATGCTCACCAATTGCAGCCAGTGCTGTCGCAAGGTTGATAGCAGTCGTTGTCTTTCCCACGCCACCCTTCTGGTTCGCTATTGCAATAATGCGATTAGGTTCCTGCATTTTGACACCCGCGACCTGTTACGATGCGCGCTTGAGACCTGAGATCTGCAGCACGACTGAATCTTCTTCCACATGGCTCGCATGTTTTAACAGATCAAAGGTCCAACTTCTATTGGCTTTCAAAACCTCTGTTTGATAATCCCGCCCTTTGTGGAGATAAGCGGTCACGCCCGGTTTATTCAGCATCCATGGACTGCAGTAATCGAGCAAAAGTGGAAGTTCAGCGAGAGCCCTTGCAGAAATCGCATTGATCTCCTTTGAAATGACAGCAGGTGCGTCTTCAATCCTCACCGTATGGACGGAGCCACGAGCACCGGTTTCGCTGAGCACAGTTCGCAAGAATGAAGCCTTCTTATGATTGCTCTCCACAAGATCGACCCAGCCAGAGCCTGTTTCTGCCAGGAGAATGGCAGTGATAACTCCTGGAAACCCGCCACCTGACCCGAGGTCAAGCCATTGGCAGGGTTCAGGATTGAGCTGATAGATCTGAGCGCTGTCTGCAAAATGGCGGCTCCAAAGATCGCCTTTAGTCGAGGGCGCGACTAAATTGATGGCTTTCGCCCATTTGTAAAACAGCTCGGCAAAAATGTTTAGTCGCTGTTCTGTTTCACGTGAAACAGCAATACCATTCAACTTCATCTTATGCGCTCGCTTCCAGTCCACTTGCTGGATAGTTAAATCGGCGGACCAACGTGAGCAGTAATGCCAGTGCTGCTGGTGTCATTCCATCGACCTTAGATGCCTGTGCAATATTCCTCGGCTTTACCTTGGAAAGCTTTATTCGCAGTTCATTCGACAAACCTGAAATTGTACCATAATCGAAATCATCTGGAATGACTCGCTCTTCGTCCGCGCGAACCGCTTCCACGCTTTGACGCTGACGATCAAGATAGACCGCGTAGCCAGCTTCAATTTCCAGGGCCTCTTTTGCCTTTGTAGAACACGCACCAAGTTCTGGCCAAATGCGTATAACGGTATCAAAGGTGATGTCTGGATAGGCGAGCAAATCATAGCCGCTTCTTCGTTGCCCGTCCTGATTCAGGTGAACATCGAATGCAGTGGCCTGATTTGGTGTGACCTGGCTGGTTTGCAGGACAGATCTGAAATGAGCGAGTTCATTTTCAAATGACGCGAACCGCTCCCGACGGTCACGTCCGACCAACCCTAACCCATTACCGATCGGCGTCAGACGCGCATCCGCATTATCGGCTCTCAGCGTCAAGCGATACTCTGCTCGGGATGTGAACATCCGATAAGGTTCTGTGACCCCTTTGCTCGTCAGGTCATCGACCATCACACCAATATAGGAGTCGGTACGACTGAAGACGAAAGAGTCTTGCCCGCCAGCCCGCCGGGCGGCGTTCAACCCAGCAACCAATCCTTGTGCGGCAGCTTCCTCATAACCTGTCGTGCCATTGATTTGACCAGCCAGGAACAATCCGTCAACGGTGCGAACCTGAAGATCAGCGCCTAACTCTCGAGGATCGACATGGTCATACTCAATGGCATAACCTGGCTGGAGTATCTTGACCTGCTCCAAGCCCGGAATCGTCCGGATGAATTCGTCCTGGACGTCGGCGGGCAAGGATGTCGATATACCGTTCGGATAGACCGTGTCATCGTCAAGTCCTTCCGGTTCGAGGAAAATCTGATGACCGTCCCGTTCACCGAATCTCACGATCTTGTCCTCGATTGAAGGACAATAGCGTGGACCTATCCCACTAATCTGGCCTGAATACATTGCGGACTTGTGGATATTGTCTGAAATGATTGTGTGCGTTCGATCGGTCGTCCGGGTTACACCACATTCTATTTGCCGATTGGTGATGTGGTCGGTCATAAAGGAGAATGGCACCGGCTGATCGTCGGCGGCTTGCTTCCCAATAGATTGCCAGTCAATCGTGCGACCATCCAGTCGAGCTGGGGTTCCAGTTTTGAGTCGACCAAGCTTGATACCAAGATGCTCGAAAGTCCGTGATAGACCAAGAGAGGGATCCTCTCCGACGCGTCCAGCTGGTCTTGTTTCGTTTCCGATATGGATCATTCCGCGCAGGAAAGTACCGGTTGTAACGACGACGGTCCGACATGAGAGTTGTCGACCGTCGGCTAGAACGAGGCCGGTTATAGCGCGATCATCCAGGATGAGATCGAAAGCATCGCCCTCGATGACCATAAGATTGTGCGTCTCTGAAATGGCATTTTGCATTGCTTCGCGATACAGACGCCGATCGGCCTGTGTACGGGGACCACGTACGGCAGGCCCCTTCTTGCGGTTCAGCAGTCGAAACTGAATACCAGCACTATCGGCGACCCGCCCCATAAGACCATCGAGCGCATCGACCTCTCTGACGAGATGGCCTTTGCCCAACCCGCCAATCGCTGGGTTACAGGACATCACACCGATGGTCTCTATTTTATGGGTAACGAGCGCTGTTTTGGCACCAAGTCGAGCAGCAGCAGATGCAGCCTCACAGCCGGCGTGGCCACCGCCGATTACAATCACGTCAAATTTGGTCATAGCGTCCACTCTGCGTCTAGCAGTGTTTCACGTGAGTCACTTGCCGATACAAAACTCGGAGAAGATGACCCCAAGCAGATCTTCAACATCCACACGACCGGTAATCCGGCCGAGCTCGTCGGAGGCCAGGCGCAAGCTCTCAGCCTTAAGCACGATATCGCTTTGCTTTAACCCGTCTTCGATGAAATTGGAAGCCTGTTGGAGATGCGAGATGTGACGCAATCGTCCGGCGCCAAGCGACGATATGGCTTCCCAGCTCTGCTTCAGCTCTTGCAGAATCAATGAACGGAGATGGTCAATGGTCTGTGGCAGGCTGACGCTGATGCAAACATCATAACGCGTGTCTTCTGCTGGATGCAAATCGGCTTTGGTTCCAACACGCAATCGTTTTGCGTCGGTCAGGAATGACATTTGTTCCGCTAGCGAATCGATCTCGCTGAGATCAAGAACGAGGTCCGCTGATTCAATCGCCCGCCTCGCTCGCCTGACACCCTCACGCTCAACCACGTCATCGGTCTCTCGAATTCCGGCGGTATCAACCAGTCTGACAAGGAACCCGTCCATATCCAGCTCGACCTCAATGAGGTCACGGGTCGTGCCAGCGACAGAGGTGACAATCGCAACATCTCGCCCAGAAAGGGCGTTGATGAGACTGGACTTTCCGGCATTGGGTGGACCGGCAATAACGACATTGAAGCCGTCCCGGACCAACCGACCGCTCTGCGTGGCGGTCACCTGCTTTAAGATCTCACGGTGGAGAAGCGAAATATCGGGCCATATCCGGTCCGAAACACTTCCCGGTACATCCTCTTCGTCGGCAAAATCGAGTTCGGCCTCGATCATAGCGCGAGCGTGGGTCAGACGGTTTGCCCAATTCTGATACAGCGAAGACAACCCGCCGCTTGCCTGTTCAATGGCCAGCCTTCGCTGCATTTCCGTGTCTGCGGCGATGAGATCACCGAGGCCTTCGACCTCGACAAGATCCATCTTCCCATTGCTGAAGGCACGCCGGGTGAATTCTCCAGCTTCGGCAGCAACGCAGCCTAGTTCCAGCAGTTCCCGGCTGATGGCTGCTACAATGGCGCGACCTCCGTGAACCTGAAGTTCAACGCAGTCTTCGCCAGTGAACGAAGCTGGACCAGGAAATGTCAGGATAAGACCTTGATCGATTTTGGAATTGTTTCGGTCCCGAATCGTTCTGAGGTTCATTCCTCTGGTTCTGTTCAACGGACCAGCCATCCAGCCGACGATATCAAATGCTGAGGGTCCAGAGATGCGTATGACCGCAACTCCGGACGGGGTAGAGCCGGATGATAGGGCGAATATTGTAGGAACGACCATACAGCCTCACAGGCAGAATCCGGCTAATTGCTGAATTCTGCTTGAATCAGGTGTTCATCGAATCGAAGAAATCACCGTTGTTCTTGGTCTGCTTGAGTTTGTCGATGAGGAACTCGATGGCATCGGTTGTTCCCATTGGCGCAAGAATACGCCGGAGCACGAAGATCTTCTGAAGATCCTGACGCGGAACCAGGAGATCTTCCTTACGGGTACCGGACTTGAGAATGTCCATCGCCGGGAAGATGCGCTTGTCAGCAACCTTGCGGTCCAGAACAATTTCAGAGTTACCCGTACCCTTGAACTCTTCGAAGATCACTTCGTCCATACGGCTGCCAGTATCGATGAGAGCGGTCGCGATGATCGTCAGCGAGCCGCCTTCTTCAATGTTACGGGCCGCACCAAAGAAACGCTTCGGGCGTTGCAGGGCGTTGGCATCAACACCACCGGTCAAGACCTTGCCGGATGACGGCACAACCGTGTTATAGGCTCGACCAAGTCGGGTGATGGAGTCGAGCAGAATGACAACATCTCGACCGTGCTCGACAAGACGCTTGGCCTTCTCGATGACCATTTCAGCTACCTGAACGTGACGTACTGCGGGTTCATCGAAAGTAGAGGAAATCACTTCGCCGCGAACGGAACGCTGCATGTCCGTCACTTCTTCCGGACGTTCGTCAATCAGCAGAACGATAAGATAACATTCCGGATGATTTGCAGTGATGGAATGCGCGATATTTTGTAGCAGGACCGTTTTACCAGTTCTCGGCGGTGCCACGATCAGACCGCGTTGACCTTTGCCCAGTGGAGCGACCAGATCGATCACGCGTGATGACAGATCCTTCGACGTCGGAATGTCCTGCTCCATCTTGAAGCGTTCATTCGGATAAAGCGGCGTCAGGTTATCGAAGTGAACCTTATGGCGGATTTTTTCCGGGTCATCGAAATTGATCGTGTTGACCTTCAGAAGTGCGAAATAACGTTCGCCTTCCTTGGGCCCACGGATCGGTCCTTCGACAGTGTCGCCGGTCTTCAGCGAGAAACGGCGAATCTGCGAAGGAGAGATGTAGATATCATCCGGACCAGGCAGATAGTTCGCATTGGCCGATCGCAAGAAGCCGAAACCATCCTGCAGAACTTCCACAACGCCTTCACCGATGATTTCGACGTCCTGACTTGCAAGAACTTTCAATATTGCGAACATGAGCTCTTGCTTTCGCATAGTGCTCGCGTTCTCGACCTCCAGTGATTCGGCAAAGGTCAGCAAATCAGTTGGTGATTTGCTCTTGAGTTCTTGAAGCTTCATTTCAGCCATGAAGAAGGGACCGCTTTGAATTTGAATGGGAATTTGGCGTGATGCTGAGGTGCGTCACCGCGAGCGCCGCGGAAGTCAGACTGTACAGACAAGCCATGGGGATGAGTGACGTAGAAATAGCCGCTTCACCGACGACCTGCAAGGGGTACGCGCTCAAATCTTAAGCGAAGGGCTTCACGATCACGAGGATTACGATCAAAATCATCAATACGGTCGGGATTTCGTTCATCATTCGCCAGTAGCGCGCAGGTTTTCTAGGCGCATCCTTCGCAAATCGTCTTACCCAGTGCGACTGATGGACATGAGCCAGGGTCAGCAGAACGACAGCCAGAATTTTGGCATGCAGCCAGCCTCCCTGAAACCGGAAGCCTTCCCAGGCAAGATACAGCCCGAAGAGCCATGAGATCATCATGGCCGGATTCATGATGACCTTGAGCAAGCGTTGCTCCATCACCTTGAACGTTTCAGACTGGACAGAGCCTTCCGGCGCATCGGTATGATAAATGAAGAGCCTGGGCATGTAGAAGAGACCGGCCATCCACGAAATCACGGCGATGACGTGAAAGGCCTTTGCCCAAAGATAGAACTGATCTGGCACCAGGATGTAGGGCAAAGCGAGAAGCGCCAGAAACACCACGAGCGCGATGGCAGCCTTGAAACGGGCTCGACGTCCAGACGCTTCATGCGTTTGCAGCTCGTCAGCCATCGTTCGACCCACGAACTTGAGCAACGAGTTGTGTCACATGGTCCGGATTAGCTTCCGGCGTAATACCATGGCCAAGATTGAAGACGAGTGGTCCGCTACCCAACACCTGGAGGATGGCATCTATTCCCTCTTCCAGCGCCCGACCGCCTGCTACAACGCGCATTGGATCCAAATTGCCCTGAACAGGACCCTCCTTCTGCAGCTCTGCCGCAAAACTCAGAGGCACAGACCAGTCTAGCCCGATCATATCAGCGCCTGTCTGCTGCCGATAGTGTTTCAGGTTCATCCCAGCGCCTTTGGCAAAGGCAATGATCTTCGCTCCTGGACGACGGGCTTTCACAGACGCAATCATGCGAGCGACCGGCGTGACGGCAAACTCCTGGAACTCTTCTTCACCCAGAACACCCGCCCAGGAATCGAAAATCTGCACCGCATCGGCGCCCGCATCGATCTGGGCAACCAGATAGTCGGCAGAGATATCGGCCAGAAATTCCAGAAGATACTGGAACCGTTCACGGTGACGATAGCCAAACAGCCGTGCCGGTGCCTGATCCGGTGTCCCGCGGCCGGCGATCATATAGGTAGCGACGGTCCACGGTGCACCACAGAATCCCAAAAGCGTTGTCTCTTCTGGAAGACTACGTCGAATGCTGGAAACAGCCTGCATGACGGGGGTGAGATGCGACAGAACGTTTTTGCCGTCCAAAGCAGCGATGCCTGCTTCGTCGATCGGATCCATGCGAGGGCCTTCGCCCTCGACAAAACGCACGTTACGCTTCAGCGCGTCCGGTATCACGAGGATATCTGAGAACAGGATTGCAGCGTCGAACCCATAGCGACGGATGGGTTGAAGTGTCACTTCCGTCGCCAGTTCGGGAGAATAGCAAAGCTGGAGAAAGCTTCCCGCTTGCTTCCGCGTCTCTCGATATTCCGGCAGATAACGTCCGGCTTGTCTCATAAGCCAGATTGGTGGAGGCGAGACAGTCGCTCCGTCCAGAACTTCGAGAAGCTTGCGTCTCACAGCGCTCACGACAGTCTCCCTTAAAACAAAGAAATCTAGAATCTTTAGATTTTCTGATTCTTAGAGTCGGTGACTATCAGGGATAAAGTCTGTTGCACAGATCGTCCCGTTTCCTCGCTTCAGCAAAAGACAATCACGCTGGAAAGGAGCAAATGAACCCAACTGTGGGGACAACTCATTTTACGGATGAAAATCAGTCACATATCGCAACGATCAGCGCTTTCACTTTGTGGATAACTTCGGAAAAGTCATGATCTGCGCCATATTGTCCACATTTCCCACAGCGGCTGGATAAGCTATCGGTTGCCGGATCCAAATGTGGATAAGTCGGCTGTTATCCCGCTCCCGGATACCTCGGTCCCAATAATGGCCTGTCTATCCCAGGTTATGAACAGCAAAGCGAGATTAGCGTGGAGAACCGCAGAAACTTCTTCCATCTCCATCTGATATCTGACTCAACGGGAGAGACGCTGATCTCTGCGGGCAGGGCAGCATCTGCCCAGTTTCGGGGCGCCAATCCGATCGAGCATGTCTATCCGCTTATCCGGAACAAGCAGCAGCTACTGCCGGTTCTGGAGCATATCGACGAAAAGCCTGGCATCGTACTCTACACCATCGTTGACCAGTCCCTTGCAGACTATGTCGATCAACGCTGCAAGGAATTGGGAGTTCCGTCGGTCAATTTGCTTGAGCCGGTGCTTGCGGTATTTCAGGCCTATCTGGGATCACGCTCGCGTCGTCGCGTTGGAGCGCAGCACGTCCTGAATGCGGATTATTTTCGACGCATTGAGGCTCTGGATTTCGCCATGGATCACGACGATGGCCAGATGGCTGAAGAGTATGATGAGGCTGACGTCGTGATCGTCGGGATCAGCCGCACGTCCAAGACGCCCACCAGTATTTATCTTGCCAATCGTGGAATCAAGGTCGCGAACGTACCGCTCGTGCCGGGTACACCTTTACCGGAAAGTCTGTTGAAAGCGACCAAACCCCTGATCGTCGGTCTGGTTGCGACGACCGATCGTATTTCACAGGTCAGGGAGAATAGGGAACTCGGCCATACCAAGGGTTTTGACCCCAGCCCTTATACAGACCGTGCAAGTATCATTGAGGAGCTTAAGTACGCACGCGCCGTGTGCGCGCGCCACCAATGGCCCGTTATCGATGTCTCTCGTCGTTCTATTGAAGAAACGGCTGCGGCTATCGTTGCTCTACGCCCGAAGCTGCGCTAACCGAAAACGGAGCAAACGAGGTGCCGCCTTGCAACCGAAACTCATTCTGGCTTCGTCCAGTCCTTTTCGCCGCAGCTTGATGGAAAACGCCGGACTGGTGTTCGAATGGTCTGCTGCCAATATAGACGAGCGAAAGATGGAAGCTGAGCTGCAAAAAAGTGCAGCAGGGCCCAGAGAGGTAGCGCAGCATCTCTCACGGGCAAAAGCGATGGATGTCAGCCAACGGTATCCGGATGCTTTTGTCATCGGTTCAGACCAGACCATGTCTCTCGGCGAGCACGTCTTTCACAAGCCTAAGAACCGCGAAGAGGCAAAAGCGACCTTGATCGCCCTCTCCGGCAACGTTCATTATCTGAATAGCGGAATCTCCATTGTCCGCAGCGGTCATGTTGAGTGGGAAGGCGTATTCTCGGCCTCCCTCCATGTCCGCGAGCTTTCGGACAAGTTTATCGAACGCTATCTTGATCGCGTTGGAGACAAGGTCATGACAAGCGTGGGAGCGTATCAGCTTGAAGGAGAGGGGATCCATCTCTT
This sequence comes from Rhizobium sp. Root149, assembly GCF_001427345.1. Lineage (NCBI taxonomy): Bacteria > Pseudomonadati > Pseudomonadota > Alphaproteobacteria > Hyphomicrobiales > Rhizobiaceae > Rhizobium > Rhizobium sp. Root149. Next base: position 98,738 of record NZ_LMGD01000025.1, read on the forward strand.
CTCACGCATTGACGGCGACTATTTCACCATCCTTGGCCTCCCCATGCTTCCCCTTTTAGAGGCCCTCCGAAATCTGGGAGTGATTGATGTCTGATTCACGTGAAACGTTAACCGCTTTCGTGGTCGGTCATCCCATCCATCATTCACGCTCGCCGATGATCCATACGCATTGGCTACGTGGTTTTGGAATAGCCGGCGAATATCGAGCGATTGACGTGGCTCCGGAGCAGTTTGGAACCTTCTTCTCTGACCTTCGGACCTCGAAAAAGTTTCGTGGTGGGAACGTCACCATTCCTCATAAGGAAGTCGCATGCAAACTTGCTGACCGACCGGATGAACTTGCTCAGGAACTTGGGGCGGCCAATACCCTGTGGATCACCGATGGTTTGGTCCACGCAACCAATACGGACGGATATGGTTTTGTTGCCAATCTCGATCAGCGAGCACCAGGCTGGTCGAAGGCCGACAAGGCCGTCATCCTTGGAGCAGGTGGCGCCAGTCGTGCGGTGATCCAAGCGGTGCGTGATCGAAAGATTGGCGAAATCCATGTCGTCAACCGCACGGTGGAAAGGGCGAGGGAACTGGCCGACCGGTTTGGCTCGTGTGTTCATGCGCATGAGATGGGTGCCTTGCGCGAGGTCATGAGCGGAGCAGGCCTCTTCATCAATACAACCTCTCTTGGCATGGACGGACAGGAGTCGATTGCAATTGATTTTACGGGCATGCAGGACGAAGCGACCGTCACCGATATTGTCTACATGCCGCTGAAGACCCCGATGCTCAAAGAGGCGGAACGGCAGGGAAAGACGACAGTGGATGGATTGGGCATGTTGCTCAATCAGGCAGTTCCCGGTTTTGAGAAATGGTTTGGCAAGCGACCGGCGGTCGATGAGCAGCTGCGTCAGCTCGTCATTTCGGATATGGACAAGCACCAATGATCCGCATTGGCCTTACTGGCTCGATTGGCATGGGAAAATCCACGACTGCAAAGCTGTTTGCCGAGCAGGGCGTGCCCGTCAATGATGCCGATCAGGTTGTCCACGAACTCTATGCCGGGAGTGCCGTGGCACCTATCGAAAATAGTTTTCCCGGTACCGCTCGAAACGGCGTGGTGAACAGAACCGAATTATCTCGCCAACTTGCACTCCACCCTGAACGCTTCAAGGAACTGGAAGCCATCATCCATCCGCTTGTGCGCGAGCGTGAACGCGCCTTCCTCGAACGGCAACAATCTGTTGCGCAGGATATCGTGCTTCTGGATATTCCGCTGCTGTTTGAAACGGGCGCTGAAGACCGGGTTGACGTCATCGTTGTTGTGAGTTGCGAAGCGGACCTGCAGAGGCAGCGCGTTTTGGCGAGGCCGGGTATGACGGCAGAGAAATTCGACCTGATTCTCTCTCGTCAGATGCCGGATAGTGAAAAGCGCAAACGCGCAGACTTTATCATCGATACAGGGCAAGGCATTGAGGAAGCGCGTCGTCAGGTCATACAGGTCTTGAATTCAATTCGCTCTGGGGCGAACGAGGAAGCCGAAAATCATGCGTGAGATCATCTTCGATACGGAAACCACAGGTCTTGAAACAAGAGTTGATCGTGTGATCGAAATCGGTGGCATCGAGCTTCTCAATCATTTTCCGACCGGTCGGACCTTTCATGTCTACATCAACCCAGGCGACCGCAAGGTCCATCCGGATGCTTTGGCAGTTCATGGGATCACAGACGATTTCCTGAAAGACAAGCCGGTCTTTGCCGAAATTGTTGATGATCTGAGAACCTTCTTCGAAGGTGCGAAATGGATCGCTCATAACGCAACCTTCGATATGGGTTTCATCAATGCCGAGTTTGACAGGCTCGGGATCCCGCCCGTTTCTCCGGAACACGTCATCGATACTTTGGCACTGGCCCGCCGAAAGCATCCCATGGGACCAAATTCTCTGGATGCTCTCTGCCGACGTTACGGGATAGACAACTCCCATCGGACGAAGCACGGGGCACTTCTCGACTCCGAGCTTCTTGCCGAAGTGTACATTGAAATGATCGGCGGAAGGCAAGCCGCTCTGGTGCTGGGTGGATCTGAAGCTGCGCGAACGATCAATGAGGCTGAAGACATCGAGGTCACAATCTCAGCTCGACCGAGACCGCTCGCGCCACGGCTGACGCAAGTCGAAATCGAGGCGCATCAGGCCATGGTCGGCAGCATTGGGGCGAAGGCCCTTTGGACTCGCTACTCCTCCTGATACCGGTTGTTGGCGCATCCGCCTCTGAAAGTAGGATCGTCACAAAAAAAGCCCGGTCGATGCCGGGCTTTTGAAGGTTCGTGAATGGGATATCAGCTGTTCAACGAGGAACGCGACTCTTCCTGAGCAAGACGCTGTGCAAACATCTGGCCGAAATCAATCGGGTCGATCATCAGCGGTGGGAAGCCGCCATTGCGCGTGACATCGGAGATGATCTGACGCGCGAACGGGAAGAGCAGCCGCGGGCATTCGATGAAAAGCACCGGCAGCATATGTTCCTGCGGGAATCCAGTGATGCGGAAAACGCCGCCGTAAACCAGTTCCGTTGCAAAGACGACCTTATCGCCATCCTTGGCTTCCGCACTGAGCGACAGCACGACATCGAATTCCGTGTCGGACAATGGGTTCGCGTTGACGTTCACATTGATATTGATGCCGGGAGCCTTGTCGCGTGCCTGCAGTGAACGCGGAGCGCCTGGATTTTCGAAGGACAGGTCCTTCGTGTACTGCGCAAGAATTGTGAGGGATGGGTTCTGATCGTCTTCATTGGCCATTGGCTGTTCCTCGGCTTTATCTTTAGCGCCGTCTATCACTTCAGTGTGACCCTTACAACCCGTTCGCAGGGTCGCGGACAAGGCTAGGAGCCAAGCTTCGGGCCGTTCGGATCCGGTCCCGAAGACCAGGGCGATGACGGATTCGGTTTGCGTTCATACTCGTTGTCTTCGAGGTCGATAACTTGTTCGCTCATCGTTGATGAGGGGTTCGCGCCGGACGTTTGCGTAAACGAAGACCTGACGACGATCCGCTGCGCCATGCGCTTCCAGATCCAGCGACGAATGAAGGGGACGAACAGGATCAATCCCACGATATCCGTTATGAATCCCGGAATTATCAAGAGGATAGCGCCAACAACCATCATGGCTCCGTGGCCAATTGTTTCCGCGGGAACACGCCCGAGACGACTGTCGGCCTGAACTTGCCGCAGAACTCCGAGACCCTGGACACGCAGGAGCAACGTTCCCACCAACCCGGACAGGATGATCAGGCCAAGCGTTCCGAACACACCCACCCATTTTCCAACAATGACGAAGCCTGCGATCTCTGCCAACGGCAAAGCAAGGAGGACCAAAGGAAAAAGAGTGTTGCGCATGGCAATGTGTCGACTCGCGTTTCAAGACGTTTGAAGTCCTCAGCACTATTTGAATGCCGGACGGTTCAGACTATATGAGGTGTATAAAGACATATTCCAACCAACTGCGGGTGAAAATGGGCGCGAACGACTTCATAACTTTGTTCTTTCTGGTCGCCGCTGTGCTGATCTTTCTGCAGCTGAGAAGCGTTCTCGGACGCAGGACTGGCCACGAAAAACCCCCTGCCGATCCCTTCAGCGCGCGCCAATCAATCAAAACCACTGGCAGTGAGGAAGAAAAGGTCGTCACTCTGCCTCGACGGGAGACGGTTGACGAAGAGCAGCGCTGGGTGGAAGTGGATGCGATTGCGAAACCCGGTACCGAACTGAATGAGGGTCTGCGCCATCTTATCAAGGCAGATCCGTCCTTCCGTCCCAAGGATTTTCTCAACGGTGCCAGAATGGCCTACGAGATGATCGTCATGGCTTTTGCTGATGGAGACAGGAAGACCCTGAAGGGGCTTCTTTCGAAGGAGGTCTACGACGGCTTTAATGCGGCCATCACCGAGCGCGAAGCTCGTGGTGAGGTTATCAAGTCCACGTTCGTCGGAATAGACAAGACAGACTTTCTGCAAGCGACCGTCAAGGATCAGGAAGAGCTTATCACGTTGAAAATCGTCAGCCAGCTCATTTCGGCGACCTATGACCGCGACAACAAGATTGTCGATGGTGATGCGGAGACTGTCGGCGAGGTGATCGATATCTGGACTTTCGCGCGCGACATTCGCTCGCGTGATCCAAATTGGAAACTGGTCGCGACTGAATCCGAACAATGACACATAATCTGCCGCAACTTCGTGTGATCGACTTTGCCGATGTCGAAGGCTGGAACACGGATGATCCGCGTCCCGTCTTCGAGGGTATGCGCCATTGCTTGAACTACTTGCGGCAGGGAAAGCCCTATAAGACAGGCGCGCTGGGTCTTTCCGCGCAGGATTTGATTCCCTTGCTGGAGAAGGCGGAAACTCTGGGCCCGCCGCAAAGCGCCGCCGCGGCGCGTACATTCTTTGAGGAAACCTGCGTTCCCTTTGCAATCTGTCCCGATGACATCCAGACCGGCTTCGTGACCGCGTTTTATGAACCGGAAGTCGAGGTGAGCGACAGGCAGGAATCCGGCTATCAATATCCGTTTTATAGTCGGCCGTCTGATCTCGTTGATGTGGATGAGACCAACCGTCCGGCAGGCATGGACCCCTACTACGCCTTTGGGCGGGTAACGGGGAGCGGAATTGAGCCATACCCCGATCGAAAATCCATCGATCAGGGCTATCTGGAGGGTCAGGGTCTCGAGATTGCCTGGGCGAAATCGAAGGTCGATGTTTTCTTTACGCATGTGCAGGGAGCGGCGAGGCTTCGTTATCCAGATGGCCGTGTAAAGCGGATCACCTATGCGGCAAAGGCAGGACATCCATTTTCACCCATCGGACGGCTTCTGATCGATCGCGGTGAGATTGACGCTACAACAGTCTCCATGCAGACGATCCGCTCATGGCTGAACGAAAATCCGACTAAGCGAGACGAGGTTCTCTGGCACAACAGGTCTTATATCTTCTTTCGGGAAGCAGAGGTCATTGAGCAGGATCTCGGCCCGATTGCGGCTGCAAAAGTTCCCTTGATTGCAGGGCGTTCGCTGGCTGTTGACAGGCTGATCCATACATTTGGTTTTCCATTTTTCATTCGCTCGGAAAGCCTCACTCATCTTGATGATGGGCTACCCTTCGCGCGCCTCATGCTGGCCCTCGATACGGGATCAGCGATTGTTGGTCCAACCCGCGGTGACATCTTCACAGGCTCCGGTTTCGAAGCAGGAGAGAAAGCGGGAACAGTGCGCAACAACGCACTGTTCTTTATCTTTGTGCCGAAGCAGGCTGCAGTCAGGTTCATGCCATGAGCGGTCGCAAGCTGGATGGCGATGAGCGAATTCTGTGGGGCAAGGTGGCGCGCACCACGCGTCCTATGCCCGGGCGCCTGGAACAACTGCTTGAATTCGAAGACGCTCTCGATGCAGAGGTGCGAGAGCCTAAACAGACCTTCGCTTTGAATCCGGCTAAAAAACAGTCAGAATCTCATGAAAGTCAGGATGGTATTCAGAAGCCGAAAGGCCAGCATCATCCACTGGAGCGCCCCGTCAAGCGCAAGATCGCCAGAGGTCGACTGGCACTTGAAGCGCGCATCGACCTCCATGGCATGATCCAGAGTGAGGCGCACGGCATCCTTCTGGATTTCCTGCTACGAGCCCATGAACGGGGGCTGCGCCATGTGCTTGTCATTACCGGCAAGGGCAGTTCGCTTGGCAGCGAAGGTGCGCTGAAGCGGGCCGTGCCGCTGTGGTTCTCCAAGACCGAGTTTCGCTTTCTTATTTCGTCTTATGAAACGGCAGCACGCCAGCATGGTGGTGAAGGTGCCCTGTATGTCCGCCTCAGTCGGAGAGGGCAGACGTGACCCCGTTCGGTGAAGCACTTCGCGAACTCCGCAAGCGCAAAGGGGTAACCCAGCAGCAGATGGCGGCGGCGCTCGGTGTTTCCTCTGCCTATCTGTCTGCCTTGGAGCACGGGAGGCGAGGACGTCCCAGCTTTGATTTTCTCCAGAGAGTTGCCGGGTATTTTCATATAATCTGGGATGAGGCTGAAGCTCTTTTTCGGCTCGCAGAGCAATCAGACCCTCGGGTCGTAATAGATACAGGTGGCCTTCCGCCTGCTTACACAGCCTTTGCAAACCTTCTTGCGAGACGGATTGGCTCTCTGGAACCAAGCGTGATACAAGAAATGACGATGCTGCTGGAAAATGCCGCAAATAAGGGCTAATTCGGGCTGGTTCTCCCCGGTTTTCAACGCTTGGCGCTTTGGAAAACAGGCAGGAAATTTCTATAGTCCGCGTCAGGACAACGGTGATTCGCCGCCCACCGTGCACAGCCAAAGAACAAGAAAGTTGATTGATGAGCGATACACCCGTCAGCGCGAGTGCAGAATACGGAGCCGATTCCATCAAGGTCCTCAAGGGGCTTGATGCTGTTCGGAAACGTCCGGGCATGTACATCGGCGATACGGACGATGGCTCCGGTCTGCATCACATGGTCTACGAAGTCGTGGATAATGCGATTGATGAGGCGCTTGCAGGACACGCTGATCTGGTGACAGTGACATTGAACGCCGATGGGTCAGTCACCGTCACGGACAATGGTCGCGGCATTCCGACGGATATCCACACCGGGGAGGGCGTGTCTGCGGCCGAAGTCATCATGACGCAGCTTCATGCGGGCGGTAAATTCGACCAGAATTCCTACAAGGTCTCCGGTGGCCTGCATGGCGTCGGCGTATCTGTCGTTAACGCGCTGTCTGTAAAGCTCAGCCTGAAGATCCGTCGTAGCGGCAAAATCCATGAGATGAGCTTTACGCATGGGGTGGCGGATTCCCCCCTGGTCATCACAGGCAACTACGAAGGCCGTTCTGGCACGGAGGTCACGTTCCTGCCAAGTGGAGAAACCTTCACCAAGACCGAGTTCGATTATGGAACGCTGGAGCACCGCCTGCGGGAATTGGCATTCCTGAATTCGGGTGTCCGCATCCTTCTGACGGACAAGCGCAAGTCCGATATCCGCCAGGAAGAAATGCTTTACGACGGTGGTCTGGAAGCTTTCGTTCGTTATCTGGATCGGGCGAAGAAGCCTCTGGTCGACAAGCCGGTTGCAATTCGTGGAGAAAAGGACGGCATCACCGTTGAGGTCGCGCTGTGGTGGAACGACAGCTATCATGAAAACGTGCTGTGCTTCACCAACAACATTCCGCAGCGCGATGGCGGAACGCATATGGCAGGGTTCCGCGGCGCCCTGACGCGTCAAGTCACGTCTTACGCGGATTCTTCTGGCATTCTGAAAAAGGAAAAAGTCTCACTCCAGGGTGAGGACTGCCGCGAGGGATTGACGGCCGTTCTGTCCGTGAAGGTGCCTGATCCAAAGTTCTCGTCCCAGACCAAGGACAAGCTTGTGTCGTCCGAGGTCCGCCCGGTTGTCGAAAATCTTGTGAACGAGGCTCTGAGTATCTGGTTTGAAGAGCATCCGTCTGAAGCGAAAGTTCTGGTCGGGAAGGTTGTCGAGGCAGCAGTTGCCCGCGAAGCTGCCCGCAAGGCGCGCGAACTGACACGTCGTAAGGGCGCGCTCGACATCGCATCGCTGCCTGGCAAGCTGGCAGACTGCTCCGAACGTGACCCGGCCAAATCGGAACTCTTTCTTGTCGAGGGTGACTCGGCTGGCGGATCCGCCAAACAGGGACGTTCACGTGAAAACCAGGCTATCCTTCCTTTGCGCGGGAAGATCCTGAATGTTGAGCGCGCGCGTTTTGATAAAATGCTGTCGAGCCAGGAAATTGGCACGCTGATCACGGCACTTGGGACATCCATCGGCAAGGATGAATTCAATGCCGACAAGCTGCGTTATCACAAAATCATTATCATGACGGATGCTGACGTTGATGGCGCGCATATTCGCACGCTGCTTTTGACCTTCTTCTTCCGCCAGATGCCGGAACTGATCGAGCGCGGTCATCTCTACATTGCCCAGCCACCACTTTATAAAGTGACACGTGGGAAATCCGTTCAATACCTGAAGGATGAAAAGGCCCTTGAAGAGTATCTGATCGGGCAAGGTCTTGAGGATACGACCCTCACACTGGGCTCGGGGGAGGTCCGTGCTGGCGCTGATCTGCGAGACCTGATTCAGGACGCGCTTCGTCTGCGCTCTCTCCTGGATGGTCTCCATTCTCGCTACAGCCGGTCCATCGTCGAACAGGCAGCTATTGCTGGCGCTTTGAATCCGGAACTCACCGATAATCCTGCCAAGGCTCAGGAAACAGCCGATGAAGTTGCGCGCCGTCTCGATGTCATTGCAGAAGAAACCGAACGGGGCTGGTCCGGCCATGTCACGGGCGAGGGCGGACTTCGTTTCGAACGCATGGTTCGCGGCGTCAAGGAAGTCGCTGTCATTGATGTCGCGCTTATCGGGTCGGCGGATGCTCGCCATATCGATCAGATGACCGCTCGACTGAAAGAAATCTATGCGACCCCGCCGATCCTGACATTGAAAGATAAGACGTCGGAAATTTCCGGCCCTCGCGCCCTTCTGGACAGCATCTTCGCCGCCGGTCGCAAAGGTCTTTCCATGCAGCGATATAAGGGCCTTGGCGAAATGAACGCCGAGCAGCTCTGGGAAACGACGCTGGATCCTAATGTGCGCTCCCTTCTGCAAGTCAAGGTGAATGACGCAACCGATGCGGATGGCCTCTTCGCGCGCCTGATGGGGGATGAGGTAGAGCCTCGGCGAGAATTCATCCAGGACAACGCGTTGAACGTCGCGAACCTCGACATCTGATCAATTTTTGTTTCACGTGAATCTTTTCTGTGGATTGATTCACGTGAAACACACTCGCCTAATCCCAAAAGGTCACACTTTTCTCACGGAAAACGTTGCATTTTTTCTGCAGGGAACAAACGCTCTTCTGCCGACTTGATGCATTGCAGCAGGTAAAAATCAGCGCCTTGCCAAGGAGTACCTTGTCACTATGTTGCGCTGCACTCACTTCCTGTTAGTTTACTTTTCACGTGCTACTCATGTCTGACGGAATTTTCTCCTTCAGACGAAGGAAAAGAAGAAAGGTGGCGTTCGCATGTTCTACCAGCTTTATGAGTTGAACCACGCCGCGATGGCGCCGCTGCGCGCCTCGACAGAAGCGATGCGCTTCTTCTACAGCAATCCTCTTAATCCACTGTCGCAAACTCCCCTTGGCAGAAGTGTCTCGGCATCGCTTGAAGTGTTCGAGCGCGCCACACGTCGCTATGGAAAGCCAGAATTCGGTTTGCCGACCACCACAGTCGATGGGCACACCGTCAAGGTTACAGAGAAGGTGGTCTGGTCAAAGCCATTCTGCAACCTTCTCCATTTCGAGCGCGCTCTCCCAGCATCCCGTGTGCCCGACCCCAGAATTCTGATTGTTGCGCCGATGTCCGGCCATTATGCGACGCTGCTGCGCGGCACTGTCGAAGCCCTGATGCAAGGCGCGGATGTCTACATCACAGACTGGCAGGACGCCCGCAACGTTCCGATCACGGAAGGGACGTTCGATCTCGATGATTACATCGATTACGTGATCGAAATGCTTCATCATCTGGGTCCGGATACGCATGTGGTTGCGGTTTGCCAGCCATCCGTTCCGGTTCTTGCTGCTGTTGCAGTCATGGATGCGGCCAACGATCCCTTTGTACCATCCTCCATGACGTTGATGGGCGGTCCAATCGACACGCGCATTAACCCCACGGCCGTGAACCAGTTGGCACAGGATCGCCCGCTCAAGTGGTTCAAGGATAACGTCATCATGACGGTACCATGGCCGCTCGCCGGTTTCATGCGACCTGTGTATCCAGGATTTCTACAACTGTCCGGCTTCATGTCGATGAACCTCGATCGTCACCTGATCGCGCACAAGGAATTCTACGAACACCTGGTGAAAAACGACGGTGAGTCGGCTGAGAAGCATCGCGACTTCTACGACGAATATCTGGCGGTCATGGATCTGACAGCCGAGTTCTACCTGCAAACGGTGGACACGGTTTTCATCAAGCACGCGTTGCCGAAGGGCGAAATGATGCATCGGACAAATCCCGTCGATACGAAGGCGATCAAGAACGTCGCTCTTCTGACGATCGAGGGCGAGAACGATGATATCTCCGGCGTGGGTCAGACCCATGCTGCACAAACCATTTGCTCCAGTATTCCCGCAGAGATGCGGATGCACTACGTGCAACCGGATGTTGGCCACTACGGCGTGTTCAACGGTTCTCGCTTCCGTCGCGAAATCGCCCCACGAATTCTTTCCTTCACACGCGAACACTCAAAGGCACTGCGCAAGAACGCTCCGCCGCGGGTGATCAAGGGCGGAAAGAGCGGCTGACCGGATCTTTGCTCACGTCGAATTCAGAAAATGCGACCAATGGCTTCGCCGATTGTGAAGAGCATGTTCTTGAAGCGGATGAGCGCACTAACCACATCGAATCTCGAAAGGCCCGCATACCGCGGGCTTTTTGAGAAATGAGGTAGTGCAACCCATGAATCAGTCAGCATTGATCCGTCCGGATTGGACTCCGGCAACCATCGCACTGATGGTTCTCGGCTTCGTTATTTTCTGGCCGCTGGGTCTAGCAATGCTCGCATACATCCTGTTCGGCGAACGACTGCGCGATTTCAAGCGAACCGCAAATGAACGAGCCGATGGGATGTTCTCGTCTTTCCGCAGATCTGGCCGTCGCTATGGCCCGTCCTACTCAACAGGCAATGTTGCGTTTGACGACTGGCGCAAGGCGGAAATGGACCGGATTGAAGAGCAACGCCGCAAGCTTGATGAAATGCGTGAAGAGTTCGACAGCTATTTGCGGGAACTGCGCCGTGCAAAGGATCAGGAGGAGTTTGACCGCTTTATGCGTGAACGTTCCCACAAGGGTCCTGAAACACAATATCCGACCGTCTAACGAAGGGCGCGCCAGACGGTGCTACAAACATCCTCACCGGCACCACAAGGTGCCGGTGTTTTGCTGTCAAATGCTCGCGCGAATCAGCTAAAGCGCATCGCGATCTTTCAGATTCGCTCCTGACGCTTTAACTCTCTGTTTTGACGCATGTCGTTATCGCAAAACCGCTTCACACTTTTGCGCGACATGCGTTAGAACAAGTCCATGTTTTCACTCCTCCGAAAACCCGCCCGAAAAAAGCCAAAGCCTCTTCGTGTTGAGGAACGTTCGCTCCAGGTTGGCGATCGGATGATGCCGCTCGTCATCAAGGAACACGCGACCGCAAGCCGGATGACATTGCGTATCGATGCGGGCGGACGCGGTTTGAAGTTGACGATCCCACGTGGCCTGAAAAGCAGGGAAGTTGAAGATTTTCTCGTCCGGCACGATGGCTGGTTGCGAGCCAAGCTGGCCAAGTTCAGCGGTGATCAGACGATCCGCCCGGGCACGCGGCTGCCCTTGCGCGGAAATCTGCATCGGATTGTCCACACAGGCACGCTGCGCGGTCTGACGGAAGTCGGCATGGAAGACGGAGAGCCGGTCATTCGGGTCAGCGGCCTGGAAGATCATGTGGCTCGGAGATTATCCGCCTTTTTGAAAAAGGAGGCGCGTTACGATCTGGAGCGCCTGGCCGCCTACCACGCAGCGAGCATCGGCAGATCGATACGCTCCATCACCATGAAAGATACGCGGAGTCGCTGGGGCTCCTGTACCTGGGACGGCAATCTTTCCTTTTCTTGGCGCATCGTCATGGCGCCGGATTTCGTCATAGACTATCTCGCCGCCCATGAGGTGGCGCACCTGCGCGAGATGAACCACGGTCCGGCCTTCTGGGCTCTCTGCAAGTCGCTTTGTCCTCGCACGGAGGAGGCACGTCGCTGGTTGAAAACCAATGGGTCGCAACTGCACGCGCTTGACTTCGGTGAGAAGGGATAACCCTTGCCAATCCTATTTTTCTCGACTTGAACCTCGATTCGTGTCACTTCGCCATCATGAAACCAGACATTAAAATTTGCGGTCTCAAGACGTCTGACGCGGTCAATCTGGCCGTTGCCCGCGGCGCTACGCATATCGGCTTCATTTTCTTTGAGAAAAGCCCGCGCCATATCGATCCGCTTCTTGCCGGGACGCTTGCCGATCTTGTGCGCGGCAAGGCCAAGATCGTTGCCGTAACCGTCGATGCGGATAATGAGGAACTGGAAGAAATCATCGCCTTCCTCAAGCCGGACATACTTCAGCTTCATGGTAGCGAAACTGCCGAGCGCGTCCTGAACATCAAGGCCGTGTTTGGGCTGCCGGTGATGAAGGCTTTTTCCGTGCGCACGGTCGATGATCTGCGCAAGATCAAAGCCTACGAAGGGCTCGCCGATCGTTTTCTGTTCGACGCAAAGCCGCCAACTGGGTCAGAGCTTCCGGGCGGTAACGGTGTCTCGTTTGACTGGGATATCATGGCCGCGCTTGACGAAGGCGTAGATTACATGCTTTCCGGTGGCCTCAACAAGGAGAATGTGGGAGCGGCGCTGTCCAAGACCCACGCTCCCGGCATCGATATTTCCTCCGGCGTGGAAAGCGCGCCTGGTGTGAAGGATCTGGACAAGATGAACGCCTTTTTCGATGCAATCGAAAAATGGCGGCTAAATGCATCAGAGGGAGTTGCACAGTGAACCAGCCGCTCAAGCCGAATTCGTTTCGCGCCGGTCCTGATGAGGACGGTCGTTTTGGCATCTATGGCGGCCGTTTCGTCGCTGAAACCCTGATGCCTCTCATCCTTGATTTGCAGGACGAGTGGAACAAGGCAAAGACTGATGTGGAATTCCAGAAGGAACTGGCGCATCTGGGCACACATTACATCGGTCGTCCAAGCCCGCTCTATTTCGCAGAGCGTCTGACGGCCGAACTGGGTGGCGCAAAGATCTACTTCAAGCGCGATGAGCTGAATCACACAGGCAGCCACAAGATCAACAACTGTATCGGCCAGATCCTGCTTGCCAAGCGTATGGGCAAGAAGCGCATCATTGCAGAGACGGGTGCCGGTCAGCATGGCGTCGCCTCTGCAACGGTTGCTGCCCGTTTCGGTCTGCCTTGCGTCGTCTACATGGGTGCAACGGACGTCGAGCGGCAGGCCCCGAACGTTTTCCGTATGAAGCTTCTGGGCGCTGAAGTGAAGCCTGTGACATCTGGTCATGGCACGCTGAAGGACGCCATGAACGAAGCGCTGCGTGATTGGGTCACCAATGTTGATGACACCTATTACATCATCGGTACGGCGGCAGGCCCGCACCCCTATCCGGAAATGGTTCGCGAATTCCAGTCGGTCATCGGCAAGGAAGCACGCGAACAGATGCTGGCAGCCGAAGGGCGTCTGCCTGATATGCTGGTGGCAGCAGTCGGCGGCGGCTCAAACGCGATCGGTCTGTTCCATCCCTTCCTGGATGATGACGCGGTCAGCATCGTTGGCGTCGAAGCCGGCGGCAAGGGTCTTGAAGGTGAAGAGCACTGTGCCTCACTCACCGCAGGTCGCCCCGGCGTTCTCCACGGTAATCGTACTTATCTGCTGCAGGACAATGACGGCCAGATCAAGGAAGGCCATTCCATCTCGGCTGGTCTCGATTATCCGGGCATCGGACCGGAGCATTCCTGGTTGAAGGATTCAGGCCGCGTGGAATATGTGCCGATCAAGGATGATGAAGCGCTGGCAGCTTTCCAGCTTCTCACCCGCACTGAGGGCATCATCCCGGCGCTGGAGCCGAGCCACGCGCTGGCGGAAGTCATCAAGCGCGCGCCGAAGATGGACAAGGATCAGATCATTCTGATGAACCTCTGTGGCCGTGGCGACAAGGACATCTTCACTGTCGGCAAAATTCTTGGAATGGGTCTCTGATCATGACTGCACGTATGGACAAGCGTTTTGCTGATTTGAAGGCTGAGGGACGCCCGGCGCTCATCACATATTTCATGGGCGGAGATCCGGATTTCGAGACTTCGCTGGGTATCATGACGGCTCTTCCGGAAGCCGGCGCGGATGTGATCGAGCTTGGCATGCCATTCTCGGATCCGATGGCCGATGGCCCGGCAATCCAGATGGCCGGTCACCGTGCCTTGGCCAAGGGTCAGACACTGGCGCGTACGCTGGACATGGCGCGTGAGTTCCGCAAGACAGATCAGAACACGCCGATTGTCCTGATGGGTTATTACAATCCTATCTACAACATGGGCGTCGAAACCTTCCTGGATGAAGCGGTCGCGGCGGGCATCGACGGCCTGATCGTTGTCGACCTGCCACCGGAAATGGATGACGAACTTTGCATCCCGGCGCTTGCGCGTGACATCAACTTCATTCGTCTCGCAACGCCGACGACCGATGATCGCCGCCTGCCCAAGGTGCTCGAAAACACATCCGGCTTTGTCTACTACGTTTCGATGAACGGTATCACGGGCTCTGCTCTTCCGGATCTCTCCAAGATTGCGGGTGCCGTCCATCGTATCAAGTCCCATACGGATTTGCCGGTCTGCGTTGGCTTTGGCGTCAAGACCGCCGATCATGCCAAGGCAATCGGTGCCGCTGCGGATGGAGTCGTCGTCGGCTCCGCCATTGTTGCGCAGGTTGCAGGCAGCCTGACTGCGGATGGCGAGGCCACCGAGCATACGATTTCAGCCGTTGCGACGCTTGTTCGCGGCCTTGCGAGTGGCGTGCGGTCCGCACGTCTTGTCGCAGCCGAGTAAGATAACCACATTGACGATGGTCAATCAGGAGTTCTGCCAGTGAACTGGATCACCAACTATGTGCGCCCAAAGATCAACTCGATGCTGGGCCGCCGGGAAGTGCCGGAAAATCTATGGATCAAATGCCCGGAGACGGGGGAAATGGTGTTCCATAAGGATCTGGAAGAAAACAAGTGGGTCATCCCCGCATCTGGCTTCCACATGAAGATGCCGGCAAAGGCCCGGCTAACCGATCTTTTCGACGGCGGCGTTTATGAAAACCTGCCGCAACCGAAGGTCGCTCAGGATCCGCTGAAGTTCCGTGATTCCAAGAAGTACAGCGACCGCCTCAAGGACAGCCGTGTGAAAACTGAGCAGGATGACACGATCCTTGCTGGTCTCGGAAAAGTGCGCGGCGTCAAGCTCGTCGCCGTGGTGCATGAGTTCAACTTCATCGGTGGGTCGCTGGGCATGGCAGCGGGCGAAGCAATCGTGAAGGCAGCCGAACGCGCTCTGGCGGAGAAGTGCCCGCTGGTCATCTTCCCGGCTTCCGGTGGTGCTCGCATGCAGGAAGGTATTCTGTCGCTGATGCAGCTTCCGCGCACCACGGTCGCCGTCAACATGGTGAAGGAGGCGGGGCTTCCGTATATCGTAGTGTTGACGAACCCGACGACCGGTGGGGTTACGGCCTCTTACGCCATGCTGGGTGACGTGCATATTGCCGAGCCAGGTGCGGAAATCGGCTTCGCCGGTAAGCGTGTGATCGAACAGACCCTGCGCGAAAAGCTGCCGGAAGGTTTCCAGACCTCTGAATATCTGCTCGAACACGGCATGGTCGATATGGTCGTCAAGCGTCATGATATTGCGCCGACGCTTGCCAGCCTTCTCAAGATCATGCTGAAGCAGCCAGCCAACAGTGATCAGCCTGTTGCCCTGTCCGCTTGAGCGCGGACGGACGACAGAAGCATAAGCCTCGGGGACTTGCATGAACCACATTGCCGTTAGCGAGGCGGAACAGGTCATCAACGAGTTGATGATGCTGCACCCCAAGGGTTACGACATGACCCTTGGAAGGATGCGGCGTCTGCTCGATGTGCTCGGCAATCCGCAGCAGCGCTTGCCTCCCGTCATTCATGTCGCCGGCACGAACGGAAAGGGCTCCGTCAGTGCCTTCTGCCGTGCGCTTCTGGAAGCTGCCGGGCATGCGGCGCATGTCCATACGTCACCGCATCTCGTCAACTGGCATGAGCGGTATCGCATCGGCTCGCGTCAGGGGCCGGGGCAACTGGTGGACGATGCACTATTGGCGGATGCACTGCGTAGGGTCGCCGTTGCCAATGCTGGTGAGCCAATCACGGTTTTCGAGATCCTGACAGCCGCGGGTTTTCTCCTATTTTCCGAACTACCTGCCGATGCGGTCATCCTGGAAGTGGGGATGGGCGGCAGGCTCGATTGCACCAACGTCATCGACCATCCTGCAGTGTCCGTCATCATGCCGATTTCTTTCGATCATCAGGCCTACCTCGGCGACAGGGTTGAGCTGATTGCCGCGGAAAAAGCCGGTATCATCAAAAAAGGCTGTCCGGTCGTTATCGGACGACAGGAATTTGATGCGGCTGAAGAGGTTCTGGTGGCAACAGCCGAGCGTATGGGCTGTCCGACATCGGTCTACGGCCAGGATTATTCCGCCCATGAGGAGTTCAACAGGCTCGTCTATCAGGATGAGTTCGGCCTTGCCGACCTGCCCCTGCCGCGGCTTCCCGGTCGCCACCAGCTTTCGAATGCAGCCGCTGCTATCCGCGCAGTCAAAGCAGCCGGTTTCGAGGTCACGGACGCGATGATGGAAAAAGCGATGACCTCGGTCGAATGGCCCGGACGCCTTCAGAAGCTGACGGAGGGCGAACTCGTTGCCCTTGCGCCCACAGAGGCCGAAATCTGGGTCGACGGCGGCCATAATCCAGGTGCAGGAGAGGTCATTGCGGAAGCCATGGCCTCCTTCGAGGAGCTTCGTCCCCGGCCGCTTTATCTGATTATCGGAATGCTGAACACGAAGGACCCTCTCAACTACTTTCGGGCCTTCACCGACATTGCCGAGCAGGTCTTTACAGTTCCTATCCGCGGCAGTGATGCAGGATTGGATCCCGTGGCGCTTGCAGCATCAGCCTATGATGCAGGTCTGGTTGCCGAACCCATGTCCAGCGTTTCGGATGCTCTGAAAGAAATTGCCGAGCGACAACTTGATGACGCGGCCCCGCCGCGGATACTTATTGGCGGTTCGCTCTACTTGGCCGGGAATGTGCTGGCAGATAACGGCACACCTCCCCGGTGAGGTTCAACAGAAGATGAGAGCGGCATAAAAAACCCGGCGCGAGGCCGGGTTTTTCGTTTTGTTCTCGAATGCACTGATCAGGCTGCGGCAGAAATCCAACTGGAAAGCGCAGTCTTCGGAGCAGCGCCAACCTTGATGTCAGCCACTTCACCGCCCTTGAACATGGCAAGCGTTGGGATTGAACGAACGCCAAACTTGGCTGCCAGATCCGGGTTTTCGTCGATGTTCAATTTGGCGATCTTGACCTTGCCGGCCAGTTCGGTTGAGATTTCCTCAAGGCTTGGGGCGATCATCTTGCATGGGCCGCACCATTCTGCCCAGAAATCAACGACGACGGGTTCGGACGATTCCAGCACTTCAGCCTGGAAATTGGCGGCATCAACTTTCACGGTAGCCATGGGGCTCTCCTTTGAAGCATTTCTATTGTGCACAATGTGATGTGTGCGGCACCGAAATTCAATCCTGATCTCTCACTTTGTTCGCAGTTCGGCAAGGGATCGATCGATCGCTTCGGTGGAAAGCGTGATGACTTTTGCCGTCTCCGTGTAGACCAGCACGCAGGAGATTCGATGACCTGGATACAGCGGTTTGAGAATTTCGCGGTAGATGGCCAGTTGGGCGCGATGGGCAAAAGCGACCTCTTCCTCGCTTCGCGGCACGAACCGATTGGTCTTGTAATCCAGAATGATCACCTGTCCGTTCGGCGTTATTGCCAAGCGGTCGATACGTCCCGAGACGGCATAGTCCCGCCCGCTCATGGAAAGAGTTCCCATGATGGAGACTTCTGATTGAGCCTTTTCGGAAAACAACGGTGCCAATGCTGGCTCGCGGAGAACAGCGAGCACCGAATGGTGGAGAGATTGCCGCTCGTCCCTTGGCCAAAAGTAAGCCGTCCGTTCGAGATAGCGTGATGCCGCTTCATCCCAATCCTCGCGCGGAAGGTTGGGCAGCATCTGGAGCATGCGATGGGTCAGCAAACCTTTTTGCAATGCCAGATTGCTCGCCTTCTTTTCCCCAAATAGCGGGGAAACGAATGGTGCATCGCCATCCTCATCTTCGATCATGATTCCCGCCCCGGAGGGGCTCAAGGGCCGGGGTAGCGGGCGGTGTGGCGGTAGTGGCTTGAAAAGCTCGGAAGGCAGGGATCTCGGACCTGCATCCTGCTCAGATTCCGATTTCATCTGTCCGGGTACGTCGAGAACTAGCCCAGACTCGCGCCAGAGATAACCGTTCCAATCTCCATCTGGACTTGAAAACGTTGTTTGTGTGCACCGTGTTTCGTCTTTGCTGAGTGCCTGCCTGACCAGGGCCTGCCAACTCTCATCATTCTCACGCTTGCCTCGGTAGCCGCAAATCACCAAACGGTCAGCAGCTCGTGTCATGCCGACATAGAGCAGCCGCCGGTATTCTTCTTCTGCGGCTTCCTTCAGTCGAGTATCGTCCTGAACCGTCAGGGCGTTTGACAGCGACTTCAGCGGAACCCAGGCGGGAACATCCTTGCTGTTGATCTTAAGAAAGCGGAACCGAGGGACGTGCGATGATATGAAGGCTTTAGAACCGCTGTCCACCAGAAAGACGATTGGTGCTTCAAGCCCCTTGGAGGCATGCACCGTCATGATCCGCACTTCGTTGCGACCGCTATCCTGCTCGCGCTTGATTTCTGGAGCGTCCGCTTCGAGCGTTGAGATGAAGCTTTGCAGTCCGGGCAAGGACTTGTCCTCATGACTGAGCGCAAGGGACAGGAATTCGTCGAGAACATCGCCGGCTTCGCTGCCGAGCCGAGATAGAAACTGTTTGCGACCTCCATCAGCCCCGAGAATCCGGGCAAAGAAATCATGCGCCGTATGCTCGACAGCCAATATCCGGTAGCGGGAGAGCCGTTCTCGCACGCCTGAAAGAGAGAGCTCTCCGTCGTCCGCGAGATCGTTCAGATGCTTCCACACGCTCTCTGCCTCACTCCGCAAGGCAGCAAGCTCGAAGATCTGGTCTTCCGTCAGGTTGAAGATCGGGCTTTTGAGCGCAGCAGTCAAAGAGAGATCGTCATGCGGCTGCAAGACAAAGCGGGCCAGCGCGATCAGATCTTGTACAGCAATATGACTGGTGAGGCGCAGACGATCGGCACCGGCCACTGGAATGCTTCCGCGCCGCTTGAGCGCGCGCGTCAGGGCGTTGACGAAAGCGTCTCTCTTTCGAACCAGCACCAGGATGTCCCCTGGTTCGATGAGCCGTGTCTTGCCCCCTTCAATGATCGTTTGCCGGCCAACCATCTCACCGATGTGATGCGCAATACGTCCTGCAAGTATGGCAGCGGGTGCCTGATCGGGCGTTGAATCAAACGGTGCCGTCCAGTCTTCCTCAAGGTCGCTCTGTTCGGGAATGACCGTTTCCCATAGGTCGACTGCTCCGGCATGCCCGATGCGGTTGGACCGATGGATAACCGGTTCGCCTTCGGCGCTCAGGCCCTTGGCATGAATGGGAATTGAGAACACCTGATCGACAGCGCTGAGGACATCGGCCGTGGAGCGGAAGGAGAGGGGCAAGCGGACGGAGTTAAACAGTTGCCCGCTGCGGGTGACCCGCCTTTGCGTCTGCGTTCGCTCTTCGGCGAAACGTTCCGGGCGCGCTCCTTGGAAGGAATAGATCGACTGCTTTTCATCGCCCACCGCGAAAATCGTACGCGTACCCGGTCTTGCGCTGTCGCCCGTAAAGAAATCCTCTGCCAGAGACTGGATAATGCTCCACTGTACCGGGCTCGTGTCCTGCGCCTCATCAACGAGAATGTGGTCAATCCCCTGGTCCAGCTTGTAGTGAACCCAGGCGCCTACACCTTCTCGCGCCAGAAGCTGGGCCGCACGGGTAATGAGGTCTTCGAAATCCAGAAGGCTGCGCCGACGTTTCAAGTCTTCGTAATCGTCATCGAGCCGCATCGCGAGCGTGAGTGCTGCCAGCGTCGCCTTCAGCATCCGGACAAGGCTGAGACGATCTCGCAACGAAACCACATGATCGCGTGCCTCGGCCATCCAGAGTTCCAGGCCAGGCGCCGCCGCTGTCATTTTCTTTGTGAAAAGCGATGTGTCAGCCTTGGGTTTGCCCGCTTGCGTCAGGAACACTTGATCCAGAAGACGGGCGCGCTCCGCAAAATCCCTCACCTCGGCAACCTGCTGAAGCAGATAGCCCGTTTCGGACGATTTCGCCCCGCCTTTATCGGATTGCGCCAGTTCCAGATAGGTCGTCAGCCGTCCATCCGCCAAGCTGGGAATGGGCCAATAATCAGCGAGGATACTGTCTTCAGTCTCAGAGGCGTCGAGACCGAAACCGGCTCTCAAGGCTCGTTCTATACCTCCAGCTTTTTCGGCCTCAGCCAGGAACTGGCGCAATGCGCCACGGTTCGCGACAATATCGGAGAGAAGAGTTTCCAACCCGCTTTCATCGCCAAGATCAAGCACATGCGTAAAGGCATCGGCCAGGTCGCTTCCCGCCTCCAGCGAGGTGGCCGTCAAAAGGGATCGTTTGGCTTCTGCCAGCAAGGCCTGAGCGGACGCGTCGTCCAGCACGGAGAAGTGGCCTGCGACATTGGCCTCCAAAGGAAACTGGTGGAGAAGCGCCTCGCAAAAGGCGTGAATAGTCTGGATTTTCAGGCCGCCCGGCGTTTCCAGCGCCTTGGCAAATAGCCGCCGCGCTTCAGCCAGCTTGATCGCGTCTGGATATTCACCTTCGATCGCCTGGATACGTTGCGCCAACTCATTGTCCGTCAGCACCGCCCACTCGCCCAGACGCTGGAAGACGCGGTTGGACATCTCAGACGCAGCCGCCTTGGTATAGGTCAGGCACAGAATAGCGGATGGACGGCAGCCGGACAGAAGCAGACGAATGACACGCTGGGTCAGCACATGCGTCTTGCCTGAACCGGCATTGGCGGACACCCAGGCGGAACTGGTGGGCGATGAGGCCAGCGCCTGCTGACGCGCAGTCCAGCTCAGCCATGTTTGCGGATCGGTGTCGAGGCTCAGAAGGTCGGTCTCACTCATCCCCATCAGCCTCCTCTGCATCGGCGGTAGACCACTCGGCAACGCGCGCCAGATGATCGTACTCTCCTCCAAAATCGCCCTGCTGGAAGGGGATGAGCCGTGATGCGAATCCGACATCGCCACTGCGCAGACGGGTTACGAAGGCAGTCAGTTGAGCAATCGAATCGCTCGCAAGCTCGAAGGCTGATTTCGGCTTTGTCCTGGCCGTTTCCTTCGCACCCTCATTGTTTACCTTGTCGCACGTGAAACGTTCGCCGGGTCGAAGGCGCACATAGAGAAGATCGTCCGGCAAGACCTGGCCTATAACCTTGAACGCACCGGCCTGCAAAGCTGCGGCCTCCAGAGGCAGTTGCGGATCGAGCAATGCCCTTGCCTGCGAAACAGTTGGGCTCAGACCTGTTTTGTAATCGATGAGATCGGCATGACCATTGCCCTTGATATCGATACGGTCGGCTATGCCGGTCAGGCGAACTCCAGCCTCTGGTATCTCGTAGCCTGCTGCAAGTTCCGTATAGGTACGCCTGACATCAGGCGCTCGCCGGTCGTGCCAGCGAATGAAGGCGCGGGCAACCTCGCGGAAGCGAGGTCGCCAGACCTGGTCGATATGCAGTGGTAAGCGGGCAGTGGCGAACTCCTCGCGGATCAGATCGTCCATCATGAATGCTGCTTCGTGACTTGCCGGTGCTGCCTTGACGAAACGCTCGATAATCCGGTGGTACAAGGTTCCGCGCTCGGCTGCACCGGGCTCCTGATTGAAACCATCAAGGGGATCTAGTCGCAGGATGCGCCGGGCGTAAATCGAATAGGGATCTCTGCGCAGCCGCCCCACTTCGCTGAAGGAATACTTTCTCGGCTGAAGTTCAGCCGGTGGCTTGGGAGAAGGACGTCGCCCCAATGACTGACCTTCGCCTGCAGGTGTATCGTCAATCATCTGCGCCCAGCGGCGATAGTCTTCCCCTCGGGAGAGCATTTGTACCTTGAGCGACTTGCCTCCCAGAGCCAGCAAACGTTGCAGCCATCGAGACGCCACGGTTGGCGCTCCTCCCTGTCGCAGCGAGCGGGTATAGATCAGATCCCGCGTTCCATTCGCCATGATGAAGTCATGCGCCAGCTGCCCCGTTCTGCGCTCGGGTGGTTCCAGACCGATATCCGCCTTCATGCTGCGGGACAAAAACGGATTATTGGTGGACTGGCCAGGCCACGATCCCTCATTCATGCCGCCGATCACGACTGTATCGGCTCGCTGCAGGCGTGATTCCATGGTGCCGTAGATGAAGACACGCGGATGTGCGAGCGAGCGAGGCTTGACGGCCTGACTTGCCATCAACGCTGCCAGAATATCGATCCACTGTTGCCCATCGGCTTCGATCTGACCATCGGTCGTCATGATGTCGGACAGCAGAGAAGCAAGGCGTTCACCGGCCTCACCGAGCCAGAGCATGCTCAGGTCCCCGGTCTCGGACATCGCCGCTGCTTCAAGCGCCCTGCCGGTGCGTTCTGCCCAATCCGACAGCGTCAGCCGATCCGTAAATCGCCTCCCATCCATTCGGGGTGGTTGTACTGCACTGGCAAGCGGATCGACGGCTTTCTGAATCTTGTCTGCAAGAGCTTTGGCGAGAGCCGCAACGTCTTCGCTGAGAGAAAGCCGCCACTGCTTCGGATGTCGACTCTCTTTATGCGAAGCGATCCCGGCGTCGACAAGCGCTGCAAGAGCTGTGATATCCGGTTTCTCCAGTCCTCCGCGCAAGGCAAAAAGTTCAACCGCATCTCCAGCCGCGTTTCTGGCCGTATCCGGCATGCCGAACCGGGCCAGCGGATGCTTGAGAAGCGACGTGATCGCAACGGGATCTCCCGGCAAAAGAACGGCCTGTAGAAGCACCGACAGAAAAGTGCCCTGCGGTGTAGCGGAAAGAGGCGTACCCGCCGTATCGTCGGCGGTAATCCCGAAGCGCTGCAGTTCCGCCGTGACTCGACGCGCCAACGCTCGGTCAGGTGTAATCAGGGCCACCTGCGACTGGCCATCCAGGCCAGGCTTCTCAAGTGCAAGACGCAATGCGATAGCAATCGCGGCAGCCTCTTCCCGCTCATTTGCAGCCTCGATGAGCGCCACGCGAGAAAAGGCGTCTTCCACCATTTCTGGCGCTGCCTCCTTGCGCCAACGGTTCCAGCTGTCTGTTGCATCGGCTGGGGCGAGCGCTTGCGACAGCAACAGGTTGCGGCATTCGAGATCGCCCGGTGCCTCGCCCAGTTCGATGACATCGCAACGGTCCAGCTCCAGCTTTCGCAAGAGTCGGTGAAATCCGTATTGAGGATGGCTTCTGCTTGCAGGGTCCGGCCTTCCCGCCAGATCGCCCAGCCCCAGCATCGCCCATT
Source organism: Rhizobium sp. Root149 (assembly GCF_001427345.1). Classification (NCBI taxonomy): domain Bacteria; kingdom Pseudomonadati; phylum Pseudomonadota; class Alphaproteobacteria; order Hyphomicrobiales; family Rhizobiaceae; genus Rhizobium; species Rhizobium sp. Root149. The sequence goes on from NZ_LMGD01000025.1 coordinate 122,147, forward strand.
GATCATCCGGCATGGATCGGTCCAGGCCCGGTAGAACGACGGCACCGTTTCGAAGTCCGGCAATGGCAGCAATCAGGTTGGCAGCGGCCGGAACGGAGCCCGTCGACCCAGCGACGATTACCGGTCCGTCATGCTGGCGCATGGCGATGCGTCTGGCTTCCGCGTTGATGATCGCAGCCTGATGGCGGGCAGGGGAAGAGCGCTTCAACTCCTCCAGTCTGGTGGGCCAGAACTGGCTGGCGATCTTCAGAAACTCAGCCGAAAGTTGCCACCACAGCGAATGCTCGGTTGTTCGCAGTTTGTCGAGATCACTCCAGTCTCTGTCTTCCGTCTCCATCGCATCAATGAGTTCGACCAGCGAACGTGCCAGCCATATCGCATCTGCAGGGCTTGCCGGTGCCACAAGGGGGGAAGTTTGATGAACATCCATCACCGCCTGTGGAAGCGCATTGCGCCATGCCAGGATCAACCGTCCCAGTTCCAGCAGCCTTTGCGTGCCACTGATCGGCATGGCAAGATCCATCTCTTCCGGTGCCGTCAGGTCGAAGAAACCGCTATCGTCATCGGTTTCGCCCAAGGGGCGGATCACCGGCAGAATGGCTGATTGACCGCCGAGGTAATCCACGAACTCGGAACGGAGAACGCGTGCCGCGCGACGGGTCGGGACGTAAAGAGTGACCTTGGCGAGCGCAAGCGGATCGCTTGCCTCGTAGCGGAAGCTGTCCAGAACGCGCCCTTCACAGAGCGCTGATGCCACCGTTTTCAGAAATGGCGCCGCCGGAGGAACGGTCAGAACCCGTTTTCTGTGCCGCGCTTCCATGGGTCAACCTGCTCCGGACGCGATCAGCTGCCGTGTCCCGAGAAACCCTTCCGCAGCCTCCAGTCCGTCGGGAGAGCCAACCGTAATCCAGTGACCGCTCAGCATCGTGCCGAAAAGCCGACCGTTCCGTATGGCTTTGTCAAAATAGATGTTCAGGTTGAATGGTTCGTCTGGCGCATCGGCAAAGAAGGCCGTATTCACGACGAAAGCACCGGCATAGACGACAGGCGTTGGATCGCCTTCGGAATACCGCGTGAGCCGTGCCTCGGCATCCAGATTGAAGTCTTTCTTTCCGTCGTGGCCGATAGCCTGCTCCAGCGTAACGCACAGCATGGCCATATCCATCCGATCGGGATCAAAGAACTGAATCAGTTCGCGCAGATTGGAAAACTGATTTTCCGGCTCGCCAACCCAGAAGAGGTCGGCATTCATGACAACCACGGGACCGTCCGGCAAGAGCTTCAGCCCTTTGACGAGACCGCCACCATTGTTCATCAACCGGTCCCGCTCATCCGAGATCAGGATTTCCATGTCCATGCGCTTCGCCAGATGCGAGAGCATCATATCGGCGTGGTGGTGTATGTTGATGGCGACTTTCGTCACGCCTGCTTCCGCAAGGCTGTCCAGCACGTAATCGATCATGGGACGGCCGCCCACAGGCACGAGCGGCTTTGGCAATCGGTCGGTGATCGGGCGAAGGCGAGTGCCAAGCCCAGCGGCCAGTACCATCGCGTTCTGGATAGTCATAAGGATCAGGTCCGTGATTCGCTGACGTCGATCCCTGCTTGTGCCATCCATTGCCGGAGCGGCGCAAGAACGGGATGTTCAAGAACCGTAGCGAGATAGCGAAGCGTCCGAGGCATGTGCTTCAGATATCCCGGTTTCCCGTCACGCTCCTTCAAGCGCACCCATATGCCTGCGAGCTTGCAATTGCGCTGTGCGGACATGATGGCGAAGGCCTTCAGAAAACTTGTCTCGTCGAAATTTCCCTGAACGTGGCGAAGTCTGAGATAGTGTGCCAGCAAGGCATCGCCCAGCGTGGAAGGAATATCCACGCGGGCGTCCTGTACGAGAGACGCCACATCATAGGCGGTTGGACCGATCATCGCATCCTGGAAATCGATGAGGCCGATCCGGCGCAATTCTTCCTCATGCGCCTGCCAGATAAGATTGGGCGAGTGATAGTCTCTCAACAGAAGATGCCGCTCGCAATCACCAAGCTCTGCGATCAATCCGTCCCAGACGCGAGAATAGCTTTCCCGTTGGATATCGGTGGCCTGTATGCCACCGTTCTTCCAGGGGAGGTACCAATCGATCAGCAAACGCGTCTCGATCTTCATTGCAACAGGATCGAATGGCGGAACCTGATGTTGGTGCTGCGTGTCGACGGCGATGATCGTTGGCGCCGTTTGGTGATGCAGATGTGCCAGACAGTCGATGGACGCCATGTAGCGTTCAGTGATTGGCTTTCCGCCATCGTCCAGAACGCCGCTGTGCCCAAGATCTTCCAGCAGAAGCAGACCGCTATCGAAATCGCTGGCCACGATATCCGGGGCGCGCAACCCGATGTCGCGCAGGTATTGCGCAATTGCGACAAAGGGCAAAACCTCTTCCGCCAGATGCGCAACTTTTGGATAGGGCTTGCCATCCAGCACGGGAGGACCATCCGGTCTGCGTGGCCAGTCCATGAGGATGTATCGTTTGCCGTCCTGGCAAAGAAGCGTTTCATAGGCGCGTAAAGAGGCGTCCCCGGTCAGATACCGCCGTTGTCCATCGGCATAGCCGTGTTTTGTCAGAAACTGCCGGATCAACAGGGCGCGGCTGATTCGCGCCATGGCAGTGCTTGAGCCGGTGATTTCGACACGCCGCCCTGCGCCTTCATGCATCAGGGTGAGGCGGATGCGATCCTTCGGCAGCTCCGTAACGGCCATTTCCGGCCATTCGACGAGACAGATACCATCAGAGAGCGCCTCGTCGAGCCCCAGTTCGTCGAGTTCGGATCCGTCTGCCAGACGATAAAGATCGAAATGCGAGATGGGAATGCGCAGGTCATAGCTCTGGACCAGAGTAAATGTCGGGCTTGGGACCTCTAGCTCGGAATCTTCCGCCATCGCACGGATAAAGGCTCTGGCCAGCGTCGATTTACCGGCTCCAAGGTCACCTGACAGGCACAGGCAGTCACCGGGCTTTAGCGCCAGCGCCAAATCTTCGCCGAGCCGGATCGTTTCCGCCTCGTCTTGCAAAAGCAGAGAGATCACGGATGCGCTGCTCATTCGGCTGCGACAGAACGAGCATAGACGGCGCTCGGAATACGGCAGGTGACGGTGGTGCCGACGCCCGGCTTGCTGTCAATCTTCACATCGCCCTTGTGCAGATGTACAAAGCTTTCGACGATGGACAGGCCGAGGCCTGCGCCGCTGCGCTTGCCGCCCTTGCCGCTGGAGAAGCGGTTGAACACCGTCGGCAGAACCTCTTCCGGAATACCGGGACCATTATCGGCCACGGAGAAATAGACATTCAGGCCTTCGCGCCAGCTGCTCAACGTGATGGTTGACCCTTCCGGTGCAAAATTTGCGGCATTGGTAATCAGCTTGATCAGGATCTGTTTCAGGCGCTGTTGATCCGCCACGATGCTTCCCATGCCGCGTGGCGCGACAATCTCGAGCATGACACTGTTCTCGTTCAACCTGTCTGCAATCTGCATGGCAACGTCGTCCAGCAGATCATCAAGCTCCACATCGCTGTAGCTCAGCTCCATGATCCCGGCATCGACCGTTGCAAGATCAAGAATGTCGTTGACGATGGTGAGAAGCACTGAAGAAGAGGTAGAAATATGATCCACATATTCCGACTGGCGTTCGTTCAACGGCCCGATTCCCGGCGTCTTCAAGAGATCGGTGAAGCCGATGATGTTGGTCAGCGGCGAGCGTAGCTCATAGGAAACGTGCTGAACGAAATCGTTCTTCAGTTCATCCGCCTTGCGGAGCGCCTCGTTCTTTTCCTTCAGTGCCCGCTCAGCCCGCGCACTGTCCGTCATATTGACGAAGGTCAGCATGGTCTGCGCATTGGGAAGCGGGATGACGGCGTAATCCAGAACGATGCCGGAGGTCAGCTCGAATGTGCCTTGTAGCGACGGACGTTCATCGTCGAAGTTCGTCAGCATCTGGCCAAAGAGGCGCCAGCCGTCCGGCTTTTCGTATTCCACAGCGCAGGCGGCTTCGATGGCCTTGATATGCGTGCCGGGCTTTGTCTGTTCTTCCGTGATACCCCAAAGCGCTCGGAATGCCGGGTTTGACAGGCGAATGCGACCATCCGGACCAAACACGGCAACACCCTCGGCGAGATGATCGATTGTCTCGCCCTGTACTTTGACGAGCGTATTATAGCGGGTCTCAAGATCCACCTGCTCGGTCAAATTCTCGAAGACCCAGGTCACGCCGCCCTGCGGATGTGCGGTCGCAATGACCTGAAGCGTCTGACCGTTTGGCAGATGCCATCTGTTCGTCTGCGTGTCGAGCGCACGATAAACAGAGAGAACCTGTTCCTTCCAGTTCCGCCAGTTCAATTGCTCTGGTAGCTTGTTTCGGCTGCGCAGCTTGTCGAGCAGTTCGTTATGATCCGGATGGCTTTCAAGGAAGCCAAGTTCGAGATCCCACAGGCGGACGAAAGCCTGGTTGTAGAACTGCAGGCGCTGCTCACGATCGAAAATGGCGACAGGCGTGGCCAGATGATCGAGCGTTTCCGCGTGGCTTGTCAGGGTGCGGGCCAGTTCCGCGCGGATGGCTTCGGCTTCCGTTACATCGATTGCCATGCCGGCAGAACCGGCAGACGCAACGACGTCCACGACCTCGAACAGTGTGCGATTGCCGCGAACGACGGTCGAAATGCGATCGTGATACGGTGAGGTCGGTGTTGCGGCTGCCCGAATCTGTTCGCGCGCAATCGTACCGAGAAACTCGCGGCTTTCACGCACTGCCTGCGCCGGGCTGGAAGCCTCTACAGCATCACCATAGGCATGGTTGACCCAAGCAAGTTTGCCTTCCGCGTCGCGATGCCAGACCGGTTGCTCCAGAGCATCGAGAAGCGACTGGAAGAGGTTCATGGAAGACACGAGCCGTTCTCGCTCGATCTTGAGCTCAGCAAGCTCCGCTCTGAGATTGTTCAGAGCAATGAAGCGCACAAAAGCCTTGCCCCCGGAAACACGCCCCTGAACTTCCAGAATCTCGTCGCGTTGCGTTTCGACCACCAGATCGAAAGTGCGGCCATCGGAACGCAAGGTCTCGATGCCCCGCTCAAGCTCGACTGCGGAGTGAGCGCGGATCCACTTGCCAAATGCCAGAAACTCGCGGTCGTCTGCCGGCGCGCCGGTTTCCGTTGGAAGTTGGCCGAGAATTTCCGGCCTCGAAGGACCCGCCTCCCAAATGACGATACGCCGGTTCTTGTCGGCAATCAGGGCTTCATATTTCGAAATACGCTGTTGTGCGTCAGAAAGCGCGCCGCGTATCTCCTGGCTTTCCGCTTCCAGATTGCCCTTCTGGCGCATCAGCCAGATGGTTGAAAGCAGTGCCGCCGCGATGGCGCCAATGGCAAGTGACGAGAAGATAACCTCCGAGGACGAGAACAGGCGACCGGTGGGAAGAACGCGTTCCTGCGCAAGCGCTGCCCCAGCGAAGCCGGAAAGCGCCGTGCTCGCCAGGCCAAGCCGGAATCCGTTGTAGAAGCGGCGCATGCCAGATGCTCCTGATTTCTGCCACTGTCCAGCCATGCGCTTCCATTCACCTCGAGACGTTCGCGTAACGTCATCGTTTGCGCCAACAGCCTTGCGTGAGGCTAAATTCCTCGTCTTCATTCAGGTCTGTCTCCGTCCATGTGCCGCATCGTCGACAAGACATCCCGGCCCGCGTGGGACTTGTGGTCCCCACGAATCAAGTCTCGAAACAATATCTGCTTCGGAAATTGGGGCAAAGGGCGACAGCCAAAAAAGAAGCCGCGGAATGTCAATTCCGCGGCCTTCAGGATCTTGTGGATAGATGAGGTGATATCAGTATCTGTAGTGCTCAGCCTTGAACGGGCCTTGCTGCGATACGCCGATATAGGCTGCCTGCTCTTCGGAAAGTTCCGTCAGTTTCACGCCAAGCTTCGCCAGGTGCAACCGGGCTACCTTTTCGTCCAGATGCTTCGGCAGAATATAGACGCCTGGCTTGTATTCATCGGTCTTCGTGAACAGTTCGATCTGGCCCAGAACCTGGTTGGTGAACGAGGCAGACATGACGAAGGACGGATGACCGGTCGCATTGCCGAGGTTCAGCAGACGGCCTTCCGAAAGCAGGATCATGCGGTTGCCCTTCGGGAACTCGATCATGTCGACCTGTGGCTTGATGTTGGTCCACTTGAGGTTCCGAAGCGATGCGACCTGAATCTCGTTATCGAAATGACCGATATTACCAACGATGGCCATATCCTTCATTTCGCGCATGTGTTCGATGCGGATCACGTCCTTGTTGCCGGTCGTGGTGATGAAGATGTCGGCGGAGGAGACGACGTCTTCCAGTTGAACCACTTCAAAGCCATCCATGGCGGCCTGCAGCGCGCAAATCGGATCCACTTCCGTCACCTTGACGCGAGCGCCAGCGCCAACCAGCGAGGCTGCGGAACCCTTGCCCACATCGCCATAGCCGCAAACAACGGCCACCTTGCCAGCCATCATGACGTCGGTTGCGCGGCGGATTCCATCCACCAGAGATTCCTTGCAGCCGTACTTGTTGTCGAATTTCGACTTGGTGACCGAATCGTTGACGTTGATGGCCGGGAAGGGCAGTAGACCCTTCTTGGCAAGTTCATACAAACGGTGAACGCCTGTCGTCGTTTCTTCCGTCACGCCCTTGATGGCTTCGCGCTGCTTCGTGAACCAGCCGGGAGATGCCTTGAGACGCTTCTTGATCTGAGCGAACAGGATCTCTTCTTCTTCCGAACCCGGATTGGAAAGAACATTCTCGCCAGCTTCGGCACGAGCACCCAAGAGGATGTACATGGTGGCATCGCCACCATCGTCCAGGATCATGTTGGAGACGCCGCCATCGGTCCACTGGAAGATCTTGTCGGTATATTCCCAATATTCGGTCAATGTTTCGCCCTTGACGGCGAAGACCGGAATGCCGGCAGCTGCGATCGCGGCTGCAGCGTGATCCTGGGTCGAGAAGATGTTGCAGGAGGCCCAGCGGACATCGGCCCCGAGAACTTTCAGCGTTTCGATCAGGACAGCTGTCTGGATCGTCATGTGCAGCGATCCAGAAATCCGCGCGCCCTTGAGGGGCTTGGTCTCACCAAACTCAGCACGGCAGGCCATCAGGCCCGGCATTTCAGTTTCGGCAATGTCCAGTTCCTTGCGGCCAAAATCGGCAAGCGCGATGTCAGCGACGATATAGTCTTTTTCAGTGCTCATTGTGGGTCTCCAGCTCTGCTTTCGGTCTGCCGCAAATCGGCGACCAGCAAGGGGTTGGGCCGACCTTCGCAAGTCGACAGTGCTGCCTGCCATGTAGCAGGGTTCCACAAAACTAGCAATAAGGATATAAAGAAGTCTTTATATGATTACATCTCTTCGCCAAAACGATCTTCGACGAGGCGTGCCAGAGCTTCGATTGCCGCCTCTGCCTGAACGCCGCTGGCGCTGACCTCAATCGTACAGCCGGGACTTGCGGCCAGCATCATCAATCCCATGATAGAGGTACCACCGACTGTCATGCCATCTTTCGAAACTTCGATACTGGCATCGAAACCTTCGACCATCTGCACAAACTTGGCGGAGGCCCGTGCATGCAGACCCCGCTTGTTGATGATGAGCAATTCTCGCGTAATGGACGACATGGAGCCTTTCACTTGCCGCTCAGGACACGGCTTGCCACGTTGATGTATTTGCGGCCGGCATCGGAAGCCTCCACCAGAGCCTTCTGCATGTCGTTGTCGCCACGAACGCCTGCGAGCTTGATCAGCATCGGCAAGTTCATGCCAGCAATGACTTCGGTCTTGCCACTGCTCATGACGGAGATGGACAGGTTGGAAGGAGTGCCGCCGAACATATCCGTAAGGATGATGACGCCGGAACCTGAATCGACCTTCTCAACGGCGTCCATGATATCCTGACGCCTTCTGTCCATATCGTCTTCCGGACCGATACAAACGGTCTCAATGTTTTTCTGAGGACCGACAACATGCTCCAAAGCATGTCGGAATTCCTCGGCCAGCTTGCCATGGGTGACAAGCACAAGTCCGATCATGTTGAGTTCTTCCCCCACTACACAATATCGTCCATGGTTCAATTTTGCACTGCAACAGACCCAAGGCGGTGGGAAGCCATCTTGTCCATGTCACAACGAAGTGCAAGCTAAAAATCAAGCAAGGAGAGTTCGCGGAATGGGCTTTCGTGACAAAATTCCGGTCGAACTGCTGCCAAAACGATCAGCGGGGCCGGATGATCATGCCGCAGGCGCATCATCGGCAAGGATCCACGGACACCAAGATCAAATACTTCGTCTTCTGGCGGCAGACGCTCCTCGACCCGGTCTGCCAAGACGCAAATGGCAAGGTGAAGAGGGGCGCGATCTATGCTTCGCAGACGACCGATACCGGTGCCGCGAACCTCAATCAACCCTGCGATGGAAGGCGGGCGAACGGCATGGATCTCATCGGCATGCCTTTCGATCAAAACCTGGTCATCGCTGATGAGAGCCGCATAAGCATTCAAACTCGCCGCATGCTGCAGAAGCGAAAGGGCAAGACTTGTCTTTCCGCTTCCGGACGGCCCAGTTAGCAGCAGGCCACGCGTTCCGATCACGATTGCGGTAGCATGCAGGTTGAACGCATCTCCTGCCGTCACGCAGCCTCTCCCATCGGAAGCGACAACGTAAAGCGAGCTCCAGTGACAGTTGTGCCATCCATCAGGTTTTCAGCCTTCAGCGTACCGCCATGGGCTTCAGCGATCTGGCGACTGATGGACAGACCGAGACCCGAATTCTGGCCAAAGCTTTCACCTTCGGGTCGGTCCGTGTAGAACCGTTCGAAAATGCGGTCGATATCCTCGGCGCGGATGCCGGGACCATTGTCGTCCACCTGGACGATGCAGCGGCTGCGGCTCTTGAACAATTTAACGGTGATCCGTCCATCCTTGTCCGGCACAAAGGAGCGCGCATTCTCGATCAGGTTCGTGATGATCTGTCCGAGGCGAAGATCGTGACCATGGACCTTATAGACACTCTTGGCGCCCGGCTTGTGGTCGACGATGAGTTCAATGTCGACCGGCTTGCGCCCGCTACGGATCTGGCGAGAGATCTCGACGAGATTACCAGCCAGTGCCTCCATATCCACCGGTGCCGCGTCCGAACGAGCCAGTTCCGCATCAAGACGCGAAGCATCGGAGATATCGGTAATCAACCGGTCCAGGCGGCGTACGTCATGAAAGATGATGTTGGTCAGGCGCTGTTTGGATTCCTCAGTCTTCGCCAGAGGCAGCGTTTCGACCGCGCTTCTGAGTGAGGTGAGAGGGTTTTTTAGCTCGTGACTGACATCGGCAGCAAAGCTTTCGATGGCGTCGATGCGGTCGTATAGCGCATTGGTCATATCGCGAAGCGCGATGGAAAGATTGCCGATCTCGTCCTGACGCGCGGAAAAATCCGGAATTTCTTCACGCTGCTTCACCCCACGGCGAACACGGATGGCCGCTGCCGCCAGACGGCGAAGCGGATTTGCAATCGTGGATGAGAGAAGGAGGGACAGCAGGATGTTGACAAGCGTTGCGACCCCGAAGACGCGCATGATGGCCAGACGTTCCGCATGCACGATGTTGTCGATATCACCCGCCTGTGTCGAAAGCAGCAGGACGCCGAGAACGGCCCTGAAACGCTGGACGGGTACGGCGACGGAAACGATCAATTCACCCTTGTCGGTGACGCGAACGACGGCCCCGCGCACGCCGGTCAATGCATTCATCACTTCCGGATAAATGGATCCGTCACCGCCTGGAGCTTCCCGGTAGGCAGGCAGATTGCCCGGCTGAAGCAGACGGTTGAATTGGCTCGTAAGCCATTCCGGCCAGGTCTGGGATTCTCCCTCGACGGGTGGAAGTTCGTACCGCAGCACCTGGCCGCGCGAGTAGAGGTGGCGTGAATCGAGCAGCAGGTTCGCATCAGCGTCGAAAAGACGGGCGCGGGTTCTGGTAGGCGAAATGAGGCGCCGCAGCACTGGCGCGACCCGCTCCGGATCGATCGGGAATTCCAGATCCTCATCATTCGGAACCGGCGTAATGCTTTGCCCAGCCTGCAACTCCAGAAGCTTTTCCGGATCGATGGTGATCGAATTCGTATCGACGGAAGCCGAGGCTGAAATGGCACCGGCGATGATTTCGCCCTGGGTCAGAAGGCTCTCGACGCGCGCATCGATCAGCCCCTCGCGGAACTGGTTCAGGTAAAGGATGCCTGCAACCAGCACCACGGTCGCCGCGATGTTAAAGAACAGAATACGACGGGTAAGGCTCGAAAAGACGGCATTGCCGAAAATACGCCGGATCAGCGTAAAAGGATGCGTCCATACCCGCCGCGCCGGACGCGGCGTCTCGCGCTCGGCCTCATCGGGCTCGCGGGTATGAAATGTCTGATCGGCCAAGGCCAGGTCCTTTCCAGAGGCCATCCACCGAAACCCTGCTTACGTGCAGCTGTCACGGTGATTCGTGCCTTATATCCGCTCCGCGCCCGCAATGGCAGGGGCACCGGTCTGGATGCGCAGGTCAGGCAGCCTCGCGGAAACGATAGCCGACACCATAGAGCGTTTCGATCATGTCGAAGTCCGTATCGACCATCTTGAACTTCTTGCGAAGCCGCTTGATGTGACTGTCGATTGTTCGATCGTCTACATAGACCTGCTCGTCATAGGCCGCATCCATGAGGGCGTCGCGGCTCTTCACCACACCCGGTCTCTGGGCCAGCGAATGCAGGATCAGGAACTCGGTGACGGTCAAGGTCACGGGTTCGCCTTTCCAAGTGCAGGTATGGCGCTCCTGGTCCATCGCCAGCTGTCCACGTTCCAGCGTACGGGCTGCTTGGTCTGCGGCCGATTTGGGCGTCGCACCCGCGACAGAGGCTCCTTCACGAGCGCTGGCACGACGCAGTATTGCCTTGACGCGCTCTACCAGCAGGCGCTGCGAGAAGGGCTTGGTGATGAAATCATCTGCGCCCATCTTCAGGCCGAACAATTCATCAATCTCTTCGTCCTTCGAGGTGAGGAAGATCACCGGAAGGTCGGATTTCTGGCGCAGGCGACGCAGAAGCTCCATGCCGTCCATACGGGGCATCTTGATGTCGAATATGGCCAGCTGGGGCGGCCTTGCCAGAAGACCGTCAAGCGCGGACGCACCATCAGTGTAGGTTTCAACCCGGTATCCTTCTGCTTCCAGCGCGATGGAAACTGAAGTCAGGATATTTCGGTCGTCATCTACCAGGGCTATCGTCTGCATTTTCTCTGTCTCCGCCATACTACACGCGTCTCCTGGATTGTGGCCCAGCCGAGCTTCTGCTCCGGTCAGCATGTGTTTGGGGATAAAGGTGGAACAAATTGTGGCAAAGATAAAGAGGGTTCCACACTATCAAATTTAGCCGAATTTGAAGCACCGCGGGAATAGGCAAAAGTCATACCTATTCAAACCGATTTAAAAATAGAAAAAAATCTTTAAATCGATTAAATATATGATTTTATTGATTTTTTCTAAATTCCGCCCTTGCTCTTTTTAAAAAATCGTGGCTAGCGTCATTCAAACGTCAACATGGCTGAAGGAAAACGCGTCATGGAGCAGCACGGAACTTACAATCCGTCGAATAGCATTGAAGCTCTCGGGCTGGTTGGTGCTCAGCGCGTCAACTATAACCTGAACGAGAGCGAATTGTATGAGGCAGCCCTTCGCAATGGCGAAGCTGAACTCACGATCGATGGCGCGCTGCGCGCAGTGACAGGCCAGCACACAGGCCGCTCGCCCAAGGATAAGTTCGTCGTCCGCGATGCAAATACTGAATCCACCATCTGGTGGGACAACAACAAGCCACTGTCGCCCGAGCACTTCGAAGTTCTGCGCCAGGACATGCTCGCCCATGCACAAGGCAAGACACTTTACGTGCAGGATCTGATCGGCGGCGCTGATCACGATAACGCCCTGCCCACCCGCGTGGTGACGGAACTGGCCTGGCACGGTCTTTTCATCCGCAATCTGTTGATCCGCCCGGATCGCTCCACACTCGCAAGCTTCCAGCAGAGGCTGACGATCATCAACCTGCCAAGCTTCCGTGCCGACCCGGCGCGTCATGGCTGCCGGTCTGAAACCGTCATCGCCTGCGATCTGACAAACGGCCTCGTCCTGATCGGCGGCACGTCTTACGCTGGTGAGAACAAGAAGTCGGTCTTCACAGTCCTGAACTACCTTCTGCCGCAGAAGAACGTCATGCCGATGCATTGCTCGGCTAATGTGGGCGCAGAGGGTGACTCGGCAGTCTTCTTCGGCCTGTCGGGCACCGGCAAGACGACGCTCTCGGCTGATCCGAACCGTACGCTCATCGGCGATGATGAGCACGGCTGGGGCGAGAACGGCATCTTCAATTTCGAAGGTGGCTGCTACGCCAAGGCGATCCGTCTTTCTGCGGAGGCAGAGCCGGAAATCTATGCTGCGACACGCCGCTTCGGCACGGTTCTGGAGAACGTTGTTCTTGATGAGAACCGCGTCCCGAACTTCGACGATGCATCACTGACGGAAAACACCCGTAGCGCCTACCCGCTGCACTTCATTCCGAATGCGTCGGCGACGGGCATTGCTCCGCATCCGAAGACCATCATCATGCTGACGGCAGATGCCTTCGGTGTCATGCCACCTATTGCAAAGCTCACGCCTGAGCAGGCCATGTACCACTTCCTGTCTGGTTACACCGCCAAGGTGGCCGGTACGGAAAAGGGCGTGACGGAACCAGAAGCAACTTTCTCCACCTGCTTTGGTGCGCCGTTCATGCCGCGCCATCCGACGGAATACGGCAATCTTCTGCGCGATCTGATCGCCAAGCATGAAGTCGATTGCTGGTTGGTCAACACCGGCTGGACCGGTGGCGCCTATGGTGTCGGTCGCCGTATGCCGATCAAGGCAACGCGCGCTCTTCTGACTGCGGCTTTGAATGGTGAGTTGAAGAAGGCGGAATTCCGCACGGATGCAAACTTCGGCTTCCAGGTTCCTGTCAAAGTTCCGGGCGTGGAAACCGCAATCCTCGACCCACGCTCGACTTGGGCTGATGGAGCAGCCTATGACGCGCAGGCCAAGAAACTGGTGACCATGTTCATCAACAACTTCGCCAAGTTCGAAGACCATGTGGACAGCAAAGTCCGGGATGCCGCTCCGGGTGTTCTTGCCGCCGCCGAGTAAGAACAGACCTCTGGGACGGCTGGTGGAAGCCTGACGTTCAGCGAACCGATGCGCTTACCCAGAACCGCCGGTGCCTCGTGCCGGCGGTTTCTTTTTGGTCGACTTTATGAAATAGAGGGGACCGGAGACTTTCATGGCCAGCGACCCCCTCATCATCAACAGCCGCATAACGATTGCCGGATGGGAACTGACGGAGCAGTTCGTTCTGGCGGGCGGACCAGGCGGTCAAAACGTCAACAAGGTTTCGACGGCTGTTCAGCTTTTCTTTAATCTCCTGGGCTCGCCATCACTTCCAGACCGGATCAAGGAAAATGCCTCCAAGCTTGCGGGCCGTCGTCTCAGCAAAGAGGGCGTGCTGATCATCGAGGCCAACCGCTTTCGCAGTCAGGAGCGCAACCGCGAAGATGCTCGCGAACGGTTGAAGGAGCTTCTCCTGGAAGCAGCAAAGCCGCCGCCACCACCACGCCGGAAAACCAAGCCCAGCAAGGGTGCCATCGAGCGACGCTTGAAGGAAAAATCAGGCCGTTCCGAAGTCAAGAAGATGCGTGGGCGCCCGAACGGGGAATGATGCCACGATTGATAGGCAGCGATGGAATTTCAATCGTGGCCGATGGATCGCCTACAGTTTGCGGAGCGAAACCGTCTCAACAAGATGGTTGCTGCCTTTACGCAAAATCAGATCCGCCCGAGGTCGGGTCGGCAGAATGTTCTGACGCAGGTTCTTGAGATTGATGTTCTGCCAAAGGCCCTCGGCGATTTCAAGCGCCGCATCCGCATCGACTGATGCATAGCGCTTGAAATAAGAACTCGGATCGCGAAACGCCGTTTCACGCAACCGCATGAAACGCTGAACGTACCAATTGTGGATCAGCGATTCTTCCGCATCGATATAGATCGAAAAATCAAAGAAATCGGAGACCATCGGCACGATTGTGCCATCCGCTGGCAGCGTACGGGATTGCAGCACGTTGATACCCTCGAAGATCAGGATATCCGGCCTGTCAACAATCGTGAACTCATCCGGCAAAACATCGTATGTCAGGTGGGAGTACCGGGGTGCTGGCACATTCGGTTCGCCCGCCTTGATGGCAGAGAGAAAGCGGAGAAGTGCCCCGATATCATAGCTTTCCGGAAAGCCCTTGCGCTCCATCAGGTTTTCGCGCTTTAGCACCGCATTCGGAAACAGGAAGCCATCCGTGGTGATCAGATCCACCTTCGGACTGGACGGCCAACGCTTCAGCAATTCCTGAAGAATGCGGGCCGTGGTGGATTTGCCGACAGCCACAGATCCCGCGATGCCGATCACGAAGGGCGTCTTCACCTGATCCGAGAGGCTCAGAAAGCGGTTCCGCTGCTGGAACAGGAGCTGTGACGCTTCCACATGGGCAGATAACAGGCGCGACAGTGAGAGATAGATCCTGCGAACCTCGTTGAGGTCTATCGGGTCGTGCAGAGAGCGCAGGCGCTGCACTTCGTCCGCGGTGAGCGTCAGTGGCGTGTCAGCCCGGAACCGCGCCCACTCCTCGGATGTAAACAGAAAGAAGGGCGAGTAATTGATATCGCGGTTGCTTTCCGGCATATCGGAACCAGTGGGCTGGGTGGCGATCGTCATGTTGGTTTCCGGCTCGCCTTTTCCTGCAGGCCCGATTGAGCCGTGCGGCGTTGCAGTTGTTCCAGTACATCCTGTAGCGGAATACCTGCAATCTTCAATACGACCAAGAGATGATAAAGAAGATCAGCGGCCTCTGATTTAAGATCCTGCCGGTTATTCTGAATGGCTGCAATGACAGTCTCGACCGCCTCTTCGCCCAGTTTCTTGGCCGCCCGCTCCTGACCGGCGGCCACGAGCTTCGCAGTCCAGGATTCCGACGGGTCAGCTTTCGCGCGTTCCGCAATAATCTGCTCGAGATCGGTCAGAGAAAATCCGCTCATACGTTCTCTCCTCAATCCAGGCGCATGGCTATACCGCGATCAGCCATGTAGCGTTTTGCCTCACCGATCGAATAAGTTCCAAAGTGAAAAATGGAAGCTGCGAGGACTGCGGTTGCGTGGCCCTCGGAAATGCCTGCCACCAGATCGTCGAGATTGCCTACGCCGCCGGACGCGATGACAGGGACGCGAACTGCATCGGCAATGGTGCGCGTCAGAGCAAGATCATAGCCGCTTTTTGTCCCGTCACGATCCATGGATGTGACAAGAAGCTCGCCAGCCCCTTTCGCGACCATCGTCACAGCGAACTCGACAGCATCGATCCCCGTAGCCTGGCGTCCGCCATGGGTAAAGATCTCCCACCTAGGGGCTTCGTGTGCACTGGAAACGCGCTTGGCATCGATCGAGACAACGATGCACTGGTTGCCGAACTTGTCCGCAGCCTCGGCCACGAAGTCAGGGTTCTTGACTGCGGCGGAGTTGATCGAAACCTTGTCGGCACCTGCGAGCAAAAGCTTGCGTATGTCGCCGACGGCGCGCACACCACCACCGACAGTCAGGGGCATGAAGCAATGTTCTGCCGTCTGAGCCACGACGTCAAAAATGGTATCGCGATTGTCGGAGGAAGCAGTGATGTCGAGAAAGCACAATTCGTCCGCGCCGGCCGCATCATAGGCTTTCGCTGCTTCAACAGGATCGCCTGCATCGATGAGATCAACAAAGTTGACGCCCTTGACCACGCGGCCGTCTTTGACATCCAGGCAAGGAATGACACGAGCCTTCAGCGTCATGGGCGGGCCTCCTTGGCAGCGCGAATCACCGCAAGCGCTTCAGTCGGATCAATGCGGCCATCATAGAGTGCACGGCCGGAAATCGCGCCCTCGAGTCTGGCCGCGTCTGGCTTCAGCATGCGGTGGATATCGTCCAGAGAGGCAAGGCCGCCAGATGCGATGACAGGAATGGAAACCGCCTCGGCCAGTTGCAGGGTCGATTCCCAGTTTATACCCGTCAGGATGCCATCACGATCGATGTCGGTATAAATAATGGCTGTGACACCGGCACCTTCGAATTTCTTAGCCAACTCAATAACGCCGAGCTCGGATGCTTCCGCCCAGCCTTCCACGGCCACTTTTCCGCCTTTGGCGTCTATGCCGACAGCGATCTGGCCTGGGAACTTCTCGCAGGCTTCGATCACGAGGGCGGGATTGCGAACGGCAACTGTGCCCAGGATGACGCGCGTCAGTCCACGCGACAGCCAGGCTTCGATGTGGTCAAGCGTGCGGATGCCGCCGCCCAGTTGAACCGGGTTCCTGGTTGCTTTCAGAATGGAATCGATCGCGAAACCATTGCGGCTTTCGCCCGCAAATGCGCCATCCAGATCCACCACATGTAGCCACTCGAACCCTTGATCCTCGAAGGCCTTTGCCTGTGCTGCAGGATCGGGATTGTAGATCGTAGCCTGGTCCATATCACCAAGCTTCAGGCGAACGCATTGGCCATCTTTCAGGTCGATGGCAGGAAACAGGATCATCTCAGGGCATCCAGCGGAGGAAGTTGGAAATCAGGGCGAGACCAAGTGTCTGGCTCTTTTCAGGGTGGAATTGCGCACCGGCGGTGTTTTCGTGCGCAACGAATGCAGTCATCGGACCGCCGTAATCGGTTGTCGCCACTACGTCTTCCGGATTTGATGCTGCAAGATGGTAGGAGTGAACGAAATAGGCATGCAAACCATCAGGCCCCGTCGCAATGCCGTCGAACAGCGCGTGTGGTCGGTTGAGCGTCAGCGTGTTCCACCCGATCTGTGGGATCTTCAGAGCAGGATCCGACGGTGTCATTTCCGTCACGTCGCCCGCAATCCAGTTCAAGCCTTGCGTCGTCTCCTTCTCGAGGCCACGCGTCGACATCAATTGCATGCCGACACAAATGCCAAGAAAAGGATGGCCCTTGTTCTCGACAACGTCCCGGAGGGCCTCTTCCATCCCAGAAACAGCGGCAAGACCGCGCCGGCAGTCGGCATAGGCTCCGACGCCCGGAAGAACGATCCGGTCAGCACTTGCCACGACATCCGGTTTGTCCGTGAGGCATATTTCCGCATCAAGGCCCGCCTCGCGTGCGGCGCGCTCAAAGGCCTTCGTTGCCGAGCGCAGATTGCCTGAGCCATAGTCGATGATTGCAACGCGCATTAGCGTCTTCCTGTATCAAATAGTCCAAAGGACGGGCCGTACTGGGTTGCGGGAGAAGCTTCCGCGGAAAGTTTCGTCCAGTCGGTCTTTGGTGTTGTCATCTGGCGCACGTCGCCAGCAGGACCAGCGAAATAGATCTGCTCGGCTGAAGCAAGATCCGGTGCAGTCACGACGGTATCGAGAACCCAGCCACGTCGCATCAGTGTCCGAACCAGCATCTGTCGTCCTTCGAGACCGGTCAGGAGGGCAATGGAGAGTTGCGCAGCCATTCCGGCGAAAAACAGACCGGGACGGTCAGCAAGCCACCCTGCGGCGAACTGTGCCGTCAGAACTGCGATTCCCCAGAGCCAGCAGCGATTGAACAGGAGCCAGAGCCCGGGAAACACAAAAGCCGTCCACACCATCCGGTCAGCGATAAACCGCGTCGAACGATGGTCCGGCTCGGCTCCTCCCGGTGGGGTCAGAACGATATAGCTGATCACGAAATCTCCTGACCTTAAACGAGCGTGCCCTTCGTCGAAGGAACGCGGCCTGCCTGACGCGGATCGATCTCGGTTGCCGTGCGCAATACGCGGGCCACCGCCTTGAAGCAGGTTTCCGCGATGTGATGGCTGTTGGCACCGTAATGGTTCAGGACATGCAGAGTGATCCCCGCATTCTGCGAGAGCGCCTGGAAGAACTCGCGAACGAGTTCCGTATCGAATGTGCCAATTTTCGGTGCCGTGAAGGTTACGTTCCAGACAAGGAAAGGGCGACCGGAAAGATCGACCGCGGCCTTGGTCATGGTTTCGTCCATGGCAAGATCCAGCGATGCATACCGGGTGATCCCGCGGCGATCTCCAAGTGCCTTGGAAATCGCCTGACCGATTGCGATACCGGTATCCTCCACGGAATGATGATCGTCGATGTGCAGATCGCCCTTGCAGTCGATCTCCATGTCGATCAACGAATGTCGCGACAATTGCTCCAGCATGTGGTCGAAAAAACCAATGCCGGTCGAGATCTTGGAGGTGCCGGTCCCGTCCAGATTGACGCTGACGGAAATGGACGTCTCGTTGGTCTTGCGCGAAATCGAAGCGCGGCGTTCGCTCATTGTACTCACCGGTTCCTGAACACGGAAAACATTGCTGCTGCTTATCAGCCGCCCGCTTCCCGTGCAAACGATTCCGAATGGACGGTCGAGGTCGAACGATTTGCAATCCGCCGCCTCACACTTACATGTGCCTCAACAGCCGGAATCAACCGGGAATGATGTCTCCGCACAGGCGGAGCAAAAGGTGAGACATGACGACAATCATTACCGTCCGCAAGGGCGGAAAGGTGATCATGGCAGGTGACGGGCAGGTGAGTCTCGGTCAGACGGTCATGAAGGGCAATGCACGAAAGGTTCGGCGCATCGGCAAGAGCGGCGATGTCATTGCGGGCTTTGCTGGCGCGACGGCGGATGCGTTTACGTTGCTGGACAGACTGGAGCGGAAGCTCGAACAGTATCCGGGGCAATTGATGCGTGCCGCAGTGGAGCTTGCGAAGGATTGGCGTACAGACAAATATCTGCGCAATCTGGAAGCAATGATGCTGGTGGCGGACAAGCAGATCACGCTTGCCATCACAGGCAATGGCGACGTGCTCGAGCCGGAACATGGAACCATCGCCATCGGCTCCGGCGGCAACTATGCCTATGCTGCAGCGCGCGCTCTGATGGATACGGACAAGTCTGCGGAAGACATTGCCCGGCAGGCGCTCGATATTGCAGCCGATATTTGCGTCTACACGAACCACAATCTGGTCGTTGAAACGCTGGATGCCGAATAACTCCGTCAGAACTATTGTGAAGGGCTCCTCGGATCGGGCCGCAAGGCCGATCTAAACGGAGATGCCAAGAGGACATCATGACAAACTTTTCCCCACGAGAAATCGTTTCCGAGCTGGATCGGCACATTATCGGTCAGCAGGATGCCAAGCGTGCCGTTGCTATTGCGCTTCGCAATCGCTGGCGCCGTCAGCAACTCGATGAAAGCCTGCGCGATGAGGTCATGCCGAAGAACATCCTGATGATTGGCCCGACCGGTGTCGGCAAGACCGAGATTTCTCGCCGTCTCGCGAAGCTGGCAGGTGCTCCTTTCATCAAGGTCGAAGCAACGAAGTTCACGGAAGTCGGTTACGTTGGGCGCGATGTCGAGCAGATCATCCGCGACCTCGTTGAAATCGGCATCGGGCTGGTGCGCGATAAGAAGCGCGCCGAGGTTCAGGCGAAGGCACATGCAAGTGCCGAAGAGCGCGTGCTGGATGCTCTTGTTGGCTCCACCGCATCTCCCGCCACCCGCGACTCATTCCGCAAGAAGCTTCGTTCCGGCGAACTGGACGATAAGGAGATCGAGATCGAGGTCGCCGATACCGGAAGCGGTGCATCGGGCTTCGAAATTCCGGGCATGCCGGGCGCCAATATTGGCGTGCTCAATCTTTCCGACATGTTCGGCAAGGCCATGGGCGGACGTACCAAGAAGGTTCGCACAACGGTTTCGAAGTCTTACGGCGATCTCATTCGAGATGAATCCGATAAGCTGATCGACAATGAAGTCATCCAGCGAGAAGCCGTTCGCTCGGTTGAAAATGATGGTATCGTCTTCCTCGATGAGATCGACAAGATCGCAGCGCGGGATGGCGGTATGGGGGCAGGGGTGTCCCGCGAAGGTGTGCAGCGTGATCTCTTGCCTTTGGTAGAAGGCACGACAGTTTCCACCAAATATGGTCCGGTCAAGACAGACCATATTCTGTTCATCGCATCTGGCGCTTTCCATGTTGCAAAGCCGTCAGACCTTCTCCCTGAACTGCAGGGTCGCCTGCCGATCCGGGTCGAACTGAAGCCGCTCTCCAAGGAGGACTTCCGGCGTATCCTGACGGAGACCGAGGCAAGTCTCATCCGTCAGTACAAGGCGCTGATGGAGACCGAGCAACTTGCGCTCGATTTTACAGAGGATGCGATCGATGCGCTTGCCGATGTGGCGGTGCATCTCAATTCCTCGGTAGAAAACATTGGTGCGCGGCGTCTGCAGACGGTGATGGAGCGGGTGCTGGACGAAATTTCCTTCCACGCGCCGGATCGCCCCAATACTGAAGTGACGATCGATTCGGCCTATGTGCGCCAGCATGTCGGCGATATTGCTGCCGATACCGATCTTTCTCGCTATATTCTGTAACGCCGCTTGTATGCCGAGTGGCAAGGGCGCAACGCGCCCTTGCCTTCGATGATCCTTTTGACGGGAAATTGAAGCACTCAGGCTCGCCTTGTCGCTCTACATTCAGTATGGGTTCATACCCATAAGTGCCTTTTATTTCGGATCTCTGATTCGTCCGAAAGCAACGTGCTGAAGAGCCTGCATGCTCTGCTGTTCCCTGGGATATTCGTCTTGAAACGTTCTTTGCTCGCCGTCTTGATGGTTTTCGCGCTTTCCGTGCCCGAGGTTCAGGCCGGGAGCTTGACCACTGTGCCGCCAGGCAACCGCAATGCCGAGCAGCCCAAGATTCCAGGCGCTTCGGTTCGACGGACCCGCGAGGGCAGGACAACATTCGATGACAAGTTCGACAAGATTCGCGATCTTCTCGCTGGCGATCGGTCACTGATATCGAAGATCAAGCAGACGGCTCGCCAATATGACATTGATCCAATCCATATTGTCGGCGCCATTGTTGGTGAGCACACCTATAACGTCGATGCTTACGACAGGCTCCAGTCCTATTATGTCAAGGCCGCGGCCTATGCCGGTGACAACTTCCGCTTCAGCTACAAGGGCGAGTCGATCACCCAGTTCGTTACGCGTCCGCAATTCGAAAAGTGCGAGCGGTTCAGCGATTCCTATAAACTCTGGTCCTGCCGCGAAAATGTCTGGGAGCAAACGTTCCGAGGTGAAAAGGTCGATGGAGTTTCCTACCCCAATGACCGCTTCAGCGCTGTATTTTTCCAACCGTTCTATGCAGGTCAGACATTCGGTTTGGGCCAGCTCAACCCGTTGACCGCGCTCATGCAGTCCGACCTTGTGGCCAGCCGCTCCGGCTATGCGAAGCTTGATCCGGCCGACGCCCAGGGTGTCTACAAGGCGATCATGGATCCGGACAAGTCTCTGGCCTACATGGCGGCGACGATCCGCCGAGCAATCGATGATTATGCAGACATTGCCGGAATGGACATCTCCCGCAATCCAGGGATTACCGCCACACTTTATAACGTCGGCAATACAGCCAGCCGTGCAACTGCGCTTGCCGCCCGCAACCGTGGCGGCGGAGGCTCCCTGCCGGAAGAGAACTATTACGGCTGGCTGGTCAACGACAAGCTGGATGAATTGAAATCGCTCTTGTAAGTGCCGATATGAAGGCCTGTTGATCCCGTCAGGAGAACAGGCCCATGGATATGCGTCCGGAACCCTTTGAGCCACCGGCTCCCCATCCCCGAACGGCGATCCCGTCTCGGTTGGAAATCATCCGGACCGTTTTCAGGAACCCGTTGGAACTCTGGGGAGAGCCTTCCTACACACTTCCCTGGATCAACTCGAAGTTCTTTGCCGAGCGGACATTGATCGTCAACGATCCTCGTCTCATTCGCTACGTTCTCGTTGATAACGCCGCCAACTATGAAATGTCGGAAATTCGGCAGCTCATTCTGCGACCAATCCTCCGCGATGGCCTGTTGACGGCGGAAGGGCCGGTCTGGAAGCGATCCCGCAAAGCCATGGCGCCTGTGTTTACCCCGCGTCACGCCAAGGGTTTCGCTGGAAAGATGCTGGCCAAGTCCGAAGAGTATCTGACCAAGTATGCAGACATTGGCTCTGAGGGGAGGGTAGAGGATATTTCCGTCGATATGACGGAACTCGCCTTTGCAATTCTGTCCGAGACGCTGTTCTCCGGTGAAATCGTCACGCAGAGCGATAATTTTGCCGATGATGTCGATTCGCTCCTGCATCGCATGGGACGGGTCGATCCCATGGACCTCTTGCGCGCGCCTTCGTGGGTGCCGCGGGTTACGCGTATCGGCGGTGCCAAGGTTCTGGGCAAGTTTCGCGAAATCGTTCGGCTGACGATGGAAAAGAGGAAGGCCCGCATGCGGAGCAACCGGGATACGACGCCGGATGATTTTCTCACCCTGCTTCTGGAACTTGACGGACCGGATGGACTGACCCTGGATGAGATAGAGGACAATATTCTGACCTTCATCGGCGCTGGTCATGAAACGACGGCACGCGCTTTGGCCTGGACGCTCTATTGCCTGTCTCATGCTCCGCAGTTTCGAGCCCTGATGGAAGAGGAGATCGACCGGGTCATTACAAGTGGAGCTGATCCAGTCGAGTGGCTGGATTTGATGCCGCACGTACGCGCAGCTTTCGAAGAGGGGATGCGGCTTTATCCACCCGCCCCGTCCATCAACCGCGCGGCTATCAAGGATGATACCTGGACGAGCCCGAACGGTGAGGTTCTGGAAATCGCCGCAGGAACGACCGTTCTTGTAATGCCCTGGACGCTGCATCGCCATCAGCTTTACTGGGAAAAGCCGCGTGCTTTCATGCCGGAACGCTTTCTGCCCGAGAACCGCAGCCGGATTGATCGCTTTCAATATCTGCCTTTCGGTGCCGGACCACGCACCTGTATCGGAGCCACGTTTGCCATGCAGGAGGCCGTAATCGCCTTGGCTGTTCTCTTGTCGCGGTTCCGCTTCGAATCACTTCCGAACGTCAAGCCTTGGCCCGTCCAGAGGTTGACGACCCAGCCGCAGAACGGTCTTCCCATGCGCGTCATGCCGCGGTCCGTATGATCTCGAACATGATCATTCAACGAATGCCGGATTGACTAAGCGGTCCCACCGCGCAAAAAACCTTGGCATGAATGTTTATGGAGAATTCCTGATGAGCCGCATCGACGTACATGGGTTGGCAATCGATACTGCACTTCACCGCTTTCTGGTGGAGGAAGCCCTGCCGGGAAGTGGCCTGGATGCGGACCGGTTCTTTGCTGAGCTGTCGGCAATCGTTCATGAGCTCGCACCGAAGAACCGCGACCTTCTCGAAAAGCGCGATGCGTTTCAAAACCAGCTGGACGAATGGTACCGAAAGAACGGATCGCCCACCGACCTTGCAGCCTATGAAGCCTTCCTGCGTGAAATAGGCTATTTGCTGCCCGAGGGCCCGGATTTCACGGTATCAACTGAAAATGTCGATGCGGAAATTGCCCGTATCGCGGGCCCTCAACTGGTCGTTCCGGTCATGAACGCGCGTTATGCGCTGAATGCGGCCAATGCACGTTGGGGATCGCTTTACGATGCCCTCTATGGCACGGACGCAATCCCTGAAGCGGATGGCGCTGCCAAGGGCGCCGGTTACAACCCGGTCCGGGGTGCGAAGGTGATTGCCTGGGTGCGCGATTTTCTGAACCAGTCGGCTCCGCTGTCTGAGGCGAGCTGGACGGATGTCACGGGCTTTGAAGTCTCTGGTGGAACGATTCACGTGAAACTCGGCGATAAGGTTGCGGGTCTTGATGAACCTGCCCAGTTCGCAGGCTTCAAGGGAGAGGCCGCATCGCCCACTGCTATCCTGCTGACACGCAACGGCCTGCACATCGAGATCCGAATCGACTCATCGACACCGATTGGCAAGGACGATCCCGCTCATATTTCGGACGTCTGGTTGGAATCGGCAATCACCACGATCATGGATTGCGAGGATTCGGTCGCGGCTGTGGATGCCGAGGATAAGGTCGTCATCTATCGCAACTGGCTCGGCCTCATGAAGGGTGACCTGAAGGAGGAAGTGTCCAAGGGCGGAAAGACGTTCATTCGTGCCCTCAATCCTGATCTGGCCTTTGAAGGCCCGGATGGGTCCGCAGTGACTGTACCGGGTCGTTCGCTCATGCTCGTGCGAAATGTCGGTCACCTCATGACCAACCCGGCAATTCTGGATCGGGACGGGCGGGAGATCCCGGAAGGCATCATGGATGCCATGGTCACGGCGCTTATTGCTCTTTACGATATCGGACCGCAGGGACGCCGCCAGAACTCGCGCGCAGGCTCCATGTATGTGGTGAAGCCGAAGATGCATGGTCCTGAAGAGGTCGCGTTTGCCTGCGAAATCTTCTCTCGCGTCGAAAAGGCGCTCGGCATGGCATCCAATACGATCAAGATGGGCATCATGGACGAAGAGCGGCGCACCACCGTGAACCTCAAAGAATGTATCCGCCAGGCGAAGGATCGCGTTGTTTTCATCAATACGGGCTTCCTGGATCGGACGGGCGACGAAATTCATACCTCGATGGAAGCCGGCCCGATGATCCGAAAGGGCGACATGAAGCAGGCGGCATGGATTGCCGCCTACGAGAACTGGAATGTCGACATTGGCCTGTCCTGCGGTCTTTCCGGTCATGCTCAGATAGGCAAGGGCATGTGGGCCATGCCTGACCTTATGGCAGCTATGCTGGAGCAAAAGATCGCGCATCCGAAGGCCGGTGCGAATACGGCCTGGGTCCCATCGCCTACCGCCGCAACCCTGCACGCGACGCACTACCACAAGGTCAACGTTGCTGAAGTGCAGGACGGGCTGAAGTCACGCGCTCGTGCCAAACTTTCCGATATTCTCTCTGTGCCGGTATCTCCGCGACCAAACTGGACGGCTGAAGAAGTGCAACGCGAGCTCGACAACAATGCCCAAGGTATTCTCGGCTACGTTGTGCGCTGGGTCGATCAGGGTGTTGGCTGCTCGAAAGTGCCGGATATTAACAATGTCGGTTTGATGGAAGACCGTGCCACGCTGCGTATTTCTGCCCAGCACATGGCGAACTGGCTGCATCATGGGTTGGTTACAGAAGATCAGATTACTGAAACCATGAAGCGCATGGCCGCGGTCGTCGATAGCCAGAATGCCGGTGATCCAGCTTACCAGCCAATGGCCGGTCGATTCGACGATTCGGTCGCCTTCCAGGCCGCCCTTGAACTTGTATTGCAGGGCCGCGTACAGCCGAATGGCTATACCGAGCCAGTCCTGCACCGCCGTCGCCTGGAGGCGAAGGCCAAGGCTGCGGCGGTTTGACCTGAGCCGAGAGGTGAAACCAACGTTTCACCTCTCGCATTCCTGAACGCGAAACGGCACGCCGAGACGTGCCGTTTTCTATTTGGAAGAAGAGATTCGGGTTACTGAATGACGACAACCTTGGTTGCGCGACCCGGACGAACGCGGCTGTAAAGGTCGATCACGTCCTGATTCATCAACCGGATGCAGCCAGAAGACGCTGCGGTGCCGATGGAAGCCCACTCCGGCGTGCCGTGCAGGCGGAACAGAGTATCCTGACCCTTTTCATTGAACAGGTACATCGCGCGCGCACCGAGCGGATTGTTGATTCCCGGACCCATGCCGTCCTCAACATAGCGGGCGACATCAGGACGGCGTGCTGCCATTTCCTTCGGTGGATGCCACGTCGGCCATTCCTGCTTCCAAGCTACATAGGCCTCGCCAGACCATGCAAAGCCCTGCTTGCCGACGCCGATACCGTAGCGAACAGCCTTACCATTTGGCAGGATGTAATAGAGGAAGCGTTCGCGCGTATTGACGATGATCGTACCAGGGCGTTCCTTGGTTTCGAAATCGACAATCTGACGATGAAACTTCTTGTCTACGCGGTTGATCGGGATCGCCGGAAGCGAATAGCCTGCATCGGTCACCGGACCATAGGCGTCTGAGAAGATCTGGTTCGTCTCGGTGCGGATGGTCGCGACCTTCGTGTCAGATGAGGTCGTGGAGCAGCCGGCCAGGGCAAGCATGGAAAGAAGGCCGGATGCGATCATGCTGTGGCGGAAGCGCATGGAATTCTCATGAAAAGGAGTGAAATCAAAGACGTGTTCAGACGCCTTAGATTTCAGGTTTATTTGCGAACCGGTGGGGCTTGGCAAGGCCGCAGAAAGGCACAGGCCTTCGCGACTGCACAATTGGAAGGGGCATTGCCTTTTTGCAACAATTCTCGAAGCTGAAGCTAAATTCGCAAATTGTCTACGTGGTCCGCAATGCCAGCTACATTTCCGGATATCGAGAGACAACACAGTGATTCGCCTCGTTGGCCAGAGATACGGAGACCCTCGACTTGACAATTATCAGACTGGGCGCCGTGAGCCCATTGATTGATGGTCGCCAGTCACAAAGAGCCATGATGGTGCGTCGCGGCGTACAGATCCTGCTCAATGACATGCGCCATTCCGTTTTGCCCGAACTGACGCTCGCTAGTGGCAGGCGCGTCGACCTGATCAGCCTGTCACCGAAGGGCGAAATCTGGATCGTTGAAATAAAAACCTCGGTCGAGGATTTTCGGGTAGACCAGAAGTGGCCGGATTATCGGGATTTCAGCGACCGCCTGTTCTTTGCGACCCATAAAGACGTGCCACTCGATATCTTTCCGGAGGACTGCGGCCTGATTCTGTCGGACGGCTATGGCGCGCATCTGCTGCGAGATGCGCCTGAGCACCGGCTTTCCGCCAGTAGCCGCAAGGCACTCACGCTGAGCTTTGCACGCACGGCGGCGCAACGCCTGCTCGCCGCCGAATGGGCGACCGGCCAAAGCTTTGAGGATGCTGAAACGACTGAAAACTGATCAGCGCGGTGCGCGTTTTGCCAAAATGCGCTGCAAGGTTCTCCGGTGCATGTTCAGCCGACGCGCCGTCTCCGAGACATTGCGTTCGCACATCTCGTAAACGCGCTGAATATGTTCCCAGCGCACGCGATCGGCAGACATGGGGTTTTCCGGTACATCTGCCTTCTCGCCTGGCCGCTGCGTCAGCGCTGCATAGACATCATCGGCATCCGCGGGTTTGGAGAGATAATCGACTGCACCGAGTTTTACGGCCGTGACGGCGGTTGCGATGTTTCCATAGCCCGTGAGAACGATGACGCGCGTGTCCTCCCGTCCCTTGCGGATCGCTTCGATGACATCCAGCCCATTGCCGTCGCCCAGCCGCAAATCCACAACGGCAAACTTCGGCGGATGTGCTCTGGCCTTCGCGATGCCCTCTGCTACGGATTCAGCGATCTCCACCTTGAAGCCCCGGCTTTCCATGGCACGCGCCAGTCGGCGCAGAAAGGGCGCATCGTCATCCACGAGCAACAGCGATGGGTCCGGTCCAAGATGCACCTGGGATTCGGTAGCCGTCGAAGACTCCATCTGCTCCAATTCCATCTTTTTCTCCTTCGTCTGCTTCCTCGCATGGATTCTACGTCAAGGAAAGCAATCTAGCTCATATGGCCCGTTCACTATTGATATCCATCAAGGATCGAGGCCATACGACCCGAATTTGTGCCCCGCTCGCACCGGTTGCCCGATTGGTAAACGTCAATTTTGCGCCAGACCGTTCCAGCAAAGTCTTGGCGATGAACAGACCGAGTCCGAGGCCGCCCGCCCGCTCGTCCTGTCTCGAGCGCGACGACATGTAAGGCTCTCCGATATGTGTCAAAACATCAGGGGCAAAACCGGTTCCATCATCTTCGATGGTAATGGCGACAACGTCTATGTTGTGCTCCACGGTAATCGTGACACGGGAGCGTGCGAAGTCGACGGCATTTTCAATCAGGTTGCCGAGGCCATACATGATCGCTGCATTGCGGGCTCCGACCGGTTCACTCTCACGCTCCCCTTTTTCTACCAGCGCAATCTCGACCTCGAATTGTCTATGGGGGGCAATGACTTCTTCGACAAGCGAGGAGAGGGGAAGCCTACGAAGATGGTCTTCGCTTTCCGCGGAAAGCGATGTCAGGCGACGAAGAATGTCGCGACAGCGCTCGCTCTGGCTTCTCAGCAGGGCAACATCTTCGCCAAACTTCTCATCATGCTTGAGTTCTCGCTCCATTTCCTTGGCCACCACACTGATCGTCGCAAGCGGTGTGCCCAGTTCATGCGCGGCGGCCGCTGCAAGGCCATCCAGTTGCGACAGGTGCTTTTCTCGTTCCAGTACCAGTTCGGTTGCGGCCAGCGCATCGGCAAGCAGAGTGGCTTCCATGGAAACGCGATAGGCATAGAATGCCGCGAAG
Source organism: Rhizobium sp. Root149 (assembly GCF_001427345.1). Lineage (NCBI taxonomy): Bacteria > Pseudomonadati > Pseudomonadota > Alphaproteobacteria > Hyphomicrobiales > Rhizobiaceae > Rhizobium > Rhizobium sp. Root149. The sequence goes on from NZ_LMGD01000025.1 coordinate 150,560, forward strand.
GCCATCATCGAAACGATTGCCGCCCAGAAGGCCAGAAGCAGCAGCGGATGAACGACCAGATTCTCGTCTCCTTGCCACGGCACAGGATAAGGCGTCAGGGCCAGAAGTGTTGCGCAACTCATCGCAAATGACAGAAGACAGAGGGAGTGGCGAAGCGGCAGCGACGCGAAGGAGATGATGACCGGGACGCAGAGGAGGGATGCGAACGGGTTGGCAAGCCCGCCTGTAATGAAGAGAAGCCCGCCCATTTGCAGAAGGTCGAAACCTAGAAGAACAAGGGCCGCTCCCGGCTGAAGTCTATGTGTTGGAGGATATCTCAAGGCCAAGGTCAGATTGACTAGACCGAGTGCTCCAATCAGCAAAATTGCTTCCAGGAGCGGCAGATCGAAGTGAAGGACCACGGCAACGACGAATACGGTGAGCGCCTGCCCGGCGACAGCTAGCCAGCGAAGCCAGATCAGCGTTTGCAGGCGAAGGCTGCGGCTGCTGCGCCCGAACTGCAAATGGCGGATCGACTGGCTTTCCATCTCAGGTTCCTTTGGGCTTCGCCCGGTGCGTAGCTTGCGCATGTGCAGGATCTTCCGGCCACGGATGCTTGGGATAGCGTCCGCGCATATCCGCTCGGACATCTTTCCAGGAGCCAAACCAGAATCCGGGAAGATCTCGCGTGGTCTGGATCGGACGATGTGCCGGAGAAGTCAACTCAAGCAGCAGCGGCAGTTTGCCGCCCGCTACGGCCGGATGTGCCTTGAGACCAAATAGTTCCTGCACCCGGATGGCAAGAACCGGTTCTTCTCCATCATAGCGGATCGGATGGCGTTGACCGGTGGGCGCTTCGAAATGCGTCGGCGCAAGGCGAGCAAGATCCTGACGAAGCTCAAAGGGAATGAGGGATTTCAGTCCCTCCATCAAACTTCCGGCATCCACGGCGTCCAGTCGGGTCCGGCCACTTTGGAAGGGTACGAACCATTCATCAAGTCGCTCGAGCAGGCGTTCCTCTGCCATATCGGGCCAAGGGCTGCCGATCGTACGGTGAAGAAAGCCGATCCTGTCACGCAACTGCTCGGCTTCCTTAGAGAACGGCAGGCACTGCAGGCCAAGTTGCCGCACTCCGTCGGCAAGACCACGCGCAGCGGCCTCCCCGGTTGGGCGGGGCAAAGGGGATTCCTCAATCAGGAGCGCTCCCAAGCGAACGACGCGGCGAGCGCGGACCTGTTTCGATGCCGTATCGAAGAAGGCTTCTTCCCCCGAGACAATCGAATGCTTGAGTTCGTCCTCGATATCGCTGCGTCGAACCTCTGTGGCCGCCAAAATTCGTGCCTGAGCGGCCCGTCCTGTCAGGTCGGCAATTACAAGGTACTTACAACCGGAAAGTCTTTCGGTCTCGGGAAGTTCTGCACCACGGCCATTTGCCATGACAAATCGGCCGCGTGCACCGCGTTGGATGGCCACACGGTCCGGAAAGGCGTGCAGAAGCAGCTGGCCTGCCGAGAGATCTTCCGCCTGCCCCGTGGCCTTTGGCAGCGATTTAGCGAGTCTGTCAGCCAGACCGCGTGCCGCCTCAGCTCGCTCACCGCGTTCACTGCCAAACTGACGCAGTCGAGAGTCGAGGTCGACGTCTTGTCCGCCCAGACCTTGTTCCGTCAACAGTATGGCTAGTCGAGCCGCCTTGCGAGCTTCACCGCGTTCGGCGCCTGCAATCACCATCGCGGCCAACCGAGGGGGAAGAGAAAGGTCCCGCATCAGTTTCCCACGAACGGTCAGCGCGTCGTTCTTGTCCAGCGCTTCCATCATCCGCAAAAGATTGCGCGCTTCTGTCAATGCAGCGAGCGGGGGCTGATCCAGAAAGGAGAGGGTTGCTGGATTTTTCACACCCCAGTGGGCGAGATCCAGCGCCAGTGCAGCCAGATCGCTCGCCAGGATCTGCGGTGGTGTGAAAGCGGGCAGGGCCGCAGTTTGTCCCGCATGCCAAAGACGAATAGCGATTCCCGGCTCCGTTCTTCCGGCTCGGCCTGCTCTCTGGTCTGCCGATGCTCGGGAAACACGGACCGTTTCAAGCCTGGTAATCCCCGTTGACGGTTCATACACGGGTAATCGTTGCAGTCCGCTGTCAATGACGATTCGCACCCCATCGATCGTAATAGAGGTCTCCGCGATCGATGTCGAAAGAACCACTTTTCGCTGGCCGATAGGGCAAGGCTTGATGGCGAGATCCTGATCCCGTTGCGACATGGCACCATAGAGAGGTGCTAGAACAGTCGCTTCCGGCAATTTGCCAATCAGCCGCTCCTGCACGCGCTTGATTTCGGCTTGCCCGGGCAGGAATGCGAGGATCGAGCCATTTTCCCGATCGTGTGCCGAAAGGATCGCGCGAGCCACGCTGTCCTCGATCCTTTCGCTGGCGTCGCGGTCAACATGTCGCATCTCGATGGGGAAGGTTCGTCCCTCGCTTTTCACCAAGGGGGGACTATCGAGAAGTGCGCAGACCCGATCGACATCCAGTGTCGCCGACATGACAATGAGCCGGAGGTCTTCGCGCAAAGCTCCCTGCGAATCCAAGGCAAGCGCCAATCCGAAGTCGGCGTCCAGTGACCTTTCGTGAAACTCATCGAATAGAACGGCAGATACGCCCGCCAGCTCCGGATCTTCCAGGATCATCCGGGTGAACACGCCTTCGGTCACCACCTCGATGCGAGTCGCCTTCGAAATGCGATTGTCGAGGCGCATTCTGTAACCGACGGTCTGACCAACCTGTTCGTTGAGGATTGTCGCCATGCGTGAGGCTGCTGCACGCGCTGCCAGACGGCGAGGTTCCAGGAGAATGATTCGCCCGGTGCACCATTCTTGATCCACAAGATAAAGCGGCACAGTCGTGGTCTTGCCAGCGCCAGGTGGCGCTGAAAGCACAAGTCGGTTTCCGGTCGCAAGCGACTGGCCGATTTCGGAGAGTACGGATGTAATGGGAAGTTCAGGTAGGGAAATTCGGGATGATATCATCGGTTATCAGTTGCCCGAAGCGTGGTTTCATAGGCGAGAATAGCGCCTGCCAGATCCTCAAGCGCCGCACCCACCGATTTGAACAGAGTGATCTCGGCTTGCGATGTCCTGCCCGGGCGTTTTCCGGTAACGAGTTCGCGCATGTCTCCGCGGATATCCTCCAGCTTGAGAACACCTGTTTTCAGCGGAATGGCAATGTCGCCGCCCTCGTGCGTAGCACCCTCATAGGTATCAACAAACACGCTTGAACGTTGAATGGCAGTGTCATCGCTTTCACGCATAGTGGGTTTGAATGCGCCGACCAGATCGACGTGACATCCGGGCTTCAGCCATTCGCCACGGATCAGCGGCTCATTTGAAAGCGTGGCGCAGGAGATGATGTCTGCTTGGCGCGCCGCATCCTCCAGACTGGGAGCCGCCTCAGCCGGGATGCCCAACTTTATGGCCTCTTCAGCAAGGAGAGACGACTTACGCAAATCACGTCCCCAGATCCGTACACGCTCAATGGGGCGAACCCTGTAATGCGCCTCCATGAGATTGAGCGAGAGGCGGCCGGTCCCAACCATCACCAAATCCCTCGAATCTTCACGAGAAAGATAGCGAGAGGCGAGCGCGGATGTCGCAGCGGTACGCCGCGCGGTCAATTCACCGCCTTCGATCAGGGCCAGTATCTCGCCCGTTTTCCCCGAGGAAAGAAGATATCGCCCAATGATCGTTGGCAGCGAACGAAGATGGTTATCGGGAAACAGGTTCAGAAACTTCACGCCGCTATACTGTCCCGGTAGCCAGCAAGGCATGAGCAGCATCGTCGCATCTGCCTCGCCCGGTACCTCCATTTCATGATGGTGCCGCAACGGCGTTACGCAGTCGCTCGCAAACATTCTCTCTATAGCCGAGATCAGCTCGTCGAAGGGCAGAGCCTCGCGGGTTTGTTTCTCATCAAGCACTTGCATAGAATTCTCCCAGAAATTAGGGGGAACCATACCCTTGGAGTACGGGCGGCGGGAGGCCTGGTGAAAAAAATGACAGATTTCTGACATTGGCTGTTGACGGATAAAATTGGTTTCCCTATAACGCCGATCACTGACGAGGGCGGCGGCGCTGCTGGCGACGAAGTCCTTCGTTCTTGAGAAAGTCTGGGTT
>NZ_LMGD01000026.1:0-148461 GCF_001427345.1 Rhizobium sp. Root149
GGTGAAGCCGGCGGTGAAGCCGGCGGCGCGATGGGTCTGAGATCTGTTGGCTGGAGCCTATTCGGCGGCAATGCCGTAGGCGGTCTCGTGGTCATCGAGCTCTTCGGCTTCCGGATCGTCGGCGCCATCAAAGCCTTCACCCGCGTCGGCATCGATCGTCTCGTCGTCGGAGACGCCGTCCTCATGCTCATGCTCCTGCTCTACACTCTCGTCGTCTCCGTCCGTCGCCTCCGCGTGGCGAAGCAGAGCCGTGACATCTTGTGGGTCCGGAGCGAACAGGGCGCTTGCATGCACGAGGCTGGCATCGCCCGCGAAGTGCTCAACGAGCGCTGCCCGGGTTTCGCGAACGCGCGCCTTCGGCTCGATGCCAGCATCCTTCGCCGCGGCTTCGAGCGCCTGGCGCGACAGGCACACGAGGAACTCCTCGCCGCCCATATCCGGCAGGTAAGCGTCAGCGCCGATGGCCTCGCCGGCAATGCGCGAGACAACGCCGCTGTTCGACATGCCGCGGCGGCATGACAGGACATCGACCAGCGTGCCGCGCGCCGTCACGCGAACCGTGTCCATGTCAAACGACAGGCGGCCGTCATCGGTGAAGAGACGCGAGGCATGGCGCCCAAAGCGCGCGCCGCCATAGAGAGCGCCCCCAGCACCGCTATCGACGCGGACATTCTGTCCGGCAAAGGCGAGTACGAGGAGCGCCATCAGCATGTCGTCCTCGATCGGCGCGCGGGCCAGCGCGTCATGCAGCGCGTCGGTGCGGAAATCGCCGATCATGTCGTGGCCCTTCTGAGTCACGTCGGGTCGCTGCTTGGCACCCGTCGTATCCTCAACGGACGTGCCATCATCGGTTACCACCGATCCGCCCTTGGCCGGCTTCGGTTCAGGCATGCGATAATGGACGGTCTGCACCTTGCCGTCACGATCGAGGTAGAGGCCGGTCTGGTCATCCTTCCCAGGCTTGCCGTAAACGCGTTCGGCCTTCTTCGGCAGTTCCGGCTGCCCGTAATTGCTCACGTCGAGGATCGCCCCCTTCTTCGGGAGATTGTTGGTCATCCATTCCTGCTGCGCGCCGAGGAACGCTTCGACATTGGTGGTGAAGCGATTGTCCTGGTCGGCGGGACCGAACAGGTCATCCGCCCATTCGATGCCATAGGCTTCGCGGAGATCGTCGCCAAAGCTTGCGTCGCGGGCGAACATCTTTGTTTTCGAGAGACCGTTGGCAATCTGCCACCATGAAGCCGTATCGCCCTTCTTCGGCTTGTTGGCCTTCCAGACCTCTTTCTGATCGTCGAGCGACGCGGATGCAATCGTGCGCAGCTGCTGCTCGTTCGGCATATCGCCGCGGGCCATCTGGTCGAGCATGGCGGGCAGGACATTGGCAAGCAGGCGCAGCTTGCGGATCTGGCGGACGGGAAGGGAGAGCGCCACGGCGATCGCTTCCTCAGTCCAGCCGAGCGCGACAAGCCGTTCGATGCCACGCCATTGGTCGACGGGGTTCAGTGGCTCGCGGGCGATGTTTTCGACCATCGAACGCATGGCGCCATTGTCGTTTGCCGCCTCGCTGACGACGACATCGATTTCTTCGAGGCCGGCGGCGATCGCGGCCTGAACGCGGCGGTGTCCGGCCTGGATCAGGTAGCCATTGCCGCCATCCACCTGAGGCGACACGACGGGTGGCTGAATGATGCCGACAGCCTTCACCGTTGCCAGCAGCAACGCATCTGCCTGCGGTGAGGATTTCGACTGGCGGGCGTCGTCCGGGTTTGCGTTCAGCGCGCGGGGATCGATCTTGAGGATCTGCATCGGTTTGCTCCTTGTCGGGTACGGAGCGGCAGGCTTGCTGCTCCTTCATGTCTTCATTCCTTCGAAGACACCTCCCGGAGCGCGGGGCGGGCGGGCCGGCGCCACTGCAATCGAGCGGCCCTGCCGCGATGCCCGAGCGGAGCTGATAGCTCTGCGACGGGCGAGGGGCCGGGTTGCGCAGGTTGCGGTTGAGCGTAAGCGCCGACGGGCTGACCGACCTGCGAGGAAATTTCTTTCCTTTTCTTTCCTACTTTCCTATTTCAGTTGCCGTCCCGGTCAGGCGGCAGCGCATGTGCTTCCCTTGACATCCCCTCGACGATTTCATAATTATGGTCTCAATCGCCCCCCTGGTTGCTGTCGATCCCTTTTTATAAACGGTCGACCCGCCCCAGGGGGTTTTCCGTTTTGGAGGATTGATGAAAACCACCGCAATTCTTGTCGATGGCGGATTCTTCGTGCGCCGGTTTGGCACGGTTTATCCCGACATCGACCGCCACGATCCGAGCGCCGTGGCCGAAACTTTGAACCGCATGTGCCTTGCGCACCTTTATACCCGGGGTGGCAAAGGGCAGGGCAGCAACAAGGTTGCCGACCTTTACCGCATCTATTTCTACGATTGCCCGCCACTGGAGAAGCGGCTCCATACACCGCTGTCCAAAAAGGCTTTCAATCTGGCGACCCAGCCTGAAGCTGTGTTCAGGAAAGCTCTTCACGCCGAGCTTCGCCAGAACAGAAAGACGGCGCTCAGACTGGGTCGCCTGGATGAGAAAAACGGCGCGTGGACGCTGAGGCCTGCTGTAATGCAAGATCTGATCAAGGGCACGAAGCTTTGGGCAGACCTCACCGACGACGACTTCTATTATTACGCCCGTCAGAAGATTGTCGACATGAAGATCGGACTCGATATCGCCGTTCTGGCCGAAAAGCGTCTCGTCAATCAGATCGTACTTGTCGCCGGCGACAGCGACTTCGTCCCCGCTGCCAAGCATGCAAGACGTGAGGGCATCGATTTCCTGCTCGATCCGATGTGGAACAACATCGCACCCGATCTGCACGAGCACATTGACGGGCTCCGATCCACATCGCCGAACCCGAATAAGCGGCGCAAGAACCTTGCTGCGGCGGAAATTGCCCCGGAGGACGCGATCGATCCAGGTCCTGTGTTGAACGCCGCGGATGGGCACACCCCGGAAGATGAACTTTGAGCAAAAAGAATGGCCCGCGAGCAACCACGGCCCATGGCTCATCGCATGCACCTGAATTTTGCGCAGCAGCGTCGCTATGCGGCCGAAGCTTGATCAGCATCAGCCATTACATCTGCCGCAAGCAATGCCTCGTTCTCGCGCAACTGCCGACGCTTGTCGGCAAGTTCGTCGGCGAAAGCGAAAGCGCCACCATCTCGCGAACGGTATGATACAAGCCGCCGTTCGGCGCTGTCGAGCTGTTGTCGAAACCGCCTCTGTTCATCGTCGAACCCGTCAAGCGCATGTTCGAGGCGAGAGATCGCGCCAAGCGGCGTGACGGTGACGGCCAGATCGACCTCGTAGTCTGCACCGGTTCGCTGAAGACGGGTCTGGTAGTGGAAGCCGTCCTTGCCGATCCGCTCGCCGTCGAAGACGAGATCGAAGCCACCGATCGTTCCGAGATGGACCTCGCCCTGGCTCTGGAGCTGTACGAGTGTCAAAATTTCCTTCATGACGGCGCGGCCCGCCTCCCTGCGCTCAGCGTATGGTTGGCCGAGCGCGGTCATCGAGAAAGCGTCGCCATGTGTCGGGATGCGCCGCTCGATATCCTGACCGATCTCGGCGATCCGACGCGTCGCATGCTCGATGTCTCGCTCCGCGTCGCGGATCTGCCGGCGGACAGCATACAGGTCGTCGTCATGCGCGGCACGGAGGCGTTCGAGCCGGGCAATATCGGCTTCGAGCCCCGCCTTCTTCATCAGGCGTTCGTCGCCGGACGCGATGGCCTTGGCCATGGCGAACTGGTTGGCCTGACCTTCTCCGAGGTCCTCCAGCCTCCGGATCGAGGTATCGCCGGAGAGGGCGGCAGCGATGAAGCGGGCCTTGCGTTCGTTGTTCTGCCACATACTGGCGTCGAGCGAACCTTGCGTGGCATAGGCGAAGATATCGACGACATCGTGCTGATTGCCCTGGCGGACGATCCGGCCTTCGCGCTGCTCGATCTGGGACGGCAGCCATGGGACGTCGAGATGGTGGAGTGCCTTCAGGCGAAGCTGGGCATTGACGCCCGTGCCCATCGTCTCGGAACTACCGATCAGGAAACGCACCCGGCCAGCACGGACATCGCCGAACAGGCGCTGCTTGGCTTCGGTTTTCTTGAAGTCCTGCATATAGGCGATCTCCGACGGCGGCACACCGAGGCGGATTAGCTCGTCGCGAATCCACCGATAGGCGGAGAAACCACGGGTCTTCTCGACGTTGACTGTGCCGAGATCGGAAAAGATCATCTGCGCCGCACCCGGGAGCTCATAGGGTTTTTCGTCCGGGCGCAGATAGGTGTTGTGCGAGGTCTCCTGCCAGATGCGCAACGCGTTGCGGATCAGGAGATTGAGCTTGTTGTCCGGCTCGTCATCGACGGCAGGCATGACCAAGCGCAAGTCGATCGCCGCATGGCGGCCGTCGGTGATGACGGAGAGCAGGATGTCATCGCCCGGCTGGGCAGGCCCCTCACGCTCTTCGATCGCCTTGATTCGTGTTTCCAGGAGCTGTTGATAGGTCTTGAACATCGGCGTTGGCGCTGCGGTCAGGATCTGTCGGCGGCCGGTCGAGATGTCGGGCACCCGCACATACTCGCGGAGGTCTGACGGCATGACCACATCCGCAAAGCTGCGGAACATCGCGATCAGCTCGGGCACATTCACGAAAGATGCGAAGCGGCTGACCGGCTTGTATTTGCCCGATGGCTGGATCTCGAGCTCGGTCACCGTATCCCCGAAGCAGGATGCCCAAGCATCGAACTCGTGCAGACCACGCTCATGGAGGTCCTCGTGGCCGAGCAGGCGCTGGATTGAGAACATCTCGCCCAGTGTATTGGTGATCGGCGTACCGGAGGCCAGCACCAGCGCCCGGCCGGGGTTTTTCGTCTCGATGAAGCGGGATTTGACATAGAGATCCCAGGCCCGCTGCGATCCGTTCGGGTCGATGCCCTTCAAGGTCGACATGTTGGTGGCGAAGGAGAGCTTGCGAAATTCTTGCGCTTCGTCCACGACGATCTGATCGACGCCGATCTCCGAGATGGTGAGAAGATCATCCTTCCTGGTGGTAAGGGCCTGTAGCCGCGCCTCCAGACCCTCTTTCAACCGCTCGAGGCGTTTGCGCGAGACGCGGTCCTCACTGTCGACCTTGACCAGCAGATCCTCGTAGAGCCGCAACTCGCCCTGGATCATCTGTTGTTCGAAGGTGGAGGGCACGCCGATGAACTTGAAGGCGGAGTGGGTGATGATGATCGCATCCCAGGTCGCGGTCGCCGCCCGCGACAAGAACCGGGCGCGCTTGTCCTTGGAGAAGTTGGTTTCGTCCGCGACCAGGATGCGGGCGTTCGGATAGAGCGCCAGGAATTCTCGCGCCGCCTGTGCCAGGCAATGGCCCGGCACGACCAGCATCGCCTTGGCGATCAACCCGAGCCGGCGTTGCTCCATGATCGCGGCCGCCATCGTCATCGTCTTGCCGGCGCCGACGGCATGGGCAAGATAGGTCGCGCCATCGGCAATGATCCGCCATATGCCGCGTTTCTGGTGCCCGTAGAGAACGAAGGCCCCGGATGCGCCAGGCAGTTTGAGATGTGAGCCGTCAAAGGCGCGCGGTGCGATATTGTTGAACCGGTCATTGTAGACCCGCGCGAGCCGGTCGGTGCGATCCGGATCGGTCCAGACCCAGCGCTCGAACTCGCTGCGGATCTTCTGAAGCTTTTCGCGGGCGGCCTCTGTATCGATGACGTTGAGAACCCGCCGCTCACCGTTCACGTCCTTGAAGACGTCGAAGATCTGCGGGACGCGGCTGTTCAGCGCGTCCGACAGTAGCTCGCCAGCATGCCGGCGGCTGGTGCCCCATTCTGAGGTGCCTGCGGCGGAATACCCGAGCTGGCGGACTTCGACAGTCCAGGAGCCAAGTTCCGGCATATGATGGATGCGGATATCGGTATCCATCATCTCTTTCACGAAGGCGACGACGTCGACGGCCGGGATCCACGGTGCGCCAAGGCGGGCCGTGATATCCGACGGTCGCAGGTCAGCCGGCTGAACCGCCTGCAGGGCACGAACGTTTCGCTGGAAGGCGGTATCGAGCGTGGCGGCCGCCTCCGCGGCTGCGAGCTTCGTGCGGACCTGGCCCGAAAGATAGGCGTCCGCCGTCTGCCATGACCCGTCAGCCGGATCCTGAAAGATAGTCTCGCCGAGTTGATCGACCACAGTATTGCGATCGCAATGCAGGAGCTCGGCAATGTGATCGAGATCGACCCGGCCGGCCTCGTTGAGAACGACAGCAAGCGCGTCGGCAGCGCTGGTGACGACGGGCGGGGCAGGGGGCGCGATGGCCCGCTCGGAAAAGATCGGCCCGGGCTTCGCCGTGTCGGTCTCCAGATCATAATCCTCGATCGAGGCTACCAGCCAGCAATCGGGGTCGTCGCGGAAAGGCTGCAAATTCGGCTGACGATGGGTCTCGCGCACCTCATTGGTCCCGGCATCCTCATGGATCGATACCGTCGTATGGTTCACAGGGCCGAATTCGCGAACGAAGCTCGACCAGGCAATCCGCAAGCGTACCTGCGCATCCCGCCAGGGGCGATCAGTCTCCTGCGCCTTCAGGACATCGCGCACGGCATCGCGGATCGGGATCAGCTTTCTGACGATCTGGACATGCTTTTCAGACAACCCGTCGCCGCTCCGGCCTTTTCGGGCGGTGATAGCGACCGGCGCGCCATCGACAATCTGCATCAGGCCGTGCTTGGGATCGACGAAATAGCTGCCCTCGCGGACTTTGACATTGTCGGGCCGTAGATCGAGGATATCGCCAAGCTCGTCCTCGAGGTCGAGATCGAAAGGGGTCGACTCACCGTCATAGATGTTTTCGGGCAGCAGACCGACGGCCGCCATCAGATCGGCTTCGAGATCGCTACCGGTACGCGGTTTGCAGGTGTAGGTTTCGCCGAATGGACCGGAGGTGAGGGCATGGGTACCGAGCACGAAATCTGGATGACGGGCGAACCAGCGGTTCACGCGGATCGCGCCTTCATCCTCCGATGCTGGCCTAATCTCGTCGACATCAAGCCAGAGTACGTCACCCTCTGGCTCGGCGACCTTGCGTTTGCGGAAGAAGAGGATGTCGACCACAGTATCCGTGCCGGCATCACGACGAAAACTGCCCTCCGGGAGCCGTATTGCTGCAATCAGGTCAGCGGACCTGGCGATATGCACGCGCGCGGTCGTGTCGGCCTTATCCAATGTTCCTGCACTGGTGACAAAGGCTGCCAGAGCCCCGGGCTTCAGGAGGTCGATCGACCGGCCGATGAAGTAGTCATGCAGACGAAGCCCGAGCGAACGATAGGCTCGGTCGGAACGAACCGCGCGATCGGAGAAAGGCGGGTTTCCGATGGCAAGGTCGTATATCGGTGCCAGATCGGTACGCGCGAAATCGCCGTTGATGATCCGCGCGCGCGGCTGCAGCAGGCGCGCGATACGGGCGGTCACCGGATCGAGCTCGACCCCGGTGACATAGCTGCAGTCTCGGTACTCGGCCGGCATCAGCGCCGGAAACAGACCTGTCCCGATACCCGGCTCGAGCACCCGGCCACCGCGCCATCCAAGCCGTTGGAGCCCGGACCAGATCGCCCGGATTATGAATTCCGGTGTGAAATGCGCATACTGGGTGCAGCGGGCAAGCGACGCATAGTCGGCCTCAGTGACCGCTGTTTTGAGCGCGTTGCCCAACTCATCCCAACCATCACGAAACTCGGCCTCACCAGGCCGGCGAAACATGCCGTTCGCCAGATCCGATGCGCCGAAGCCTGTAAACCGGATAAGCCGCGCCTGGTGATCGCGCGTAACCGGCACATCATTCCGCTCTATCTCGTTGGCGGTAAGGATTGCGGCGACATTAGCCCGCGCCCGCTCCTTCCAGGTCGCAGCGAGGCCACGATCCTGGTCGTCCAAGTAGAAGTTCGCCCGCTCCCCCTGTTTGCGTGGAGCCTTTTGGGCTGGCTTTCCAATCGCACGCGCGGGGGCAGGCGAGGGCGGCGTGGGATCCGGATCGTCGTCATTGGCGGCGACGGGGTCGAACCCGCCAAAGGCGGTGACGCCAAGCCTCAGGCCGGAAGAGAGGGCGGAACTGCCAAGCATATCGAAGGCACCAGTATTATCGAGTAGAAGGCGGTCTTTGCTCATGGGTTTCTCCTTGGTGGACAGGCGCACGAAGTCAGCGACGCGGAGGCACCGATCGACCATGCGGAGGGTGAGGGATTGGTTTGAGGCGCCGTGCCGCGCCTATTGCGGCGCGGTCATCGACAGCTGTATCGTGTCGTCGTGGAAGACGATGCAGAGATGCGTCGCAGCGGGGCTGGCGGCCATCATGGCTTCCAGATGAACGCCATCGAGAAACTCGACGCCGTCATCGCCGCCGAACGTGGCGCGCTTGACGTGAAACCAGTCATCGTTGGTGGCCGGGTCGCATTCCTCGGCATAAACCACGAGTGGTCTGCCGCCATCTGGAAGCTTGCCGTTGGACATCAAATAGACGCCGTGATCTCCGACAAGCCAGAGGCCGGGCTGTTCACCTTCGCCTGGCCGAAGGCCATAGTATGGATTGCGGAAGCCGCCATAGGCAGCGGCATCGGTGCGACCGCGGTCGAGAACCTCGTGCACCCGTTCGAGAGGGAAAGAAAGCATGATGTCCTCCTCACGCCGCGACGGCTTCGGGGAGGTGGCGGAACTGCACCGGCAGCTTGGCGGAGACCTCATTATCGGTCAGATCTCTCAAGAGCTTCAGAATTGTCCCGTTGGCGCCGCTCCAAAGCATGACCGTGCGTTGTCCCTGCGCCGCCGGCGGCCAACGACCGCTCGCATAACCGCGATAGGCGTCGGCGGTTGCGCTCCAGATGTGCTCGAGGCGTTCCTCGCGCGTCATGGCGCGGACCGGTCGGCTTTCACGCTCGATGATTGCCAACCGCATCGCTTCAACGGCCGAGCCGTCCGACAGATCGCAATAGCCATGGAAGTGGCGAACGGTCCCGTCGATCCGAAGCGCGAAGAAGATGGAGGTGACCGAGCCCGTCATGAACTCGCGCATGGCAAACATCGATCCACGGATCCACAGCGGCGGAAGGATTTCGAACATATAGTCGTGTTCGGTTTCCGAGATTTCGAACCACTCACCGGCGTAAAGTGCAGCTGGTTCATCCTCGCCGCGCGTTGGACGTTTGGCATGACGATCGAAAAGCGAGAACATTTGTTTGCGGGTCGCGGATCCCTCAAAGACCTTGCGGATGACGGTGGTGTTGGACATTGGCTCCTTCGGGCTTGGCGGACCGAAGCACCGAGATCCCTATGACCTCGCCTTTCTCTTCAGCCCTTCATGACCCCTCCTGAGCCGCCGACATCGGGGGCAGCCGGGTCAAGGGCCGGCATCGCCGGGCGCAGCCTCCCTTGATGCGGCTGGCGCGGATGCGGCACGTCCTCCTTTTCCTTTTTCTTCTTTCTCCCGCTGCTTCTCTTTCAGCACCTCGTTCCAGTCATCTGCAGACGGGCGCAGGCGCATGAAATCGCAGCTGACCTCCTCGGCGAGCTGCCGAAGGCGGCCGGCAAAAGCATCGCCCTGAACATTCGCGTCTGTCGCAGCAACGAGTTGAACGTCGTGCGCCTCGCAAAGGGTTCGCAACGCTGCCGCTGTCGCTGGCGCCCAACCCCCGCCAGTGCTGAGATAAAGCGTCTCGTCTCGCATTCCTTCGATGGTTGCCAGGCTCATGGCGTCGATGGCCGCCTCGGTGACACACAGCCGCGTTGCGTGTCGCGTGCCAAGCCGAAACAGGATCTTGCTCCCGCCGGTCGCGAAGCCGCGCCATTCAGGGCCGCGCCCCTCCCATCCGCTGATGGTGCCATTGTCATCCGTATGCGCTGCCCGCATGCTTCCATACGGTCCCTCGCGGAGCAGGTCCTGAGCAATTGCCGCACGAATGGCAAAGGCGGGAAGGGACCGCTGAAACCGGAGATAGCGCCAGGATGCAGAGCCGGGCCAAGGGGATCGCCGGCGCTTCCAATCCTCGGCGATTGAGGCCGTGTCCTTCAGTTCACAATCGTCCCGTCGCAAGACGGCTTCAGACGGCTCAAGGCCGCAAAGTGCGGCCACCCGCGCGCAGCCATCAACGAAGTCACACCCCTCCAGGCTCGTGACCAGACCGAAGATGTCGCCCTTGCCGTCACCGAGAGGATCGAACCAGCCTCGTCCGGCATGTGTGACAATGATGATCTCGGCGCTGCGACGATACTTCATCGCGCGCTTGGTGCTTTCCTTGACATCGAGGGCAAACCCGGCGGCCTCCAGCACCACCTGGCAGCCTACCGTTTCCCGAAGCCTTTCAATCTCGTCTCTGTTCATTTTCCTCTCCGGCCGCATGCGGCCGACCTTCCATCTTTATCCTCCCGCACCATGCGGGATCAGTTTCCGACAGGCGCGAAGAGCAAAGGCTGCAAGGGCATGGCCGGCAAGGTGCAGATTTGCACCGGCCATGGCGCAGCTTCCCTTGCGGCCGCCAGCTCGCAAGCGGCAGCCGGAACGGCAAAGCGGGGCTCAGTGAGCCCCGAATGGATGGAATTCGTGAATGATCTCGAGGTCGTCGCTTGCGTCGATCTCGTCAGAAGGAAGGACGCCGTATTCGCCGTCGACCTCGAAGACGGTGACCGGGACCATGAGGTCGCGGGAAAGCTGGAAGGCGTGGGACTGTGCGAGGGAAAGATCGTGCGACATTTGAGAGGCTCCATCGGAAGCGGGCCAATTCCCGCTGATGGCTCCTCAAAGGAACAGGGACGGTCGCGATCATCGCGAAGACGAAGACGAAGCGGCGGCAGCTTGCTAGCCGACCCCTAGAGGGTTGATCGACGGAGATCCGGACTTGGTCCAGGACGCCATCACAAGAAGCGGGATTGGGGTGCGACCGGTGTCGCAACGTTGAGGCGCGCGATTCCCACTGACTGTCGGATCCTATTTTCCCTGACGACGGCCGCGACACCCGATCGACCAGCTCCGGCCGAACCGGCTCTTCGATTGAACGGAGTCGCATAGAGCACTCCTGCGCCGAAAAGTTGAGCGGGGGACATTTAAGCCGGACGGCTGATGTCTGCCAGACCAGGGGCGCAACCGCACAGTACGACGCGCAAAATTCTCTCGCTTTTATCATTTTATATCAGTTACTTATGAAAAATCAGATAATCAGATTTATGGAACTTCGGCGGCTCAGCCCAGAAGACCTGTAACCGTAGGTTGGCGGTCACTGTTAATAGTCGAATCAAGTCCTATGACATTGTCGCGCCGATGGTGACCTAGTTGCACCGGAATGCTCCCTGCCTCATCGGCTATGGCTGGTCTCTCCCCAAGAAGTTCAACGAATTTGCCAGTCGACGAGGGCTGACCTCAGATGCGTTAACGACCATTCACCAATCTGTGTCTGGCCAGCCCCCGGGATTCTTAGGTTGACATTCACATCAGCGCAAAAGCGATGATCATCAGACCGAGAAGGCCCACGGCCAGAACGGCCTTAGCGACGGCATCCATTGGTCACGCCGCTTTCGAATAAGGCTCGGCGGCGACATCGACCTGACCGACATCTTGCACGACTCCCTCATGACGAGGTCCTGTGTCTTCATGTTTGTCGACGAACATACCCTTCACTACCCTTGGGATGTCATTGCGCGATACGCCAATGTCCTCCAACTGTCGGTCGGACAGCTGCGAGAGTGCGTTAAAGGCGCGGTTTCGCTGCCAGCGACGCGCTGCGCGTAAAAACAGCTGTGCAACAGTGAGGCGCGGCCTCTTCTGAGAGTGGTAGGTTGGCTTCGATGCTGGCATTCTTGTGGTTGCGGACATAGCGCTCACTCCTTCAGTATCGCCGAGCAACTTCAGTGCTTCAGGCGAAGCGAGAATGTTCAGCCGCCTGATGGCCTTCAAGAAGGCGGAAGACGGCATCTGTTTGTGGAGTGTTCCCCGAAACGGCTGGCAAAACGCCTCAGCCGCTCGGGGCTAGCGACGCGTGAGGAGGGACGCCGAGACGACCAGGTACTTCTTATGTCTGCTTACGGTTGTCATGCTTAATATATGGGGATCACGAGCCTTGAATGCAACCCGTGGACGACACGGCAGTGGCAGCTCGTCATCGGCTCTATCATTCGGTTTAGCCACTGGAAGTCCGCTAGCCGCAAATAGATCGGCGAACTCCAGGCTGTTCGAGGGCACCAAAAGGCTTCCACGGCATTATCATAAGAACGGATGAAACCACCACGGCATTGACAAAGCCAGAGAGGGACTACGATGCGTCCACTGGGGAGAAGCTATGCGGATCAAGCTGTCCGGAAGACCTGCTTCTTTACTGTTGGACATTCAACCAGAACAATCGCTGAGTTTGCGGAACTCCTGAGGAGCGCAGAGATAGAGCTTGTCGTGGATGTGCGTTCGATCAGACGCTCGCGAAGAAATCCGCAATTCAACGAGGAAGTTCTCGCGGCAAGCCTCGAGCCGTTCCAGATAAGGTACTTGGCCATCCCACAACTTGGAGGAAGACGCTCAAAGCAGAAGGCGGTAGACCAAGACTTGAACGCGTTCTGGAACAACAGAAGCTTCCATAACTACGCCGACTACACGCTCTCCGATACGTTCATAGAGGGGCTGGAACTGCTGATCAGCGTGGGCACCATAAGGCGTTGCGCGATGATGTGTTCCGAAGCAGTTTGGTGGCGGTGCCACCGACGGATTATCGCCGACTATCTACTAAAGCGTAATATCAAAGTATTCCACCTGATGGACGTGGGTAAAACAGTACCGGCGGCTTTGACTCAGGGAGCCAAACTCCACAGAGGCGGAGCAATCACTTATCCGGGCGGGGCAGAAAATCTGCCCTGCTGCTAACTCACTCAAGTCTGCGAACGCAGTCAACTCCAGCGCTGACAAGAAGATGGATTGTCAGCTCCTACGCCACTACCGGAATTCGAGCGCACGACGCGTTATCTCTTGTGTGGCCAACGTCATGTTGATGGAGATTCTGAAGCAAAGCTATCTTTGGTGAAATACGCGCTTTTATGACGATTGTAAGCGAAAAAGGGGGCTCTGCACGCTGCGGTTCCGTATCGCTGTCCGATAATCGATGCTCGGTTGCAGCGAAACGCGGGCCAAAACGGCCCGCACAATACCAAGCCGGCGGCGGCTCAAGCAGCCGACGGGCCTGGGTCGTCAGTACCGCCCCACATTGCTGGGACAAGGCGGCGCACCTCCTTCCTGCCGCCGGACACCACGCGAAGCAACGGCTCGTGCTGTGCGGGGAGGAGCTCGCTCTGTGCAGCCACGCGCTCTCGCTGGGCGGCCTCGGGCTGATAATCCACCTTATCGAGCACGATCCGTTCCGCGCGTCCGTCGGCATTCTCCACTACCGCCTCCTGGCCCTCGAAAAGCCCGAGCAGGGCCAAGCCCCTCGGCGTGGTAATCGGCAGGAACATGCCAACCGGCGCCTCGACCTGGCCGGTCGAGAGGACCCGCGTATCGGTCGCACCGCCATCTACGCGGAAGGTGACGCGACTGTTGACGCTCGCCACCCCTTCCGGCAGGTCCTGGCGGAAGACGACGATCGCAGCATCCAGCTTGCGGCGGATATGTGGGACGAGCAATTCCGGCCGGACGCGCGGGCTGTCGCACATGGCTTCCAGTATGGTGTAATCCTTCGTAGTAAGGATGATGTTGTCCTTGGACATATCGCAGTTCTCCTTTGCTCCCGGCGGGAGCGCGCACATTGATCATGAACGGGAGATCCCCTGCCCGCGCGAGCCGCGGTGCAGGGGCAACTATCCTGCGATGAGGCAGCCTCCGTAGGGCGAGAGGCGGCAAGGTGGCAGAACGCGGATCATGATGCGGGCCGCAGCTCCGCCGTGGCAGCAGGGGCCGCCGGGCTTTCCGCCGGCGCCTGCACGGTCTCGACGGTGAGGCGGTGGACGCGACCGTCGCGTGCGGTCCAGTGGATCGACTGGCCGGCGGATAGTCCGATCGAGGCCGCACCGATGGGGGTAAGGATAGAGATCTTGCCGGCCGCAATATCCGCTTCGCCCGGAAAGACAAGCGTGACGGTGCGGTCTTCGCCGAGATCGCTGGTGAAGCGCAAGGTCGAGCCCATGCACACAACGTCGGCGGCAATATTTCCGTCCTGCACGCGTACGCGATCCAGTTCGGCCAGAAGCTCTTCGGACGCGTCAGGATCGCGGTTGGCGTGCGCATCGGCGAGACGCGACAGCCGGTCGTGATCGGATTGGGTGACCATGATGGCCGGCTTGCGGTGTGTGTTCTTGTTGGGAGCCATTGCTGGATCCTCGCTGACTTGTCGCAGGCAAAATTGCGCCGCGGTGACTGTTGATGTGGGAAATTGACTGTCGCCCTCACGGGCAGGCTTCGACCGGATCTGACGGAAAAGCTGCCTATGCGCCCCACGGCCGGGCGCGACGCGACCAAG
Source organism: Rhizobium sp. Root149 (assembly GCF_001427345.1). NCBI lineage: Bacteria > Pseudomonadati > Pseudomonadota > Alphaproteobacteria > Hyphomicrobiales > Rhizobiaceae > Rhizobium > Rhizobium sp. Root149. The sequence goes on from NZ_LMGD01000026.1 coordinate 14,518, forward strand.
CCGGGGGTCAGGTGCCTGCGATGAGGCACACCCGCTTGCAACGGTAAAGAAGGCGTTCTGTCAACATGGATCGAACATGGACCCGACAGACATGGAAGTCAAGCAACGCGCCACGACGCCCGAACCACCTCTTTTGGGCATCAAGCCTTGGTGTCATGCCGCTAAATGCAAAGATCGGGAACACAATGTGGTGGATCGACGTCTACCAGAGTCAGGGAATTTTCCTTGTGCTCCCACGAAATCCAGGAGACGGTGTCGCCTTTCCGAAGACCCAAGAGCGCGACGCCTATATTGGATAGCACAGATACGCGACCCGCAGCCATATTGGCATGACCTGGTTGAACCAACCGCACAGTCTTAGAGTCACCTGAAGACGTAACAAACGTGATAGTCGAATCAATCCGCACTGTTTCAGATCTTACCTCGTCATCGGGGGAAATCCATGCCCGCTCCAGCTCCTGAAATAGGAGGTCTGCAACCTTGAGGCCCCTTGCTCTTCCGCTTTGTACGAAGGCGCTAAGGCACAGGAAGTCAGATTGCGATACGACAATTGATGGCTTTATCAAAGAGGTCATGAGGAGAACAGTCACGTTGGCTGGAGACACGTTTGGATTGTCTGCCGCTACCTTGCAAATCACGTCTGCTGACGTCTTGCTCCACCGGAAAACCTGCGGCGACGACCGACACAGGTTTCCGGCTTACTGCACTTTGGTGGGAATCGCTCCTGACGAGCTAATGAACATTATCTGCCCTCTCATGAGGCCGCAGAATGGCCAGACACTGAGCAAAGTCAACTGAAGGACTTTCCGTTTCCGAGCCCCTCTCAAGAAATTCCCGCCGGTGAGTGAGGAATTTGGCTGTCGGTGAGCGATGTTGCTAACTCTGACTCCCACTAGGTGGGGCTATCTCACGTGACGCTGATCTTGCTTTGAGCCAATATCAGTCTTCTGCAAAAGAGGTCCCCATGCCTCCGCCCGAGCGCTGCAGTATCCGTGCGACCTTATCAGGTTCTATCGGCTCGCGTACCGCCACAAGCGTCGCACCCGCCCTTAAACCTTCGGTGAAGAAGTGCGCCTCCTCCTCGGAGGAGCCACTGGTGCGTAAGACGTCGAAAACGCCGGCAACGGTTGCGCCAGCAACAACGCCAACAGAGGCGCCTGCCAAGGCCGTGGCGAGCCAGCCCAGGATTCCTACAACGCCGATTCCGGCAATGGGCGTCATGACCAAACTAGCGACCAGTCCAATCGCTCCACCGCCCGCCGCGCCGATACCGGCGCCTGCGGTGGTGGTTTCCACGGGATCAGCGTCCGTGGTCAAATGCCCACTCTGGTTGGAGATAATGCTGATGTCATCATCCGCGACGCCTATGGCGCGCAGTTCTGCCGCAGCATTCTCAGCGGCCTCGAGATCCTTGAACAAAGCAGCGACTACAGGCATCTGAAATTCCTCCGGTTCCGCTACCCTTAGATGTCGCGGTAGATGTCAGCTTCAAGCGGTTGTCAGGGTTGGTTATCCTCATCGATCAGAATGCGCTCTGCTGCGCCATCGAGATCTTCATATTGCCCGTTTCTGAGCGACCAGAAAAAGGCGATCAGTCCGATAGCACCCATGGCCAACCCTATAGGGATCAAGATCAGGAGATAGTTCATGCTGCCAGGCTATTTCCGAACGGGGCGTCATCGCTTTCCTTCGGTTGGAAAGGCAGCGGTTGCATTCTGTCTGAGCTGAGCCGCAAAGCATTGGCGATGACAGCAATTGAAGAGAAAGACATGGCGATAGCGGCCACTAGCGGCGTCACAAAGCCCGCCACAGCTATGGGCACGCAAACAGCGTTGTAGATGATAGCCATTCCCAGATTCTGCCGCACTATCCTTCTTGCCCATTTGGCAGTGAAGATAGCCTCCCCGATGACGCGAAGATCATCGCTCATGAAGACGAAGTCCGCTTGCTTGCGCCCAACCTCCGCGGCTGTCGCCGGTGCCATCGAAACATAAGCCGCAGCCAGTGCTGGAGCATCATTCAGTCCGTCACCGATCATCAAGACCTTTTCGCCATTGTCGCGAGCCCTGCGTACACGTTCGAGCTTTTCTACAGGCAATAGATTGGCTGAGGCATCCTGAATTTGGAGCTTGGATGCGATGGCGCTTACCGCGTTTGCGTTGTCTCCCGAGACGATACTAAGCGGGTATCCCTCCTTGCGTAATGCGGCGGCTAGCTGAACGGTTCCCGGACGTAGCTGGTCTTTCAGTTCAAAGCTCTCCAACAGCGTCCCATTTTTTGACAAGACCGCTCTGGAGGCTGACTCATCTACTGTTGCTACGGCTTGCTCCTCGCCGATCGCCCAAGCTGGGCGCCCGAGGCGGTAAATGTCTGTTCCTACAACCGCCTCAACACCGCATCCAACAATCTCTTCAACATGATCGAGAGCGAAGCCGTCATCAGGGGACACTGACCGAGCGATTGCGACTGCCGCCGGATGACGAGAATGTTTGGCCAAAGCGGAAGAAATCGACGCGGAATAGCGCATCAAAGCCTTTGGCATAACTAACTGGTACTGACCGAAAGTCAGCGTGCCCGTTTTGTCGAAGGTAACAGAACTGGCCTCAGCCAATCTTTCCAGCGCTGCACCGTCCTTCATAATGATACCGCGTTGAAAAAGGCGGCGGGCCGCGATCACTTGCGTAATTGGTACGGCCAATCCCAAGGCGCAGGGACAGGTGATGATCAAAACGGAGATAGCGACGCTCAGCGATTGATGCCAGTCTCCTGTTTGCTGCAACCAGCCGACAAGCGCGAAGAGAGCAAGGGTATGGATGACAGGTGAATAGAGACGTGCAGCCCTTTCTGCAATGCCACGATACTGTGGCCCTCCTTGCTCGGCAGCCTGCATGAGATTGACCATCTGCGCCAGGAACGACGTTGTCGCCGTCGCCGTCGCTTCGACGACAATCCGGCCGGACTGGTTGAGTACCCCTGCCTGGACCAGGGTTCCGGGCCCGCAGGGGCTCCATCGACTTTCGCCGGTGATAAGGGAAGCATCCAGCTCGGAGACGCCGTCCCTGACAATCCCGTCCACAGGCACCCGGTGCCCCGGATTGACGATCACCTGCATGGCTGGCTTGATCTCGTGTAGCGGCAGATAGATCGTCTCTCCGTTCGCTCCCACAACATGACCGCCCGCAGGCTCAAGGCGAGAAAGAGCTGAAACGGCCGAGCGCGAACGCTCCCGCATCAGCAGTTCAAGCGTTCGGCCAATCAATAGAAAGAAGATCAAGGATGTAGCGGCATCAAAATAGGCGTGAGGCGCCTCTTGGGAAACGTCATACAGGCTCAAACCGAAGGCGAGCACCAGGCCAACAGAGATCGGCACGTCCATATTTGTGCGTCCAGCGCGCAGCGCTGACCATGCCGAAATAAAGAAAATGCGCCCGGAATAGATCAAGGCTGGCAGTGCGAGCGCCGCAGAGACAAGATGAAAACCTTGCCGCACATCACCGTCTGCGCCGGACCAGGCAGAAACGGACAGCAGCATGATGTTCATTGCGCTGAAGCCGGCCACGGCAACCGCCTTGAAAAGCTTGGTTACCTCCTCGTCCCGCCCCCGCTCCTCCGACGCAAGCGTGGCAGGATAACCAATCGAAGCAAGTGCGGAGAATATCGCCGGCGGTTGGTCCTGCTGACCTGTCCAAATCACCGCCGCCCGGCGTGTTGAGAGATTAACTCTTGCTGCGGACACACCTGGCTGTGCCATCAACGCTTGCTCGACGGCCACGATGCACGCGCCGCACCGCAGCGCGGGAATACTCACAACGGTACGGTAAGTGTCTTCGCCAAGCGGCTGGCTTGCCCAAGCGACCTCTTCGCCAGGCGGCTCGATGCCAGAGTCACTGGCTCTGCGGTCGTGGGTGGCAAAGGACGCGCAGCAGGTCAACCTGCGGATCCCTCCATGGCTCTATAAGCATGCCAGGTAGCGTGTCCAAGCAAGGGGAAGACTACGATCAATCCTACAAGCGCTGTCGCGGCACAAACTACGAACAGCGCCAATACGATGGCGCCCCACGTCAACATCGGTAGCAGATTGTTCCATACCAAGGCGGTGCTTGTTCCCATGGCAGTCAAGGCATCAACCCGCTTGTCGAGCAGCATCGGGATCGAAAAAACACTGATGGCGAAGGCAAAGCCGGCAAACAGGGAGCCGATGAAGCTCCCAACCAGCAGCATCGCCCAGCCTGTAGGCGTAGTTAGCAGCACCTGTGTTATCTGGGAAAAGCCAGGAAAAGCTTTGACGCCGAAAAACAGGGCATAGACGAGGACGGCAGCCCGCATCCACAAGAGCATCAACAGAACAAGCAGGACGCCGGTGAAGAAGATATGTGTGCCAGTTTCGGAGCGGATGAGGAACATCCGCCTGCCGCTGACACGCTCGCCAGCCTCAAGGGTTCGGCTCTTGGCGTAGAGGCCGGCCGCCAGCAGCGGCGCAACGATCATGAAGCCTGCCATGGCGGGGAACACGTAATAGTCACGACCGCCGGCAAACAGAAGCCAGATGAACAGAGCCGACAACAAGAAGACGCCGGCCCCGTAGAGAAGGCTCAGTGCAGGCTGCTTCCAAAGGTCGTCCCAACCGCGTGACAGCCACACAAGCGGCGCTGTCGGAGCGAGGTTTCTCTTGTAGAAGGGATTGCGCGTTTCCTCCACGGTGGAGGTTTCGCTCAGCAGACCATATGTTTTTCCCGGCGTCTTCATCCTTCCACTCCCTTTCAAACGATCAGCAGGCAGATTTTGCCGCTCTGAACTGCCCTGGATCGGTTCCCCGAGTCTTGAGATGATCCACGCATCCTGGCTGGCTGCGTATGGCAACATAGACGAGATGCGCGTTGGCGCCGACAAACAGGCTGACGGCCGCGCCGACCGCGATCCAGATCGACCATCGTGCTTGCCTGGTCACGGCTTTTCCACACCCAGATCATTCACATAAAGCGCCAGCGTCTTGATCTCGCTTTCGCTCAAACGCTCATCCCAGGTTGGCATATGACCCTGCCGGCCACCATGGATCGAGGTTACCAGCGTTTGAATGTCACCTCCGTAGATCCAATAGTCGTCCGTCAGATTAGGCGCGCCCACGTCGCGACTGCCTTTGGCATCCTCTCCGTGACAGGCCGCGCAATTGGTCAGGAAGACCTCACGCCCAGCCTGTAGGGCTTCGACGTTTTCTGGCGTCGACGCTTCAGGATGACTCAGCGAATAAACATACTGTGCAACTTGTCGAACCTGGGGCCGCTCCAGCATTTGGTCGCGGCCGAACGCCGGCATCTGCGCGACGCGGCTTTCCCCGTGCGGGGAATTGATGCCGACCCGCAGCGTCTCAGCAATGTTCTCTGGTTCCCCGCCCCACAACCAGTCGTCATCCGTTAGATTAGGATAGTTGGCCGCACCCTTGGCATCCGCCCCATGGCAGGCAGCGCAGTTGTCGCCAAAAAGCTGCCGCCCGGAGCTGCGCACAAACTGCATCAGGTTTTCATCTGCCATGATCTCATCAAAACTCTTGGTCTCGATGGCGTTCGTCCACTTCGCACGTGCCGCCTGGCTTTGCGCCATTTCCTCCTCGACCCTATCCCATTGATCAGTCCCGAGAACACCCTTGGTGTAAGTGGTTCCAATCGGCCAAGTTGGCATGAGGATCCACCAGAGCAGCGCAAACAAGTGCGTCACCACTAGGAACATCAGGACTCCGCGCGGCACGGGCGTATCGAGCTCCTTGATGCCGTTCCACTCGTGGCCGGTAGTCTTGCGGCCGCTTACGGGATCGACTTCCTCTACGTCCATGGCTTGTCTTCCTTGTCCAGAATGTCCTTTTTCGCCTGATCGAAACGCCTCTTGTTCGACGGCCAGAAGGTGTAGATGAGCACGCCGATCGAGAAGGCAATCAGGTAAAACAAGCCCCAGCTCTTCGAGAAGGCAACCATTGTCCCGTGATCAAGATCCATTGGTTATCCTTTCGCCGCTCAGTTGTTGGGATCGGGAGCCTGTTCTTCGGCGACTGTGCCACGATAGGCGGCATCCGTCAGTCGCCCGAGGACCTGCAGATAGGCCACCAAAGCGTCCATTTCCGTAACTTGGGTTGTCACGCCGTCGAACGTGCTGACTTGTGTTGCCTCGCCGTAACGTTCAGCGACTCCAGCGGCAAACGGAGAGTCTGGCGAGGCCTGACCCATGGCATCCTGCGCGGCATTCGCCACCATCTCGTCGCTGTAAGGCACACCCAGCGCTTGCTGTGCCTGCAGATGAAGGTCCAACTCATCCACGTCGAGAGGGTTACGTGCAAGCCAGGGGTATGCTGGCATGTTGGACTGTGGAACGACGTCGCGCGGATTGGTTAAATGTGCAACGTGCCAGAAGTCAGAGTACTTGCCGCCAATGCGTGCAAGATCGGGGCCGGTCCGCTTTGAACCCCACAGCATCGGGTGGTCGTATTTGGATTCGACTGCCAATGAATAAGGTCCATACCGTTCCACATCATCGCGCAGGGTGCGGATCATCTGACTGTGGCACGCATAGCATCCTTCGCGGATATAGATGTTACGGCCGGCCAGCTCCAGAGGAGTGTAGACACGCATGTCCGGCGCGTCCTCAACCGTTTCGTCGATCGTGAAGAGTGGCGCGATCTCGACGATACCACCCACACTTGCAGCAGCAATGATTGCAAACACAAATCCAACTGCCGTGCGTTCCAGCTTTCGGTGAAAGAGTTCTCTCATGCCATCACTCCGCCGGCGCCGTGGCTGGATTGTTGGTCACGGGTAGATCCTGTTCCGCGCGTGACAAGGGTGCTGCACGTGCCGTCATCCAGATATTATAAGCACCGACAATGGCCCCGATCAGGAAGAACAATCCGCCCACCGTACGAGCAATGTAATAGGGATACATGGCGACAAGCGAGTCGACGAAGGAATAGGCGAGCGTGTCTTCAGCTGTATAGGTTCGCCACATGAGCCCCTGAATGATGCCGGAGTTCCACATCGCAAACACGTAGATCAGGGTGCCAATCAATGCGAGCCAGAAATGGACCTCCACGAGGGTCGCCGAATACATTCGCTCACGCCGCCAGAGAGTCGGAACAAGCGTGTAGAGAGCGCCGAAGGTGATGAACGCCACCCAACCTAAGGCGCCGGCATGCACATGGCCGACGGTCCAGTCCGTGTAGTGCGACAGCGAGTTGACTGGACGTATCGCAAGGAAAGATCCCTCGAAAGTCGACAAGCCATAGAAGATCGCGGCAATGAACATGAAGCGCAAGGTGGCGTCGTCGCGAACCCTATGCCACGCCCCGTTGAGGGTCAGAAGCGCGTTGCCGGCCGAAGCCCAAGATGGAACAAGCAGCATCACGGAGAAGGTCATGCCGAGGTTTTGTACCCAGTGCGGCAGGGCTGTGTAGTGCAGGTGGTGGGAGCCAGCCCACATATAGAAAAAGGTGATGCCCCAAAAGCTTAAAATGGAGAGACGGTAAGAGAAGATTGGACGATCTGCCCGTTTGGGCAGATAGTAGTAAAGCATGGCCAGAAAGCCTGCGGTCAGGAAGAACGCAACGGCGTTGTGGCCATACCACCACTGCACCATAGCATCCTGCACTCCGGGCCAGACGGTATAGCTTTTAGCACTCGCAAGCGAGATTGGTAGCGCAATGTTGTTCACTATGTGCAGTATGGCAACGACCAGGATGAAGGCCATGTAATACCAATTTGCGACATAGATGTGCGGCTCTTTGCGCCGCGCCAGAGTGCGAATGTAAAGTGCGAAATAGGTAACCCAGACCACAACCAGCCACAGATCGGCGTACCATTCCGGCTCGGCATATTCCTTAGACTGCGTCAGGCCCATGAAGTAACCGGTCACTGCCAGCAGGCAAAACAGGTTATACCCAAAGATCACAAACCAGGGGCTGAACTGGTCTGCTAGTCTCGCACGTGACGTACGCTGGACCACGTGAAAAGACGTCGCAATGAGAGCATTGCCGCCGAAACCGAAGATCACGCCAGTGGTATGGGCTGGACGGATCCGGCCGAAACTGGCCCAAGCTGTATCGAAGTTTAGCGACGGCCAGGCCAGCTGCGCGGCGGCCCAGACGCCTATGAACATGCCGAAGACTGCCCAGATCATAGTGAAGGCCACACCGACCTTGATTGGATCGTCATAATAGCGCGACAGCCGTTCCGGATCCGGTTCCCGTTCGAAAAGCCCAGATAGAACAAGGGCAAGCAAGGCACCGCTGTAGAGCAAGACGAGCAAGCCATGCACGCCTAGCGGATCGGCGCGACCGGCCGCTGCCATTGCTATTCCGATAACGGCCAGCACTGTCAGTACAATAGCAGCGAGCTGCCGCTCGCCTGAGGTTAACCGCCCAATCAAGTCGCCTCTCCCTCTCCTGCTTCTGTCAGACACGGCTCAGCGCCGCCATTTCGGACATAGAACGATGTGTCCGGAGCGACAACCGAAAGAGGCGGTTTTTTCAGCTACTGACGAGGAATTCGCCACTTACTTGATGATCGTCAAGAATGCGCGCTAGCCGCGCCAACACGTTCATTTGATTTTGCTGCGGTGAAGCACCGTAACGGTTGATACAGGTCAAACTGCTGGTTTTTAGCCGAGTTATCGTAGAAGCTTCAAAGGTGTGAGCCATGGCCGACCCGCTTATGATAAAATTCATCGAAGAACAGATCCGTATCTATGATGCGATGATCGAAGAACTCGAGCGGCACCACCCTGAGCTCCCCCGTCACACGGAGTTGACGGATTCAGAGGCACCTCAAACGCGAGAGCTTAAGAACCTCAAGGCGTCGCGCAGGACGCTGCAAACCATGTTGACTTGAAGTCAACGCGACTGGCCTGCTGCCGGAAGACGCAACGCCGTTCAAGGGCAAGATGAATGAGGCTGTCAAGGTTACCTTCGACACAGCCGGCGCCTATGTCATGAAGCGTGCACCTCACTTCGGAATGCTGGTAGCGCTTGTTGTCGTCGATGATCCAGCAACAAAGACGCCGTCAAAGCGGCGAAGCTGCCGAAGAAGGCGCGCGAGCGTTTCGATGCCGGCCTCTCCAAGAAAGCATGTTGATGATCAGCAACCCGTCTCGCGCTGGTTTTCGCCAGCCCGAAATCACAATTTAGCCCGGACCCTTTGCGCTCGGCACACTCGATGCTGAGGGTTTTTAAGGCCTCAAGTGCACCCCAAACTTTACCTTGGGAATGGTTAACCCAATCTATGTAGGTGACCGCGAAGCAAACTTGGATTAGGTGGAAGCCGTGAAATTGCCTGCCAATTCCAGACGCGAATGGCGGAACTTTTGGCTCAGGCAACCGGTGAATGAAAACGGCTTACCGGTGAAGCCTTTGTGGAAGACAAAGGTACTGAACGTCGGACTTCTTAGCTTGTGCCGGAGCGACGCCTCGCGCCGCTCCGCGGCTCTTTGACCGGTCTCGGTGCTCTAATCGGCTCTCCACGTCGAGCCGAACTTCCACCCTTGTTGGCGGTTGCGGCCAATGTGAATGGCGATACGCCTGGACCCGCACCCTCTCCCGCTGGCATCAGCAGATCCAGAACGGCTCATGTATTGGCGGTTCCGCGTGGGTTCAGCCGATCGCCTATGCCGAACGCGAAGACGGGCTCGGGGCACCCGAGTGCGGTCACCCGCAGAACCGGCGGATTGTTCGCTGTCGCCTCCGCGGAACTCGCGATCCGCTCCGGTGATGATCCGAGCGCCTGGGCGAAGGCTTTACCTGAAAGCCGCCTATCTCCACGGAGCAGAGCCGCGCCTCGGCCCGCGTGGCGAACTGCTGCGGCACCCTTGCCTTCCCGGATTTTCACGCCAGCCGCCGAAAGCAGTATTAGCGCTTTAAGCAGGTCTTTCAGTGCATCCCCCTTCTGCAAAGCATGCCACAACCCTTCCCACGCCTCATGAGCTTCCCAATAGTAGCCATGATTAAAGAGGTCGCAGCCCCATAAGAATTCTTCGGCTTCAAGCGACGCATTAACCGGTGCAGTCTCTTGCTTGTAGCTGTGGCCATCAGGATCGCGCACGGGGTGCGGCTGCCGACCGGGCAGGTAAGCGTAACGGGGGAAACACCGGTGCGGAACAATACGAATTTGCCTCATACTTTGACCATAACGAGCTGCTTGCTTGGGAAAGACATGGTGCGTCGGGCACGATGACGTCTAAGTAGTAGCTTTTACTGAACCGGCGGCGCAGCATCCCAAGGCCTAAAACTACCTCAAACGCCTACATAGACTGGTACGGACGCCTCGGCCACCTGCGCCTGGATAGACGAACGCAGCGTGCTGTAATTCCAGCCGCCCTTGTGCCTTTTGCGCCGCCAAACCAGTTCAAGCCAAAAGAGGCTGTCACCGTCAACTAAGACCGGGTGCCACGCGTACCAAGGCTCCCATTTGTGCGGAACATCAGCGACATATCTCATGATGGATCTCCCGTTCAGCCCGTACCTGTCCAAACATGCATCAAGAGGAACCCACTCGCCGCGACGCTTGAGGCTAGGCCAACAGGTGGATGAGGATAAGGAAGCAAGGCCACGAGAAGGCCCAGCGTTGAGATCAGGCTGCCTCGGATGGGGCCATAATGCTTGTACGTCAGCGCGAAGGCTGCAAGAGCAACTGAGGTTGCAATCGTAGCGCTGATCAGTCGCCGCCGCTCCATCTTGATGTCGGGGTCAAAGATCGCAACGAACTGGTTCCAGCTTAGGGCGATCGCGATCACCAGCAAAAATGGCCTGATAAAAAGGAGATCTATGCCAACGCTGTCCATCTCATGCCTCACGCATCGAGGTGCCATGAAACCAGACTTCGCGACCGCTCTCGCACTATCAAACTCTGGTCCGTGACAATGACGTCCATGGGAATGTCATGCGCCTGAGGGCGGATGCTCTCCATCCTCTGGAATTCGTATCCAACACCGATGACCAATGGCCTGGAACCAAGGGATGCGAGAGTGCGATCGAAATAACCTCCTCCGAAGCCCAGCCGATAGCAGTCGCTGTCAAAGCCAATGACCGGAGCTATGACAATATCCGGACGCTGCTCCTCAAGTCGTATGGGAACAGGGATATTGAAGACGCCTTTCTCCAGGGCTTCTCCCCGACGCCAAGGACGAAACACCAGAGGGCAGTTCTTCTGAATCACCACTGGTAGCAAGCAGGTGGCTCCCCGCGCGTCGAGCGAATGCATCCAGTCGCGCAGATCTGGCTCCCCCGCCAATGGCCAGTAAACGCTGATCGTTTTGTTCATTGAGTGGGGGAGCAGGCTGTCAAGGCGGCGACAGAGGGAGCGCGTGCGCTCCTCTCGCTCCACCAGAGGCCTCTGCGTCCTTATTTCGATTAGACGCCGCCGCTCCTCCCGTCGCCAAGCGACAACATCTGGCTCCTGAGGCTCAAGCCCCATATACGCGGGATCGACTTCGTGCATCAGACAGGCAGGTGAAGCGAACTCTGGATTGTCGTTCTCTTCGTCGTTGGACATCATGAAAACCATTTCCTCTCGCACATCATAATTCGAACAATGGCCTACCACGGTCTCTTGAAGAACTCTGCGTGTTAGGAATAATAAGCGCAGTTCATTCTCGAAGCGAGAACAATAATTGCACGAAGCAATTTTAGAAATCTTTTTGTCTGTCGCGGAAGAGGGCAGCGTAACCCGCGCTGCCCGAAGGCTTGGTCGCGCGCCGTCCAACGTCTCGACGCGCGTTCAGCAGCTTGAAGAAGATCTCGGAACCAATCTGTTCAGTCGTGAAGGCAAGAAAATGAGCCTGACCCGCGAGGGCAGCTTGTTCTTGCCCTATGCCAAGCGCCTCAGGGCGCTGGCGCGTGAGGCGCGCAAAGCGATGAAGTCACCTGTCGGCGGGGCTGTCTTGAGAGTGGGCACGATGGAAAGCACTGCAGCCAGCAGACTTCCTCCCGTCCTTAAACACTTTGCCGATTGCCAACCTGAGGTGCAGGTGGCGCTCACCATCGCCGCGAGCCGCGAGTTGATTGCCTCGGTGGTCTCTGGAGACATCGACTGTGCGTTCGTCGCGTTGCCTCCCAAGCAAATGCAGCAAGAGTGGCACAGTACCAAAAGCTTAAAGGTTCTATGCGCGACCTCCGTCTATACCGAACGTCTTCTTTTGGTTCTGCCAAACAGCCACCCGCCGCTCAATGGGGCGGAAGATGTACAACTGGAAACCCTTGCAGCACTGGAGCCGGGTTGCACGTACCGCAATGTTGCAGAGCGATGGCTGGGACTGGGCGCTCCGGTTCGCACGACTGAAGTGAGCTCCTACCATGCCATCATCGCGACTGTGCTTGGCGGTCATGCGGTCGGTGTCATCCCCGAGAGCGTTCTCGCTATGTTGAACTGGGCGTCGGAGGTTCGGACGCACGAGATAGCGAATGTCGAGACGGTGTTGGTTACCAAAAGCGATACTCGCTCTGACGTTTTTGAAGCCTTTCGAAGCGCTATTGCTTCGCAATCTCACAACAGCTCGTCCGCAGCAGTGCTCACGCACTAATCCTCGAGACCCGTTCCGCTATGACGCTTTTCTACCCGCCAAAGGCGCCCCGGCGCCGCCGCAACCGGATCTTCCAGCCTATCCTCTTGGGTGCGACCTTAAGAGATCGTCTTCTGGGTTGCTTTGGCGCCCTGGCGGCTATTGCGCTCACCGGGATGATCTCCGCGTTCCTGTTCAATGGCAGTTCGCAGCTCCCATTACTGGTGGCGCCGATGGGCGCCTCTGCCGTACTCCTCTTCGCAGTCCCTGCGAGCCCGCTCGCGCAGCCGTGGCCAATCATTGGAGGAAACACGATCTCCGCCGCTGTGGGGCTGTTGGCGGCAATGCTGATCAAGGATCCCGTTCTGGCGACTGGTGTTGGCGTCTCTCTTGCCATCGCAGCGATGTCTTTTACCCGCTCGTTGCATCCCCCGGGAGGTGCAGCGGCGCTGACCGCTGTGCTCGGCGGCTCTGCCGTGACCGGCTGGGGCCTGCTCTTTCCGTTTGTCCCCGTCGCCCTCAATTCTTGCCTGTTGGTGGTCTTTGGCCTTCTGTTCCACAAGCTTTCCAGCCATACCTATCCTCATGTAGCTGCACCGGCAGGGAATGTTCATCAGACGCGCGACCTTCCGTCTGATCAGCGACTGGGGTTTGGGGAGGCTGACATCGACGCTGCCCTGGACAAGATGAACGAGGCTTTCGACATAGGCCGTGACGATCTCGGCCGCCTGTTGCGGCAGGTAGAACTTGAGGCGGTGGTGCGGTCGCACGAAGAGGTCCGCTGTGCGGATATCATGTCGAAAGACGTGATTTCGATCAGAGCTGAACGGAGCGCCAAGCAGGCGCAATGGCTGCTCCTCAAGCACAACATCCGCACGCTTCCTGTCGTCGACGCAAATGGACGACTAGCTGGGACGGTAGGACTACGCGAGATCGCCACCAGGACCGGCCCTTTGTCGGCCATGGCCTCCAAGGCTATTACGGCGTCTCCAGAAGACCCTGCGCTGGGCCTGGCTTCCTCGCTCACGGATGGCTGGCATCACGCTGTCATCGTGGTTGATGATCACGATCGGATACTGGGGCTTGTTTCGCAAACCGACCTGCTCTCTGCCGCCATGAAGCATCTTTCGGTGCGACACGCAGAAAACGGGAAGGCCGCTTAGCGGATAAGGTATCCCGCTCGGTCTCATCCTCTGGGGGAATGATAGATGGCTCAACCGCTGTCGTAGATAGGAGCCTTGGCAATGACCAAACCCAAGTCGGCACGTACGGTCTCGGTATCGCAGGGCATTGGACAGGATACTTCATTTGGCGCGGTAACGCCTCCCCTCTACCTGTCCAGTACCTACACCTTTGAAGGCTTTGGACAAGCGCGCGAGTACGAATACTCTCGCACACGCAACCCAAGCCGGGATCAGCTAGCTGCCACGCTCGCTTCTCTAGAGGGAGGCGCGCTCGCCATTGTGACGGCATCCGGCATGGCAGCGCTCGACTTGGCACTCTCGACGTTGCGGGCCGATGACCTCCTGCTTGCTCCCCACGACTGTTATGGCGGGAGCTACAGGTTGATCCAAGGTCGAGCCGAACGCGGTCATTTCAAGGTGCTGTTCGTCAACCAGAACGATTCGCTTATGCTGAGAGAGGGCTTTGGGCATCGTCCCAGGCTGGTGCTCGTTGAAACTCCGTCAAATCCCTTGATGAGGGTGGTGGACATCGCAGCAATCGCCTCCATGGCGCGCGAGGCCGGGGCCAAGCTTGTTGTGGACAACACCTTCCTGTCCCCTGCGCTGCAAAACCCGCTTCTCCTTGGAGCGGATTACGTCGTCCACTCAACCACCAAATACATCAACGGCCATTCTGACGTCGTCGGCGGCGCCTTGGTGACAGCAGACCAAGCAGATGGGGAAGAGCTGTCAGCCTGGGCAAATCTTACCGGCGTTACAAGTTCTCCTTTCGATGCCTATCTGACCCTCAGAGGAGTGCGAACGCTGTTTCCTCGCATGGAGGCACAGCAGAGAGCCGCTATGGCGATTGCGGAGTTCTTGGCTCCTCATCCTGCCGTGGAGCACGTATATTACCCCGGTCTTCCGGCCGATCCAGGCCATACGCTAGCAGCGTCGCAGCAGAAGGGGTTCGGCGCAATGCTGAGCTTCGAAACAAGCTTGGGTGGATCGGCTTTGCAGAAGTTTATCAGCACCCTCAGGCTCTTTACGCTGGCCGAGTCACTAGGTGGGGTGGAGAGCCTTATCGCTCATCCCGCGACCATGACCCACCTCGGCATGGGCGAGGCAGCGCGCGCTACCGCAGGCATTTCAGATGCTCTCCTTCGGTTGTCGGTTGGTCTAGAGGAGCCGGCCGATCTTATCGATGACCTGTCCGAGGCTCTGGACGCAGGACGGGCAGCACCGTGATGAGCAAGGACAGGGCATGTCCGGCTGAAAGCGGGCCGTCGGTGCAAACTATCGGCCTCTTCGGGGAGCGCCGCTGGTGCTGACCTGAAATGGCTTAGACCCGTGCAACGGGCGGATTAACGAAATGCAGATTACTTGGGAGCACCAGATGATCGAAGACCTCTTCACCCGCAACAAAAGATGGTCTCAGGAGCGCCGATCTGAAAGGCCTGATTATTTCGAGCGCCTATCGAAGCTGCAGCAGCCGGAATATCTATGGATCGGCTGCTCTGACAGCCGGGTCCCTGCCAATGTCATTGCCGGGCTAGAGCCCGGTGAGGTGTTCGTCCACCGCAACGTCGCCAATCTCATTCACCCCGCCGACCTCAATATGCTTTCCGTCGTAGAGTTTGCCGTCTATCAGCTTGGCGTGAAGCATATAATCATCTGCGGGCACTATGGTTGTGGCGGTATCCGCGCAGCAGTTGCGGATGAAAGCTTCGGGTTGATAGATCATTGGTTACAGCCAGTGCGGGATGTTGCGGATCAGGAGTTCGCCTGCACTGAGTGCTGGAGCGATCTCGACCTGGATCGGCTGTGCGAAGCTTCAGTTCGCGCCCAAGTCGACCGTATAGCTCGCACCCCGACGATGCAATCAGCCTGGAAGGCCGGCAAGAACGTCTCCATTCATGGTTGGGTGTACGGCCTGAAGGATGGTCTGCTTTCGGATCTTGATTGCACGATTGTCGGTGGGAGCCGCGGAACCTAGATCCGGTCTTCCTGAACCTTTTGCAGAATTCACTTTCAGTCGACTTTCGACGCGCTGCCGAGGCGAAAGCCGCTGCTGGCAAATGCCGCACATCGCTGGACCGATGCGAGCTAGCTCAGCTTCCGCTCCATCGTTTCACTCCCTCCGCTCTCCTTGTAGCTTTTGGAGGATGTCGATCAACTGCGGCGCCATTTCCCGGATCTCGGTCAAGTGGATCGAACTGAGCTTTTCAAGGATGTCATGAGCCTTGTCCGTCAGAACGATCGTGTGGCGGCGGCGATCTGTTTCGTCAACACGACGCTCCACGTAGCCGCTTGCCCCGAGACGCCGGACCAGCTCCGTCGCGGAGTGTGCGCGACCATTGATCTGGTTGCCAGCATGCCGATTGTCATTGCCCCTCCACGACGTCCTCTGATCGCCAGGAGAGCCTGATGCTGCTGAGCCGGCAGGCCCTCCCGCTGGGCGGCTGACGTGCTGAAGTCCATGAACCGACGCAGCGTGTAGCGCAGGTTCGAGAAGTTTCATGGTCCTCATCGCTGAGTTTGACCTCTGACATTTCGCGCTCCCTTACTCACACGGGCGTTAGCGTACGACAGTGCCTATTCATATGGAAGAACACTGAGTTTAGCAGACGTTGCACCTCTTGAAGGCAAAGGTCTTGAATGCAGCCAATCGGCTTGCTGGTTTGCCCCGCCGCGGTTATAGGAAAAACTCTAAGCTTTGTTCTACTGTATCGCTTGCAATAAAAGAAAACTGCACCAAGCTGGGGTTCATCGGCGCGGGTTCGGATCCCTCAGTTTTTTGCGAATACTAAAGAGCACCTTTGCTTATCAGCGTTCTGACTTAGTGACCAAAGATAAAATGGGTAAATGGATATAGTAGGATGAAGAATATTATCGTTGCCGCCTCAATTACGTTTAATTTCGCATCCGCTTGCTATGCCCAAGCCCCACTAACTGATGAAGCCACTCTGCAAATTGTAAGCGCAAAGTTACTTGAGCTGCAAGAATCAAATCAGCGCCTTCTTAATGCAACAAACCCAAACATCATGAAGCGACTCATGATCGAAAGCCTAGAAACTGTTCATGAGCTGCAGGCTGAGCTTGCTGAAAGCCGTTTCATAAAAGTTCGGGGTTTCGCAGTCACAGCCCAGGGCGCAATATCAGTAGATCTAGAATACATCGAAGAACAATAGCACGAAACCTTCCCCTTCTAGCGCCAGACCAGGTATTTGTAGGGGCACCTGCATTGAGAGAGGCAACTCGCCCTGGCCGCAGGCGCGATCGATATGAACCTATGCTGATCCTCTCAGCCTAGCCTTTCTCGCACGCACCATTGCAAGACCATCTCAGCTTCGGCGGAACACTCGCCATCGCCTTGGGAAGTGGGTCCCTCGGCAAAATAACACCGTGCCCTTCTCACAAACCAGGTCTTGATCACCGCACTCGTAAAGGCAGATGGTGAGGGACGTTTGGAGGAAAGGCTTCGCACTCCTCTTGAAGCTCAAGCTACTGGTCATCGATGACTCGGCTATCTACTTTCGACCCGAATGCTACACACCTCTTCCAGTTGGTATCTCGTCGTATTAGCGCTGCGACATACTTTTGACGTCAAACCGCAGTGTGAGCGAATGGGGAACAGCTTTCGGTGATCCTTCGTTGCTGCTGCATTCCTTGATCGCCTACTGCACCACAGCCACGTCACACCATTCGCGGTGACAGCTATCGGTTACGCAAAACGTGGTCTAGTTTACCTGTTGCCCCGGCCCAACTCCCGATGTCATTTGACACGATGCTCCAAATCATAGCTCGATAGATCCTGCAGGGGACACCATCGGGCCGGGCTGCAGGCTAGCCGCTTATCATTGACAGCTTGCTCGATGACGCTTGAATAAGCGCGGCAAGATCATTGTTCGAAACGGTGGTTACTGCTTCTTCTAAAGTAAACCAGCGTCGCTTCCGTTCTGCGCACTCCTGCCAACGCACCAACGTCCCACGAACCTCAAGGGGAAAGACCCGAACGCGTCTCCTCATTTGCGGCTCTTTGCGTGTAGCATACTCAAACTCGCCTATCGCTGCTGCAGCTACTATGCCAATCACTCCAGCTTCCTCCAGTGCTTCTTGAGTCGCGGAGCAATATTCAGATCTGCCTGCAATGGGCCAGCCTTTCGGTATAATCCACTGACGACCACTCCGCGAGGTAATCAACATGATGCGCAGGCTTCCGCTTTTGGAGACGCGCCACGGCAGGGCACCAACCTGGCGCATCGGTTCACTCCTGAAGCTCAAGGCACACCGCAGGTCGGTGTCGACGCCGGGCACGAATGCATCCCCGGCGTCGAGAAGCTGCTTGCGCCGAGCCATTAGGCTGCACTCGGCCCGGGATCATCGTCCGGCTCGCGCACCAGCGACCTCAGTCGTGGCTTGAAGGTGAGCACTTGCGGGGCGTTATCGATGGCCTCCGAGGGTGCTGCGTGGGATCTCTCAGTCTTGCTCTCACGTGCCTCCGGCTGGTAGGTTACTGTCACGACCTGCAATACTTCCAAGCCGCCGTCCTCGAGGTAACACTCGACCTTCTCACCCTCAGCGAGGCCCAATAGCGCCAGCCCACGCATAGTGTGGACGGAGAGCGCGAAGTCAGGCAGACCTTCCGGGCTGCTCCTCACAAGCACATGTAGCCAAGTGTCCTGCCCGTTCACGGTATACAAAACGTGGCTATCTAGCGTCACAACATCTGAAGGAATATCATCTTTGAAGTATATTTCGGCGTGGTTCAGTTTTTCGCGCAGGAACGCTCTAAACAGCCCCGGCGTCTCACAATATGCGTGAAGCATAGACATCAGCACGTTGACATCGCCCGCTGTCAGTTGACAGAAGGATTCTCTGGACATTTGATTTCTCCGAAAAGATTCTGGGTTAAGGCGGCTTCTCCCTGGCCTAGCTCACGCTAGACCAGGGCTAAGATCCTGCGGCCAGGATCTCGTTTCGCCAGCGTAGTTCTTTTGGTGCCCCAAGCTTTGCTGCAGTCATGAAACAACATCCAGACCTAAAGCGCGCCGCTTCAACTCACGAGCAGCAATCGAGACGTTGATAGAAATTTTACAAGCGTAGCTGTTCTCAAAGGACGAGCTCGGGTTACTGATCTCAGAGACTGACGATGCCAATGTTGGTCGCAAGTTATGGCGGCTTCTTTCGTTGCGGAAGAACCTCCCTCCTTCTGTAAAGCCGAGCCAGATGCTCTGGTATGACGGTTGAGCCTTGAGCGATCTGAGCGCGTCAAGATACTGTCCTCCACCATACGATTGGGATCCTTCAATCAGTGCTCTTCCTAAGGATGTCCGGTCGATGGTTGGACGTTTCCAGATGAAGAAGCGGTTCTGTACGAGGTCCATGTACTCGTCGAGAGCGGGGATGGGGATCGTTTCAGTCGCGATCGGATGAAAGAACAGGAAAGGATCGCTCTCTTCAGCTGCGGCACCAGCCTTGAAGCTAAGGACCTCTTCGATAGAAGCTGGGATCTCCGGCCAAGCGTTCAAGACGGATGAAGTGACTTGAGGTGCTACGTTCGCCTTCCGCCAGAAAGCATGGATCACCGCCAACACTATCCACCTAGGCATCCCTGCCACGGCATCTGCCGCTTTGACAACTGCCGCGAGGGAGGCTTCGTCTTCACCCAAGATAGCGGCAAGATCCGCTAGAACGGCAGGATCAGGACCTAGTTCGGCCCTAGTGAGCAACGAAGGAAACATGATGATGACCTCTGACCAAGAGCCTCATGCCAAAAGACAGCAGAGGCCAACGGATTTTTGGAAACAGCAAAGCGCCCGACCGCACTAATGCGATCGGGTTAGGCCCCCGCTTTAAGGCGTAGAGGCTCCCGTTTAGCTCTCGTTCCAAAAGTCATCATGGATGCGATCGTAAACTGACGCGCCACCAAGTCAAGCCGGACCTGGTCGCCCTTCAGCTAGATAACTCCCAACGCGTCCATCGCTTCCGCAACGCGTACAAATCCAGCGATATTGGCACCAAGGACGTAATCCCCCGGCGCACCATACTCCTCGGCGGTTTCGGCGCAGGCATCATGGATTGCGCTCATGATCACCGCAAGGCGCGCTTCTGTCTGTTCAAATGTCCAACTGTCACGGGAAGCGTTCTGCTGCATCTCCAGAGCCGATGTCGCAACCCCTCCCGCGTTTGCCGCCTTTCCAGGAGCGAACATGACTGCAGCCTCCTGAAACAACTTTACCGCCTCAGGCGTGGATGGCATGTTCGCTCCCTCTCCCACCGCGATAACACCATTCTTGATCAGTGTTTTGGCGTCTTTACCAGTGAGCTCGTTTTGCGTTGCTGACGGCATCGCTACATCACAGGGCACATCCCAAATGGATCCTGCCTCGATAAAGCGAGCTCCCGCCCCCTTCATCTTGACGTATTCCGAGATGCGGTCTCGTCGGACTTCTTTGATCTCTTTGACTAAGGCGAGATCGATCCCGCTTTCGTCAACGACGTAACCATTGGAGTCTGAGCAGGCGACGACTTTTCCGCCGAACTCGATCACCTTCTCCATCGTATAGATGGCGACATTGCCTGAGCCGGAGATCGTTACTCTCTTACCGGAGAAGTCCATCGCTTTTGTGGCAAGCATCTTGCGGACAAAGTAGGTCGCGCCATAACCTGTCGCTTCTTTGCGAGCTCGCGAACCACCATAAAAGAGGGCTTTCCCGGTCAGGACACCGGCTTCGAAGCGGTTGGTCAGCCTTTTGTATTGTCCAAACATGTAGCCGATCTCACGGCCACCCACACCGATGTCTCCGGCAGGGACATCGGTGTACTCGCCAATGTGCCTGTGAAGCTCAGTCATGAACGACTGACAAAAGCGCATGATTTCGCCGTCAGAACGCCCTCGCGGGTTGAAGTCGGAACCGCCTTTTCCTCCGCCGATAGGCATCCCAGTTAGGGCATTCTTGAATGTCTGCTCAAAGCCAAGGAACTTAATGATGCCGACGTTCACTGACGGGTGAAACCGGATGCCGCCTTTGTAGGGCCCTAACGCCGAGTTGAACTGGACACGGAAGCCGCGGTTGATTTGGACCTGCCCGCCGTCATCGACCCAAGGTACTCGAAAGATGATTTGCCGCTCAGGCTCACAGATCCGCTCGATCAGTGCGTTCTCAGCGTAGCGAGGATGTTTTGCAATCACCCTTCCAAGGCTCTCCAGAACCTCCCGCACGGCTTGGTGGAACTCAAATTCTCCCGCGTTTCGTCGCAAGACCTCATTGAGAATGGGTTCTAGCTTTTCGTCGACATGCACCATTGTTCACTCCGCAATTTAAACGGCTTAAGGCGAGGATCCCTCAGCAGCCGGATCGCTCACACGATCTAACTAGTTTGTTATGGGGTTACGCGGCGTGAGTCCGAGACCTCAGTCGCTCAGACCTCATTGCCTGGAAGTTGGAGAGCAGGATTATCCCTCCCCCGAGTACAACCCAGACATCTATGCCTTCACCATAGGCGTAGAACCCGACGACCGCCGCCATGGGCACTCGCAGGAAATCGATAGGCATGATGACGGACGCGTCGAGCCTCTTCAGCGCCTGTGCCTGGCAGTAGTGAGCACTCAAAGCTCCAACACCTGCAACCAACATCCACGGAACATCGGTCAAGCTAACTTCCCGCCAATCGGTCATCGCACCCAGAAGCCCCAGCGGCAACTGAATGAGTATCATCCAGACCACGATCACCCCAGGTGAGCATTCCTTAGTGAGCTGTTTGACGAGTATTAGGGAAAGTCCGTAGCCTCCGGCGGCTAGCAGCACTAGGCCAGCGGCAGGATCAACAACTCCATATCCTGGGCGCACTACCACCAGAACCCCGATAAAGCCGCCAAGGGTCGCGAGGAGTCTTGGCCCGGTTAGCTGCTCCCTGAGCAGTAACCATGCGAAGAATGCCACCCAGATGGGCATCGTGAACTCCAGAGCGAACACTGAGGCAAGCGGGAGGAGAACCACCCCAATGGTCCAGAAGTACTGCGCAGCGAAATGAACGACATTTCGAGCGAGATGTCGTCGAAGCAGTTTCTTCTGACGGATTTGCGGTAGGAGTGATCGGCCGACCAGCAGAATCACGCCTAGACCGACCAAGGCACGGAAGAACAAAACTTGGCGGATTGACAAGGTTGAAGCGAGCTCTCGTGAACCCACTGCCATGCTTATGAAAGACGCCATGCTGAGCGCCATCCAAAACAAACCCTGTGCGAAATCCGCGTGCAGCCGTGTTCCATCTATACGTTTGTCTACTGCCATAATCACTCCGAGAGACGTTGCGCTGTGGGGATGGCGAAGGCTCTCATCCCATTGGAGGCGAGCGTGTGACGTGCCATCCGCAGCAGTATTTCGATAGATATGATGGCTGGGGGCCGGATCCTTACTCGTCCAGGCAAGCTGCATCCGCCAGCCGTAGGCCCCATCCCTGATAATGCCACCTTGGTCAAATGCCGCTGCCAAAAGCGACGGCAACTAACGGACCTTTGCTGGCCCGGCTGACACTCGCCACCGTCAGTTGATGACTTCGTCCGTCTCGAGATTGCCACTTCCCTTGCTGTCCGGGCTTAAGCCCCATCAGCGCAACACCAATAGGCGTCAGCACGGAGAGATGACCCTTATCCGCATCCACTTCATCTGGAAGAACAAGAGTGACTTCGCGGTGGTGCCCATCAACCTCGTAGGAGACAGCGGATCCAAGGCGAACGGTGTGGGGCGAGACCTGTTCGTCTGCCAGCACCCACGTATTCTCCAGCTTCTCGCTCAATTCAGGGCCCACATCAAAATTGTTAGCTAAGGCCATAAGGGCTAAGCGGCTGAGAGCGTGGAAGTCAGTTACCCCAATCACGGGTGTAGTTCGGTCAAGCGAAGACATAGTTTAGTCACCTGCGCATTAGCTCCGCCGATGGACGGAGTTGCATCGTCTGGTCGTTTTCAAGAGAGATTGTCGCAGATGGTGAGGCTAAACGTGTTGAGGTAGCCGCTAAGGACCCGGCAGGCGACAAGGCCGGATCCAGCTAAGATCCTGCGATAGGACAGACCCGGAATGCGCGCAGCACGCGTATATCGCTATCAATCAACATCGGCTCAGCATCTATGCAAGACGCGAGGAAGTCAAGCACTTTACCCGCTTCTGTAGGCGCATCTCCATTGGCAAAACTTCCCGATGAAGCGCTTGTTGACTTCCCCATGAAGCATGCCATGATTAAAGCGCCATGTTGAAGATTATCAATCTCCATAGCTTTTGCCTCTGCCGAGAGTGTCCCGTCGAAGGACACTAGCCCGGGCCGTAGACTGCTGTCGCGCATCTAAACCCGGGATTTGATCCTCCGGGATTGCGCGACCTCACCTTCCACAAGCAGTTTTTACCGAACGCAGTCTCTTGGGCTGCGCTATGAGGCATTAAAATGAAGAACGCCGAAGGCGGAAAGCCAACCATCATCGTCAGGCAGACGGACCACTCACGTTTGACCTCTCTTGCACTCGCGGCACCGGGGCGCGACCTGGACGTTGCTGAAGAACTGCTCATCGAACTTGAGCGAGCTGACGTTGTAGAAGACGAGCAATTCCCGGCGGACGCAGTGGGGATAGGATCGACTGTATCTTACCTGACAGAAGGCGGCCATAGGAGAACGGTGACCCTCTGTTACCCCGGACTGGCTGACATCGAACGCTCAATGGTGAGCGTGCTGACGCCAATTGGAGCTGCACTTCTCGGACTTTCTCCGGGACAGCAGATTGAGTGGAACGGCCGTGACGGGCATTCACACAAGTTGACCGTCCTTGAGGTGACGACCGAAGCACCGCTCACCGCCGCTTAACGGGCTGATTTCGGATGACAGCAGAACCCGTTCACAACTGACCGGGGGCTTCCGCATGCGTATTCGTCTTAAATGCAGAGTGAAAAAGATGACGACATCAAGAGCCCGCGTAAAGCAGGCTAACCGTTTTGCTTGGCCGATCATTGTCATAGTCAGCACGCTGACCATTCAAGTTGTTGGTTTGCCTGCGGACCAGGCTGGTGAAGTATTTTGGACGGAGAAGGCAACGACATGTGTGATCCTTTTCGCCAGTGCAATTCTCTTCAGTCGCCTTCTGTCCATTTTCTTCGACCGGCAACTGAAAAAGAATCGGCGGCCAAGACTCCTGAAGGAATTGATGACTTCGCTGGCATTCTTGTCGGCTGCAGTTGCGTCGGCTTCCGTTCTGTTTGGAGATTCTGCAAGTAGCATTCTGGCTGGCTCCGGACTGATCATCGCTATTATCGGCTTTGCAATGAGGAACGTTGTGGCTGACATCCTCACAGGGGTCGCCTTCGGCCTTGAAGCGCCTTTCCGGATCGGGGACTGGGTCGACTTCGACGGAGCTACAAGAGGTCAGATTGTGGAAATTGGGTGGCGATCGACGCGTCTGCTGACGAGGGACGCTACCTATATGATCCTGCCCAACAGCCAAGTGGCGAGACAACAACTCACGAACTATAGCGCGCCGCGGAGGCACTACCGATCTCAGATCACGATCACGCTCGATCATGATGCCGAGGTCTCCTTCGCGAAAGCCACACTTCTCCGAGGAGCACTCGCGGCCGAGGCCGTCCTGAGAGATCCTCCTCCTGACGTCAGGCTCATCGATCTTTCCCTGGATGGAGCGGTCTACTCGGTACGCTTTTGGGTACCCAATTTCGCCGAAGATATCGACTGCAGGGATTCTGTACTTGCCTCTATAGCGAGCGCGCTCAGAGAGGCCGCAATAGGTCTGCCGCGTCAGTGCGCGAAAAGGCAGGCATCTCGCTGCACGAGCAGATACCCATCGGAGCAAAGCAATGGACCTATCCTCAAGACCGCCGCGTGATCAGAAGATGCGTCGTCTCCTGCTTACTCGTTCTGACCTACAAGCCGGAGAGATGGTCGAGTCGCTGGCTTCGATGGGAATATTCTGCGTTAGCGAGCCGATGCTGTCGATTCAGCACGTGAGGCAAGTTGAGGCGGAAGCTTTAGAGCCCGCTGCAGCCTTAGCGTTCACGTCCGCCAACGGTGTCGACGCCTTCATCGGACAAGGTGGCTCACCTGCGGGCAAGGTGATCTATGCTGTTGGACCTGAGACCGCGGGTCGGCTGGCAGCGCATGGAGCTCAGTCAGTGCTTGCTGGGACAGGAGACGCCGCGTCATTGTTGCGATTGATCTGCTCCACCTGGAGACCTGCGGACGGCATGATAGTTCATGTCTCGGGCCGAGACATCAGCTGCGACATCGCCGCCGAACTTCGACAATGGGGGTATCGATCGCGCAGGACGGTCGTATATGCCGCTGTGCCCTCAGCGTCGATCTCCCGCTCAACGCTGGAAGGTCTACATAACAACGCGTTTTCCGGGGTCATCTTCCTGTCGCGTAGAGCAGCAGAGGTGTTCTGTTCTCTCGTCGAAAGGAATGCCGAGATCAGTATCGACGGACTGACCGCATTCTGCCTATCGAAGTCTGTTTCAGAAGCAGTCAATCCAGGTGTCTTCGAACAGCTGAAGTGGGCTTCACACCCAACTCGAGGAGGGCTTGTGGAGCTCCTTGCGAGCAAGGTCCAAGCAGCCAAAGCCACGTGGACAGGGCCGTGACCATGTCAGCACGATTCCCGATGACGAGGTCACTCACTGCATGCAGGGCTTCACCCAGCACAGGACCCGGAGCTCTGGATCCTGTGCTGGGTGAATTGCAACCCTTCGGCATTGCATGAACCGTGAATCCGAATAGGAGGCTAACATGAGAAACACGAGCACCAGACTTACGTGTCGGGTTTGCAACAAGGAGCTGCCAAAGGCAGCGGCGAGATGCCCATGGTGCACCCGTTCGGCATCTAAGCCTAGCAGTCGGATCGACTGAATAATTGATGGCCCATGACTGCGGCCTTTAGGCGGAGAAGAGGTGATCTATGTAGGCCAGATGCTGTCGCATCGTCTCGCTGGCAAGAACGCCATTCTTGTTTGCGACAGCGTCGACGATTGCCAAATGAACGTCTCCTTGCCGCAGCGCATATTCGCGTTTCCTCGCCTTGCTAAAAGCGGCATCGTGTCCTCTCTGCCATTGGGCTCTCCCACGCACGGTTGAAAGCATCCCCAGCACGGCCATCAAAAGATGATTTCCTGTGACAGCCGCTAGGGCTTTGTGAAAAGCATCATCGGCAGCTTCATATTCTGCCCAATCTGTTGCTTCCCGAGACCGCAAGGCGAGTTCGCGAAGAAGCGCCACATCCTGACTTCCTGCTGAGACCGCTGCTACAGCAGAGATCGGTGGCTCAAGGATGATACGCGCTCGCATTAGTTCGGTTGGAGATGCCATCTCGAAAAGAACTTGAGGGCGAATAGGTTCTTGCCTTGGACGAGGACCTAAAAATGTCCCCTGACCAACATGACGCCATAGAATACCTTCGCGTTCTAAGCGATCCAGTGCGCTCCGCAGGGTACCCCTGCTGCACCCAATCTTCGTGGCCAGTGTCGTATCCATCCGAGGTGGGCCGCGGGACTTGAAGTCTCGCGCGTGATAGCATGGCGGAATGGAACTCGACGAGGACAAAATCGATGACGCGGTCTTGGCACTGTTATGGCTGACGCTCCACAACGAGCGTTGCGCCTGGAAGGGATTTGACTGGGCAACGACGGACCGGTTGCATGAGAAGGGATTGATCTTCGATCCGGCGAACAAGTCGAAGTCGCTGGTCCTGACGGACGAAGGTCTACGACGTTCGGAAGAACTGTTCCGCCGGTTGTTCACACGGTAATACGGCCCCTCACTGATCAAAACCCATAGCCCATTCTCTGCGCCCGATCGACATGATGCGCCAGGGCTGGCTTTCGAGCTTCCGCCAGGCATCGCAGCAATGATCGACGATGTCGTCGTATGATTTGAAGACGCGGTTTGATAACCAGTTGTCGCGCATGAAATGCCAGAGGTTTTCGACCGGGTTCAGCTCCGGCGATTTCGGCGGGAGTGGCAGAATGGTGATGTTTTCGGGTGCGACGAGATTGTTGGACATGTGCCAGCCTGCCTGATCCATGATGAGGATAGCGTGCGCGTCGGCATCGACGTGTCGGGCGATTTCGGCCAGATGCTGGGTCATGGCGTAGGTGTCGCACCATGGCATGACCAGCGCGGCCGCCTTGCCGAGCTTCGGGCAGATTGCGCCGAAGATGTAGGCCGACCTTGTGCGCTGATCGTGCGGTGCTGAAGGCCGTGTTCCTCGCCTGGCTCATCGGCGGGTGATCTTGTTCTTTTGCCCGATACGGGCCTCATCCTGAAACCAAATCTCTACGCGTTTTCCTCGGGCGGCTCCAGCGGCAATCTCTGCCACTGCGGCGGGGAAACTTTTTTAAAATCCTCAATGGCTTGAGGGTCTTGCGCGTGATGTTTGGGTCGGACAGCCAGCTTGCGATAGCCCATGGACCGGACTTCACGGCTCAGCGTTTGCTCGCTCACCGAAACGCGAAACTCTTCCCAAAGCCATTGCGCCAGATCGCACAGACGCCAACGAACAACGCCGTCGAGATAGGGTGTCGGCCCACGCTCGATTGCTTGCGCCAGGGCCGCACGCTGCTGATCGTTCAACCGCGACTGTGGACCGGGAGCCTTGCCATTGATCAGGCCTTTGGGACCGTGTTCGTTGAACCGCATGACCCAGTCCCGGACAATTTGGAGCGTGACGCTGCCGAGGCGGGCGGCATCGGAACGCGAGCCTCCATCGTAGATTGAGGCGAGTGCCAACAGACGGCGCGCTTGAGCGGCATCTTTCGTCTGCCGCGCCAGCCGCCGCAGACTGTCTCCATCAAAATCCACCCGTAATGAAATCCCTGATCGCATCGCAGACCTCCGGTTTGCACCAGAGATTCAGATTCACCGCACTTTGGGAATGCCAAAGAGTCGAGGTCAGCGAGGCGGCGTATAATATCCAGTTTCGGCCTTCCCCCACAACCCGGCGTTCAGGTTTTGCGTCGCGCTTTTCGGGCCCATTTTGCAGCCAGGTCATCGACAGCTTTGTTGAGCTGCGAGAAGTTGGCGGCGGCGGGATCATAATCGCTGCTGCCCCACCATTCGAGGATTTCGGCATGTCGCTCGTGCGCCGGGTCTGCAAGCGTCTCGCGGAACTCCTGATAACCCCATGGACCACCAACGTCTTCAGGCGGGCAGTGTCCCGTTGCTTCGAGGAGCATCGGTCCTTCCGTGCCGACTGCAGGAAAGGTGCGTTCGATCTTGATGCTGTGTTCCCAGCCGTCGCCAAAGTCGTAAAGGTATTTGAACGATTTCGCACCGGTGTCCTGGACTGCCGACAGCAGCGAGACTTTGCGCGCATCGATCGGACCATCCCCCCATTTCTCGTCAGGCAAACCAAAGCCGACGTCACGCATGCGGAATTCGTAAAGGTGGCTGTTGGTCCAGCCCATCGCCGCCTGCAATACCTCGTGCAGCCGACTGAGCCTGATGGTGAACGGCACGACAACGCGCCGCATCACTATCGGCTCGACACGATCGAGGGTGACCTTCAGGCGAACGACGGAAGCTACCATTGTCAGGCCGCCAGCATGACGGTTGCCGGCGATGTGCGTTTCCACTCCCAGGGCAGCAGTTCGTGCAGGCGCGTGACAGGATAATCGGCGATGCGAGCCAGGACATCGGCAAGCCACGCCTTTGGGTCGACATCGTTGAGGCGGCAGGTGGTGATGACGGTCAGCATGACAGCGGCACGATCTGCCCCACGCTGGGAACCGGCGAAGGTCCAGTTCCGTCTTCCCAATGCGACACTTCTCAGCGCCCTCTCGGCTGCGTTGTTCGTGAGACAAACTCTCCCGTCTTCGAGGAAGAGGGCAAAGCCCTCCCAGCGCTTGAGCATGTAGTCGATCGGCTCGATGACCTCGGACGATCTGCTGAGCGTGGCGCGTTCCTTCGTCAACCACTCGTGCATGTCATCGAACAGCGGCTTGCTCTTCTCCTGGCGTGCCGCCAGTCGTTCTTCGGCGCTCAGACCGTTGATCTGGCGCTCGATTTCGAACAACTCGTCATAGCGCTTGACGGCTTCCAATGCGATCGGCGAGATCGGCTTGCCCTTGCGTTTGCGATCCCGCGCATTCTTCTGGATATCGGCCAGCTCAAAGAATTTCCGCCGCGCATGCGCGTGGCAAAAGGCGAAGGTGATCGAGATCTCTTTCGTTGCGGCGACAGCGATCGGCTCGCCATTGTAGCAATCGCTCTGCAGAATGCCGCCGTATCCGGCCAGGTGTTTCTGGGGATGTTCGCCGCGCCGGTCACTCGACGCATAATAGATTGCGGCTGGCGGCGCTGATCCTCCAAATGGCCGGTCATCGCATACGTAAGTCCATATGCGTCCGGTCGTGCATTTGTCCCTGGCCTGAATGGGAATGGTGGTGTCATCACCGTGAAGACGCTCGGCCGCAAAGACATGCGCCTCGATCAGATCGAAGACAGGCATGAGAGCGGCTGTTGCGTACCCGACCTGGTCGGCTAGCGTCGAGGTCGAAAGATCGATCCCCTCGCATTTGAACCGCGCACTTTGCCGGTTGAGCGGGCTGTGCATGCCGAACTTGTCAAACAGGATCGTCGCCAACAGATGAGGACCGATGAAGCCGCGCGGCGTGGCATGGAACGGTGCCGGGGTCTGGCTGATTGCCTCACAGTCACGGCACGTGAACTTTTCCCGCACCGTCTCGATCACCTTGAACCGGCGCGGTATCTCCTCCAGTGTTTCGGTAACGTCCTCGCCCAGCTTCGACAGGCGCGAACCACCACAGCAGGCGCAAGTTGTCGGCGGCTCGATGACAATACGTTCACGCTCGATATCGTCCGGCCATGGCTTGCGCACCGGCCGTTTGCGCGTGAACGAACGTACGCTCGAGGTTCTGGCGCTTGCTGCTTGTGCCGCGACCTCATCCTCCGTCGCCGCCGTCACGAGTTCCTCGAGCTGCAACTCCAACTGGTCGAGCAGGCGCGCCGTGCGCTCAGAGCGCTGGCCCCGCAACTCGCGCCTGAGCTTCTCGATCTTCAATTCCAGAGCAACGATCAGCGCCTCGTTGTCAGAGAGCATCGCCTGCGCATTGGCCGCTTCCGCAACTGCGATAGCGTGTTTAGCCTGTAAGGCTTCATGCTCACCAAGCAGCGCCAGGTAAGCGCCGACAACATCCGCAGGAAGATCGACAGGGTTTGAGATCATGAAGCCATTCGATCAGATTTCTACTGTATTTTCAATTGAATAATGCTAGCCGACCTTCGTCGGCCGCCAGGTTTCCTGAGGGTGCCTCCAGTCGATCCCGGATAGAAGATAACTGAGCTGCGCGGGTGATATCGAGATCGCTCCGCCCTCCGCAGACGGCCAGACGAACCGGCCGCGCTCCAACTTTTTTGTATAAAGGCAGCTCCCCTGGCCGTCACTCCAGATCACTTTTATCAGCGATCCGCTGCGACCGCGGAACACAAAAAGATTGCCGTCCAGAGGGTTCAGCTTCAGCACCTCCTGCACCCGCAACGCAAGGGATGGAAACCCACACCGCATGTCGGTATGGCCCGTTGCAATCCACACACGCACATTTTGACCGGAAGGAAGCGTGATCACCGCAACGTCTCCAGCCCCCGCATGATCCGAAGCAGCGCCTCAACGTCGACGCTGCCGTCCACGACCACACGACGGCCGTTCGCCGCGACAATCTCCATACGGCCGGAGGGAGACGCCACCGGATGCTCCATCGCAGCAGGTGGCGTGGCCTGCTTCACCGGCATAAAAGCTTCCGGCATGACGAGCGCCGGCACAAAATCATCGGTTTGTTTCTGGCCGTGCAAACCCTGGCGAACCGATTTGCGCCAACGGTTCAACAGGGAGCGGCTGATGCCGTATTGACGGGCCGTGGCCGACGCCCGGCCTCTCCCCGCAAAGCTCTCTGCGACAATGCGCAGCTTCTCATCCTCACTAAAGCGACGCCGCCGACCGGTGTTGATCACCTCGATACGGCTCACCCGAGACGCGCTGTCCCCTTCAAAAATCTCCATCTGTGCAACTGTCCTTATGCCTGGGAATAAGGACAGGGTCTGAACAGTTTTACTCAATATTCAAAGGCGGCCTCGCTCGGACGGATACCTTGCGACCGAGCTTTGCCGACGAGATCTTGAACCTGCTTGCAGAATTCAGCATCAGGCCTCTTTCGGTGGAAGAGGTACGGGAAATCCAGACGGCTCTGGGAATGGTCGCAGCAGGCGCGGGGCTCTGCATCGTACCCGCCTCCTCCCAACGCCAGCGGCCCGACGACGTGTTCTACCGGATGATCGAAGACAAGCAGGCCACATCCCCGGTGATCATGAGCTATCGACGCGCCGATGCGAATGGCAGGATCAACGATGTCAAGGAACTCATCCACGAAATGTATGCCGACAGGCCCGCATGGCTGCAACTATCGGAATTATGAATTGATCGCACCTGAGTTGCGCCCGAGGTTACGGTCTATTCCCTGTCAGCCCTGTTGCGGCGGATCATCATCCTCACGGTGCCGGGTTCGGCCGCTGCTGCCGACGTGTCTGCCAATGCACCGATCACGTGTGTCCTACACCTAGCACGGCCCACGCGTTCATCGGTGCGATGCCCAAGCCTGGACTGGCCGCCTACTCCGCCGTCCAGCCGCCATCTACTAGAAGGGAGGATCCCGTCATGAGGGACGATGCATCGGAAGCAAGGAAAACGGCGGCACCGACAATATCCTGAACCTGTCCGATGCGACCAAGCTTGATCTTGTCGAGAACGGATGACTTGAACGCATCGTCATCCAGGAAGGGTCTGACCATCGGTGTCTCGATGAAGGTCGGGCAAAGCGTGTTGACGCGGATCAAATCATTGGCGAGTTCCACTGCCAGCGCTTTGGTGAACCCCTCTATCGCCCATTTCGACGCGCAGTAGAGGGTACGGTTTCGTGCACCGACATGGCCCATCTGGGAGGA
The DNA here is from genome assembly GCF_001427345.1 of Rhizobium sp. Root149. Taxonomy (NCBI): domain Bacteria; kingdom Pseudomonadati; phylum Pseudomonadota; class Alphaproteobacteria; order Hyphomicrobiales; family Rhizobiaceae; genus Rhizobium; species Rhizobium sp. Root149. The sequence continues at coordinate 46,216 of NZ_LMGD01000026.1, forward strand.
CATGTTGATGATCGAGCCGCGCCTTCCGGCTTTGATCATTCTTTGAGACACTGCTTTGGCTGCAAAGAGGGACGCCCGCAGGTTCAGCCCCATCACCGCGTCGTAGTCTTCCTCCGTTACCTCCGAAAGCGGCTTCGGCCGATTGGTCCCAGCATTGTTAACGAAGATATCGATAGGGTCGATGCCGTTAACAGCCTCGGCGAACCGTGCCACCTGAGTGACATCCGCCACAAGGATGTCGGCGAGACCTCCTCCATCGCGGATCCCGCGCGCAGCATCCTCAAGCTCCGGTTGCGAGCGCGCGCAGACAGTGACACGGGCGCCGGCGGCAGCAAGCGCTTCAGCGATCCCTCTTCCCAGACCTCGTCCGGCGCCGGTAACCAGAGCGTGCTTACCTGCCAGGGTGAAGCTCGCAGTAATCATTCGGCTGCCGCACCGTAGGGGATATTTCGCCCGCCGTATCGCCGGACGCGGATGTTGGCCTGCTCGGCGTGACCTACAAAGCCTTCGATCATGCACAAACGGGAGCAATAGGCGCCGATTTCGGCCGCGGCGGCATCGCTGGTGATCTTCTGGTAGCTGTGAGTCTTGAGGAACTTTCCGACCCATAATCCTCCCGTATAGCGGCCCGCCTTCCTGGTCGGCAGCGTGTGGTTGGTGCCTATGACCTTGTCGCCATTGGCAACATTTGTGCGCGCACCGAGAAACAGCGCTCCATACGATGTCATGTTTTTCAGGAACCAGTCGTCCCGATTGGTCATGACCTGAACGTGCTCTGACGCGATGTCTTCGGAAACCTGCAACATTTCCTCATAGGTGTCGCAGAGAATGACTTCGCCATAATTTTCCCAGCTCCTTCGAGCGGTCTCCGCCGTCGGTAGGATCGTCAGCATCCTCTCCACCTCGCCCATGGTACGTTCGGCCAGAACCCTGGAATTGGTGACGAGGACGGCGGGACTGTTATAGCCGTGTTCAGCCTGACCAAGAAGATCGGTCGCACAAAGTTCCGCATCCACGGTTTCGTCGGCGATGAGCATCGTTTCAGTCGGCCCGGCGAAGAGATCGATGCCGACGCGGCCAAACAGCTGCCGCTTGGCTTCTGCGACGAAGGCGTTGCCCGGGCCGACAAGCATGTGGACCGGTTCGATCGTTTCTGTTCCGATTGCCATGGCTCCGATCGCCTGGATACCACCGATGACGTAAATCTCATGAGCTCCGCCGAGATGAATGGCGGCAATCACGGCAGCATTCGGTTTGCCCTGAAATGGAGGCGTGCAAGCAACGATCCGCGGTACACCAGCGACGCTTGCGGTAGCGACTGACATGTGCGCCGAGGCGACCATCGGAAACTTGCCCGCTGGGATGTAGCATCCGACCGATTGCACCGGGATATTCTTGTGGCCGAGAATGACGCCTGGCAGCGTCTCGACTTCGACATCGGAGAGTGAGGCCCGCTGCGCCTGCGCGAATTTTTTGACCTGTTCCTGCGCGAAGCGGATGTCTTGTAGCTCACGCGGCGTCAACTGGGCGATGAGGCTGTCGATCTCCTCAGCGCTCAGCCGGAAGGAGGCTGGTGAATAGTCGTCGAACTGTTCGCTGAGCCGCCTGACCTCTGCATCGCCCTGGTTCTCGATCTCCTTCAGGATCGTCTCAACGACAGATCGCACCTTGGCGTCGTCCTCGTTGCGTTCCGATTGCGGCTTGCCCCGCTTCAGGTAGGTTATAGTCATAGCTTGCCTCAAAAGTATGCCGACGCGCGGGAGGCGGTGCGGCCGTTAGTATTTTACGCGGATCGCGGTACAGGGGCGACGCGCTGGTCGATGGAGCCAAACATCGGTGTCCCGTCCGGCAGGTCGGCCTTCATCCGCACGCTTTCGCCGAATTTCATGTAGGGGGTCACGGCCTCGCCCAGATCCACCATCTCGATCCCGCGGCGTTCTGCGATGCAGCTCGAACCGATGTCCCTAAAATTCGCGTTCGAGACCGTGCCGGAGCCGATGATCGTGCCGGGCACCAAGGAGCGTGAATAGGCAGCGTGGGAAACAAGGCGGTCGAAGCCGTAATCCATTGCAGATCCGATTGCCGCGCCGAAGCGCGAACCTTCGTAATCGACGATGAGCGGAAGATCCACCTGGCAGCGCTGCCATGCAGAGCCGAGCTCGTCGGGCGTGACGGCAACAGGCGCAACCGAGCAGGGTGGCTTTGCCTGGATCCAGCCGAATCCGGTGCCCATCTCGATCGGGGCAATCCGCCTCAGGCTCCAGTCGTTGATGAGGACCACAAGACGGATATAGTGGCGCGCCGCCTCAACGGAGACGCCCATTGGAACTCTGTCGGTGATGATCCCGAACTCGCCCTCGAAATCGATGCCATCGTCTTCATTGGGAAAAGGAACATCTTCCCGGGACGACAAGAAGCGATCCGACACCCCCTGATACATCAGGGGGCGGCCGCTTTGCGCAACATTTTCAATGCCGAAGACCTGCGACATCAACTCGCCATGGCTGGCGAAGGCCGAGCCGTCGAGCCACTGCCAGGCTCGAGGCAGGGGTGCAAGGGCATTCGCTTGAACAAAAGCCAGGGTACCTTCGGCGTCCGGCGCAGCGCTCAATGCCGCAAACTCCTCTTCCAGTCGAGGAGCGATGACTTCCCAATCATCCAAAGCGCGCTGAAGCGTGGATGCCGCCTGCGCCGGCATCATCCTTTCGAGGTTACGGGTGACGATGTGAAGCCGGCCATCGATGCTTCCATCGGCAATTGTCGTCAGTTTCATAACATTCCTCTTCTCGTTACCTGCTTAACCTCGAGCGTCTAATGCCTCTTGGACGGACTGCATGCCAGTTAGAAGGACATCAGCTCCAGCTTGACGACGAAATGCTTAACAGTTGGAGGCTCGGTGAAATGAGGCGAGATCAAGGCGCGCCATTCCGCGAACAATGGAGACTCCCGGAACCCCGGCACGTGATCTTCCAGCTTACGCCACCGGATTATGACGGCGTATTCCCCAGGTTTCTCCACGCACTTCTCCAGTGCCAGGCCCACGCATCCATGGGCCTGGGAGAAGACGTCTCTCGCTTTGCCCACCGCCTCCTCGAACGCCTCTTCAGAGCCTCGCTTCACGTTAATTGTCGCGACCTCTACGATCATCTTTCCTGCCTAGTCCTTCGATTTCGAAACGGTGAAAGCCCGGTCCATTAGGACCGGTTTATCCCAAGAACACGTCCCACCAGTTCCCGGGCGTTCCCGTCGTTCCTGAAACCCAGCCGGTCGGCAATCTCCGTTTCGAGACGCGGATAGGCGCCGAACTGCGCCTGCAACCGTTCATTCGGCTCGTAGCGGATCAGTTCATGAACCTGCGGGCCAAAGTGCTCGGCGATTCCCGCAACGAGCTCAATATAACTGAGATGCAATGCTGGCAGCGTGAAACACCGACGATCAGCCGGGAAATCGGACGCGATGCACGAGGCATGAAGAAGGTTCTCAACACATCGTTCTCGCGACAGGAACCAGCTTGTGGCATCGGCGGAAACCGGGCAGACGAACGGCTCGCCCGCAGCCAAGGCATGGAAAATGTCGCTCATGAAGGCGGAGAGATGGCCCGTCGGCGCCTTCGGGCGAGCGACGATCCCTGGCAGTCTGACACCGATCCCATCGATTTCCCCACGGCGGCTGGCATCTGCAAGGAGGATTTCGCCGATTAGCTTGTGGCCGCCATAACTCATGGTCGGGAGCGGTATTGTATCGTCCGAGATGAGATCCGGAGGCATGGGAACGCCGAACACGGCCACGCTGGAGGTGAAGACGACCCTTGGGTTGGCGGAACGCGCCGACAACAGGTTCAGCACTTCCTTCCAGACAAGAACGTTGACGTCCCATGCGATAGCCGGGTCGGCCTCTGCCGCGCCACCTGGAATGGCAGCGAGATGAAAGACCACATCAACAGGCTCGGTCAGGATTGAGCGCCGAAACGCTTCATCGCGGATGTCGCCGACAAGCTCCGTGACATTTGCTAGCTCCGTATTCAGTGGAACAGCATCGACGGCCAGGATCTCGGACGAGGTCCTACGGGAAGGTCCGACCTGCTCGCCGGAAGCGAGTTTCTCTACAAGCCGGCGTCCGAGAAACCCGCCCGCACCGATCACCATAACTCTCATTATATGCCATGCCTTTCCGCCAAAGTGTCGCGAGGCTCACGCTCGCGCATACGATGAACAATTTCTCCGACAAGTCCCTTGCGAAGGGTCATGACGCAGACCACGAAGACAAGACCCTGGGCGACCAGCACCCAAGACCCGAAGCCCGCCAGGTAATAATGAAGGGAGGCCACTATAACCGCGCCCACGAGCGGGCCGATGAGCGTCCCCATCCCGCCGACCAAGATCATCAGAACCACTTCGCCGGCGAGTACGAAGCCGACATCCTGCAACGTGGCAATGCCGAAGATCAGGGATTTCATGCCGCCCGCGGCACCGGCTATCGCGGCCGCGAGGACGAAGACGCCCAAGCGGTACCGGTCAGCATTGTAGCCAAGCGATATCATTCGGGCTTCGTTTCCATGGATTCCCTGCACAACATGGCCAAAGGGCGAATGAACGATGCGCAGGATCAGCGCGAGGATCAGCACGAAGGCTACGCCGACGAAAACGTACATCGCTCCATCGCTGTTCAACGAAAACAGCCCGAGAAAGCTTCCCCGCGGGATGCCTTGGATCCCGTCTTCGCCATGCGTGAAGGGCGCCCTCAGGCAGATGAAATAGACCATCTGGCAGAAAGCCAGGGTGATCATGGAGAAATACAGCCCTCGACGGCGGATCGAAAGCCACCCCAGCAAAACGCCAAGAATGGCTCCCGCTATCGTCGCGGCTAGTATCGCCAGTTCGGGCGTGAAGCCATACGTCCTGGCGAGCCAGCCCGAAAGATAGGCGCCCATCCCATAGAACGCCGCCTGACCGAAGGACACCATCCCCAGGTACCCGACAAGCAGGTTCGTTCCCGCAGCAAACAGGCCAAGGCACATGATGTTCATGAGAAAAAGCGGATAAGCGAAAGACGGTGCGACAACCACTGCGAGAGCCGTTGCCCCCAAGATGAGGAGCCTGCTGTTGAAGCCGTTCATCAGGATGCCTTTCCGAACAAGCCGCGCGGGCGCATCAGCAGAACCAGCGCCATCGCGACGAAGATGGATATGGACGACCCGGCAGGATAGAAGATCTTGGTCAGGCCTTCGATCATGCCGAGGCCAAAGCCTGCCACCACGGCGCCGACTATAGAGCCCATGCCTCCCACGACGACGACGGCAAACACGCTGGTGAGGAAGGCGGCCCCCATAGATGGGGACAGGGAGTAGACCGGTGCGGCGAGAACACCGCAAAAAGCAGCAAGGGCTGCCCCGCCAGCATAGGTAGCCGTGACGAGGATCGGGACGTTGATCCCGAAGGCCGACACAAGGCTGGCATCCTGGGTGGATGCCCTCAAGATCGCGCCAAGCCGCGTCTTCTCCACGAGAAGCCAGATGGCTATGCACATGACCATGGAGAGGCTAAGAACCCACAGCCGATAGATCGGAACGACCAACGGCCCGGCTCGCACCACGCCGGTGAGTTCTGCGGGAACCGGAAAAGGAAGGCCCGCGCTGCCGTAGAGATTATGGGCAAGGCCCTCGATGATCAGGCCCACGCCGAAGGTCAGAAGCAGGCCGTAGAGATGATCAAGTTGGTAAAGGCGTCTCAGGAACGCCACCTCGATTACGACCGCAAGCACTGCGACAAGCAGGGGGGCAAAAATGAGCGACGGCCAGTAGCCGACCCCCAGATAATTCAGCAGCGTCCAGGCGATGTATCCGCCCAACATGAAGAGCGCGCCGTGGGCGAAATTGACGACGTTCAAGAGACCGAAGATCAGGGCCAGGCCCATGGAAAGGAGTGCGTAGAACGCCCCATTTATAAGCCCCAACATCAGCGCGTTTAAGAGAAGGATGGTGGACATACTTGCCTCTTTTACCTGCAGCACATTGCCGCTCAGACTCCCAAATAGCCTTTGATCTTGCTCTCGTGCTGCTGCACGTCGGCCGCGAGCATCTCGTCAACGATCCGACCCGTTTCGATTACATAGAACCTGTCTGAGACCCGCGCCGCGAAGCGGAAATTCTGCTCAACCAACAGCACCGTGAAACCACGGTCGCGGATCGTCTGCATCACGCTGGCGATCTGAGAGACGATCACTGGAGCCAGACCTTCTGTCGGCTCGTCCAAGAGTAGGCATTGCGCTCCGGTACGCAAGATGCGGGCTAGAGCAAGCATCTGCTGCTCTCCACCCGATAGGTTTCCGCCGCTGTTGCGGCTTCTCTCACGCAGGTTGGGAAAGACGTCGTAGATCGCCTCGATCGTCATCCCCCCCGGCGCGACCACCGGAGGAAGGTTAAGGTTCTCCGTCACCGTCAGCGCCCGAAAGATTCCGCGATCTTCGGGGCAGATCGCCAGGCCTAGCCGTGCAATCTTGTGGCTTGGGAGCTTTGCGACGTCGTGGCCATCGAACGCGAGTTGACCGCTGCGGCGAACGAGACCCATGAGCGAACGCAGTGCGGTCGTCTTTCCGGCACCGTTTCTGCCGATCAGGGTTACGACCTCCCCCTTGCGAACCTCGAAATCCAATCCGTGCAGAACATGGCTCTCGCCATACCAGGCGTTCAGGTTTTTCACATCGAGCAGCGGCCCGGTCATCATGCATCATCTCCCAGATAGGCTGTGAGGACCTCCGGATGCTGCGACACCGTCTGATAGTCGCCTTCGGTCATGACCTTGCCCCGCGAAAGCACGGTCACTCTGTCGCAGAGGTCTTTGACGACGGACAAATTGTGCTCGACGATCAGCACCGTCCGACCGACGCGCACACGGCGTATCAGTTCGACGTTCCGTTGCACGTCCTCTTCGGTCATCCCCGCCATCGGCTCGTCGAGCAACATCAGTTTGGGATTGAGCGCGATAGTCGTCGCGATTTCGAGCGCCCGCTTGCGCCCGTAGGACAAATCCCCTGCGCGCGCCTTTCTAAAGCGTAGAAGATCGACCTGCTCCAGCAGGGAATCCGCTTCGTCGTCATACTGACGAAGAACATCCTCGCTGCGCCAGAAATCAAAGGATTCACCCCTTCTGCGCTGCAGGGCAAGCCTGACGTTCTCCAGGACGGTCTGCTCGGAAAATACCGAAGAAATCTGGAAACTGCGAACCAGGCCCACTTTGGCGACGGCGTCGGGTTTCGCCGCAGTGATATCCTGCCCTGCGAAGATGATGCGCCCCCTACTGGGCTGAACAAACTTAGTGAGAAGGTTGAACAACGTCGTCTTGCCGGCGCCGTTTGGTCCGATCAAGGCGTGAGTCGACCCTTCCTTTACCTGCAGGGAAACGCCCGCCACAGCTTCGAACGCTCCGAACGACTTACCCAATTCGATAGTTTCCAGTATCACGTGCCTCACCTTTCCATAGCTATGAAGCTGGCAAGCGTTAGCTTCGACGCGATTGGTCAGTTCGACTTGACGAGCGAGCACGCGCTTCCTGCCGCCGGCGGGAAGGCATCCGATCCTGGGATTTCCGCCACGACCTCGGCGACATCCCAGGCGTCCGGCAATGCGTCCGGGCCCTTACCGCGCATCAGATACATTTGATGCTGGAATGTACCGTCAGCCCGCAGCCGACCCTCGGTCGCAAAGACGTCGTTGATCGTTTTGGACTTCAGCTTCGCCATGACGACCGTAGCGTCGGTAGAGCCAGCCGAAGCCACGGCATCGAGGTAACTACTGACGGCGGAATAAACCGCCGCATGCGCCATCAGCGGACGATCTCCGGTCTTGCTCATGAACCGATCCGAAAATGCACGCGTCGTGTCGTTCAGGTTCCAGTACCAACTCGTGCTAAAGAGATACCCGGCCGCCGAGGCAGGCCCGAGCTCCTTTAGGACGCTGGGCTCGCTAAACGCGGATGTCACGCGGACGCCCGACTCCTGGATCTGGAACTCCCGGGATTGCTTCAGGGCGTTCACGAGGTCGGCGCCGCCCAGATTGAGCATGATAACATCGGCACCCGCAGCCTGAGCCTGCAACAGGTACGTCGAGTAATCGGTCGTACCGATGGCAACTTTAACGCCTCCGACGATCTCGGCATCGCTCTTCTCGAGAGCCTGGCGCGCGCCCTTTTCGAGGTCGTTCCCGAATGTATAGTCGGCAGTCACGAAGAACCACTTCTTGCCGCCTTCGGCGACTATCCCATTGACGGCAACCCGGGAAACAACTGCAGTATTGTAGCCCCACTGGGCCGCGGTCTTGGTGCAGGACTCACCGGTGATCTTTTCCGAAGCCGCGGAGCCGAAAAGGACGATCCGGCCCTTTTCCTCCGCTAGGCGCTGCACCGCCAGCGCGACTGACGAATTAGGAACGTCCACGATGACGTCGACACCCGTGTCGTACCATTCGCGACTGAGCGTCAGCCCGACATCCGGTTTGTTCTGATGGTCGCCCGACCGGATTTCGACGGCGTATTTGGGATCGGCGAAATCTTCTATCGCTAACTGCGCCGCAGCCAGCGAACCCTTGCCGATCATGGCATTGAGTCCGGAGAAGTCCGACAGGATGCCGATCTGAACTTTCTCCTGTGCCGCGGCGGGCGACAAGATGACGGCCACGCCTGCCATGCCGAGTATTAGCGCTGCGATAGTTTGCTTACCCATATCCTCTGATCCTCCCAACTGCTCCACCAGTTACGATTCCCCTACCATACGATGCATAGGTATGCAACACCGGTTGGCTCAAGAAAATCTCGTTTGCTCTCGCCTCGGGTGCGGAAGCCTGATAACATCTTGCAACCCTATACACGAGGAGTATCTTAAGATGGACGGAATGAAAGGCAGACGAGTTCTGGTGACTGCAGGTGCAAATGGCATCGGCCTGTCGATTGCGGAGCAGTTTGTCGCTTGTGGCGCTAAAGTTCATGTATGCGACGTCGATCATGAGGCGCTCTCGCGGTTGAGCTCCGACAAAATTACCGGCAGCCATTGCGACGTCTCAAACCGAGCTTCCGTTGAAAGCCTCGTCCACGCGGTTCAAGAGCAGCTTGGGGGGATAGACGTGCTGGTGAACAACGCGGGAATTGCCGGCCCGGCAGGGCCAGTCGATGAAGTGGATCCGCAGGAATGGGATCGGACCTTTGATGTGAACGTGGGCGGATATTTCAACGTTGTCCGCAAGATGATCGGGCTCATGGACGGGGAGCGGCAGTCAGCAATTATCAATATCTCGTCCTCCGCCGGCCGTCTGGGCTTCCCTTTCCGCTCACCATACGCATCCTCGAAGTGGGCGGTAGTTGGACTGACAAAGGCGCTTTCACTGGAGCTGGCTCCCCGCGGAATCCGTGTCAACGCCGTTCTACCCGGCGCGGTGGACGGGCCGCGATTGCAGCGGGTCATCGAGATGCAGGCGGAGGAAAATCGTATCTCGCGAGAGGAGATGTTGAGCAAGGTGGTCAGCCAGGTAGGCCAGAAGCGCCTGATATCCCCCACAGAGATCGCAACTGTGGTAGTCTTCCTCGCGTCCGAAGCTTCCTCTGCTATCTCCGGTCAGGCCATCGCGGTAGACGGGGATCTGCAGTCGATGTTTTAGGGGCGAGCATGCCAGTCAACACGCCCGACGATATGGTGATCGAGACCAAGCGTTCCGCGCGTCGCCGTGCGGCGACGTCCCTGGATGTGGCGCGTGAGGCGGGGGTATCTCAGGCAGCGGTGTCGAGGGCGTTCAGCAAGACCGCGAGTATCGCACCGGAAACGCGCAAGAGAATTCTTGCCGCCGCCGAACTGCTCAACTACCGTCCCAACCTTCTTGCGCGATCGCTGATCACCAACCGGACGCACACGATCGGAGTTGCAGTTGGATACATGGAAAACCAGTTCTATCCAAAACTTCTCCAATGTCTGTCGGAGGCATTGAGCCGCATCGGCTATCGCATCCTTTTGTTCACAACGCCCGCCGATGCCGATACCGATCCTCTCGTGGAGGACGTGTTAAAATTCAAGGTTGATGGTTTGATCCTGGCATCAACACTTTTGTCATCGAAAGCCGCAGAGAACTGCCAGCGGGCCGGCGTTCCGGTTCTGATGGTGAATCGCCGCTCCCAGGCGGTGTCGGTTTCCAGCGTCACCAGTGACAATTTCAGCGGAAGCGCGGCGATCGCGAACCTGCTTCTGGCCGCCGGCCATAAAAGTTTCGCCTACATATCGGGCAGACCAGAAACCTCGACCAGCCTGGAGCGCGAAAAGAGCTTCCGGGAAACGCTCAAGCGGCGGGGAATGGACGCGGAGGTAGTGTGCGGCAACTATCTGCTGCAGGACGCGCGCAGCGTCACACGCGAACTTCTTTCTCGGCCCAATCGCCCGGAAGCGCTGTTCTACGCGAACGACCACATGGCTCTGGCAGGACTTGAAGTGGCGAAATACGAATACGGCCTCTCGCCCGGCACCGACATTTCAATTGCGGGGTTTGACGATATCGCCGCAGCAAGCTGGCCGAGCTTCAACTTGACGACATATTCTCAGCCGATCGAACAGATGACCGAGAGGATTGTTGACTGCATGATGCGCTCCATCGAGCATCCAGATACTGATCCTGAACACATTATTGTCAGAGGCGATCTGATTCATCGTTCGTCCACGCGAAGATCCAGGATATAGCCTGTAACAGAGCCGTGTCGTTCGCCGAACATGAGCGTTTACGTACCTCCGAAGCTTATCGTGCTAGGCGACATGGGACCTCTGCACAAGCTGCTCCATGCGGACTGAAGAGATCAGTTGGACCCACTTGGACAGCTTAGCTCCGAACTTGAACGTCGAGTACGAGCTAGCTGGCGGCAGCTTCCGCGTTCGAACGTGAGCGGGACTGCGTCCGCCCTTTTCATAAAAACATCGCGGTCGAGGGCCTGACTGTCGTTGACCGTAAAGGTGCATATTGGGTTCCACTCCCTGTGCGTCAGATACGGCCTTTCTCGACAAAGATCGCGGCTTTCATTTTCTGCGCCATTGGTAACTCCTCCAGGGAAACGTGCTGTCCTGTCGCGATCCTCCCCCCTGATCCAGCCGATCGATTATATGCTCTCGCGTTGGTCCGACTTCGGCCGCTATGTTGACGACGGTAGAATTTGCATGACGAACAATGCCGCAGAAAGAGCGTTGCGCGGTGTCGCTTGCGGCAGAAAATCCTGGCTATTTGCCGGTTCCGATCGCGGTGCTGACCGCGCCGCCGTCATGCTCACCCTCATCATGACGGCACGCCTGAACGACGTCGATCCCAAGGCATGGCTCGCCGACATCCTTATTCGCATCGCCGATCTTCCCGACTCCCACCTGCACGAATTGCTTCCATGGGAGTGGAAAAACCTCCGGCAGATTGATAACCCGGTTTCTCTGCAGGCCGCCTGATGGAGAAGGGGACCAACAAATTGGATATAGAAGCTCAACTCTCTACACGCTGAAATACGGGGCCGAAATGCTCGGCGAAGACGAAGACTTCCTGCACGAATTCTCGATCGAAATGTTCTCCGAAGACGGCTGCCTCAGTGCCTATGACAACTTTCCAGCGTCAGAATTGAGCGAGCACATTGTCCTCTTCTCCGAAGACGGCATCGAGAACCTCAAATACATCGTCGAAGCCCGTAAGGACGCCGCCGGCGCATAAGAACCAGCGCAATCCGATCAGACTACACCGGCTCCGATACGCGCGCGAGGCCCTATCCCGTGGCCTTCCTCGGATGTTTACGACGCACCAACATTGGCCGCGTAACTTAAACCAAATGGTCTCCGGTAAAGCCGGGGCGGTTCAAACACCACGTTCCCTGATCAGCTTCACCGATTCAAGCTTATACTCGCGGCTGAATAATTCATCTTTTCGTTTAGGCTCCCCGCTTTCAGAAGGAACATCTTAACTTAAAGTCCAGCAAACCGGCAGCAGGCCATCCAGCGCTTTCAACACCTCATGCTCTGCTCTTCCGTAAATCGCTGTTTCTTCATAAGTCCGTCCTCGATGGGTCGGACTCTAACTCATTTTGGAAAAAATACTCAGTGACAGTCAGGCTTGGTCTAGTGTCAGCTTTTGGTTAGAAAATCATTATACAGCCACGGGCAATCGGGAATGCCTGGAGCCCTGATGCCTTCCCTTGCGGCCTTCAACCGCATTTCGCGCAAGGTTCGCCGCCCACCCTCTTCCTCAAGATAGAGTCGCTCGTGGCCCCAAAAACTGGGGCCGGCGGTCGTTTCGTGGGGCTCCCAGGTCGCCGGCTCAATGATCCGGCCACCCCAGCCGTTTTCGACAAAGAATCCGGACGGTGTATTCGCGTAAAACGAGGTCATGTAGTCGTTGGTATGGCGACCAAGAGTATAGGCAACCTTGCCTTCCTGCAGTTGGGCGAGATCGTAACCCTGACCGACGTCATCGAGATTTTTGAATTCCACCATGAAATGATGAAATCCTTTCCTGCCCGATCCCACCATTGCAAGGCTGTGGTGGCGCTCGTTGACGTGAAAGAAATAGAGTGGATAAGGTTCGATACCGAAATCGGAAACCGCAAACCCCAAGATATCACGGTAGAAGATCAGTTGTTCCTGAATGTTATCGACATGCAGGACGGCGTGTCCCATGCCGTAGGGTCCCGTCTTGAACCCTTCTATCGGCCGCCCCGGGACGAATGGCTCGGACGCGATCATTGGTTTCCAGAACAACTCGATGCGGTTGCCCGCCGGATCCAGGAAATAGATCAGTTCCTCAACGAAGCGGCGATCGGCCAAGTTCTTCGTGCCGAGGTTGACCTGGAAGCCGGCAGATTCAACGCGCGCCGCGTAAGCCACCAAATCATCCTTGTCCGATACTTCCCATCCCATGAAAGCAAGGGTATCGCCGACTTCGTCGGAGACGACAAAGCGTTGTTTTCGATCGTCCATGCGGAACGCGAGCGATTTTCCGGCACCATCGATCTTCTGCATTCCAAGCAGACCGCCTGCAAAATCGGCCCATTCTTCAAGCAAGGGCGAACGAACGCCCAGATATCCCAATGCGCATATTCCCATGACCTTGTATCCTTCGAAACAGACCGCTATCGCGCGGCTTTCAGTTGGTGTGACACCGCTGTCATCAGAAGAGTAACCTACGATTATCCGCCTGCTCCGACGGGCAAAGATCTTTCACCTCGCATGTCGCCTCACATCGAAGGGTCATGCTCCTGTCTTCCGACAGACGGCAGTTCGACACTCCGGACAATCAATGAAATGTCCGCCCTCCATCTACTGCGAGCGTGGCACCTGTGACGTAAGACGATTCATTGCTCGTCAGGAACAGGATTGATGCGGCGATCTCCTGCGCGGATGCGACGCGGTTCATCGCATATTTGCTGGCAACGGAAGATTTCACCTCGCCGTCCGCATCTTTTATCGCCGAGCCGGTCATGGGTGTGTCCACCATGCCGGGGCATACGCAATTTACCCGGACCGACGGCGCAAGTTCGATCGCAAGTGCGCGGGAGAATGCAATCACCCCGCCCTTGGAAGCGACATAGGCTGCAGAGCCCGGCCCGGGCGGCACGAGCGCGACACCCGATCCCAGGGTAACGATTGTCGAGTTCGCCGATTTTTCCAGATAAGGGAGCGCGCATCGGCAGACCGTGTAGGTGCCCGTCAGGTTCACGGCCAAGGAACGGTTCCATATCTCCGGGCCGGTATCCCTGAACAGGGCGGCATCGAAAATGCCGGCTGTCACCACGAGGCCGTCGATCGACCCCAGAGATTGCGAGAGCTTGAGAAAGGCCTGCTCGACAGATTTATGCTCGGTGATATCCGCTTCCACGGCATCACCGCCGCACGCTTCGGCGACCTCCCTGCCGGCATCCAGCGAGCGATCGAGAATACCCACGCGGGCGCCCTCTCGCACAAATAGATCGGCGGTTGCACGGCCGATCCCTGATCCGCCGCCTGCAATCACGATTGTTCTACCGGACAGACGCTTATCCACGATGGTCATATCATGCCTCTTCCGGCTTCGCGCCATTGGCTGCCAGCCATCCACCATCCACGACCAGCACATGTCCCGATATAAAGCTGGCATCGGGCGACGCGAGAAAATGAACCGCGCTCGCGATGTCGTCGGGCGTACCCACTCTGGGAAAGGGCGTCGTGTCGACCATGAGCCGCTGGAACGCGCGATCGTTATCGATGCGCTCGGCTGTCAAAGGTGTCTTGATGAGGCCCGGCGCCACGCCATTCACCCTGATACCTGTCGGTCCGTAATCGGCGGCCATCTGCCTGGTCAGCCCGACCATTGCGGCCTTTGTCACAGAGTACACGCCTCCGCTGGCACTCCCTCTGAAGCCGAAAATGGAGCAGATATTGATCATCGAACTTCCGGGCTTCATCACTTCGAGAGCTGCTCGGCTATAGCGTAGCTGTGCTCTGATATTGACGTTCAGGAATCGGTCGATCTCCTCATCCGTCGTTTTGCCTAGGGGCTTTGGACGGCCGATCCCTGCATTGTTTACCAGAACGTCGAGATTCCCGAAGGCGCTCAGGGCAATATCAACCGCCGCCTGCGGCGCAGCGTCCCCCGTGATGTCCTGCGCCAGGATTTTGACGCGCTCGGGGGCCAGTTTCTGCAAGTCTTCCAAGCCCTGCATATCAATGTCGCTGGCGACGAGACGATATCCCTCCCTTATGAACCTCTCTGCGGTGGCGCGGCCTATTCCCTGGGCAGCTCCCGTCAACAGGACAACTTTCATGCTCTTCTCCCTGGCTTTCAATAATTGGTCTCAGCGTCGCGTTCGATGCCGAGCGTTCGCGCGATGACGTCGATGGCCCCACCCAGGTCCGGGATCGCGTCACCGCGCCAGGCGACGTGCTGGTCAGGCCGGACAAGGATCAGCGGCCGCTCGTAGATGGCTGCGAGTTTGCCGGCCTCGATTTCAACGATCTTGAGGGGGACGCCGAATTTTGCGGCCGCCTCCTCGAAACGGCCACGCCCTTCCGTCTTCGCGAAGATCAGGAGCGTCAGCCAATCGCCGAGAAGGTCATAGATAGCGGTACCATCAGGTAAAAAAGTGCTGGGAAGCCGTGCTCCCGGAAATGTCGAAGGCGCGTAAACCGCTGGATCAAATTCCGGGGCCGCGCCCTCCTCACGTCCAACAACCGGGGAACCGTCATAGACATAGCCGTGCTCGATGCCCCATGCTTCGTTTTCGAGGTTTCCGAGAGATGCGATGTCTTTCGAAGCCTGCGAGCGCGCCAGATCGCCGCGGCTTCCCTGCTCGAAGAGAGCATCGCCATAGATGGCCCCGATCGCGCGTCGGACGTCGTTGTTTTTCTTCGCCGCAGCACAGTTTCTCTTGCCGACGGGCAATCTTTCGGCCTCATAGCTGGCGAGCAGGGTTTCGCCTGCAAAGTCCAAGACCTTGGCAGCCAGTTTCCAGCCGAGATTGGTTGCGTCGCCTATGCCGGTGTTCATCCCATATCCCCCGGTCGGGATATATTGGTGGGCGGCGTCCCCTGCGAGAAAAACGCGGCCACTGCGATACGACTTGGCGACGAGGAGATGGGGCGCCCATCGGTTGGCGACCAGGATCTCGGCATCGATGTCTCGTCCAACAAACCGCCGGATCAGTGACCTTGGGTCGACATCGCCCATTTCCCCATCCGGGAAGCGGGAATGGAGCGTCCAGATCGAGTCATCGTCCTGGGCGATGAGGGTCCCGTACACAGACTGGTAGTGCCACGCCACACCCCAACGCATCAGAAGGTCTCTTTCAGACGATCTGAAATGCGTCATGAACCGTTCCATGACCCGCGCCTGTCCTTCGAGCTCAATGCCCGCTTCCTGACGAACCTGACTGCCACCGCCGTCGCAGCCGACGAGATATTGACAGGAAATCTCCTGCGTCTTTCCTTCGACGACGTCTCGCAATGCAACGACAAGTCCGCTCTCACTTTCCCGGTAAGAATGGAATTGCGTGTTGAATCTGTGCTCGATGAGAGGCTGACGTGCGATCGCCGCCAGCAAGACCGGCTCGATGACGACCTGAGATACCCGCATGGGCGGCTCCAGCGGCTGAGTTCCGTCGTTGGTCTGCCTGATCCGTTCCCGCATCGCATCGACCGACGGATATGAGAACCGATGCAATTCCTCACCGGTGAAGTCGGTTATCCAGGAAACATCGAATGGATGAGATGTCGGAACGGCCGCAGCGCGAAGTTCTTCGGCTATCCCCAGCGCGCGAAACAGTTCCATGCTTCGCGAGTTCGTGATGTCCATTTTCGGATGTTTGGTCGTCGTATCGTTTCGCTCGACGATCAGGCATCGGACGCCGCGCCGCGCAAGATCTAACGCCAGCGTCATTCCCACAGGGCCACCGCCCGCGACTACAACAGGGACACTGTTCAAAACCTGTTCTCCCGGTTAACAAAAGAAATTCTAGAATTTTAGGAGCCCACGTTTTAAGTGAGCTTCTTGATGTCAGGACACTTTGTTCCGCAAACGTTCTCCGATCTGGAGAATATGCTGCTTCATGACATCGCGCGCGCGCTGAGGATCCTTCGATCTTACAGCTTCGATGATGGCTTCATGTTCGGCATGTGCGCTTTTGAGCCTGTCCGCGAAAAGTGGCCGGCGTGACGTGGCGACGAAAAAGTCACTTCTGTCGCCCAGAGATTCGACGACCTCGGCGACCGGTATCGAACGCGACGCCCGACGCATCTCGAAATGAAGACGCCTGTTGAGGTGGCGATACTGAAGACCTATCGCCTCCGGATTGGTCTTCAGCTCCCGCAATTCACCAATCTGTTCCGAGATTGATGAGATTACGGCGATATCACTTCGATCGGCGCGTTCGGCGAGCAACTCGGCTATCAGCGCTTCGCCTTCGGCAAAAAGACGAAAGAAATCGCTGATCTCATCCGGCGAGTATTTGCGGACCTGACAACCGACCTGGGGAACGATCAAGACGAATCCTTCCAAAGCCAGACGCTTGAGGGAATCCATCACCGGCTGTCGGCTGACATTCAGGTCTTTGGCGAAGTTCTCGACAGGAAGGGTCTCAAGCGTATCAAACCTGCCGTCAAGGAGCAAATCCTTGATATAGCTGTAGACATACTCTGCCAGACCGGCTCGACGTGTTGTCTGTTTGATGGATAACACTTCAGTCCGCTGCATCAAATTCTGTCCCGGTAGCCGCCCGATTCGCTCAAGCTCTTCCATTCTCGTAATATCCTCAAACAACCTCGTCCGCGACCGTATTTCTCAGTATGCCGATTCCGGAGATTTCGACCTCGACGATGTCGCCATCCTTCATGAACACAGGCGGCTCCCTGAAAACGCCAACGCCTCCCGTCGTTCCGGTTACAATCACGTCGCCCGGCAGCAGGGGTGTAAATGTCGAGCAATAGGCGATCAGTTGCTTCACGTCGAACACGAGATCGGATATCGGAGCCTCCTGCATCACCGTGCCATTGAGCCGCGTGGTGAGTTTGAGCGCGGCAGGATCCGATATCTCGTCAGCGGTAACCAGCCACGGCCCGAAACCACCGGTTCTGAAGAAATTCTTGCCCGGGGCGAACTGAGACGTATGACGCTGCCAATCCCGTATCGAGCCGTCGTTGTAGCAGGCGTAGCCCGCCACGTAGTCGAGAGCCGCCTCTGGCGAGACCCGTCTGGCAGGCTTACCAATGATGACCGCCAGTTCGCCTTCGAAATCCAGCTGGCTGGACTCACGAGGGCGTAGAATGGATCCGCCGTGCCCGACCTGCGACGCGGGAACCCGCGTGAAGACAACCGGATGTTCAGGAGCCGGCCGGCCCGTCTCCGCCAGGTGCGTGGCGTAGTTGATGCCGATGCAGAAGATCTTGTCGGGGTTCGGAATGACCGGAAGAAAGGTGACATCGGCGATATCGAGAACCGGCGCCACGTCTCGGCTCTTCATATCGATGCCATTTGCCAGAGCGGAACGAAGATCGTGAACACCTTCGCCAGCGACGGCCCCAAGATCAAGGATCTTTTCCTTTTCCGCAATGCCCCAGCTTTCGCGACCCGAGACGGAAAAACTAACAAGCTTCATTACATCATTCCTTGTCTGACACAGACTGCTTGGTTCAAGTGGATTGTCTAGAGGGCACGGACGTCCCAGTGGACTTCGACCGGCTGCATTATGTAGCGGTCCGCCTCGGCAAGAATGCTCCTGCCCTCGACGCGGATTTCCTCTGCTATGCGTTCGACATGACGAGCGTCGTCGCGGATTGCGGATTGCGCATTCAGCCACTGGTTGGCATCGTTCCAACGGACGAGACTGACGAGGGAAGGAAGGCGCGATCCGGATATGCCCTCGAAAACCCCGATGACCTTGGCACCGGCCTGCGAGCGCGCTGCCAGATCGTATTTCATGAGCGTTTCGCGCATGGCGGCGGCCCGACCGTTGGCGGCGCAGTGCAATGCAAGTTCGTATGTCTCGCCCGCAGACAGGGGCATCGGCTCGGATAATTCGCCCGTATCCAGGCCGCGCAGAAACTGGATTTCGTAGTGCTCGACCAGTTCGGAAGGACCGTTAGTCCTTTCCCGCGCCTCGTGCCAATCAGGATCTGCGACGAAACTGCCAAATGCCGCGGCACGTTCCTCGAAGTTCTTCCAACGCATCAGGTATACGAATGCCGGCATTTTCGGACCGCTGTAGCATGTCCAGCTACCAATGATCCGTATCCCGTGCCTGGGGAAAAGGGTCTTTATATCGTCGCGAAAGCGCCGGGCCATATCTTCGAGCCGTCCTGGAGCGATGGCGTAGATTCGCAATTCATAAAGGCTGTCGTCCGAGGTGTTCATTGTCATCATCCGTTGGTGTGGAAGTGGAGGCCCGCAATTGTCAGGCGGGCCTGCCTTCTTTCACTTGGCGAGGGTCCAATTCCCGCCTTTGACGGTCACGAGAAACGTTGCGTCGTCGCCGACACCCCATGGCCATTTCGGATCGGCGAATGTGTATATGCTATGGGTTCCGGGCAGCCGGTCGATTTCTCGCATTCCGTCTCTGACAGCAACGCGGAACTCGGGGGTGCCGGGCTTCGCCTTCTTCAAGGCTTTCTCGATAGCCTGGGTGGCAAGAAGCCCGGAATCATAACCAAACCCCGAAATCGCGTCGGCCTTGTCTTTTCCATAGGTTGAGTTGAACTTGTTGAAAAAATCCCGAACGACGGCTTTTCTAGGTTCGTTGTCGGGCAACTGATCGCCGACCGCGATCGCTCCGACCGACGCGAATATGCCTTCGATCGCTGAGCCGCCCAGGCTGAGGAAATCCTTGTTGAAGATGCCGTTCCCGTTATAGATCGGGCCGGCATAGCCTCGTTCGTTCAAGGTGACGTTCGCAAGCACGCCCGGCGATCCGGATACGCCGAGGAATACAGCGTCCGGCTTGGCGCCGATAACCCGCAAAACCTGTCCGGTGACAGACGTATCCGACCGCGCGTAGCGCTCATCGGTAATAATCTTGTAACCTCCCTGCTCCGCGAAGCTCTGGAGCGCCTTCAAGCTGATATCACCCCAGGCGTCCGAGAATCCGATGAAGCCGACGGTCTTGACACCGCGCTTCTTCATGTCGCCAATGATCGGGACAATCCATTTCATCGGAGGTGGTGGAATGTTGAACAACCACTCGTCACGAGCGTCCCCGAGAGTTACCGGCGCGGCGGGCAACAGCGCGATTTTCGAAGAGGAAGCCACCTGAGCGATTGCGATGGCAGCCGGCGTCGTCGTCGGTCCCAGAAGAACGTCGACCTTTTCCTCTTCAATGAGCTTTTTAGCGTTTCTGGTCGCAATCGCCGGATCGCCTGCATCGTCAAGAATAACGAGCCTGACCTTCTCGCCCCCAATCTCCTTGGGAATGGCGATCTGGATGGCCTGGTTCTGCGAAATGCCTTGGGAGGCGGCAGATCCTGAAAGCGCATGGATGACGCCGACCTTGACTTCCGCACTGGCGACGCCGAAGCTCGCAGCGAGTACTCCAGCGACCAAAGCGGTCCTGATGATATGGTTCTTACTCATTCATTCTCCTCCTTTTGAAACGAAATTCACCCACCACTGGCCTGGCGATACCGCCGATTGTTCCGCTCAGATCGTGGAGCCCCCCAGATAGGTCTGCATGACACGCGGATGGTTGAGCAGGTCCGGTGCCGGTCCGGACATCACGATCTCGCCAGTTTCAAGGACATAACCAAAGTCGGCCGTCTGCAGGGCGGCCCTGGCATTCTGCTCTACCAGCAGGACTCCGACATTCATCGACCTCAGATTTGCAATGATCTGAAAGATCTCGCGGACGATGATGGGAGCCAGGCCGAGGCTCGGCTCGTCCAGCATGAGAAGCTTCGGACGTGCCATCAGAGCGCGGCCCAATGCCAGCATCTGCCTTTCACCGCCGGAAAGCGTTCCGGCTTCCTGCCCTGCCCTCTCGGCAAGCCTCGGAAACAGCGAGTAGACCTTGTCGAAATCCTCGCGAATAGACGCCCTGCTCTGGAAGCGACGGCTGTAGGAACCCAGCGTCAGGTTGTCCCTCACCGTCATTTCTGAAAACAGCTCCCGCGTCTCCGGCACGAGGATGATCCCTTTTCCGACACGCGCTTGAACTTCGTGGCGGCCGAGCTCGGCTCCTTCGAAAGAGGCATGACCCTTGTAGGGCATCAATCCCATCAGCGCTTTGAGGAACGTGCTCTTGCCGGCGCCGTTGGGGCCGATGATCGTAACGATCGTTCCAGCCTCGATTTCGATCGAAATATCGCGAATGGCGGCAATCTTGCCGTAACTCGCATCCAGTCCGTTGACCTTGAGAAACGACATCAGGCGACTCCCCCAAGATAGGCTTCCTGGACTTTCGGATCGTTGCGAACCTCCTCCGGGTCTCCGATGGCCAGACGCCGGCCGAACTCCAGGACGACGACGTCGTCGGCAAGGCCCATGACGAAATCCATGTCGTGTTCGACGAGCAGTATCGTGATGCCGTTCCCGCGCAATCGACGAAGAAGCGCAGCAAGATCCTTCTTCTCCAGGGCGCGCAGACCGGCCGCAGGCTCGTCGAGGATGACAAGGAGAGGGTCCGAGGCAAGCGCCCGTGCAATTTCGAGGAGACGCTGCTGACCAAGCGCGAGATTCCCGGCCAGCATATAGGGGTCATCACCGATTCCGACTTCATGGAGCGCGAGAAGAGCGAGTTTTTCGAACTGCCGCTCCTCTTCTCGATCGAGCTTGAGGACGCCCGCAAAGAAGCCGGACTGCATTCTCCAATGCGCACCCATCATGACGTTTTCCAGCAGGTTCAGTTTGGGTCGCAGCTTGACATGCTGGAACGTGCGCGAGAGCCCCCTGGAAATGAGCCGACGCGCCGGTCCCGCCGCCACGGTCTGGCCAATGAAGGAGACCGAGCCCGTGGTGGGGATCTTCAAGCCGCTGATCAGATCGAAGGTCGTACTCTTGCCCGCGCCGTTCGGGCCGATCAGGGCGAGAATCTTGCCCTGCCGGACATCGAAGGTCAGGTCGGAGACCGCCACGAGACCGCCAAAGCGCTTTGTCACGGCATCCAGCCTGAGAAGCGGCTCTCGTCCCCGGTCCGCGTCCTGCGTGCGGCTATAGGAAAGGCCTTCTCCGTCCGCAATCCTGGGCAGTTCCGGGCGGGGGCGCGAGGGCAGGATACGGCTGAGCAAAGGTGAGAGGCCGCGCGGCGAATACTGAATGATCAGGATGAAAACCAGGCCGAAGATCACAATTTCAGCGGTGCCACCTCCAAGCCCCAGAGCCGGAAGCAGATCCTGTATCCAGTTTCGACCAAGGGTTACCACCGCTGAGCCCACCACTGCGCCAAGCACATTGCCGACGCCTCCGAGCACGGACATCAGCAGGATCTGCATGCCGGCATTCAGATCAAACGATGTCGGGGAAATAAAGTGCTGCGTATGCGCGAAAAGCCAACCTGAAATACAGGCCAGTTCCGCTGCCAGCACGAACAGAAGCATGCGGACCCGGAAGCCGTGGACGCCGAGGCTCTCAGCAAGGAGCGCGCCGCCTCGGAGCGCACCGATCGCCCGGCCAAGTCTCGATGAGAGCAGGTTTGCCGATCCGATCAGTGCCAGAACCAGAATACCCCAGACCAGGTAATAAGCCTGCTCGGGACGGGCCAATTCATATCCGAACACGGCTATCGACGGTAGGTCGCCCACCCCGCTGTGCGCGCCGAGCGGCGTGATCGTCCCGAGCAGCATGTAAATTGCCACAGCCCAGGCCAGTGTCGTAATGGGAAGATAATGACCTCCGAGATGCAGCGTGATGCCGCCCATGACCAAAGCGCAAACTGCCACGACGACCATTGCCGCAACCAGGCCGATCCAGGGGTCCAGGCCCATGCGAAGGCTCAGATAGGCGGAGCAATATGCGCCGATGCCGGCGAAGGCAGCCTGGGCGAACGAGGTGATCCCCCCGGAGCCGGTCAACAGTATCAGGCCGAGCGTCGATATTGCGTAGATACCGACGAGGTTGAGCATCGATATGCTGAAGGATGTCAGAATGAGCGGCAGGATCAGCATGAGGATGATCGCAGACGTCAGGATCAGATTGAAGGTCGCCCTCGAAATGCTTCCGGATGTTTTAGTGTTCTTATTGCTCATCAGGCGTGCTCCTCTTCTTCCTCGACGGAATGAGGAGTGATGAATACTCTCAGCAAGATGATCGGCACTATCGCCAGGTAGACGATAATTTCCTTGAAGGTGCTGGCGAAGAATGAGGAATAGGACTCGACTATGCCGATCAGCACCGACCCCAGTGTCGCAAGCGGATAGCTTGCAAAACCGCCGAGAACGGCGCCGACAAAGCCTTTCAGGCCGATCATCAGACCCGAGTCATAATATATGGTCACACTCGAACCGATGAGGATGCCGACGACCGAAGCAATGATGCCGGCCATCATGAACGATATGCTTCCCGCCCGGCGCGTCGAAATTCCCACCAGCCGCGCGCCGTCCCTGTTGAAGGCCGTAGCCCTCAAAGCCTTGCCTGAAAGCGACTGGTTAAAGAAGACCGCAAGCATTGCAGCGATCAAGATTGCCGCGGAGACCACCGCAAGCAGCTGATACTGCAGCATGACGCCGAAGAGATCAAAAGATCCTCGAATGATCGCCGCGGTGCGAATGCCTTCCGGCCCGAAGAAAAGCAGAGCGAGCCCGGAGATCAGGTAATGAAGCACAAGCGCGACAATCAACAAAGTCAGCGTCGACGCGGTTTCAATCGGCTGGAAGACGATTCGATACAGGAGCGGCCCGATCGGAACGACGAGCGCTATGGTTAAAGCGATCTGAAGAGCCGGATGCAGCATGGCTCCGGCGATAAGATAACTTATGGCCGCCGGAAGCAGCGGAAGAATGAGCCAGATCAGCACTGCGCGAGGCATATGCCTATACTCGCCACGGCGAGCGAGCGCGATGCATTCGGCGGCGACGGCCAGAAATGCAAGAACGGCGATCAGTGCTACCGTCCCCGGCAGCCTTCCTTGCTGCAGCGCATGCAGGGTCAAGGCGGCATAAGCGATCAGATCGCCGTAGGAGGCAAAGATGATGCGCGTTGTCGTGAACACGAGGACGAAGCCCAACGCCAGCATTGCGTAAATCGCCCCAGAGCCCATGCCGTCCTGAAACAGGATAGCGGCTATCTGCAAGTCCATTTTCTCTCCTCCCGCATATCGAGCTCCCAGCTTCGGTAGCAGCGCTCGTAACGCGAGCTTTTGACATTCCTCTCCATCAAATGATGAAGAGCCACGTGAAACTGTAATTCTAATATTCTAGTATGTAAATGCCGTATTAGTTTTTCGGCACCTGTTTTCCGTCCAGGAACGCAGGAACCCACGGCATGAGGATCACTTCACCGAAAAGACCTTCCCTGGTGAACGGATCTCCGGCGATGAAAGCTTCGGCCTCGGCCATGGTGGCAACGTTGAGAAGGATCAGCCCGCCCGAATAGGCGCTGGAATCGTTGAGCAGGCCTCCCGACGCGACAAGCAGATGAGCGTTAGCCTGGAGATAACGGTAGTGCTCCGCACGGCATGCATCGCGAATGGATGCGCCGTCGCTGCGATCACGGGTGAAAATCATGAAAGCCATATCATTCTCCGCGATTATGCTTCGTTTGTGCCGAGTGCCTTGCCGATGATGTAACCAAAGGTCAAAGCAGGTCCCAAAGTTATGCCGGCTCCGGGATACGTCCCGGCCATGACGGAATTCATGTCGTTGCCACAGGCATAGAGACCTGCGATCGGAGTGCTCGCTTCGTCGAGAACGCGAGCAGATGCATCGGTGACAAGGCCCCTTGTGCTGCCGATGTCGCCGGGAAAGACCTTGACAGCATAAAACGGCGCTGTCGAGATCGGCCCAAGGCACGGATTGGGTTTGTGAGCGAGATCGCCCTGATGCTGGTCGTATGCGTTGCTTCCCTTGCCGAAGTCCGGGTCATGGCCCGCAATGGCAAACCGGTTGTGTCTGTCGACTTCATTTTGCAGCGCATCGGAGGGAACCCCGATCGCCGCCGCCAGATCGACAATACTGGAACCCGCTTTCAGATATCCTGATTTGATGAAACGCATCTTCGAGCCAATGCCCGGACGGACGAGACCCATGCCATAACGACGAATGAACCTGGCATCGCACACCAGCCAAGCTGGCACCGCGGATCCGGCCTTGTCCTCGATCATGGCTCGAACGAAACTGTGATATGACGTGGCCTCGTCGACGAAGCGCCGGCCACTCCTATTCACCGCGATCAGTCCCGGCTTCGCACGATCCAGGAAGAGGTGCGGAAACCTGACCTCCCTACCATCCGGCTGCTGCATGACCGAGACAGGAGCATAGTTGGCTGGATCGACCACGTTCTGATCGACCCTTGCGCCCAGCGCTATGGCAAGCTTCTGAAGGTCGCCGACATTGCCGGCCGGAGCCATTGTGTAATGCCGGTCAGGGGTCGCCAGCGCATCCCGCATACCGGCGCCGTCAGCTGCTGCGCCTCCGCCGGCCAAAACGATGCCACGTCGCGCCCGAACGGTTACAGGCCGACCTGCGCGGATCATGTGCGCTATCCTCACCTGTCCGTCTTCCTGCTCAAGCGACTGGGTGGTGACGCCACTCCACAATTCCACTTTGGCATCGATTGCGGACTTGAGCAGCTGCGCAGCAAGCGAATTGCCCTGAAGCAAGCGCGTACCACGTCCATATAGCAACTTTTCCTTGAAGAAGAGCGTGATCATCCTTGCCGTCGCCAGGAAGTTGGCCGGTGATTTGAGGGAATTGAGAAGACCGTCGATCTCCTTTCTCCCGACCATCATGCCTCCGAAAACGAGAAATTCCTTCAGCGGCCATTTGAGAGACGAGAATTTACTGCCGAGCCGGCTACCGTCGTACACTTGCGGGTCCATGCTTCGTCCGCCATGCGACGCACCCTCGACATCAGGAAAATAGTCAGGCGCCCACTGACGCGGAATCAGACGGAGCTCGGTGTTGTCGTGCATGAATTGCACCATCTCGGGACCGTTTGCGATGAATGCATCGACGAGATCCTGGCGGATCTTGTTTCCACCGACGTGAGAGAGATAGGCCTTTGCCTGCTCTCCACTATCGGTCAACCCGATCTTGGCCATCTCGCGATTGTTGGGGATCCAAACCACTCCGCCTGAGATCGCGGTACTCCCGCCGAACACGGGCTCCTTTTCGGCCAGAAGGACAAGTGCGCCGCACCTCGCTGCAACTGTAGCAGCGGCAAGTCCCGCCGCGCCGGAACC
This sequence comes from Rhizobium sp. Root149, assembly GCF_001427345.1. Taxonomy (NCBI): domain Bacteria; kingdom Pseudomonadati; phylum Pseudomonadota; class Alphaproteobacteria; order Hyphomicrobiales; family Rhizobiaceae; genus Rhizobium; species Rhizobium sp. Root149. Next base: position 72,054 of record NZ_LMGD01000026.1, read on the forward strand.
CAGAACAAGAACATCGACTTCAATACGGCTCATATACTTAATATCCATGGACCGAGGCCAAGGCCTCAATTGATCAATCCGCGCCTCACCCAACGATAGGGAGGCGACAGCGGGATTTAGACAGCAAGCCCGTGTCAGGCCGATAGAGGGCCCGTAAGCGTTCGCCCGCCATCGACGATCAGGACGGCGCCGGTCACGAACTTTGCCTCTGACGAAGACAGGTAGCCTACGGCGGCGGCGACGTCTTCCGGTTCGCCGAAGTGGCCGAGCGGGATGCGCTTCACAACGTTGGCGAAATCGCTGTCCTGTCGTCCGAGCAGCATTGGAGTGGCGATCGGCCCCGGCGCAACCGCGTTCACGCGAATCCCTCTGCTCGCGAACTCCAGCGCAAGCGATTTCGTGAGCGCGCCAACCGCTGCCTTTGAGGCCGAATAATGCGAAGTATACAGCCCCCCGAACATGGAGACCGATGCCAAATTGACGATTGCGCTTCCGGCTTTCATCTTCGGCACGCATCGGCGAATGAGTTCAGCCGTTGCCACGACATTGAAGTCGTATTGCAGCCGAAAATCGGCGGCAGTCAGATTGTCGAATTCGGCAGAGTTAAAAATGCCGGCATTGTTGACCAGAATGTCGACCTCGGCGAGATCGTCCGAAAACCTGTCGAGCGCGTTCGCATCCGTCAGATCGAAGGATGCCGAGGTGCAATTGTGCCCGGCCGCACCGAGATCGGCCGTCACCTTCGCCAGAGAACGAGGATCCATGTCGATCGCCACAATCCGGTTCCCTCGTCGTGCGAGCTCAAAACAAATCGCACGTCCGATACCTCCACCTGCGCCCGTAACAACACATACTGCTGACATGATGGACGACCTCCTCCCACAACATTTCATGTTCAATGACCATTTGCAGGACACCGTTCACAGCTAATATTCTAATATGTTAGTATTGTCAAACCGATCTCTCACTCTCAATATTTTTTAACGTCTCTCGTTTTCACAGGGGCGAGAACTAGAGCAGTCGAAATCGTATGCTAAGGGCGAACAGAATGAGAGCGCATGCGACCCGCCGCAGCCCGGCTGGCAGACGAAGCGATCGAAATCCGTTCAGCATCTGATGTTCGGCATCCCAAGTGTAGATGCCGGTAAGGTTGAGATGCTCCCAACTCAGCGGCGAGATGTGCTTCAACAGATGTCGGGCGAAGTGAGAAATTGACCCCCTAACGAAATGGAGAATTGCCCCCTCGTGTCAAACGAGGAGAGATGGATGACGACTGAGATTTCGGCGCATCCTGCAACGTCACGAACGATGCAGGGCGGGGATATGCTTCAGGCTGATGAGGTGGTGGCGATGTTGCGGCTGCATGATCTTGGCTGGGGCGCCAAACGGCTGTCGAAGGAGTTCGGCTGCGCACGCAACACAGTGCGGCGATATCTCCGCGAGGGCGGTGCTGCGCCGTTCAAAAAGCCGGTCCGCCGTACTGCTTTTGATGGACTGGATGACTGGTTACGCGAGCGCTTTTTCCGGCATGACGGCAATGCCGATGTGATCCGTCAGGAACTGGCCGCCGAGCACGGCATCAGAATTGGTCTTCGGTCTGTAGAACTGAGAGTTCGTCAGTGGCGACGAGAGTTAAAGGCGCAGAGCGAGCGACCGTTCGTTTTGAGACTGCTCCGGGTCATCAGATGCAGGTCGACTTTGGGGACACGAAGGTGTGGATTGGCGGTGAACGGGTTCGCATTCACGTGTTTATCGGGACGCTGAGTTATTCGCGGCGTTTGCACACGCGCGTATCGTTGCGCGAGCGTCAAACGGATTGGTTCGAAGGGATGGAAGGCGCCTTCTTACGGTTCGGCGGCGTAACGGCAGAAGTGCTGATCGATAATGCGAAGGCGCTGGTCGAGCACCATGATGCTGTGACCCGGGAGGTAAGATTCAACCCGCGTCTGCATGCCTTCGCACGGTACTGGGGGTTCATGCCGCGTGCCTGCGCACCCTATCGGGCACGTACGAAAGGCAAGGACGAGCGTGGTGTCGGCTACGTCAAGAAGAACGCTATTGCCGGCCGCCGCTTTGAAAGCTGGGCTGCATTCGAGGCACATCTGGATCGGTGGACGCGTGAGGTTGCTGATCAGCGTGAACACGGGACTACTGGAATAAAACCGGCGGATCGTTTTGCTGACGAAGCGAAGGCGTTACGTCCATTGGCCGGTTGGGCAACATTTGGACAGTTGCGGGATTTGGTCCGCATGGTTCAGTCGAATTGTGCCGTTGATCTCGATACAAACAGCTATTCGGTTCCTTGGCGCCTGATAGGTGAGAGTGTCCAGGTGGTGGTCTTGGCTGGCCGTGTCATTATACGGCATGCCGGCCAAGTGGTCGCCGACCATGCCGTTTGCGAGGGACGACGACAACGGATTGTAGACCGAGCGCATTTTATCGGTGTTGCCGGGGCCGAGGGGCTCGTGCGAGCCGCTGCACCCATCGAGCTTTCGCCCTCCAGCCTCTTGCGTCCGCTTGCGGAATACGAGGCGGTTGTCGGAGGGAGCTGGTGATGGCGAACGTTGATCATGACCTGTTGATCGCGACCCTCGATCGGTTGAAGCTTACGGCGATCCGCGACCAGCTCGACACTCTGCTGGATGAGGCGGCTCGTTCAAAGATGAACCTGCGCGAGGCGCTGGCTTTCCTTGTATCGCGCGAGATTGCCCGGCGCGACGAGCGGCGAATATCGATGTCGAGCAAACTGGCGCAATTCCCGTTCGTTCGCGAATTGGACGGCTTCGACTTTGAGGCGCAGCCATCACTGGATCAGGGCCAGATCCGGGAGCTCGCGACCTGCCGATGGATCGCCCATGGCGACACGGTGCTATTCCTTGGCCACCGGGCACAGGCAAGACCCACCTGGCCGTGAGCCTTGGCCGGGAAGCCATCCGTCAAAACTACAACGTCCAATTTGTCACGGCGGCGACGCTGGTGGCGATGCTGGCGAAGGCCCATAGCGATGGCTAACTCGATAAGCAGTTGACCATCCTGTCGCGGCCGAAGCTGCTGATCATCGACGAGCTTGGTTACTTGCCCTTCGAGGCCAACGCCGCACATCTGTTCTTCCAACTGGTGTCCCGCCGTTACGAAAAGGGCTCGATCCTGATCACCTCGAACCGTTCTGTAGGGGAATGGGGAAGCGTATTTGGCGACCCAGTCGTGGCAACGGTGATATTGGACCGTCTGCTTCACCACTCGACCGTGATCACTATCCGCGGCGACAGCTATCGACTGCGCGAAAAGCGCCGCTCCGGCCTTCTGCAGAAGGCCGGAGCGGCGCTTAAAACCGATGAAACTGCAAATCAATGAAGGGGTCAGTTCTTCAATTCGCCGAAGGGGTCAATTCTTCGCTTCGCTTGACAACAGAGTATCCGGAATGTCTCGACCCGCTCACTTCAGTTGTGTGATTGCACGGTCGAGATAGACTCTATTCCAGTGGAAGATGGCTGTAGAATTTCGATCCGGGTTCACTGCGTAATGCAATTGGCCTGACCCCATAAGGTGGTCCGGTTTCAGTCTTAATGTATGATCGGCTTTTCGGCCATGGCCTGGGCAGATGGCGGTGCCGATCCGGGCGGCACCGCAGGCCAGATGATAGCCTGCGGTGCCGGGGGTTTATATCCGAGCGATGAGTGCGGCCGCTCGGTATTGTAGTAGCGTCGCCAAGCCTCGATGATGACCTTTGCCTCGGCGAGGCTATAGAAGATTTCACCGTTGAGCAGTTCGTCGCGAAGCTTCGAGTTGAAGCTCTCGCAGTAGCCGTTCTCCCATGGGCTTCCTGGTTCGATGAATGCGGTCTTCGCACCGACAGCGGCAATCCACTCCCGCACGGCCTTGGCGATGAACTCCGGGCCGTTGTCGGAACGAACATGGCCCGGCACGCCGCGCAGGATGAACAGGTCCGACAAAACATCAATGACGTCGGTGGAGTTGAGCTTGCGATCGATGCGGATTGCCAGGCATTCCCGGGTGAACTCGTCGATGATGTTGAGCATGCGGAATTTCCTGCCATTGTGGGTGCGGCCCTCGACGAAGTCATAGGACCAGACATGGTTGGGGTGCTCCGGTCGAAGCCGGATGCACGATCCGTCATTCAGCCAGAGACGCCCTCTTTTCGCTTGCTTTTGGGGAACCTTAAGCCCCTCCCGCCGCCAGATGCGCTCGACGCGCTTGGCATTCACCGTCCAGCCTTCGCGCCGCAGCATCGCGGTGATCCTGCGATATCCATAACGGCCATAGCGGGAAGCGAGCCGGATGATGTCGGCGGTCAATGCCTCTTCATCTGGCCTGCCTCCAGGCCTCTTGCGCTGGGTCGAACGGTGCTGGCCCAGAACCTTGCAGGCGAAGCGCTCCGAGAGGGAGAACTTCGCCATGACATGGTCGATGCATCGGCGGCGGCGGGAAGGGCTCATAAGTTTCCCGAGGCAGCCTCTTTCAAGATCAGTTTCTCGAGCGTCAGGTCCGACACCGCCTTGCGAAGCCGCTTGTTGGCGAAGCGAGCCAAAGGACTCGGCTCATTCCCCCGCGTCCATTCGAGAGGAGCTTGGCGCGCGCTTTATCGAGCGTGCCGATGAAAGGGTCTATTACCGGAGCGAGGAGGTCGAGGGATATATGTGCCAGTGGGCGAGACTATTGGCTCAAGGTCATTCCGACGGTCTGTACGAAGAAGCGTTGGGGCTCGTTACCGTCTTGGCGATCCACAAGGCGACAATGTCACAATTGAGAGAGCCGCAGTCCCTTGGCAGAGCCCCTCTGGCACTTATCGACGAGTTTATCGAGGAAAACCTTGGCTCAAATCTCAGCCTATCGAGCCTTGCAGAACTTGCGGGCCTTAGCCGCTTCCACTTCAGCAGGGCGTTTAAGGCGGCGACCGGAGAGACCCCATATAAGCACGTGCTCCGACGTCGAATGGAAAAGGCCAAATTACTTCTGGCCGCAGGAGAAATGACTATCGACGAAATCGCCGGCAGGCTCGGCTTCCAGGATAGCGCGTATTTCCAGAGGACTTTCAAATCATGGATGGGAATGAGTGTGAAGGCGTTCAAAGACCGCCTGTAGTCCCATCGTCTCCGTCGCGTTGACAACTTTGGTGATTCCGTCACCCGGCAACTCGGTCGATTAGTAAACTATTAAGTGGGAGGGACCTTCCCTGGTTTCGTGAACTGGAGTTCATCGCAGTTTTATGCGACGTGGACACCAACCTGAGCGGGCGGAAGCCGAACTGTTCCTTCGTTATGGCTCACGGTTGCGAAGGCAACGATAACGCGATGCTCGGGCTTTGACGGTTAGTCGACATCCTCGAATGATCATGCCAATCAACCAACTAGAAGAAGGTGTCGCATCGAAGTAACAAGTGTTTTTATCAATGAAGCGTCGAGGCGACTGGCATCTTTGTTATTTGACACAGTGAAAGGAGCCAGCATGGCAACTCCATCGTGGACACGAGCCATGCTCCACTCAGAGAATGTCCGCTCTTCGGCTGCCGCAAGTTCAATTAGGCTCACGCGCTTGTGCCTGAGGTCTTGGCAGATCTTTTCAAATGTCGCTTCAAGCGCCGGCAGTGGCCCTTCTAAAGCTTGAATGAAAACGCCTTCCGAGGCGATTAAGGCGCCTGTAAGCCCTACATTGCTATTTGATAAGGCGGAACTTCGCACAATGTCTCCGATCTGACGATCGACGTCATCTTGCGAGCCTTTAAGCGATACATCGCTACGATAGAGCAGCTTATAGAGGGGCACGGGGTTCCTTACGCGACAGACCTGAGTGGCTCTTGAAATATCTTCCGGATAGACGCTGCATTAATAGGGCGGCTGATCAGGTAACCTTGAATTTGATTGCAGCCTTCGTTGACGGTAAATGCTCTCTGCTCAGGCGTCTCCACTCCCTCCACTGTCACGGTCATATTCAGCTTTGACGCGAGAGATGTCACTGCTTGTATGATGGCGACAGACTCCCGATCTTCTGGGACGTGTCGAACAAACGATTGATCGATCTTGATCTTGTTAAACGGGAAGCGCCGCAGATAGCTGAGCGAGGAATATCCGGTTCCGAAATCATCCATAGAAATTCGGATCCCGATCGCCCGTAGGGCATGCAGTGTGTTGTAAGTCATGGTTTCGTCTTGAAGAAGGGCGGTCTCGGTGATTTCAAGTTCGAGGCGCGTGGGTGGTAGCCCCGTTTCCTGCAAGATCTGCATGACACGCCCTGCCAAGGCTTGATCGCGGAGTTGAACAGGCGACAGGTTCACGGCTACCGTAAGATGCGACGGCCAAGCCTTTGCTTCCTCGCAGGCGGCGCGAAGGACCCATTCGCCGAGCTGTGAGATCAAGCCGGTCTCTTCCGCGAGCGGAATGAAGTCAGCAGGTGACACAATGCCCCGTTCTGCATGTATCCAGCGTACCAAAGCCTCGGCCCCTTGAAAACTTCCGTCCGAAGGATCAACCTGAGGCTGGTAGTAAACATCGAATTCCTCTCGGACCAGCGCACGCCGGAGGTCGAGTTCGAGCTGGCGCCGGGCGTGCGCTCGTTCGCTCATACTGCGGTCAAACAGGCGATGAACACTGCCACCTGTGCTCTTCGCCGCATAGAGCGCAAGATCGGCGTTTCGACTTAAGGTCGAAAGATCATTGCCGTGATCTGGACAGAGGGCAATTCCGACGCTGGCTGCTATGTCTATCACTGTACCGTCAATGAGATAGGGCCTACTGAGTAGGTCTGTGAAGTTTTCAGCAGCGGTTTCCGCGTTCGCCGCATCAACAACGACGGCGAATTCATCGCCACCCAGACGCGCAACAAAAGTAGAAGCCTTGCTGCAGGCGCGAACTCGTTGGGCGACGCGCTTGAGCAGCTCATCGCCCATGGAGTGCCCAAATGTGTCGTTTACGAACTTGAATCGATCCAAATCGAGAAGGAGAAGTGCAAACTGCTCACCCGTCATTTCGGCTGTCTCACAGCGCGAGGAGAGGGTCTGGGTAAATTGTAGTCGGTTAGAAAGACCGGTCAGTGAGTCGGTATGGGCCAGGATCCGCATCTTATGTTCTGCGCGCAGACGTTCTCTCTGATCGCGTATGGCGATGACGACATGCTCGGACTTGCCAATCTTGACTGTTCGGCGAAGCAACCGAACTGGCACTCGACTTCCGTCCGACGCGACGAGCTCGCCGTCTAACTCCTTCTCTTCAGAAAGGCTGTCAAGCTGTGTGTCCGGCAGCAACGATGCGATCGCTTGACCTTTAAGCATTTGCTGCGAACAGCCTACGAGTTTCGCTAGACTGTTGTTTACAGCATCAATGGCGCCGTCTTGGCAGATGGCCAATCCTTCGACAGCCAAATCGGCTAGTTGCTTCAACCTTGTACGATCTTTAGCAGCCTGCGCACGAGCGGCGAGCGTAAACCGCAGTCCAAGAAAAGCCAGGATGAGCAAGGTGACACTGACGCCAGCGACGATAGGTGCAATCATTTCGGGGGACAGCACCGTATCTGGTAAGCCGATGCGGGGGTCGTAAGCAAACCGGATCGCTGCCATCCCTGAGAAGTGGAGCAGAGCTATCGCTGCGACGAGAATTGGCGCGGCAAGCTGCCGAAGCCAGGCAGGTCTCTCACCGGATAGAACGATCGCAGCGGAAAACAGCGGGAGGGAGCCGACGAGCGATAAAGCGACGAGTTGGTGATCCCAACTGATGGTACCAGTAACGAGGTAGGCGTACTGGCCCAGATAGTGTAGCAGGGCAATGCTTAGGCCAAGTAAAATGCCGGAACTGGCGCGCCTGCCACGATTACGGGTGCCGATAGACACGGTCAAAGCGGCACCGATCCCCATTACGGTCAACAACAGCGAGAGAATTGTCAGGTATGGGTCGAAACCCGATTGCATACCTGGTTGGAATGCGAGGAGACCAATCATATGAGTGGCCCAAGCGGTAGAGCCGGCGGCCACGATTGCGACCATCAACCAAAATCTGCGGCCTTTCTCGTCAAGCCGTCCAGCATGGCGCGCAAGCGAAATTGATGCATAAACGCCTGTGACGCAAACGGCCGCTGCGATCAAAAGAAGATCTTGATCATGAGCGTCGCGCAGGCAATTGTAGATTGTTTCCATCCAACTCTCCTGGCGGGCAACTTAAACGCGACGGGTAAACGGCATCCTTAACGATTAGGTGGGGCGTGTGAATCTGAAGATATGCTTAATGAATTTTCCTGCTTTGCTATGGCTTCCGCGTAGTGTGAGGGAACAGCTATAGGCATTCGGATAGGCACCCCGTCCTTCCATAGCGGCAACCAAGAAGATCAATCTTTGTGTTGGCGCTGGCGATCACGGGCCATCTTTACGCACCGCCCCCAAGCTGCCAAGCGGCATCCGATCATGGTTGCAGCTTGGCTGAAGCGAGCATGGCCTAAACCTTGAAGGCATCCGCTGAAAATCGTTGGATCAATGCGATTGATCGCGAGTTAGCTGGGTTCAAGCGTACTAAAGAGTCGGTGGTCAGGTTGGTGGCGGAAAGTGCAAGCTATGGCAGATAGCATGGTCACGGTCATTGTCGTGGAAGATGAACCAATCGTGCGAGTGGACATCGCGATGTCTCGTAAGCCCCCGGCGAAGACCGTCTTGCGAGGTTGATGCGAACATCGGAAGTCCTAGTGCAAACACTAGGAGTAGAGAGGTGGCTCGGGAAATCTGCACAGCTAGGATAAGTGGAATTTCTGCCTGACTTCGGCTTAGATGCCGGGAACAGGAGAGACCATGACAAGACGACCACGCCGGAACCACAGCCCGGCTTTCAAGGCAAAGGTGGCACTTGCCGCCATCAGGGGCGAACAAACTCTGGTGGAATTGTCCCAGCAGTTTGACGTGCACGCCAACCAGATCAAGCAATGGAAAGACCAGCTCCTTGAGGGGGCGACAGGCGTTTTTGGCGATGAAGCGAAGGCGGAACCGGCGGGTCCAACCGTCGATGTCAAAACACTGCACGCCAAGATCGGCGAACTGACACTGGAGAACGATTTTTTATCCGGTGCGCTCGGCAAGGCGGGATTGCTGGGCGGAAAGAAATGATCGACCGCGAGCACAAGCTATCCGTGGTGCGCCAGGCGAAGCTTCTCGGCTTCAGCCGGGGCAGCGTCTATTATCTGCCTCGTCCGGTGCCAGACGGCGATCTGGTTCTGATGCGCCGGATCGATGAGTTGCATCTCGACTACCCCTTTGCGGGAAGTCGGATGTTGCAAGGGCTCTTGAGAGGAGAAGGGCTGGAAGCTGGGCGGCTGCACGTCGCCACGCTGATGAAGAAGATGGGCATCGAAGCGATCTATCGCCGCCCGAACACCTCGAAACCAGCGCCTGGGCACAAAATTTATCCCTACCTCCTACGAAGGTTGGGGGTCACCCGGCCTAATCAGGTATGGGCGATGGACTTGACCTACATCCCCATGGCGCGGGGATTTGTCTATCTCTGCGCCGTCGTGGACTGGTTCAGCCGGAAGGTCCTGTCATGGCGGTTGTCGATCACGATGGAAGCAGCCTTCTGCATCGAGGCAGTAGAGGAGGCACTTGCCCGTCATGGCAGGCCGGAAATCTTCAACACCGACCAGGGATCGCAGTTCACCTCCATCGACTTTACCGCCGTGCTGAAGAAGGCGGAGATCGCCATCTCCATGGACGGCAAGGGCGCGGCGGGACAACGTGTTCATCGAACGACTCTGGCGTTCGATCAAATATGAGGAAGTCTACCTCCACGCCTACAAAACAGTGTCCGAGGCCCGCGCTGGCATCGGCCGATATCTGAACTTTTACAACACCAGACGCCCACATTCATCCCTCGACCGGCAGACGCCGGATCATGCCTACTTCACCGCGCTGGCACCAATGATGGTGGCGGCATAATCGAGGCGGAAATCCACTTACCGAAACGCCTGGAACTGTTCAGACAAACCGAGCCACCTCTCTTGTCCAGCTTGCGGGCGACGGAGCCGACGAGTTCAAAGCTGGTATCTACGGCGGCCCGCTGACCTGCCCTTCAGCGGTTGGCGAGTTGAACTGGCAATCGTGGCGCGTCGATTCTGGTGTGATGCCGTTCTGTGTGGTCGGCGCATCTTCTGCGAACAGTTCGATAATGGGGTGCTGACACGTTGCGGCCGGCGTACGCAGCGGCTGAAGAATATCGTTCACCATCTTGGTTTGGCGCTTGGCGGCAGACCTGCGGCCGCCTTTGCCAACCGTCTGATGGTGCCGGTGAGCAATGACACTCTGTTACGGGTAGTTCGCCGCCGTATCGCCGATCACAACGATGAACTCACTGTCATCGGTATTGATGATTTTGCCTTCAGGCGAGGCCAAACCTATACGATTGTCTGCGATCTGGAGCGGCGAAGGTGTCGCTTTGCACTTAACCCCAAGAATCCGTCGCGACAAATTCAAAGAGATAGCTCAGCACTTAATTTGAGAATAAGCACTTAACTTGAGAATTCTGCCTAAATCTGATCACTTAATGTGAGAATCAGACGATCGAGGCAATCGATGGTTTCTTGCTGTGAGTGACCCCTTTCCTGACGAAGTTGACGAAGCGCTTTGGGATGAAGCGTGTCGACGCGCAGACGCAATTCGCGAATGTCTGAAAAGCCGCACTGGCAGGATGTCAGTGGCGGATGTGGCACTGCTTGCGACCGACCTCAAAATCAGTCAAGCGACTGCATACCGCCTCATCAAGCTATTCCGGGCCGGCGGCACCGTGATGAGCCTGGTGGAGCGCAAGCCCGGCCGACCACAAGGACATCGGCTGCTAGATGACAGGCGGGAGGAGATCATTCGGACGACGATCAGCCGGTACTACCTTACCCGCAATCGTCCATCATTTACACAGCTGGTCCGGGATGTGCAGACGAACTGCATCTCCGCTGGACTTCGGCCGCCTCATCGCCGAACAATCAAAGCTCGACTCGAAGACATCGATCTACAGAAGCGGGCCAAACGGCGCGGCGAAACTAAAATCGTCAAGAACACTCGTGCTGTTCCCGGGGTGTTAGCTGCGTCCCGGCCATTGCAGATCGTGCAAGTCGATCATACGAAAGCGGATATCTTTGTCGTTGACGAGGAAACGCGGCAGCCGATCGGCCGACCTTGGCTGACGCTGGCGATGGATGTCTGCAGCCGGATGGTGACGGGCTTCTACCTCACGATGGATGCCCCTTCCCGCCTTTCGACTAGTCTTTGCCTTCTGCATTCCGTTTTTGACAAGTCAGCTTGGCTCCGTGAACGGGAGATCGGCGAGGCTTGGCCCGTCGCAGGTTTGCCAGATACCTTACACGTCGACAACGGCGCCGATTTTAGGAGCCAGTCTTTCAAGCGGGGATGCCAGGATGCCGGCATCGCGATCGACTGGCGGCCGCCAGGGGAGCCACGCTTCGGTGGTACCGGACGGGGCCCAACGCGCCTGCTCCATCACGCGGGTGAGGGTCTCCAGCGAAATCGGCTCGTCGGTGAAGGCACGTATCGAGCGCCGGGTGGTGACGGCGTCGGCGACGGTCATCCCGGGTGCAGACCGGGGGCGGTTGGCTGTCGTGGCAGAGGAGTGGTTTTGTATCATGTCTGTCCAATAACTCGTGGGCTGGAGGTGGGGCCGCCCGAAGCCCGGGTGGCCTTGGTTTCGCAGGCGGACTATGGTCAGCCGAACACGATCGGTGCGGCGATCCGCCCGCCATCAACGGCGATTTCCGCGCCGGTGACGAAGCCGGCATCGTCGGACAGCAGGAAGGCGATGGCGGCCGCAATATCTTCCGGCTCGCCAAGCCGTCCCCTCGGGACGCCTTGGGCAATGCCCTGAACCTTCTCGTCGCCGAGTGCCGCGATCATCGGCGTTCGGATCGGTCTGGGCATGACAAGGTTCACACGAATCCCCTCCTTCGCCAGTTCGGCCGATGCCGTGCGGGTCTGGCCCGCGACGGCCGACTTGGTGCCGGCATAGACGATCATTCCCGGCATCGCCCGCGCACCGGATTCCGAGCCGACGTTGACGATCCAACCTCCACCGGCCCGACGCATCGCAGGAACGACATGCTTCATGCCGATCAGGTGGCCGATCTGGTTGATGCGGATGACCTTCGCGGCCGCTTCGATATCGATCTCCGCGATGTCGGCGGGAATGAAGATGCCGGCGTTGTTGACCAGACCGTCAACGCGCCCGAACCGATCTTCCGCATGGTCGATAACGGCCTTCCAGTCATCCCCGCTGCCGACGTCGTGACGGAAGAACGTGACATCATCGCCAAGTTCACCGGCAAGCTTCTCGCCAGCCTCGGTATCGACATCCGTGATGACAACCTTCGCGCCGGAGCTGGCAAGCAGGCGAACCGCCGCCTCTCCGATCCCTTTGGCGCCGCCCGTTACGACCACGACCTTATCGAGTTTGTTCATGTCTCTGCTTCCTCTTTGATGTTGATCCGTCGACTGATGCGGATACCGAGCCGTTCAAAGGCGCGGCCGATCTGCTTCGGAACGTTTCTGGTTCCAGGTGATATCGGCCCGCAGCGCCCATGTTGACCGCAGATGGTGCCGTCGAAAACCTGGGGGTTGAGTGCCTTGGCAGATCAACCATGGACAAGGACCAGCGCCGCTCGCCGACGACGTCAGCTGACAAGGGCCTCGATCATTCACCTGATCAAGCGCGGACCTGGCCGCCTGTGGTGCCGGGCGGCGTATACAATCTGGGGGCACAACTCTTGTGGACATCCGCATGCATGTTTATCTAGTGCACCAGATAGAGTTGCGCTAGAGAGAATTGATGAATTCAAATCCTACCGAGGCAAGGCGTGAGCTGGACAAGCAATTGTCGTTCGCCCTGTATGGCGCGGCGAACCGCGTTTCACGGATGCACAAGCCGTTCCTTGAGCCGTTGCGCCTGACCTTCCCGCAATATCTCGCAATGATTGAATTGCTGGATGGTGCGCCGGTCGGGGTCGGGTCGCTGGGCAACCGGCTCGGCATGGACACGGGGACCATCACCCCGCTGGTGAAACGCCTCGAGGCTGCCGGGTTAGTGACGCGCAAGCGGGATACGGTCGATGAACGGCGGGTCCTTGTCGACCTTACGCCTGCCGGTCGCGCGCTCGAAACAGCAGTCCGGAACGTGGCCGGTCAGATCGTCTCGGCCTGCCGGCTTACCGACCATGAGGCGGAAGCGTTGCGTCAGACGCTCGAAACCCTCGCCGGTCCCGTCGGTGAACAAGCCGACTGAGACTCTCACAGGACGAAAAGGACCCGGTTCATGGGGCAGAAGATGATCCTCGGCATGGCGCTGACCTCGAACTACGGGGCCGGCACCCTTCCGAACACATGGAGAATGCCGGGTGTCGATCCGGCGAACTACGCGAATGTAGAAGCGCATTCGTTACGCGCAGGCAGCGGAGCGCGGCGGCTTCTCGTTCCTGTTCACCCCGGACTTCCCCATCCTGCAGGGCAATCTGGAACACGGCCCCGTCCTCAACATCATGGAGCCGATGCTGCAACTGGCCGCGATCTCGCAGGCCACCCGCCGCATCGGGCTGATCGCAACGGGCACGACCTCCTTCCAGGAGCCGTTCACCACCGCCCGGCAGTTCAAGGCGCTGGACGTGATGAGCCATGGCCGCGTGGGGTGGAACGCCATTCCGAGCTACGAGCCCGAGGCCTTTGCCAATTACGGGCAGCCGGTGCCGCAAGGGAACGCAAAGTACGAGCGTCTGCACGAGGTGATCCAGATCACCCAGGCATTGTGGGCGAGTTGGGGGCGTGAGGCCGGGCAGCCCGATCAGAACACCGGCCGCTTCGCCGACATGGCGCACATTAAGCCGGTCGATCTGAGCGGGCGCCATGTCGGGGCGCGCGGCCCGCTCCAGATCCCGCCGTCGGAGCAGGGACAACCGGTCATCTTCATGCCGCTCGCCAGCGGCCGTGGACTGTCAGGGCTAGGCATGTATGCCAACGGGATCCTCGGCATGCCTAACACGGTCGAGGACAGTCGCAACCAGCGCGAAATCGTCCGGAAAGCGGCTGCCCAGGCGGGCCGCGACCCGGACGAGATGAAGTTTGTGCCGTTCGTGGGCTTCGGGCTGGGCGCCACCAAGCGGGAGGCGCTTGATCGTCGCCGCGCGCTGGACGAACGTGCAGGTCTGGCGCAGCGTCTGAGCCAACTGTCGATGCTGCTCGGTATCCGACTTCCGATGGACGATGCCGACGCGCCGCTGACCGACAGGCAGCTTGGCGGCATGCGCGGGCACCCCGCCGCGCCGAAATCGGCCCAGGCCGTCCAATTGGCGCAAGAGGGCTGGTCCCCCCGCGACATCATCGCGCATGGCGTGCTTGACACCAGCCCGGGGCTGGTGGGCACGCCCGAGGAGGCCGCGGATTTCCTGCAGCACTGGCTTGATGCTGGTGTCTGCGACGGCTTCATCCTCGTTCCCGACAATCAGCAGGACAGCATAGACGCCTTCGCCGACCAGGTCGTCCCTATCCTGCGCCAACGCGGGCTCCGCGCGCCCGACTATGCTGGGACGACCTTACGCGACCACCTGGGGGTGCCGGATCAACTCGGACTGGATCGACGACTCTCGGTAGGTTGAAGGTCTGCAGTGTGGGCTCGGTCGATCACGTACGCAAAGGTTTGCAGGCATTTTTTGCGGAAACAGGCGTCGATGATTTGATGATCGTTTCTGACGTTTATCATCACGACGCGCGACTGAGGTCAGTAGAACTCATCGCTGAAGCCATGAAGCGCTCAATAGCGCCGGCGCTGTGCCCGCTGGCCGTCGAGCAGCCACTCCTGTTGGCTTGAGCCGCCCGATCTCAAGCGGATGAGCCGGGGCGGCTCTTCCATAGCATCTACAACGAAATCCATCCCCATTCCGCGCTCAAGATGGCTTCCCCCAGGCCGTTCATCAGGGCCAATCAAACTAGCCGACTGTCCGGTTAAACGGGGGGCACTCCATGCAGGGCTTGGCCAAATAGGGCTGGATTTCCGGCCAGAGCATGTTTTGCAATAGCTAGTTTGGGTAGGTAAATTTGCAGGGACGCCGGGGGACGGAAAACGGCCGGTAGCTGGTGACGGATGCGCCCTGAAGTAGCTAGCGATGGGGTTTATAGCGTTCAGCCAGAACGCAGCCCTAAAGCTTTAAGAGCGCTCGATCCACAGCTCCGAAAGCTGCAACCAAGTAGGCTTATCGGCATACATTTCCTGAATGAGTTGTTTGACCTCTTTGATCCTGCCGTCCGCATCAGCACGCCTATAGCTCATAATAACCGGCGACGTTGCCTGCTTTTCCTCGATCATTCGATAAAATACATCATCTGGTCGCTGCCGTTGAGAAGAAGCTGGTACGATGCAGAGCCCGGCCCCCGCGGCGACCATGCCAAGAGCTGCCTGAATCTCACGAACCTCCTCGATCGAAGATGGGGTGATGCTGAATTCAGCGAGAAGGTTCAGTATTTCATCGGCAAAGCTTGGTCTGAGTGCAGACGGATACACAATGAACGGTTCGCCTTCTAGCTCGCTTAACGGAATAGGATCACTGGATGAGGTTTTTGGGTGCTCCATCGGGATCGCGACGACCAAACGCTCTTCGCGTAGTGTAAGCCGCTCTACCTCTGGATCATTAAATCGAACCCGGCCAAAGCCAAGATCTATGCGATTTTCCTTCAACGCCGCTATTTGCTCAGTAGACATCATTTCCTTTATATCGATGTCGAGATCCGGCCATTTTTTCCGCATCCGACGTACTAGGTCGGGCGTGCCGCTGTAGAGGGTGGAGGCAACGCACCCGATGATGAATCTTTCCCGTTTCGAACCACCGATCTTCCGCGTCTGATCCCGTATGTGATCGAGCCGTGAAAGTATCTGCACAGCATTTTGATAAAAAAAGCGACCGGCTTCTGTGAGGATCAGAGGCCGCGTCGTTCGGTCGATCAGCTTGACAGCAAGCTCCTCCTCTAGCTGCTGTATCTGTCGGCTTAGGGGGGGCTGGGCGATATTGAGTATACCAGCCGCTCGCGAGAAGTTTTTCTGGCGCACCACCTCGACGAAATACCGCAACTGACGCACTTCCATACTATACCTCACAAGTATCAAAACCCACTTTATCGGTTTTGGACCGATCGATGAAAAAGCCCTAGTTTTGCCTCTGCTCAGGAGGAGGGCCTCACACTGTTATCCGGATTAATGCGCGCTTCGCTAAAGCTATTATACTCAAAATGCGAGCTTAGCTAAAGTGGACTTTCCGAGGGATGCACGACGCTCTCGATAGCGCGTGAATCCACCTACATCAGGGCCCTGAGGAATGGCTGGGTCATCGCTATACGGACGTTCCGGACTACGGGCCCTGCTTACCATTAAAATCGCATCGAAACCGAGTTCTAAGGTACTCGCTGCATCCAAGGAGGAGGAATAAATGACCGTCGATAATAAAGTATTCAAGGATAGCGTTAGCCGCCGCGCATTTCTGAGCACGGCAGCGATGGGAGCATCTTCATTGGCCTTCGGATTGAAGACACCAGCAATCGCACAGTCGGTACCGCTAAAGGTTGGGGTAATGTTGCCATTCAGTGGTACGTTCGCCAAGCTCGGACAATTTATCGAGAGAGGCTTTCAGCTCTACGTCGATGAGAAATCCGGGGCTCTTGGCGGCCGGCGCATAGAATTCGTGCGCCTGGACGATGAATCAAAGCCTGAGACCGCCACCGACAACATAAACCGGCTCGTCGGTCGAGATAAAGTCGATGTGGTTCTTGGCACAGTACACTCCGGCGTAGCGATGGCTATGGTGAAAGTTGCGCGTGACACAGGCGTTCCTCTGATCATTCCCAATGCCGGCGCCGATGAAGCGACCGGCCCCCTCTGTGCAAGCAACATCTTCCGAACATCCTTTTCCAACTGGCAGGTCTCGCAGCCGATGGGCAAGGTAATGTTTGATGAAGGGTATCGGAACGTCGTTACGATCACCTGGCGCTATGCAGCTGGGACGCAGATGACGAAGGGCTTTAAAGAGGGCTTTGAAAAGGCTGGCGGGAAAATCGTCGAGGACCTGACTCTCCCGTTCCCCGAGGTCGAGTTTCAAGCGCTCATCACCCGTATAGCTCAATTAAAGCCTGACGCTGTCTTCGCTTTCTTCGCGGGCGGCGGTGCGGTCAAGTTCGTAACGGACTATGCGGCGGCGGGTCTGAAGGGCAAGATCCCACTTTACGGGACTGGCTTTTTGACTGACGGCACATTGCCCGCACAAGGTGCCGCAGCCGAAGGTATTCGCACCACGCTTCACTATGCTGATGACCTCGACACTCCCTCCAACCGTCGCTTCCTGCAGAACTTCAAGACGAAGACAGGGGAAGATGGCGATATTTATGCGGTTCAAGGATACGATTCCGCCGCCCTCCTGGAAGCGGGGTTGGTCGCAGCGGGAGGGGATATCCAGGCTCGCGACAAAGTGTTCGGAGCTATGGCAATGGCTCAGATCGATAGCCCGCGCGGCCCTCTGAGCTTCTCGGTTGCGCACAATCCCGTCCAGAACATCTATCTTCGCGAGGTCCGGAATGGTGAAAACGTTCTTGTCTCCACTGCCGGCAGCGCTGTTGCCGACCCGGCGCGCGGTTGCAAGATGGGGTAGAGGCTTACGGGGCATTATGTCGTTTCGGGTCTGACGGGTCCATGAACTGGAATTGTCGGCGAGTTTACTTGCCGACAATCTGTGGAGGAGAAAAATGGACATTGGTACTTTAGCAATACAGCTGTTGAATGCCCTGCAATACGGGTTGGTGCTTTTCTTGGTCGCCAGCGGCCTCACCCTTGTTTTTGGCATTTTAGGCGTAATCAATCTCGCCCATGGCGCCTTTTACATGCTTGGTGCCTATCTCGCCTGGTGGTTCACCGCCTCAACGGGAAGCTTGGCCGTGGGAATTCTCGGGGCTTTTGTGGTCAGCTTTCTTCTCGGCCTTGTTCTGGAAACGGTCTTCATTAAAAGGCTCTACGGCCGCGATCACCTTTCTCAAGTTCTTCTGAGTTTCGGCCTCATTCTCGTTCTTGACGAGGTCCGACAGATGCTCTTCGGACGTGATGTCCAGTCGGTGCCTCTGCCTGGATGGCTGAGTGGTACGGTAACTCTTACCGACATCCAGTCTTATCCCCACTACCGCCTCGCGCTCATTGTGTTTTGCCTTCTTGTGGCCGTTACCATCTTTCTGGTCATCAATCGGACGCGCATCGGAATGATCGTGCGAGCCGGGGCCGAAAACCGCGAGATGACCAGAGTTCTTGGAATCCCCTTCGATCGAGTCAACCGGCTGGTCTTCGCTGTTGGCATTGCTTTGGCCGCTCTTGCTGGAGCAGTGATAGCCCCTGTTTCCACCGTGTTTCCTGGCATGGGAGATGGAATGCTGATCCTGTCCTTCGTGGTGGTGGTCCTAGGGGGCATCGGTTCTGTTCCAGGAGCGGCGATCGGCGCTCTGCTCGTTGGTGCTATTGATACTTTTGGTAAGGTCTTCCTTCCGGAAATCGCTGGCATGCTCATCTACGTGGTCATGGCAGCTGTGCTCTTGTGGCGTCCGACCGGTATCCTCGGAAAAAGAGAGATCTGAACATGACGTCGCATTTCACACGGCATTACTTTGCAATGGCTGTTCTGTTCGTAGCGGCCGCGTTCGTGCCGGCTATGATCTCGGGTTTCTATGTCCAGTTTATTGCCAAGGTCTTGGTTCTTGGTACGTTAGCCATGGCGCTAAACCTTTCAGTGGGCTTCGGCGGACTGGTTAGTCTCTGTCATGCAGCATTCTTCGGTCTCGCGGGCTACATGCTTGTGCTCACCACCCCGGAATACGAGGTGCCGAACCTGGGGTCGAGCATGGTGCTTGCTCTTGGCGCGGTGGCAGCCTGCGCCACCATAATCGGTGCGTTGTCGCTTCGGACACGAGGCGTCTATTTTATCATGGTGACGCTCGCTTTTGGAGAAATGCTGTTTTTCCTATTTCACGACACAGACATCGGCGGCGGATCGGATGGTATCTTCCTTTATGTCAAACCGGCTCTGTCGATTGCCGGTACTACGTTAGTTGATCTTGAAAACCCGGTTGTCTTCTATTTTGCGGCCCTTTTCACATGCGCTGTCTGCTGGGCTCTGATAAGCTACCTTCTCTCGACGCCCTTTGGAGATGCTCTTACAGCCGCACGTGACAATGAGCGGCGCGCCACCGCTTTAGGGATACCGGTGTTCAGGGTCCGCTTAATCGCGTTCGTCCTGTCTGCCATTCTTGCTGGCGCCGCTGGATATCTATCGACCGCGCAATTCGGTTTTGTCGCTCCGCAGATGCTTGGCTGGCATCTCTCCGCGACTGCTCTGGTAATGGTGGTTCTAGGCGGTACGCGCCGCGTTGCGGGGCCGCTGTTCGGGGCCGCTCTTCTGGCGGCCCTTGAGGATCTACTCAAGACCCACGTCGACGAGTGGAAGTTAGCCTACGGCCTTATCATCATTTTTCTTGTAATCTTCGTGCCGGGCGGCCTTCAGGATTTGCTTCGTTTCGTCGGCGTTCGAGACCTTATTGGCCGTATCTCTAATCGGCCTGTCACAGTGGAGGGACGCTCATGAGGCATGAACTGCTCAAAGTCGATGGTCTGACCAAGCGCTTTGGTGGGCTCACCGCAGTGTCAGACGTATCCCTGATGGTTGCACGGGGCGAGATACATGCGGTGATAGGACCAAACGGGGCCGGTAAATCGTCTTTAATCAATCTACTCTCCGGAGATCTGATGCCGACATCCGGTAAGATCATGTTGGAAGGTCGCGATATCACAGCGCAGTCGCCGAACGTGCGCTGCCGTGCCGGTATAGGGCGTTCCTTTCAGAAAACCACCATTTTCCAGGAACGTACAGTTGGCGAAAACGTGCGTATAGCGGCGCAAGGGGCACGACCGGGCTCAATTGCTATGTGGCGAAGTGCCCACCAGGAGGCGACCAACCGCAAAGCTGTCGAAGCGGCATTGTCCGATGCGGGATTGGCACATCAGATCGATACACCTGCACGGATGATGAGCCACGGTGAACAGCGTCAGTTGGAAGTAGCCATGGTGCTGGCAACAGACCCCCGGATCGTTCTACTTGATGAACCGCTGGCTGGCATGGGACATGGTGAAGCAAAGCAAATGGCGCAAGTCATCAGTGCGCTCAAGGACAATAGGGGCGTGCTTCTTGTGGAACACGATATGGATGTGGTGTTCGCAATCGCTGATCGATTGACCGTCATGGCTGACGGTCAGGTAATTGCTTCTGGTCCAGTGGACGAAGTACGGCGCGATTCAAAGGTAAGGGCCGCGTATCTCGGTGAAGGGGAAGAGGCAGCGTGAGCGCACTATTAAAGGTTAACTCACTCCAGAGCTTTTACGGGGTCAGTCAAGTTCTGCATGGAATTGACCTTAGCTTGAGGTCTGGAGAACAAGTGGCATTGCTCGGGCGGAACGGTATGGGCAAGACCACGTTTTTGCGATCATTGATGGGGTTGGTGCCGAAGACGACTGGAAATGTCGTCTGGAGGGAAGCGGAAATCCGCACAGCATTGCCGGAAAAGATTGCCCAGAGCGGCGTCGCTTACGTTCCTGAAGGCCGTGGAGTCTTCGGCTCGCTTTCCGTCATTGAAAACCTTCTCATGGCAGCAAGAAAAGGCCCAAGTGGCAAGCAGAATTGGACGCTTGATCGCGTGCTTACGTTGTTTCCGCGTCTAGCGCAGCGGCGCAACAATGGCGGCCATCAACTTTCGGGCGGAGAGCAACAAATGTTGACAATCGGTCGTGCCCTTATGACGAACCCCGATCTCATCCTTATCGACGAAGCCACCGAAGGGTTGGCGCCGCTCGTGGCGCAGGAAATCTGGAGGACCCTTACCGTCGTAAGGTCGGAAGGAATAGCCACGATCGTCGTGGACAAGGATGTTCGGTCTCTAGCAAAGATTGCAGACCGGATGGTGGTCATGTCAAAGGGCCAGATTGAGTTCGATGGCCCCCCAGTCGATCTCCTCGCCCAACCCGAATTCTTGGAACGCCATCTGGGTGTCCAATAGCGCTATCGCATCCGACCGATGCCGGTCGAGGGCTACCGGCTCTCGACCGAAGTAACAAACCTTCATTCTCGCACTATCGCAACAAAGGTTGGCACTACCCTGAGCGGTCGTCACCATCCTTGGACAATGTCGGTCGTTCGCAAATTAGGTATGCTGCAACGCAGCAACGCTGCAAACTCAATCGATCCACTCCCCATTATACCTCCAGGGTATCGTTTCAGACGTAAACGGTGTTGGACGTTCAGGGTCGCTGGGACGCATATTGCTGCCATGAACACAAATCCAAATCTACGCGAACCGATTACAACTCCAGCCGCTGTCGTTGAGCGGGTGGAGACAATGCTGGTGGATCTGCCGACAATCCGACCCCACAAGTTGTCAGTTGCGACTATGGACGGGCAAACACTGATGCTGGTGAAGGTCTACTGCAGCGACGGTGTAGTCGGCATCGGCGAAGGCACAACGATCGGCGGCCTCGCCTACGGCGGCGAAAGCCCTGAGAGCATGAAATTAGCGATCGATACCTACTTCGCCCCCATCATGGCTGCTCAGGACGCTACACGAGTGCAGGCGATGATGGCCCGCATTGGCAAGATGATCAAAGACAATCGCTTCGCCAAGAGTGCGGTGGAAACAGCTTTGCTCGATGCACACGGTAAGCGCTTGGGCCTCCCTGTCAGCGAGTTGCTGGGAGGACGGCGCCGCGAGCGTTTACCGGTTGCATGGACCCTCGCCTCCGGCGATACCGCCAAAGATATTGCTGAGGCGGAACGGATGCTGGCTCTCCGTCGGCACAAGATCTTCAAGCTGAAAATCGGCGCTAAACCGCTCGAAGAGGATATCGCCCATGTAGCGGCTATCAAGCGTGCGTTGAGCGATCGCGGAGCTGTGCGCGTTGATGTCAATATGGCTTGGAGTGAAACCCAAGCGACATACGGAATGTCGGCTTTGGCTGATGTCGGGTGCGAACTTGTCGAGCAGCCGGTTGCCTCTGCTGCGGCGCTGGCTCGGCTTGTTCGCCGCTTCCCCATAGCACTCATGGCCGACGAGTCCCTGCATGGCCCGGAATCCGCATTTGATATCGCGAAAATCGGTGGTGCAGACGTCTTTGCAGTGAAGGTTGAGCAAAGTGGTGGACTCTTCAATGCCCAGCGCGTGGGCGCGATTGCCGATGCCGCCGGTATCGAGTTGTACGGTGGGACTATGCTTGAAAGCGCTGTAGGGACGATCGCTTCGGCACATACCTTCGCGACCTTTGCAAATTTGCAGTGGGGTACTGAATTGTTTGGGCCCCTGCTTTTGACGGAGGAAATCCTCCTCCAGCCACTTAGCTATCGCGACTTTGAACTCGTTCTACCCGATGGACCGGGACTCGGCATCGAGCTTGATGAAGATCGAGTGAAATATTTTGTCCGCGATGGTGCACGCAAATCGATCCACGCTGCCAGGTAGGGTGCTCACAATGCTTTTTCATGTGCGAATGGACGTCAACATCCCGCGTGACTTGCCTGCTGAAGAAGCAGCGGAAATCATTTCTAGAGAGAAGGCCTACTCTCAGGATCTACAACGTAGCGGGAAGTGGCGCCACATCTGGCGCATCGCTGGCGAGTACGCGAACTTTAGCATTTTTGATGTCAAGGACAACGCTGAATTGCATGAAGTGCTTTCTGGCCTACCGCTGTTCAAGTTCATGACTATCAAGGTCGCACCATTGTTGAAGCACCCCTCGTCGATCCACGAAGACGACAAATGAGGGGCTAGCGCACCTTTCCTAAGTTCTAACAACAGCAATTCAAGCATCCAAAAACGGAGGAGTTAAGATGACGGCGAAAATCTTTGACAGATCAGAGACCCAGGAATTCCTGCAAGTTCTGAGCGGCCTTACCAACGATAAGGGGAACCCCCGCGTTAAAGAAATTACACATAGACTGATGTCGGACCTATTCAAGGCGATCGACGATCTTAATATTACGCCAGACGAATACTGGACCGCTATTGCATGGGTAAACGAAATCGGCGCGTCTGGACAAGCGGGCCTTATCTCTCCAGGCCTTGGACTCGATCACTACCTTGACGAACGCCTGGACGCGATCGACGAAGAACTGGGAATTCAAAATGGCACTCCGCGCACTATCGAAGGCCCTCTCTACGTCGCCGGAGCTCCGGTTTCGACAGGTTTTGCACGTCTAGACGACGGTACCGATACCGATGGCCACACGTTGATCATGCACGGCAAGGTCTACGGCGCCGATGGCAAGACGCTGTCCGGCGCAACTGTCGAAGTGTGGCATTGCGACACCCGTGGCTTTTATTCTCACTTCGACCCGACTGGGAAGCAGGCGCCATTTAACATGCGCCGCACAATCATCACCGATGACGAGGGCTGTTACAAGTTCCAGAGCATCGTGCCAAAGGGTTATGGCGTTCCACCCGGCAGCCCGACAGAGCAACTTTTGTCTGCACTCGGTCGCCACGGCCAACGACCGGCGCACATCCATTTCTTCATAAGCGCCGATGGCCACCGCAAGCTGACCACGCAGATCAACATTGCGGGCGACCCTCTCGTCAACGATGATTTCGCCTATGCCACCCGCGATGGTCTCGTACCAGACGTGATCGAGCGTACTGACGCTGACAGCATTCAAGCAAACAACCTGAATGGCCCCTTCGCCGAGATCGTCTTCGACGTTCATCTCACGCCTTTGGTGAACGGTGTCGATAATCAGGTCAATCTACAGCGCAAGCGCGCAGCCGCGTAGTCAATGCGGTGGCGGCTATCAGTCAAGCCGCCGCCTTTCCTTTAGCGGCGCGACGTACGCCGCTGCGGCTCACCGTAACCATTCCTGGGAGAGAGAAACGATGTCTGCGAATATCGCCAAAGCTCATGAACTCAATGAATTGCTCGCCAATGCGGTGCAGGACGATAAGGAGGCCGGCCTATTCAGGTGCCGGCGCGATATCTTTACCAATACGGATCTTTTTGAACTCGAAATGAAGCACATTTTCGAGGGAAACTGGGTTTACTTGGCTCATGAAAGCCAGATCCCCGAAAACAACGACTATTATACCACCTACATCGGCCGCCAGCCGGTCGTCATAAGCCGCGACAAAACCGGCGAGCTGCACGCCGTAATCAACGCCTGTGCACACAAGGGCGCTATGTTGTGTCGGCGCAAGCATGGCAACAAAGGCAGCTTCACTTGCCCGTTTCATGGATGGACATTCTCCAATACCGGTAAGCTGCTCAAGGTCAAGGATGAGAAGACCACCCAATACCCGCCGCAGTTCGCTAAAGATGGTTCGCACGACCTGAAGCGCGTGCCGCGGTTCCAAAGCTACCGCGGTTTCCTGTTTGGAAGCCTCAACGAAAACGTTGCGACGCTGGAAAATTTTCTCGGGGAGACGAAAGTCATCATAGATCAGATCGTTGATCAGGCGCCGAACGGGCTCGAAGTTTTGCGTGGCAATTCTTCGTATATCTACGATGGGAACTGGAAACTCCAGATGGAGAACGGCTGCGATGGCTACCATGTGAGCACCGTGCACTGGAACTACGCGGCAACAATGGGCCGGCGCAAGGAAGAAGGCACGAAAGCGGTCGATGCCAATAGCTGGAGCAAATCGATTGCTGGTGTCTATGGTTTCGAGAATGGCCATATCCTTCTCTGGACCAATACGATGAACCCGGAGGTCCGACCGGTCTACAATCACCGCGACGAAATCAAGGCGCGGGTCGGCGAGGAAAAGGCAGGCTTCATCGTCAATCAAACGCGCAATTTGTGTCTCTATCCAAACGTGTTTCTTATGGATCAGTTCAGCACGCAGATCCGCGTCACCCGTCCGATCAGTGTCGACAAAACTGAAATCAGCATCTTCTGCTTCGCACCGAAGGGTGAAAGCGAGGCCGATCGAACCCTTCGTATTCGTCAGTACGAAGATTTCTTCAACGTTTCCGGTATGGGCACCGCCGACGACCTTGAGGAATTCAGAGCGTGCCAAGCTGGTTACGCAGGCATCGCAGCGCCGTGGAACGATATGTCACGCGGCGCACCGCTGTGGCTCGACGGACCAGATGAAAATGCCAAGCGCATGGGTATAAATCCTCTCCTGTCAGGCGAGCGCAGCGAAGATGAAGGTTTGTTTGTGCGCCAGCATGAATACTGGGCGGGCGCTATGCGTAGTGCCCTTGCCGCTGAGCAGCGACAGGTGTCGGCATGACAATTTCGCACGACGCTGTATGTGCTTTTCTCTACAGGGAGGCGCGACTTCTGGACGATCGCCAGTGGGATGAGTGGCTCTCGTGCTATGCATCGACTGCCTCATACTGGATGCCTGCGTGGGACGACGACGATCAGGTTACTGAGGATCCCCAGTCGCAAATTTCATTGATTTACTACCCCAATCGCGACGGGCTTGAGGACCGCGTTTTCCGCATCAAAACCGAGCGTTCTGGCGCCTCCACGCCAGAGCCTCGAACGAGCCACAACATCACCAATGTGGAGCTCCTGGCGCAACGCGGTGACGAGGTCGACGTTCGTTATAACTTCAATACACTCAGTCACCGCTACAAAGTCACCGACCACTTCTTTGGAACCATCTTTGTGTCATTGCGCGAAGCGGAAGACGGCATCGTGATCACGAGCAAAAAGATCGTGCTGAAGAACGACTATATCCGCCAAGTCATCGACGTCTATCACATCTGATCGACGCTGGAGGTGCAAAGAAGACGAGAAGAATTATGGCCAATTACAAGATTGCACTGAACTTCGAGGACGGAATAACACGCGTCATCGAATGCCCTGAGGGCGAGAAGGTGCTTGACGTCGCCTTTCGCAATAAGATCAATCTGCCTATGGATTGTTCCGATGGTGTGTGCGGCACCTGCAAATGCCGCGCTGAAAGCGGCAGCTACGATCTAGGCGAAGACTACATCGAGGACGCCCTCACCGCTGGTGAAGCAGCCGAAGGGCTCGTGCTGACTTGCCAGATGGTGCCAGCGAGCGACTGCGTAATTGCCGTCCCAACAACCTCGACGGCCTGCAAGATTGTCCAGCAGAAATTTTCCGCCACAGTCGCAAAGGTCGTATCGCACAATGACGCGGCGATCGTCTTAGAAATGGATGTGCAGGATGTCGTGCCCGCCTTTTTACCCGGGCAATATGTCAATATCGATGTTCCGGGGAGCGGCCAGCACCGATCCTATTCCTTCAGCTCCGCCCCTGGCGAGCGCCGCATCGGTTTTCTCATAAAGAAAATTTCAGGCGGCGTGATGAGCACTTGGCTAGAGCAAGCGCAGCCCGGTCAAAAATTGCAATTTGCTGGTCCCTTGGGCAGCTTTTATCTGAGGGAAGTCAAGCGTCCGCTATTATTCCTTGCAGGAGGTACGGGTCTGGCACCTTTTCTATCGATGTTAGAGGTGCTCGCGCAGAGCAATTCAGAACAAAGTGTGCACTTGCTCTACGGTGTTACGCGTGATCTCGATCTCGTGTTGGTCGATGAAATCGAGGCGTATTCACGAAGGCTGTCGAACTTCAGCTTCACAACGGTTGTGGCGGACGAGGTCTCGAAACATCCCCGAAAAGGCTGGGTGACGCAACATATCTTGCCAGAGGTGCTCAATGGCGGTGACGTGGATGTCTATCTGTGCGGTCCCCCGCCAATGGTTGATGCCGTGCGTGGGTACTTCGACAGTCAGGGGGTCAAGCCCAATAGCTTCCACTACGAAAAGTTTACCCCCAATATCGTGACGGGAGCGGTTGCATGAGTACGCAAACATTCGCTGGTCGTTTTGCAGACAAGGTGCTTATTGTTACCGGGGCCGCCCAGGGCATTGGCCGCGCTGTAGCTTTACGTGCAGCGAGAGAGGGCGGGAAGGTTTTACTAGTTGATCGCTCGCCCCTCGTTTCTGAAGTCGCACTTGAAGCTGAGGGAGCGGAGGTTGCAACATTTGCTTGTGATCTCGAGTCCTACCAAGGCGCCCACTCGGCCATGCAGTTCGCGACCGAGACTTTCGGTGGCATTGACATCTTGATCAACAATGTCGGTGGCGCAATCCGTATGCGCCCCTTCGCTGAGTTTGAACCCCCACAGATCGACGCAGAAATCAGGCGCTCGCTTATGCCGACCCTATATTGCTGTCACGCAGTTCTGCCGCATTTATTCGCTCGCAACGGGGGGACGATCGTAAATGTCTCCTCAAATGCCACCCGCGGCATTCATCGCATGCCGTATTCCGCCGCTAAGGGCGGCGTGAACGCACTGACGCAGTCGCTCGCCATGGAACTTGCCGGACGAAATATCCGCGTGGTTGCGACGGCGCCGGGTGGTACTGAAGCGCCACCACGCCGTATTCCGCGCAACGCTGCTGGTGATAGTGAGGCCGAGAAAATTTGGATGGCCGAGGTTGTACAGCAAGTCAAACAGTCCAGCTTCATGAGGCGATATGGCACCATCGATGAACAGGCCGCGCCCATCCTTTTCCTGGCATCGGATGAAGCTTCCTATATTACCGGAAGTGTTCTCCCGGTTGCCGGTGGGGATCTTGGCTGATTTCCTTATGAAGAGTAACAGCGCCAAACAACAGCGAATACGCGGGAACGGAATGGCTGGCATGTTGCGTAGCCTGCGTAACGATACCTCTTTCTCTGCATCGGTAGCAGGCGTGATCGCAACGCTGATTTCCTTTGCTGGACCACTGGTCATCGTATTCCATGCGGCCGAAGGCTTGAGCCATGAACTTCTTGCATCCTGGGTATGGACTATTTCAACCGGTAGTGGGATTTTCGGCATCCTTTTGAGTCTCCGATACAGGGTGCCTGTGGTTATTGCCTGGTCGGCCCCCGGCTCCGCACTGCTAATTACACTCCTTCCATCCGTGGACTTCGCCGCGGCCACCGGCGCTTCCCTGGTTGCCAGCTTGGGAATTGTTGTCATTGGAATTACGGGCAGTTTCGACAGATTTGTCTCGAAACTGCCTCCTGGTATCTCTGCAGCTATGCTTTCTGCCATCCTGTTTGGGTTCGTCTCACACATGATCCTTGCGTTGCCGACCCATCCCTCGATGGCGGGGATGATGTTTGTAGCCTTGTTTGTCGGCAGGCGCTGGTTCCCACGCTATGTAGTAGTTGGCGTGCTAGTTGTGGGTGTGATGATCGCACTTGGCGAAGGCGAGATAACGGGATCCGTGCACTCAGTCGCGTTGACCCTGCCGACCTGGACGACGCCACATTTCGAATGGCAAGCAATCACCAATATTGCTGTACCGCTAGCCGTGGTCTCACTTACTGGTCAATGGCTCCCGGGAATGGCGGTGCTGCGGACCAATGGTTACCAGCGTCCAAATGCTAGCCCTTTGATTGCTTGGGTCGCTGCTGGCTCAGCCTTTTTGGCGCCGTTCGGATGTCATGGTTTGAACCTCGCTGCGATCACTGCCGCGATTTGCGCTGGTGAGGGAGCTCACGTGGACCGCTCCAGACGCTACGTCGCTGGAGTCGTCGGCGGTGTCTTGTATCTGGTTCTAGGCGCGTTCGCGGCTACGGTTTTATCATTCTTCGCTATGCTGCCAGAAGAGTTGATCGCGACCTTGGCTGGGTTAGCCCTTTTTCCCACAATCGCTGGCGCACTGGCAGCTTCGATGAGCGATCCCTTAGATCGAGATGCCGCGTTGGTGACGTTTATAGTCTCCGCCTCTGGCATGTCGCTATTCGGTTTGGGTGCGGCCTTCTGGAGCTTAGTATTTGGTCTTGCAACACATGGCCTCGTCAGATGGAAATCTGGCGACGGGCACTCGGTTATTTTGAACGAAAGGCGCTAAGGGGGGTGTGAGAATGACAACGCGCCAAGCAGTGATACCTGCGACTATGCAAGCGGTGTATGACAATATTGGTTATGCGCCAGGGGTAAAGGTGGGCAATACTGTCTACGTTTCGGGGCAGATTGGCCGCGACCAAAATATGCAACTGGTCGTCGACAGCAGAGCACAGGTTGAACAGGCTTTCGAGAATCTAAAACTGGTACTCGAGACGGCTGGAGCTTCATTAGCAGATGTCGTTGATCTGACTTCTTGGCATACGGACATGCGTGACTTGCCGTTATTCATGCAGGTGCGCGACCAGTATTTTGAAACACATCCACGGCCGGCATGGACAGCGATCGGCGCGCCCATGCTCGGAGGCGCGCCAGGCTACATAGTAGAAATCAAAGCCGTGGCTGTCCTTCAAAGTGCAGATTGAGTGAGGCTTAAGATGGTTGATATGCAGAGTCACTTCTTAGACCTTGGCACCCACCGGTTGCGATATCGACTCGCTGGGGAGACTGGTCCATGGCTGCTCTTCTCAAATTCCCTCGGTACCAACCTAAGTATGTGGGATGCGCAAATAGCTGACCTGTCGCATGAGTTCCGCATCCTACGGTACGATACCCGGGGGCACGGTGAATCTTCCGCTCCCCGGGCGCCCTATACCCTTGCCGAGCTCGGCGGGGACATCTTAGCATTGCTGGATGCATTGGACATCGATCGCGCCAATTTCTGTGGAATCTCTCTTGGCGGGTTAACAGGTCAGTGGCTCGGCATAAATGCAGCCGATCGTCTCGACAGAATCGTGCTTTGCGCGACGGCGGCAAGGATCGGCAGCGCAGAGAGCTGGAACGCACGTATCGTGACGGTGAAAGAAAAAGGTCTGTCGGTGTTAAGGGAAGCAACCTTGGAGCGTTGGTTTACGCCGCAATACTATCTCGCCGAACAAGATAAAGTCGATCGTCTACTTGAGAGCTTAATTAGTACGGCAGAGGAGGGATACATCGGCTGCTGCTCAGCCCTAGCTGCAGCAGACTTCCACGATAATCTTCCTGCAATATATCATAATGTACTGTGTATTTCAGGTGACAATGATCCGGTATGTCCCCCATCCGAACTGCAACAGATTGCCGCTAGTGTGCAGAATGGCCAACACTCGACATTGCCGGGCAAGCACATTGTCAATGTCGAGTCTGCCAAGTCTTTCAATAAAGTTGTTCGAGATTTCTTTCTCGAGCGGCAAGTGGCATCGAAAATGCATTCTCCAAACTGAAGGCCATGTTGCGAGGTCGGGCACAGCGAAAGATCAAAGCTCTCTGGGACGCGGTCGATGCTTGATCCCCGGCTTCACACCGGCTGAATCCGCAACTACTTCAGCGCCGCTGGATATGACCCGGATTGAACAGGATCTGCTCTAGCAGGTCACCATTGTCCAGAAACCAGTCCCGGTCCACGACCTCGCGTGTGTAGCCGACGCTGGCGGGCAACATATAATTTCATAAATAACCGCCGCCCAACAGCAGCATAACGTCGAAAACAGCCATCGGCGCACTAAGGCCTCGATCCCTTGCGGTTGAGAGTGTTTCTTCCGCCGTGATCACTGCCGCAACATCGTCTCGCGTCTGCAAGTAGTCAACCTCGACCACGGACGCACCTAAAGTATGCCTCCGCCAAAGGCCGTCTGCCGTGATCTGCTGATTGGCTTTAAGTCCATGCCTTATGTCATGCTCTACAATCATTTCCCCCATTGAGGTCTTGTCCGCCGATGATCTTGGTCGCCGTCGGGATTGGTCGGACGAAGAGAAGGTCCGGATCGTCGAGGAGAGCCTGCAGGGGTTTCGACAGGGTTCGGCGACGGCGCGGCGATATGGATTGTCGCGATCGTTGTTGACGAGCTGGCGTCGTCAGTACCGAAGCGGGCTTCTGAGCGTCTCCGCGTCAACAGGCTTCGTGCCGCTTACGATTTCGCCGCCGCCGCCGGCATCGTCCGAGATGGCCGCGCCGCCCCGGCCTGACGACGACAAGACGATCGAGATCGGCCTGCCGAACGGCCGACGGCTCACGATCCCGTCCTCGCTTGACCCAGCCATCCTTGCCCGCCTGTTGCCCGTCGTGGATGCCTCATGATCGCCTTTCCAGCCGGGGTGAAGGTATGGATCGCGGGTGGGGTTACGGACATGCGCTGCGGCATGAACAGCCTGGCGCTGAAGGTTCAGCAAGGCCTTGGCCGCGATCCTCATGGCGGCGAAGTCTTCTGCTTTCGGGGTCGCAAGGGCGATCTGATCAAGGTCCTGTGGCATGACGGGATTGGCATGTCGCTCTACATAAAGCGCCTTGAGGCTGGCAAGTTCATCTGGCCGGTAAGTCAAAATGGCTCCGCCGTGCCCGTATCGTCGGCGCAGTTGGGATATCTCCTGGAGGGGATCGACTGGCGCAATCCACGCTGGACGCAACGGCCTTCCAAGGCAGGCTGATCGCTTAGAATCCACTGTTTTTGTTGGGCTTCGGCGTGTTCCATGATAGCTTTCGGCCATGGATGATGCTGCTTCGGAGATAGCCAGATTGCGCGCTGCGCTCGCGGCATCGGAAGCGCGTGCCGCCTCCGCCGAGGCCGATCTCGCACAGGTGCGCGCCGTCGTGACGACATCGGAGGCGATGATCCGGCACCTCAAGCTCGAGATCGCCAAGATGCGTCGCGAGCAATTTGGCCAGAGTTCGGAACGGCGTGCCCGGCTGATCGACCAGATGGAGCTGCAGCTCGAAGAACTCGAAGCCGATGCCACTGAGGACGAGATCGCGGCGGAACGCGTGGCAGCGAAGATCACAAATGTCTCCGCCTTCGAACGCCGCCGGCCGACCCGCAAGCCGTTTCCCGAGCACCTGCCGCGCGAGCGCCTGGTCATCGAAGCTCCCACGCAATGCACCTGCTTCGGCTCGGCCCGGATCGTGAAGATGGGCGAGGACATCACCGAGACGCTGGAGGCGATCCCGCGCCAGTGGAAGGTGATCCAGACGGTGCGCGAGAAGTTCACTTGCCGGGATTGCGAGAGGATCAGCCAGCCACCGGCTCCCTTCCATGCCACACCGCGCGGATGGGCGGGACCGAACCTGCTGGCGACGATCCTGTTCGAGAAGTTCGGCCAGCATCAGCCCTTGAACCGCCAGGCCGAGCGCTACGCCAGGGAAGGCGTCGATCTCAGCCTCTCCACGCTGGCCGATCAGGTTGGCGCTTGCGCGACGGCGCTGCAGCCGATCCATGACCTGATCCGCGCCCATGTTCTGGCAGCCGTTCGGCTGCATGGTGACGACACCACCGTGCCGCTCCTGGCCAGGGGAGCAACACGGCAGGCAAGGTTATGGACCTATGTGCGCGATGATCGTCCGTTTGCAGGCGGTGCGCCGCCTGCGGCACTCTTCTACTTCTCACCCGATCGTGAGAAGACCCATCCCAATCGGCATCTCGCCGAGTGGCATGGCACCCTCCAAGCAGATGCATACGGCGGCTATAACGATCTCTATCGTGCCGATCGAAGCCCGGGGCCGGTCAAGAGCGCGCTCTGCTGGAGCCATGCGCGGCGCAAGTTCTTCGAACTGGCTGACATCGCCGGCAACGTGCGCGAGGGCAAGCCCGCCCATGAGATATCTCCTGTCGCGCTTGAGGCCGTGGCCCGCATTGACGCGCTCTTCGACATCGAGCGCGGCATAAACGGCATGTCCGTCGAGGAACGGCGTGCCGCTCGGCCCTCACCGGATGGATACTACCTAAAGCAGCCATTCATTGACAAGAAGCCGGCCACTGCTCTGCCCGGCCGGGCATTATGACTCGCTTGCTGAATACTGTCCTTTTCTTTGCTCTTTCTTCATAATATAAGGCGCGCCGACGACGGAGCGCGCCTCTGATGCTGCGAGTTAGGTATTGGCGACGGTAGCCTGGACCTCTGGACTGCGGGCTTCATAAAGGGCCTGTTCTGCCTCCGGTGTAATGCCATTTCGCCGTTGCCAGCCGGCCAGCCAGGCGACCACGAAGGGCATGGTGAAGGCGGTGCAAACGACTGCCGTTGCGACTTGGGCTGTCGCCATCTCCTGAAACGGGAGGATAGACGGATCGATGGCGGCAAGGGCGGCAGGGGTCGCAATGGCATTTCCGGCCGTGCTCGCTTCTGCCGCACCGGCGATTACGTTGCGTGTTGAGCGAGGATGGCCCCGTAGGACATGCCACAGCCACAGGCACAATACTGCAGCCCCACCGGACAGGACGACGGTCATCAACCCGAGCAAAATGCCGATCGCCCCTGAGGTCAGCAATACATCGAACTTGATACCCGCTCCGATAGCAAAGGCCGCAAACGGGATAATCAGCTTTTCACCTGGGCCGAGAAACGCCTTGGCAGTTGGGCTCGTATTGCCTAAGACGAAGCCGAATATCATCGGGAAAACCGCGGCAAAGAGCGCCAGCGCCGGAAACGCTGCCAGGCCAGCAGCGCCCAAGGCAATCATTGTCAGGAAAGGACCATCGTTGATCGAAAGCACCGAAATGGCGCCCTTGTCACTTGAATTGCCGAACTGGCTGGTCAACGCCACGAACAACGAGCCGTTCGAGTTCGACATGGCGGCGATAATCGCGAGCGGCAACATCCCCCACAAAGTCCCGTCGGGCATGACGAATGCCACAGATAGCCCGAAAGCAACGGCGACGCCGAATTTCGCAAGCAGAAGAACAATCCCCTTCTCAACGGCAGGAAGTGCGGCGCGTAGATCGATCTGCGAACCGACACACACGAAGAAAAGCCCGATAAGTACGGCTGTGCCGCTTTTGAACAGGGCGGTGGTAAAACTCCCGATTTCAAGTGCCTGAGGCGCCAGGCTGGCAACAACAGCTCCCAAGAAAAGTGGTACGATCATCAACGCACCGGGAATCCGGCCAAGCTGCTTTAGTAAAGTCTCCATGGGGGCTCCTCCGTCAAAATTTTCAGTGTAGTGCGGCGCCCTTGCGCGAACGGCGTACTTTCCCGAGAATCAGGTTCTGGCTATACATCGTCCCCACCGACAACTTTGCGGTCGATGGTTGGCAAGAGTTGATCAAATGGGCTTCACGTGCTCGACGAACGGGCTAAAGTGCGTGGCGAAGCAGAGCGAGGGCTAAAGATCTATTCAAGGCTGATAGTGGCCGCAGGCGCCGTTTTCCGTCCAACACTATTTAGGTAGTTTTCAATACCTAAATTGCATAATGCGGGACGGTGAACCGTCATAGCAAGTTAGAGTAGAGCGAATGAAGAAGCGGATTTATTGGCATCTAGTTCTGTCTAACGCATTGTTACCGTTCGAATGCGAAGTTATCATTGCATCGATGATGCAACTCACCGCGTGATTGGCTCGCGCCAATATCTGGGCATTTACAATGACGTAAGCCGTTGCCAACGGCTCTATGCGACATAAGTGGCGTGAAGCTGCTGTAGCTATACATGCCTTCACCTTGATGGGAATCGAACTAACGACTGCTAAAACTTTCGCCGCGTTGGGGCTACCGATTTGGCCCCCAGCTGCATGGTACATCTACCATTTAGACGCGCTCTACCTTCGGGAAGTCCAATGTCGTGCCGACGATGTTGTTTACGCTGTTGGTGAGGATGTTAACGGCGACATGTGCTACTGTTTCCAGGATCTCCGCATCCGAAAGTCCATAGGAACGGGCAGTTTCCAGGGCTGGCGCTGAGGCTTGCCCATGCGTCGCGTTGACGGCAAGTGCCAGATCAAGGACAGCTTGGATCTTTGAATCTGACGTACGACCGGATTGAGCGGAGGCGCGGTCTTCTGCCGAAACGCCGACTGCACGCG
Source organism: Rhizobium sp. Root149 (assembly GCF_001427345.1). NCBI lineage: Bacteria > Pseudomonadati > Pseudomonadota > Alphaproteobacteria > Hyphomicrobiales > Rhizobiaceae > Rhizobium > Rhizobium sp. Root149. Next base: position 106,784 of record NZ_LMGD01000026.1, read on the forward strand.
CCGCACCGGTGTGGGCGACAACGCAGTAGTCACAGCCATTGGCCGCTGCAATAGCGATCGCAATCTGCTCCTGAGCCTGCGGGCTTAGCACCCCATCATGCAGAAAGCGCTTGCTGCCGGTGTACACGTCCAGCACGGCCGGAGCATGCGCGAGAACGCGGAACAAGTTTGGCACCTTCCCCATGGAAGCTTTTGCTCCGGCAAAGATCTCGGCAACATGCGGTGTGACGTCTGCATTGTTGGTTTCCGCGCAGAACTGAGCCGGTTAGGCGCATAATTTCCATTGAGAATTGAGCCATGTGAACCTTCCCCCAACGCGGAGAGCGACGGGGGCAACGGAGTGATCCACATGGGACTTTTAAACATCATCCGTCGGATGGCGCTGCGCGAGAAGCAGTCGATCCGCGAGATCAGCCGGCGCACGGGACTGTCGCGGAACACGATCGCGAAGTATCTGAACGCTGGTACAATCGAACCAACATTCACGGTACCGGAACGGCCTAGCAAGCTTGACCCTTTTGCCGACAAGCTGGCGGCCTGGCTGAAGACAGAGGCCGGGAAGTCGCGCAAGCAGCGACGAACACTGAAGCAGGTTCATGCCGATCTGGTGGCTCTCGGCTTTACCGGCTCCTATGGTCGGGTTGCCGCCTTCGCCCGTGATTGGCGAGCGGAACGACAACGTGAGCAGCAGACGACGGGCCGCGGCATATTTGTTCCGCTGTCTTTCCGCCCAGGCGAAGCATTCCAATTCGATTGGATTGAGGACTATGCCGTCATTGGCGGCGAGCGCACGAAGCTGCAGGTCGCGCATATCAAGCTATCGCACAGTCGGGCTTTTCTGGTCAGGGCGTATCTGCTGCAAACGCACGAGATGCTCTTCGACGCCCATTGGCACGGCTTCCGTGTGTTCGGCGGCGTCCCTGCTCGCGGCATCTACGATAATATGAAGACAGCGGTCGATCGCGTCGGCCGGGGCAAGGAGCGACAGGTCAACATCCGGTTCCTTGCGATGACGAACCACTACGTTTTTGCGCCAGAGTTCTGCAATCCCGCCGCAGGCTGGGAGAAGGGACAGGTCGAGAAGAACGTTCAGGATGCCCGACCACGCCTGTGGCAACAGATGCCGGACTTCCCGGATTTGGCAGCGTTGAATCTGTGGCTGGAGCAGCATTGCCAGGACCTGTGGCAGGAGACACCACACGGGAGTCTGCCCGGTTCGATCGCCGATGTTTGGGCTGATGAGCAGCCTGCTTTGATGGCATTGCCCGCGATGTTTGACGGCTTCGTCGAGCAGAGCAAGCGTGTCTCGCCGACATGCCTGATCACCTTCGAACGGAACCGCTACAGCGTGCCGGCCTCCTTTGCTAACCGGCCCGTCAGCCTGCGGATTTATCCTGAGCGGCTGGTCGTTGCAGCCGAGGGCAATATCCTCTGCGAACATCCACGGATCATAGAACGCAGTCACGACAAACCACCGCGAACGATTTATGACTGGCGGCATTACCTTGCCGTCATCCAGCGCAAGCCTGGTGCCCTGCGCAATGGTGCTCCCTTCCTGGAATTGCCGCTGGGCTTTCGACAACTGCAGGACCAGATGCTTCGCCGCCCCCGTGGTGATCGTGAGATGGCTGATATCCTTGCTCTCGTCCTTCATCACGACGAACAGGTCGTCCTCCGCGCTGTGGACTCGCCCTAGATGCTGGCGTGGCAACCAAGACCCATGTGTTGAACCTGCTGCATCGGCTGATCGACGGCAAAACCACCGATGGTCCCGATATCGACACACCACAGGCGCTGACCTTGCTGCGCGAACCCAGGGCCAACGTTGAACGCTACGATGGCTTGCGTGTCCGGATCGTGGGAGGTCGCCATGCGTCATGATCCCGCCAGCGCCGCCGTCGTCATCATGCTGCGTAGCCTGAAGATGTATGGCATGGCCCAAGCGGTCACCGACCTGATCGAGCAAGGAGCACCAGCCTTCGATGCGGCCGTGCCGATCCTGTCTCAGTTGCTGAAAGCCGAGATGGCCGAGCGCGAGGTTCGCTCGATTGCCTATCATATGAAGGCTGCACGCTTCCCGGCCTACAAGGACATCTCCGGATACGACTTCGCCGCCAGCGAGATCAACGAAGCGACGGTACGCCAACTGCACTGGTGTGAGTTCATGGACGGAGCGCAGAACATTGTCCTCGTCGGCGGACCAGGCACCGGCAAAACCCATATCGCGACCGCCCTTGGCGTCCAGGCCATCGAGCATCATCGTCGGAAAGTCCGCTTCTTCTCGACCATTGAATTGGTCAATGCGCTCGAGCAGGAAAAGGCCAGAGGCAAGGCTGGCCAGATCGCCGAAACGTTGGTCCGTCTCGATCTGCTGATCCTGGATGAGCTCGGATACCTTCCGTTCAGCGCGTCGGGGGGAGCGCTGCTCTTCCACCTGCTGAGCAAGCTTTATGAGCGCACCAGCGTCATCATCACCACCAACCTCAGCTTCAGCGAATGGGCTACCGTCTTCGGCGACGCTAAAATGACCACCGCTTTGCTCGACCGCCTGACCCACCGTTGCCACATCCTGGAAACAGGAAACGACAGCTTCCGCTTCAAGGCCAGTTCGGCCGCAGCAGCACAGAAGAGAGGAGAAAAGGCCAATCCCTTGACCAAAGCCTGATCAGAAAACCATACTCAGAGGCGGCTCACTTCTCGGTGGAAAAACCGGCTCAGTTCTGCGTGGAAACCAACACCTTCTGGTAGGTCTTACCGGCTTTCGTAAGAAAGACAGCAAAATCAGGACGTGTCCTGTCTAATCGGGTTTCTCGAATTAGAGTAAGGTCGCCTACTTTGTAAATTTCACTAAGTTGGACCAGCAAGTTGGCGACGGGCGTTGTGAGCTGAGCTTCCGGTTCACCAGGGACAGCAGATTTGGCTGCATCATTCAAAGCCTTGGAGTACTCTGACGCAACTTGCTTAAGGGTTTGCATCATCTGCTTTCTAAAGGGAGCACGGTGCTCAAACTTACTGTAGTGAGGCAAAAGGCCTGCCCTTATGTCTCTCATAATAAGAGGTATTTAAAGCTCGAAACTATATTTTTTAGAAAATTACGTCGTGAGGCAGGCCGCGCTCCGCGGAATGGGCACTGGGATTCAACCAAGGGTTAATCCCGAGATTTCGGATAGTCTATAGGATACTCCATGCCCGAAACCTCCCCCTCCCCGTCATCTCCCTGAGCCCCAGCTCCAAAACAATACGCCGCGCGCCTTGCGGCGTCACCTCGAGCGTTTTTGCCACCATCCCGGCCGACACCAATGGCTTCGCCATGACCAGCTCGACCAGCTCCGGCAGCTTTGACGAGGCCCGCCGCCCCGCCAGCTTGCGTTCCATCATTTGCCGCGCCAGCGCCAACCGATTATGCTCCTTCAGCCCGATCTCGGCGGTCGCCAAAAACCCGTGAGCGATCGCCAGCAGGCGCGTTTCCCGGTTGCGATGGCGGCGGCGATCGACGGGGATGGTTTTCAGGCCGAGATTGATGGCTGCGAGGTGACCACCTGATGTGACACCACCCTGGCGCAGGATGGCGGCGGTGAGCAGCCGGCCCATCCAGGCGGCATGCTGCAGAACGCCGATCTCGTTCCAGGCATCAAGCGCGACGATCGCCTGCAGCACCGCCGGAAACTCTTGCGTCCCGCGCAGCACGGCCCGCCATTCCTCCAGCCGCGCATCCTCATCCCAATCCAGATCATAGACCAATGGGTCGCGTTCGCGGCCGGCGCCCGAGGCCGGGGCCGGAGCCCGGCCTGGCTTCTTCGCTTGTTCGATCGCCGCTTCGGAACGCGCCAGCAGCGCATCGATGGCGGCGAGCTCGGCATCCAGGGCGTCCTCGCCAGCCTCACCGTCCACCGCACTGACCTCCGCCCCCTCCCCTTCCCCGGCACCCACTTCACCCGCGGTGGGCTGGTCGGCCACGCCGGTGCCCCCATCACCCAAAGATGCCCCGGCCCACGGCCGGCGCAGGCCGCGCAGGCCCTCTTCAGACAGAGCCCACGCAGGTGGATGGTCAGCAATCCGGCGCCGTGTGCGCAGCACGTCGCGGGCGATGGTGAGTTCGTGGGTTGGGGTGCGGATGTCTCGCAGACTGTCGTGGAGGACGAGGTCTTCGAGGTGGACGAGTTCGCCGTCGATCCACAGGGAGGCGCAGGCGTCGGTGAAGTTTTGGCGTTCGAGCCAGCCCGGACCGACGGGGGAGCGGGCGATGCGCTCGTCGAGGCGGGCGAGGGCGCTGCTGGCGTCGGCGACAGGTTTCAGCAGTACCTGGAGCAAATCCGGTGGCAGCAGGGATTCCTGTTTCCGGTAAATCATGATTCACTTCCGTAATGACGAAGCGCCGCCTGCCCATGGCCGAGCATGCTGACACGCTGTCGCTGAAGGCGCTGCGAGAGCTTGTAACCGGTCTGGTGGAGCGGGCTGATCGGGCAGACGCCCGGATTGAGAAGCTCGAAGCGGAAAACCACCAGCTTCGAGCCGAAAACGATCAGCTCAGGCTCGAAAACACCCGGCTGAAGGTCGACAACCAGCTTCTGCGTGACGAGATCGCGCGGCTGAAAAACCTGCCGCCCCGCCCGCCCTTCAGACCGTCGGGCATGGAACGGGCAACGAGTGACAAGCCGGCTTCCGGCAGCCCAAGGCCTGCGCCGCCACGCGGTCCGAAGAACGACACGAAGCGCGTGACGCGTGAAGAGGTGCTGGCTGCCAGTGTACCGGCCGGATCGCGTTTCAAGGGCTACAAGGACTGCTTCGTCCGTGACCTGGTGCTGCGGGTCGAGGTGGTGCGCTATCGCCGCGAATACTGGGTCGCTCCGGATGGGCGCATGATCATCGCGCCGCTGCCTGCGGGGATACGAGGTGGTTTTGGGCCCAATCTGCGGCGCTTCTGCCTGATGCTTCACGCCCATGGGCAGGTCACGACGCAGCGACTGACGACGTTGCTGAACGACGTCGGTGTGGAGATCTCCAAACGCCAGGTGGTCCGCTTTCTGACAGAGAGGCTGGATGGCTTTCATGCGGAGGATGCCGCCGTGCTGCATGCCGGCCTCGTCTCGGCGCCCTATGTGACGGCCGACGACACCGGTGCCCGTCACGCCAACCGCAATTTTCATACGACGCAGATCGGCGGCGAGCATTTCACTGCCTTTCGCACGGCGCCGGCGAAGTCGCGGTTGAACTTCCTGGCGCTGCTGCGCGGCAACTATCAGGACTATGTCCTCAACGATGCCGCCTTCACCATTCTCGAAGACCGTCCGGTGGACCCCGCCCTTGCTGCCCGGCTGAAGAGAAGCGGACCGCGGCGGTTTGCCAATCAGGTGCCGTTTCTCCAGCATCTCGCCGAACATGGTATCGACATCCTCGACACCGAGACGCTTCGGCCGTTCGCCGAGGCTGGCATCTGGGGCGCCATTCGCCATCATGGTCTGGTTGGCAACGCGGTGATTGTCTCCGACGATGCCGGTCAGTTTCGCGTCGGCACCCATGCGCTGTGTTGGGTGCATGCCGAACGGCTGCTGCACAAGCTGATGCCGGCCACGCCACAGCAGGTGAAACAGGTCGAAACCCTGCGCGAACTGATCTGGCACTTTTACAAGGCCCTGAAAGCCTATCGACGAAGGCTTGACGCGCGTGCGGCACTGGGCCTGCAGGCGCGCTTCGACCGGATCTTTTCGATCCGCACCGGCTATGGCGAGCTCGACAAGCTGCTGCTTCGGCTCAGGCGCCGCAAGCCGGAACTGCTGCGGGTTCTGGAGCGGCCGGAGATCCCGCTGCACACCAATGCATCCGAGCGCGATCTGCGTGGCTTTGTCATCAAGCGCAAGATCTCTGGCGGCACGGTCAGTCGCAACGGCCGTCAGGCGCGCGACAGCCTGCTCGGCCTCTCGAAGACCTGCCAGAAGCTCGGCCTGTCGTTCTGGCACTATCTCGGCGACCGGCTGGGGATCTGCACATCGCGCCCAGCCATTCCCCCACTGGCCACCATGATCGTTGCCAGGTCCTGAGCGCATCACCGACGGTCTGGCTTTGGGAAGGACACGATCTTGCCGTCGTCGGACTGGATCTGACCCGCGGTATCGAGCACGTGGACGCCGGTGGGTTTCAGCAGTGTCGGCGAAACATTCCACTGTCGCTCATCATCGGCATGCACCGTCACCGTCTTCTTGTTGCGGCGGATGACGACACCACGAACCAGAACACCGCCAGGGCCTTCAAACTCCACGCCGCTTCCAACCCTGATTTCTTGTAGGGCCGCAGTGGTTCGCTGGTGATGCAAATACTGCAGACGCTCGACGATGCGCGCGTTGAGTTCGACGAGGGTTGCCTCGTCGAGGCTGTCAATATCGATCTGCCGCATGGGCTTGCGCCCTCCTCTCCTAATCCTGATCAGCTCCACCATGCCAACGGCCGCACCAGCAGGCGACGACCGGCCATGTTCCAGGCACTGCCACCGGATCTGCCCTGCTTACTTTCAGCAGGGTGGAGATGGGCAATTTTCCGAGATCGTAAGGCATTGTTTTTATGGCAAACGATGTCTTAAACGAAAGCTAGGGCGCCGCTACGGTTCCCCACATACTACAAAGAAGCCCGCGGCGGCTCACCGCCGATAAGTATTGCTTATCGTGGGTTATTGATTTCGACTTGCAAATGAGAAAATGTGGCCTTCGCCACGGGTTTTCAAAGCCCTCGTTGCGGCCACTTAGGAGTCTGAATGCCGTCCTCTTCGCAACAATCTGCCGTCGAACGTCGCGCCGAAGAGCTCGACACGATTGCCGCCGTCCTGCCGATGGAGCGACGCGACGAACTCGCCGAGTTGCTGACCGACCAGGATATCCAAACCCTAAAGCATCTGGTCAACGAGGGCATGGGCGAAAATACCCTTCGGGCACTCACGTCTGATCTCGCCTATCTACAGGCGTGGTCAATGGCGGCGGCAAAAACGTCGCTGCCTTGGCCGGCGCCTGAAGCGCTGCTGCTAAAGTTTGTCGCCCACCATCTGTGGGATCCTGAAAAGAAAAAGTCCGATCCGGACCACGGGATGCCGGAGGCCGTTTCCCAAAACCTCCGCGACCAGGGGTTTTTGCGCACCGCCGGACCGCATGCCCCAGATACCGTGCGCCGACGGCTGGCTTCCTGGTCAACGCTGACGAAATGGCGCGGGCTCTCCGGCGCCTTCGCCTCCCCTGCCCTCAAGTCGGCCATTCGCCTCGCCGTCCGGGCCACGCCACGGCCCCGGAAAAGGAAAAGCGCCAAGGCCGTCACCGGCGACGTCTTGGCCAAAATGCTGGCGACCTGCGCCACCGAAAACCTCCGCGATGTCAGGGACCGGGCGATCCTAATGGTCGCTTTCGCCTCGGGCGGCCGCCGGCGGCAGTGAGATTGCCGGCCTTCGCGTGGAGCAGATCACGGTCGAGCCACCGATCGAAACCGAGAGCGGCCCTCCCCTCCCCTCTCGTGCCATCCACCTTGGCCGCACAAAAACCTCGGGCGCCGATCATGACGAAGTCGTCTATCTCACCGGCCGGCCGGTCGAGGCGCTTGACGCCTGGATCGAAGCGGCGAAAATCGACAGTGGAAGCGTGTTCCGGAAAGTCGACCGGTGGGGGAATGTCTCGAAGCGGGCGCTGGAGCCGGGAGGCGTCAATGCCATTGTCAAGCAGCGGGCGGAGATGGCGGGGTTGGACAGTGGGGAGTTTTCAGCTCACGGACTGCGATCGGGCTATCTGACAGAGGCGGCCAATCGCGGCATACCCCTCCCAGAAGCAATGGAGCAGTCGCGACATAGGTCGGTCCAGCAGGCGTCGAGCTATTATAACAACGCCTCCCGGCGTAGTGGTCGCGCGGCCAGATTGCTTTGAGAGTTGAGTCTTGTCACTGCTTTCGAAGGTGGCCGGACCATCCCTTGCACACCGTCGGGTCGCACCCTTAGATCTTACCGTGCCGAGAGCGTTCTGCGATGCTGGAAAGATCGACTTTCTTGCCGGCGACATCCGCGACGATCTTCAAAGTCCCGCCCAGAGATTCGACATAGTCGCGAAGCGTCGACAGCTTCATGTCTGCGCGTTTCTCCAGTCTCGATACGTTGGTCTGCTTGAAACCGGTCCCAGCGGACACGTCTTCTTGTGTCCGTCCAGCAAGTGCCCGCAATTCACGCAGATTGTGCGCCGTTACGAGCTCCTCCGCCCGCTTTGCAACGGCGCGCTGTTCGTTATCGGGAAGCGTCTGTATCAGCTTGTCGAGATCATCCATGTTTCTTCTCCAACCCGCTCAAGTGCTCGTCATATCTTTTATCGGCCAGATCGATCAGCCGCTTGTAGAAGAGCTTCTGGCTCACACCGCTCTTCGAAGCCCCGCACAGAACCACAGCCTTCCGCTCCGGATCGAAAGCAAAGGCGAACCGCCACTGCTCTTTTAACACCCTGACACGCAGTTCTTTCATGTTCGCGTGCCTGGAGCCCTCAAGTGTGTCGACCTCAGGTCGCCCTAGCCGAAACCCCTTTTCCCGAAGCAGGACCAGATGCGCGAGCAACTCGATCCGAACATCGGCTGGAAGATCGGCGATCTCGCTCTTGAAGCGGTCGTGAAACTCGACCTTCCATTCCGTCATTTCATATCCTGAATGATATAGATACTTCGGGATATATAATCCAGATCGTCGCTCCGAGGCAATAGGTACATCTTTCCTCGACACGAGCGCACTCCCCGCGTCGACATGATCCTGCGTGAAGAACCTGATCGATCGTGCTTGCGGACGGGGCGGCCGACAACGCAACGGCTTCCCCAGCCGAATAAGCGCTGGGTTTCATCGCGCTCGAGGTCTTTGCAGGCTCGCCAACAGCCTGTTCGAAGCTTGCAATCCGCCTGAACCGCCATCGTCTGGAGCCCCTACCCCGCGCTCCGCGCCGACAGGCTTCTGCGCTTCAAGCTTTGCCCGAAGCAAAGCCATGATCATCGGCCAGGTCGAGAACTTTCCATCCCTTGCCCGATCGCTCAAGCTTCGCAGATAGCCGCCAGCGTTATTGATCTGGCCAGCCCGCTGATAGATCGCGGCGAGTGTGATCGACGCGTGCTGCTCACCCATCGCCTCACAAGCCTCCCGCCAGGCGCTGAGACTGATCCCCAGCATTGGCCGGGCCAGCTCAGCCGTCGCCAGCAAGTCGCGCCAGTGCCGGATTTCAGCCCCTTGGGCCAGCTCGCGGATTTCCGGGCAAGCGTCCAGCACGATACCCAATGGCAAATCTCGGTTCGGCAGGCTCCGCACGTTGGCGGGTTCTGCGTCATCCCTTTCGGCTTCTTCTATTTTTCCATAGCTGTTTTCAGATTCAATATTAGAGTCTGGATTTGAATTCTGTATGTGACGGCCAGAATGGGACTCATTGGCGACCGGAATCTGAGATTTAGCGAATGTTTCCAAGACCTCACGGATTTCCGAGCATAGGGCGTGGAGATCTACACACACGTCTTCGAGTAGTTGCCTCGAAGCTGATCGGGGCAGGCTGCTGACGAGCGTTTGATAGTTCCCCTGTATCCGTACCCAATTGCCTGGCACGCGCTCTGTGATACCCAACTCGATGAGCTTCACGATTTCTCGACGAAGGATCGTAAATTGCTCTTTTGCGACCCGGAACGCCTTCTTCTCGTGGCGAACAGCGTCTGCCAATTGTTTGAACTCTTCAGCTCGCGCAACAATGGGGGAAAGATCGAAGCCATAGGCTTGCTCGACCTCCCCGCCCCTACCCTTTCTGGCAAACCGCTTGCCGTTTGGGCTGTCGCGTCGAATGACCAACCCGCAATCAACCAGGACAGCGATATGACGCCGGAGGGTCGTCGCTGGCATTCCATTGGCCCTGGCGGCGAGCTGCTCGTTCGACGGCCAGACGATAAGCTCCCCGCTGCAGCCCAGTGTAGTCTCCGGATAGAACGATAGCAGCGCGTTCAGGATCGATAGCGATCGATCCGTAGCGCCCAAAAGCTCACGTGCCTCCCGTACATCTTGAAATACGTGCCATTTGTGAGCGGTCGAATCGGGTTGAGATTCCCGAACCGCCATCTGTCTCGAAATTTGGCCAAGCGTCATCGGCCGCCGCCCATAGGGCGTCGTTGCTAAATGCGTCTGCATTCCCTTTTACCTTCTGTCGGGCAAAAGAAATTGCTCGCCGAAACGGCGCTGAGCCCTAAAGACTCTTGACGGTGATTCCGGGAAATGCGATTCTCTAGCTGCGACACTAATGAGAAGGGCTTCCGGATTTCGCTTCGGTGGCCTTTTTCTTTTGCTTGCTTCCTCTGGTGACACGACTGTCGCCTTCGGCGTCAAACCATCGCTATTCTCCTTCACTGTCCTTTTCTTGGAATTGTTCAAAGAGCTCATCGAGCTTATCACTCACGAATTGAGCAAATTGCGGCACGATCTTGTCTTCGAAAACGAGCGCTGTGTTACCATTACGCTTTTCGATGCGAGCCGCGCGTTTGCCGTTCGGAGCTTTCCAAACGCCAGTTGGACGCGCAGCTTTCTTTGGCTTGTCTTCAAGCGAGCGGAGGACAGCATTGAAGCGTGCGTCGCTATCTTGCTTTTGCAGCGATTGGTCTGCGAGGACGCTCTCGGCGATGGAAATAGCTCCGTCGACCAAAAGCTTCTCTGCAAGTAATAACCAACGCGCTCTCCCTGCCTTCGGGGCTGGACCGATACGATGGACAAGCTTCTCTGGTATGCGGCGCGCGACGGCGATATACCGGCTTAGGTCTGCTTTGTCGGTGACCAGCGCGGCGACTATGGTGCCGCGATCACATCCATCATCTTCGAGATTCCTCGCAAAGAATGCCTTTTCAATGAAAGACAGGTCTTTGCGGTCCAAATTCTCGCGGCCCTGAGCAACAATGAGTTCACTGTCACTAAGGCTCCGCACGATCGCTTTTACGGGAAGACCGAGCATTTCTGCTGCCCGCAATCGTCTCCGGCCATACGCGACTTGATAGCGCCCTGGGTTCTCGAGGCTTGGTCGGACAAGAATCGGCACCTGCTGTCCGTGCTCGTTTATGCTTGCGACGAGTTTGTCGAAGGCGGCATCTACGTCGATGTTGATACGATCCGCGATGCGAGAGTGATCGACCTTTTTGGGATCGATCGAAATTACGGCCTCACCCTCCGCAAGCTGCTTCTGCAAGTGAGCAGCCTGTTTGGCGTTCTCCGACATTTCGTGGAGAGAAGCCCCCATAGCAGATATGGCGCCTGTCCTAACCCGATCCGCAGACTTCTGAGCAGGATTGGAAGTCTCGGGCCGCTTTAGGTAGAGACTATTAATTGCATCCTTTCGGCTCATCATACGCCCCCGATCCGGCATGCAATGCACCTATGGGCTCTCAGTTGGGAGCTCCCAACACGAGCAAGTTCAGTGGCGACCTTCACCGAATCGAAGTTGTTGGGAGCTCCCAACACCTGACCGGGCCAACGTTGCGAAAACTTCAAAGTCAAAGGGGAAATCATTGGCGACCCCAAGCTTGCTTGATCAAGCTTTCGATTTCGCCATTTACCGCATCCAAAGATTCCATGGCTCGGTCGTATGTAGTCCGAGTTAGATTTTCTCGACCAATCTCGTACAGCGTCTGCTTTGTCAGCCCGGCATCAGAGACCGCCGCAGATTTCACCATCGGGTTCGTTAGAACGTGGTCGTCGAAAAGATTGCGGAGGAGGGCGGCGACTTTTGTTTGAGGCGCGTCCTGCGGTTCGAAACGAGTGAGGAGATAGCGGATGAAGTCAAACTTCAAGTCTCCTCCGGCTTCACGAACGACACCGAGTAAGTCACGCGTCATGAGAAGGAATTGGCTCATCGAGGAAATATCGAGCATTTGAGGATGCACGGTGACAATCATGCTTGTAGAAGCGCATAGCCCGCTTAGTGTTAGGAAACCTAACTGAGGCGGGCAATCGATGACAACGACATCGTAGTCCTGTTCAACCTCGTCAAGCGCCGCAGCAACACGTGCAAAGAAAAGTGTATCTCCATTCCCGCCAGAAGTGAGCGCTTTTGGCGTTGTATGTTCGAACTCCATTAGCTCGAGATTCCCAGGAACGAGATCGAGGCCATCGAAGTAGGTCGGACGAATGACTTCTTTAAGCGGCCGTCTTTCGCTGTCATATCGGATCGCAGCATAAAGCGTCTGATTGGCACCGACATCAACTTCTGGAAGTACACCGAGTAGGGCAGAGAGACTCGCCTGCGGATCAAGGTCGACTGCAAGCACCCTGTAACCTTGCAGCGCAAGATACTGCGCGAGATGCGCTGAAGTGGTCGTTTTTCCCGAGCCGCCTTTAAAGTTCGTAACAGCTAGCACCTGGAGATGCTCACCGGATCTACGATATGGAACAAAATCGATCGATTCACGTCCACGCGTCGATTGGGCGAGGATTTTACGAATGGCATTGATGTCTGCCAGCGTATAAAGGCGTCGCCCGTTGCTCGTTGTTTGGGGTTGAGGGCCCTCACCAGCCAACGTCATCTTCCGCAGGGTTGAATCAGAAACGCCAATCAGCTTCGCGGCTTCACCAGACGTGAGACGACGTAGGACCTTCTGAGAAGTCGGTGGAAAGAGTGCTTCGCTCATCGCCTGAAGCTGGGAGCTCAGCAAATCTGCCTGGGTACCGATTGTCTCGTCGACACTCGGCAGGTGATTTCTATGGGACTGAACTGCTGTGCGCACGTTAATTTCTTTCATCACGGATTTTCGGGCCAAAGCACGTATTTTCCGTGACGATACCAATGAACCATTCTCGCGCAAGAGATTATTGGTTAACAAGAGGTTAACGCAACCACCAGAAATCCCTGCCGAATTTGGAATCATCTATATGCGCCCGTGGGTTACGTTGCTCTTGAAGCGGGTTAGGCCCAATCACAAAATGCATCTCTGGAGGCGTCGTCCACACCTTCATTTGTGCTCGCCGGGGGACTTAACCCCGATTCGATGCCAACGCGTAGGTGCAGATCTGCATATAGCCACACGCGATTCGTGATGATTTTTGTTTGCCCGGGTTCGATTCTCGGAGTGGAAGCATGCACATCACAGTCGTTTCACCGGATCACTATGCGCAGCAGCAGGCGTTGCTCAAGCAGATGCATCGGCTTCGTGCCAAGGTCTTCGGATCGCGCATGGGATGGGACGTCACCGTTCGAGATGGCGAAGAGCGAGATCGCTACGATGCGCTCGATCCATCATATGTATTGGCTGTCACCGATACGGGCAGGGTCGCGGGCTGCGCGAGACTGTTGCCCGCCACGGGACCAACCATGCTCGCGGAGATGTTTCCGCAGCTGTTTGCGGGCGGCGCACTTACCGCTCATTCCGCGATGATCGAAAGCTCTCGCTTTTGCGTCGACACCACGCTTGAGGCGGGGAGGGGAGGTGGCCAGCTACACCTCGCAACGCTCACCATGTTCGCCGGCATCGTCGAGTGGTGCATGGCAAACGGCTATAATGAGATCGTGACCGGAACCGACCTTCGCATTGAACGCATTTTCAAGCGGGTCGGTTGGCCGATGACGCGTCTCGGAGCACCAACACCGATCGGCGATACGCAGGCAGTCGCCGGAAGTCTGCCTGCGCATCAGGTGAACTTCGACCGACTGCGGCCCATCGGATATCGCTCGCACATTGTTTCGATAGAGCTTGCTGCGACGCGGAGAGTGGCGTGACCCAGTTGCTCTCCCACTCCCGCCTGGTGCGCAAACTCCAGGATGCTCTCGGCGATCGGTTATGTGTCGCGCTCGATGATGCCAGCGTCGTCGAAATCATGCTCAACCCGGATGGCCGATTGTTCATCGAGCGTCTCGGCCACGGGGTAGCGCCCGCCGGCGAGATGACCTCGGCGGCAGCCGAAGTCATTATCGGCAGTGTCGCCCATGCCTTGCAGTCGGAAGCCGATCACGAGCAGCCAATCATTTCGGGCGAGCTGCCGATTGGCGGACATCGGTTTGAGGGATTGCTTCCGCCTGTCGTCTCCGCACCAACCTTCACCATTCGCCGCCGCGCCTCGCGTCTCATCCCGCTCGACGACTATGTCAAGGCCAAGGTGATGACTGAAGCGCAGGCCTCTGTACTGCGGAGCGCCATCGCCAACCGTTTGAACATCGTCATCTCCGGCGGCACGGGTTCGGGCAAGACGACACTTGCCAATGCTGTCATCGCCGAGATCGTCGCGACGGCGCCGGAGGATCGCATGGTGATCCTCGAGGATACGGCCGAGATCCAGTGCGCCGCCGAAAATGCCGTCTCGCTACACACCAGCGACAGCGTCGATATGGCAAGACTACTCAAGAGCACAATGCGCCTGCGGCCCGACCGCATCATCGTCGGCGAAGTTCGCGACGGAGCCGCCCTCACTTTGTTGAAGGCCTGGAACACCGGTCATCCGGGAGGGGTGACAACAGTGCACTCCAACACCGCCATGTCCGCCCTGCGGCGTCTTGAACAACTGACGTCGGAAGCAAGCCAGCAGCCGATGCACGAGGTGATCGGCGAGGCTGTCGATCTCGTCGTGTCGATCGAGCGAACCGGTCGCGGCCGGCGGGTGCGCGACGTCATCAATGTCGAAGGCTTCAAAGGCGGAGCCTATCAGACCGAACACTATGCGCAGATCGATGAGGATAGCCATGCAGCCTAAGCATCTTCATACACTCACCGGCGCCGTCGCCATGATGGGATTGATCGTCCTGGCCTCGCCGGCCTTCGCTTCGTCCGGCGGTGGCGGATTACCGTGGGAGTCGCCGCTGCAGCAGATCCAGCAGTCAATCACGGGACCCGTAGCCGGGTTTATCGCGCTGGCGGCCGTGGCAATCGCTGGCGGGATGCTGATCTTCGGCGGCGAGCTCAACGATTTCGCGCGGCGGCTTTGCTATATTGCGCTGGTTGGCGGCGTCTTGCTGGGTGCGACACAGATCGTCGGCCTGTTTGGCGCGACGGGTGCCACGATCGGCACCGTCGAACCGTTGCCCCAGACCCAGGCCATCGTACAGTCTGCGATCTCTCCGCGGGCGGGGGAGGGGTCCCGTGGCTGACGCCGGCTCCAATCTCTCGCGCTCGCGGATCCATCGCGCTCTCTCGCGCCCAAACCTGCTGATGGGAGCCGATCGGGAACTGGTGCTGCTCAGCGGCCTTGCCGCCATCATCCTGATCTTCGTCGTGCTCACCTGGTATGCCGCAATTTTCGGATTGGCGCTTTGGCTCGTTGCCATCGGCGCCTTGCGGACGATGGCCAAATCCGATCCGCTGATGCGTCGCGTCTATCTGCGGCATGTCTCGTACAAATCCTCATACCGGGCGACCTCGACGCCCTGGCGTCGATACTGAGGCTTTTTGGATGGTAGCCCTCAATCGCTTCCGGCAATCCGGTCCTTCCTTTTCCGACCTCGTTCCCTATGCCGGCCTGGTCGACAACGGCATCATGCTGCTGAAGGACGGCAGCCTGATGGCTGGCTGGTATTTTGCCGGCCCGGACAGCGAGAGCTCGACCGACACCGAGCGCAACGAAGTCAGTCGGCAGATCAACGCGATCCTGTCGCGTCTTGGCTCCGGCTGGATGATCCAGGTCGAGGCCGCCCGTGTGCCGACGACCGACTACGCGACAGAGGCCGACTGCCATTTTCCCGATCCTGTCACCCGCGCCATCGATGTGGAGCGCCGAGCGCATTTCGAGCGGGAGCGGGGACATTTTGAGAGCCGCCATGCGCTGATCCTGACTTGGCGGCCGCCGGAACCGCGCCGATCGGGCCTGACCCGTTACGTCTATGCCGATACAGGCAGTCGATCCGCGACCTATGCCGAGAGCGCGCTCGACAGTTTTCGGACGTCGATCCGCGAGGTCGAACAGTATCTCGCTAATGTCGTGACGATCCGGCGCATGGTCACCCAGGAGACGGAAGAGCGCGGCGGCTTTCGCGTTGCGCGCTATGACGAGCTTTTCCAGTTCATCCGCTTTTGCGTTACCGGAGAAAACCACCCGGTGCGCCTGCCTGAAATCCCCATGTATCTCGACTGGCTGGTAACGGCCGAGCTGCAGCATGGCCTCACGCCGACGGTCGAGAGTCGCTTCCTGGGCGTGGTGGCGATCGACGGTCTGCCAGCCGAAAGCTGGCCAGGCATTCTGAATTCTCTCGATCTCATGCCGCTCACCTATCGCTGGTCGAGCCGCTTTGTCTTTCTCGACGAACAGGAAGCCCGCGTCCGGCTCGAGCGCACGCGCAAGAAGTGGCAACAGAAGGTCCGTCCCTTCTTCGACCAACTGTTCCAGACGCAAAGTCGCTCGCTCGATCAGGACGCCATGCTGATGGTGGCGGAATCCGAGGACGCCATAGCGCAAGCCGCTTCGCAGCTAGTCTCTTATGGCTATTACACCCCGGTCATTGTGCTCTTCGATGACGATCCGCTGCGGCTTCAGGAGAAGTGCGAGGCGATCCGCCGTCTGATCCAGGCTGAAGGCTTTGGCGCCCGGATCGAGACGCTCAATGCAACGGATGCCTTCCTCGGCAGTCTGCCGGGCGTCTCCTATGCCAACATCCGCGAGCCGCTGATCAACACCCGCAATCTCGCCGACCTCGTGCCGCTGAACTCGATCTGGTCCGGCAGCCCGGTCGCGCCATGCCCGTTCTATCCCGCCGGCTCGCCGCCGCTTATGCAGGTCGCCAGCGGTTCGACACCCTTCCGGCTGAACCTGCATGTCGACGATGTCGGTCATACACTGATCTTCGGTCCCACCGGTTCCGGCAAGTCGACCCTGCTGGCGCTGATCGCCGCGCAGTTTCGCCGATACGAGGACGCACAGCTCTTCGCATTCGACAAGGGCCGGTCGATGCTGCCGCTAACCTTAGCGGTCGGCGGCGATCATTACGAGATTGGCGGCGATGCAAGCGGAAAAGGGGAGGGAAGCTCGCCGGCGCTCGCCTTTTGCCCGCTCTCGGAATTGTCGACCGACGGCGATCGCGCATGGGCCACCGAGTGGCTGGAAACGCTGGTCGGGCTACAGGGCGTGACCGTCACCCCGGATCATCGCAACGCAATCTCAAAGCAGGTCGCGCTGATGGCGCATGCGCGCGGCCGGTCGCTATCGGATTTTGTCAGCGGCGTGCAGATGCGCGAGATCAAGGACGCGCTTCACCACTACACGGTCGACGGGCCGATGGGTCAGCTTCTCGATGCCGAAGAGGACGGCCTGACGCTTGGCGCCTTTCAGTGCTTTGAGGTCGAGGAACTAATGAACATGGGCGAGCGCAACCTCGTGCCGGTTCTCACCTATCTGTTTCGTCGGGTCGAGAAGCGGCTGACCGGTGCGCCGAGCCTCATCATCCTCGATGAAGCTTGGCTCATGCTCGGCCACCCACTGTTCCGCGACAAGATCCGAGAATGGCTGAAGGTGCTGCGCAAGGCCAATTGCGCAGTGGTGCTTGCCACCCAGTCGATCTCGGACGCCGCACGCTCCGGCATCATCGACGTGCTGAAGGAGAGCTGCCCGACTAAAATTTGCCTGCCGAACGGGGCCGCGCGCGAGCCGGGCACCCGAGAATTTTATGAGCGCATCGGCTTCAACGAGCGGCAGATCGAGATCGTCGCGACCGCATTGCCGAAGCGCGAATATTACGTGGCCTCGCCAGACGGCCGGCGCCTGTTCGACATGGCGCTCGGCCCGGTCGCGCTCTCCTTTGTCGGCGCCTCCGGCAAGAAAGATCTGAAGCGCATCCGGGCGCTGGTTTTGGAACATGGCGAACACTGGCCGCTTCGCTGGCTGGAACAGAGAGGGATTGCCCATGCCGACACCTATCTTCAAGACAACTGATCGGGTCAAGGCGATCGCGTCGATCGCTGTTATCGCGTCGATCGTAGCGCCTTCCATTGGACGGGCTGGCGGCGTTACCGGCGAGGCGACCGAGTTCACCCAGATTGCCAACAATACCGAGCTGATCTCGCTGGTCGGCAAATCGGCCGAGCAGGTCAACAACCAGATCAAGCAAATCAACCAGCTGGCCGAGCAGATCCAGAACCAGCTGAAGATCTATGACAACATGCTGCAGAACACCGCTCAGCTGCCGGATCATATCTGGGGCCAGGTGGAAGGCGATCTCAAAAAGCTGCAGAGCATTGTCGGACAGGGGCAGGGCATCGCCTTTTCGATGGGCAATATCGACGATCAGCTGAAACAGCGGTTTCAGAGCTATGCCGATATGCAGGCAAACCTGCCGACGCAGGCGAATTTCTCGACCACCTACCAGTCCTGGTCCGACACCAACCGCGATACGATCGCCGGCACGCTGAAGGCGGCGAACCTGACGGCCGACCAGTTTTCCAGTGAGGAGTCCACCATGTCCTCGCTGCGCGGCATGTCGGAGAGCGCCGACGGCCAGATTAAGGCGCTGCAGGTCGGCCATCAGATCGCCGCTCAGGAAGTCGCGCAGATGCAGAAGCTGCGGAGTCTCGTGTCGCAGCAGATGACGATGATGGGCACCTGGTACCAGTCGGAGCAGGCGCAGAAGGATCTGGCACAGGCGAGACGGGAGAAGTTCTTCAATGCACCGGAGCATGATATCCGCAGTGGCCAGACTATGGAGCCACGCTGGTGAGCGGGCGTTTGTTTATGGCCCTTGCACTCGCGGGGCTCATTGGCTTTGCCGCTGGCGCAAGCTGGATGAAGTGGCAGATGGCCTCTGTACAGATAACCGGCGGCAATGCCACCCAGCCGTCATCCGACGAGGCACAGCGAGAGCATCGCGAGAAATTCTTCAGCGGTGATCCGGAGCGTGACGTCCGGGGCGGGCAGGAGCTGAAACCGAGATGGTAATTGCTCATCCGTCCCGAAAGCTTGAGCTTGCCTTCATCGCGATCGGCATTGTTCTCCTGGCCAGCGCCCCGGCGCTCGCACAGCAGGGACAGGTGCTGACCACACTGGAGAACTCGGTCGCCGCGGCTGTCAAAGGATGGGAATCGCGGATTATCGAAGCGGCCAGGTCCCTGTTCTGGATCTTGGCGGGGATCGAGATCGGCATTGCTGCCGTGTGGCTCGCCATCAACGCGGCCTCACTCGATGCCTGGTTTGCCGAACTTGTGCGCCGGATCATGTTCATCGGCCTGTTCGCCTTCATCCTCGATCGCGGCCCGGCTCTTGGCAAGGCGATCGTCGATAGTCTCTACCAGATAGGTGCAGGCGGTGGATCGGCGTCGCCCGCCAACATTTTTGACGCCGGTATCCGGGTCGCGTCCAAAATGTCGGAACAGGCGAAGTTTGGGCTTTGGGAAGACAATGCGCTGGCGATCGCCGCGGTGTTCGCAATGGTCGTCGTGGTCGTTGCCTTCAGTCTCGTTGCAGCGATCTTTGTCGCCGTCATGGTCGAGATGTATGTCGGCCTGCTTGCCGGCATGATTATGCTCGGGCTTGGCGGTTCTTCCTACACCAAAGACTTTGCCGTCCGATACCTCGTCTACGCTTTCTCCGTCGGTATGAAGCTGATGGCGCTGGTGATGATCTCGAAGATCGGTTCCGACATCCTGTTAGGATTGGCCGAGACGCCGTCGACGACGTCAGACCAGTTCATCAATACGCTCGCAATCGCTGGCATTTCGGTCGTCGTCTTCGTCATCGCCATGTATGTGCCGCCGATCGTTCAGGGCGTCGTACAGGGCGCCTCCGTCTCCGGTGGCATGGAGGCCATCCGCCACGGCGGACAGGCGGCGTCGTTTGCAGCAGGCGGCGTGGCGCTCGCCGCCGGCGCTGCTGGAGCAGGCTTTGCCGCAGGACAGGCGGCACGCTCGGCAGGCTCGTCGATGGCAGGTGCAGCCCTTCGGGGCATGGGCTCCGGGATCTGGTCCGCAGGCAGTGCGGCGGGATCGGCAGCCAAGGAAAAGGCAATCGGCTCGCCCGGCGCCTATGCCGGCTCACTACTCGGCCTTGCCAACGCCAAGCTCGACGGCAACCGCAGTGGATCCGGCCGGAGCGCTCTACCTCCCGAACGCAATGACAAATCTTGAAGAAGGACGGGACAATGGCTGCCAATCGCGCCCCCGAAAACCCTTATCTTGCCGCCCGTCAGGAATGGAGCGAGCGCTATGGCTCCTATGTGAGGGCGGCGTACGCTTGGCGCATTGTCGGCATTACCGGCCTGCTGATGGCGGTCGTCGGCTTTTCCTACGCGCTCTATCAGTCGACGCAGGTCAAGCTCGTTCCGTATATCGTCGAAGTCGACAAACTCGGTACGGCCGCGACAGCCGGCTTCCCGCAGCAGATCGAGTACGCCGATCCGCGCGTCGTGCGCGCCACGCTCGGAGGCTTCGTCTCGAACTTCCGCTCGGTGACACCGGATGCGGTGGTGCAGAAGCAATATATTGATCGGACTTACGCCCTGCTCAGGACATCCGATCCGGCAACTGAGAAGGTCAATGCCTGGTATCGCTCCAGTTCGCCCTTTGAGAAGGCGAAGAATTCTACAGTCGCCATCGAGGTCAACAACATCGTCGCGCTGTCCAACCAGTCCTACCAGATCGACTGGACCGAGTTCGAGCGCGACCGCAAGGGCAAGGAAACCGCGCTTCGTCGCTTCCGTGGCATCGCCACCGTCACACTGACACCGCCCCAGGACGAGGGCGTCATCCGGCTTAACCCGATCGGTCTTTATCTCAAGGACTTCGATTGGACCGCACAGCTTTGAAAGGCATGGCCTCCCCATGATCAAGAATTTTTGGACTGGCCGGGCACACTTGGCCTTGAGCCTGACTTTGCCGCTCACGTTGTGCCTGATCGCTGGACCGGGCCTGGTTTCGACGGCGGAGGCCCAGCAGGTCTCCGCCAATGAACGCAAGGGCATCGACATTTCCGGTAAATGGCGCGGCACGCGCGGTCTGGTGACCAAGGGCGACGACGGCAAGATCATCTTCCTCTATGGCGAGGTGCAGCCATCCGTTGTCTGCTCGCCGCTGCAGGTCTGCGACATCGAACTGCAGCCGGGCGAGGTCGTGCGCGATGTGCTGGTCGGGGACACCGTCCGCTGGAAGGTGGAGCCGGCAACGTCGGGGGCGGCCGGCGGGCAGGCGATCCATCTGATCGTCAAGCCGTCCGAACCGGGTTTGGTGACCTCGATGGTCGTCACGACATCGCGACGCACCTACCATATCCAACTCAAATCCCACCCAACTCAGTATATGGCGCGCGTCGGCTTCGAATATCCCGAAGACGTCTCGGCGAAGCTCGCCGATATCAATGCCCGGCTGGAAGCAAGCACTATTCCCGGCGCCAATGTGCCGGCCGAGCAGTTGAGCTTCTCCTATTCGGTTTCCGGCCGTGCCGGCTGGCGGCCGACACGGGTCTACAGCGATGGGCAGAAAACCTACATCCAGTTCCCGCGCCGGATTTCTGGCCAGGATGCACCGGTCCTCTTCGTCGTGTCAGGCGGTCAGAACCGTATCGTCAATTATCGCATGAAGAACGACATGATGATCGTTGACTACAATGTCGACAGAGCTGTCCTGGTCTCCGGCGTTGGGTGGAAGCAGGAAAAGGTGACCATCAGGCGGGGAGGTCGGTGATGCGATCCCCCCATATCTCCACGTCCCGCCAGCTTTTAATCGCGGGTCTCTTCGCCATGCTCCTGTCCGGGTGCCAGACCGCTGGAAGCGACGGACTTGTGGTCAGCGACGCGCCGCCAGAGATCTCCGGGCCGGCTGCGAGTGCTATCGCCGGCGATATGGTGAGCCGCCTTGCCGAGCAAATCGGCCAAGGCAAAGCGACGGTAGCACTGAAGGTGGACGGCTCTCCGTTCGGGCATGCGCTCGAGGCAGCGCTCAAGGGCTGGGGTTACGCCGTCGTCACTGACCAGAAGGCCGACCAGAAGGTCATCCCACTTGCCTATGTGATCGTGCCGTTCGAGGGCCAGGTGCTCGCGCGTCTGTCGACGTCGAGTGTCGAGCTTGGACGCGCTTACATCGTCACGGGGAACGGTGCGACACCTGCGAGCGCACTGTCGCTGCTGAAGCGCGGATGAGGGGAGGCGATCATGGTACAATCACTGAAACTCGGTGGCGCCACCAATGAGGAGGCTCAGTCCGGCATGCGCCGGATCAACCGCCTGCCGATCATCATCGTCATTGTGCTGCTGGTGGCGTTCCTCGGGGTGATTTTCTACGGCCTGACTTCCCGCGGCCTGTTCCTTAACAAGGGTGCGGGACTGGAGGCCAATCCGGGCACACCGGCATCGACTTTCGCCGACCAGATCAAGCGTGGCGTCACCGACGGCATTATCGGTGATCCCGAGAGCCAGGTGACCTACCAGCCAACGCCGGTAGAGAAAAAGCAGGAGCCAGCAACCAATCCGTTTCCGGCGCAGCAGACAACGGCCGAAGAGCAAAAGCCGGAGCTGGAACCGGAGGCCGTCTGGCGGGCGCGGCTTCACCGTGAAAACCAGGAGCAGTATCTTCGAGAGCAACAGCGTCAACGGATGGCGCGCCTTCAGGCCAGTGACGCGGCCTATGATGCGCCGCTGGTCATTGATCGCAGCAAGCTTGAAGCGGCTGCAAAGACCAGCGACCAGCGCCCGGTTGAAACGGAAATGGCTTCATCGACCCGTTCATCCATGCCGGATCTCTACGCCGCCGCCCTGAAAAATGGCCTGCTCGGCCAGAATGTCGATCAGAATGGACAATCATCGAAAGAGGATTTCTTCAACAGTGATCTAAAGGAGCTCGGCTATCTGCCGAACCGGGTCGTCCCGCAGCAATCTGCTTTCGAACTCAAGCGTGGCTCCGTCATTCCGGCGACGCTTATCACCGGGATCAACTCCGATCTTCCAGGGCGGATTACGGCGCAGGTCAGCCAGAATGTCTATGACAGCGCCACCGGGCATCGCCTGCTCATCCCGCAAGGAGCAAAGTTGTTCGGGCGCTATGATAGCAAGGTGTCGTTCGGGCAAAGCCGCGTTCTCGTCATCTGGACCGACCTGATTTTCCCGAATGGTTCGACCCTGCAGATTGGCGGCATGGCCGGCACGGATGCGCAGGGCTATGGCGGCTTCAACGACAAGGTCAACAACCACTACTGGCGGACGTTCGGGTCGGCGGCGCTAATTGCGTTGATCGGTACCGGCATTGACGCTTCGTTGCCGGAAAGTTCGACACTGGCAACGCAGGAGACGGCCTCCGATGCGGCCCGCCGGAACTTCGCGGAAAGCTTCGGCCGTGTAGCGGAGCAGACGATCAGCAGGAACCTCAATGTCCAGCCGACATTGGAGATCAGGCCGGGCTACAAGTTCAACGTTCTTGTAGATCAAGACATCGTTTTCCCAGGAAAAATTAGCGCTGAAAACTAGATAATGTTGGGCGTTACTGGAGCGCCTAGTTGCTGACAGACGGCGACGACGGCGTTTGGCTTCCAACAGGCTTTCTCGGATCAGCGATCCGAAGGCGGTTCGTGTCCGCAAGCACTGTGCACATGATAAAGTCGTGCGAGAGCTTCTTCCGCCGGTGAATCGGACCTCTTCTATCCACGAGACTGGAGGTTGTCCGCAAGTTGATGCTACTTTCATACGGCACAATCAAAGAGCGCATCAGATATCACTTGGCACACGCAGTCCGGTCGCGTATCGAGAACGTCGTGGCCCAACGATTTAATTCGTCAACTTTTATGCGCGTCCACCGGGTCAGTTCTTCGCGGATACCAACCGACGGGCTTCGTAGTGCCTCTGAACCAGCCTTCGCTGCGTGGCCCGACTGACGGGTCGGGAAAGGTTTGTTAAGGAATGCTGAGGATCGTAACTGGGACTGTTATTTTTGACGAACCAGATTGCGGCAGTACACTCCCTGCATGGAGCCTTCGCCAACAGAATGACGTCCAGGGCGCAATACCTGGCGCCATACGACACTGTCTGAAACAGCGCTTATAGGCTGCCTAAGCCTGAGCGGCAAACATTGTTGGAGAGGAACCTGGATGCAACACTGGTTGGACAAGCTGACTGATCTTGCAGCGATTCCCGGCGACGAGCATCTCGTAAAGCAGGGCTTGGAGGCCGTCATCGCATCGAGCGGCTTCAGCGGTTACGCCTATCTCAACATTCAACCGAGCCATTCCAGCGCCTTGTCCAACTACCATCCAGAATGGCAGGGGGAATATTTCAGGCGGCAGTTCAATAAGTTGGATCCTGTCATCAAACGCGCCAAGACGCTGAGGCAGGCGTTCTCATGGAGCGCCGAATGGGACAGATCACGGCTGTCGGACGACGAGCGTTCTTTCTTTTCCCTCGCGACAGACTTCGGGATACGATCGGGGATCACGATTCCGATCCGGATCGCTCATGGTGCCCTGGCACTGTTCACGCTGGCGTCTTCGAACCAATCGGTCGATCTCGAGCGGGACATTGATCCTGTTGCGGCGGCCACGGCTGTCGCGCAGCTTCACTCGCGTATCCAGTTCGCCGATCCAACCCCAAGCGCCGAAGAGCAGCTCCGCCTCGATCCCAAAAGCGCAACCTATCTGAGCTGGATCGCCGATGGAAAGACAATGGAAGAAGTCGCCGATCTCGAGGGCGTCAAATACAACAGCGTCCGCGTCAAAATCGAAACTGCCCGCAAGCAGTTCAACGTCCACACGATCACGCACCTCACTTCGACGGCGATCCGGAAAAAGCTGATCTGACGATCAGTTGACGCTGACCTGGGGGATATGGCCGAGGATCGCAAGCAGGGTATTCAGGGCGCTCATCTGTGCGTGCATCTCGATGCTGGCCTCGATGAATTCGAGGTGCTGGGCTCCACCCGTTGCCCGGCCGGCCTGATAGTCTCCGGGCAAGGCCTGGTAAAGCGCGTCGGCCCTCTCGACCAACTGCCTGTGCTTGCGGATCGCATCGACCGTCAGGGTCTCGAGGTCGGCTGCGGGCAGTCCTTGTGTCAGCCCGAATACCGGGCGCAGCTCTAGCTTTTCCATCAAAGGAAGGTCTTTCGAATCCATGGTAGTTTCCAGCTTCGGGTATTGTCTGCGGTTCGCCCCCGCAAACGTCAATCCCTGATCCAAGCCGGGGGTTGGAAACTGTACCTGGACAGTCCTGAGACCTTTAGCCGAAGCCTGGACATACGTCACAGGCCCCCGGCCACATGGTCAGAGGATTCTGGTACCGCAACGGCCGGTACCAACCGCCAGATAGGGGTTTCCACACCCCAGGGCAGCGCGTACTGCCCAAGCCGCTCTTATAGAGGTCGGCGTCGAATTTCGCCAGTGCAAACAGGCGGATAATTGCCCTGGGAGCACTGCAGATCTGCATATCGGCCAGAGTTATCTTGCGCCGATGGTGGAGAGATCGACACGGATGCCAGCCTTGTTCGGGTCATCGACAGGCTGCTCGCGGGCTGCGGTTTCGCTTCGATCATCCGCCTCAGGAATTTCTGTCGTCTTGGTGGCATCCTCTCCAGGAGCGACATCCGCAGCGGTATCGGCAGAAGAGTTTGCCTGTTTCTCCTCCGGACTCGGCGTCCGAAACACGGCCTTCCCCTCGAAATACCCCGACTGCCAGGCTAAGATCGCATCCTCGAACACCTGAGCCTCGGCCTGTTTGCCAGTCGGATTGCCATACCAGCTGAGGACGATGCGATAGACTTTGGCGAAGAGTGCTGTGCCCATGCGCAGATTGGCGCAGGCATCGACGAGATCGGGTTTCAGGGCGCCAGCCTCGAGCACGCCAAGCCCGGCCGGATATTGTGTGATGCCGGCCCGTACGACATTGCGGCCAATATTCTCGCGGATCAGATCCATGGCCGCTTCCGGCGTCGTCGGCCGCGGCACCAGCACCACACGGTTGCCGGCGCGGACGGTGATCGCCAACGGATCCTCGGACCCGGCCGCCGCGACGAACTTTTCGACGATCGCCGGCTTCAGCGACGGATCGGCGCATTCCTTGATCAGGGCCGCATCGACCATCTCAGTCTCCTTTGGCCTGGACGTTGACGGCGCTAACCAGCGGCAAGTCGAACAGCCTGCCCCAAGCGACTGTGCTGGCCTGCTGGATCGCGACGATCGCGGTGCCCGATGTCCACCAGCCGTTGCCAGCCGCAACGATGATGTCAGGTGAATGCAGCATCGACTGCAGGACCGGCCAGACGATGAGCTGCTCGTAGCAGATCAGCGGGGCGATTTTGGTCTCTCCAACCGCGACGAGCGGATTGCCAAAGAAATGCGCTCGCGCACCGCCAGGCTGGCCGATCAGCATCCGCCACGGCTGCCACATCGATCCGGGCACCGGCATCCGCTCCCGGTAGAGGATTTCGGCATTTGTCGCCGAGATCGCTACCAGCACATTGTCATAGCCTTTGCCATCGAGGACGGCAGCGCCGGAGATGACGGTCAGATCCCGACCGTGCAGCGCGTCGCGCCACAGGCGCTCAACGGTCGGCGTCCAGAAACCGAGGGCGCTCTCAGGTAGCACAAGGGTTCTGACATCCCTGATTTGCGCTCTCTCCAGAACTGTTGCAATCAGGACTCGCTGACGCTCCAATGATGCGTCCCGACCCAGTGTCTCACCGAATTCCAGATCGACGCCTGTCCACCCCTCCGGTAACGTCGGTTCTGTCCAGAATGCGGCGGACCAGAGCCACACGCTCAGCATGACCAGGACTGCTGCCGGCCAGAAGCGCGATGTCATCGTCGCCAGGCCGGCAGCAGTTGCCGCCAATCCCCACCATCCCCATCTCGGAAACAGAACACCCGCCGCGGTGATCGGCTGGGCCCAGCCGGTGATGCCAAACGGCGGTAGTGCCATTAAGGCGGTCGCCAAGAGATATCGTCCGGCCCGCGCTTGCCCCGGCCGCGGCGTCCAAAGGGCAGCATGCACGATGACGAAGGACGCTGAAGCTACCAGCCACAGCAGGAGGCCGGGCCACAGATCGGCGGAGTAGAAGTTGGCGACCCCTTGGGGCAGACCGCGCGATGCGGCGAGAAAATAGCCGAGCGAGATAAGCGCTGCGACCAAGCGCGACGGCGCCATCGCCCAGAGCACCGGAAACAACATGGCGACGGGCAGCGCTAGCACAGTGCCGCTCCAGCCGATCGCACCAACGGCAACCGAGATGGCGATTAGCACAGCCGAACGCATCCGGTCATGGATCGAATGTGAGGATCGGTCGGGCAAGTCCGAGCATTCCGCTTGCGGGGACGGGCCCAAAATATCGGGAGTCATAGGAACTCTTGAAAGGAGAGTGGAGATAGAGCATGCCCGGCGGGACGACGCCGCCGGCATAGGGTTCGAGCAGCCGCCCGGCGCCATCGATTTGGTTCACTGCCGATGAGGGAACTGGTCTCCCATCGATCATGACGTTCTCGACGATCTGGACATGCTGGCCGGGCAGGCCGGCGACGATTTTGATCAGCGGCGCAACGCTGCCCGCGCAAAGGCCGCGTGCGAGATAGAGACGGCGGCGCGCTTCCGCGAACAATGGCGTCTGTGGTGGGCAGATGAAGACGAGATCGCCTGTTGTCACAGCCCTGTCTGTTTCTTCGATCCGCCAAAGGCCAAGCGGTTCGCTTGGCGTCAGATTCAGTCTGTAGCCACCGAGCATCGCTGTCGCGGAGAGCGCTCCAACCACAAACACCGATACACCTAGAATCGTGACCACGCGCCGCCGCGTTTTGCCTCGCTGTGTCATTGCTTGAGGCTCGGCGTCTGGCGTTGCGACAGCCTGAGAACCTCGACCTGTTTAAGCGTCGCGGTCGTGCGCTCATGCGCTGCCAGTTGCTGTCCGGCCCGCATCACCGGCCAGGCCTCCTTCAGGTTTTCCTTTTGCGCGGGCTGCAGACCGAATGCCATTTTCTCGAACAGCGGTCCTTCGGGTTTTCGGGCGGCATTCGCCAGCATGGTAGGCTCACCGAACCGCTCGGAGACCGCCTTGTTGAACCCGTCGATTTCGAGCTTTGCCTCACGGTTGCTGATCGCATAGCCGAGCGCCGCCGGAAGATCGTTGCGATCGATTGCGTCGCGAACGCGCTCCAGCACGTTGCGCGCTTCCGGTGAGAGGGCCGGAATATCGATCGACACGCGCTGGCGCAGGCTCTTCTCCTCGCCCTCGATCCGGGCCCGTGCCGTCTCGCGCATGGTCAGATAATGCTCGATGTCGCGCTTCAGGGCCGGTAGGTTGACCTCTGCAACCCGCCGCGCTTCCTTCTCCGACCTGCCTGCCAGCAATCCGGTCTTGCCGTTCAACGCGCCGATCGTGCCGGGATTGTCGACTAATCTATGTAGGACCTGGTTGGCGGTCTGCCGGTCGGTCAGGACCGCATCGAAGTTCATCGCCCGGAACGCGGTCTCGGGATCGGCGAAGACATAGCGGAAGCGCGTCGAGACCTCATCCCATTGCTGCTTCAGTGCCGGGTCATTGCCCAGCTTCTGATCGATCGTATCGTTGACGGAGAAAGCAAACTGTTTGACGCCGGCGACCATGGGCGCGAGTTCCTTCTTCTGTTTATGAATAGCGGATTGCAGAAGACCGAGGCGTTCGCCGACAGCGCGTAGCTGTTGGCCAAGTCCAGCCAGTTTTTCCCTCTGCCGCAGCGTCCAGTCGAGCCGGTCGCGCACCAGCGTACGGGCGACCTGGACCAGATGCAGTCCGCGGTTTTCGGCGAAGGACAGTGCCTGCCGGTAAAGCCCACCATGCCGGTAGTCGAGCGTCGTTTCCTTGGCATTGCGGCGCGACAGGACCTTCTCCAGCCCGCCATTGAAGCCGAAGGAGCGAGTGCCGTAGTAGAGCTGCAGATCCTCGCGATGGCGGGTCATGGCGACGTAAGTGAGATGCCGATCGAGCGAGAGCGACGCCAGCACCTTGACGCGGTCGACCGTGGCGCCCTGGCTCTTGTGGATCGTCGTGGCATAGCCATGATCGAGATTGTTATAGCTACGCTGTTCGACCGAAACCTGTCGCAGATGCTCGCCTTCACCCACCGTGATCACGACGCGGTTTTGTGCTGCCTCGACCACCTTGCCGAGCATGCCATTCTTGACGCCGAGGGCAGTGTCGTTTTTCAGGAAGACGATTTGGTCACCGGCGTCGAAACGGCGTTCACCTTCGGCTGTTCGGAAGCTATGACCGTCACCTATGATCCCGCGCTCGATCAGTTTTGCGCGCGCCATGTCGTTTAGCATACGCACGTCACGGCGAAGGTGGGCGAGCATCAGTGTTGTCTTGGTCGGATCGTAGTCGCGGTTCCAGTCAGAGATCAGTTGCTCGACGGCTTCGGCCTTCAGCTTCGAACCGTGCACCCGATCCTCGGCGCCATAGGCGGCAAGCGCTGCACCGACATTGCCGCGCGCCAGATCGAGCGAGGCCGCCCGCATCCACTCTTCACGCTGGCGATATATTGTTTCAAGCTCGGCATAACCGATACGATCGGCAATCGCCCGGAAGGATGCCCCCGCCTCGATCGGCTGCAGCTGGTCGGGATCGCCAACAAGCACCAGTTTGGCACCGGCCCTGACAACAGCTTCGACGAAACCGGCCATCTGCTTCGAGGCGACCATGCCGGCCTCGTCGATGACGAAGACGGTCTTCCCGTCAATGCCATCTTGGCCACGCTGCCAGCGCAGCTCCCAGGACGATAGCGTGCGGCTCTTGATGCCGGCTTCCTTCTCCAATCCCTCCGCCGCCTTGCCGGCAAGCGCCGCACCGACCACGTGATAACCTGCTGCTTCCCAGGCTTCGCGCGCCGCCTTCATCATCGTCGTCTTGCCGGCGCCGGCACGGCCCACGATCGCCCCGATCCGTGCCAAACCGGTGATATGTTCGATCGCGGTTTTCTGCTCGTCGGACAGGCGCTGATGACGAGCGAAGGTCGATTGCAGCACGGCCGGTTTCACCGCGTGCGAGGGCTGTCGTGCCAGCCACAAGGCGCGATTGGCCATCTCCGCTTCGAGCGCGATCATCGCCCGCGTCGTGTAGCGCGCCGGCACCCATTCGCCGGTGGCAAAGTCGATCGTGTCGCGTTGCAGCCGCAGCACCTCGGCATGCTGCAGGATCCGGGCCATCAGCTGCTGGAAGATGCTGGGATCATCGACATAGCGGTGCAGCACCTTGCCGACATCGCGCACATCGAAAACGCTTTTCTCCCGCGTGATCATGTCCAGCACCAGGCCCGGATTGCGCAGGACGCGGCGGGTGTTTTCCGCGCGGCGCTGACCGTTGAGCTCAAGCCGCTCGAGTTCCGGGACCGCACCGTGGATCGCCGCCTTCCGCTCGATTGCCTTGGCGCCAACGCCCAGGTGAATGGTCGGCTCAAGCGCAATGCCCTGCTTCTCGTAGGAGCGACCATCGACGCGTAGCGAGACCCCATTCATCGCCAGGTGATGGTTCTGACGCTCGAACCAACCGTCGCGCAGCGCATTGAATTCAGGCGTGCCACCAGCCCAGAGTTCGTAGACCTGCTTGCCTGCTTTGGTCTTGAGCGGGCGCCCATCTTCGCTCAGGACCGCGACCTTCTTTGCCCCGAAACCGCCCTCGGTCAGCGGCCGCAATGTTGTCATCAGGTGGATGTGCGGATTGCCGGGATTATCGTGATAGACCCAGTCGGCCACCATGCCCTTGGCGAGCACATGCTTGTCGACGAAATCTCGCACCAGCGCGATGTTCTGCTCAGTCGTCAGCTCCAGCGGCAGAGCGATCGTCAGGTCCTTGGCGAGCTGCGCATCGCTGCGTTTCTCGAAAGCCTCGACCCTGTTCCAGAACGCTTCCGACGCACCTGATATCGAGCGATCGGCAATCAGACGTTTGGCCCAGTCCGGCGCATCGGCCGGCAGCGTAAACTCCTCATGCAGCAGCCCTTGCTTGCGCGTGTAGTCGATGCTGCGGGCTTCGCGCTGATAGTCCATTTTAGCGCAGTGCCTGTAGGCCGCCGACAGCACGGCGCTACGGCCTTCGCCGCGGCTGACAATGCTGACGGAGAAATGGGCGATGGCCACGGCACTCAATTCCTTCCCGTTTGAACCTCGGTTCACCCGGATAGCGGCCCCGCCAGAGTGGCAAACGCCACGTCGCAACCGCGACGTATAATTGCGCCCTTGGATCCGCTCTATCCGAGCGGCGGGATCATGCCGGAAGGCTTGCGTCTTGCCGATATGCAGATCTGCACATTGGCCTGACGGCCCTTTTGGAGGAGTCTGGTGCCGCTGACACAACACCAGACATCCCAAGGAGTGGCAATCGGAATGAGAAAATCGACATCGCAGATACGCGAAAAGCTCGCACGCCTACAGGAAGAGCTGAAGCAGGCGGAAACACGGGACGCCGAGCGCATTGGCCGGATCGCGCTAAAAGCTGGTCTTGGCGAAATCGAGATCGACGAGATGGAGCTGCAGGCGGCGTTCGAGGACGTGGCGAAACGGTTTCGCGGAGGGGACAAGGGAAGGACGATCGGGAAGGAGAGGCCAGAGGCAGGGGGTGGGGCAAGCAGTTCCACTGGCAGCCAGTCCGCAACGGTCGAAGCTGGCCCGGCTCAGGGCAATGCTGGCGAGGGTTGAGCGGATGGCGAAGGCGATGACGACGGAGGCGCGCAAGAAGGACGCGCGGGAAAAAATCGAGCTTGGCGGCCTGATCGTCAAGGCAGGTCTGCGCTACGAGAAGCGGGCGCTGCTGCTTGGACTGCTGATCGATGCGGCGGCCCGCATGCGCGGCGACGAGAGGGAGCGAGAGCGTTTGCTGACCATCGGCGCGGAGGCGTTCGGCGATGGCAGCGAATAGGATAGCACTGGCGGTCATCCCGGTCTCACTCATGGTCGCCGCGGTCGTGGCCATTCCTGGCATCGAGCAATGGCTCGCCGCCTTCGGAAAGACGGCGCAGGCGAAGCTGATGCTCGGGCGCATCGGCCTGGCGCTCCCCTATGCCGTCGCCGCCGGGATCGGCGTGATGGCGCTGTTTGCCGCCAATGGTTCGGCGCAGATCAAGACGGCCGGATGGAGCGTCGTCGCCGGAAGCGTGGCCGTTATTCTGGTCGCGGTCGTGCGTGAGACGATACGTCTGGCCGGTCTTGCAGGGAGTGTACCTGCTGGACAATCTGTTCTCGTCTATGCCGATCCATCGACAGGCATTGGCGCGGCGGCTGCGATCCTGTCCGGTGTTTTCGCGATGCGTGTGGCCATCAATGGCAACGCAGCCTTTGCCAGACCAGAGCCGCGGCGCGTTCGGGGCAAACGCGCAGTCCATGGCGACGCCGACTGGATGAGCATGACGGAGGCAGCGAAGCTGTTTCCGGATAGCGGCGGCATCGTCATCGGCGAGCGCTACCGCGTCGATCGCGACAGCGTGTCCGAGACCGCATTTCGGGCCGACACGGCCGAGACCTGGGGCGCAGGTGGCAAGTCGCCGCTGCTCTGCTTCGACGGCTCGTTCGGATCGTCGCATGGCATCGTCTTCGCCGGCTCCGGCGGCTTCAAGACGACCTCGGTCACCGTACCGACCGCGCTCAAATGGGGCGGCAGTCTCGTCGTCCTCGATCCATCGAGCGAGGTTGCGCCAATGGTCGTCGACCATCGCCGCAAAGCCGGGCGCAAGGTGATCGTACTCGATCCGGAAACGCCGGCGATCGGCTTCAATGCGCTCGACTGGATCGGCCGTTTCGGCGCGACGAAGGAAGAGGATATCGTGGCAGTCGCCACCTGGATCATGACCGACAATGCCCGGGCCGCTTCGGCGCGTGACGACTTTTTCCGCGCTTCGGCCATGCAGCTTTTGACGGCGCTGATCGCCGACGTCTGCCTGTCCGGCAATACCGACGAAAAAGATCAGACGCTGCGGCAGGTGCGCGCCAATCTCTCCGAGCCGGAGCCGAAACTGCGCGAGCGGCTGACCCGCATCTACGAAGGGTCGGAGTCGGATTTCGTCAAGGAGAACGTGGCGGTCTTCGTCAACATGACGCCGGAGACGTTTTCCGGTGTCTATGCCAATGCCGTCAAGGAAACCCACTGGCTGTCCTATCCAAACTATGCGGCGCTGGTGTCCGGCACCAGCTTCACGACCTCCGAGCTCGCCAAAGGCGAGACCGACATCTTTATCGCGCTGGACCTCAAGGTTCTGGAAGCCCATCCCGGTCTTGCCCGCGTCGTCATCGGCTCGTTCCTGAACGGCCTCTACAATCGCAATGGCAAGACGGCGGGGCGGACACTCTTCCTCCTCGACGAAGTGGCGCGGCTGGGGTTTCTGCGCATTCTGGAAACGGCGCGGGATGCCGGTCGCAAGTATGGGATCAGCCTGACGTTGATCTTCCAGTCGATCGGCCAAATGCGCGAAGCCTACGGTGGCCGCGACGCCAGCTCGAAATGGTTCGAATCCGCGTCCTGGATTTCCTTTGCCGCGATCAACGATCCGGAAACGGCCGACTATTTGTCGCGGCGCTGTGGCGAGACAACGATCGAAGTCGACCAGGTCAGCCGCACCAGCCAGTCGCGCGGATCGTCGCGATCGCGATCGAAGCAGCTCAGCCGTCGGCCGTTGATCCTGCCCTATGAGGTCATGCAGATGCGCGGCGATGAGCAGATCGTGTTCACGTCAGGCAATCCGCCGCTCCGATGCGGCCGCGCGATCTGGTTCCGCCGATCCGACATGACGGCGTGCGTCGGCGAGAACCGTTTCCACACGAAACAGAGGCCCGCTGAAGCCGAAACGTGAGAGCATTCGGACGGGAAGGATGGGGCCGATGCGATACTGGGAAGCGTGTGAGGCACAGGTAACGGTGGCAGAAGCGATCGCGGAATGCCGCAGGCATCAGATCGTCGCTGTCAAGCGTGAAGCAGATGCCGCACTTATCGACCAGGAGAGCGGTGATGTTATCGCCCACGTGGATGAGCATGGGGAATATTACGGCGGCGATATTCTCGGCTATCTCGGATACTGATCGATGGCTGCACGCCCTTGCGGGAGGATCGTTACCGGGATCGGCGAAGACCAGTTCTGGGCTTCGTTCGCGGATGCGAATAGAGCCGCACGCCGCAGGCGGACCGCCCCCATCCTGCATCGCCAACACTTCACGAGATTGAATCGATCCGGGATGACCGATTCATATCTCTCGTTGGACGGCGAAACCAAAATCACAGATTCTGGCATCATGATCGCCCAACCCTATCACCTCTATGTCGAGCGCACCGAGCCTCACCGAAACATGGCGCGGTTCTATGCCGTCTCGATTGAACCAACATTATTCGGTGATACCTGCTTGACCCGTCGGTGGGGACGCATCGGGAGCAAGGGCCAGATGAAGGTTCATCATTTTGCGCAGGAGAAGGAAGCGGTCGAGCTCTTCCTCGATCTTGTGCGGCAGAAACGCCAGCGGGGATATTCGACCAGACCGATATCGATCAGCAGTTCGGCGAACGCCAATCGATGATATCCGGCGGTAACCTCGAGCATAGTTGAACGGGCAGCATGGTATTTAAGCGCAGCAAGAGAGACACTCAAAGCCGATACAGACACAACATCGCAAGGTCCGTTATTGCCGTCGCCATCGCGTCGATAACCGTTCCGACAATCCCGGCTGGAACTGCGGTGGCCGAAACGCTCACAGGGACAAAAGTCGCGAAGGCTACCTTCCGCAAATGTGAGGGTGGCAACCGGACGACCTGTGTCGTCGACGGAGATACGCTCTGGATCAGAGGCGCAAAAATCCGTATCGCCGATATCGATACCCCTGAGGTCAGCGAGCCGAAATGCGCGTCCGAGCTGGGACTGGGACAGCGCGCCACCAGCCGGCTGATCGAGCTGGTCAATCAGGCGCCATTTGAACTCCATGCGTGGCCGGGCCATGACGAAGATCGATATGGCCGCAAGCTCCGGATCCTTATTCGCAATGGAAAGAGCCTCGGCGATATCCTGGTATCGGAGGGCTTGGCGCGGACCTGGTCAGGTCGGCGGCAACCGTGGCGCTGACTGGCCCGTCGAAGCGAGCCAGTCAGTGATGACATCAGCGTCGGCGCGCACCGTCGCGTTCGAACGAAATCTCGATTTCGATGAAGAACGGGATCTTGATCGCGAGCTTCAGGCCGAGCTTGCCTTTGCGGAAGAAGTGACAGATGACCTTGCCGAGGTTACGAAGCTGACGGCCGGTGGCTGCGAGGAATTGCGCTAGACGTTGCATTGTGATTTCTCCTTGTCGATTGCGGATATCGCGGGGATAGGCCGCGGGCCGAGACAAGGAGGGCTGCACCGTGGGCCCCTGTTGCGCATGCGCAATGGGAAGGCGCGATAGGCCGCAGCAAAGCGGAGGACCTGGCGGCGCCTGAGTTTTGATGGTGTGGACACCCCCGCCACTTCGGCCGATGCTGGTCGAAGGCAACCGGTGATGGGAAAGGTGCATCCTATGCGTCAGCTTACTTTCGGGGTCGATCTCGCCAAGAATGTCTTCCAGGTGCACGCCGTCGACGCGGCTGGTGTAATCGTTTTCCAGCAAAAGCTTCGTCGAGGGCAGTTTCTGACTTTCTTCCAGAAAATCGAACCAAGCCTCATTGGTATGGAGGCATGCTCGGCCGCACACCATTGGGCGCGTGAGTTAATGGCGATTGGCCATGATGTGAAATTAATGGTCCCAGCTTATGTGAAGCCCTATGTCAAACGGGGGAAAAATGATGCCGTTGACGCCGAGGCCATCTGCGAGGCGGTAACCCGGCCCACCATGCGGTTCGTCCCGGTGAAAAGCTCACAGCAGCAATCCATACTCATGGTTCACCGCTCAAGAGCTCTCATGGTTCGGCAGAGAACGATGCTTGTGAATGCACTTCGTGCACACTTGGCCGAACTCGGTATAGTCGCACCTGTGGGCCTTGAGAGAGTAGCGGACCTGGTCCAGCGTGTATTTACCGAGCGGCGAGATCTCCCTGAGCTCGTCTACGACGTCGTTGCATCCTTGGTGAAGCAGATTGGTTGCTTGACCGATGAGGTCCGTATCCTTGAAGCGAAGATCAAGGCATGGCATCGAAACAGTCCCACCAGTCGCAGACTTGCTACGATCCCTGGCATCGGCATCATTACCGCGACCGCTCTGGCAGCAACGATCAGTGATCCGTCCGCGTTCAAATCTGGGAGACAGTTGGCCGCCTGGCTAGGTCTGACGCCTCGGTCGAACTCCTCGGGCGGGAAAGAAAGGCTCGGGCGGATTACGAAGGCTGGCGACCGTTATCTCCGAACATTGTTGGTCGTCGGCGCCACAGCGGTCATTCGATACGCTCGGCAGAAGGGCGGTAGCCCGCTGATGGAATGGGTCAGAAAGCTATTGCAATCCAAATCACCACGACTGACTTCCGTCGCTTTGGCGAACAAGATGGCTCGAATGGCCTGGGCTGTGATGGCTCACAACACGGTTTACCGCCGTGCGATAGCTTAAGGAAACACGGCGCATTAGTCGTCGATCAAGTTCGGAGGGCCTGCACACAATCTTGATGAATACCGGCGTCGCCGGAGATCAGGGAGAATCCGTTCGCGAAACTGCATAGTCTGTATGCGCAATTTTGATAGGAACCCATGATCTGCGGACTTCATCAGGGCCTACGGCGATAAGCCGACCATCAAAGGCCGAACATATGGAAGCAGCCTGCCGGGATTTGTGATTGTGAAAAGGCTTGACGAGGGGGGTGTCCACATATGTCTCGCGAGGAGGCGCTTCAGTGCCGGGGAAAACTCTGGCGACGACGGGTTGCTGCCCGACGACCGGCCTGGAACATCCCCGATGTCGATAGCCTCTGTCGGCAAGGAGACATGCAGCGTCGGTGATTGAGCCAAGCGGATGAACACGTCCGCAGGCGCGAAACATGAGAGATGATTTGAAGGCGACCGCTTAAAACGGCGGCTCCGCTTCGAGGCGGCCGTCCTGCTCGGCCACCAGGACGGCCAGTTCGGCCTGAGCGCATTCGAGTTCGGCTTCTATCTCGCGGCGCTCGCCGACGTCGCATGCGTTCCGAAGCTCGGCGCGTAGTTCCTCGATTTGGATTTCCAGGGCGTAGGTCATCGTCTGATCTCCTTGAGTGTGAAAGACGACGACGGAGGCCGAGAGGGGATGGCGGGGTCCAGGATCGCGAAAGCGACCGGCAGCGCCGGGGAGTGGGGGCGCCGAAATGCGCAGCATTTTGGGGGAACCGCTCATCCTTGAGGCCGGTATTCCCGAGCGGCACTATGCCTAGATCTGAGCAGCTATCCTAACCTCTCGTATGGGATCAAAAAGCCGGCGACGGGCTCGATGCCCGTCGCCGGCTTCCCACTGGGGACAAGAGGAGAGCCCCGCCTTTTCGGGCGGGGCCTGGATCGTCTCAGTCGCGGTTGGGGCGGGACCAGATCAGCTGGTATTCGCCTTCGACCTCTGTCAGCGTCGCGTAGATCGGGGAGGGGAAGCTCGGATCGTCGAGCTTGACCGAGAGGTAGTCGCGGTCCTGTTCGGAGCGCTTCTGCCAGGCCGCACCCAGTTCAACGCTCCCGGCGAAGATGCGGAACTGCGGTCCCTTGTCCGAAGGGTTTTCGACGCGGGCGATGCGGGCCTTGACGTTGAGGGCGAGTGTGCGGATGGAGCCGGTGAAGCCGTTTCCGGTGGTGGTGAAAGTGCCGATGGTAGCCATGTCGATATTCCCTTTTGCTCAATCGGGCCGCTCCAGTGCGGCCTCGATGGCAGTCGCAAAGGCCGGGGACGATCGGACCGCACCTCACAAGGCCGAAACAGCGTGGAGGGCGGCGCGGAGACACTTTCTTGCCCCGCGAGGAATGGCGGCGGAGCCGACAGGGGAAGAAAGTTTCGGAACGCCGTTGCGGGATAACGAGCGAGGCGCAGCCGATCCCCGGTCAGACCTGTCCCATCGAGCCCGCACCTGGAGCCACGAGAATTCAGGCAAGGGAATATGACTTTGGCGGCCCGCACGTGCTTGCCCCCGCTTGAATGGCAGTATCGGCGTTCCGCAAGTGGCTGGGCATGACGAGGATTACCACACACTTCATATGGCGCTCGGCCACGGTCCGCTTGCGACACCCGTCTATCGCGATAGAGTTGCCTTGCGATTCGTCGCCTGGAGGAACAATGCCAAAGCAGACCAAGCCATTTGTCGTCGAAATCAAGCCATCCCGAAAGCTGAAACCCGGCACCCCGAAGCCGTCGATCTGGGGGTTGATCGATCTGACGATCGGTGAAGACCATGCCGTCCCGCCAATCCCGGTGACGGAGCCGGCCACCGCCGAGAGCGGCGACCGGGTTTAGACTTCTCCTGGATATCAAGCCGCGTCCCGGACGTCCGCCGTTTCCGGCTGCAAACCGTGCAGGAACGCCACGGCCCGTTGCGCATGTGCCGCCGCCTGGAAGATCGCCCGCTTGTCATCGGCAAGAACGGTAAGCCAAGACTGCAAGTAAGAGGCATGATCGGGCCGGGGTTCCAGCTCCGGCGCAATGCCCAGATCGGCGCAGAGGAAGCAGCTTCCGAGTTCTGCCACGAGTTCCTCGCGCGCCCGTTCGCTGCGATCCTTGGCATAGCGTGACAGATTCCGGCCGACCCGGTGTTCCGCCGCAGTCCAGTGGGTGGCTTCATGGCTGAGGGTCGCCACGTATCCGGCTGCATCCCGGAAACTTTCGAAGGGCGGCATCTGGATATAGTCCATCACCGGCGAATAATAGGCCTGGTTGCCGCCATGACGGACCACCGCGCCGGTATTGCGGAAAAAGCGGTCCGCATGCTCGATGCGGGCGACCGGATCGAGCACCGTCGCGGGCCGTTGGTAGTAATGGTCGGGCAGGCCATCGATCTGCTCGACGTTGAATACCGAATAGGCTTTGAGGAACGGGATTTCCCGGTCGACCTCGCCGCCGTTTCCATCGCTTTGCGATTTGGTGAAACGGCTGGCGAAGACAACGCTCGACCCGGTCTCGCCCTTGCGCACGGCCGCTCCGAGTTCAATGGCCTGCTTGAACGTCATCCACATCGACGAGGTGAATCCCCGCGACATCTGCTCCGACCAGAGAAGAAGCACGTTCATGCCGGAATAGGGCTGGCCATTATGCCGGAGCGGTCGGCTGATGCGCCCGTCCGTGTTTGCGGCACTCCAGGGTTTCATCCAGGGGCGCACGCCACTTGCAAGGTCCTCAATGATTTTATCAGTGATGCGGGTATAGATGTCCGCCCGCTGCTTCTCTGTCCTGGCTGTCATTTTCCATCTCCACTCAATCCGAGCCGCGCCGATTGCGGCCCGTCGCGGAGGCCAGAGGCAGGAGCCAAAAGCCGATATCCCGCACCGGAACGGCCGAAACGGAAGTGGAGGACGGCGAAGCCGTTGCGGGGTGACGGCGGCTCCTGCAGGTCCGACGCCAAAGACGGGCCGCGTCGGCCGGCTCGAAAGCGCTTTCCTGCCTTTCCCTTGGGGAATGCCGACATGGAAAAAGGCCGCCCTCGGAGGGACGGCCTGAAACTAGGTGTGGCGGGGCGGACCCCGCCGTGATGGTATCAGTCGAAGGCTAACATCTGGGCTGCTGCGGCTTTGCGATCGACGGACTGGCCGGGGTTTTCGACCGGACGATCGAAGGGCTTCCAGGCTTCGCCGACGATTTGCTTGTAGGCTGCGACGGCACCTTCGGCCGCCATGCGCAATGCGTGGGCCTGGATGCCCATGTCGGCGGCAAACTCCCGCTTGCGATGGGCGGCGCTATCGTAGCCGACCGGGCCGTCGAGATCCTCGTCACGGGCATCGTTCGCAGCCTTGGCGGTCGCGTCGCGCGCTTGCGTGACCGCATTGCTGTAGAACTGGCCGGCGCCATGGGCGGAGCCGACGTAGGCGCCAACGATGCGCTGCAGGTGGATCTGCATGGCGCGCTCGCCGAGGCCTTCGCTCAAGGCGTCGGCCGTCTCGGTGATCAAACGCTCGTGGAGATCGCGGATCCCGTCGCTGTCGATGACGGCGGTCCCAAAGCTTTCCGCGATCTTGAGAGCTTGCGCGCTGTCCGGGCAGGTCAGGCGGACCATTTCGACGGTGGCGCCTTTACGGAGCTGGACGACGCGCGCTGAGGTGCGATTGGTTGCGGGCTTTGCCATGGTGGTCTCCTTGTCGGTTGCCTGAAGGTTAGAGGCGGCTCCCTGCCGGCCCTCCCTCGGGTGCGGTCGAACAAAGCCTGCGACCGACGGGCGGCTTCACAGGTCCGAAGGCCCTGAGAGAGCGAAATGGCCTTGCGGACAAGCGGGGCATCAGCCCTGTGCGGGACGCGAGGACGGTTTGCGAAGGGAGGGGCGGCAGGCCGCAGCGCGGCGCGACAGCGGCCTTGAAACGAACGGCAGCAGGCTTAAGACCGTGACAAACCCGAAGGAGGTCCGCCAGGGTCGCAGGTGGATCGCGGAAACCGACGCCTTGAGACCACCACCATAGACCTCGACGAGATTTCCACCGGGCAGTCGTCCCAGCGCGGATTGCCAAAAGAAATCGGCCTCGACCTCCGGCCACTCGCTTCAACGCTTCAGCACGAGGTCGCAACGATAGAAACGCCACTGGCCGCGCGCGTCTCCGCCTCCTTCATCGCTTCGAGGTCGGCCCGCCGCTCGAAGGCAAGCCGGTGCGCATGCTCCGCCCACAATGCCCGACTGGAGCGGGTCCGCCACCGTCCACGACGCCTGCGCCAACGTGTCAGCACGCCCGCAGTCACGGTCAAGCGTTTTGCACGATGCGAAATCTGACGCTGGATACGATCGACGTCCTGACGGGGAGCGCCGTCACTGATGCGATCGTCTGCCGCGCTCATGCCGCAGACCTCGGCCAGCCGACAAAGGAAGACGGCCCGTCGTAACGCTGGTGGCGTGCCTCGTCGATGACGAAGCCGAATGGACCGCGGCGGGCATATTCCTCGCTGTCTATGAGATAGCGCCGCTCGACTTCGCCGATGGTCCGCGCCGTGCCGCGACGCGCGACGATCTCCGTCATCCCGGTGTGGTGTGCCGAGAAAATCGCGGACGAAACGATCCAGTCGTCGGCATGGATGCTCTCAAACTCCTGCCGATCCCTCGCCCGAGACTCTCCCGGCGCAAGCGTCCGGCCGTGAACGGTCTCCCAGAACTCCGGCCAGCTGTGCCGGATGGTTTCGTCCGCCGTCCGGCGCTCATATCCCGTGAACAGGTCCGGAAATGCATGGGCAACCACCGCCCATTTGACATCTTCTTCGTACCAGCAGGTCTCGTTGCGGAGAGCGCAGGGGACGCCAAGGTTTCGGTCGGAAGAGAGATG
Source organism: Rhizobium sp. Root149 (assembly GCF_001427345.1). Lineage (NCBI taxonomy): Bacteria > Pseudomonadati > Pseudomonadota > Alphaproteobacteria > Hyphomicrobiales > Rhizobiaceae > Rhizobium > Rhizobium sp. Root149. Next base: position 148,014 of record NZ_LMGD01000026.1, read on the forward strand.
AAAGCCACCATGGCCGGCAGTGGTGTGGCACACAATGCCCGGCCCATAGATCGTCGCGGACTGCGACATGCCCCATGGCGTGCTGCAGGACATACGGACCTAGACACGGCCAAGATCGTGCAGGTCGCGCTGATGCTCGGCGGTCTCGATGACGCGCGCGACGAAGGCGGCCTCGTCGGCGAGGCGACCGTCATGGCCATAGAAATCACCGCGTTTGAGCACGGAGAGAGGCCCCTTGGCGCGCCACGCGCTTGCCAGAAAACTGCCCGCAGGCGTGGTGATCATGGCAAGCACGAGGTCACGGGTGCGCGCCACGGGAAAACCCTCTGCACTAAGGGCGAATTCTATACCGCGCGCGTCGGCGATCGGATCGTTCTGCTGTGAAATGATAGTGGGCATCGGATGCTCCATTGTATGCTGAAAACAGAAGCGCCGCCGGTGAAGCCGG